>NZ_JBAWKJ010000002.1 GCF_037095755.1 Sphingopyxis sp. CCNWLW2
CTGCAAGGACCTCTCCGAAGAAAACACCCGTAAAATCATGTTCGAAAACGGAATGAACTTCATGAATCTCAAATATTGATCTCCCAGGGGTTTTCCCCTCTCAACGACTGGCCGGCGACGTGTTCGCCGGCCATTTTTTTTGGGAAGATTTGGCGAGAGGGCGGCGCGATCGAGGCCGGTCTAGTCGTGAACCCGTCCCGCTGACGCCTGCTGTCCGGCACGCAGCGCGGTCTCCAGATAGCGGTCAAGGTTGCGCTTCATCCGGTCGAGCGGCGCGGCCAATATCATTGCACCCATGCATCGGCCGTCGGGCTGATGGATCGGTACCGCGATTGCAGCGGTATCGCGCAGCATCTCGCCGAAGCTCGCGCAATACCCTTCCGCCCGGATTTTTTCGAGATTCGCTCGGATTGCTGCGGGATCTGTCTTGGTCTGACCGGTAAGCTGCCGCAGGTGAACGCGCCCGAGATAGGAATCGACGTCGGGCTCCGACCCGAACGCCAGCAGCACCCGCCCGGCCGCGCTGGCGTAAAGCGGCGCGCGGAGTCCGGCCTGCATCGAATAGCGAACGGGCTGCGAACTGTTGACCGCCTCGGTGTAAATGGCTTGGCCGATCTCCCAATCCGCGATCGCATAGCCGACCGACTCGCCTGTCTCGAATGCGAGCGCCTTGACCTGTGACCTGATCATCTCGGGCGCCGACCAGTTGCGCATGATCCGGCTCGCGAAGTGATAGGCGCTCGGTCCCAGTCGGTATTTCGTCCCTTCGAGCGTCAGATACTGAAGCTCGCAGAGGCCGCGTAGCGTGTCGAGAAAAGTGCTCTTGGGAACCGACAGGGCGGCGCTGAGTTCGCCAAGCCCGAGACCATCGGGCTTTCCGGACAGGAGCATCAGCAAGTCCAGTACCCGCGACATTGCACGCGGACCGCTCGATCGCCGCTCCAGACTGCCTGAATCTGTCGTCATCCACATTCCCCGTTATTTCCCGCCAACTCTTAGCCGTTCGAAATTTCGAACGCAATTCGAAAAACCGTTTGCAATGTCGAAGGGACTCGGTATGGTGACGTCATCGGACCGGTCACGAGTCCATGGATTATTGGGAGAGGTGAAAATGGCCACCAGTGCGTCCCGTACGATCAAGTCGGCACATCGCGTGCTCGAGATTCTCGAATATTTCGACCAGGACAGGCGGAGCGCCAGCGTGATGGAAATGTCGCGCGCGCTCAACTATCCGCAGTCGAGCACGTCGGAACTCCTGCGCTGTCTCACGCGGCTTGGCTATCTCCACTATAACCGCTTTCGCCGGGCCTATAGCCCGACCGCCCGTGTCGCGTTGCTCGGTGCGTGGGTGAAGCCATCGCTCTTTCGGGGCGGTCCGGTGCTGTCCGCGATCGACGAGGTGGCCAAGGCGACCGACGAGACCGTTATCCTGTCGACCAGCGCCAACTATGTCGTCCAGCATTTGCACGTCATCCACGGCAACAGCGAAGGCGCCGCAGATATTCATGGCGGCGAAACGCTACCTGTTCTGCACAGTCCGCAGGGCAGGCTGCTCCTTTCGAGCTACCGCAACGAACATGTGCGCTCGGCGGTCCACCGTCTCAATGCCGAGGAGGAGGATCTGGATCGCCGGGTCAACCTCAACGAGGTCATGGGCGAGTTCGTGGCCCTGCGTGAACGCGGATGGGTGATCGAAGAGATCGAAGGCGGAATGACCTGTATTGCTGTCCTGCTTCCGCGCCGCCGCAATCTCGACCGGCTGGTCGTCAGCATCGAGGCGCCGACTGAGAAGGTTAAGGACCGCACCGAGGAGATTCTCGACATTCTCCTGCAGAATCGCGACCGCATCGCGGCCCAGACACCCGAAGAACCGCGCTGCGGCCCGACCGCCGACAATGTCGTGCGGCTGCCCGAGACGATCAAGATCACCAATCATCGCCGCCACTTTGCCTGACAGGCGCGAGCTTTTCGCGCTTGTCGGCTAATCTGGCGCTTCTGGCCCGCGAGGGCGAGGTGAGGGTGGTCGAGCTCCCGGACCCGGGCGATCCGGGGCCGGGACAGGTTCGTCTGCGAATGGCGCACGCGCCGGTCAATCCGGCCGATCTTCTTTCCATCAAAGGCAACTACGCCTTCGCGCTCGACGCTGCGCTCCCGTTCGGCGCTGAAGGCGTGGGCATTGTCGAGGCGGTCGGCGCCGGCGTGTCCGACACGCGAACCGGCCAGCTTGCGCTCCCGCTTCTACGGGGCAACTGGTGCCGGGTGCGGGTCATGGACCGGCAGGCGATCATGCCCGTCCCCGCTGGCATCGATCCAGTCCGCGCCGCGCGTCTCCGCATCAATCCCGCGACCGCATCCCTGCTGCTCGACGCATCGGGGTGCAGGAGCGGCGATATTGTCGCGCAAAATGCCGCCGGCTCGTCGGTTGCGCGCTGGGTCCGATATTTTGCCGCCCAGCGGGGCATCGCGGTCATCGACATCGTTCGCCGGCCCGATCCGGATGTTCCCGGCGCGATTATCGATGGGCCGGAGCTGGCCGGCGACATTCTGCGTGCCACCGATGGCCGGCGCGTCAGCGCTGCGCTCGACTGCGTTGCCGGATCGGCAACCGACCGCCTTGCGCGCGCCGTTGCTCCAAAAGGGCGAGTATTGATATTCGGGCATTTGTCGGGCGAACCCGTCAGCATCAGCTCGCAGCTGCTCACCGGCGGATCGCTCAGCGTGACGGGTTTCAGCCTGCGGCCCGCGGAGAGCGAACTCGATCCCGGGGCGATGGATCGGATGTTCGAAACGATCTTCGCCGCCGAACTCGGCAACGGGCCTGATTTGACGCGGGAAACACGCGTACCATTGTCGCAAGCGGGCCGCGCGATCACGCTGGCGCGTGACGGCGGAGCGGGCCGCATCCTTCTCGATCTGGCGCAATGATATCGGGCATGTGAAGGCTGCCCGTGCTTTTGTTGACAGCGGCGCCGGATTTCCCTCTCAAATCCTCTCGCGCTGACTGGAGAGCAACATATGCAACTGGATTTCACGCCCGCCGAGATCGCGTTTCGCGACGAGGTCCGGTCGTTCCTGCGCGATGCGCTTCCCGACGACCTGCGTCAGAAAATGGTCGATCGCGCTCATCTTGGAAAAGACGACATCGTTCGCTGGCAGCGCATATTGAACGCGCGCGGCTGGGCAGTGACCCACTGGCCTGCCGAATATGGCGGCCAGCAGTGGACGCCGACCGAGCGCTATATTTTCCAGGAAGAGATGGCGCTGGCGCATGCTCCGGAGGGATCGCCCTTCAACGTGAACATGATCGGACCGGTCCTCTGCCGCTTCGGCACCCCCGCGCAAAAGGAGCGCTTCCTCGCTGCGACAGCGAACATCGATATCTGGTGGTGCCAGGGATTCTCCGAACCGGGTGCGGGGTCCGATCTCGCGAGCCTGAAGACAAGCGCGGTTCGCGACGGCGACCATTATGTCCTCAACGGGCAAAAGATCTGGACGACCCAGGCCCAGCATGCCGACTGGATGTTCGGGCTGTTCCGGACGGACAACAGCGGCAAGCAGCAGCAGGGCATCAGTTTCCTGCTCCTTGACATGCGTACGCCGGGCATCACCGTCCGCCCTATCGAGACGATCGACGGCGAGCACGACGCCAACGAGGTTTTCTTCGACGATGTCCGCGTTCCGGTTGAAAATCTCGTTGGCGAAGAGGGTCGCGGCTGGGATGTCGCGAAAAATCTTCTCGGTAACGAACGCAGCGGAATTGCCCGCATCGGGCTGTCCAAGGAGCGCTTGTCGCAGTTGCGCGCGCTCGAGGCGCAGCTGACCGCATCAGGCGAGCTCGCCGAGGAAGAGCGGCATGTGCTCGCGCGCAAGCTTGCCGAGGTCGAAGTCGATCTGCGCGCGCTCGAACTCACCCAGCTTCGCGTCGTCGCCGCCGACGCGCATGGCGGCGGTGCCAACGCGGCCGCTTCGATCCTCAAGGTCAAGGGTACGGAGATGCAGCAACGGATGACCGAACTCGTCACCGAACTCGCGGGACCTGCCGGGCTCGCAATGCCGCAGGCGGGCGGCCGCACAAACGACCCGGACGAGGGCTGGGTCGGCGCCGCCGCGCCCTTCTATTTCACAATGCGCAAGGTTTCGATCTTCGGGGGCTCGAACGAGATCCAGAAGAATATCATCGCCAAGACGCTGCTGGGACTTTGAACGATCATGGATTTTGAGCTGACCGACGAGCAGACGATGCTGAGCGAGACCGTGACCCGGCTCGTCGCGGAATCCTACGATTTCCAGCAGCGCGAACATGCCCTGCGAAGCGACACGGGATGGAGCCGCGAAGCCTATGCGAGTTTCGCTGAAATGGGTCTTCTCGGTCTGCCGTTTGCTGAAGAGGATGGCGGAATCGGAGGTGGCGGCGTCGAGATGATGCTCGTCATGGAGGCGGTCGGTCGCGGCCTCATGGTCGAGCCGTTTTTTGCGACCGTCGTGCTGGCGGGGGGCGTCCTGCGCCGCGCCGCCTCCGCGGCGCAGCGCGCGGCCATCCTGCCGGGCGTCATCGCGGGCGATACGATCCTCGCGCTCGCGCACAGCGAGCCCGGGCTCCCGCGCCACAGTCTCGATGCGCGTGTGGTCGCTAGACACACCGGCGACGGCTGGACGCTCGATGGGCACAAGATCGCCGTCATTCACGGTCAGAGTGCGGACCACCTCGTTGTGAGCGCGCTAAGCGATGCCGGCGTCTCGCTCTTTCTCGTCGAGCGTGACGCCCCGGGCGTCACGATTAGCGCCGCGCGCGGTTATGACGGGATTCCGATCGCGTCTCTCGCCTTGGCCGACGTGGGACTGCCAGCGAGCGCACTCATCGGAAGCGACGGCGAGGGCGCCGCGATCCTCGAGCGGGTCTTCGAGGAAGCCAATGCCGCGCTCGTCGCCGAGGCCGTCGGGGCGATGGCCGAGACCTTCGATGTCACGCTCGACTATCTCAAGACCCGCCAGCAGTTCGGAACCGCGATCGGCAGTTTCCAGGCGCTACAGCACCGGGCGGTCGAGATGCTGATGCAGCTCGAGCTTTCACGGAGCATGGCGATCCTTGCTGCAGTCTCGCTGGACATCGATCCCGGTCAACGCGCGCGGAACGTCTCCGCTGCCAAAGCTCTCATCGGCAAGTCGGGCCGGATCATCGGCCAGGAGGCGGTCCAGATGCATGGCGCGATCGGGATCACGTCCGAATATAAGGTCGGCCATGCGTTCAAGCGCCTGACCGCGATCGATGCGCTCCTCGGCGATCGGGATTTTCATATCTCGCGGCTCGTCGCGCTGCGCGGTGTCTACCCCGCCGCGGCCTGACCGCTCAAGCCCTTGGCAGGGAGGCTACGGCCCGCCGCCGGCCTAACTCGGACAGCGGTCGCCCGCGACAATCGCGCGGCTTTAGCCATCGGCGGCCTTGCGAAGCATGACTGCCCGGTCGCCATCGCGGACCACGACGAGTCGCATGCCGGGCTTGGTATAGTCCGCGAAATTCTCGAATTTCTCGCGGATCCCCGGGTTCAGTACGCGGATGAAACTGTCCGCATCGACGCGGAAACGGCGCTCCCCAAGCGTCCCGGCATCGACCGTGATCGAATCGGGCGCGACCGCGGTGACGGTCGCCGCAATCGCGCTCGGGTTTGCTGCCGACTGGACGCGCGAGTCGAAGGACAAGCGGATGCGATCGCTGTTGTTGGGCATACCGCAATGCGGCGTACTGGGGTGCACGATCAGAACGTCACCCGGCATATAATCCGTCGTCGCCCAGGCGTCGTCGGGGACCGCGTCGCGCGGGAAGGGGAAGGGCGAGCCCTTGCCTACATTATGGAAAAATCCGCGCTTGTTCTGACCGACAGCAAGCGCGAGGCCCCCCATCTCGCGAGGACATGGCGTCAGGACCACCCACACCGGTTTATAGTCCTGGATGCCCGGGCTGTAGAAGCCATCCTGATGCACCGTCGTGACAGGGCCGTTCGGCGGGTAAGCGCGATACTGGACGATCGGCACGGCGCAGGCGGGCTCGCCGAGAATCTTTTCCATCACCGCGATATTCGCGGGATGCTCGATCACGCTGCGCGCGATGCCGGCGAAACCACTATATTCTTCGATCGAATGCGGCAGCTGCCGTCCGGTGGCCTTGCCGAGCGGGTCGCCAGGCTCGGCGACGCCGAGTTCGATCGCGACTTCAAGCATCGCCTCACGCGCTCGTGCGATCGTTTCCGGGTCGAAAACGCCGCGGAGGAGCAGATATCCATTGGCTTGGTAGAATTCCTCGAGGGCGGCATGATCGTCGAGCAGATGGTTGCAGCTCTTCAGCTCGCGCGTGGGACGGACGTCGGTCACGCTGAGATCCTGCGCATCGGGCATGTTGATCGGTTCGATTTTCAAAGCCAGTTCCTCTTCCCACTCGCTGACCTTAAAATGGCAGCTGTCGTGCCCCGACTAGAACGCAGAAGCAGCACAAAAGGAGGGATGTGTTTGTGCAAGCTTCGGATCATTTCGATCATCTGCGCCGATCGGTGTCGATGTCGCGGAGCAGTTTCAATATGCCCATCACAGCGGCGTCCTGATGTTCTGCGATCTCGGCAACGCTCTTGCCGTCAGCGGCGGCGTCCATCTGGGAAATGAGTTCGGCCTGAAGATCCGGATCTCCGAGCGGCGGATCGGTCATCGTCGACCAGCGCTGCATGATGCCAGGGCTGAATTTTGGCAGGAAGGCGCCAAGCCCGCCGTCGCCGCCGGACGTATGGAAAGTCGTAAACTGTCCCTGGACCGCCCATTTGAGCGCCGGGCCGTGGGCGATCGCCCTGTCGATATCCTCGACCGACGCATAGCCTTCCGCCACCAGCCGCACCGCTTCACGAAACATGGCGCTTGTTAGCCGGTTGGCGACATGACCGAATATCTCGCGCTTGAGCCGAATCGGACGCTTGCCCATGCTGGTATATAGATGTTCCGCGAGATCGATCGCTTCGACGTCGCTGTCACCGCCGCCGCCCATCTCCACAAGCGGGATGAGGTGAACCGGATTGAAAGGGTGGCCGAGCACGAAACGCGCCGCGCCCTCAAGGCCAGCCTGCAATTCGCTGATTGGTAAACTCGAGGTGCTGCTCGCAATGACCACGTCGCGGGGTACCAGCCCATCTAGCTCAGCGAATAGCGCGCGCTTTTGCTCGGGCCGTTCGGGCGCGCTTTCCTGGACAAAGTCGGCCTCAGCGACCGCCTCTTCGAGCGTGGCGTGGAAGGATAATCTATGCTCCCACGCGTCGCTCCGAGCGGCGAGCCCGAGTTCAACCATCTGTGGCCACGCCGCGGCGGTGTGCGCGCGGGCGCGCTCGGCGGCGCCCTCCGCTGGATCGAACAGGCGGACCGAGCGGCCGTTGCCGAGGAAGGCAGCGACCCAGCCACCGCCGATGACGCCGCCGCCGACGGCGGCGACGGTTGCAATTTTATCGCGATAGCGCGCCATCCCGATCAATATCCCTGGAAGACCGGCTTTTCCTTGTTGGCGAATGCGTTTGTCGCCGACTCATAATCCTTGGTGAGCATCGTCAGCGATTCATAGGCGATCGACAATTCGCCGATCAGATTGAGCTGTGCCTTGAGCTGCTTGTTGACCGACGCCTTTGACCAGCGGACGGCCCAGATGGGCTGGCCCGCGATCTCGCGTGCGATCTTTACCGCTTCGTCGAGCACTTCCTCCTTGGGGAAGGCGTAATTGACGAGGCCGATCTCCTCGGCCTTTTTGCCGCTGAGGAGCTTGCCGCGCATCAGATATTCCTTGGCGCGCTGAGGCCCCACGAGCAGAGGCCACATGACCGAGCCGCCATCGCCGGTGACGAGACCGACGCGAACATGCGTATCGCCGAGCTTGGCATCGTCGGCGGCGATGCTCATGTCGCAGAAGGCGAACAGCGAGGTGCCGAGCCCGATGGCATCGCCATTGACCGCGGCGATGATCGGCTGCGGCGTCATCAGCAGCTGGTCCCACATGCGAAGGGTGTTGATGGGGACACGCAGCGCATATTTCAGTCCATATTCGGTCTGTGCACGTTCGGCCATTTTCTTGATGTCGCCGCCGGCCGAGAAAGCCTTGCCCGCGCCGGTCAGCACGATCACCTTGATCCGCTCGTCGCGGCCCAGCTTCAGCCAGATATCCTCGAGTTGCCAGTGATTGTGCGGCCCCACAGCGTTGAGCTTGTCGGGATCGTTCATCGTCACGATCGCGACCCCGTCCTCGCCGATTTCGACTTTGAAGAAATCGAACTCGCTATAGTCGATATCGCGCTGAAATTCGTTGGTTTCGCTCATCATTCTCTCCAGAATTCTTTGTTAAGAAGGGGTGTCAGGCAGCGGAACGCGTCCGCTGCCATTCGGCAAAGCTGCTGCCTTTTTCGGCAAGTTCGACGAGAAGCGCCGCGGGCGCGAGCGACGGATCGCCAGGCGTATCGGCAGCGAATTCGCGCAGGCGCGCGACGATATGCGGCAGTCCGATTTCGTCGGCATAGAACATCGGACCGCCGAGATGACGCGGCCATCCATAGCCATTGATCCAAACGAGATCGACGTCCGAAGCGCGAAGCGCGATCCCCTCTTCGAGGATGCGCGCACCTTCGTTGATCAGGGGGAAGATAAGTCGCTCGACCATCTCGTCTTCGGCGATATCGCGGCGCACGATACCGAGTTTTTCCGATGTCGCGACGATCAGCGCGTCGGTGTCGGGGTTATTGTGCGGCGTCCGGTCGCCGGGTTCGTAGCGGTAATATCCGCCACCCGTCTTTTGTCCGAGGCGGCCGCTTTCGACGATCGCATCGGCGATCGGAAAGGGTGTTCCGCGCCGCTTCCGGATCGAATAGCCGATGTCGAGGCCCGACATGTCGTTGGTCGTGAGCGGACCCATCGGGAAACCCAGGTTGGTCAGCGCGGCATCGACCTGCGGGGGGAAGGCGCCCTGCTGCAGCAGGCGTTCAGCCTGCGCGGAGCGCTTGGCGACCATCCGATTGCCGATGAAGCCGTCGCAATTCCCAGAGAGCACCGAGACCTTTCCGATCGCCTTGCCGACGGACATCGCTGTGAGGATCGCCTCGGGACCTGTCTTCTCGGCTTTCACCACTTCAAGAAGTTTCATAACGTTGGCTGGCGAGAAGAAATGCATCCCGACGAAATCCTCGGGCCTGGCGAGCACGGCGGCAATGTCGTCGACGTCGAGCGCCGACGTGTTTGTCGCCAGAACAGTACCGGGCTTCACGCGCTTTTCGAGGTCGGCGAAGATTTCCTTCTTGACCGCCATGTCCTCGAACACGGCCTCGATGATGATGTCGCTATCGGCAGCAGCCTCGCGGTCGGTTGCGGGCGTAATGAGGCCAAGGCGGGTATCCATCTGCCCCTGCGAGATCGATCCGCGCTTGAGCGACGTCGCATAATTCCCGCGAACGCGCTCCATTCCCTTGTCGAGCGCTTCCTGCGTGGTGTCGATGATAGTGACGGGAATACCTGCCGCGGCGAAGCACATTGCGATGCCGCCGCCCATCGTCCCGGCGCCGATGATCGCCGCCTTGTTGATCGGTCGCGGTTTTGCGTCGGCTGCGAGGCCCGGAATCTTGGCAGCCTCGCGCTCGGCGAAGAACAGATGGCGGAGCGCACGCGACTGGCTTCCCACCATCAATTCGCGATTGGCCGTGGCGTCGACCGCCAGCGCCTCATCGAGGGGAAGCGTGAACGACCGGCGCACTGCATCGACATTCGCCGCCGGCGCGAGTTGACCCTTGGCGCGCGCCGTCAGCTTCGCGGCGAGAGCGTCGAAAGCCGAGGGATCGGCGCGGGTCGCTGCGATCTTGTCTTCGCGGTCCCGCACAGCGACGACCGGGAGCCCCTCATCGATCACGCGCCGCGCATAGACGCGGCCCGCATCCTGCGCCTCGCCATTGCCGACGGCGTCGATCAGTCCCATTTCCAGCGCTTGGGGTGCCGCGACCGGTTTGCCGGACAGCACGAATTCCAGTGCCTTCTCGGGCCCGATGAGTCGCGGAACACGCTGGGTGCCGCCGCCGCCCGCGAAAAGTCCAAGGTTTATTTCCGGCAGGCCGACCTTGGCCGAGGGAACCGCCACCCGGAATGCACATCCGAGCGCGAGCTCGAAACCGCCCCCCAGCGCCGTGCCGTGGATGGCCGCGATGACGGGCTTGGCCGATGTCTCCAGCAGCACGATCACATCCTGCAGCGTCGGGGAGAGCCGCGGCTTTCCGAACTCGGTGATGTCTGCACCTGCAAAAAAAGTCTTTCCGCTGCAGCTCAGTACGATCGCCTTGACCGCTGCGTCGGCATCGAGGGCGGCGAGCGCGTCCGCAAGGCCTGTCCGAACGCCGATGCTGATCGCATTGACGGGCGGATTGTCGCTGACGATGAACCCGATGTCGCCTTCGACACGGGTCGAAATGATGTCTTTGGCCTCAGTCATGACAGGTCGATCGATCCTTCAGGAAACCGCGCGGGAGGCGGCAGGAATGTGAAGGTGCCAGAAGCGACCGAACCGTCCACCTTGTCAAGAAAACGGCCAGCGGCATGTCGAGGCATCGCGGATGTGAAGGATTGCGCTCGCGCCTTCGCATCCGTCGCTCGCGGGATTAGTCCATCATCGCTTGACGATCGACGGCTCGGCGCTGCGGCGACCGTGCACCAAATGAGAAAGTGACAGATGAACTTCGAGCTCACCGAAGAACAGACCATGTTCCGCGACGCGGTCTCCGCTTTTGCCCAGCGCCACTTGGCTGTCGGCGCGCTCGAGCGTGCCCATTCCGACGACTATCCTTGGGAGGTTGCGCGCCAGATGGCAGAGCAAGGGCTTATCGGCATCACGATACCCGAAGATAAGGGCGGGCTTGGCGGTTCGCTGATGGACGCGGTCATAGCGATCGAGACGATCGCATCGGTCTGTCCCCGCTCGGCCGACGTCGTGCAGGCCGGCAACTTCGGTGCCATCCGTACCTTTGCGCAGTTCGCGAGCGATGCGCAGAAAGAAGAATATCTCGCGCCGCTGCTTCGCGGCGAGGGACTGATCTCGGTCGCCATGACCGAACCCAATGCCGGGTCGGCGGTCACCGAACTGACCACGACCGCCGTGCCCGACGGCGATGGGTTCCGCATTACGGGCCAGAAGATTTTCACGACGCACGGCACCCACGCCACCGTTTTTCTGGTTTATGTCCGATATGGTCCGGGGACGGAGAATATCGGGTCGGTACTCATTGAGCGGGGCCAGGAGGGCTTCACCTTCGGCAAGCCGATACGGTTCATGTCGGGCGAAGAGTGGAACCCGCTGTTCTTCGACAACGTCTATGTCCCGAAGGATAAGGTGCTTCTCGGGCCCGGCGGGTTCAAGAAACAGATGGGTGGTTTCAATGTCGAGCGCATCGGGAATACGGCGCGCAGCCTAGCCCTCGGTCGCTATGCCTTCACGGCCGCGGTCGAACATGCGAAGACACGCCAGCAGTTCGGGCGACCGCTTTGTGACTTCCAGGGCCTTCAGTGGAAGTTCGCCGAGATGAAACTGAAGCTCGATGCGGCGCAGTTGCTCCTTTACCGGGCCGCTACCAACGCCGATGCGGGTCTGCCTTCTCCCGACGAGACGGCAATTGCGAAGGTCGCTTGTAATCGCGCCGGATTCGATTGCGCGAACGAGGCGATGCAAGTGATGGGCGGCGCGGGTTACAGCCAGGATAGTCTGGTCGAATATTGCCTTCGGCGCACGCGAGGCTGGATGATTGCAGGGGGAGCGATCGAGATATTGTTGAACCGCATCGCCGAAGGTGTCTTCGACAAGCGATTCCCCCAGGGCCCGGCAAAGGTCCGGGCGTAAGACGGACGAGAGGATAAGCGATGAACGAAATGACAAGGCTCGGCGCGCATCAGGATGTCACGCCCGACCGGATCCCGGCCGACGCTTATATATCTCCTGAGTTCGTACGCATCGAAAAGGAGCGACTCTGGCCGCGGATCTGGCAGATGGCTTGCCGTGCCGAGGAGATTCCGAATCCCGGTGACTTCTACACCTACGAAATCGCAGACGAGTCGATCTCGGTCGTCCGCAAACAGGACGGCGCGATCGCAGCCTATTTCAACGTCTGTCCGCATCGCGGCCGTCGTCTCACCGCGGGCTGCGGAAAGATGGGGAAATTCCACTGCAAATATCATGGCTGGCAGTGGTCGCTCGACGGCACCCCCGTCGAGATCGTCGACCGGCACCAGTGGGGCGATTGCCTGCAGGACGCCGACGTCAGCCTGACCTCGGTCAAGGTCGCCGAGTGGGGCGGCTGGGTATTCATCAACATGGACCCCGAGAGCGAGAGCCTCGAAACCTTTCTCGGCGAAGCCAAACGCCTCCTCGACCCATTTGAAATCGACGAGATGCGCTACGTCTGGCGCAAGACGATCGTGCTGCCTTGCAACTGGAAGACCGCGCAGGAAGCCTTCATGGAAGGTTATCATGTGCAGACGACCCATCGCCAGCTGCTCGCCTATCATGACGATCTGACTTACAGTCAGGCCTACGGCAATCATGCCATGTTCGGTTATGCGCCGACCGCGCTGTTCGGGCTGCCGAGCCCGCGGATCAGTGACCAGAGCGGCGACATCCGAAAGGGTCTCTACGAGTTCAATCGCGAGATCTGGAACACGCTGAAAGCGACGGCGACGCAGGAAATGCTTGCAGCCGGCGAGCGGTTGATGGAATTGCCCGAGACCGCCACGCCGTTCGAGGTGTTCGTAGCTTTCGCGCAGTTTCACCGCGAAGAAGCGGCAAAATCTGGCCGGCCCTATCCCGATATCTCGGCCGAGCAGCAGATGGCGGCGGGGACGGACTGGAATATCTTCCCCAATATGGTCTTCCTGCACCAGCCGACCAACATCCTGGCTTATCGTGCACGCCCCTATGGCGACGACCCCAGCAAATGCCGGTTCGACATTTACGTCCTCGAACGCTTCGCGCCCGGTACCGAACCGAAGGTCGAGGTCGAAGACGGCGGGGACGACTGGCGCGCGGTCGACTGGGGCCTCATCCTCGAACAGGACTTCCAGAATATGGAAGAGGTTCAAAAGGGCATGAAGTCGCAGGCCTTCAAGCAGGCGCGCCCCAATCCGGTGCAGGAAATCGAGATCAGCAATTTCCACCGCGTCTATCACGCATTTATCGCAAAGGCCGACTGAATGACCGCTCCGTTTGACGAGATCGCCGATTTCGTGATCGTGGGCTCGGGCGGCGGCTCGATGGCGGCTGCGCTTTATCTCGACTCGATCGGCAAGAAGGCGCTGATCCTCGAGAAGACCGACAAGTTTGGCGGGTCGACCGCGATGTCGGGCGGCGTGCTCTGGGTGCCGAACAACCATCTCCTCGCGCGCGACGGAATCGAAGACAGTCATGAAGCGGCCCGCACCTACATGGACGCGACGGTCGGCGACGACGGCGGCCCCGGGGCGACACCAGCGCGCAAGGAGGCTTATTTGCGCGAAGGGCCGCGGCTTGTGAAATGGCTCGAGGACCGCGGTATGAAGTGGCTCCGCACCGAGGGCTGGGCCGATTATTATGACGATCGGCCGGGCGGTTGTACGCGAAGCCGTTCGCTTGGCGCCCCCATGCTCGACGCACGCGAGCTCGGGCCGCTGTTCGACAAGCTGCGCCTCGGGCCGATGGTGATGCCGCTGCCGACCGACAAGGCCGGGATAATCGGCCTGGCGACGCGCACGCCCCGCGGCATGTGGGAGGGCACGAAGCTTCTCGCGCGCATGTGGCTCGTCAAGCGCCGCGGGAAGCCACTCCTGAGCTTTGGCGGCTCGCTCCAGGGGAGGATGTTGATGCTCGCGCACAAGGCCGGCATCGACATGCGCACCGAACATCCGATCGTCGAACTGATCGAGGAGGAGGGCCGAGTTACCGGGGTTGTGGTCCAGCGCGGCACCCGCCAGCTTCGAATCGCCGCGCGCGACGGGGTCCTGATCAATGCCGGCGGGTTTTCACACAATGCGGAGATGCGCCGCCAGTACGGCCCGCAGCCCAGTTCGACCGAATGGACGAATGCCAATCCGGGCGATACCGGCGAGATGATCCAGATCGCGGAAAAACATGGTGCCGCACTCGACCTGATGGACCAGGCCTGGTGGGTGCCCGGGACGATCCCGCCCGACCAGGGCACCGGTCCCGCGCTCATGCACAACACCGATATTTCGAAACCGCATTGCATCATCGTCAATCGGCAGGGGCGCCGGATCCTGAACGAGAGCGGCTCCTACATGGAGAATGGCCAGCGCCTCTACCAGAATGACGTGCCAGCCTATGTCATCCTCGATAGCCGTCACCGCAAACGCTACGCTTGGGGATATTATCCGCCCGGCAAGACGCCGCCCGAGTGGATCGACAGCGGCTGGATGAAGATGGCCGATTCGATCGAGGAACTCGCCGGCAAGACCGGCATCGACGAGGACGGGCTGCGCAGCGAGATCGCGAAGTTCAACGGCTATTGCGAAACCGGTAAGGACCTCGACTTCAACCGGGGCGGCCGCGGCTACGACAACTGGTTCGGCGATCCGACGGTCAAACCCAATCCCAATCTCGGCAAGATCGACAAGCCGCCCTTCTACGCGATGGAACTCGTGCCGGGTGACGTCGGGACTTCGGGGGGCATGGTGACCGACGAACATGCGCAGGTCCTGCGCGGGGACGGATCGGTCATTCCGGGCCTGTACGCGACAGGAAACTCGACGGCGTCGGTGATGGGCCGTTGCTATCCGGCCGCAGGGGCAAGCATCGGTGCATCCTTCATCTTTGCTTGGATCGCCGCGCGTCATGCCGCAGGCCGCAACGATTAGCTTTCGGCCATGACCGTCAGGTTCTGGCTTGCTCGGTCGTCTCGTCGCGAGCAGCAAGACGCCACTGCGTCGCGGTCATCCCGCAATGTTTGCGGAACATCGCGCGAAAAAGCCGGCTGTCGGAATAACCAACGAGCAGCGCGATCTGGTCGATCGGTCGCGACGAGCGTTCGAGCATTCTTTTCGCCGCGCGAAGACGAAGCTGACCGACATAGTCGCGCGCCGAACAGCCGAGCGCCTTGTGAAATCGCCGATTGAGCGTGGCACTGCTTGTGGAAAGTTCTGCGGCAAGCGCGGCGAGATCGACCGTGCGCGAGAAATTCTGCTCGAGCCAGAAGCGCGCCCGCGCGACGAGGGCATCGGTCACATGATGGGCGGCGCCGGTTTCAAGCCCCATGACCGAGGAGAGCCAGCGCGAAATTTCAGGCGACATCGCGCGCTCGAAGGCATGTGTGACCAGCCCGAGATCGCTCCCGATGCCGCGCGACAGAAGCAGGCGTCCATGATCAGCGACAGCGCCGTCTTCATCGATCGCCTGACGCGGGAAGAGCGTCCGCACCACGGGTGCGAGCGCCGGGCTCGCCGGGACGGCGAGATCGGTTCCAATACCGGCCGCCAGCAGAAGCATAACGCTGCCGCCGCTCGCGCCAATGATCGCGCCGCCCTCTTCCTGGATGCGCAGCCAGTCGATCAGCGGCCGCCAGCTGGTCAGGCGTTCGCGCATGCCCGGTTCGCCGCCTGTTCGGAACGCGGGCAGCCAGATAAAGGGGTGGACGATCGTTCGATCGATCTTGCCGTCGACCACGAGCGGTGTCCCGTCGAAGCAGGTCGATACCGCACCGTCGATCGAAAGATACTGAAGCGATGTGTCCAGATTGAGCGGCTCGACCCCGTCGAACAGATGTTCGCTCCGATCGCGCACGAGGGCAAAGCTATCGGCCAGCGCTCCGATGCTGCTGCGGTAGGCGCCGGGGAGCGCGACAAGAGCGAAATCGGGCATCAGTGTGAGACTGAAACTAGCCGCTTATTGATATGTTTCAACCTGTCGCGCAGGATCTCCACCGATAAGGGTGACGATCGTCACAAGGAGAGTATCGATGCCTGAACCCCGGAATTCCAACAATCGGCTAGCGGGCAAGGTGGCGATCGTCACCGGTGCCGGTGCCGATCGCGACGAAATCGGTATCGGGCGGGCGATCGCGTTGCTGCTGGCGCGCGAGGGCGCGCAAGTCGCCTGCGCCGATCTCGACGCCGGCCGCGCCGCGGCTACGGCGAAACGCATTCAGGTGGAAGGGGGACGCGCGTTCGGGGTCGCCGCCGACGTAACCCAGCCGCGCGACTGCGAAGCGCTGGTAGGCGAGGCGGTTTCGCGATTTGGCAAGGTCGACATACTGGTCAATAATGTCGGGATATCGACACCTGCGAGCCTCGAGACCATCTCGCTGGAGCTCTGGAACAATATCCTGTCGACCAACCTGACGAGCGTTATGCTAATGAGCAAATTTGCCGTTCGCGAAATGGCGCGCGGGGGCGGGGGATCGATCATCAATATCTCCTCGCTTGCCGGGATGCGGGCGATGGGCGCGTTGGCCTATGGCCCTTCCAAGGCAGCAATGGCGCAGCTTTCGCGCGAAATCGGCGTGCTGCACGGCCGCGATGGGATCCGGGTCAACACCGTGGCGCCCGGCCATGTGATGACGCCCCACGCCATGGCGAAAATTCCGGCGGCAATGCGCGAGGCGCGCCGCAAGGTTGGTCCACTCGGTATTGAGGGCGACGCCTGGGACGTGGCGCAGGCCGTGCTCTTCCTTGCCAGCGACGAGGCGCGCTTCGTGAACGGCGTCCAGCTCGCGGTCGACGGCGGCGTCGAGGGCATCGGTCCGATGACAGGTCATGCCTTGATCACCGACGCCACCTGATCGGGGTTCCGGCTCTGTCCGCCCGTCCCCGTTGGCGCACGGCGCATTATCGATCGCCTATGTGATGTTAGTCTGAGGCGCGCAACGTCGGGGCGTTCACGCTTGCGAGCGGGACGAGGGGCCATCATGCTGGTTTCGGCGGTTTACCCAAAGAGGTAAATAAAGCCGGGACAGGATGAGAAAAGGAGAAGCTGATGACGGCACATGCTCGGGGTGATGCCGCGGCGCGCGAGCGTCACCACACCCTCGATTTGGTCGGTCTTCGAGCGCATGCGACCGCAGTGGGATTGATACAGCTTTGCGAAGAGCTCTTGAACGCCGGCATCTTGAGCGCCGATGGGCTGGACCGGATCAAGGACGCGATTTGCTCCGAACTTGCCGTTGGAAAGCGCGCTCGTGTTTCCGAACAACGCGAGTGCGACAATTTGTTGCGGCGTCGCATCGACGCGGTCTTCCCTGTGGCGCCCGGCGGACCTGCTCGCGACAATGTGGGATCGGTCGAAAATTTCGAGGCTGCGCTGACTGGCGGCGCGCGCGCATGATCCTGAACAGACAACGCGCGCCGCCGGTTCGGTCAGTGATGCTCCATTACTCGACCTGAGACGCACCGCAGGTGCTGATCCCGACCTCGTCAGGGTGGGCTCGTCAGCCAGCGCCAGTCTTGCCGCCGAGGAAGCGCTGCATCGTGATCACTGGACTGTCGTGTCACCGGCTGTCACGAGACTTCAGATTTGCAGTTGTTTGCTTTAGGTAGTTTGCTTCCAGAAGCATCAGTCCGCAAATCGCCCAAAGCAGGCAGTGCAACGCTGTTCCGTACTCGCTCCTAGCTGCTTTACGTCTTCCAAGCGAGCTCGGTGTGTCTGCTATCTGGGAATGACGGGTGGAAGCTGCCGTTCTGCAATCGGCCAATTGCGCTGAGAGTTGATCCGCTGCCTCGGGCGCCGATTTGAAAGGCCAGGACGTGGTGAGAGGCAGCGATTCCATTTTCCGTACTGGCGTCGAAATAGCCGCATGGGTATTAGAATGTGCATGACGTCCCTCAGCAACTTGATCATCCTAGCGCTAGCATTCCAAGCCGCAGATCCAGCGAGCGAGCCGAAGAAACCGGGGCTTGCTCAAGTGCGATGGGAAATTGACTACGGCACCACCAAATGCCGGCTTATCCGTCATTTTGTTGAGGCAGGTCAGCCCTACCGCTTGGCGATTGATAGAGATTGGACTTTCGGCGGATACCAATGGGCCCTTTACGGCTCAGCGCTTCCACTTCATTCGTCGATGAAGTCTGTCGAAATAGCGCTTGGCCGGAACGATGTTCGTCGATTCAAGCTCAAATCTTATGTCGTGATGGAAGGCGAAGCGAGGCTGGCATGGAGTGACCCCGACGGGCTTCTGTTCAATAACATTCGCGAAACTGATCGCTTCCAGCTGGCGACAGCGAAACGGCTCGACCTTTCGCTGGATTTGACGAACCTTAATGCGGCGATGGAAGCCCTCGAAAAATGCGAGGATGACCTGTGGCGGAATTGGGGTTTCGACCCGCGACAAATCCGTTTGCTGTCAAAGCGCGCCGAACCGTCGGGCAATGCCGGCAGATGGGCCACCAACGACGACTATCCGCGCGTCGACTTCGTCAACCGGAACGAAGGAATGA
Source organism: Sphingopyxis sp. CCNWLW2 (assembly GCF_037095755.1). Classification (NCBI taxonomy): domain Bacteria; kingdom Pseudomonadati; phylum Pseudomonadota; class Alphaproteobacteria; order Sphingomonadales; family Sphingopyxidaceae; genus Sphingopyxis; species Sphingopyxis sp. CCNWLW2. The sequence goes on from NZ_JBAWKJ010000002.1 coordinate 18,451, forward strand.
GCACCTTTCTGTTGAATGTCGATGCAAAGGGTGCGGTCACTCGCTGTCGAATAGTTGACAGTTCGGGATTCCCCAGCCTCGACAAGCAAACATGCGCGCTCATGCTAGTCCGCGGCGCGTTCGATCCAGCTCGTGATGCGGACGGTAATCCGGTGGCAAGTTTTTACATCAACCGCGTTCGTTGGCAGGTGCCGCGCTGAGGTAGCACGTGCCTGTGGCATTAAAGGCCGTCGGCCCAAAGTTTGCCATATCTACTTCCGTCGTTTCCGGTCAGCCCAACCCGGGGGCCGCGATCGTCCGCTTCTTTCAGTCCTTCACCAAAAGCGGCCTGGCCGCAAACGGCCACAAGCGACTGCGCCACTACGCTTCGCTCGGTGGCGCGTTGGGTTGTCCTTCCAATGCGGCATCGATCATGGCTCGATAAATCCCGCCCATGTCTTCGCTTAGGCCCCCGGCCGCTTTATGGGCACCTGCGTCGATCATGGCGGGGTCTGGTTCGCGCAGCGCCATGATTGCGGCCCAAGCCTCGGGCAGATAATCCTGCCAAAGCGGCTTGCCGTCCATCGTCGCGTTGGGTGGATTGGCATCCAGCTCGCAAAGCGCACGGGCGACTCGTTCCAAGCCAGTCTTCATTCCGGGAGAATATCATAAAAGCTCACCAACGTGCGGTGCGGTTGCCGGGTTAGCTGTTCATGCCCAAATAGTCTCGGGCAGACATGAAAGAGACAGAGTTTTGAAGATCGTGAATGGAGCAAGTTTGCAGCCCCGGTCCGGGGCTGCTCCGAAGAGCCTCGTCCTGCTGCTGCATGGCTTCGGGTCGAGCGGGTCGGACATGATCTCGCTCGCGCCGCAGTGGCAAGACGCTCTGCCCGACACCTTGTTTCTCGCACCGCACGCGCCGCAGCGCTGCGGCATGATGGGGGCGGGCTATCAATGGTGGGGACTTTCCGGCTTTGCGCCGTCCGCGCTCGCTGCCGGCGCGGCCTCGGCTGCGCCGGCGATCGACGCCTTCATTGACCGCAAGCTCGCGCAATATGGTTTGAGCGAGGCTGACCTGGCCATTGTCGGCTTCAGCCAGGGGACGATGATGGCACTGCATGTCGCGCTGCGGCGACCGCGCGCGGTGGCTGCCGTTGTTGGCTATTCTGGCATGTTGGCAGGGACGCTTGGCCTAAGTCACGGAGAACTTCCAAAGCCGCCCGTGCTATTGGTGCACGGCACGGCCGATCCGGTCGTCCCGATCGCCGCGCTGCATATGTCGGAGAGCGAGCTCAAGCGTCTCGGCGTCGACGTCACGACGCACGTCTCCTACGGGGTGGCGCACACCGTGGATCCCGTCGGACTTCGTCTCGGCCGCGATTTCCTGGCGGAGGCCTTCGCTCGCTAGTCCGCGTTTCGCGGACCGAGCCCGAAACCGGACTGCCTCAGTTCGGCCAAAAGACGCGGACCATCGCCGTTTTGATCAATTCGGCGGTCTCCTCGGGCGTCCGGCGCGGCGAGAAAAACGTCAGCGAATCGACCGTCACGACCGTATAGCCGGCTGCGTTGAGCCGTGCCGCAATCCTGGGCGTCTCGCCGACCCGGTTGCCCATGTCGCCCGACAACATGGCGATCGCGGGTTTTGCGGGGCCGGCACCTGGGGCCGGCATGTCCCGGAACAGCGGGCCGTTATAATAGCCAGCATGAATATAGGTCGCCGCAGCGATGCCGAGCGCAATGAGCGGGGCCAAGAGCCATTTTTCACGGGACTTACGTCGCAATCGAAATGGCCATTGCATACGGCCTTCGTTCCTGAAGCGGCGAAGATAAGCCGGCTCGCCTGCCGGGAAGCTGGCGCGAAGATTACGATATTGTCACGTCGCGGCCATGCCCCGGTCGGATCGCCGGGCTTAGAAGGAGGGTGTCCAAGGCGGAGCCATCCCCTCGGCTCCCTCTCGCCCCAGACACCGCCTGGACATTCTGAAGCGTTCGTCCGCGCTCGCCGCGGATCCATGGAGTGAAGAATATGGCAAATTTCCGTACCCTTGTCGGGCTTGGTCTCACATCCACGATGATGATCACCGCTCCGGTCTTTGCATCGACCTCGACGGCTGCCAAACCGGCAACGCATCAGGCCGCGCCTTCGAAGCACGCCGCCTCGGCATGGCAGGCGCGTCCCGCCAAGGCGGCGATGAGCAACGGCAAGAAGACCGCCTACTAAACGCTGCCTCGCGGACAATCGACCCAGCAGGTCTGCAAGGGCCCGGCCCCCGCATCCGCCGGCCCGAAGCAGCCGTCTATCCGGCCAGTTCCCGATTATGTGAGAGCTGGCCGGTTTGGCATGTCCGGTTTCATCTTGCGCCAGCCGGAAGTGGACCGACCGTAACCGGCTACGTCCAGCAGTTTCGTTTCGGTGGGCGGGCGGGCAGGGTGGATGGTCCCCTGTGGCGTGGGAGGCGAATAGTCAGTTTTCAGGACCCGTACTGCGACCGGGTAAGGCCTTCACTTTGGATGCCCGGATGAGAAGGACAATAAGAAATGATAGTCGCCCTGGCCGCCATGGTCGCCACTGCCGCGGTGGCACCGACGGGAAACTGGATCACGCAAGACGGGTCGGCGATGGTTGCCATCGCTCCTTGCGGACCGTCCCTGTGCGGCAATATCGTCAAGGTGCTGAAGGTGGAGGCGGGTGCTCTCAGTACTGATGCTCACAATCCCGACCCGGCCCTTCGCAGCAAGCCCATAGTTGGTCTCAAAATCCTGGGCGGCTTCAGGCCTTCCGGAGGCGAATGGAGCCATGGCAACATCTATGACCCGAGAACGGGAAGGACATACAGTTCGAAGCTGAACCTGAACGACGACGGGTCATTGAAAGTGTCGGGTTGCATCGCATTCTTTTGCCAAACGCAGCGGTGGCGTCGATCTCGCTGAGAAACCGGGATCTGTAATTTTTAGACCGGCCCTTTGCGGGAGAGAAGGTGACCTTTTTTTCGGTCGGGCACGGTCAGGAACGGCGCGCGATACGCGTCTGCTCCGCGGCGCCGATCCGTCCGACACCGGCGGGTTAAAACCTAGGTATAAAAGCGCGATACCCTGCGTTGCGCCTATTCCCACCATCATTGCTGACGGAGTCATGACCATGTTCAAAGCACGCATCCCGATTCTTGCTCTCGCGCTAGGCTTCGCGCCGGTCGCGTCGGGACATTCGCAGCCTGCAGCGCCGAGCGAGTTGCCCGTCGTAAGCGTGGCGCTTTCGAGTTTCGACTTCGATCCGAAAACCATTCATCTGAAGGCGGGAGAGCGCGTGCTCCTGCGGCTGGCCAACACGTCGTCGGGAGGGCATGACTTCGGCGCGCCCTCCTTTTTTGCTGCCGCGACGATCGATCCGGGTGATGCCGCCCTGATCCATAATGGAAAAGTCGAGCTCGGCGCGCATCAGACCGTCGATATCGCGCTCGTCCCTCGCGCCGGGACATATAGCCTCAAGTGCGATCATCCCTTTCATGCCACCTTGGGGATGAAGGGCGAGATCGTCGTGGATTCTGATTAGAACCCTTCTTCCCGGTGGAATCGAATGCTCGCCAGTGGCGACGCGCGTGGGCGACCCCACGAGCAGCCCGGCGCAACGAAAGCTTCTGCATCCTCCGCCATTTTGTCGGCGCTGCAGGAATCGAGCCTTGCCGACGGAGCCGATCATTGTATCGCCAACAATCTGCCGCTGCGGAAGCGGCAAGAGAGCGTTTAATGCGTGTTCAATCGTGTCCGTCCCACGATCCATCCCGTCTTTTTTGTGTAATTTTATAGACTTGGAATGGTCGTGTTATCGACCTGAAACCGTAAGTTCCGTCCCCTAGGCGTCCCGTTGCAAAAACAAACCTACTTGCTCCACCTAGGGGGAAATCCTTGAACAACCGACTTTTGGCCGTCGCGAAGCTCGCGGCCGGCTCCACCTGTTTCGTCCTTCCCATGTCCGCATTCGCAGCCGAGGTTGCCGATAATGCGCCGGCCGACCCTGATGGCCAGACCATCGTTGTGACGGCGCAGAAAATCGAGCAGCGCGCCATCGACGTTCCCATCACCATCAGCGCCATAACAAACGAACGGATGCGGGAAATCGGGGTGTCGGATCTGGACGAACTGTCCAACTATATCCCCGGCCTCAATATCCAGGAGCAGAGCGCCAACAATCCCGGTATCGTCATTCGCGGGATCACGTCGGACAGTGGCTCGTCGCAGCAGGCGGCGCGTGTGACGCTCTATTATAACGGCGTCGATATTTCCCGTTCGCGCGGAGCCTATCAGGGCATCTACGATCTGGAGCGCGTCGAGGTCGTCAAGGGACCCCAGGCCACCCTGTTCGGCACCGCTTCCACCATCGGCGCGATCAGCATCATCTCGGCCAAGCCGAAGCCCGGCTTTTCCGGCGAACTCAGCGGCGGTTACGGCAATTTCGACCAGATCCAGTTCGGCGGCTTCGTCAATGCCGGCTCGGACGTGCTGGCGGGCCGCGTCGCCTTTTCGTGGAAGAAGCGCGACGGCTATGTCCATAATCTCGATCCCGTGCAGGGCGACCTCTATGCGCAGGACCAGCTCGGCATTCGCGGTTCGCTGCGTTTTACGCCCAGTCAGGATTTCACGGCCGACCTGATCGGCACTTATGACCGCCAGCGCAATTCAGGCACGCCCTTCATCAACAAGCGCCTTGCCCCCGTCGGAGTGACGGGCAATGTCTTCGGCGATGTCTGGCTGGGCGGCTCCCCCGTCTCCGAGCAGGTGCTGGGCGCGCCCAAGCTGGGGCTCACGCGCGATGTCTATGATGTCAATCTGACGACCAACTGGAAGTTCGCCGACGATTGGAGCTTCACCACCGTCAACGGCTATCGAAACTTCGACTCGCTCGAGATATTCGACGCCGATGGTTCGCGCGCCTGGTATCTGGAATTTGCCGAGGAAGCGAAGGGGCGGCAGTTCAGCCATGAGGGCCGTTTCGCTTATACCACGGACGCGGTGCGCGCCTCGTTCGGCTGGAACTATTTCTACGAGAAGAACAACCAGTTCGTGCCTTTCTCGTCCGAGGAAGGGACCTTCATCCAATGTTCGGCCGGCACGGTGCCGGGCCTGCCTTGCATCGATGCGAACAATGTGGTGACGGCCGCGCAGGCGACCGCGATCCTGAGCGGCGGCCGGGCGACGGTGCTGCCCTATTCGAGCTGGTTCAACAATCGCGGCAAGAACCAGAGCTGGTCGGTTTTTGGCGAGACGACCTGGGTACCCAACTCTGCATTGGAACTGACCGCGGGGGTCCGCTTTCTGATCGAGAAAAGGCAGTCGGGCTTCGCCGCCTTTGCGCCCAATGCGGTGCTGACCGGCAGGCCCCTGATCCCAACGCAGGTCAATACCAATGGCGCCTATTTCACGTCCGAAGACAGCTTCCAGGCGGTGTTGCCGCGTTTCAACATTCTCTATCGTCTGAACAACAGGCTGAACCTCTATGCGACCGTTTCCAAAGGGCGGCGCTCGCCGACCGTGCAGGTCTCGGCGGCCAGCCTGACGGTTCCGAACATTCAGGTTATCGCGGCGGAAAATGTCTGGAACTATGAGGGCGGCATCAAGGGCCGGGTCGGCGTCCTCTCCGGCTCGCTGGGCGTCTATTACCAGACATATGATAATTTCCAGGTCAGCGTGATCCGGGATGGCCGGGCCGTCACCGAAAGTGCAGGCACGGCCAGCAACCTGGGCGTCGAGGCCGAACTGCAGGCCGACGTAACAAGTTGGTTCCGCCTGTTCGGCAATGTCGGCTTCATCGATGGCGGCATCGACGACAAGCCTGCCAACGGCCGGTTTGCGGGAGACCAGTTCCGACTCCAGCCCAAATGGCAATGGGCGGCGGGCTTCACCCTCGACGCGCCGATTGCCGGCGGCACGCGCCTATTCCTGACGCCCAGCGTGACCCATCGCAGCAAGATCTACTTCGAGATCCCCAACACCGAGGCGATCAGCCAGGATGCCGTCACGCTGGTCAATGTCCGCGGCGGCATGTCGTTCGGCGATGGCCGTTACGAAGTCGCCGCCTTTGCCCGCAACCTGTTCAACAAGGACTATCTGCTCGATGCCGGCAATACAGGTGGCGGCTTCGGATATCCCACTTTCATTCCGGCCGAGCCGCGCCTTTTTGGCGTCCAGCTCACCGGCCGGTTCTGATCTCGCGGGGAGGCGATCATGACGTTTGAAATAGACCGGCGCCTGCTGATGACAGCAGGCGCCTTCGGGCTCGCTGCGCTCGCGACACCGGGCGTGGCACAACTGCTCACCGCCCGCGGCTTCACCCACGGCATAGCCAGCGGCGAACCTTCCGCGAAATCGGTGCTGCTATGGACGCGGTACGTCGGCAACGGCGACAGTCGGCTGCGCTGCGAAGTGGCGACCGATGCGGCCTTCACCCAGGTCGTGGCGGGCGGAGATGTTTCCGCCAGCGCGCAGCATGACCATTGCGCCAAGCTGGTGGTCGATGGCTTGACGCCCGATCGCTGGTATCATTATCGTTTCATCGCGCCCGACGGTACGAAAAGCGACGTCGGCCGCACCCGCACGCTTCCCGATGGCGACACCGCACGCTTCGGCATCGGCCTCTTCTCCTGCTCGAACATGCCCTTTGGCTGGTTCAACGCCTACGGCCACGCGGCGGCGCGCGACGACCTCGACCTGATGGTGCATGTCGGGGACTATCTTTACGAATATGGGCCGGGCAAATATCCGAAGACGGATATGCCCGGGCGGACGGTCCTGCCCGCCAATGAGATGGTGACGCTGGCCGACTATCGCCTGCGCCATGCATCCTATCGCGCCGATCCCGACCTGCGCCGCCTCCATCAGCGTTATCCGATGGTGGCGCAATGGGATGACCATGAGCTCACCAACGATGCCTGGGTCGATGGCGCGCAAAATCATCAGCCGGAAACCGAGGGCGACTGGGCGGTACGCAAGGCCGTAGCGGAGCGCGTCTATCGCGAGTGGATGCCGGTGTCGGAACGACGTTACGACAGCTATCAGATCGGATCCTTGGCGACGTTGTTCCGTCCCGAGACGCGTATCACCGCGCGCTCCAAGCAGCTGGAATTCAGCGATGTGCTCGCAAGTCATGGCGACTTGGACAAGGCGTTCGCCGAATTTCGCGACGGCCTGTGGAGCGCGTCCGATCGTACCTTGATGGGCGCGGATCAGGAAGCCTGGCTCCACGCCGGGTTGGTACAGTCGGTCAAGGCTGGAACCCGCTGGCAGGTTTTGGCGCAGCAGGTCGCCATGGGGAGTATCCGGGCGCCCGAGGCGATTGCGGACTGGGCGCCGGTCGGCGTTCCGCCAGAGGCGCGCAAGACGCTGATGGGAATCGCCGCGGCGTCGAAGGCGGGGCTGCCCTTCAACCTCGATGCATGGGATGGCTATCCGGCGGCGCGGGATCGGTTGTTCGATGCCGCGCTTGAAAGCGAAAGCAATCTCGTCGTCCTGTCAGGCGACAGCCACAATGCGTGGGGCAATAATCTGACCACCCATGGCCGCGCGGTCGGAGTCGAATATGCGGGCCACGCCGTCACCTCGCCCGGCTTCGAGACCTATTTCCCAAGCGTGGCACCCACTGATGTCGCCAAGGGCTTGCGTGAAACCAATCCCGGCCTCGTTTATTCGGATACCAGCCGCAGGGGCTATGTCTCGCTGCAGCTCACGCCCGATCGGGTGCGCGGCGATTGGCATTATGTCCCAACTATCACCGAGCGTTCGATCTCCGGGGTAACGAGCGAAGGACTCAGTGTCCGCTGGGGTGAAAGGCGCTTCTCAGCAGCTTGAAGTGTGAATCGCCGTCAAAGGCGGAGCCTCTGTGCGGCATGGAATCAAAACATTGCACATGGAGGCTGGAGCCAGGTCGCGCGAAGGCAGGCGTTGCTGGTAGATCTTCGAGGTTTGTCGAATCTTTCCGGGGTTCTGTATCAACGCCGATGGCGAAGGATGACCGCTATACGAAGCAGGCTCTTCGGTTGAGGAACATAGTCGAGCGCGCCATAGACAATATTCTCATAGCGACCGGTCAAGGCATCGATCCGTGGCACGACGTCGACATCGTAGCGGCGCAAACGCGATTGGCGGCTTCGCCACAGGTCCAGTTCGTCGGCGCCCCACGGCACGTCGGCGGTGCCAACCGGATAGAAGTTTGAATTGGTCATCGCATTGTCGCCTCACCGAAGAGGCTTCCCGTAAAAAGGGAATGATCGCAGGTTCAACCGTCAAGAAGCAAGGCGGTGGAAAACCGCCCGTTCTTCGTCATATACGTTCCTACCGGAAGTCGCGCGGCTTAATCTTGATGCCCTCAGTCGGCTGGCCGGGGATAATGCCCGAGCCAAGCCGGAGGTCGGGAATGAAGATGTTGCGCGGATTGCGCCCGAGGGGTTGTGTCGTGGGATCGCGCGGGTCGCGGCCGACCGGGCTCTTCACGACATCGGCGCGGCTGACGCGATAGACGTCGGCAACATCGGCGCGGTTGCCGACGCTCGCGAGCAGCGGTGAAAGATCGTCGAGACGCTGCGCGATGACATGGATGACCTCGCCCTCGCGCTGGACCTGGCCGCGCACCCCTATCATCGACGCGCCGAGCACCGTGCGGCGATTGGCCTCGAAGACCTTGGTCCAGACCACGAGATTGGCGACATTGGTTTCGTCCTCGAGCGTGATGAACATGACGCCCTTCGCCGAGCCCGGCTTCTGGCGGACGAGCACGACACCGGCGAGTTCGATCCAGCGTCCGTCCTTGACGCTCTGCAGCTCCTGGCAGCTGATCATCTTGCGCGCGCGCAGTTCGTCGCGAAGAAAAGCGAGCGGATGCGCGCGCAGCGACAGCCCCGCGGCGCGGTAGTCCTCGACCACTTCGGCGCCTTCGCCCATTGGCGCGAGCGGCACCGCTGGCTCGACCGCTTCGCGTTGCAGCCGCCCGTTGCGCTCGTCGGCGGCCGCAAAGAGCGGAAGCGCCGCCGCCCCAAGACCTTTCACCTCCCAGAGGCCTTCGCGGCGCGAAGAGCCGAGCGAGGCGAAGCCGTCGGCATCGCCGATCCGGTCGAGCGCACCGCGACCGACGCCAGCGCGACGCTGGATTTCTTCGGCGCTGGTGAAGACCATGTCGCCGCGCGCCGTGACGATTGCCGCGCCATCCTCGTTGGCGAGCTCGCGCACCATGCGCAGGCCGAGGCGGACGGCGAAATATGGGCCACCGGTTTCCTCGAGCGTGCAATCCCAACGGCTGTGATTGACGTCGATCGGACGCACCTCGACGCCATGCTGACGCGCGTCGCGGACAATCTGCGCCGGCGCATAAAAGCCCATCGGCTGTGCGTTGAGCAATGCGGCGCAGAAGACATCGGGATGATGGCACTTCATCCACGACGAGGCATAGGCGATCAGCGCGAAGCTCGCGGCGTGGCTTTCGGGAAAGCCGTAGGAGCCGAAGCCCTCGATCTGCTTGAAGGTCTTCTCGGCGAACGCCTGTTCGTAACCGCGGGAGACCATGCCGTTGATGAGCTTGTCGCGGAAATGCGAGACGCCGCCGGTGAGTTTGAACGTCGCCATCGCGCGGCGGAGGAGATCGGCCTCGCTCGGCGTGAACCCCGCGCATTCGATCGCGACGCGCATCGCCTGTTCCTGGAAGAGCGGGACGCCCAATGTCTTTTCGAGCACGCGGCGCAGCTCGGGGGTCGGGTAGGTGACCTCCTCCTGCCCGTTGCGGCGGCGGCGATAGGGATGGACCATGTCGCCCTGGATCGGCCCGGGACGGACGATCGCGACCTGAATCACCAGATCGTAGAAGGTGCGCGGCGCCATCAGCGGGATCGACGCCATCTGCGCGCGGCTTTCGATCTGGAAAACGCCGAGCGTGTCGGCCTTGCGGATCATCGCATAGGTCGCGGGGTCTTCCGCAGGGATCGTCGAAAGATCGTGGTCGATACCCTTGGCTTCGCGCAGGAATTCGAACGCACGGCGCATGCAGCTGAGCATGCCGAGCGCGAGGATATCGACCTTCATGAAGCCCAGCGCGTCGATATCGTCCTTGTCCCATTCGATGACCTGGCGGTCGTCCATCGCGGCGGGCTCGATCGGCACGAGTTCGTCGAGCCGGTCGCGCGTCAGCACGAACCCGCCGGGATGCTGCGAGAGGTGGCGCGGGGTGTTGATCAGCGTGCGCGCGAGCTCGAGCGTGAGCATCAGCCGCTTGTCGCCCATGTCGAGGTTCAGAGCCGCGGCATGGCTTTCATCGACGCCTTCGCGGCTATAGCCCCAGACCGCACCCGCGAGCCCCGCGGTCATGTCTTCGCTGAGGCCAAGCGCCTTGCCGACCTCGCGCACCGCCCCGCGCGAACGATAGCGGGTGACCACGGCGGTGAGCGCGCTGCGCGTGCGGCCATAGGTTTCGTAGATCCACTGGATGATTTCCTCGCGCCGCTCATGCTCGAAATCGACGTCGATATCGGGCGGCTCGCGCCGCTCGGCCGAGACGAAGCGCTCGAACAGGAGCTCGGACCGCACCGGGTCGATCGAGGTGATACCGAGCACGTAGCAGACCGCGCTGTTCGCCGCCGAACCGCGCCCCTGGCAGAGGATCTCGCGGCGGCGCGCCTCGGCAACGATCGAGTGGACCGTCAGAAAGTAGGGTGCGTAATCGAGTTCTCCGATCAATCGCAACTCATGCTCGAGCTGCGTGCGCACCTTGCCGTCGATGCCTTCGGGATAGCGCACGGGGGCTTTCTCCCACGTCAGACGCTCGAGTTCCTGCTGCGGGGTGCGTCCGGGGACGCGGATTTCGTCGGGATATTGGTAGCGCAGCTCCTCGAGGCTGAAGGTGCAGCGATCCGCGAATTCGACCGTGCGCGCGACGGGCGAGGAATCCTTGAGGTAGCGGCGAAAGAGCCGCTCCATCTCGGCGGCCGATTTCAGATGCCGGTCGGCGAAGCGCTCGCGGCGATCGCCGAGGTCGTCGATCGTGCATTTCTCGCGGATGCAGGTGACGACGTCCTGCAGCAGGCGGCGCTCGGGCGCATGATAAAGGACATCGCCCATTGCCACGGTCGACACGCGCGCGGCCGCCGCCTGCGCCGCGAGGTCGCGCAGCCGGATCGCATCGCGCGGGCGGCGGCGGATCGTCAGCGCCATATAGGCGCGGTCGCCGAAGATGCGTTTTGTCCGGTCGAGCGCGACCTCGGTCGCCGCGTCGGCGCGGTCGGGAACGAGGCAGGCGATCAGCCCTTCGTTCCATTCTTCCACGTCTGGCCAGTCGAGATGGCACGCGCCCTTGCCGGCGCGGCCCTTGCCGACACTGAGCAGCCGGCACATGCGGCCATACGCTGCCTTGTCGGTCGGATAGACGAGGAGCGCGGTGCCGTCGGTGAGATCGAGACGCGAACCGACGATCGCGCGCACGCCGGTCGCTTTCTCGGCATCCCATGCGCGGACGATCCCCGCGACCGAATGGCGGTCGACGATCCCGAGCGCGGGCAGGCCGAGCAGCGCGGCGGCGGTGAACAGCTCGTCGGGCGAGGAGGCGCCGCGCAGGAAGCTGAAATGCGTGGTGACCTGCAGTTCGACATACGCGGGCTCGGCCCCGCTCAAGCGAAGGCACTCGGGTTCGGTCGCCTTCTCAAGCGAAGGCAGGATCTTGTGGGCCGCATTCTCAAGCGAATGCAGGGTTTTGTTGGTCGCATTCTCAAGCGAATGCTCCGTGAATAAACCAGCGCATCGAGCCGGTCGCGGCATGGATGCCGTCGCCGAGGCGGAACAGCCAGTAGCGGCCGCCCGCTTCGGTCTCGACCTGGTAATAGTCGCGCACGCTGAGCGGGGTCTCGCCCTCGATCCCGCCGTCGCGCCACCATTCGCCCTGCAGGCGTTCGGGGCCGTCGCCCTGCGTCACGCGGTAGCGCTTGCCGCGCCAGACGAAGAGGCGCGGTGCGTCGTCGGGGAGCAGGGCAATCACGTCGACCGGCTCGGGCCGCGCGAGCATCCGCGACGGGCGCGGGAGCTGGTCGGACCATGCCGCGCCATCGGCTTGGCGCAGCGCCGGCGTGATTGTGACCGATCGCTCGGGCATCGCGCCGGGACGCGGCACCGTGCGGTGCAGGCTGCGCTGCCCGAAACGGTTGGCGAGGGTGTCGACGAGCGCGGGCAGGTCGGGCCCGCGCCGCGCCAGGCTTTCGAGGCTCTCGCCCTGCCGCAGCGCCTGCACTTCGATAAGCGGCGCGACGAGCGTCATCGCCTCGATGCCAAGCCCGGGCTCGATGGTCTCGATCTTCGCCGCGAGGAGTTTCGCGAGATGCTTGGGATCGCGCGACGGCGCCGCGGTGCCGACGCGGATCGCCTGCACCTCGCCGTCGACGCGGTGGAAATAGCAGTCGAGCCGGCGCGCACCCTTGCCGAGGCGGCCGAGCTGGTCCGCGATGTCGCGCGCGAGGTCGCCGACGACCTGTGCAAAGGCTTCGGCGGTCGCGATCGGCTCCATGAAACCGCGCCGCGCGCGCGGGAGCTGCTCGGGGAAGATCGGCTCGATCGGCTCGGGTAGCGTACCGAGCGCCTGGTCGAGGCGGCGGTGCAGCTCGCGCCCGAACCTTTTGGCGAGCGGGCCGCGCGGCGCGCCGATCAACTGTTCGACCCGCTCGAAGCCGAGCTTGCGCAAACCCTCGACGTCGGCCGGCGGCAGGCGGAGTGCCCGGATCGGCAGCAGCGCCATCGCCTTGCGGTGCGCGCCGGGCTCGATCGTCACCGGACGTCCGGCGGGGACATAACGGGCGACCGCATGCGCGCAGCCCGCGGTATCGGCGACCGCGATCTGGAGCGCGAGGCCGAAAGTGGCGGTGCGGCGGTGCAGATCCTTGAGCAGCGCGGCCTCGGTCGAGAAGCGCGCGGCGCAGCCGGTGATGTCGAGCCAGAGGCCGTCGGGCGGATCGGGCGCGACGACGGGCGAATAACGCGCACCCGCCCACAGCGCGAGGCGGCGCAGTCCTTCGAAATCGGCGTCGGGCTCGGCGTCGACGACATCGAGCTCGGGCGCGAAGGCGCGCGCCTTGGTGATCGTCATGCCGGGGCGGATGCCGAGCGCGCGGGCCTCCGCGTCGACCGCGGCGACGATCCGCCGGCCATGGTCGGGGATCGCGGTAACGAGCGGCCGGGCAGGGGCGGCGCCGTCAGGCCGCGGCTTGCCGGTCTTCCTGCGCAGCCGGTCGGTCGACCAGTGCGGCAGGAAGAGCGATACGACCCGTCGCATCGCAGCCCTCCAGTATCCAGAAATGCGGATTGCCGCCGCGCACCCGCTCGAGCGCGACGCGCCAGCGCGGGCGGCCGAGGCTCGGAATGCCGAGGTCCTCGCTCGGGCTCGCGGTGATCCGCCAGCGCGTCACCGCGGCGGTGCCTTCGGCGGCCTGTTCGGCCTTGCAGGAGCGGCGAAAGACGAAGGCCGGCACGCCCGAGGTCTCGGCGGCGAGCTGGAGGCGCTTCGATGCAACGCAAGAATATTTGCTCACCTCGCCGACGACGCCGGCGAGGCCGGGGTGCCGCAGGCATTCTTCCATCGCGAGCAGGACATTGGTGTTGCTGCCCGCCTCGACATGGATCACGCGGTCGGGGTGCAATCCCGCGAGATGCAGGGCAGGGGCGAACAGGTCGTGCCAGCGCAGGCACCAGAAAACGGGCCCTTCGGTTCGCGCGAGGATGCCGGCGAGGAAGATCGTCGCGCTCGCATCGTCGGCGAGGTCGGGGCTTCCGGCTATCTCGTGGAGCGCGCCCGTCGCGATTCCACCGCCCGGGAGCCGCGAATCGACCGACTCGACTCCGAACGGGAGGACGTCATGCCGCGCGCACACGCCTTCGATCCGCGCAATTTTGGCGCGAAGATCGGCGAGGACGGCAGGGTGACGCATGATGTCATAGGACTCGGCAAATAGTGGATTCGTTCCCTCTTTGTTCCTTCTCGGCTTGCCGAGTCAAGCGCGACGCCGCAAAGGGGTGGCCGATCATGGTGCGATCCGATCCGGAATGAATCGAGTTTGGCTTGCCAGAGTCTTGATTGTCGGCCAGATTCAGGGGCTGAAATGAAAATGGACATCGATCATCTTCCCGTGCGGCAGCAGGGCGAACTCCAGCGCATCAAGGATGTGCTGATGGAGGAGTTCGCGCGTTCGATCGAACGCGCGACCAAGGCTGAAAAGCGCAACGGCAAGATTCTCAAGATCATCCTGTTTGGCAGTTACGCGCGCAGCGACTGGGTCGACGAGCCCGAGAATGGCTATCAGTCGGATTTCGACCTGCTCGTCATCGTCAGCCACGAGGACCTGACCGATATCTCGGATCACTGGTACATCGCCGAGGACAAGATTCTTCGCGATCCCGAGGTCGGCCGGACGCTCAACATCATCGTCCACACGCTGGCCGACGTGAACAAGGCGCTGACCCGCGGCGAATATTTCTGGGTCGATATCCTACGCGACGGCATCTTGCTGTACGATTTGCCCAATCATCCGCTGGCGGTGCCGAAGCCGCTGACGCCCGCTGATGCCTACGAGATGGCGGCAGGCTACTTCGAGAAACAAAGCGCATCGGCCGCTAATTGGCTCAAACTCGCGCGCCTTGCGAGCGAAGAAGATGCCGATCAAGATTGGCGCAACAAGATCGCGTTCAATCTGCACCAAGCGGTTGAAACGATTTACGCGTGCTTCCTACTGACGACCACGTTCTATTTCCCGCGATCGCACAACATCAAATTCCTCCGCTCGCTGGCGGAAGACCGCGAGCCACAGCTGATCGAAGCTTGGCCCCGCGATAGCAAACTGGATCGGCGCCGTTTCGAGCTGCTGAAACGGGCGTATGTCGAGGCGCGATATTCCCCGAACTACGAGGTCACCGTGGAGGACCTCGAAGCGCTTGCGGCTGCGGCCCGTAATCTGCGCGAGATCGTCGAGCGCCTTTGCCGGGAACAACTGGACCGGCTGCGTTCGGCTGCCGGACTGTAGCGCCCGGCCCTGTGGTCAACGGGGCTTATAGGCTTTCCCGTCACCGATAAATCGCTTGCTCCGCGCCTTCGCGTCGGCGCGGATAACGGCCATCTCGGCATTGTCGCATTCGTCGCCGCGAACCGAGCCATCCTGGCACCCAGCGAAAACTTCGCGCGCCTCGTCGACATGCGCGTCGAAATACTGCTTGCTGCGTGGCTCGTCCTTTCCAATAACTTGCGTCTTCATCAGGCTCTCCTTTGCGAGCCGACAAATTATCGTGGGCCACCACGACCGAGCAACAAAAGACCGCAGAAACTCTCAAATCGAGAGCGATTGTTTTCGCGCGCTGTCGCCAGACCGCCGGGCATTTGATAAAGGCATCACCGCCGGGCGGCCGCCGCATATGTGCAAGCCTCGGCTAAAAGCGGCGGCGCAAGTTCTCGAACTTGTTCTCAACGCCCGGCCCCATGCAGTATGGCAGCTTTGCTTAGCCAAGGGGACTTTCGTGTCTCCGGCCAACGCCGACATTTGTGCATAAATCTACGACTACCTAACTCCCAGACGGCGGGATTGGAACGGCAACTCGGCCGGTCAGTTTCTTCCACTGCTGATTGTCTATTAGAGTTGAACGATAAATACGCAATTTGGAGCACCCCGGCAGAGACTTTAGCGTTTTCTTCACAACCGGAACCAAGGCGGGCGAAAGCCAAGGACTAAGGGTAATTCGGGTTATCGCAGTCAAATCTATCGGCACAGAAAATGCCGGCAATTCTTCGTCGTTGTTGACGTAAACCGCACGATACTCTCTCTCATCGCCATACGGCCAGCGCTTCAGGAAAGGCAGACACTCTAGGTCCACGTCCGCCATCTTGCTGACTTCGGTGATTAGTTGGTAATCTACCGTTTGATGTCGGACGCCACCGGCATCGTCGAGAGACGATCGGAGCTTTTCGCTGTCGAACTCCAGACAGATCCCGTCCGCGCCGTGTGAAAATACCTGCCAGTGATGGTACGTCTCTTCCCGGACTGCGAGACAGATCGCCAGAACGGTTTTCGCGGCTTTTAGCCGCTTATACTCTGCCATAAAGAACGCGTCGTTTCTGTCATCCCACGTTTCCGGGCTCAAAAGTGTAAGGCACTTGTTGCTGAGAATGTGCAATGCCGACGCCAAATTCGTGTAGCGCCGAAAAGTTCTCTCGGTCATTGTCCCTCGTCCTTCCCTATCATCTGGCCATTTAGTCTATATCAGTGACCGATCATCTTGACCTTCATGTTTCGCGTACAAGTGTTCCCGATGCGGGCGATCAGCACTGGGCATTCTTCTGCGACGCTGTTTTCGCGCCGGGGGATTTTCAACAGCGTCCGCGCGACAAGGTGCCGCCCATAATTCGACGGAATAGCGACCACTGGGCGACGACCGTAGAGGATATGGCGCAGCAGTTTTACTTCCTTACTGCGCCGGCCGCGGTCGTACGAAAGCGACTGCTGATTCAGGGTTATTCCTATTTATATGTACAGGATGTATGGGAACAGCTCCGCGAAGCTCACGTCGGGAGGTGGCGCAAGTTTCGGGGAAAAGGCGATAAGCAACTCGAACTCACCGCAACCCTTTCCTATCAGGATTGGCTCGCGCTGATACGCCAACACGAAAAGGATTCGCATTTCGCATCTGTAGACGGCAGTTCGCACTGGCAGAGTCCGCTGGCGTTGCTCAGTCAACCGCGGGACATCCTTGTTCGCCTAGCAATCCTTTGCGAGGCGTTGGAATCCGCCCAAGTTTGGCTGGACTGTGGTTTCCTATACAAGGACGCCCTTGAGACCCGAACGCCGCACGCGATCGCTCAGGCTGAGGCGGGCGCCCCGGACGAGGATCCGACAGGTAAAATCATTGTTCTTACTGAAGGAAAGTCCGACAGCCGGATCATCTCACGCGCGTTGCGGGCCCTCTATCCCGAATTTGCCGACGCTTATCAGTTCATTGATTTCGAAGGATTCCGGATCGAGGGCGGCGCGTCAGTGTTGGCGCGCATGGTAAAGATACTGGCAGGCGCGAGGGTTCAGAACCGTCTGCTGGCAATATTCGACAACGACGCGGCCGGAATGGAGGCGAAGGCAAGCCTGGGCGGTGTTCGGTTTGGTCCAGCGGTACGGCTTATGGCACTCCCCGATACACCCCTCGCTACCCGTTACCCCACGATCGGTCCCGACGGGCTCAAAACCATGAACATCAACGGTTCAGGGGTGGGCATCGAACTCTTCCTTGGACGTTCGTCGCTGCGCCGCGGGCGAACGCTCCAACCCGTCCGTTGGACGCAATGGAACGAAAAAGTCCAACGCTATCACGGCGCAATTGATGATAAGAGCGGTGCTGCTGAGGCGTTCTTGACTGGCATTGCCGATGGGCGACGTCCGGCGCGCCTACGGCGCGCTTACCCCGAGATGACTATGCTTCTCGAAAGTATCTTCGGAGCATTCGAGGACTATCCACCTTCGATGGCGGCCATTGACGACTGGCAAATCAGAGACAAGGGCGCCGACAGTGAAACCTTGGAAAATCTATGAAAGGATGATCGCGCAGTTGCTCGTGGATGGTCTGTCCACGAACCTCGCGGTCACCGTCAACGCCCGAATTCGGGGCGCGATAACCGGAGTTCTTCGTCAAATCGATGTACTGATCGAGCCCCGTCACGATAGTGACAACAGCCAGCGAGCGATTGTCGAAGCGAAGCGGCGGAGACGGGCAATCGACGTTAAGGACGTAGAAACGCTGCTAGGCATGATGGACGACGTCGAGGCGCGTTTCGGATATCTAGTCTGTCCGACGGGTCATTCAGAGGCAGCGCTCCGCCGCGCGCAAGACACGGTGCGTATCTGCCTGGTGCCGCTCGACCGTATTGCCGATTTCGATCCGACTGCGTGGCCTGCGTGCCGCGCGCCGCGTTGCGCAACCGGAAAGATCTTCTGGGATGGCTTTCCCCAAGTCGAGATGGCGGGCGTACCGCTCGCGCTAGTGGGCAATGCGATCGACGCAGCGGCGCACGTTGGCTTTCCCCAGATGGTCGGAAAATGCGAAACATGTGGAGCGTTTCACGCCTCATGCCTTACATGCGGCGACATCCTCCTTGTACCGCACGCAGATGACGAAGATTATGGCCACCAATGCAGCTGCCGTTCCTTCTGGTTCTGGCTAGGTTCAATAGAGCGCGACGCGCACGGACGAAGGTCCGCCGAGCTTCATCTAGTGATTCTCGCAACCGTCCATACCGTCAATCGTCGGTCGCTCTAAAGCTGTAGAGCAAGCCGCCCGCAATCGCTTGCAAGGCCTCTCCCTAGTCGGAAGGATAGAGCGTAGCCGCCCACTCACGATAGTCGGCTTCCGCGAAACGAGCAGTCGCTAGCAATCGACCCGCCTTTTCGATCATCTTCTCAAGAACATCGTCTTGCCTTACGTGCGTGTCGAGGTCGAACATCGCAATCGTTGTTTCAGCGAGCGCAAGCCCAGCCTTAACCTCGCACATCACCGGGACATTTTCCGCAGGGGGAAGTATCGCGGCCGGATCGTGCACGACCTGGGGCGCACCGTCGCATCGGAACGCTAGCGACAGCATGTCCGGGCCATCTGGCCCGGACTGGTAATAGCAACCGCTGAGAAGCGTAAGGCCGCGAGGTGGGGCGGCTTTCGCAAGGATGCCGAGCAGCCACTTGCCGAGACCCGCACTGAACAGCTTTAGAAATCGGACATCTTGAGTAAGCCAAGCGGATTGAAGATCGGCATCGAGTTCATCGACCTTGCACGCCAGCAGCTCGATCAGCTTGGCTTTGAAGGCATCGCTGGCTTGAGAATTCGCATCAAGCGCATTCATGAATCCGTCGCGCGCAAAATCGCCGACGAGGCCTGGTTGCGCCTTGGTTGTAATGAAGAAAAGCCAAGGTTCAGTCGAACGCAACTGCAGCTCAAGCAGCTTGCCTGCGGCCTCGAGCGGGCTACCCTTGCTGTGTCCTATTTCGCGAAACGCGATCGACTCGCAAAGGTCGAGATTAATCGCGTGAAAAGGCCCGGCCTTCATCGTTACATTGTGGGCGGGACTTCGCATGTTCGCGATCGCCTCGAGCCGATACTCGAGAACGTGCGAAAGGCTGTCGATCGAGGCAAGCGACCGGACCTCGCTCTGCGATAGCGCCAGCTCGGTCGCCTCCGGGGTTTGGGGCCCTACGCTATTGAAGCCGAGATATCGCAATTTCACGCCCGCTTTGTCGCAGACCCCGTGCAGCGCTCGCACATCGAGTAGCTCGTTCCCGGGCAGGGTCAAATATTTGAATGGATCGCCATTCGCGAGCCCGAGCGATGGAATTAATTTGCGAACTTCCGCGCACCATTGCTCGATCCGGACAAATTGCTTGCGTGGATGATGCCAAGGCTGGAAGTCAGTTTTCAGCTTTCCGCGCGTCAGCGAATGCGCGGGCTCTGGCTGATAAATGTCCAGTTCGTCCTCCCGGGACAGCTCATCGTTCGTCATGTCTGCCCATCGTCGAAGAAGACCGCCAAGATTGCATTCATCAATCGGTGCTGGTCGTCATATTCCATAGTGTCGAAGACCCCGAACCCATCAAGGATCGTAGCAATCGCTTTCAGCTTTTGCTCGCGTTCGGTAGCTTCGCGCGCCTTACCGGTTCCGGGCCTAACGGCTGCGACCTTGCTCCGGTCGAAGGCGATTACGCCCTGCTGGCGACGTTCTGCGGCAGCTGAGGCGTCACGGACCATTTCAACCGGGGGTGGGCGCTCATTCTGCTCGCGCTTGGCCTCGCGCCAAGCCGCCGATGCAAACTTATCGAGCTGCGCACCTTTCTCTTCCTGCCGAACTTCAGCCTCGACTTCCCGAATTGCGCCGCTCATCGCTTTTTGGGTATTGGCGAGCTGGCGCAGGGCTTTGTGCAGCCAGTTACTCACCAGCGCGTAGTGGGGATGGGCGAAGTTGAAGGACTCGCGGTCGATGTTGAGCGCCGCGTCTAGCCCCTTCGATACGAAAATCTCAGCAGTGACCTGTCGCAGGCGTGTTTGCTCCGACACCTGATACTTCATGAATGTGTCGTCGAACAGCGCCCCGCTGGCGCCGTGGATTCGAACCAGCACGCCGTTATTCTCTTTCGGGACGATCTTCGAATTCCAGAAGAGATAGGCTTCGAACGCGAGTTCCCCGCCCCGGATTGAAGCCGGCACCCTAGAAAGGTCAGGGGCGTATTTTCCGACGAACATCATCGGGTGTTGGAGCGCCTGACGTTCGGAAGGCCACCATTCGAATGTGATCGGGCGCCTGAGCTCGATCCCATCTACGAAAACGCTAAACCCGCCGGCGGCCGAGCTATCGCTGGCCTCAAGGCCAACCGCTTCGCGGACGGTTTGGCCATCTTTCAATGTGAGGGATTTCGCTTGGCCTCGTGCGTTAGTTAGCGCGAAGGCGGCGGGATCGTCCTCGTTTGTCAGATCAAATGGATGCTTCTCAAGATAACGAACAGGGGCCGACAGACTGAGAGTCCAAAGCAATGCAAGGTAGTTGTCGAACGTCCGCGCGACTTCCGGACGGTCGGAAACACTCCCAACTTGGTCCGCGAGAGCAGCACGCAGCAGTTCAAATTTCTGGAGCGGCGTCGGTTTGAGTGGCTGCTCAAGGATGAGTCCCGGCTGGTCGACCATGTTCCACGGAAGATTCGGAGCCTCGCGGAAAACCAACTGTTTGTCGTCCGGATCGGGTTCCTGTTGAAGATTGCCGGAATGGAATACAGGAGCCGTAATCGCTGGATCGCGCTCCTTCTCTGGAAGCGCCATCTGCTCGTAGTAATTTTCCCACCGCTCGCGGCTCCGTAGAATATTCTTCGCGCGCGGGTGGATTTGTCTGAGGATAATCTGGGTGCCTTGGGCATCGATATCCTCAGCTGGCACGCTGATCACCTTAACCGTGCCCGTCTCGAAAGCGCCGTCAGCGGCCGCCTCATCCTCATCCTCGAGATAGGTACGAAGCACCACGTCGGCAAAAAGGCGGTGGTCCGAGCCTTTTCGTTTCGTGATAATCTGAAAATGCGACGTAAGCTGGCTGACCGAAAAAAGGCCGATGCCAATCTTACCGATCAGTCTACGCCCCGCTGGCGACAAACCGGCATTCGCAGCCGAGGTCGTGCCCATTTCCTTGCCGAGGCTCGTCCGCTTCGTACTGCCGCCGATATGGTGGATGAGACGCGAGAGAGCCTCCTCGTCCATCCCAACACCGTTATCGCGCACTTCGATCTGTGAGTAGCGTGGAGAGTCGGTCTCGATATAGACCTCTGTTGCATCAGCATCATAGGCGTTCGAAATCAGCTCGCGCAGGGCCGACGAGGGCTGGCGATAGATGCCGTCGGTGATCCGAGCGAGAACTCGGTCGTCGGTCATTAGGACTGTCTCGGCAGGTTCGCCGGTAGTCCGCGATTTGATCATATCTTCCGTGAAGCGTTTCTCTGCTTCGAACACGTTCTTCCTAGCTGATGCCCCGGCGCTCGGGGCCTTCGCTTCCGACTGTGCCTTGTCATCGCTGCCCGATGTCATGCGGCGAGAACCGAATGGCTAGCAATAGAGGCAGTGTAATGGGTCACGCTGCTGCGCGCCGTTCAAGCGCCGCGACAAATTCGGCCACAGCCTCCCCCACAACCTTTGCCATCGGGGGCGGAACCGCTTCGCTAACTTGATCAATTTGCGAGGAAAGCGATCCGATCAACTCATACTCGTGCGGGAACCCTTGGAGGCGCATACCCTCGTAGACGCTGAGGCGGCGCTTGCCGCTAGGATGGACGTGCACCTCGCGATGGCCGTAAGCGACGGTGATGCTCGGCTTGTCCCAGCCCAAGGTCTTGAAGCTGCGGTGGCCGGTGGAACCCGCTTTCAGCGACCCGTTCCGGAAGCGCGGCGATTTGGGCGCCATGCACCAGTGGTTGACGTGATAGTCGAAGGTCTCAGGTTTCGACGATCGACTGAAATGCTCTGGCTCGGGGAGATCACCGATCGCTGCTCGAACGGTCACGTCGGCAGGGGACCTAGTTGTTGCGCTGGGCAACGGCCAATTGACCCTACCGAACAGACACTGGTTGATACCAACGAGGAACAGGCGTTGCCTCTTCTGCGGGACTTCGTAATTGGATGCGTCCAGCAATTGTTCGGTGACGTGGAAACCCGCCTCACCGAGGGCCTTTTTGAACAACGCCAAGCGATGCGCATGGACTCCACTACGCAGGCCTTTCACATTCTCCATCACAAAGAATTTCACCGGATTGCGAGCATTTAGGGCGCCGAGAAGGCGAGCATAGACGAGCGGCAATTGGTGACGTGGGTCAGAATCGGTGATTGACCTATTTGCTTGGCTGAAGCTCTGACAAGGTGGCCCACCAATCACGCCGGTTGGGGCGAACTCCGACCCGAAAAGCTCGTCGAGCATGGCGAGTGTGATGTCATTCACGTCGCGGCAATAGCCGTTCTTTTTCGATCGGTTATGATTGTAGGACGCGACGCTGTCAGCCTTCTTGTCGAAGGCAAGCCCGACGTCGAACTCGGCTTGTTCAAAACCGAGATCCAGTCCTCCGGCGCCACAGAATAGGCTCAGAAGCAATTCGTTCTCCCTGCTTCGAACCGTTGATCCCCGGGCCCGCTTAGCCGAGATCACCGATAAACTTCAAATAAAAGATGAAAATGCTTCCAGAATGCTTCCAATTTTTTAGCCAAGCGCGCGCTTTCTCGGGCTCTCTGCGATTTCATACAGCCGCCCGAACCTCTCTCTAAAATCTACTTCCTTAAAGATTCCCCCAGAAGCCAGCCGGCTGGAGTCGCGGTTCCTTGGTTCGAAATGCGTCGGAGACGTACCTCGGTGCGTCTTAGACGTACTGTAAGTTTGGCCGCCTAGCGCGGATTTTAAGGGCTCGGGTCCGGACAAAGCTGTCCGGACGGGAGCCTTATCATGACCCCGACCAAATTGCTCATCGGCCAGATCCTGATCGTCTTCGCGATCGTGATCCTCGGCGTCTGGGCTGCCACGCAATGGGCCGCGGCCATGCTCGGATATCAGCCGGAGCTGGGCGCGCCATGGCTCAGCCTCGGGGGAGTGCCGGTCTATCGGCCGTGGGATCTCTTTCCGTGGTGGTATCACTATGAAGCTTACGCACCGGACGTCTTCGACAAGGCGGGCTCGCTCGCGGCGGCGAGCGGCTTCATCGGCTGCGGAGCCGCGATCGGCGGGTCGCTCTGGCGCGCGCGGCAGAAGGGCCAGGTCACGACCTATGGCTCGGCGCGCTGGGCGAAGGAGCGCGAGATCGACGCTGCGGGGCTGCGCGGCGATGCCGGCGTGTTTCTCGGCCGCCTGTCGGGCCGCTATTTGCGCCACGCCGGCCCGGAGCACGTCATGGCGTTCGCGCCGACGCGAAGCGGGAAGGGCGTCGGACTTGTCGTTCCGACCTTGCTCAGCTGGACCGGCTCGGCCGTGGTCCACGACATCAAGGGCGAGAATTGGCAGCTGACCGCGGCGTGGCGTTCGCGCTTCTCGCACTGCCTCTATTTCGATCCGACCGACGTCCGCTCGGCGCGCTACAATCCACTGCTCGAAGTGCGCAAGGGCGACTGCGAAGTCCGCGACGTTCAGAATATCGCCGATATCCTCGTCGATCCGGAAGGGGCGCTCGAGCGGCGAAATCACTGGGAAAAAACCTCGCATTCGCTGCTCGTCGGCGCGATCCTGCACATTCTCTACGCCGAGGAAGAAAAGACGCTCGCGCGCGTCGCAACCTTCCTCTCCGATCCTTCGCGCAGCTTTGCCGCGACGCTCGTCGCGATGATGCGCACCAATCATCTCGGGACGGCCGACGAACCGCGGGTCCATCCGGTCGTGGCATCGGCGGCGCGCGAACTGCTCAACAAGAGCGAGAACGAACGCTCGGGCGTGCTCTCGACCGCGATGTCGTTCCTCGGCCTCTATCGCGACCCGACCGTCGCCGCGGTGACGTCGGGCTGCGACTGGCGGATCGCCGATCTTGTCTCCGCCGACCGGCCACTTTCGCTCTATCTCGTCATCCCGCCGTCGGACATCTCGCGGACCAAGCCGCTCGTCCGCCTGATCCTCAACCAGATCGGCCGCCGCCTCACCGAGAAGCTCGACGACCGGCGCTCGACCGTGCGCCGCCACGACCTCCTGCTGATGCTCGATGAGTTCCCGGCGCTCGGGCGGCTCGATTTCTTCGAGACCGCGCTGGCTTTCATGGCGGGCTACGGCATCCGTGCCTTCCTGATCGCGCAGTCGCTCAACCAGATTTCGAAAGCCTATGGCGAGAACAACGCCATCCTCGACAATTGCCATGTCCGCGTCGCCTTCGCGACCAACGACGAGCGCACCGCAAAGCGCATCTCCGATGCCCTCGGCACCGCGACCGAGCAGCGCGCGATGCGCAACTATGCCGGGCACCGGCTCGCGCCCTGGCTAGCGCATGTCATGGTCAGCCGGCAGGAAACCGCCCGCGCGCTGCTGACGCCGGGCGAGGTCATGCAGCTGCCGCCGACCGACGAGCTGGTGCTCGTCGCGGGGCTGGCGCCGATCCGCGCGCAGAAGCTGCGCTACTTCGAGGACGCCAATTTCAAGGCGCGCCTCGGCCCGGCGCCCGAACTGGCCGACGACGGCTATGCTGATCGCCCCGCGACGCGCGGCGACGACTGGAGCGGCTGCGTTGCAGAGCCGGGCGCAGCCGAAATCGACGCGGATGACGCCGACGACAACCTGGTCGAGGACGGCGGCGCACAGCAAGCGAAAGAGCCCGAGCTCGCCGAGCAGCCTGAGCAGCGGACTGAAACCGTGCGCCCGACCAATCCGCTCGGCATCGACGACGATGCCGATCCCGCGCTCGACAAGAAACTGATGGACCGCGTCCGCCCGCTCGCGCCGGTGCTGGTCGGCCATGCGATGGACGAGGCCGTGTCGCAGGGCGTCGACCAATTGGGGCTCGGGCTGTGAGCGCGCGCGGCAGCCAGGTCCGGCATCAGCTCTTTATCGAGCGCGATCTCAGCGACCGGCTCACGCTGCTCGCGCGAAAGCCCGGCGTGACCAAATCGACGATCCTCGCCGAGGCGCTCGAAGCCTGGCTGACGCGCCAAGGCGTCAACGAAATGCAGCAACGCTTCGGTCCGCGCCTCGACGGTCTGGCGCGCGTGCTCGCGCGGATCGAGCGCAACAGTCAGATCGAGATCGAAATCCTCGCGCTCCTTGTGCGCTACATCCTCGCATCGGTGCCGCCCGTTGCTGAGGGCGACGACGTCGCGCGTGCGCAAGGCCGCGAGCGCTTCGAATGGTTCACGATGAAAGTCGCAGAGGCATTTCGCGAGGGCCGAGCGAGCTTCGGCTCGGGAGGCGGATCGTGAGCGCGGACGTCTCCGCCGAACGCCGGCGCACGATGCTGCGCACCGCGATGGGCCCCGCGATCGAGGCGGCCTTGTCGAACGCACATGTCGTTGAGGTGATGGTCAATCCGGATGGCGCGCTGCGCGTCGACGTGCTCGGCGAAGGCCGGGTCGATACCGGCGTTCGTATGGCCCCCGACCAGGTCGAGCGCATCATCCGCCTCGTAGCGAGCCATGCGCGCACCGAAGTCCACGCCGCAGCGCCAATCGTTTCTGCTGAATTGCCGCCGCACGGCGAGGGGGCAGGGGAGCGCTTCGAGGGTCTCCTGCCACCGGTCAGCCTCGCACCCTGTTTTTCAATCCGGAAGCCCGCGGCGCGCGTCTACACTTTGATGGACTATGTGAGCGCGGGTATCGCGACGCCCGAGGCCGCGCGCCTCCTGTCACTCGCGGTCGTCGAACGGCTCAATATCCTCGTCGCAGGCGGCACCAGCTCGGGCAAGACGACGCTCGCCAATGCGCTGCTCGCGGAGATGGCGAGCCTCGACGAGCGCGTCATCCTGATCGAGGACACGCGCGAGCTCCAATGCCCTGCGCCCGACCGCGTCGAGCTGCGCACGCGCGCCGGGGCGGTATCGATGGCCGATCTCGTCCGCTCGACGCTGCGGCTGCGCCCCGATCGCATCATCGTCGGCGAGGTGCGCGGCGCCGAGGCGCTCGACATGCTCAAGGCCTGGAACACCGGCCATCCGGGCGGCATCGCGACGGTCCATGCCAATAGCGCGGCATCGGCGCTGACCCGGATCGAGCAACTCGTCCAGGAAAGCGTCGTCACCGTGCCGCGGCGCCTGATCACCGAAGCGATCGACCTCATCGTCTTTATCGCCGGCCGCGGCGCCGCGCGCCGCATCGCGTGCGTAGCGCGCGTCGAAGGCGTCGGCCCGACTGGCAACTATGCCCTTACTGAGGTTCCCATCCAGCCTGAAGGAGAAATGCCATGTCCCTGATACCCCTTGCAATGTCGCGCGCCACCGTGGGGACGCACGCGGGGCGCCCGCTTCTTGTCATCGGTCTGACTCTCGGTCTTGCCGCAACGGCGCTCGCCGCCGGGTCGGGCATGCCTTGGGAAGAACCGCTCCAGCAGGTTCTGGAATCGGTCCAGGGCCCGGTCGCGAAGATCATCGCGGTGATCATCATCATCACCACCGGACTGACGCTCGCGTTCGGCGAAACCTCGGGCGGCTTCCGGCGACTGATCCAGATCGTGTTCGGCCTTTCGATCGCCTTCGCGGCCTCGAGCTTTTTCCTCTCCTTCTTCAGCTTCGGCGGCGGGGCGCTCGTCGCATGAGCCACATTGAAGGCTATGAAGCGCCGATCCATCGGTCGCTCGCCGAGCCGATCCTGCTTGGCGGCGCACCGCGCGGGCTCGCGATCGTCAACGGCACCATCGCCGCGGCGATGGGGCTCGGGCTCCAGCAATGGGTCGCTGGCCTCATCCTCTGGGCGCTCGGACACACGCTGATGGTGTTCGCGGCGAAACGCGATCCCGATTTCGCGCCGGTGCTCGCGCGCCACCTCCGGCAGAAAGGCGAGCTCACATGCTGAACCTTGCAGAATATCGCCCGCGCGCCGACCGGCTCGCCGATCACCTGCCATGGGCGGCGCTCGTCGCGCCCGGGATCATCCTCAACAAGGACGGGAGTTTCCAGCGCAGCATCGCCTTTCGTGGTCCCGACCTCGACAGCGCGACCGAGGCCGAACTCGTCGCCGCCTGCGCCCGCGCGAACAATATGCTGCGGCGCTTCGGATCGGGCTGGGCGCTCTTCTTCGAGGCCGAGCGCGTCGCCGCGGCGGGCTATCCCGAGAGCGACTTTCCCGACGCGGCCTCGTGGCTCGTCGATGCCGAACGGCGCGCCGCGTTCGACGACAAAGAGCGACAGCATTTCGAGAGCCATTTCCACCTGACGCTCGTCTGGATGCCGCCCGCCGACCAGGCCGACAGCGCCGGGCGCGCACTCATCGAACGTCCGGGCGCCGCGACCGGCGCGCGCGACTGGCGCGAGGCGCTCGCGCGCTTCGAGGCCGAGAGCCTGCGTGCGATCGACCTCATGGCGAGTTTCATGCCCGAGGTTCGCGCGCTCGATGCCAGCGAGACTCTGACCTATCTCCACCGCGCGATCTCGCCGCACCGCCACCGCGTCCGTGTACCCGCGACGCCGATGTATCTCGACGCACTGCTCGCCGACACGCCGCTGACGGGCGGGCTCGAGCCGATGCTCGGCAACCAATATCTGCGGTCGCTGACGATCCTCGGCTTTCCCTCGATCAGCCGCCCCGGCATCTTCGACGCGCTCAACGGACAGGATTTCGCGTACCGATGGACGACGCGCTTCATCGCGCTCGACAAGGCGGACGCGACCGCTGCGCTGACCAAGCTTCGCCGGCAATGGTTCAACAAGCGCAAGTCGCTCTCGGCGCTGCTCCGCGAGGTGATGTATAACCAGCCGGCGCAACTGCTCGACAGCGACGCCGACAACAAGGTCATCGACGCCGATGCCGCGCTCCAGGCGCTCGGCGGCGATCATGTCTCGTTCGGTTATCTGACGACGACGATCACTGTGTCCGATCGCAATTGCGCGCGCGCCGAGGAAAAGCTGCGTGCCGCCGAACGCATCGTCCACTCGCTCGGTTTCACCGCGATCCGCGAGAGCGTCAACGCGGTCGAAGCCTGGCTATCGAGCCTGCCGGGCCAGACCTATGCCAATGTCCGCCAGCCGCTCGTCCACAGCCTCAACCTCGCGCATCTGATGCCGCTCTCGTCGGTGTGGGCGGGACCCGACTGGAACCGCCATCTTGGCGGCCCGCCCCTACTGGTGGCCGAGACCGGCGGTTCGACGCCGTTCCGCCTCTCGACGCATGTCGGCGACGTCGGTCATATGATGATCGCCGGGCCGACGGGGGCAGGGAAGTCGGTGCTGCTCGCGCTCGTCGCATTGCAGTTCCGCCGTTACGCGGGCGCGCAGCTCTATATCTTCGACAAGGGCAATTCGGCGCGCGCCGCGGTGCTGGCGATGGGCGGGCGGCATCACGCGCTCGGCGAGGGCGAGGATATGCTCGCTTTCCAGCCGCTCCGCGCGATCGACCGGCCTGAGGAGCGAAGCTGGGCCGCCGACTGGATCGCGTCGCTCGTCGCGCACGAGGGCGTTGCGGTGACGCCCGATATCAAGGACGCGATCTGGTCGGCGCTGACAAGCCTCGCGAGCGCGCCGGCGTCGGAACGCACGCTCACCGGTCTGTCGCTGCTCCTCCAGTCGAATGCGCTGAAAGCGGCACTCCAGCCCTTCACGCTCGAAGGTCCGCACGGACGCCTGCTTGACGCCGCCGAGGAAGGGCTGGCGCTCGGATCGGTCGAATGTTTCGAAACCGAGGCGCTGATGGGGCAGGCGAGTGTGGTCGAACCAGTGCTCTCCTATCTCTTCCACCGGCTCGACGCGCGCTTCGACGGGCGGCCGACTTTGCTCATCCTCGACGAGGCCTGGATCTTTCTCGACAACCCGCTCTTCGCGGCGCGCATCCGCGAATGGCTGAAAGTGCTGAGAAAGAAGAATGTCGCGGTGATCTTCGCGACGCAAAGCCTCGCCGATATCTCGAACAGCAGCATCGCGCCCGCGATCATCGAAAGCTGCCCGCAGCGCATATTGCTCCCGAACGATCGCGCGATCGAGCCGCAGAGCCGCGCGGCCTATGCCGCCTTCGGGCTCAACGAGGCGCAGATCGAGCTGATCGCGCGCGCGACGCCGAAGCGCCAATATTATCTCCAGTCGGCGCGCGGCAACCGCCTCTTCGAGCTTGGTCTCGGACCCGTCGCGCTGGCGCTCTGCGGCGCGTCCGATCCGGCGACGCAAGCGCGG
Organism: Sphingopyxis sp. CCNWLW2; assembly: GCF_037095755.1. Lineage (NCBI taxonomy): Bacteria > Pseudomonadati > Pseudomonadota > Alphaproteobacteria > Sphingomonadales > Sphingopyxidaceae > Sphingopyxis > Sphingopyxis sp. CCNWLW2. The sequence continues at coordinate 47,745 of NZ_JBAWKJ010000002.1, forward strand.
ATCGACGCCATCCTCGCGGAGCATGGCGAAGCCGATTTCGCGTCGCATTTCCTTCGCGATGCCGGCCTCGACTGGGCCGCCGACCTGCTCGCCGGCTTTCCCGGCCTCCCCACGACCGATCGACCTGCCCCCCAAGAAGGAGACATGTGATGAAGACGCTTGCCCATATGCTGCTCGCCGCCGCCGCCATTCCGGCGTTGCTGCTTGCCGTGCCACCCGCCGCTGCGATGCCGGTGTTCGATCAGGCGAATTACTCGCAGAACCTGCTCACCGCCGCGCGTACGCTCAAGCAGATCGACCAGCAAATCAGGCAGTTGCAAAACGAGGCGCAGATGCTCTCCAACATGGACAAGCATCTGAGGCGCGTCGATTTCCCCGAGCTCGCGAAGCTCAAGGACAATCTCGCGCGCGTCGAGGCGCTGATGGAGAAGGCCGAAGGCGTCGATTTCGGCGTCGACCAGCTCGACGCGCGCATGGCGGCGCTCTTCCCGAAGGACGTCTCCGGCCTGACCCGGTCAGCGAGCGTCGCGCAAGCCAAGGCTCGCCTCGAGGCGGCCATGGCGTCGTACCGCCGCACACTCGCAGTCCAGTCCAGGATCGCCGCCGACGTCAAGGAGGATGCCGCGGTGCTCGCCGAGGTCGCGGCGCGGAGTTCGAGTGCGGAGGGTAGCCTGCAGGCGCAACAGGCGACCAACCAGCTTCTCGCGCTCGCCGCCAAGCAGCAGATGCAGCTCCAGCAGATGATGGCGGCCGCCTATGAGGCCGACATGCTCGACCGCGCGCGCGCGGCGCAGAGCGCGGCCGAAGCGCGCGAGCGCATGCGCCGCTTCCTCGGGGACGGCAAGGCCTACACCCCGATCCGCTGACCAGCGACACGAACGGCGCGAGGCTGCCCCTCTCCTGGCCCGCCGTTCGCCGCGGGGTCTTGCATGCTCCCCTGCGAGGCCCCGCGGACCCTTCATCCCCTTCGAAAGCCCGCCCGATGGACGACCTCAATGTCATCGACCGCTTCATGGAAGCCTTCATCCGCTACATCGACAGCGGGTTCGGGCTGCTCGGCGGCGATGTCGCTTTCCTCACCAGCATATTGATCGGTATCGACATCACGCTCGCCGGACTCTTCTGGGCAATGGGCGGCGAGAATGACGTCATCGCGAAGCTGCTGAAGAAGATCCTCTATGTCGGCGTATTCGCCTTCATCATCGGTAACTTCGGGGCACTTTCGGATATTATCTTCCGCTCCTTCGCGGGGCTTGGCATCACTGCCGGCGGCGGCACGATCTCGGCCGAAGACCTTCTGAAGCCCGGACGACTTGCCGGTGCTGGGTTCGAGGCGGCGCATCCGCTCATCGACCAGATCAAGGACATGCTCGGGCCGATCGCCTTTTTCGAGAATTTTCTCGAGATCGTGGTGCTGCTGATCGCCTGGGTCCTCACGATCCTCGCCTTCTTCATCCTCGCAATCCAGCTCTTCATCACGCTGATCGAGTTCAAGCTGACGAGCCTCGCGGGCTTCGCGCTCATGCCCTTTGCCCTCTGGAACCGGACCGCCTTCCTCGCCGAACGCGTGCTCGGCAGCATCATCTCATCAGGCGTCAAGGTGATGGTGCTCGGCGTGATCGTCGGCATCGGCTCGGGCTTCTTTCCCGATTTTCTGACGACGATGGCGGGCTCCGAGCCCGACGTCGAGGAAGCGATGTCGCTCGCACTCGGTGCTTTGGCTCTGCTCGGGCTCGGTATCTACGGCCCCGGCATCGCATCGGGCCTCGTCGCGGGAGCACCGCAGCTGGGCGCAGGCGCCGCGGTCGGGACGGTCGCCGCAGCCGCAGGCACAATGATTGTCGCCGGCGGCGCCGGCATAGCCGCCGCACGCGCAGGCGGCGGTGCCGCGCTCGGCGCCGTCCGCGCCGGGACGTCGATGGGGGCGGCCGCATCGACGTCGTACAAGCTCGGGCAGGAAACCTCGGGATCGCAAACGGTCGGCGCCGGTCTCGCGGGCGTCGCAACCGCGACCAAGGGCGCGGCGGTCAATGCTGCGCGCCGCGCCGGCAGCTCGCTCGGGATCGCCGACGCGGCCGCTGCCGGGCGCGACGCCGCCTGGAACGCCGGAAACCAGAGCAAGAGCCCGGCTTCGCCGCCGTCGAACGAACATGCCGCCGCGTCGGCTGCACCGCCCGCGTGGGCGACCGACCTCAAGGCTGACCAGCGCCGTCGCTCGGCGCGGCAGACCGCCGCCCATGTGATTTCCGACGGGAGCCGCGGCGGCAGCGGCGCAAGCCCCGACATCGCCGAAAAGGAGGATTGATCCGATGAAGTTCAGACGACCTATTCAACGCTACGGGCGGACTCCCGAGCCTGTCACGCCCTATCAGCGCGCCGGCCAGGCGTGGGACGACCGGATCGGCGCCGCGCGCGTTCAGGCGCGAAACTGGCGGATCATGGCGTTCGGCGGGCTGCTGCTTTCGACCGGGCTCGCCGGCGGCCTGGTCTGGCAGTCGGTGCAGAGCCGCGTGACGCCCTATGTGGTCGAGGTCGACCGGCTCGGCGAGGCGCGCAGCGTTGCCCCCGCGGTGGCCGATTACAATCCGACTGACCCACAGATCGCATGGGCCCTCGGCCGTTTTATCGCGAATGTTCGCGGCATATCGCTCGATCCGGTGCTGATGCGCGAGAATTGGCTCGCCGCCTATGATTTCGCGGGCGAACGCGGCGCCCTGTTCCTCAACGAATTTGCCCGCAGCAGCGATCCCTTCGCGCAGGTCGGCACGCGCTCGGTCTCGGTCGAGATCACCAGCGTCGTGCGCGCCTCACCGCGATCGTGGCAGGTGAAGTGGAAGGAGAGCGCCTATGAGCGCGGCAGCCTCGCCGCGACTTCGCGCTGGACCGCAATGCTGACCGTTGCCGTCAAACCGCCGCGTTCCGCCGATGTCCTCCGCAGGAACCCGCTCGGTCTCTATGTCGAGGCCATCGACTGGAGCCGCGAATATGAGCGCGAGGAGCGGGCGCCTGCGGCCAGGAGCGTTCCGCCGCCGGTGGACGAACTGCTCGTCGATACCCCTCCCGTTCCCGCAACCGCCGAAGGAGCCCTGCCATGATCTGCTTTCGCCCGATCCTTGCCGCCGCCGGTGCGGCAGTCCTGAGCTCATCCGCCAGCGCCGGACCCGGACCGGTCGAGCGTGTCCGTGCGGCGGCGGCCGCAGCAGTCAAGGAGCCGCGTACGCAGGACTACCGCGGCGCGATCCAGACCTATGCTTATGTCGAAGGCGGGGTCTACCGCCTCGTCACCGCGCCCGAGCATGTTACCGACATCGCGCTTCAGCCGGGCGAAGCGCTCGTCGCGGTCGCGGCGGGCGATACCGCGCGCTGGACGGTCGGCGATACGACGAGCGGGGCGGGGGATGAGCGTCGCGTCCATATCATGATCAAGCCCCTCGCGCCCGGCCTCGCCACCAATCTCATCATCACGACCGACCGGCGCGTCTATCACCTCGCGCTCGCGAGCACCGCGCGCACGGCGATGGCGGCGGTCTCCTGGACCTATCCGCACGACAGTCTTCTCGCGATCGAGCGCGCCGCAACTGCAACGCGCGCGGCGATTGAGGCGCGTCCGGCGGTCGACCCGGTCCGTCTCGACTTCGGGTATAGGATCAGTGGCGACAAGCCCGCCTGGCGTCCCTTGCGCGCCTTCGACGACGGACGGCAGGTCTATATCGAGTTCCCCGCGACATTAGGGCAGGGCGAGGCGCCGCCGCTGTTCGTGACCGGCGAGGCGAAAACCCCCGAACTGGTCAACTACCGCGTCAACGGGCGCTTTTATGTTGTCGACCGCCTCTTCGACCGCGCCGAGCTCCGCCATGGGACGAAGCGCCAGACAGTCGTCCGCATCGTTCGCACGCGGCCCGGAGCGAGCCGGTGAGCGCGTCGGACATGCCGGTGCGCGATGACAGGGAGGACGCGCCGCCGAAGGTTGGAGTTGAACCGCCTGATCCGGCTCCCGACGGTTCCGCGCCGTCGCCACCCAAGGTCGATCCCGAGAGCCTCGTCCTGCGCGGAAGCCCGCGCCGCGTCGTCCGCTTCCGGCGCGAGTTGATCATCGGCATTGCCGCCGTCGGCGCGCTGGCGATCGCAGCGACCGCCTGGATCGCGCTCAGCCCCACGTCGTTCAAGCTTGCCGCGAGTGGCGACGAGATGTTCGAAGCAAGGGAGGCCCGCTCGCCCGAGGCGCTCGCCGCTGCGCCGGGTAGCTATGATGCGATCCCGAAGCTTGGCCCGCCGCTACCCGGAGACCTTGGGCGCCCGATCCTCGCGCATCAGCGCAAGCTGGCAGGGGAAGGCGAGGCGATGCCTGCCGATCCCGCCGCAGATGCGGCCGCCGCCGCCCGCGAAAAGGCCTTGGCGGACCGGGCGGCGGCGCGCCAATCTGCGGTGCTGATGTCGCTCGGCGGTCGTGGCGGGGCGGCCGACTTTTTGGGCGTTGGCACAGCATCGGTGTCTGCGAAGCCAGGCGAGGCGGTTCCGGCGGCCGCGGGCATTGGTCCGGCGACCGGCAGTGCGGCGGCCGCTGGCGCCACGGAGGTCAGCGCGTACCGGATCCAGCCTCCGGCCTCGCCGTGGATCGTGAGCAGCGGCAGCATCATCGCGGCGAACCTCGTGACCGGGCTCGACAGTGACCTGCCCGGCATCGTCGTCGCGCAGATCAGTGAGAATGTTTATGACAGCATCACCGGACGCACGCTCCTCATTCCGCAGGGCGCGCGGCTTCTCGGGCGTTACGAAAGCAATATTGCCTTCGGCCAGCGCCGCGCCTTTGTCGTTTGGCAGCGCATCATCTGGCCCGACGGATCGTCACTGACGCTCGACAACGCGCCCGCGAGCGATGCCGCGGGATATGCCGGGCTTGCAGACAAGGTCGACTTTCACAGCTGGGCTTTGCTCAAGGGCGTCGGTCTCGCGACGCTGCTCGGTGTCGGTACCGAGCTCGGCTTCGGGAGCGACGAGAGCGAGCTTGTCCGCGCGATGCGCGAGTCCGCACAGACCAACGGCGCCCGCGCGGGCGACCGCATTGTCGAGCGGAACCTCGACATCCCGCCGACCATCCGCGTCCGGCCCGGCTGGCCGTTCCGTGTGATCGTCCACCGCGATCTCATCCTCGCGCCGTGGAGGCCATGATGCCCGATATCAAACTCGCTAAGATCCCCGATCGCAAGCCCGTGAAGCTCGTCGTCGAGATGCTGCCCGACCTCGAACAAGCGCTCGCGGATTACGCCGACGTATATGCGTCCACATATGGGCAACGCGAGAAGCCGAGCGATCTTGTTCCCTACATGCTGTGGTCATTTCTTGAAGGCGACCGCGCTTTCATGCGCTCCCGTTCGAAGTCATGAGGAGCCAGACCCGCGACAGGAGCGGTATGTCAATCATCTCGGCGCAGGAGATGTTCGGGGACTTGCCGGTGGAACCGATTTGCGTGCGTGTTTCGGTGGCGGTGAAGCTGACAGGCATTAGCCGGTCTACCCTCTACGAACTCATTGCAGACGGCGAGCTCGAAGTGTCGAAAGTCGGTCGGTCGACCTTCATTCGCTACGAGAGTCTCAAGCGCCTTTTCGAGCGACAATAGGCTCCTGCGCGGCTGACGAGACGTGGCCAAGTTGGTCTTTCCGCTTTGACGAATCAGGTGTTAGAATGTAGCGGACGGGTAAGCGATCAAGCGTTCCCTGTTTAGGAAACGAACCCGACACACGAAACCGAGTGGGGGCCAGTTTGGGGGCCACGGCGAAAAATCGAAACTAGAAGACCTCGGATATCAGTTGGCTAGGAGCCGGATTGGAATCCCGCTACCTCCACCAAAATCCTGCATCGATGAGGCGAAATCTCCGGCTTCGGCTGGTCGCCGTTTTGCGCCGGTAAGGCCCCGGAACCCGCGGCAACATGCCGGCGTTATCCATCTGCCTGAACCGATGCACAGCCGGACAGAATCGCGTTGTTTGCGCGGCGTCGCTCGGCTTGGACCGGCCGGGTGGGGGGCATTAACGATCAGGAGAATTCCTATGTCCCCGTCTCTGAAAAAACTAGCACCCGTGGTTGTGATTTTGGCCGGTTCCCTGGGCTTGGGCGGCTGCGCGACCAAAGGCTTTGTGCGCGAGCAGGTCGCCGTGGTGAGCCAGCGCGTCGATGCACTCGAAGCGCAATTGCAGGCGACCGACGCCACCGCGAAGCAGGCATTGACCGAAGCGCAGGCCGCATCGGGGCAGGCGCAGAATAATGGCCAGCGCCTCGATCAGCTGAGCGGCCGCGTCGATGGCATCGAACAGCGCATGCAGGCGCAGCAGAAGCGGCCGCGCAATTGACGCGACACGGCGGAAATTGTTGAGACCGTGATTTTCGGCGCCGTCGCCCGCGGGCGACGGCGCCCACTATTCGAGTGCATCGACCTATGATCAAAACCTTCGTGGCGCTTGCGGGATTTGCGCTGACCGTTCCGGTGTCCGCAGGATCGGCCGCGCCGGCCAGCGAGGCCGAAACCGCGGATGCCGCAACTCGCTCGGAGGCCGCGACGCGGGTTGCCGACTGGATTGCCGCCTCGGGCGACAATGGCGGCTTGCCGTACATCATCATCGACAAGCCCGCGGCCTCGCTGTTCCTGTTCGATGCCAAAGGGAAATTCCTCGGCCGGGCACCGGTCCTGATTGGCGTTGCGCTCGGCGACGAGGCCACCCCGGGGATCGGATCGAAGGATCTTGCCGAGATCGGCCCCGCCGAGCGAACGACGCCCGCCGGACGCTTCCTCGCGAAATTCGGGATGGCGGCGGGGCGGCAGAGTGTGCTCTGGGTCGATTATGCCACCTCGGTGGCGCTCCACCCGATCCCGAAGGGCAGCCAGAAGGAGCGCCGCCGGCAGCGGATGCTGTCGCCCGGTATCGACGACAACCGCATCACCTTCGGATGCATCAACGTCCCGCTAGCGTTTCATAACAAGAGTGTTCGCCCACTTTTCCAGAAGAAGGGCGGATATGTCTATGTGTTGCCCGACACCAAGCCGCTCGAGGCGGTCTTTCCGCGCCTGCACGCCCAGCCGCGCCCCGGCGCCCCGACAGATTATCCGGCCGGTTCGACGCCGAGCAACTCGACCGTGAACAGCAAGGTCGCGCCGCCGGGGATCGGGCCCTTGCCGACGGGGCCGTAGGCGAGCTGCCAGGGGATCGCGAATTCGACCTTGTCGCCGACGCCCATCAACTGCACGCCTTCCTGCCAGCCGTCGATCACACGGTTGAGCGGAAAGCTCGTCGGTTCGCCGCGCCGGACCGAGCTGTCGAACTCGCGGCCGTCGGCGAAGGTGCCGACATAATGGACGGTGACATTATCGGCCGGGCCGGGGTGTATGCCGCTGCCATCGCCCGCGATCCGGCGCCAGCGCAGTCCGCTAGGCGTCATGCGCCAGCCGTCGGCGCCGTGACGTTCGGCGAGTGCCGCCATCTGCTTGTTGAGATAGGCGGTGCTCCGGGTGGACGGCGTTTCGCCCTGCTGGGCGGTGGCGGACGCCGGAATGCAGCTGCCCAGTGCGGCCGCCGCGAGCAGCCGGTTCAAAGACGATATGTGCATGAAAACTCCCTCGATCGTTGCACGCATAAACGCACCGCGGGCCGAATAGGCAAGAGCCTATCGGTCGGAAGGTGCGAGAGCGGCAGGAACCTTCGTCGGCATCCATCGTTTCAGCTTCGTACACATCAATCAGAGACTTGAGGCGCGGCCACCGGCTGTTTCGTCATTCGAAAAACCCGTTTCGCGGGCTTTCGAAGCCGGTGCCGTGTGTCCTGCTCTGCAATCGAAGGAGACGTCAGATGTTTAAATGGGCTTTGATCTTTGCAGTGATCGCGCTCGTCGCGGCCGTTCTCGGCTTCGGCGGCGTTGCAGGCACCGCGGCGGGGATTGCCAAGATCCTGTTCTTCGTCGGCCTTGCGCTCGTTGTCCTGTTCCTGATCCTCGGATCGGCTGCGGCGCGGAAGATCACATAAAAAATCGAACGCCGCGGGAACCAAGTCGAACCTGCGGCGTTTCACTCATCTACTAGATCGAAAGAGAAGGTAGAATCTGGTTCCTGTCTTCGGACGGAACCTAGGGAGCCCCGCCGCAGAAATGCGACGGGGCTTACCTGTTTCTGGCTACCCGATCCTCAACCCCATGCCTTTGGTTCATGGCTTGCGCGCCCAAATGGCGCTGGATTTCAGCTAGTGAATCCGTCACTTACCACGCACCAAAGGACGGCGGCTGCAGGCCGACAGGGGGATCGATGTCGAAATATCTGATACCGGCGGCGCTCGCCGGCGCGCTGCTCGCCATGCCGGCGGCGGCGAAGGAGCGTTACGACGCGACGATCGTCCGGACGAGTTACGGCATTCCGCATATCACGGCAAAGGATTGGCGCGGTGCGGGCTATGGCGTCGGCTATGCCTATGCGCAGGACAATCTGTGCATGATCGCCGAGGAGTTCGCGACGGTCGCGGGCGAGCGGTCGCTGCATTTCGGCCCCGAAGCCAAAGCGGTGTTGGGCTTTGCGCCGGTCGACAATCTGTCGTCCGATTTCTTTTTCCGGTCGGTCATCGACCTGCCGCGCCTACGGGAAGGCGCGAAGGCGCAAGGGCGCGAAGTGGCGTTGACCACCGATGGCTATGTCGCCGGCTATAATCGCTGGCTGCGCGAAATCGGGCCCGAAGGCGTGCCCGAGGCGTGCCGCGGAAAGGCGTGGGTGCGGCCGATCACGACCGACGACCTGCTGCGGCTCAACGAAAAGAACATGATCCTGGGCACGCTCGCGCTGGCGAGCGGCATCGCCAATGCCGCGCCGCCGGGCGGCAAGCTGGCCATGCGCCCCGGCGACGCCTTGCCCGGCCAGGACGACGTGGTCATGGGCAGCAACGGCTGGGCGTTCGGCGGCGATGTGACCGCCGACGGCCGCGGCATGGTGATCGGCAACCCCCATTTCCCGTGGACCGGGCCGAACCGGTTCTGGCAGATGCATGTCACCGTGCCCGGCAAGCTCGACGTCATGGGGGTCGGGATCGCCGGCTCGCCGCTTCCCATACTCGGCTTCAATCGCGACGTCGCGTGGACGCATACGGTGACGGCGGCGCGGCATTCGACGCTGTTCCAGCTGACGATCGACCCATCGGACCCCACCGCCTATCTGGTCGACGGCAAGTCCGAGAAAATGGTGGCGCGGACGATCAGCGTGCCGATGGGCGGCGGCGGCGCCCCCGCGACGCGCACCCTCTGGTCGACGCGCTATGGCCCGATTGTCGTCTTGCCCGCGTCGGGCCTCGCGTGGACTGCCTCGACCGCCTTTGCGGTGCGCGAGGGCAACAAGGGCAACCAGCGCGCGCTGGGCACATGGGTGCGCATCGCGCGGGCGCGCAATGTCGGCGAGGTGCGGGCTGCGGTCGAGGAAACGCTGGGCATCCCCTGGGTCAACACGATTGCCGCCGACCGCAACGGCGATGTGCTGCATGCCGATGTGACGGTGGTTCCCAACCTGTCGGCGGAGAAGATGAAGGCGTGCGCGACGCCGCTGTCGGCGCTGGCCGCCGAGCGCGCGACGCTGCTCGATGGTGCGCGATCGTCGTGCGACTGGGATGCCGCGCCGGGGACGCCCGTTCCCGGAATGATGCCCGCCGCGTCGCAGGCGGTCTATGCGCGGCGCGACTATGTCGCGAACAGCAACGACAGTTACTGGATCAGCAACGCCAAGGCGCCGCATACGCCGCTGTCGCCCATATTGGGCCGCGCGGAGAGCATCTTGTCGCTGCGCACGCGGTCGAACTTCATCGAACTCGATCGCATGTTGAACGGCGAGGGCGGCAAGCCGGGGGTCAAGGTCGACCATGCCGCGGCGAAGGAGCTGACCTTTGCCAACAAGAGCCTCGCCGCCGAGCTGGCAATGGACCGGCTGCTGGACCTCTGCCGCGGCAAGCCCGAGGTCGCGCGCGGATGCAAGGCGCTGGAGGGATGGGATCGCCGGTTCGACGTCGACAGCCGCGGCGCCTATCTGTTCACACTCTTCTGGAAAGCCGCGAGCCGCATTCCGGACCTGTGGGCGGTGCCGTTCGACGTCGCCGACTCCGTTCATACGCCGCGCGACATGGTGACGACCGGCGAGACGGCGACCAAGCTGTTGGCCGCGCTCAGCGCCGCGACGGCAGAGCTCGACGAGCAGGGGATCGCGCTCGACGCGCGCTGGGGCGATGTGCAGTTCGCGCCGCGCGGCAAGGAACGGATCGCGGTGCATGGCGGCGAGGGCGGTGCGGGCGTGCTCAACTTCCAGGCGTCGAACCCCGTTCCGGGCGGCATCACGCCCTATCACGGGTCGAGCTATGTCCAGATCGTCGGCTTCGACAACGCCGGCCCCGTCGCCGATGCGGTGCTCAGCTATTCACAGTCGCCCGACCCAGCCTCGCCGCATTTCGCCGATCAGACGCATCTCTATTCGCAAAAGAAATGGCATCGCCTGCCCTTCGCCAAGGCGGAAATCGCCGCCGACGCTGCCGGCAGGCCGGTGCGGATCAAGGAATGACGGCGCCGTAGCGCGCGCCCATTTTCTCCTACCCGTGTCAATTCGGGGGCGAGCCGAAGGCAGGGGCCCGATGGTGGCGGATCGATGGATGCTGCGGCACGTTGCTTGGCCAAGGGTGGATTTCCCCTGGACGGAGACTGACATGGCCATGCTACGGAAACTCGCAATATCGTTCGCCGCGGCGTCTTTGGTCGCCGCGCCTGTTGTTGCATCGGCGGCGCCCGCTGCGCGCGCAGCGTCGGACGCGGGCGGTCAAAACGAACTCGAGGGCAGTTCGAGCTGGATCATCGGGCTTGTCGGCCTGCTGGTCGGCATCGGCGCGATCATCCTCGTCGCTGACAAGGATGATGATTCGCCCGTCAGCCCGTAAAGAGGCTTGTGACGGCGGCGGCCGCACATTCCCTCGGGCGTGTGCGGCCGCCATGCGTCCGCCGCTTGCCGCGAAATGAACGGCAACCCGGTTTTGCGACAATTTGCGACAATTTTCCGTCGATCCGGCACGTGGCTGGGACAAACCGCGCCTAGAACGGCTTCATCGGGTTCCGGCTCATTCCCGGAAGGCCCATGAAGGAGTTCGTTACGTGAACAAGAAAATCTCGCTCTTTACGCTCGCCGCCGCATTGGTGGCGGTGCCCGTTCTCGCCGCACCCGGCGCCGACAGCAATCCCGTGCAGACCCGCGCCGACGCGCAGGCCCGGGCCACGCAGATGTTTGCAAAAATGGATGCGAACAAGGATGGCAAGCTCGACGCCACCGACCGCGCCGCACAGCGTGCCGAGCGGCAGGCCAAGCGGTTCGCCAGCCTCGACGCTGACGGCAATGGCAGCATCAGCAAGGCCGAATGGGACAAGCATGGCGCCGATCGTGCCGCCAAGCGCGCCGAACGCGGTGAAAAGCGTGCCGAAGCCGGTGAAGCCGGCGAAGGCAAGCGTCACCACGGCATGCGTGGCGGTCATGGCAAGCGCGGCGGCCATCACGGCATGATGATGGGCAAGGCCGATACCGACGGCGACAAGGCGATCAGCCAGGCCGAGTTCCAGACCGCGGCGCTCGCGCGCTTCGACGCCGCCGACGCGAACAAGGATGGTCAGGTCACCGTCGAAGAACGTCAGGCCCAGCGCGGCGCATGGCGCGCCAAGCGTGGTGCGGCTCCGGCTGCTCCCGCGAACCAGTAAGCATTTGGCAGGGGCTCGGCGGCAAAGCGTAGGCCTTCCTCCCCTCCCGGCATTGCCTTTGTTGCCGGTCCCTGTCAGCTATCGCCCACCGGCTCCCGCGGCCGGTGGGCGAACCAGCATTTTTTCGACGGAAACCTGATGACCGACAGCGACACCCCGCGCATCCTGCTGATCGACGACGAGCCGTCGATCCGCGAGCCGCTGGGCGAATATCTCATCGCGCAGGGTTTTGCGGTGACCGACGTCGCGAGCGCCGCCGAGGCGCGATCGGTGCTGCGTGCGCAGGGCGTCGACCTGGTCGTCAGCGACATTATGATGCCGGGCGAGGACGGCCTGTCGCTGACCCGCCATTTGCGTGAGACGAGCAGTATCCCCGTCATCCTGCTGACCGCGCGCGCCGAGGATACCGAGCGGATCATCGGGCTGGAGATCGGCGCCGACGATTATGTCGTCAAACCCTTCAACCCGCGCGAGCTGGTCGCGCGCATCCGCACTGTCCTGCGCCGGACGCAACAGGGCGGGCGCGCGCTCGATCCGGGCGGGACCTATTATGCCTTTGGCGACTGGGTGCTACGCGAAGTCGAACGCGTGCTGGTCGATGGCGAAGGCAATGAGGTCGCGCTGTCGTCGGGTGAATATCATCTGCTTCACGCGCTGGTCCGCCACCCGCGGCAGGTGATGAGCCGCGACCGGCTGCTCGACATGGTGCGCGGGCGCGAGGCCGATATCTTCGACCGCGCGATCGACAATCTGGTCAGCCGGCTGCGTAAGAAGATCGAGGTCGACGCCGCGCATCCACAGATCGTCAAGACGGTGTGGGGCGGGGGCTATACGCTGGCGTGCGAGGTCAAGCGGATGGGCCCGGCGGCGTGAAACTGCGGTTGTGGCCCAAAAGCCTCGTCGGCCAGCTCGTTTTTGCGGTCGCGGTGATGCTGTTCGTGGCGCAGGCGATCAACTTTGTGCTGCTGTCGCGCGGGATGCGGCAGCAGACGCTGGCGCACGGCGGCGGCATGGCCGTCGCGCGGATCATCGATGCGATCGAGCGCGACCGGCGTGGTGACTTCAGGCCGCCCCGCAACGAACGCGAGCGGCACGAGGCGCGCGAGCGTGCGCAGAAACTGGTGATCTCCGATCATCTCCCCCCGATGCCCATCGGCGCCGTCCGCGTGCCCGACCTTGCCGCCTATGTTGAAGGCTTGCTCGGCGAGACCAATATTCCTGCCGCAATGGTCGACGCGTGGGCGCTTCCGCCGCGCGAGCAACAGCGGTTACGGCGGTCCGCCTTTCCCGACCGTGTCGTCATCGTCGTCGCGAAGGTCGACGGGCGCTATTTTTCGGTGCGCACGCGGATCGCGGCGGGGGGCAACCGGCTGCAGGGCTTCCTCGTCTGGCAGACGCTGTCGCTTTATCTGCTTTTGCTCGTTCCGATCATGCTGATCGCATATCGCGCCGCGCGGCCGCTGCGCGACCTGACGCGCGCGGCGCGCGCCAATCCGGCGCTGCGCGATGCCGAACCGCTTGAGGAAGAGGGGCCGTCGGACGTGCGCGACCTGATCGCCGCCTTCAACGCCTATCGCGGCCGTATTTCGGCGATGCTGTCGGACAAGGACCGGATGCTCGGCGCCGTCGGGCACGATCTGCGGACCCCGCTCGCCAGCCTCCGCGTACGTGTCGAGCAGGTCGAGGACGAGACGCTGCGCGACAAGATGATCGCGAGCATCGAGGAAATGACCGCGATGCTGAGCGACATTTTGGCGCTGGCGCGGTCGGGCGCGGGAACCGAGGCGCGCGAGCGCATCCCGCTGCGCGAATTGATCGGCGAACTCGCGGCCGATTATCAGGAGCGCGGCAAGGAGGTCGCGATCGGCGATATGGCCGACGCCGCCGTGCTGGCGCGGCCGATGCTGCTCAAGCGCGCGCTGCGCAATCTTGCCGACAACGCGATCGCTTATGGCGTGCGGGCGCGACTGTCGGTTGTGACCGACGGAGCGGTGGCGCGGATTATCGTGTCGGACGACGGCCCCGGGCTGACCGGCGAACAGATCAAGACGCTGATCGAACCCTTTGCGCGCGGCGAACAATCGCGCAACCGCGCGACCGGCGGAGCCGGGCTGGGCCTGTCGATCGCGCGCGATATCGCCGAAGGCGAGGGTGGGGCGCTGGCGCTGTCGAACCGTGCCGGGGGCGGGCTCGATGCGGTGATTACACTGCCGGTTCAGGCGTAGTATGACGGATCCGCCGGTCGATGGCGGGAAGGTTCGCTATGGGGTGGAGCCGATATCCCCACCTTCGTCATTCCCGCGAAAGCGGGAACGCAGTTGCGACGTCAGCTCGCTGGTCCCCGCTTTCGCGGGGATGACGAAGTAAGGTGCGGGGCGGCAACTTTGGTCGTCAAGCGTAGATCGCGATCGCCTGGCTGCCGCTGAGGATCGGCTCACCGGCGCGGTTCCACAGCATCATGTCCTGCACCGACAGACCATGCCGCGCGTAGGCGGTTTTGGCTGAGAGCAGCCACCAGCCGTCGTCGGTCGTCGGCGTGCCGGTCAGCATATTGACCGTCCAGTTCATCGAGCTGATCGGCCCGAATTCGCTGAACAGCGCCATCGCGGCGGGGGGTAGGGCGTCGCCCATCGCGAGCAGCGCAACGGCGGGATGGCATGCCGGCTCCTCGACGAAGCGGACCCAGGTCAGATATTCGCCGACCTCGCTTTTCCAGCCGAAGCGCGGGCCGGTGGTCGGGCGCATGTCGAAATGGCGCGTGAAGGGCGGGCGTGCATGATGCTCGGGCACCGGCGCCAGCGTCTCGGGATCGGGCGCGTCGGGCACCGACAGGCGATCATGGTCGAGGTGGCTCTTGCGGTCGCCCGAAAAGGCAAAGACCGCGGCGGTGCCGAAGCCTTGGTCGCTCGACACGCCGGCGTCGATGAACAGCGACGATTTCGACTGGCGCAGCACGCGCGCTTCGACGGTGCAATCGCCGCCCACCGGACCGACGAAGCTGATCTGCGCATAGCGCAGCGGGGTTTCGGTGGGATGGAGCACCATCGTGCCCGCGAGCGCGACCGCCGAACTGATCCCGCCATAGGCGGTGCGACCCTGCATCCATCCTTCGTCGATATGCGCTTTGGCCACGCCCTCTTCGGTGCGCAGCGTCGAAAGCAGCGCGTCGAGCGCGCTGGGAGAGGTCGTCATGGGTCTCTTATTCCTCGATCTGGAAAGTCAGTCCGGCATTGGCGGTCAGCCGCTCGATCAGCGCGTCGCCGAGCAGCGCGCCCGGGGTCCAGACGCCGCCTTTGCCCTTGTTCGCGAGCAGCGCGATGCCCGTTTCGGCGAGCATCTTCGACGTCGAGCCATAGCCGGGGTCGCGGTCGCCCTGGACGCTCGCGCGCACCGTGGTGCCGTCGGGATATTCGCCGATGAAGAGGATGTCGTAAAAACCGTTCTCGCGCTCTTCCTTGCTCGGGCCTTCGCCGGGCTTGAGCGTCGATTCGCCAAAGGGATTCGCCTTCGCCATCGCTTCGGCCATCGCTTTCCCCGCGTCGCCGATCGTCGTCATCACCATCTCATCGTACACAAGGTCTTCGCCCCACGGATGGCCGAGCAGGAAATTGGTGCGGTGGACGTTCTTGGTGTTGATCGGCGCCATCACGAAGGGGGCGGTCCAGGTGCCCGTCGCGCTGTCATATTCGGGGATCAGCCCGGTCGGCTGCGATGGGCCCTCGAAGCCGGGAGTCAGCGCGAAACTCGACCGCAGTAGCAGCGCGAGCGAGGGCTTTTTCGCGATGGCTTTGAGCGTTTCGGTGAGGCTGGCGATCGTGCCGCCCGACGCGCCGCCCGCCATCTTGCGGACGCGGCCCTTGACGCGCGGAGCGGGTTTGCCGTGGCGCTTGACGGCTTCGGCCTGCAGGAAATGGACGCCGAGGTCGAACGGGATGCTGTCGAAACCGCAGCTGAAGGTGATGCGCGCGCTCGATGCCTTCGCCGCGTCCTGATGCGCGTCGATCATATCGCGCATCCAGCCGGGTTCGCCGCAAAGGTCGGCGTAGGCGGTGCCCGCCTTGACGCAGGCAGCGACGAGTTCGCCCCCGTAAAGCTGGTACGGGCCGACCGTGGTCAGGATGACCTCGGCGCGCGCCGCCATCGCATCGAGGCTGGCGGGATCGCTCGCGTCGGCGACCACCAGCGGGGTGTCCTTGGGCGCGCCGATGAGGTCGCGGACCTCGGCAAGCTTTTCGGCGCTGCGCCCCGCCATCGCCCATTTCGGCGCGTCCTTGCGGCCCGCATAATGGGCGCTGAGATATTCGGCGACTAGGCGGCCGGTAAAGCCGGTTGCGCCATAGACGATGATGTCGAACTCGCGGGTCCCCGCCATGGCCATTCTCCCTTTACGTAAACGTTAAGTGGAGGCTAGCGCAGGCGGGGAAGCTTGCCAAGCGCGAAGGTCTAGCGGCGCCAGAAGGGGCGTTTTTCCACCGCCACGGGCGTGCCGATCGCCTCCGCTCGGCCCTCGGCGCGTGCGACGCGGAGTTCGGCGTCGGTGGCGTGTTCCTGCGCGCGATGCGTGGCCAACTCGGCGCGGCGACGCTGGCGCAGCGCATCGTAGCTCCAGCGCGTGTGGCCATAGCCGAAGAGGCAGAGCAGACCGCCCGCGATCGCCAGATTCTTCATCGCCGCCATCGCCTGCACCGGGTCGGTGAACTCGCGGTGAAAGAAGAGGATCGTGGCGAGGACGAAGCCCGCGAGCAGGATCGACACCAGCCGCACGGCGATGCCGAGCGCGATGCAGATGCCCGCGATCAGCTCGAAGAGGCCGACCGGGATGGCGAGCCCGCCGGGCAGGCCGGAGGTCGCGATCATCGCGGTGGTGTCGGACACATGGATCAGCTTGTTGACCCCCGACACGATGAAAATCAACGCGATGAACAGGCGGCCGATGAATACGGCGATCATGGACATGGATCATATCCTCCAAACAGGCCCCGTCCGCTTGTGCAGACAGGACGCGCGGGAGGCGATCGGGTTCCGGCCTAGCGCGGGGTAAAGACCAGCTCGGCGACCTCGCAGTCGCTGCAATCGAAGGCGCGGAGGGTGGCGGTGCCGGGCCCGGCGGGCAGGTCGACGTCGGCGAGTTTGACGATCTGCCATGCCGTGCTTGCGGGGATGGCGACGCCGCGTTCGTCGAGGCCGATGCGACCGCCCTTTGCCGAGCGCGCGCGCGCGGCGACGGTCCAGCGTCCCGCCTTGGCGACATCGGCGCTGTAACGCATATACTCGCCGGTGACGAAATCGCTGACATAGGGCGTGCCATCGGCCGCGCGCGCGATATCGACCCCGTCGTTACGGTACGTCGTGCCGTTGTTCCACGGCGTCCGCTCGCCGCCGGTCGCGACATGATAATTGGCGTCGACTGTATCCTGATAGGCGACACCCGGCGGGCCGAGGTCATAATCGGCGGCGGCGACGGTCAGCGGCGTGCTGTCCAGCGTGCGGGCGACGAAGGAACGGTAGCTCGCGTCGCGCGGCTGGCGGAACATCGCGTCGATCACGTCGGGTTTGGGGATGTTCTTGTCGAAGCGCGTGTTTTCGGCGAGCTGCATCATCGCGGCGAACGCCTCGTCGGCGCCGGGTTTCGGGCCCTTGCCCGTCATCCATGCGACGATCTTCATCCACCCGTCGCCGGCGACGATTTCGAGCGGCTGGTTGAAGCCGATCTTCTTGAGCGGCCAGAAATTCCAGCCGATGCCGTCGCCTTCGACCAGCGCGATCGCGTCGCGATACCAGCCGTTGCTGTTCTCGCCCGACTCGCCAAGCCAGATGGGGCGGTTATAGCTGGTGCGCAGCGCCTTGATCTCGGCGATGCTCGCTTCGTCGTTGCGGTTCCAGTATTTGTGGAAGCTCAGCACCATATTGGCGTCCCACGCGGGCGGCAGGCCCTTGTAATTATTGCCCCAGCAATTGCCCTCGATGATCACGATATGTTTGGTGTCGACCTTGCGGATCGCTGCGGTGATCCGCTGCTGCAGGCCCCAGACCGCCTTATTCTCGGTCTCGTCGCAGCCATTGCCCTTGCCGGGGGTCGCAAAGCTCCAATTGGGCTCGTTGATGAGGTCATAGGCGCCGATCCACGGCTCGTCCTTGTAGCGTGCCGCGAGCTTGCTCCACAGCGCGACGGTCTTGCGCTGGTTCTCCTCGCTCTGCCACAGCGACGGCTTGGCGGGGTCGCGGTCGGAGATGGCGAGGTCGTTGCCCTGACCGCCGGGCGCGGCGTGGAGGTCGAGGATCAGCCAGATGCCGTTCGCCTTGCTCCACGCGAGCAGGCGGTCGATGCGCTGGAAACCCTCCTCGTGCCACGTGTCTTCACCGGCTTTGGGTTCCTTGTCGGCGGGCAGGGTGAGCTGGTCGAAATGGATCGGCAGCCGCACCGAGTTGAAGCCCCATTTCGCCATCGCGGCGATGTCGGCCTCGGTCGTGTGGTTGTCGATCCACGCGCGGTAGAATTGAGCCGTACGTTCCTCGCCGACAAGTTCGACGAGCTTCGCGCGGATTTTATGCTGCTGCCCGACCTCGCCGAGCTTCAGCATATAACCTTCCTGCAGCATCCAGCCGCCGAGCCCCATGCCGCGCAGGATGACGGGTTTGCCCGATCCGTCGACGATCTCGGTCCCCTCGACCTTCAGAAAGCCTTCGGCGTGCGCGGTGGTGGAGGAAAGCAGCGCGGCGAGCGCGTATGCGACGGTGCGGACGTTCATGGCCTCATCCCCATGTTCTGATTTATGGGAACGTTATCAATTTTCGCTGTCAGGGCAAGCGCGTTAGCGTCAGTCGCGGTATCACAGCTTGGGCAGCGTGACGCCCTTTTGCCCCATATATTTGCCCGCGCGATCGGCGTAGCTCGTCTCGCACGGCTCATTGCCCTGCAGGAACAGGAACTGGCACGCGCCTTCGTTCGCGTAGATTTTGGCGGGCAGGGGGGTGGTGTTCGAAAATTCGAGCGTCACATGGCCTTCCCAGCCGGGCTCGAGCGGGGTGACGTTCACGATGATGCCGCAGCGCGCATAGGTCGACTTGCCGAGGCAGATGACGAGGATATCGCGCGGGATGCGGAAATATTCGACCGTGCGCGCCAAGGCAAAGCTGTTCGGCGGGATGATGCAGACGTCGGTTTCGCGGTCGACGAAATTCTTGGGGTCGAATTCCTTGGGGTCGACCGTGGTCGAATCAATGTTGGTGAAAATCTTGAACTCGGGCGCGACGCGCGCGTCATAGCCGTAGGAGGAGAGGCCGTAGCTGATGCAGCCGTCGCGGCGCTGCGCCTCCACGAAAGGTTCGATCATGCCCTGCGTCTGGGCGGCTTCGCGAATCCAGCGGTCGGAAAGAATGGCCATGGTGTCTCTTGTCGGTCCTGTGGGGGTTGCGCAAGCGGTCAGTCGATGAGGCCGAGGTCCTTGGGACCAAAGGCCGCGGGCAGCAGCTCGCTGAGCCGGTAGCTCATCACCGCGCTGCCGTCGCCCGAGGCGCAATGGACGAGGATATCGGTCTTCGACCGCTCGGCGGCTTCGTTGAGGATCTGGCGGCAGCGGCCACACGGATTGACCGGGTCGGTGCCGATGAGCGCATCGCCGTCGGGGCGCCCGCCGACGATCGCGACCTCGGCGAGCTCGCCGATCCAACCTTCGTTCGCGATCTTCGCCACCGCTGCGGTTTCGGCGCAGAGCGTAAGGCCATAGCTCGCGTTCTCGACATTCGCGCCGGTGACGACATCGCCATTCTTCAGGAGCAGCGCAGCGCCGACGTGGAAGCCCGAATAGGGCGCATAGGCGCGGCTCGCGGCGTCGCGCGCGGCGTCGATCAGGGCATCGCGGTCCTCACTCATCGCATCTCTCCTTGCGGGCGCAGCGCATTCCAGCCGACGGTGCCCTCGGCGCCCGACAGGCGGACATAATCATTCGCCTGCCACATCGCCCAGGGGTGCGCGCCATAATCGGGTTCGAAAAAGTCGCGGCGCAGCCAGGTCGTGCGCGCGATGCCCTGCGTCACCTTGTAGTCGCTCTCGAACGCCGGGCCGGGGGCGATGACGCTCTGCTTGCCCATATGCGCCTCGATCTGCGCCAGAAAGGTCGCGAGTTCGGACAAGAGCAGCGCGCGCGTCGGGCGGTCCGGGCAGCGGTCGTCATAGTCGAGCCAGACGACCGCGGGGAGGGCGTCGGCGCGGCGCGGGACGTGGCGGATGAAATTGGCGGCCTGATCGGTCGCGAGTTGGCAGAGGCTGTAGCGGTGGATCGCGCCCGCCTGCACGCCGGCTTCGCGCGCGCCGGTCATGTTGCGCGCGAACTTCGGGTCAACGGCGGCCGAACCGTCGGTTCCCACGATATAGGCGAAATCGGCGCCCGCGGCCTTGATCGACCCCCAACGGACATCGCCATTGCCCGCGTCGATCGTCACGCCCTGCGTCGGATAGAGCGTGCGGTCGGGGGTCCAGCGCGCGGCCCACCACAAGGCGAGGCCGGCGGCGAGGAGCAGGAGCACGATCGCGGCGCCGATCCGGCGCAGCAGGCGCGCGGTCGCGGCGCGCCACGCGGCCAGCGTTCCGTTCGCCTTTCCGCCCCTGATTGCCCCCGTCGCCATCCCTAACCCTTGATGTGCAGCACGCAGATCAGCGTGAACAATCGTCGCGCCGTGTCGAAATCGACCGCGATCTTGCCGTCGAGCCGGTCCATCAGCATTTCGGCGGCCTCGTTGTGCAGGCCGCGCCGCGCCATGTCGACGGTCTCGATTTGCTGCGCGGTCGAGGTCTTGATCGCCTGATAATAAGAGTCGCAAATCGCGAAATAGTCGCGGATCGGGCGGCGGAAACGGCCGAGGCCTAGGATGATCGCCTCGAGCGGCGAGCCATCTTCGCGTGAAATTTCAAAGATCAACCGGCCATCCTCTACACGCAGCATCAAGCGGTAGGGGCCGGCATAGCCATCCGCATGCCCGCGCTGCGGCACGAACTTGTTATCTTCGATCAGGTCGAAGATCGCGACGCGGCGTTCCTGCTCGACATCGGGATTGCGCCAGACGATCGACCCTTCGTCGAGTTCGACCGAAATGATCCGTTGTTTCGAGGGGTCTGCGTGGTTCATGCTGTCCGTGCTTCTACTTGGCCGGAGGCGAAGGGCAAGCCGACTTATTCACAGCATTCCACAGTTATGATAGGCTGGGCGACATCGCCGGTTGCGCCGCCTCGGGCACCGGCCCATGAAGATTGCGATGCCCGAACTAGCCCTTATCCCGACCGCCGTCGCCAGTGGTGACGCGCGCCAAATGCCGCGTAATATCGAGGCCGAGGCCGCGTTTCTCGGCGCGATTCTGATCGACAACCGAGTCGTCGAGGACCTGCCCGTCGCGCTCAACCCCGAACATTTCTTCGAACCGCTGCACGGCCGCATCTTCCAGCAGACGATGGCGCTGATCGAGCGTAACAGCATCGCGACCCCGGTGACGCTGAAGCCCTATTTCGAGGCTGACGAGGCGATGAAGGCGGTTGGCGGCGTGGGTTACCTCGCACAGCTCACCGGCAGCGGCGCGGGCCTGATCGGCGCGCGCGACTTCGCGCGGCAGATTTTCGACCTCGCGCTGCTCCGCGAACTCGCGGGCGTTGGGCGCACGCTCGTCGACAATGCGCTCGACACCAGCGAACGCGTCGATCCGCAGGCGCAGATCGAGGAAGCCGAAACGGCGCTCTACCGCGTCGCGGGCGGCGAGGCCGAGATGGGGTCGGTCAAGAATTTCAGCCAGGCGAGCCTCGTGGCGCTGCAGGCGGCCGAGCGCGCGCTCAATTCGGGCGGCCATCTGTCGGGGATCACCACCGGCATCGCCAGCATGAACGCCAAGATCGGCGGCATGCACAATAGTGACTTGATGATCCTCGCGGGGCGTCCGGGCATGGGCAAGACCTCGCTCGCCACGAATATCGCGTATAACGCCGCCGAGCGTTTCCGCCGCGACGAGGACGATGGCATCCCGCCTGAGAAGAATATGGGCGCGAAGGTAGCCTTCTTCAGCCTCGAAATGTCCGCCGACCAGCTCGCGACGCGTGTGCTTGCCGAGCAATCGGGGGTGTCGGGCGAGGCGCTGCGCATGGGCAAGATCAGCAAGGAGCAGTTCCAGCAACTCTCCCGCGCCGCACAGCAGCTCCAGACCTTGCCGCTATTCATCGACGATACGCCGGGCCTGACGATCGCGGGCTTGCGCACTCGTGCGCGGCGCCTGCAGCGGCGCCACGGCATCGGCTTCATCATCGTCGACTATCTCCAGCTGCTCCAGGGCTCGTCGAAGAGCGGCGACAATCGTGTGCAGGAAATTTCGGAAATTTCGCGTGGTTTGAAGACGCTGGCGAAGGAACTTCATGTTCCGGTAATGGCGCTGTCGCAGCTCAGTCGTCAGGTCGAAAGCCGCGAGGACAAGCGTCCGCAGCTCTCCGACCTTCGCGAATCGGGCTCGATCGAGCAGGACGCCGACATGGTGCTCTTCGTGTTCCGCGAGGATTATTATGTCGCGGCGAAGGAGCCCAAGCGCCCGGTCGAGGGCGACGATGTCAAGATCCACGCGCAGCATGAGGAATGGGCGGCCGAAATGGAGCGCGTCTTCGGTCTTGCCGAAGTGATCGTTGCGAAATCCCGCCACGGCTCGACCGGCAAGATCCGCATGCACTTCGAGGCGAAGACGACGAAGTTCAGCGACCTCGCCGACGACAGCATGGCGTTCGAGGATTATGAATAATTAGCTGTGCCCCTGCGAAGGCAGGGGCCCATCACGAGCTCTCTCGGCCAGAAGCTGTGCTTTGCGGCATGGACCGGAGATGGGCCCCTGCCTTCGCAGGGGCACACGCACTGTTATGTCAGAACGCCGGGTCGTTCGCGGGATCGTCGCCGAGCGGCGTGACTTCGGTGTGGATGCCGCATTCGGTCTTGTCCCAGCCGCGCCAGCGGCCCGAGCGCGGGTCTTCGCCCGGCTTGACCTTTGACGTGCACGGCGAGCAGCCGATCGAGGGATAACCTTCGGCCTCGAGCGGGTGGCGCGGCAGGTCGTGCGCCTCGAAATAAGCGTCGAGCTGTTCGCGCGTCCAGTTGGCGAGCGGGTTGAATTTCAGGCGGCCGGTGCTGCCGTCGAGCTCGAAACGCGCCAGCCCCTGCCGCGTCGACGACTGGAAACCCTTGCGGCCGGTGATCGAGGTGTCGAAATCGGTCAGCGCCTTTTCGAGCGGCTTGACCTTGCGGATTTCGCAGCAGCCGTCGGGGTCGTACGACCAGCGCAGCTCGGTCGCGTCCTTCGCGGCGAGATCGTCGGCGTCGGGCGTCAGGTTGACGATGTTGAGCCCCAGCTTCGTTGCGAGTTCGTCGCGATAGGCGAGCGTTTCGGGGAAATGCTTGCCGGTATCGAGGAACAGCACGGGCATGCCGGGCGCGGCCCGCGTCACGAGGTGGAGCAGCACCGCGCTTTCGGCGCCGAAGCTCGAGACGATCCCGGTCTCACCGAGCAGCCCCGCGCCGATCACGCTCGTCACCACTTCGGCGGCATCCTGGCCGCGGAAGAGGTTGTTGAGGCGGATGACGTCGGCCTGCGTGAAGCGCGGCGCCACGTCGATCCGGTCGCGGGTGCGGTCTTCGCTGCCTTTGCGCGGAGAGGTCTTCACGTCAGCCATGCCTCAGCTTCCAGATCGGCACCGCACCGTCTGCGGCGCCCTGATAATGTTCGGGCCAGCGCGCCAGCGCCGCCTCGACATCGGCCGGATTGAGCGCCTTTTCGGGCGCGAACGTGTCGAAGCCGCAGCGCTTCATATAGGCGATCTGGTCGACGAGCACGTCGCCCTGTGCGCGCAGCTCGCCCGCATAGCCCGCTTCGCGGAGGATACGCGCCGACGAATAGCCGCGGCCGTCGCGAAACTTCGGGAAGGCGACCTCGATCAGCGCGAGCCGGTCGAGATGCGGGATCAGCGCGCGCGCGTCCTCATCGGGTTCGAGCCGTACCGCGGTCGCGTTCGACTGCGACAGGAAGGCATCGAGGGTGACCGCGGGCTCTTCGCCGTCGGAATGGATATGCTCAACCATAGATCGCCTCCTTGAAGGGGGCCATGCCGACGCGGCGGAAGGTGTCGACGAAGCGCTCGCCCTCGGTGCGTTCGGCGAGATATTTGTCGGTGACGCGTTCGATCGCATCGACGACGCCGTCCTCGTCGAAACCGGGACCGGTGATCGTGCCGAGGCTGACGTCCTCCGCGCCCGAGCCGCCGAGCGACAGCTGGTAGTTTTCGGTGCCTTTGCGGTCGACGCCGAGGATGCCGATGTGGCCGGCGTGGTGATGCCCGCACGCGTTGATGCAGCCCGAAATCTTGAGCTTGAGCTCGCCCAGTTCCTTCTGGCGGCCGAGGTCCGAAAAGCGCGTCGCGATCTTCTGCGCGACCGGGATCGAGCGCGCGTTGGCGAGGCTGCAATAATCGAGCCCGGGGCAGGCGATGATGTCGCTGATCAGATCGAGGTTCGGCGTCGCGAGCCCTGCGGCGTCGAGCGCCTGCCACACCGCGTAGAGATCGGCCTTGCGGACGTGCGGCAGCACGATGTTCTGCGCGTGGGTGACGCGCAGCTCGTCATGGCTGTATTGTTCGGCAAGGTCGGCCATCAGATCGATCTGCGCCGACGAGGCGTCGCCGGGGATGCCGCCGATGGGCTTCAGGCTGATGTTGACGATCGCATGGCCCGAAACCTTGTGCGCGGCGACATTCTGGTCGACCCAGACCGCGAAGTCGGGATCGCTGCGGTCGATCGCATCGGGTGCCGAGGCGTCGAGGGGCGGCGGCGCGAACTGCGCCGCGATGCGGTCGAATTCGGCCTTCGGCGGGTCGATGCCGAGCGACTTCACATGGACGAACTCTTCCTCGACCTGGCGGCGATATTCGTCGGCGCCGAGTTCGTGGATCAGGATCTTGATGCGCGCCTTGTAGATATTGTCGCGGCGGCCGTAGCGGTTGTAGACGCGCAGGCATGCCTCGGCATAGCTCAGCATGTCGTCGAGCGGCACGAAATCCTTGATCAGCGGCGCGATCATCGGGGTGCGGCCCATGCCGCCGCCGACGTAGAAAGCGGCGCCTTGCTGCCCGTCCTTCTCGACGATCTGGATGCCGATGTCGTGGAGGCGCATCGCGGCGCGATCCTCGTTGGCCGCGATCACCGCGATTTTAAACTTGCGCGGCAAATAGCTGAATTCGGGGTGGAAGCTCGACCATTGGCGGAGCAGTTCGGCCCACGGGCGCGGGTCGGTGATTTCGTCGGCGGCGGCGCCGGCCCACTGGTCCGAGCTGATGTTGCGGATGCAATTGCCGCTCGTCTGGATCGCGTGCATTTCGACCGATGCCAGATCTTCGAGGATCGCGGGCGCATCCTCCAGCTTGATCCAGTTATACTGGATATTCTGGCGCGTGGTGAAATGGCCGTAATCGCGGTCATACTTGCGCGCGATGTGCGCGAGCATGCGCATCTGGCGGCTGTCGAGCGTGCCATAGGGCACCGCGACGCGCAGCATATAGGCGTGAAGCTGGAGATAGAGGCCGTTCATCAGCCGGAGCGGCTTGAACTGGTCCTCGGTGATTTCGCCCGCGAGACGGCGGCGGACCTGGTCGCTGAACTCGGCGACACGCGCATCGACCATCGCATGGTCATATTCGTCATATTTATACATGTCAGATCACCCAGTCGCCGGCCGCGGGATCGGCGGGTTTCAATGTCAGGTCGGGGCGCACGGTCGGCCCCAATGCGCGAATGCGGTCCTTGATATGCGCGGGGCGCGGGCCGTCGGCGGTTTGTTCGCCGTTGATGATATAGGGGGCGTTGACGCGGCGCGCGCCTTCCTCGGCGGCAAGGATCGCCTCGCCAGCCTCGCCGACGTCGGCGGCATCCTCGATGTGCAGCGACCAGTCGGCGCCGGTCCACCAGGTGACAAATCCTGTTTTCAGGTCATTGCCTGTGAGCAGCTTCATGTGAAATCCCTTATTTGAGCGGCGACGCCCGGCGCACCGAGGCAGTCGAGCGCATCGGCGCGCGCCGCGACCTTGCCGACGATAATCAGCGCGGGGCTTTTAACTTTCTCGCGTGCGACAAGGTCGCCGAGATCGGTGAGCAGCGAGCGCAGGACGCGCGCGTCGGCGGTGGTGCCGCGCTCGATGACCGCGACGGGCAGATCGGGCGAAACGCCGTCGGCGATCAGCTTGTCGGCGATCGCGCTCGCAGTCGCGAGGCCCATGTAGATGACGAGCGTGCGGCCGTGCCCCGCGAGGCCCGACCAGTCCTGCTCGGTCAGATCCTTGCACTGGCCGGCGACGAAGCTGACCGCGCTCGCATCCTCGCGGTGGGTGAGGGGGAGGCCCGCCTGTGCGGCACAGCCCGCCGCGGCGGTGATGCCGGGGACGACCTCGCACGCGACGCCGGCTTCACGCGCGGCGTCGAGTTCCTCGCCGCCGCGGCCGAAAATGAAGGGGTCGCCGCCCTTGAGGCGCACGACCTGCTTGCCGGCGAGCGTTTCGCGGACGAGCAGTTCGTTGATCAGCTCCTGCTTCATCGTGTGACGGCTGCGTTGCTTCGCGACGCTGATCCGCTCGATATGCGGCGGAATCAGGGCTAGCACGCCTTCGCCGACGAGCCCGTCATGGACGACGAGATCGGCGCTTTCGAGCAGCCGCGCGGCACGCAGCGTCAGCAGGTCGGGGTCACCGGGACCGGCGCCGACGAGCCAGAGCTTGCCAACAGGAGGGAGAGTCTTTTCCATGCACCGTAGATGGTCGTCCGGCTCCCGCATGGCAAAGCAGGCTTTTTTGACACCGGTGAAGGTAAAATTTGAGTGTGCCTTCTTCGTCACCTCGGACTTGATCCGGGGGCCGTGCTTTCATCGCCGCAATGGATGCCGGATCAAGTCCGGCATGACGAAAGAGCCTAGTTATAGTTCTTGAGCACCAGCTGCGAGCCTTCGGGGTCGCGCAGCCCGACGCCGATCGAGGCGCGCATCGCATCGCTTTCGGCCGACGCTACCGGATAGGCGCAATAGTCGGCAGCGTAGAAGGCGCTGGGCCGATGATTGCCCGACAGGCCTATCCCGCCGAAGGGCGCCGCCGATGAGGCGCCGTTGGTCGGCCGGTTCCAGTTGATCACGCCCGCGCGCGCATTCGCCCAGAACTGGTCGTAAAGCTGTGGTGTGCCGCCGATCAGCGACGCCGACAGGCCGAAGGCGGTATTGTTCGCTTCGGCGATCGCGGCCTCGAAGCTGTCGACGCGGATGACTTGCAGCAACGGGCCGAACAGTTCGATATCGGGGCGTTCGGGCATCGCGGTGACGTCGATGATGCCGGGGGTCAGGAAGGGGCGGCCCGCGATCGGGCGCGTCATGTGGCGGATCACCTTGCCGCCGTTCGACATCAGGATCAGGAAGCTTTCGGTCAGGCCGTCGGCGGCTTCATTGTCGATCACCGGGCCCATATAGGGCGCGGGGTCGGCGTGCGGATGATCGACGATCAGCCGGTTGGCGAGCGCCCTGACCTCTTCGAGCAGTGCGTCGGCGAGGCTGTCGCGGACGATCAGCCGCCGCGCGTTGCTGCACCGCTGCCCGGCGCTGAGGAAGGCGGACTGGACGACGATGATCGCGGCGGTGCGGATGTCGGCGGTGTCCCACACGACGATCGGGTTGTTGCCGCCCATTTCGAGCGCGAGCATCTTGCCCGGCTGGCCCGCGAACTGGCGGTTGAGCGCGAGGCCCGTGCGCGCCGAGCCGGTGAAGAGCAGCCCGTCGATGCCCGCATGCCCCGCGAGCGCCTTGCCCGTTTCGGGGCCGCCGACGATCAGGCGAAGCACCTCGTGCGGCACCCCCGCGCTGTGGAACAGTTCGACAAGCTTAGCGCCCACCGCGGGGGTCTTTTCCGACGGTTTGAACAGCACCGAATTGCCCGCGATCAGCGCCGGGACGATATGCCCGTTTGGCAGATGCGCGGGAAAATTATACGGGCCGAGCACCGCGAGCGCGCCGTGCGGCTTGTGACGCACCGCGTTGCGCAGTCCCATCGCGCCCTCGATACGGCGATTGGGGGTGCGCTCGGCATAGGCTTTGACCGAAATATCGACCTTGTTACAGACCGATTCGACCTCGGTGCGCGCTTCCCAGAGCGGCTTTCCGGTTTCGCGCGCGATCAGGTCGGCGAACGCCTCGCCCTCGGCCTTCACGCGGTCGACGAAGCGGCGCAGCGTTTCGGTGCGGAAGGACACGGGTTTCGCGGCCCATTCGGGCCAGGCGCGGCGCGCGATCGCAACCTCGTCGTCGATATTGCTGACCGGACCGCGCCAAAGTTCTTCGCCGGTTGCGGGTTCGAAGGAAAGCAGGGTCTCGCTCATGGTCGCTCGGCTCTTATCGGTGAAAGCGGATGGCGGCAACCTGTGGCGGCGTATGCGACGGATTGCTTGCACCGCGCGGCGTGGTTGGCAATAGACGCTTGCATGAGTCCCGGCCGGCGGGACGGGCAAATGTCGAACAAAGGGGACGTGCCATATTGGCCCAGCAGGACAGCCGCCGCGACTGGTCGGACCATTATTGGTGGTCGTCCGACGGCGTTCGGCTGCACGCGCGCGTCTATGCCGGGCCCGAGGGCAGCGAAAGCGCGCCGCCGATCCTGTGCATGCCAGGCCTTGCACGCAATGCCCGCGATTTCGAGGATCTCGCGCCGCATGTCGCGCAATATCGCAAGGTCATCGTGATCGAATTCCGCGGGCGCGGCGAAAGCGCCTTTGCCAAGGATCCGATGACTTATGTCCCGCTGACCTATGTGCAGGACGTCGTCGCGATGCTGGACGAGCTGGCGATCGGGCGTTTCGCGGCGATCGGCACCTCGCTCGGCGGGCTGGTCGCGATGCTGCTCGCGGCGGCGCTGCCGGGGCGGATCGTCGGCGCGGTGCTGAACGACGTCGGCCCAGAACTCCAGACCGCGGGGCTGGAGCGAATCCGCGACTATATCGGCGCGGGCGGCAGCCAGCCGACGTGGATGCACGCGGCGCGCGCCTTCGCCGAACTCAATGGCGCGGTCTATCCGGGGTATGAAATCCACGACTGGCTGCGGCTGACCAAGCGAACGCACCGGCTGACCGCCGAAGGCCGCATCGTCACCGACTATGACAAGCAGATCGCGGCGCCGCTGCGCGCACCCGGCGGCGGCGATGCCGCGATGGACCTGTGGCCGGTGTACCGCGCGCTGGGCGATGTTCCGTTGCTGATCCTGCGTGGCGAGCTGTCGGACATCCTCGCACGCTCGGCCGGCGAGAAGATGGTCGCCGAACTCCCGCGCGCGCGGCTGGTCGAGGTGCCCGGGGTCGGGCATGCGCCGACGATGGACGAGCCCGCGGCGCGGGCCGCGATCGATGCCTGGGCGGCGGAATTGCCCGCCGCGTGACCGGCAACCGTCCCGTTCGCCTGCTGCATCTCCATTCGAGCTTCTCGCTGGGCGGAAAGGAGGCGCGCGCCGTCCGCTTGATGAATTTGATGGGACTGGGCGCGCGTCATACCATCCTGTCGGCGGTGCCAGAGGCGATGGGCGCGCGCGATGCGATCGATCCGGACATCGATGTCGCATTTCCGACCGATGCGCCGCCGCTGTTCGGCAAGCCCGGACCCGCCCGCTACCGCGACTTGGCGCTCTACATGCAACAGTTCGACCTCGTGCTCAGCTATAATTGGGGGGCGATGGACGGCGTGATGGCGCATCGCATTTTTGCGCCTTTTCGCGGGCTTCCGCCGCTGATCCATCACGAGGACGGCTTCAACGAGGATGAGAGCGTCCGGCGCAACTGGAAGCGGAACGGCTTTCGCAGGCTGGCGCTGCCGACCGCCGAGGCATTGGTCGTGCCCTCGGCGCTGCTCGAGCGGATCGCCGCGGACGAGTGGGGCGCACGGCGGCGCACGCGGCTGATCCGCAACGGGATCGACACCGCGGCCTATGAAGCCAGACCGTCGGTCGCAATTCCGGGGCTGGAACGGCGCGAGGGGGAGGTGGTGATCGGCACCGTCGCGGGGCTGCGCAAGGTCAAGGATCTGCCGCGGCTTGTCCGCGCTGTCGCGACGCTGCCCGCCAATGTCCGGCTGGTCATTGTCGGTGAGGGTCCTGAACGCGCGGCGATTGTCGCCGAAGCGGCGGCTTGCGGGATCGGCGAGCGGCTGGTGATGCCGGGCTTCATGGCCGAACCCGCGCGCTGGATCGGCCATTTCGACATGCTGGCGCTGTCGTCGCAAAGCGAACAGGCTCCGATTGCGGTGATCGAGGCGATGGCGGCGGGGCTGCCGGTGGTCAGCCCCGATGTCGGCGATGTTGCGGCGATGGTGTCTGACGAAAACCGCCATTTCATTGCCGCGGATGAGGCCGGGTTCCGCGTGGCGATGGCCGAACTCGCGGGCGACGCGCCGCTCCGGGCGCAGGCTGGCGCGGTGAACCGGCGCATCGCTGCCGAACGCTTCGACGAAACAACCATGGTCGCCGCCTATGAAAATCTCTATGGTCGGGCGCTTGCAGGGCGCCGCCTTTTCTCCGGGGATTAGGCGGCGCGCCCATTGACTTTCACGGCCGGGTTCCGCTTACGGAAACGGCCAAGGGGGCCGGTACGCGGGACGCGACCGGTGGAGAGAAAGAGATTTAGAATGTTCAAAGGTTTGAAGCCCATCCTTTACGGCGGACGTGAAGTCTGGCCGCTGGTCGAGGGTGGAAAAGGTGTTTCGGCGACCAACCATATGTCGAGCGGCGCATGGGCCGCTGCCGGCGGGATCGGCACCGTGTCGGCGGTCAACGCCGACAGCTATGACGCCGAAGGCAAGATCATTCCGCAGGTTTACAACGCGCTGACCCGGCGCGAGCGTCACGAAGAGCTGATCCAGTACGGCATCGAAGGCGCTGTGGCGCAGGTGGAACGCGCGTATGAGTTGTCGGGCGGCAACGGCGCGATCAACATCAATGTGCTTTGGGAAATGGGCGGCGCGCAGCAGATCCTCGAGGGCGTGCTTGCACGGACCAAGGGCAAGATCGCCGGCGTCACCTGCGGCGCGGGCATGCCGTACAAGCTCAGCGAAATCGCCGAGCGGCACAATGTCATGTATCTGCCGATCATCAGCTCGGCGCGCGCCTTTCGCGCGCTATGGAAGCGCGCTTATCACAAGGTTCCGCATCTTTTGGGCGCGGTGGTCTATGAAGACCCCTGGCTCGCGGGCGGCCACAATGGCCTGTCGAACGCCGAAGATCCGTTGGTGCCGCAGGATCCCTATCCGCGCGTCAAGGCGCTGCGCGATGTGATGCGCGCCGAGGGGATCGCGGACAGCGTGCCGATCGTGATGGCGGGCGGCGTCTGGTATTTGCGCGACTGGGACGACTGGATCGACAATCCTGAACTCGGCCAGATCGTCTTCCAGTTCGGCACCCGGCCGCTGCTGACCGAGGAAAGCCCGATCCCGCAGCAGTGGAAGGACCGCCTCCGCACGCTCGACGACGGCGACGTGCTGCTCCACCGCTTCTCGCCGACGGGCTTTTATTCGAGCGCGGTGCGCACGCCCTTCCTGCGCGACCTCGAAGCGCGCTCGGAGCGCCAGATCCCTTACTCGAAGCAGGAAGCCGGCGATCATATCGTCCAGCTCGACGTCGGGGTGAAGGGCAAGAATTTCTGGGTCACCCCGCACGATCGTGCAAGGGCGCGCGATTGGGCGGCCGAGGGCTATACCGAGGCGCTGAAGACACCCGACAACACCGTCGTCTTCGTCACCGAAGAATCGAAGGCGATGATCCGCAAGGATCAGACCGATTGCATGGGCTGCCTGTCGCACTGCGGCTTTTCGTCGTGGAAGGACCATGACGATTACACCACGGGCTACCTCGCCGATCCGCGCAGCTTCTGCATCCAGAAGACGCTGCAGGACATCGCACACGGCGGCGATCCCGAGCAAAATCTGATGTTTGCGGGCCACGCCGCATTCAATTTCAAGACCGATCCCTTTTACTCGAACAACTTCACCCCGACGGTGAAGCAGCTCGTCGATCGGATTTTGACGGGGGATTAATCGCTTTTGGGGGTGGCGCTCAGGCCCACCCCTCCAGCACCTGATCGGGCGGACGGTGGCCGTCGCACCAGGCGCGGATGTTGGCGATGACCTTTTCGCCCGAGGCTTCGCGGCCCTCGATCGTCGCCGAGCCGAGGTGCGGGAGCAGCACGACATTCTGGAGCGCGAGTAGCGCGGGGTCGACCGCGGGTTCGTGCGTATAGACGTCGAGCCCGGCGCCCGCGATGCGCCCGGTTTGGAGCGCCGCGACCAGCGCCTTTTCGTCGACGATCTCGCCGCGCGCGGTGTTGATCAGGTACGCGGTGGGCTTCATCGCGCCGATCCGCGCGGCGTTGACCATCTCGTGCGTTTCGGCGGTGTGCGGGCAGTGGATTGTCACGACGTCGCTGATCCGCAGCAACGTATCGACGCTGGCGTGATAGCTCGCGCCCAATTCCTCCTCGATCGCTTCGGGCAGGCGGCGGCGGTTGTGATAATGGATTGACAGACCGAACGCGCGCGCGCGGCGCGCGACCGCGAGGCCGATGCGGCCCATGCCGATGATGCCGAGCAATTTGCCGCCGACGCGGTGGCCGAGCATCGCGCTCGGCGCCCAGCCCGCCCATTGGCCCGACCGCATCAGTTTCTCGCCCTCGGCGAGCCGGCGCGGGACGCTGAGGATCAGCGCCATCGTCATGTCGGCGGTGTCCTCGGTAAAGACGCCCGGCGTGTTCGAGACCATGATGCCCTTGGCGCGCGCGGCGGCAAGATCGATATGGTCGACCCCGGCGCCGAAATTAGCGATCAGTTTCAGCCGGTCGCCTGCGGCGTTGATGATATCGGCGTCGATCTCGTCGGTAACGGTCGGTACGAAGACGTCGCAGTCGGCAACCGCGGCCTTCAATTCGTCCCGCGTAAAAGCCTCGTCGCGCGCCGACAGCGACACGTCGAACAATTCGGCCATGCGGCCTTCGACATGCGGCATCAACTGGCGGGTGACGATAACGCGTGGGCGTTTCGGACGGGATGAATCGGGCATGGCCGCCGATAGAGCGCGCCGATGCGAAGGGGTCAAGCGGAAGTCGTGCGGATTAGGGTTCGGATCCAATAGATGTGCGTTCGAGGCGTCAAAATGGCGAAGATATCGGACGGAAATGCCCGCCGGGAACAGTGGTTCTGTTTCCAAGGGCGTTTTCGTTCGAGATCGAAGCCATTTCGACGTCCCTTCGGGATTTGATCAATTTTGTCCATTGCGTCGTTGGCAAGTCTCGAAATATCGACATATTCCATCGCCTTGCCGCCTCGCACTGAACAAAATTGCTTCAAACCTCGATCGCGCATCTATTGGGTCCGAACCCTAACTGTGGACGGTGGACCGTTTGCGACGCGCGACCGGTTGATAATGCCCGCCGATTTTGACAAGGGTCGGTTATGACCAGCCGTAAATTTGCGATGATATTACTCAGCCTTGCCGTGGTGGGACCGGCGTCGGCGCAATCCGATCCTGTCCCGCTACCCTATTGGGCGTCGATCAGCGTCGACGAGGCTCGGATGCGCAAGGGGCCGTCGCCTGACGTTCCGGTAATCTGGGAGTATCGGCGCAAGGACCTGCCGGTCAAAGTCGTCGCGCGCTTTGAAACCTGGCGCAAGATCGAGGATCCCGACGGAACGCAGGGCTGGATGGCGGCGCGTTTGCTCAGCCGCACGCGCACCGCGATCGTGACCGGCGAAATCCGCCCGCTTCGCGAAGACGCCAGCGTTTCGGCGGGGGTCGCCTATCGCGCCGAGCCCGGCGTCGTCGGCCGGATCACCGATTGCAAGGACGGCTGGTGCCTGTTCGACGTCAAGGGCCGCAAGGGCTGGATCCAGACCGACCATATCTGGGGCGACTGATCGTCACAGAAAAAGGGCCGGACGGTTTCCCGCCCGGCCCCTTCATTCGTTAAAGCTTAGCGCCGCCAATTGAAGTGGTTGCGATACACCTTCACCACCCGGCCGTTGCGCTCGTTGACGAGCAGCAGGTCGTTATAGTGACGCACATAGATCAGGTTGCGACCGGCGCGCGGCACACCCCAGCGGCTGTCCCAGCTCGGACGATAGCTGGGCGCGTAATAGTTCGAGCGCAGGGTCGAACCGACCCGGAACTGCTGATAGCGGAAGGGTGCGCGATAGTTCGAATAGCGGCGATCCTGGCGCCAGTCGCGCTGGCTTTCGCGCAGGTCCTGACGGGCGTCGCGATACTCGCGGCGTTCCTCGCGCACATCGTCGCGGTCACCGTAACGCTGGGCATGACGCAGCTCGCGCTGCTCTTCGCGGACGTCGCGGCGATCTTCGCGGATCTCGCGCGTCTGCGCCTGCGCCATTGCGGGAACCATCATCGCGGCGATCAGGCCGGCGGTGAGAAATTTGCTCTTCATTGTGCCATTCCTTTTCAGTCGGTCAGGGGGAGGGGATCTGCCCGATGACAAGCATGGAATAGACGAGCCCGTTTGAACGGAGCCGGAATGCGCCGTTTATTTTCAGGACATTAGTGTCGCAAATTGTCGCGACCAATACGACGAAACGGCGCCGTCTTGCGACGGCGCCGTGCAACTTTTCGCGATGGTCGGTTTTAGACCAGCTCGA
The DNA here is from genome assembly GCF_037095755.1 of Sphingopyxis sp. CCNWLW2. NCBI lineage: Bacteria > Pseudomonadati > Pseudomonadota > Alphaproteobacteria > Sphingomonadales > Sphingopyxidaceae > Sphingopyxis > Sphingopyxis sp. CCNWLW2. Next base: position 82,188 of record NZ_JBAWKJ010000002.1, read on the forward strand.
CCGCGACCGCGGTCGCTTCGCCGCCGCCGATGCACAGGCTGGCGATGCCGCGCGTCTTCCCGTGACGCTGGAGCGCCGCGATCAGCGTCGTGATGATGCGCGTGCCGCTGGCACCGATCGGGTGGCCGAGCGCAGTCGCGCCGCCGTGGACGTTGATCTTTTCGTGCGGGATGCCGAGGTCGTGCATCGCGAACATCGCGACGCAGGCAAAGGCTTCGTTGACTTCGAACAGGTCGACGTCGCCGATCGACCAGCCGGTCTTGGCGAGCAGCTTGTTGATCGCGCCGACGGGGGCGACGGTGAAGTCCTTCGGCTCCTGCGCGTGCGCGGCGTGCGCGACGAGGCGGGCGACGGGCTTCGCGCCCTTGGCGTCGGCGACCGACTGGCGGGTGAGAACGACCGCGGCGGCGCCGTCCGAAATCGACGAACTGGTGGCGGCGGTGATCGTGCCGTCCTTGGCAAAGGCGGGCTTCAGGGTCGGGATTTTGTCGGGCATGCCCTTGCCGGGGGCTTCGTCGGTATCGACGATGACATCGCCCTTGCGGCCCGAAATCGTGACCGGCGTGATTTCGTTGGCGAAGGCGCCGTCGGCGATCGCGGCCTTGGCCCGGCTCAGCGATTCGATCGAATAATCGTCCTGCGCCTGACGCGAGAGCTGGTACGCATCGGCGGTGTCCTGCGCAAAGGTGCCCATCGCGCGGCCGGCTTCGTAGGCGTCTTCCAGGCCGTCGAGGAACATGTGGTCATAAGCGGTGTCGTGACCGATGCGCGCGCCCGAACGATGCTTCTTGAGCAGATAGGGGGCGTTGGTCATCGATTCCATGCCGCCCGCGACGATCAGGTCGACGCTGCCCGCGGCGAGCGCTTCGGCGCCCATGATCACGGTCTGCATGCCCGAACCGCACACTTTGTTGACGGTCGTGGCCTGCACCGACTTGGGCAGGCCCGCCTTAATCGCAGCCTGGCGCGCCGGCGCCTGGCCAAGCCCGGCGGGAAGCACGCAGCCCATGTAAATGCGCTCGATATCGTCGCCCGACACGCCCGCGCGCTCGACCGCTGCCTTCACCGCGGTCGCGCCGAGGTCGGTCGCGCTCGCGTCCGACAGGCTGCCCTGCATGCTGCCCATCGGGGTGCGGGCGTAGGAGAGGAAAACGACGGGATCGGTGGCGGTCATGGCGAAAGACTCCGTAGGGGAAAGATACGTCGGCGGCCCGATTAGCGACTTTGCTGCACTTGCGAAAGGGGGCAGCGCCGGCATCAACATTTGGTAGTCGTCATGCGATCAAAAAATTTCGCCTCCGGTCGATCATTCGGACGGAAGCAGCACCTTGTAGAGCGTAGGCTGGCCGGGTGTGCGCTGCTCGACCTTGAGCACCGCCTGGCTGTCCTTGGCAACCCAGAATCGGCCGGTTGCGCCGCGACCATAGTCGAGCGTCACGACCCAGCACTCAACCTGACGCCCACCGAACGCGACCGGTTCGGCGCCGGTGACGCTGATGCCATAGGCTTGCGGCGCCCCGCCGCCGGGGTGATAGAAGGGGATGCGCGCCGCATAGCCCTCGCGCCAGGGCAGCGTGGTCATCATCTCGATGTCGGTCTCGAAGTTGAACGTCCCTGTCAGCGTGGCGACGTCGAGCGCGGCAAGGCGGTTGTCGGTGACGGCCGCGTCCCCGCGCACATGCCCGGGCGTGAACAATACGCCGGCAACGGCGGTCGTGGTGGCGTCGATGAACCGGGTCCGATGCGAGAGCGGGCGGAAGGTTTCATTCTCGAACCAGCTATCGAGCCGCCGTTCGGATTGGCCGATACCCTCCCAGATCTGCGTGATGTGGAGCCGCCGTTCGCCGGTCACCGGGTCGGGATCGAACGCGATCGTCCGGCTCCAGAGGTCGACGATCGTCCGCCGGTCACCGCGCACGGCGTAGCGAAGATAGCGCGAGGTTCCCGGGCGCAGCCGATCGAAGCGGGGCAGGGTCTGGCCTACCGCGAGCAATTCGTCCGATGCCGTTGCGGCCGGATTCTGGGCCAGGACGATAGGGACGGGAGCCAGCCCTGTCAGAAGAAAGCCGAGCAGGATGACGGGAGTTCGCATGACATTGCCCCTATGAAGGATCGCGCGACGCTAGGGCGGGATCGTGTCCGGGCAATTTTCCCTCGACGAAACACAGGCCTGCTTCGGTCAACGTCGCCAGCGCCTGCCGAATTGCGGTGATAGTTTGCTTTGCCCCAATTTACCGCTGCCTGAAAAACCGCTGTCCTACAAAACCCCGCCACACTAGCCTCCGCATGTCCCGAAAAGGAGCTTTGCCAAGGCGCGATTCCAGTGTGAAGTTGCGCAGTTTTCCGCCACTTCGCCAAGTCGACGCGGACGCTCGCGGCGGGTTTCAACTTGCAACCTGCCCTCTGCCATGGTGAAACGGGCGAAAGGGTAGTGGGAGAAAGATAATGGCGACGGTCGCAAGCGAAATTGATGGTGAAACCCAGCGCATGCACGAGGTGCTCGCAGCGCAGAAGGCGAGCTTTACCGCGGCGATGCCCGAAAGCCTGAGCGTCCGCACCGACCGCATCGACCGCGCGATCGCGCTGCTCGTCGATAATAAGGAAGAATTCGCCAAGGCGGTGAGCGAGGATTTCGGTCATCGCAGCCGCGAACAGACGCTGATGACCGACATCATGCCCTCGGTCAGCGCATTGAAGCATGCGAAGAAACATATGGCGAGCTGGTCGAAGGGCGAGAAGCGCAAACCGACTTTCCCGCTCGGCCTGCTCGGCGCGAAGGCTGAGGTCGTCTATCAGCCGAAGGGCGTCGTCGGCATCGTGGCGCCATGGAATTTCCCGGTCGGCATGGTGTTCGTACCGATGGCGGGGGTGCTCGCGGCGGGCAATCGCGCGATGATCAAGCCGTCGGAGTTCACCGAAAATGTCTCGGCGCTGATGGCGCGGCTGGTGCCCGATTATTTCGACGAAAGCGAAATGGCGGTCTTCACCGGCGATGCCGACGTCGGGGTCGCTTTCTCGAAACTCGCCTTCGACCATATGATTTTCACCGGCGCGACCAGCGTCGGGCGCCACATCATGCGCGCTGCGGCGGATAATCTGGTGCCCGTGACGCTCGAGCTTGGCGGCAAGTCGCCGACCTTCATCGGGCGCAGCGCGAACAAGGATCTGGTCGGCCAGCGCGTCGCGCTCGGCAAGATGATGAACGCGGGGCAGATCTGCCTCGCGCCCGATTATCTGCTCGTTGCCGAGGATCAGGAAGGCGATGTGATCGACAGCGTCACCAAGGGCGCGACCGCACTGTATCCGACGCTGCTCTCCAACGACGATTACACGTCGGTGGTGAACACGCGCAATTACGACCGGCTGCAAAGCTATCTGGCCGATGCGCGCGAAAAGGGCGCCGAGGTGATCGAGGTCAATCCCGGGGCTGAGGATTTCGCGAGCTCGAACGGCCACAAGATGCCGCTCCATATCGTGCGCAACCCGACCGACGACATGAAGGTGATGCAGGAGGAAATCTTCGGTCCGATCCTGCCGGTGAAGACGTACAAGCATATCGATGACGCGATCGATTATGTGAACGCGAACGACCGCCCGCTCGGCCTCTATTATTTCGGCCAGGACAAGAGTGAGGAGGACCGCGTGCTGACGCGGACGATCTCGGGCGGGGTGACCGTCAACGACGTCCTGTTCCACAATGCGATGGAGGATCTGCCGTTCGGCGGGGTCGGGCCGTCGGGCATGGGCAATTATCACGGCGTCGACGGTTTCCGCACCTTCAGCCACGCGCGCGCCGTCTATCGTCAGCCGAAGCTCGATGTCGCGGGGCTCGCGGGCTTCAAGCCGCCCTATGGCAAGGCGACCGCGAAGACGCTCGCGAAAGAGCTCAAGAAATAGCTTGGCAAAATGGCCCGTCCCGGCTTATCGGGGCGGCCTTCCTGTCCATGGTCTTGACCATGGCCCGGATATATCTCGCGCCTGACATAGTCAGGCGAGGGGGCCCCTGTGGTGAAATTGGTAGACGCGCCGCACTCAAAATGCGGTTCCGCAAGGAGTGCTGGTTCGAGTCCGGCCAGGGGCACCATTCCCGGTCAAAACCGGGCACCACCCGCCGGGATGGCGGTCGCCCCGAACGCTCGTAAGCCACTGAGTAAGCCGAACTCTGTCTTGGGATGCCGCCGACCTGATCGTCAAGATCGGACCGGGCATTCGCACGCTGGTCGATGCCGCAACCGTCCAATAGGATAAAGTTGCGCGACGGAAAGAGTCAGTCTGCGATTGTCCTCATTGCCTCGAACCGATCGAGATTCTACTAGGCGGGCACGGAGACCCGATGCGCGACGAATGGCAAGGCAAGAATTTCTGGACGCGCGTTCTCCGCAAGATTTCGCGGCGGCGGGGCCGCGAGGATGCGGAGGATGCGCTTCAATCGGCGTATGAGCGCCTGCTGAGCCAGCCGCCCGCGCAGAAGGTCGAGAATGTCGAAGCGTTCCTCGTCCACGTCGCGGGCAATATCGCGATCGACGCGCACCGGCGCAAAAACTTTCAGTCCGACCGGCCTTTCGAAGAGATTTTCGACAATATCCCCGATTCGGCGCCGTTGCAGGATGAGGTAATCGAGGCGCGCGTTCGTCTCCGTCATGTGGAGCAGGGGCTTCAGCAACTGACTCCACGCACGCGAGAGGTTTTTCTGATGCACCGCCTGGACGGCTTTAAATATCGCGAGATCGCCGAACGGCTGGAGATCAGCCAGAGCGCGGTCGAGAAGCATATCGCCAAGGCCGTGCTGTTCCTGGCCGAGTGGACGCGCGACCGATGAGCGCCGACGCTTTTTCTCCGTCGGATGCCGATACCGAGGCGGCGGTATGGCTGGCGCGGCTCCATGCCGACACGCGCGACCCCGCCGACGATCAGGCGTTCCGACGCTGGATCGAGGCAAGTTCCGCCAATGCGGAGGCATTCCGGCACGCCACCGCGATCTGGGATGCGGTGGGCGGGGTGTCGCCCGCGCGCTTTCGGACCGGCGATGCGCAGGATCGCCGGCTCAGCCGCCGCGCCGTGCTTGCCGGTGGGGGAGCGCTGGCGTTTGCGGGAATAGGGCTAGGGGGCTGGCAGCAGGCGCAGGCGGGGGTTTACCAGACCGATCTGGGCGAACAGAAGCATGTCGCGCTCGAGGACGGATCGCTCGTCTTCCTCGACACCGATACGAAGCTGAAGCTGAATTTCAACAGCAAGCGGCGCGAGGTGACGCTCCACCGCGGCCGCGCCAATTTCCGCGTTGCGCACGATCCGGTGCGCCCCTTCATCGTCGATGCGGGCGGCCAGCGCGTGATCGCGCCGCGCGCCGTGTTCGACGTGCGGCGCGATGCGGAGCGGGTGTCGGTGGTCGTGATCGACGGTTCGGCGGCGGTCCAGAGCGGCAGCGGCAGCATGACCCCCGCGGGTGGGCAGTTGCGCGCGGGCGAGAGGCTGGTGATCGGTCCTAGCCAGCCGGGACAGATCGACATGCCCGACATGGCGCAGCAACTCGCGTGGCAGAACGGCCAGATGGTTGCCGACAACCAGAGCCTTGGCGCGATGGTCGCCGAGATGAATCGCTATTCGCGCGCCAAGCTGGTCATCGCCGATCCGCGCGCGGCGAGCCTGCGGGTCAGCGGCGTGTACCGGGTTGGCGATAATGCGGCCTTTGCGCGCTCGGTGAGCCAGCTCCTGCCCGTCGGCGTGCGCGCCAATGACGGCGATCTGGAAATTTTTTCGCTGCCCGCACAATCGGTTGCGCCCAATTCAATTTGATGGGTGAGGTAAATCGGCGGCTCGTTCGTCCCCCTTTCAAGAGGATCGGCATCACGCCGTTCCCAAATTGGGGGGAATCGATGGCACGGACGGTAGCACGCAGTCTTCAGGTAGCGCTGGCAACGGGGGCGGCGATCGTCGCGCTCATAGCGGCGCCCGCAACCGCGCAGGCGCGCGCCAATATCCGGGTTCCCAGCCAGTCGCTCGAACAGTCGTTGAAGCAGGTCGCGGCGCAGTCGCGCACCAATATCCTGTTCACCCCCGATGCGGTCGCGGGCCTGCGCGGCCGTTCGGTCGATGGCGTGATGACCGCCGAGGGCGCGGTGCGCAAATTGGTCGCGGGCACCGCGCTCGAAGTCGTTTCGGATGGCAATGGCGGCTTGATCGTGCGTCGTCGCGGCGCCGCGAAGCGGACTCCGGCGATGACCGGCGGCAGCCGTTTCGCACCCGCGTCGGCGGTCCCCGCCGCGAGCGCCGAGGCCGAACCGAGCGACGGCGACGTCATCATCGTCACCGCGAACAAGCGCGAGGAGGATGTGCGCAAGGTCGCGGGTTCGGTGACCGCGGTGACGGGCAAGCAGCTCGATGAACAGGGCGCGCAAAGCTATGCCGACTATCTGACCAAGCTGCCCGGCGTTCAGTTCAACGCGGCGATCCCCGGCTATTCCTCGATCTCGATCCGCGGCGTTTCGTCGACGACGTCGATCGACGTCGGGCAGGGCACGACGGGCATCTATATCAACGAAGTGCCGCTGACCGAGCCCTTCAACAGCGCGGGCATCCCCGATGTCGACACGTTCGACGTCGATCGGGTCGAGGTGCTGCGCGGGCCGCAGGGGACGTTGTTCGGATCGGCGACGCTGGGCGGCGCGATCAACTATGTCGCGGCGCGCGCGCGGCTCGACCGGGTCGAGGGGCGCGTCGAAGCCGGCGCGTCGATCACCGACAGCTCGGATGATCTCAGCTGGTCGGGCAAGGCGATGATCAACCTGCCGATCGTAACCGACAAGCTCGCGGTCCGCGCGGTTGGCACCTTTCGGCGCAGCGCGGGCTATCTCGACAATATCGGGGTTTCGAAGAAGGATTCGAATGCGATGGACAGCTATGGCGGCCGCGTGTCGGTCGAGTGGCAGCCCGTCGAAGGCGTCGATATTTCGGCGCTCAGCCTCTACTTCAAGGGCAAATATGACGACGCCTTTGTCGCGCTTCCCGGGCTCGGCGATCTGAAGCGCAACACGGTGATGCTCGAACCCTTCCGCTCGACCGCCGAGGTGCACAGCCTGCGCGGCGATTTCGACCTGGGTTTTGCGACGCTGACCGTGAACGGTGCGCATATGGTCAAGAAGACCCGGAACGTCACCGACTTCACGCTCAATTTTCGCGGGCTGTTCGGCAATATTCCGACGCAGATCCCGCTCATTGCCGAACGTCGTGCCAATGGCGACCTGATCGAGGCGCGGTTGACGTCCGAAAGCGGCGGCGATTTCGAGTGGCTGGTCGGCGCGAGCCACAACAACATCAAGATCGCCCTGCCGAGCTATTCGGAGTTCGATGGCGCCGCGGCGCTGGTCGAAACGCTCTACGCCGGTCGTTTCGGGGCGGGTGTCGGTGCTTTGGCGGCACCGGGCGGTCGCTTCACCGACTATAATCTGCGCGTCAACGGCACCGAAAAGGCGCTGTTCGGCGAAGCAACCTGGCGCTTTGCCCCCGCGTTGAAGCTGGCCGCGGGCGGGCGCTATTTCGACACCAAGGTCAAAAACCAATCGCGCCAGACGGGCCTGCTCAACCTGCTCTCGACGGGTGGGCAGCTTGTTAGTGCACCCGCGCCGGTGACGCAACAGGCGGACGGCTTCAATCCCAAGGTGTCGCTGACGTTCGAGCCGAATGACGATCTGCTCGTCTATGGCCTCGTCTCAAAGGGTTTCCGTTTTGGCGGCCCCAATGCGATCCCGACCAATCCGCTTTTCCCGTCGCCCGCCGATTTCGGTTCGGACAAGCTGGTCAATTACGAGCTCGGCCTCCGCGCATCGTCGCCCGACAAGAATTTTCTGCTCGACGCGACCGTCTATTATATCGACTGGAAGGACATCCAGCTGCTCATCGTGCGCGGCGACAACCTCGCCTATGCCGACAATGTCGGGCGGGCGCGCAACATCGGCGCCGATGTCGCGCTGACGTGGCGGCCGAGCCGCGCGATCACGCTCAACTCGACATTGGGCTATCTCGACGCCGAACTGCGCGACAATGTGCGGGCAGGGGGCGTCAACGTCCCGGCGGGTGCGCGACTGCCCGGTGCGTCGCGCTGGCGCGTTTCGAACAGCGTGACCTGGCGCGGCGCGAGCGATCTCGAGCCGATGGCGATCCTGTCGCATCGCTATGTTTCAGAGGCGCCGAGCAACCTTGCGGGCACGCTGACGCAGGGCGGCTATAGCATATTCGATCTGCGCGGAAGCGTTCGCTACCATGGCGCCCGGGTCGAAGCGTTCGTCGAGAATATCGGGAACAAGCGCGGCGTGACCGTCCAGGAAACCGGACGCGCGGGTCTGCGCGAATATTATGTCCGTCCGCGCACCGCGGGTGTCCGGCTGACCTACGACTTCTGATTCCGTTTCCGAGCGGGGCGGGGGCGCGTGCCCCCGTCCTTTCACCCAGAAGGATAGCCCATGCCGAAACAAATGCTTGCTCCCGTCCTGATCGCGCTCGTCGCGATAGCGCTTCCCACGGTCGCGTCCGCCAAGACGCCCGATGCCAACGCTGCCTATCTTCAAAAGAACGCCAAAAAGAAGGGCGTCGTCGCGCTGCCCGGACTGCAATATGAAATATTGAAATCGGGTCCCGCCGATGGCGTCCCGCCCAAGCTTTCGGACGATGTGACCGTCCATTATGAAGGAAAGCTGGTCGACGGCACGATCTTCGATTCCTCTTTTGCCAAGGGCGAGCCGGTGACCTTTCCACTGCGCCCGCTGATTCCCGGATGGGGCACCGCGCTGCGCCTGATGCGGCCGGGCGACGAGTGGATCATCAGCGTCCCCGCCGAAATGGCTTATGGCGCGGCGGGTGTTGGCCCGATTCCGGGGGGCAGCGTGCTGATCTTTCGCATCCAGCTGATCAGCCACAAGCCGACGCAGAAACCCGCGCCGTCCCCCGCAAACTGACCGACAAGCGAGAAGCCATGACCCGTCTTCGCCCGTATCGCGCCTCGATTGCCGCAATCACCGCGGCGCTGATCGCCGCCGCTTCGCCCGCGCACGCCGACGAGCTGGAGTGGCTCGAAAAGCATGATGACCCCAAGGCATTGGGCTGGGCACGCGAGAAGACGGCCGAGGCCAAGGCGGCGTTGATGGCGCTGCCCGGTTATCAGGGCATCCTCACCGAGTTGCAGACGGTGCTCAAGGCGAATGCCCCGATCGCCGACATGGCGTTGATGGGGCCGCGCGCGGTTCGGCTGTTCCGCGACGCCGCCCATCCCAAGGGGCTGCTCCAGATTGCCGATCGCGGCAAGGAGGGGAGCCTCGGCGCGTGGCGCACGGTGCTCGACGTCGCGGCCTATGGCAAGGCGGCGGGCAAGCCCTATGCGCTCAATTGGGGTTATGGTTCGTCCTGCCTGCCGCCCGCTTATGACCGCTGCCTGCTCGGCTTTTCGGATGGCGGATCGGACGAACTCGCGTTGCGCGAATTCGACATGAAGACGGGCGATTTCGTTGCAGGCGGCTTTTCCACGCCCGCGGCGCGCGCGCAATTCGCCTGGCTCGACCGGGACAATGTGGTGATCGCGCACACGATCGGCGCCAGCCCCAAAACCGCGGCGGGCTGGGGTGCGGCGGCGCGATTGTGGAAGCGCGGGACGGATGTCGCGAGCGCGCCGGTGATCTTCACCCCGCCCGCGACCGACGCGACGCTGCAATTCGCGCGGGCTGGCAGCGCGGTGCGCGCGATTATGACGCGCGTGATCGATTATTCGACCTTCGAGATCCATTCGGTCGACGCGGCGGGCAAGGTGACCAAGCTGCCGATTCCCGCAAAGCTCAAGCCCTTCGGGCCGCTGGGCGGGACCGATCGTCATGCGCTGTTCCAGCTTACCGAGCCTGCCACGATCAACGGGCGCAGCTATCCGGGCGAAAGCGTGATGGCATATGATTTCGCGGCCGACGTTAAGGATGCCGATCGAATCCAGCTCGTTTATGCACCCGCCGAAGGTGAGGTGATCTCGTTCTTCGGCGGCTATGCGTCGAGCAAGTCGCGCGTGTTCCTGCCCGTCCAGAAATCGCTCAAGACCATAATCAAGGCGGCGTCGTTCGGCGCGCAGGGATGGAGCGTCACGCCCGTCGTCGCCGGCGAGGCGGGGATCGACCTGGGTGTCGCGAGCGCCAATGCCGCCGACGAGGATATCATCATCCGCCGCACCGGCTTTCTCGTTCCCACTTCGCTTGAGTTCCGTCCGGCAAAAGGTGCATCGCGCATCCTTGAACAGGGCCAGCATGCCTTTGACGAGAGCCGCTACACCGTTGAGGTGAAGTCGGCGCGGTCGAAGGATGGAACCCCCGTCGACTATTATCTTGTGCGCCCCAACACCCCCGCGCGGCCGGGTGCGGTGCCGACGCTCATCACCGGCTATGGCGCGTTCGGGATCACGCTGACGCCGTCCTATCTGGGGCGCGCGTTCGGCGGGCAGGCGCTCAAGCTATGGTTCGATCGCGGCGGGGCGCTCGCACTTCCCGCGATCCGCGGCGGCGGCGAGCGGGGTCAGGCATGGCACCAGGCCGCGATTCGCGAGAAGCGGCAGGTGTCCTATGACGATTTCATCGCGGTGACCGAGGATCTGGTGAAATCGGGCTTCACCCAGCCCAAACATATCGGTGTGTTCGGGAGTTCGAATGGCGGCCTGCTCTCGGCAGTCGTCGCAACGCAGCGCCCCGATCTCTATGCCGCCGCGATCAGCGACGTACCGCTGGCCGACATGCTGCGCTATCCGAAGATCGCGATGGGCGCGGCGTGGATGGACGAATATGGCGACCCGTCAAAGCCCGAGGTGGCCGAAAAGCTCCGCGCCTATTCGCCCGTCCATAATGTGAAGCCCGGCGTCACCTATCCGCCCTTCCTGGTCACCGTATCGACCACCGACAATCGCGTCGGGCCCGGGCACGCGCGCAAGCTCGCCGCGCGGCTCATGGAAACCCCGGGACAGACATGGCTGCTGGAAGATGAAGAGGGCGGGCATGGCGTCAGCGATCCGCTCGCGCGGCCCGACATCATGGCGATGCGGATGACGTTCCTGATCGACTATCTGATGGGCGACGACATTCCATCAGAGCGAGAGAAGTAAGCCTGTGGCCGCTTTTCCGCGAAGGGGCGGTCGCCCGCGGCACGCTTCGCGCCGGTCGTGACTGACGAGGTCGAACAACTGCGCGCCGCTGCCTGAATTTCAGGTTCGCGCCGACAGCCATCGGCTCGCCGCGAGCGCCAGAAAGCCGACGACCAGTCCCCAAAAGGCCGATCCGAGCCCGAACAGCGTCAGCCCCGATCCGGTGGCGAGGAAGGTCAGGATCGCGGGGTCGCGGTCGGACTTTGCCGCCATCATCGCCTCCATCGCGCCGAGCAGCGCGGGGATCAGCGCGACGCCGGTCAGCGCCGCGATGACCGTGGGCGGCAGCGCGAGGAAGAGGCGCACGAGCAGCGGCGAGAAGATGGCGAGCAGCAGATAGAAGCCCGCATAGAGCATACCGACGCTCCACCGTTTCGCGCGGTCGGGGTGCGCCTCCTCGGCGGTGCAGATCGCCGCGGTGATAGCCGCGAGGTTGAGGCCGTGCGCGCCGAAGGGCGCCGCCGCGAGCCAGGCGAGCGCGCTCCCGACGATCAGCGGACGCGGTGGCGGTGCATAACCCGCGCCGCGCAGCACGACGAGGCCGGGCAGGTTCTGCGACACCAGGGTCACGAGGAACAGCGGCACGCCGACGCTGAGGATCGCGCGCGCGTCGAAGGCGGGAACCACGGGCAAAAGTGTGCCGAGGGTCGCGCCGGGCGGCAGCGGCCCGATATCGCCGCGCAGCAGCGTCAGCGCCATGCCCGCCGCGAGCGCGAGGAGCAGCGCGTAGAGCGGCAGCCGCTGGCGCGCGGCGACGAAGACCGCGACGAGCAAGGCGATAAGTAGCGGGTCGGTGGCGCCGAGCCCGAACAGCTTGAGGCAGAAGGGCAGGAGCACACCCGCGAGCATCGCCGAGGCGATCGACGCCGGGATGCGTTCGGCGAGCCGTCCGAGCAGGGGCACGATGCCGAGCAGGATCATCATCAGCGCCGCCGACAGGAAGATGCCCACCGCGACGGGCCACGACAAGCCGGGTGCGGCCGCAGCGAGCAGCGCCGCGCCGGGGGTCGACCAGGCGAGCACCACGGGCATGCGCAGCCGCCACGACAACGCCGCACCGGCGAGTGCGATGCCGAGGCATAGCGCGGTGACCGCCGACCCCGTCTGGGCGCCCGACGCGCCGAGGTTGCGCATCGCCTGGACGACGAGCGCGATCGTCCCGCCAAAGCCGACGAGCGCGGCGATCAGCGCCGAGGACCAGGCAGGGACGGGGGGCAGGCTACGCAGCATCGTTTCGCTTCTCTGGCTTGTCGGGGGGTGGTTCAGGCCGATGCCGGCGCGGCATTGTCGCGGTCGGGGGCGAGCTGGCGGCTATAGAGCCAGCCGATGCCGATCAGGCTGAACCCGAGCGCGACGAACGAGCCGATCCGTGCGAGCCCTTCGAGCCCCGAGGCGTCGAAGAGGAAGACCTTGCCCGCCGCGCCGATCATCAGCACCAGCGACGCGATACGCCAGTCGTGACGCTTGGCCCGGATGCCCCACAGGAGGAAGCCGAGCGCGAGCGCGAGGATGAGGATCGACCGCAGGATATTTTCCGCCTCGGTGACGCCCGGCTGCGCGAGCAGCGCGCCGTGGAACAGTTGGCGAAGCGTCGCCCATGCAAAGCCCAGGGCGAGCAGCATCGTTACAATCTGGATCGCGCGGTCGAGCTGTGCCGGTGCCTTGGCGAACAGCGCCGGCATCCGCGTCAGCCCGAGCCACGGCAGCAGGAAGAGCGGGATGAGCAGGTTGACGAGCGGCCAGCTTCCCACCGCCTGCATGGACCACAAGGGATTGTGCAGGATGAGGCCATAGAAAAGTGCGTGTGCGGTGCCCGCGACAATCAGCGGGCGGGCGAGGCCGGTCAGCCCGCGCGCCATCGCGAACCAGCCCGCGCCGATCAACAACGCTTCCCAGATCAGCCGCTGAAGGATGCCCGTCGTGACGAAGTTCCCGCCCGCTATCGCAGCGAAGCCGAGGCGATAGAGCGAATGGACGGCGATGCCGCCGACTATGGCGGCGAGGCTGAGCGCGGCGATCCGCAGCCAGCGCGGGAGCGCATCGCGGACCATCCAGACGGGTATCGCGAACAGCAATGCGGGAAGCAGCAGCCGCAGCAGCAACGGTTCGATCGTGAGCAGCGTGTCATCGAATGACATCGGCATACCGACGAGCGACAGCAATGCTTTTGTCGACCAGATGGCAATCGGGAGCGCCGCCCACGCAAGGCTGAGTACGGCAAGGCTGGCCGCCGCGCCGTCGACGCGGCTGAAGGCAACTCGCTGCGTGGCAAGCAGCACCGCCGCCCCGCCCAGTGCCGGAACGAGCATCAGCGCGTTCGCCGGGAGGAGCTGCGCGAAGGCGCCGTAGGCGAACAATGCCGCGCCAATCTGGCCGAGCCGGCGCACGATAGCGCCTTCGCCACGAACCGCGAACAGGAGCGCAGTGACAGCAAGGCCGGCCCAGCGGACAAGCGCCACGGTGTCTGCGCCATTTGCACCCTCGACCAGCCGCGACAGCTCGACCAAGGCGCGCGATGTCTCGACCAGCGCGATCAGTGCGGCGCCGACGAAGCCCGCCGCGACGCGTTCAATGCGCGGGTCGAGAGCGACCTTGCCGAAGAAGAGCAGCGCGACTGCTACCGCAGCGATACCAAGCGGTGCCAGCCACGCGGGAGTGACGAGGAGAATGGCGAGCGCGAGCAGCGCGCCCGCCGTCGCTGCGAGCCATGCGACGCGGCCGTCGCTCGTCCGCCCCTCAACCTTCCAGCCGCGCGCGATGCCGGCCGCGGCGAGCAGCGCGCCGCCAAGAGCAATCAAGGCGAGCGCGCTGTCGGCGATGCCCCAGAAGTGCCATTTCGTCAGCGGTGCGGCGGCGAGTGCGATCACACAAAGCTCGTGTGCCGGACTTAGCTTTTTTGGGGCGACCCACAGCCGCACAAGAAGCGGCAGGGCGTGGATGATCAGCAGCGACAGTCCGATCAGACCGAACCAGAAGGGCGTCGGATCGGGCCAGGCAGCCAGCAATGCCAGCGAGAGCAGCAGGCTGATCGTCGGAACGATCGCGAAGCCGCGCTCGCGCCAGGCGAGCCATTGCCCTGCCGCGGCGATCAGCGCGAACAGGCCCCAGTGGAGCGGCGCGAAGCCGCCATAACCGACGAGCAGCGCCAGCTGGAGCGCGCCGACGATCGCCGAGGCGGCGCGTAGCAGCGTCGAGCGCGGTCCGTCGAATGCCATCATCGGCAGCGCGATCGCGAGGAGCAGGACAAAGCCGCCGATCGAGAGCGCCCCGACGATATCGAGCGCGGCGCTCGCCAGGACCATCCACAGTCCCCAGCCGATCCCGCCGACCAACGCCGCGAGCGCGAGCCACGGCCAGCGCCGCGCGCGCGCCACCCCCGCGAGCCCGGCGATCGTCAGCGCGAGATAGACCGCGAGCAGCGGCACATTGGGTTCGACCGCCCCGACCATCGCGGGCGCCGCCAGCCCGCCCGCGAGGCCGAGCAGCGCGCTCGGCGGACCGAAGCGGAGCGACAGGCCGAGCGCCGCGGCGGTGACGAGCGCGAGCGCGAGGAAGGCGAGCAGCGGCCCGATCAGCTGATAGACGTTCGCCGCGACCATGATCGCGGCGTAGAGTGTCGCGATGCCCGCGCCCGAGAGCGCTTGGGGCACGCGGACGTCGCGCAATTTTTCCTCGTTACGCCAGGCATATTCGGCGCCGCCGATCAGCCCGAGGCCGAACAAGAGTCCCGCGACGATCTGCACGCCGGGCGTGAAGATGCGCGCAAAGAAACCGGCGTCGATCGCATAGCGAACGATCAACACGCCAGCGATCGCGAGCGTGAGCCCGCCGGCCCAGATCGGCAGCGTCTTCCCAAACAGATTCTCGAACCGCGACGCGAGACTGACCGGCGGTCCGGCCGGAACGGGTGCCTTCGGCGGTTTCAGTGCAGGCGCCGCCGCGACGGCGGGCGAGGGCGGCGTTTCAATGGTGCTCTCGACGGGATCGGCTGAGAGCGCGGGAAGCGGTGTTGCATCGGCAGCGACTACGGGCTGGTCCTGCACCGGAACGGCGGCGTCCCGCACGGCCGCCGCGATCTCGGCGGCCGCCTCGTCGGCCACCGGCGGTGCGGCCCCGCGCTGCAGCGCGCCGATCCGTTTGGCCGCTTCCAGCAGCGTCGTCTCCGCCCGCTTCAACCGGCCGCGGGTGTCCATCAACAGGATGAACAGGATGATGATGGCCAGAAACGCGAGGAAGTCGAACACGTTGATCCCTTCAGCATGCAT
Organism: Sphingopyxis sp. CCNWLW2; assembly: GCF_037095755.1. Taxonomy (NCBI): domain Bacteria; kingdom Pseudomonadati; phylum Pseudomonadota; class Alphaproteobacteria; order Sphingomonadales; family Sphingopyxidaceae; genus Sphingopyxis; species Sphingopyxis sp. CCNWLW2. Next base: position 97,608 of record NZ_JBAWKJ010000002.1, read on the forward strand.
TCCTAGCAGGCAGCTGGAGCAATTTCGAATTGTTTGGCAGGATAAAAACCTGGCGCAATAACATTAGGCCCGGCGGCCCATCGGGTATAATAGACCGGTAGAGGAAAATCCCTGGGGAGGGCGAATGATGCGGTTGATTGCTCTGGCCCTGTTCGCGGCGCTGTTGCCGGCTGAAAGCTCGGCATTTCAGAAGCGCGAAAGCCTTGCGGGCGGCAATTCCTATTACAGCCAATGCGTCGCGGGTCCGAAGGACTATAGCGCTTGCATCGGATATTTCATGGGCATCGCCGATGCGCCCGTGATGAACACGGGGAAAACGCCTGAAGAGGCCGTGTACTGCCCGCAGGCGGGCGCGTCATATGAGCAGTATCGCGACGTGTTTCACAAATTCCTTCGCGACAATCCGCAGACCCGGCAATTGTCCACGCACCATCTGTTTCTGATGGCGATGAACGCCTCCTTCCCGTGCAAGAGTTCGCCCTATCTCTCGGTCGATCCGAACACCGGTGGCGTATATATCTCGGTGCCCAAACCGCGATAGGATGGTGCGTTGTATTTTCTCCCGACACCCCGTTCCTGACTGGATGTGCAGGGCAGAACAAATCAAGCCCTTTGGAACGGTACGAAGTTCGGCGAGCCGCTGGTGCCAGTTCTCCGGTTCCCTGCCGGTAACCGGATTGTGCGCGGCAGCTATGATCTGCAGGCGGGTAACGACCAAGCCGACGTTGTTCAGGAACAGGGCTTCGAAGCGCGCGCTGACAGATTTCTGATCATAGGCCGTATTATCGGAACCGTAGATCTTTTCGGTAGGAATCACGCGCCCGATCTCCCGCGCGGCGCCGGAGCCGGCAATCGGGAAGGGACTAACGCTTCAGTCCGGCCATACCCCGCCATACAAGCGGATGCGGTCCAACGCCATTCGCCATGGGAGTGAACAGTGTGGCCACCAGCGTGAGCTTTACGGCCGTGGTTCGTCGGTTATCCTCAAAGGCGTTATCGGGCCACTTATGAAGAAGCCCGGAGATTGGCGGCCGAAACCGGCCGTCGTGGGAAGGGAGGAATTATGGCATTTCGGAAAGCCGCGTTCGCGGCGGTCATGGTCACGACTGCGTTGAACTCGTCGTTGGCATTCGCGCAGGAGGCGGATGACAAGGGTGCGGGACTTGGCGAAGGCGAGATCGTCGTTACCGCTCAGCGCCGTGAAGAACGGCTGGTCGATGTGCCGATCTCCGTCTCCGCTGTGAGCAGCGCGGCGATCGACCGGGCACAGGTCCGCAACGTGTCAGATATCGCGACGATCGTACCGAACATCCAGATCAACGAGACGATCGGCAACAGCTTCGGGCCGCTGATCACGATCCGCGGCCTGTCGCCTTCGGCCGACACCAGCCTCGCTCGCGACCAGCCCGTGGGCCTCTATATCGACGGTGTGCCGATCGGGAAATCGACCGGCGCGGCCTTCGACACCGTCGATCTGGAACGCGTCGAGGTGCTGCGCGGACCCCAGGGCACTTTGTACGGCAAGAACACGATCGGCGGCGCGGTCAATCTGATAACGCGCAAGCCGAGCGGTGAATTCGGCGGCCAATATCTGGCGGGCGCCGGGAGCTGGGGCCAGTTCAACCAGCGCATTTCGGTCGACCTGCCCGAAGTGGCGGGTTTCAGCGCCAAGGTGGGCCTGATCACCAAGCTCGACGGCGGCTATTATCGCAACAGCGTGCGCAAGGATAATTTCGGCGAAGAAGAGTTGTGGGCGGCGCGCGCCGACCTGTTGTGGCGTCCGTCGGGCAGCTTCAGCGCGCTCTACAGCTACGATATTTCGGACAGCAAAGGTACGCCGAACCAGCTTGCCACCACCGCGGTCACCGGATCGGGCGCGACCGCGTTCGTCAACGCGCTGCTCCGGCCCTATGTGGTGAGCGGACGGACGCGCGAGATCGGTGCGCAAAGCGCGCTGCGCAGCGACTATCGCACCAACGGGCACGCGCTCACCCTTGAATGGGAGCCGGGGATCGGTGACCTCACGCTCAAGTCGATCACCGCGCGGCGGACCGCGATTACCCGGTCGGCGAGCGATTTCGACGGCAGCCCCCTCGATCTGCTGCGCATCATCCTCGACAATAATTACAAGCAGTTCACGCAGGAATTTCAGGCGATCGGAACCGTCGGCGATTTCAAATATACGCTCGGCGCCTTCTATCTCGACGACGAATATGATGTGTTCAACCCGCGCTGGAACTTCCAGTTCGGTGGCAACGCCTTCGACATCAGCGAACGCGGCGGCCGTTCGAAATCCTATGCCGGCTATGGCCAGCTTGCGTGGACGCCGCGCGCGCTCGACGAGAAGCTGACGGCGTCGGTCGGGCTTCGCTACACGCGCGAATCGAAACACGCCTATGAGCTGCTGCTGTCCAATTCGGCCTATCGCGTCAATCCGGCGGCGCCCGGTTCGGGCGTGTTCCAGCGCGACGCGAACGGCAACCCGATCACCCGCAGCGGCGGCCCGGCGGCGGGTGCGCGGCCGGGTGCGGGCGGGATCGGCTATACCGACCTCAGTCCGCTCGAAAATTCGGGGGTGTGGAAGCGGTTCAATCCCGAGTTCAACATCCTCTATAAATTCCAGCCCGACTTTTCGGTCTATGGGCGCGTGGCGACGGGCTTCAAGAGCGGGGGCATCAACGATACCGCTGCGACCAACGCGGCCTTTATGACCTCCTATAATCCGGAAAAGCTGACGTCGTACGAATTGGGCATGAAATATGGCGGCTTCGGCAACCTGCTCAATCTGAACGCCGCGGTCTATCACTCGATCTATAAGGATTTTCAGGCCGGGGTGCTCGTCCCCGCGCTGGTGACCACCAACATCATCAACGCGGGCAAGGCGAAGTTCACCGGCGTCGAGGTCGAGGGAGTGCTGCGCCCCGTCGAAGGGCTGAGCTTCAACTTCGGCGGCGGCTATGTCGATGCGCGCTACACCGACTTCATCCTGCCCGACGGCACTGACGTCACCAAAACCTATGTGCTCTCGCGCGTGCCCAAGTGGAATTATCAGATCGGCGGGCTTTATCGCCACGATGCCGGTGTTGGGCGACTGGAGGCGAGCCTCAACTACAGCTGGCGCAGCAGCCAGTTCTCGTCGATTACGCCGGACACGCTGGCGAAGATGCCGTCCTATGGCTTGCTCGACGGGCGCATCGCGCTCACCCAGATCGAACTTGGCGGCGGCACGACGCTTGAGGTTGCGGCGTGGGGCAAGAATCTGACCGACAAGGAATATCTGGTCAGCGCAATCAACCTCGGTGTCCTCACGCTCGGTCAATTTGGCGATCCGCGCAGTTTCGGCGGCGAAGTTCGTATCCGCTTCTGACCGCTGCGTAGCCGAAATGTCTATGGTATTGGACCCGCCGCGCACCGGGTCGCGGTGGGTCCTGCCCTTTTTGGGGGCAGTGACCTTCCTCACCGCGATCGGCAATATCGGGCTGGTGTCGGTGATGCCGACGATCGGCCGGTTGTTGCACATCCCGGATTTTCTGGTCGCGGGCATTTTTTCGCTCTCGGCGCTGACCTGGGCGATCAGCGCGCCCTTCTGGGTGTCGCGGATCGAGCGCAAGGGGCCGAATCCCTATATTCGCGCGGGGCTCGTGGGCTTCGTCGTATCGATGGGCGGCTGCGCACTGTCGGTCGAACTGGGCCTGCTGGGACTGCTCACACCTTTCGCCGCTTTCCTGCTCTTTTCGATCTTGCGGTCGACCTATGGCCTGCTTGGTTCGGCGGCGGCTACCGCAACGCAGGCGCTGATCGCGGCGCAGACGGCCGGCGCCGCCCGGACGCGCGCGATCACGACGCTGGCCGGGGCGCTCAGCCTCGGCACCATCGTCGGGCCCGCGATCGCGCCCGCGATGATTGTCGAGCCGCTGGGGCCGCTCGGGCCGATGCTGGGCTTTGCGATATTCGGCGTCATCGCGCTGGGGGGAGCCTATATATTCCTTCCTCGCACGTCGCGCGGTGTAGCGCCGGTCGCCGGCGGCGCGCCGCAAATATCGCTCGTGCAGGTCTGGCGCCAACAGGGGATAGGCCATTATCTGAGCTTTGGGCTGCTGCTTTGCTCGGCGCAGGCGATCAATCTTTATACGATCGGCTTCGTGATCATCGACCGCATGGCCGACGACCCGATGGCGGCGCAGCGGATGATCGGCATCGCGATGACCGCCGCCGCGGTGGCGGCGCTGCTCGGTCAATGGGGTTTCGTCCGGCTGTTCTCGCCGTCGCCGCTATCGATGATGCGCATCGGCACCGGCTTTGCCTTTGCCGGAAATCTTCTGGCCATATCCCATGGCGGGGTAAATGCCGCCGCCCTGGGCTTTATTCTCGCGAGCTTCGGCTATGGTCTCGCGCGCCCGGGGTTCAGCGCGGCGGCGTCGCTCGCGGGATCGACCGAGGATCAGGTCGCAATCGCTTCTGCCATCACCTTCATCGCCGGGGCGTCGATCACCTTGCCGCCCGTCCTCGCCTCCGCCGCCTATCAATGGTGGCGTCCGGCGCCGTTTGCGATCGCCGCGGCGATCGGCGGCGCCTTGCTGCTGAGCCATCTGCTGCCCGTGCTGGCCCGGCATATTGTCCACAACGAGCGATAGATCGTTCGCCCCGACCCGCTTTATCCGGCGGATGAAGAGCATAATGTCTGACCATGGCGTGCACGGCCAGTTAGCCCGCGCACAGAAACAGAAACTGGAGAGAGAGTGTGGATCGTTATCTTGTCATTTCGTCGGACGGTCATGTCGGTCTGCCCCCCGAAAAATATCGGGGCTATCTGGAATCGAAATATCATCAGCAGTTCGACGAGACGGTTCAGCTCGAGATCAAGGCGCGCGAAGAGCATGAAAAACGCTTCCTGATCGACGACTTCAACAACAAGTGGCGTTCGCGCGTCGGCGACGGGCTGGAGGGCGCGTGGGACGGTACGATCCGCAACCGCGTGCTCGACGGCGACGGCGTCGCTGCCGAGGTTCTGTTCCCCGACGGGATCACCGAACGCAACGCGCCGCCCTTTGGCGCCGACATCGGCCTCCGGCCTTCGGCTTCGCGGGCCGAACTGCAGTGGGCCGGCGCGCGCGCGCACAATCGCTGGCTGGCCGAATTCTGCCAGGACGATCCGCACCGCCGCATCGGACTGGCCGTCATCCCGGCGCTCTACGACATCGACGAGACCGCGAAAGAGATTGAATGGGCGAAGCGCCACGGGCTGAAAGGCGTGTTTTTCCCCGCGCTGACCGACGGCTACGACCTCTACAATCACACCAAATATCACCGTATCTGGGCGATGCTCCAGGAAATGAACATGCCGCTTCATTTCCACTCGGGCGCCGCGCCCGCCTATGACACGACGCAGCCCGGCTGGATCGGCACGTTCCTGTGCGAGTTCGCTTTCTGGATGACGCGGCCCTTGTGGGCGATGACCTTCGGCGGGGTGTTCGAGGAATATCCGAAGCTCAAAGTCTGCTTCACCGAGGCGGGGGGCGAATTCTGGTTCCCGTGGGTGATGCAGCTGATGGACGTCCGCGCATCGGCCAAGCATACGAGCGGGAAACTGGGTGATTATTATGCCAATATGAGCATGAAGCCGAGCGAGTATTTCGCGCGCAACATCTGGGTCGGCTGTTCGGCGCTGCCCGACGAGGAAACGACGCAGGCCTATTATGATATCGGCGTCGATCGCATCCTGTGGGGCACCGACTATCCGCATCCCGAGGGCACCTGGCCGCACACGTTCGAAAAAATGTCGGCGAGCCTCGGCGGTTTGCCCGACGACGATATCCAGGCGATGCTCGGCATCAACGCGCTCGACGTCTATGATGTCGATGCCGACGCGCTGTGGAAAATCGCGGGCGAAATCGGGCCGCGCCGCGAACTCTTCGTCAAGCAGGCGGCCGAATAGACCGGCCGCAGGGGGCGTTCCGGGAAATTCGCCGGCGTCGCGGTGCTTGCACGGGCCACCGGCCCGCACTACGCACCGCTCCTGCCCGGCGGGTTTCCCAGAACGATCATAACGCGTTCAATTGGCCAGGGCAGGCTCTAAGGTGGGTTGATGTCAAGCTGGCGCGGGATCGAGGAATTTCTGGCGGTTGTCGATCAGGGCAGCTTCACGGCTGCGGGCGACCAGCTCGGCCTTTCCAAATCCTATATCAGCAAAACGGTTCACGAACTGGAAGAGCGGCTGGGCGTGCAGCTGCTCGTCCGGACGACGCGCCGCCTTTCGCTGACCGGCGCGGGCGAAAGCTTCCACCGCGAATGCGCGCAGCTGCAACAACGGCTGAGCGAGGTCGAAAAGCAGGTCGGACTCTATAGCACCCAGCCGGTGGGCCGGCTGCGCATCGGGCTCAGCGATATCTTCGGTTCGGATTACATGTCGGCGCTGCTGGCCGAATTCAGCGCCGAACATCCCGGGATTATGATCGAGCCCATCGCCTATCTGAACGAAAACGAGATTGTTCAGGAAAGCTTCGACATCGTCATCCGTTATGGCGCGTTGCCGAATTCGAACTTGCGCGCGCGCACCTTTGGTTATCTCTCCTACTGCCTGTGCGCGGCACCCGAATATGTCGCAGCCCGCGGCTGGCCCAAAACGCCCGAAGATCTGCTGGAACATGACTGTCTGACCGACCGCACCGCGTCGATCAATTTTAACGACGGCATCTGCATCCGGGTCCAGCCCCGGTGGGCCAGCAACAGCGGCATTGCCCTGCGCAGCGCCGCGCGAAAGGGGCTTGGCATCGCCAGCCTGCCGGTCAGCGTCGTCCGCCAGGATCTGACCGAGGGGCGAATGCTCGCGCTTGAGGAGGAATGGTCCTTCTATGACCGGGAATGCTGGGTCGTCTATTCGCCGGGCATCATGTCGGTCGCGACGCGCGCCTTCATCGACTATCTGGTGCGCAAGACGGGGCGCACGAAAATCCGTCCCTCGATGGCGGCATCGCTCGCCGCGCGATATTAGAGAGCATAGCCGCTACCTCCATCATCGGGGCGGAGGTGAGAGCGTCCCCGCCCGTGCCGGAAGAGGACGAGGCTCAATATTGCCAATATCCAGGCTCCGACACCTCCATAGATCATGACGGGGCCGAAGCCGGCGATGAGGCCATGCTGCACAACCGCTTCCGGCAGGTTGCCGATGACCGCCTGACCGGTCGCGAGTGCTTCGGCATTGCCGGCGGCGATCGCTTCCGCGGTAACGCGCAGCTCAGCGAGCTCGACGTCCTTCGGCGTGGCGCGTTGCAGCGCGGCGGCGATCCCTTCGACGAGCAATAGGCCCATGACGGCGATGTTCACCGCCAGCGTGATCAGCCGCGCGCTCATGTCGATACCCGACGCCATGCCGGCCCGGCTCGGGGGAACCGACCCCGTCGTGGTATTGGTCACCGGCGTATTGGTGATCCCGATCCCGATGCCCGCAAGAAGCATGCCGGGCAACATCGTCAGCCAGTCCGGCTCTGCCGCAATGCTCCCGAGCTTCATTGCTACGAAGCCAAGTCCGATCGTGGTCAGGCCGAAAGGAATGACGGCACCCGGTCCGTATCGGAGCGACATGCGCTCGCCCACGGGGGGAAAGATCAGCGCCGGCAATGTGTAGGCGAGCAGGCACAGGCCGGTGCCGAGCGTGTCGTACCCGAGGCCAAGCTGAAGATAGATCGGCAGATAGATCATGAAGGGCCAATAGCTGACGTTCATCGCGATGCAGCCAAGGATGGCGCCCGAAAAGCTGCGGTTTCGAAAGACCGAGAAATCGAACATCGGATGCGTTTGGCGCCGCTCGGCAAACAGGAATGCGGCGAAACACAGAGCCGTGGCGGCAGCGATGGCGATCGAAGCGGGAAGGCCAAGCGTGGCCCCCTGCGTGATGACATAGACCAGACCGAATACCGCCAGCGAGAGCGTCAGGATTCCCGTCACGTCGAGGCCGCTGGCGTCCGGATCGCGCGATTCGGTTATCGCGCCGGCGGCAATCGCCAGCGTCAGGATCGCGATAGGAAGATGGACAAGAAATATCCATTCCCAGCCCGCCAACGCGATAATCGCGCTCCCGACGATCGGACCGAAACCGAGGCCGATTCCCGAGACAACGCCCCAGGTTGCGAAAGCGCGGCCGCGGTCGCGTGCGTCCTGAAACTGGTGCGAGAGGAGCGCGATCGAGCAGATCAGCATGGCCCCACCGGCAAGACCCTGAAGCAGCCGGCCCGCGATGAGCAGTGCCATGCTGTCGGCAAGGCCGCAAAGCGCGGAGGTGGCACCAAAGGCAGTCACGCTGATCAGGAAGACGCGCTTGCGGCCAAAGCGATCGGCCAGCGTTCCGGTCGCCATCAGCACGGTCGTGCACGCGAGCGTATAGGCGTTCATAACCCACTGCAGTTCCTGGAAGTCGCCGTGCAGAACTTCTTCGAGGCGCGGCAGGACCACCGGAACACTTGTAATCTCGAGGCCGAACATCAGTGCGCCAAGGCACATCGCGAGCAGGGCCAGCGCGTTTTTGCGGGCAGGATGGAGAGACATAGGCGGCACCTTTCGAGTGTCCGGGCCTGTCTGCCCGGATGGTGCGCTATCTGGGGAGAAGCAAGTGATGACGGAAATGATTTTATTTTCTGGAATTCATAACCAATCATAATTAATTGACCGTCATGGACATCGATCCGGTACTTCTGCGCGCGTTCGTGGCGGTCAGCGAGGCGGGCGGCTTCACGCGGGCCGCCCGGCGGTTGAATCTCACACAGCCGGCGGTGAGCCACCAGATCCGGCGCCTCGAGGAACAGCTCGGCCGGTCGCTGATCCGTCGCACGACGCGCCGGTTGACCCTGACCGACGACGGCGAAGACCTTCTGCTGCACGCGCGCGATATCCTCGCCGGCCTCGACGCGCTCGCGCAACGCTTCCGCCCCTCCTCGGTAACGGGAGTCGTGCGCTTTGGCGCCCCGGAAGCTTTCATGGGCGAGCGATTGCCGGCGCTGCTCTGCCAGTTCTCGCGCGCCTTTCCCGCGGTGCGGCTCGATGTTCATGTCAGCACCTATCTCGACCTCAGCACGATGATCGCGGCCGAGGAACTGGACCTTGCCGTCGTGCTTTCCACCGCCGGGGCCGAGAATGGCGGCATCCCTTTGCGGCGGGCGGAGTTCGGGTGGGTCGCGGCCGACAATTTCCTGTTGCCCGAGGGCGCGTCGCTGCCACTTGCCTTCCACCCCCCGAATTGCGTCAACCGGCTGGTGGGGGTCGCCGCGCTGGATGCGACACCGATCGACTGGCACATCGCTTTCACCTCGCCGAGCGAACAGGGCCTCCGCGCGGCGGTACGATCGGGGCTGGCGGTCGCGGTGCTGATGCGCAGCGATCTGGAACCCGGCCTACGCCTGCTCGATGGCCACTATGGCCTCCCGGCCTTGCCCAGCGCCGATTTCATGCTGATCCGCAGCGGCGGCGTGGCATCCCCGGCGGCGCGCGCCTTTGGCGAGATGCTCGTCGCCATAGAGGCGCCGACGATGCCGGCGGGCACAGGACTTTGAGCGACCGCGAAGTGGTGTGCTGGCGCCCGCCCGGCCTCATTGTTCGTCACCACGCACAAACTGTACGCCATTTGGGTCTTACCTCTGGCGTGGCAATCGATACACTCGCCCGACAAGAGCCGCCCGAAAAGGACGGCCATCCGGGAGACTGACGTGCCAAAGGTTGAACGCTTTCCGATGCCTATTCCGTATGGCTGGTTCGGGGTCGGCTATGGTGCCGAACTGCAGGTGGGCGATGTGCGTCCGGTCCATTATTTCGGGCGCGACCTCGTGCTCTTCCGAAACGAGAATGGTGAGGCGGGGCTGCTCGATGCCTATTGCCCGCATCTCGGCGCGCACATGGGGCACGGCGGGCAGGTCGAGGGCGACAGCCTGCGCTGTCCCTTCCATCACTGGGCATTCCGCCCCGACGGCTTCTGCAGCAAGATTCCCTATGCCAAGGCCTTCCCGCCGCGCGCGAAGCGCGAGCCGCTGGCGAAATCCTATCCGGTGGTCGAAAAGAGCGGCGTCATCTGGGCCTGGTATCACCCCGACGGCATCGCGCCGACGTTCGATGTCATCGATTATCCCGAATTCACCAACCCCGAATGGGCCGAGCCGATCAAGCGCGAATGGCGCTTTGCCAGCAACCCACAGGAAATTGCCGAAAATGGCGTCGATGTCGCGCATTTTGCCTATGTCCACGCGATGGACGCGGTGCCGGAGGGGGAAACCGATTATGATGGCGTGCGGCGGCACAGTGTCGCGCGCGGGCATCGTACCATCGACCTGCCGTCGGGTGAGCGCAAGCAATTGCCCTATTCGGTCGACACGCTCCAGAACGGGGCAGGGCAGAAGTTCACGCGCCTGAGCGGGCTCGTCGAGCTGTCGCTTCTGGTCATCGCTACGCCGGTCGAAGCCGACGACGTCGAACTGCGCTTCTGCTTCACGCACCCGAAGGTCGCGCCGGGCTCGCCCGAGGAAAAGGCGATCGAGGCGGCGATCGAAAATACCTGCGGGCAAAAGGGCGTCGAGGGCGATATTCCGATCTGGCACAACAAGATCCACCGCGCCCGGCCCTATCTGTGCGACGGCGACGGTCCGATCCTGCGCTTCCGCCGCTATTTCGAGCAATTTTATAGCGACGGGCCCGACGGAAGTCGCCTGGTCGAGGCCGCCGAATAAGCCCTCCGCGCGCGCGGAAAATCATCACTGCCACACATCTGCGCCTGCGGGCGCCATAGGGAGAATTGCGATGTCCAGATTGCGTTATGTTCAGGGTCCCGTCGAAACCCGTGCGCCAGGCATGTTGCGCAACACCGTCTACGGGATTCGCGCGACATATGAGACCGATCCCGAAATCATCGCGGCGCTGCTGCCGCAGCCGCTCGTCGCGACCGCAAAGCCCGAAATCTGGCTGCAGATGGTGCATGTGGCGATGCATGTCACCGAAACCGATACGGTCGAGATTGGCGCGCTGACCGTCGGCGTCAATTGCACGCATGAAGGCGCGCCGGGGGCCTATTGCTTCCACATGGCGATGGAGGGCGAAACCGTCGTCACCTCGGGTCGCGAGCGTTTCGGCGAGCCGAAGAAGATCGCCGAGACGCATTTCGAGCGCAATGGCGACCATCTGCGCGCGACCTGCTCGCGCCACGGCATCGCCTATTTCGAAATCGAAGGCACGATCGGCGAAGCGATCGACCAGCCGCTGAAATTCGAAGAGCATCTTTTCTGCTACAAGGGCATGCCGTCGATCGACACGCCGGGCCAGTTCGACGGCGACGTTTTCCTCACCCGCCTCAACTGGGAACGCAATTACGATTCCCGCCGGGCGATGACGGGGACGATCACCTTGCGCGATTCGGCCTTTGATCCGCTCGCCGACATCCCCGTGCGCCGCATCGTCGACATGCAATATGTCGAAGGCGGGACCGCGACCGGCGGCACGCTGCTGCGCAAGGTGCCGGGCGAATGGATCGCGCCGCACTGGGTCGGGCGGCACGACGATCCGCGCAATGTCGGCATCGAAGCCGGCGAGCGGAAGGCCGCCTGATGGACGATTTTACCGGCCGGGTGGCGGTCGTAACGGGTGGCGCAAGCGGGGTTGGCAAATGTCTGTGCGCCGACCTCGCCCGCGCCGGCGCGCATGTGGTGATTGCCGATATCGATCCGGCGCGGCTTGAAGCCGTGCGCGAAGAGATTGACGCGCTGGGTTCGGGGCAGGTGCTTGCGATCGCCTGCGACGTCACCAAGGAAGCGTCGGTGCGGGCGCTGGCGGATCAGGTCTTTGGCCAGTTCGAGACGGTGCATATCCTGTTCAACAATGCCGGCGTCGGCTTGGGCGAGGCGCAGCGCAAGCTGTGGACGCTTCCGCTGAGCGACTGGCGTTGGGGGATCGACGTCAATGTGCTCGGCGTCGTCCACGGGATCGCGGCCTTTGTGCCGCGGATGATCGAGGCGGGGCAGGAGGGCGTGGTCGTCAACACCAGCTCGACCAACGGCGGGCTGCGTTCGCTTCCCAACACGCCGATCTATGCCGCCACCAAGGCGGCGGTGACCAGCATCTCCGAAGTGTTGCACCAGCAATTGCTGCGTGAAGGCGGCAAGCTGCGCGCCGCCACGCTCTTCCCGGGGCCGCACACGGTCAACACCGCGATCATGGCGTCGGGCGAAGTCCGCCCGGCGGATTATGTCGAGAATGAAGCCCAGACCAAAGTCGCCTATCGCACGATGGAGGATCTGGTACGGACGACCGGGCTCAAGCTCAAGCTGACCGAACCCGCCGAAGTATCCGCCTTCGCACTCGACGGCATCCGGGCGGGGCGGTTTTGGCTGCTGCCCGAGAGCGAGGAGAATGATGTGCTGATCGCCGCGCGAACCGAACAGATTTTGGCGCGGCGGGACCCGCCGTCGGCATGGTGACCGCCGCGGTGACCGAAGAGCCGGCGGTAGGCGCTGCGCCCTCTCGCGGCGTCTACCGCTGGCTGGTCGTCGCGATCCTGTTCGTTGGCTATTGCTTCAGCGCGATCGATGCCCGCGTGCTGACGCTGATGGTCGAACCGATCCAGCGCGACCTGAACCTCAGCGATTTCGAAATCAGCCTGCTTCAGGGCTTTGCCTTTTCCTTGCTCTACAGCATCGCCGCGCTGCCGATCGGCCGCTTTGTCGATCGCACCAAAAGGCGCGCGACGCTGATCGTCTGGGGGGTGCTGTTCTGGTCGGCGATGACCGCCGCCTGCGGCTTTACCAGCAGCTTCATCGGGCTCTTCCTCGCGCGCGTCGGCGTCGGGGTGGGCGAGGCGACGCTTAGCCCGACCGCCTATTCGCTGATCAGCGATTACTTCGAGCGGCGACGACGGGCGCTGGCGATCAGCTTCTATGCGATCGGCTATCCGATCGGAGGCGGCCTGGCGTTGTTGATCGGCGGCTGGCTGCTCGCGCGTTTCACCAAGGCAGGCGGCACAACATTGCCATGGCTCGGCAGTTTCGAACCGTGGCAGATGGTGTTCTTGTGCGTTGCGGCGCCCGGATTGATCGTCGCCGCACTGATGATGACGATCCGCGAGCCGGCGCGGCAGGAGCTGGCGGCGAACCTGTCGGTGCAAAGCAGCCTGCGCGAAGGGTTCGACTATATTTCCGAGCGCTGGGCGCTGTTCGGTTCGCTGATCGGTTCGCTCGCCCTGATCGCACTTCTGGCGATCGGCACCGCGCTGTGGTTCCCGACATTCCTGATCCGCAGCTATGGCATGAGCCCGGCCGAGGTGGGGATGTCCTACGGCATGATCATGCTGACCTGCGGCACCATCGGCACGCTCTCCGGCGGCTGGCTCGCTGGACGGTTGATGCAGGGTGGCCGGGCGGACGCCAATATGCGCGTCGTGCTGATCGCCACCGTGCTGAAAGGCGTTCCGCTGATCGTCGCGCCGCTGATGCCGACCGCCTTTCTGTCGCTGACGATGATGGCGATCGGCACGCTGATCGGTCAGGCGTCGCAAGGCGTGATGCTGACCGCGATCCAGGATGTGACGCCCAATCAGCTGCGCGGCCAGGTCACCGCGATCTCGCTCTTGTGCGTCAATCTGGTGGGGATGGGGCTGGGCGCCAGCGTCATCGCCGCGATCACCGATTTCGGTTTCGGCGACCAGGCGGCGCTGGGCTATTCTATCGCGATTGCCGGTGCGGTCGTGCTGCCGCTGATCGTGGCCCTGCTCCTTGTCGCCCTGCCGCACTATCGCCGCGCGGTCGAAGGCTGACGCGCGCCACCGGGGCCGTCAGCCGAGAACAGCGACGCTGCGCAGGATAAGGCGGACGAGATCGGCCTGCCGGCTGACTCCCGTCTTGCTGAGGATCGTCTTGCAATAGCTGCGCACGGTATTTTCGGTGAGCTCCAGCCTTGCCGCCGCTTCGGCGAGGCTGAGCCCGGTCGCGAGCAGCGCCGCGAGATGCGCTTCGGACGGCGTGAGGTCGAAGATCTGGCTGACCAGTCTTTCGAGCGGCTGGTTATTGTCAAGCCCCGAGACATAGACCACCGCGGCCGGCCCCGCCTCGTTGCTGTAGCGCGAGGGCGTCTCGATCGAGCGCACGAGTACCCCGAAATGCCGGTCGATATCCGCCTCGATACGTAGTCCTTCGGCGAAGCTGCCGCCATCGCGGCGCGCCGCGACAGCCTTGCCGACCAGTTGCTGGAGCTGCGCGTTGCCCGTCTTGCTCGCGAGCACGAGCCGGTCGTCGGCGGCGCGCAGCGCGGTGCTCGACTTGATCAGCGCGCGGCCGGCGCTGTTGGTGCGCAGGATGCGCCCTGCACCATCGAGGATGAAGGTGCAGAGCGTCAGCCGGTCGAGCGTGTCGATCATCACCTGCAGCTCGGTCTCGTCGCGGCGGATGCGCGAGAAGAGGGCGAGTGACTGTTCGAGATGCGGGCGGAGCGCGAGCAGCACCGCCTTGTCGTCGTCGGTGAAATCCTCTTCGCCCGGGCCATTGGTCAGGCCGACATTGCCCTCCCATCCGCCGGGTTCGGAAATATACATGCCAAGCTGATATTCGATGCCATAGGGCTGCAATATCTCGCGATAGAAGCGATTGCCGCGAAGATCTTCGGGCGAGATCACTTCGCTCAGCCGGAAGATGTCGCCGGCTTTGGTCAGCGCGTTGCGCAAGGGGTCGAGGTCGCCGAGCTCGGCATGGACCGCATGAATCCGCCGCGCCTCGCGCTCGTCGATCACCGGAGGCGGCCCCCAGATGATCAGCGGCGGCGTGCCCTGCCGGCTGAGCCGCAAGGTGATCGCCGCGCTCGCGCAGCGCATCCGCCGGCTCAGCGCTTCGAGGAAGCCCAGCCACGGCGTCGCTTCGAGCGGCCCGCGGTAAAGCAGGGTCACCAGTTCATCGACTTCGGCCAGAGGTTTTCCGATCCGCATTCCGGCTTCGCTTCCTGTTCGCGTCCCGCCACCCGGTAAGCTGGGGAGTCGGTCTCGATCCCGCAATGACCTGTCCGGACCCGAGCGGCAAGAGGCGGTGCGCAAATCGCGCGCCCCCCGAATAGGGGTTGTCGCAGCAGCACCCGCGCGTAACGCAGCGGGGAGCAAATCGATCGGGCAATGGACGGCCTGTCCATGGATGCTCGGCGCAGGAGACGATCTGCCGTGGCCGAAGCCAAGTTCACGATACCCCATAAAATCTTCGCCGCGGCGCGCGCGCAGGGCGATGCCGTCGCGATCCGGGGCGAGGACGGGACCGAGGTTCGTTATCGCGATCTCGAACCGCTGGTGCGCGCCGCAGCAAAGGGCTTTGTCGCGGCAGGAATCGTGGCGGGGGACCGGGTCGCGATCTGGGCGCCCAATGCGATTGGCTGGATCATCGCCGCAATCGGCGCGCAGGCGGCGGGCGCCGCGATCGTGCCGCTTAACACGCGGCTGAAGGGACGCGAGGCGGGTTATATCCTGCGCACCAGCGGTGCCAAGCTGCTGTTCACCGTCTCCGATTTTCTCGGCACCGCCTATCCCGAACTGATCGCGGACGAGGATCTGCCCGATCTGCGCGGGATCGTCCTGATGGACGGCGACAAGGGTGGCATGGCGTGGCAGACCTTCCTCGATCGCGGCGCGGCGCTTTCCGATGCCGCGGTCGCCGCGCGGATGGATGCGCTGGGCGAGGCTCAGGTCTGCGACATCCTCTTCACCTCGGGCACCACAGGCAATCCAAAGGGCGCCGTGACGACGCATGGGCAAAATGTCCGCCTGTACCTCGCTTATGGCGAGACGCTGACCTATGGGCCGGGCGACAATTTCCTGATCATCAACCCGTTTTTCCACAGCTTCGGCTACAAGGCCGGCTGGCTGGTCGCGCTGATGCGCGGGGTGACCGTGCTGCCCCACGCCGTGTTCCAGACCGACAGCGTGCTCGAACGGATCGAGCGCGAACGGGTGACGCTGCTCCCCGGCCCGCCGACGATCTTCCAGAGCCTGCTCGCGGGTCCTTATCGCGACCATGATATTTCGTCGCTGCGCGTGTCGATCACCGGCGCCGCGTCGGTGCCGGTCACCCTGATCGAGGAAATGCGCGGCAAGCTCGGTATCGATGTCGTGCTCACCGCCTATGGCCTCACCGAAACCTGCGGCGTCGTGACGATGTGTAGCGTCGGCGACGACGCTGTGACGATTGCCAACACCGCGGGCCGCCCGCTCGCCGGGATCGAGGTCAAGCTTGCCAACGAGACTGGCGAGATAGTGGCGCCGGGCGAGGCGGGCGAACTGCTCGTGCGCGGGCCCAATGTGATGCAGGGCTATTTCAACGATCCGGCGGCGACCGCGGCGGCGGTCGATAGCGAAGGCTGGCTGCGCACCGGCGACATTGCGGTGCAGGACGCACGCGGCAATGTGAAGATCACCGACCGCGCCAAGGACATCTTCATCGTCGGCGGCTTCAACGCCTATCCGGCCGAAATCGAAGGACTGCTCGCCGCCAATCCTGCGGTCATGCAGTCGGCGGTGATCGGCGTGCCCGACGAACGGCTGGGCGAAGTGCCTAAGGCCTATGTCGTCCTGCGCCCCGGCGCGGGCGCCACCCCCGAAGAGATCGTCGCCTGGTGCCGCGAAAATATGGCGAATTACAAGGTGCCGCGTCAGGTGGTAATCCTTGACGCGCTGCCGATGAACGCTGCGGGCAAGGTGCAGAAGTTCCTTCTGCGCGATCCGAGGGCGTAGCCATCGTCCGATGCGACAGGGCGACGGCTAGCGATCCATTGCGGCCCTTTTCTCGCCAGCTACCCACCCGCCCGTTCAGCTGACTACCGATCCCGCTGAGCCTGAGGCTGCGACTGGTAGGTTGAGGGCCGCTTCTGCGCTACCGCCGGGAAGGTGCGGCCGCCGTGGTAGGTAACGGTTCCGCACATCCGGTCGCCCTTGGCCGAGAGCGTGCCGTCGAACAGCACGTCGCCTTCGCGGGAGGCGACCGCCATGTGGAAGCTGTTGCCGGTCAAGGTGATTTTGCGCAGTATGACGGGTGCCGTCATCCACAGCGACAGCGATCCGCCATAAGCGTCCTCGACGAAGCCGATCGACAAAAGTCCGAAATTGGGCGTTGTCCCGACATGCATCAGGAAATCCCAGTTTCCGTGGAGGTTCGGAGCCACGCTGCCCGCCGTAGCGGCTCCCGCGCCGCACTCAAAACGCATATTTACGGCCTCGCTTGCTGCCGCTGGAACAGCTGCAGATGCCAATGCCAAGCCAGCGATAATCCGTTTCATTGCTTTCTCCATGTCAACATTTCGTGCTGGCTGGTTGGCGGGTCGCGATGTCTGTCGACAATGGGGGAAATCGTGAATAGCTTCCGCAATTTCGTGACTGGTGGGCCGATGCAGTTGGCGATGCGTGAATGGCGAATGATGGGGAAGTGGCGGGGGCCGCTCAGCGCGGTGGCTTTTGGCGCGGTGCTTGGAGTGACGGGGCCATTCGGATCGCAAACCGCCCTCGGCCCAGAGGTGCGATATCCTTTCTGGATGGTCATCGCACTCGTCGGCTTTGGAGCCGCTGCTGCCGCGGAGCGAGTCCTTTCGTCCAGTTCGCCGGGCACGAGAACGGCAACACGGATCATCGCAGTAGCAGCCGCATCCGCGGTGCCCATGACCTTCTTCGTGGCGTGGGCCATGGGGGTGGTCCGACCGGGCAGAATGTTCAGTCCCGTTCAACTGCTCGCGTTATTTCCCTACGTGGCGCTCGTCCAGCTGCTGATCGCCCGCGTCATATCGCCGGACGATCCGATGACTGTGGCCGCACCCGTGGAAAAGCCAGCCGCGCCCCCCGAATACCCGCGCGAGTTCGTGTCGAAGCTTCCGGCGGCTTTACGCCGGGACATTCTCGCACTGGAAGCCGAGGATCATTATGTGCGCGTGCACACGCTCCACGGCTCGGCACTGATCCTGATGCGGCTGGCGGACGCGGCGGCGATCATCGATCCCCGGCTGGGCCTTCGCGTGCATCGTAGCTGGTGGGTGGCCAAAGACGGCGTTCGCGCGTTGGAAAGAGCGCCCGGACGAGCAATCGCCCGGCTGGTTGATGACACGGCCGTTCCGATCAGCAGGACATATTTGCCGGCCGCGCGGACAGTTTTGACCGATTAACTACCTCAAGCCGGCGTGCTTTTCCGGGCCGAATCGTCAATTTTCGACGACATTGCGGACCTCTGTCAAAGGCGCAGAAGCTATCCTTCCGGATAAAACCGGCTGATCGTGTCGACGACGCAGGCGGGCTTCTCGGCCCCCTCGATTTCCACCGTCACCCGGACCACCGCCTGGATGCCGCCCTTCGCTTCTTCGGCCTTGACGAGCTCGCCACACCCACGGATGCGGCTGCCCGACCGGACGGGGCTCAGAAAACGCAGATTGTCGGTGCCGACATTGACCCCCATCGAAACGCTACGCACCTCGACCAGTTCGGGGAGGAAGCGGTTGACGAGGCTCATCGTCAGATAACCGTGCGCGATCGTGCCGCCGAAGGGACCGTCCTTCGCGCGCTCGGGATCGACGTGAATCCACTGATGATCGTCGGTGGCCTTGGCGAACAGGTCG
Organism: Sphingopyxis sp. CCNWLW2; assembly: GCF_037095755.1. NCBI lineage: Bacteria > Pseudomonadati > Pseudomonadota > Alphaproteobacteria > Sphingomonadales > Sphingopyxidaceae > Sphingopyxis > Sphingopyxis sp. CCNWLW2. The sequence goes on from NZ_JBAWKJ010000002.1 coordinate 116,193, forward strand.
ATGCGGTCCTGCTCGATCGCGAGCCAGTCGGTCGGGCCGAAGTTTTCGCCCACCGCATCGAGCAGCGCTGCGGGGGTCTCGAAGATGCGCGCGCTCATGCCTGCTGGCTCGACACCGCGAGAACTTCACCTGTCATGTAGGAGGAAAGCCCGCTGGCTAGGAAGATCATCACGTTCGCGATCTCCCACGGCTCGGCATAGCGGCCAAAAGCCTCCTTCTCGGTCAACTCCTCGAGCAGCCCTGGCGGGGTCACCTTGGAGAGCGAAGCGTGCATCGCGAGGCTCGGCGAGACCGCGTTGATGCGGACGCCGTGCTCGGCGGCTTCGAGCGCCGAACAGCGCGTGAAGGCCATGACGCCGGCTTTCGCCGCGGCATAATGCGCCTGCAGCTTTTGCGCGCGCCAGCCGAGCACCGAGGCGTTGTTGACGATCGCGCCCTTCTGGCGCTCGTACATGTGCGGCAGGATCGCGCGTGTCATGCGGAAGACGCTGGTCAAGGTCACGTCGAGCACCTTGTGCCACTGGTCGTCGGTCATTTCGACGACCGAAGCCGCGCCGCCGAGCCCGGCATTGTTGATGAGGACATCGATATGGCCCATGCCCGCGATCGCCGCGGCGACCAGCGCCTGCACCTGCTCCTCGTTGGTGACGTCGCAGACGAGTGTGCCGGGTCGTGCGAAGCCCAATCCCTCGATCCGGTCGGCGGTCTCGCCGAGCCGGCGTTCGTGCATGTCCGAGAGGAAGAGCGTTGCGCCTTCCTCCGCGGCGCGCTGCGCGACCGCGCCGCCGATGCCGCTGCCCGCGGCGGCGGTGATCAGCACGGTCTTGCCCTTCAGAAGGCCGGTCGGGGTCGGATATTCGGGGGCGGGTCGTGCCACGCTTCGTTCCTTTACTTGAGGTCGCCGCGCGGTTCGCGGGGTAGCCCCAGCGCGCGCTCGGCGATGATGTTGCGCTGAATTTCGTTCGTGCCGCCATAGATCGTGTCGGCACGGCTATAGAGGAACAGGTTGGGCAGCGCGGGGAAGGCGTATTCGTGCCCCGCGACGGTCTCGCCCGCCTGTCCCAGCACGTCCATTGCAAGCTCGCCGAGATCGCGGCGCCATGTCGCCCACTGAATCTTGTAGGTGAGCGCCGACGGGTTGAGCTTGCCGTCCTCGGCATCGGTGAGCATGCGCAGCGCGCCATAGCGCATCAGCTTCAGGCCGATCTCGGCCTTGGCGATGCGCTGGCGGATGAGCGGGTTTTTCGCCTCACCATTGGCGCGCGCCGCGGCGATCACCGCGTCGAGTTCGTTGCGAAAGCCCATTTGCTGCGCAAGCGTCGAGACGCCGCGCTCAAAGCCGAGCAGCCCCATCGCGACCGTCCAGCCATCGCCGGGCGCGCCGAGGATGTTGGCGGCGTCGGTGTGCGCGCCGTCGAAAAACGTCTCGTTGAACTCGGCCTCGCCGGTGATCTGATGGATCGGACGGACAGTGACGCCGCTTTGGTCGACGGGGACGAGCAGGAAAGAGAGTCCCTTGGGGCCCTTCGATCCCTCCTCGGTGCGCGCGATCACGAAAATCCAGTCGGAAAATTGCGCGAGGCTGGTCCAGACCTTCTGCCCCTCGATCACCCAGTCGTCGCCGTCGCGCCATGCGCGGGTGCGGACATTGGCAAGGTCGGAGCCGGCGCCGGGCTCCGAATAGCCCTGGCACCAGATTTCTTCGCCGCGTGCGATCGCGGGGAGAAAGCGCGCCTTTTGCTCCTCAGTGCCGAAGGCGAGGATGGTCGGGCCGGCGAGTTCGATGCCGATATGGTTGAGCCGGGGCGGGGCGCCCGCGCGCGCATATTCCTCGGCGAAGATGACCTGCTGCGCGAGCGTCGCATCGCGCCCGCCATAGACCTTGGGCCAGCCGACGCAACTCCAGCCCGCTTCACCCAGCCGGCGCTCCCAGGCGCGGCGGCGTTCGGGCATTTCGGTCAGGCTGGTGAGCCCGCGCACGTCGGTGAAGGGGCCTTCCAGCTCGGCCTTGAGCCATGCGGCGGCTTCGGCGCGGAAGGCTTCTTCCTCAGGGGAAAATCCGAGCTTCATGCTGCTTCGTCCAATCCGGCAAGCCCCGCCACCTGTTCGCGGTGCCAGTCGGGGGTGCCGAGCAGGCTCGCGTTGCTGCGCGCGCGCTTGAAATAGAGATGCGCGTCATGCTCCCAGGTGAAACCGATGCCGCCGTGGAGCTGGATCATCTCGCCCGCGCAGTGGCTATAGGTATCGCAAGCGAACGCCTTGGCGGCGTGGACCGCGAACGGTGCTTCGTCCGACCCTTCGTCGATCGCGCAGGCGGCCCAATAGACCGCCGAGCGCGTCTGCTCGATCGCGACCATCATGTCCGCCATCCGGTGCTTGACTGCCTGGAAACTGCCGATCGACCGGCCAAACTGGATGCGTTCCTGCGTATAGGCGACCGTCCGGTCGAGACACGCCTGCGCCCCGCCCAACGCATCGGCGGCGATGGCGAGCCACCCGGTGGTGAGGGCGGCGTGGACGGCGGCGCGCGGATCGGCGAGCGTTTCGACGGCGACCCCGCCGAAATCGAGCCGGGCATAGGGACGCGTCTGGTCCATGCTGGTAAGCGGGGTGATGCCGAGCCCGAGGGCGCCGCGCTCGACGATCGCGACGCCATTGTCGGCCGCGACCACGAACAGGCCTGCGCTGGCACCGTGCGGCACGAGGAGCGCGGCGCCGGTTAGCGTCCCGTCGCTGAGCGTCGCGCCCGGCGTTCCACCCATATTCACCGCGGCGAAGCTTGCCACGAGATCGCCCGACGCGAGGCGGGGTAGGAGCCGCGCCTTCTGCTCGTCGGTGCCGCCCGCAAGGATCGCGGGGGCGGCAAGCCCAAGGCTGGCGAGCAGCGGCAGCGCCGCGGTGTGCCGCCCCCCTTCCTCGGCCAGGATCGCAAGCTCGACCATGCCGAGCCCGACGCCGCCGAGTGCCTCGGGAATCGCGACGCCGGCGAGTCCGAGTTCGCCGGTGAAAGCCTGCCACAGCGGCTTGTCGACACCCGTGTCGGCCATCGCCGCACGCGTGCGTTCGCTCGTCGCATTCTCCGCAAAGAATGTCTTCGCCGTCTCGGCAATCATCGCCTGTTCGTCGGTGAAGGCGAAATGCATCTCAGCTGCCCCAGACCTTGCGCGGTTCGCTGCGGACAGCGAGCAGCTTGTCGACCGCATCGCCGACATCAGCGGGTGCCCATTTTTCCTGCTTGTCGACCGTCGGGCCGAGTTTCCAGCCATCCTCGATCGTGATGCGTCCGCCTTCCAGTTCGAAAACGCAGCCCGTCACATGCTTCGATTGTTCGGAGCCGAGCCATACGACCGTGGGCGCGATATTGTCGGGGTCCTGTACGTCGAAGCCGGTTTCGACCGCGGCCATCTTGTCGGCAAACGCGCCCTCGGTCATCCGCGTGCGCGCCGCGGGGGCGAGCGCATTGGCGGTGATCCCATAGCGGCCAAGCTCGGCCGCCTGCACCAAAGTCAGCGCGGCGATGCCGCCCTTGGCAGTCGAATAGGCCGCCTGTGCGATCGAGCCCTGGAGCCCCGCGCCGCTGGTGGTATTGATGATGCGGCCATCGACGGGGTTGCCCGCTTTCTGCTGCGCGCGCCAATAATCGACCGCGTGGCGGCTGACACAGAAGTGGCCGCGCAGATGGACATGCATCGTTGCGTCCCACTCTTCGGGGGTCGCGGAGACGAACATGCGATCGCGCACGATACCGGCATTATTGACGACGACGTGCAAGTCGCCGAACGCCGCGACCGCGGCGTCGACGATGCGCTTGGCGGCATCCCAGTCGGTGATGTCCTCATAATTGGCGATGGCGTTGCCGCCCGCCGCCTTGATCTCGGCGACCACACCGTCGGCCGCCGACGTGTCGCGGCCTTCGCCCGCAAGGCTGGTGCCGATGTCATTGACGACGACATTGGCGCCTTCGGCGGCGAAGGCGAGCGCATAGGAGCGCCCGAGCCCGCGCGCCGCGCCGGTGATGATGACGGTCCGTCCTTCGCAAAGTGTCATTACAGCCTCTCGATTATCGTGACATTGGCCTGACCGCCGCCTTCGCACATGGTCTGCAGACCATAGCGACCGCCGGTACGCTCAAGCGCATTGAGCATCGTCGTCATCAGTCGCGCGCCGGTCGCGCCGAGCGGGTGGCCGAGCGCGATCGCGCCGCCGTGGACATTGACCTTTTCATGCGGGATGCCGAGTTCCTTCATCCACGCCATCGGCACGCTGGCGAAGGCTTCATTGCATTCGAACAGGTCGATGTCGGCGACGGTCATCCCCGCCTTTGCCAGCGCATATTGCGTCGCGGGGATCGGCGCGGTGAGCATCCACACCGGATCGTCGGCGCGCACCGACAGATGGTGGATGCGCGCGCGCGGGGTCAGTCCATGGTCCTTCACCGCCGCCTCCGACGCGATCAGCATTGCGGCGGCGCCGTCGCAATTCTGGCTGGAGATGCCCGCGGTGATCTTGCCGCCCTCCTGAATCAGCCGCAGTTCGGCCAGCCCTTCGCGCGTCGTTCCGGGGCGGATCGTCTCGTCCTGCGCCAGCCCTTCGAGTGGCGCGATTTCATTGGCGAACCAGCCGGCATCGGTCGCGGCCTGCGCGCGCTGGTGCGATGCGAAGGCGAATTCCTCCATCTCGGCGCGGCTGAGGCCCCATTTGTCGGCGATCATTTCGGCCGAGTTGATCTGGTTGAGCAGCCCGTCGCCATAGCGCGCGATCCAGCCGGGCGAGGTGTTGAACGGGTTGGTGAAACCATGGGGTTCACCCGCATACATCGCCGCACTGATCGGGATGGCATTCATCGCCTGCGATCCACCCGCGACGACCAGATCCTGCGTCCCGCTCATCACGCCCTGCGCCGCGAAATGCAGCGCCTGCTGCGACGATCCGCACTGGCGGTCGACCGTTGTGCCGGGGACATGCTGCGGCATCCCGGCGACGAGCCAGACGGTGCGCCCGATGTCGCCCGCCTGCGGCCCGATTGTGTCGCAGCAGCCCCAGACGACATCGTCGACCGCCCCCGCGTCGATCCCGGTGCGCGCGATCAGTGCCTTGATCGGATGCGCGCCAAGATCGGCGGGATGGACGGCGGCAAGGCTGCCCTTCTTGCGTCCGATCGGCGTGCGTACCGCATCGATGATATAAGCTTCGGCCATCAGATTTCCTTATGCGAATGTTTGGTCGGGGCCGATCGCCAGCCCCCCGCCGATCACGGCGTCGTCGATGCGTTTGAGATGAAATGCGCGGCTGCCCCACGCCCCCGCGAGCGCCCAGCTGCGCTTCATCCAGAAATGCAGGTCGACCTCATAGGTGTAGCCCATCGCGCCATGGACCTGGATCGCGGTTTCGGCCATCTGGATCGCGGCGTCGGTCGCGGCGATCTTGGCGTGGCTGATATGGACGGGTGCGCTGGGCAGGCCATCGGCGAGTGCCTGCGCCGCGCGCCAGAGAACCGGCTTGGCGAATTCGATGGCGACCGCCGCGGTGGCGAGTTGGTGCTTCACCGCCTGAAACGCACCGATTGGCTGGCCGAATTGGGTGCGGATTTTAGCATAGGCCGCCGACTGGTCGAGCATCGCCTCGGCCAGCCCGACAAGCTGCGCCGCGGCCATCAGCGCGCCGAGATCAGCTAGCAGCTGGTCCGAAGACGGCGCGCCGACAGGCCGGGTCAGATTGCGCAACGGGTCGATGCTGTCGAGCGCTGCGCCTTCGCCATCGCTGACCCACGGGTTGATCGCATGCGCGATTGACGGCTTCGCGGTTCCCGCGACGATTGCGGCCATTTGTGCGGTCTCACCCTGCGCCAACAGCCACGGCACTGCGACAAAGGCGGTGTCGACGAGCGGCTCGGCAACACAGGCGCGTCCGCATTCGCGCGCGATCAAAGTCGCATCGACAAGGCCAAGGCCGAGCCCGCCATGCTCCTCGGGAACCAGCAGGCCGGTTAGCCCCATGTCGACGAGACCCTGCCAGATCGCGGGATCGCGATTGTCGCCCGCATCGAGCCGGCGCAGCACGTCGGGCCCATGTGTTCCCGCGAGATAGTCGCGGACGGTTTCGGCCAGCGCGAGCTGGTCTTCGTTCAGCAGAAATTCCATCAGCCCGCTCCCACTCTGGGCAAATCGAGCAATCGTTCGGCGGTGATATTGCGCTGGATTTCGTTCGACCCGGCATAGATCGGACCCGATAGCGAGAAGATATAACCCTCCAGCCACTGGTTCATGCGGCCGTCGTCGAAACGGCGGAGCTCGGCGGCGGCGCCCAGCAATTGCATCGCGGTGCGGTGCATCGCGCGGTCGAGTTCGGACCAGAAAATCTTGTTGAGGCTCGCCTCGGCCCCGATCGACCCACCCGCCATGATCTTCGCGGCGACGGCATAGGTGTTATAGGCATAGGCCTGCGCCTGCATCCACGCGGTCATCACCGCCTCGCGCGCCGATGGCGCGGCTTCGGCTTCGTGCTCGCGATAAAGCTCGACCAGCCGCTTCGCGGTCGCCTGAAACCGGCCGGGCGAGCGCAGCATCAGCCCGCGTTCGAACCCCGCGGTCGCCATCGCGACCTTCCAGCCCTCGCCTTCGCCCGCGATGCGGTTTTCGACGGGCACGCGCACCTCGTCGAAGAAGAGCTCGGCAAAGCCGGTGTCGCCGTGCAGCTGGCGGATCGGGCGGCGGGTGATGCCGGGGCTATTCAGGTCGAACAGGATGAAGCTCAGCCCCTTGTGGCGCTTGCTGCCCTCTTCGGTGCGGAAAATGCCGAAGCCCCAGTCGGCGAAGGCGGCGCGGCTCGACCAGGTTTTCTGGCCGCTGATCACATAATGATCGCCGTCGCGCACCGCCTTGCTGGTGATCGCCGCCATGTCCGACCCGGCGCCGGGTTCGGACCAGGCCTGCGCCCACATCGTCTCACCCTTCGCCATCGGGGTCAGGAAGCGCGCCTTTTGTTCGGGCGTGCCGAATTCCATGATCGTCGGACCGAGCAGGAAAATGCCATTCTGGTTGGCGCGATTGGGGCCGCCAGCGCGGAAATATTCTTCCTCGAAGATCAGCCACTGGATCAGGTCGAGCCCGCGCCCGCCATAAGCCTCGGGCCAGGTGACCATGCCCCAGTTTCCGCTCGCGAGCGTGCGTTCCCACACGACATGCTGGTCAAAGCCTTCGCGGCATTCGAGCGTGACCAGCGGCTCCTTGGGTACATGCGCGTCCATCCACGCGCGCACCTCGGCGCGGAAAGCCCGTTGTTCAGTTGTGTAGGCGAGATCCATCAGAATTTGGCCGCCTTGCCCGTTTCGACAAAGGCATCGCGCGATTTCTGACTGTCTTCGTGCATATACATTTCCAGCGTGAAACCCTGTTCCCAGCGGTATCCGCGGTCGACGTCGCGTTCCTCGAGGCCGTTCAGCGCCTCCTTGGCGATGACGAGCGCCTTGCGCGATTTCGAAGCGATGACCGCGCAAAAGGCGCGGGCTTCGGATTCGAGGTCGGCGCGCGGCACGACCTTCTCGATCGCGCCCAGCCGCCAGGCTTCCTCGGCGGGGATCGTGCCGCCGGTGAAAAAGGCCGCGCGCACCTTGTGCAGCGGCAACATGCGTGAAAGGTGCGAAGCCCCGCCCATCGCGCCGCGATCGACCTCGGGCAGCGAGAAATAGGCGTCGTCGGCGGCGATGATGCTGTCGCTGGCGCCGCAAATGCCGATACCGCCGCCGATCACGAACTTGTGCACGGCGCTGATCACCGGCACCTCGGCGCTACGGATCGCCTTGAAGGTCAGGTAATTGCCGCGATTGAGGAGGGTGATGCGTTCGGGATGCGCCTGCATCTCCTTGATATCGACCCCGCCGCAAAAACCCTTGCCCTCGGCGCGGATCAGCACGCAATTTACATCGGGATTGCTCGCCGCCGCGGTGACGATCGCGGGGATCGCCATCCAGGTTTCGCTGTCGAAGGCGTTGACCGGCGGGACGTCGAAGACGATTTCGGCGATCCGGTCCTTGATGGTGCAATGTATCGGCATGGGTTCAGTCCAGTCCTCGCAGCGCGGCCAGGCGGGCGCGCGCATCCTTTTCGATCGAAGTCAGAAGATCGGCGCAGCTCGGCAGGTCGCCGAGGCGCCCGCCGACAAGCCCGGTCGCGAGCAGGCCGTTTTCGGTGTCGCCGTCCACGACCGCTTTCTGGATCAGCATCGGCGCCGCCGCGGCCATCATCGCCTGCGGCAGCGACAGATTGCCGTGGCTGGTCATGCCGCGCGCGGCGCGCAGCAGTTCGCCAAAGCTGGCGCCGGTCTGACGCTTCATAGCCAGCCCCGCCTCGATCGCGCGTTTCCACATGGCGAGCTTGCCCGACGCCTCGATGCGTCGCATCGCGGGGGTCAGGATCATCCGCTGCGGAATGCCGTCGATCTTGGTCGACACGATGATGTCGCCGGTGCCCGCGCGGACATAGGCCGATTTCGAACGGTCGGGGATAGGGCTGTCGCTGGTCATCAGGAAGCGCGTTCCCATCGCGATGCCCGCTGCGCCATAGGCCAGCGCCGCCGCGAGCCCGCGTCCGTCGGCAAAGCCGCCCGCCGCGACGACCGGCACCTCGACCGCATCGAGCACCTGCGGCAGCAGCACGGTCGTCGCGACCGCGCCGGTATGCCCGCCGCCTTCGCCGCCCTGCACGGTGATCATCTCACACCCCAGCTGGACCATCTTCTCTGCATGTTTGACTGCGCCGACGGTGGGGATGCAGAGGATCCCGGCGTCCTTGAACCGGCCGATCATTTTCGCGTCGGGACCGCGCCCGAAACTGACCGCGCCGACGCGATCGCTGTTCGCGACGATCAGATCGACGATCGCCGCCGCGCCAGGCTGGAAACTGTGAAAATTGACGCCGAAGCGGTGCGGGGTGAGGTCGCGCAGCCGCGCGATCGCGTTGGCGAGTTCGGCGGGGGTCATCACCGCACCCGCGAGAAAGCCGAACGCCCCGGCATTGCTCGATGCCGCGACCAGCTCAGGCGTCGCGATCCAGCCCATCGCGGTCTGGATCACGGGCAGGCGGCATCCGAGTGCCTGGGTCAGCGGGGTGGTCAGCGCGTCGGTCACAATATCAGCCTTCGCCCGCGGCCTTCTTGTTCGCCTTGGCCATCGCCGCGCCGTCGAGCCCGCCGAGCGAATTTCCGCTGACCAGATCGTTCTGCGCATGCGCGAAATGATGCATGTGGAACACCGCATCCATCGCCGTGCGCTTGCCGCGCAGATCCTCGACATGGTTGAGCGCCTGCTTGGTCAGCCAATTGCCAAGCCGCGGGCGGGTCGCGAGTTCGTGCGCCATTGCCGACACCTTGTCCTTGAGTTCGGCGCGCGGGACCATTTCATTGACCATGCCGAATTGATAGGCGCGCGCCGCGGGCATGCGTTCGCCGAGCAGCAAAAAGCCCTTGGCGATACGCGGCGGCAGTTCGAAGCCATGCGCGAAATATTCGACCCCCGGGATTCCCATGCGGTTGACGGGGTCCTGGAAGAAGGCATCGTCGCTGGCGACGATCAGGTCGCACACCCATGCCAGCATCAGCCCGCCGGCGATGCACGCGCCCTGCACCATCGCGATCGTCGGCTTGGGAATGTCGCGCCAGCGGCGGCACATCCCCAGGTAAACTTCTTGCTCGCGGGTATAGAGCAGCTCGGCGCCGGGCCGGGTCGTGTGATCGCCGAACATCAATTTGCGGTCGAAGGGCACCAGATGGTCGCGCCCCGGCGTGCCGATGTCGTGCCCGGCGCTGAAATGCTTGCCGTCGCCGCCGAGCACGATGACCTTGATTGCATCATCGTCGGTCGCGCGCTGGAAGGCGGCGTCGAGCGCATAGGTCATCTGGCTGTTCTGCGCGTTGTTGAACTGCGGCCGGTCCATGATGATCCACGCGACGGGGCCGTCGACTTCATAGCGGACGGGGGTGTCGGTTTCATACACCGGCTGTTGCGGCTGGCGCGGGACGATCTCGGTCATGCTCAGTTCCTCTTGCCTGCAGGATTGTCCTTGAGCACGCTCGCCCGCAGATTGTGCGGGTCGAGCCGCGCGATGATCGCGAGTTGCTCGGCGGTCGGGGCGGGGGTGGTCTTGATCTCGGCGGCGGCTTCGAGCGCGAAGCCGGTCGCGTCCTGCACCTGCTCGAAGGTCACGCCGGGGTGCAGCATCACGACGCGGATCGCATTGTCTGTGCCGCCGAAATCCATGACGCAGAGGCCGGTGACGATCAGCCGCAGGTCGACACGGCTGAAATTGACGCCGGGGGTGCGGCGCGCCGGGTTATAGCCGACGCTCGACACCATATCGACCTCGCCCTCGACGAAGACGCGCTTCGAATGCGCCGGCACGAACATCGAATTGATGTGGCAGATGCTGTTGCCTGGAAAGCCGCGCGCGCCGAGCATCTGCACCTTCGGCTGATCGTAAGTGCCGCCGAGGTAGGAGATGTTCGTTTGTCCGAAGCGGTCGATCTGGCTCGGCGTCACCATCGCGTGGCGCTTGCCGGACCAGACCGCGGCGTCGAAAAAGCGCGAAAAGGGCAGGTAGCCCGCGGCCTTTCGATCGTCGTAGCCGCGCGGGCCGAGCGGCACGGGGTCTTCGACCAGCCAGGCTTCGCCGTCGGTCATCATCAGTTCGGGGGTGTGCGTCAGCTTGGCGAGGCCGGCGGCGAGGCGCGGCGCGGGGCCGATGCCGGTCGCGACGAGTTCGCCATTGGCGCGCCACGCCTCGGAGGCGGCGACGATGAGCTGTTCGCAAAGGGTGAAGTCGGGTGCGGTGGTCATGGCGTCCGCCTCAGAAAATGGGAAGGGGGAGGGCGGAAATGGCGTCCTTGCCGCCGACGCGGCCCAGATAGCCCGCCTCATCGGCGCCGATGGTTTCGGCGAGATAGGCGTCCCAGCCGCCGTCCTCGCGCGCGCTATCGGCATAGGATTTGAGGTGCTTCATATCCCAGCCGTAGGAAGGCGGCATAGAGGTCGGATGCGCGCCGAGCGGGGCCTCGACGACGCCGTGGATGAAGCAGCGCTCGACGATGTTGGCGCGTGCATCCTCGGGATAGCTGTGGTCCATCCGCTCGACGACCTCTTCGGCCGAGACGAAGGTGCGGTCCGCGGCGCGCGCGAACCATTCGTCATAATAGGTATCGGGGCCGAGCGCCTGGATATTGCCGAGCTTGTCGGCGCGGTGGACATGGAGCAGCGCCGCGTCGAGCTTGAGCGCGGGCATGGCGAGCAGCACCTCGCCGTCGTCATACGGGGACTGGACGGTCTTGAAGCCGCCATGCGTCATCACGTCTGTGCCAAGCCCGACATGGGTGGGCAGGAAGGGCAAGCGGAACGCCGCGGCCTTCAAGCCCCATTGCAGCATGCCTTCGTCAAGTTCGAGAATGTCGAGCCCGCCGGCTTCGCGGGCCTTGCGGAAGTAAGGCTCGAGTGGGATCGCGTCCATCGAGACGAAGCCGAAGATGACCTTCTTCACCTTGCCCGCGGCGCACAGCATGCCGACCTCGGGACCGCCATAGGCGACGATCGTCAGGTCGGTCAGGTCCGAACGCAGGATCGCGCGAACCAGCGCCATGGGCTTGCGGCGCGGGCCCCAGCCTCCAATCCCGATCGTCATCCCGCTCTTCAGCGAGGCGACGAACTGCTCGATGGTCAGTTGCTTGTTCAATCCACTCTCCAGCCCATAGGCGTCGGGCACGAGGGCGCCCGCGATGTTGCAAGATGGATAGGCGCGCTGGCCGTTCGCCCGATACCACCATATGGAGAGAGACTTTCACGCCGCCCGATAGAAGAGAGGCGGGCGAGAAATGGAGATCGAAATGGCGGACGAGAAACAGCGCGTGGCGCTCGTGACCGGCGGCAGCCGCGGTATCGGCAGCGCGATCGCCGAGCGGCTATTGGAAGACGGCATGCGCGTCGTGATCTGCGGCCGCAACGCCCCCGAGGACCTGCCGCGCCACCTTGACGCGGCGGCGGAGTTCGAGGCGTGCGATGTGCGTTCGGCGGACGAGGTTCAGGCGATGGTCGACCGCATTTTCGAACGCCACGGCCGGCTCGACCTCGCCGTGAACAATGCCGGGGGCTCCCCCGAAGCCGATGCGGCCTCCGCGTCGCCGCGTTTTTCGGAGCGCGTCCTCGCGCTCAACCTGCTTGCCCCGCTGCATGTCGCGCAGGCCGTCAACCGCGTCATGCAGGCGCAAGAGGAGGGTGGCAGTATCGTCAATATCGCCAGCGTCTCGGGTACGCGGCCGTCGCCGGGAACGGCGGTTTATGGTGCGGCCAAGGCGGGGCTGCTGAGCCTTACCGAATCGCTTGCGATGGAGTGGGGGCCGAAGGTGCGTGTCAATGCGGTCGTCGTGGGGCTGGTCGCCACCGAGGCTGCGGCCGATCATTATGGCGGCGAGGCGGGGATGAAACGGATCGATGCGATGCTGCCGCTCGGCCGGATGGCGCGCGGGCCGGACATCGCCGGGGTCGTGAGCTTCCTGGCGTCGCCGGACGCGGCCTATATCAGCGGTGCAAAAATCGCTGCGCATGGCGGCGGCGAGCGGCCGGTCTTTCTGAGCCTGGCCCAGATGGGCTGACGTCGCGGCGGAGGAGCCGCACATGGTCAGCGGGCTTCGAAAACATTCTGTGCGCGGTGCAGGACAATGGCGACTTGGCGAGGGCGCCGGACGGTTGCGATAGTGATGCCGTCTTCCACTGCTATATCGGAGTGCCGTCATGCCCGCAGACACCGTCAATCGCCAATGGCTGCTCGCGCGGCGCCCCCAGGGGCAGGTCAGCGTCGATGATTTCGCGCGGCATGACGCGCCCTTGCCGCGGGCCGATCTGGCCGCGGGCGAGATCCTCGTCCGCAACGTCATGTTCGGCTTCGATCCCGCGCAGCGCGGGTGGATGGACGATGTCCCAAGCTATCTTCCCCCCATCAGGATCGATGAGCCCGTGCGCGGCAGCGCGGTCGCGCGCGTGATCGCGTCGGGCAATCCGGCATATCCGGAGGGCTCGATGGTGCGGGGGTTGTTCGGATGGCAGGATTATGCCGTTGCGGCGCGGGCGGGCGACCCCGACCCGGTGCCCATCCCGGACGGGACGGCGCCCGAAGAGGCGTTGGGTATATTCGGCGCGGCGAGCCTGACGGCCTATGTCGGCATGTACGACGTCGGCCGGCTCCGCGCGGGGGATTGCGTCCTCGTTTCCGGCGCGGCGGGTGCGGTCGGATCGGTTGCGATTCAGATCGCGCGGCTCGCCGGCGCGCGCGTGATCGGGATCGCTGGAGGCGTCGAAAAATGCCGCTGGTTGATCGAGGATTATGGCGCCGACGCCGCGATCGATTATCGCGCGGAGGATGTGCGGGCGCGGCTCGGAAAGCTCGCGCCCGAGGGAATCGACCTGTTCTTCGACAATGTGGGCGGCACCACGCTCGAAGCGGGAATCGCGCATATCGCGCGCTTTGGCCGGATCGTGCTGTGCGGTGCCATTTCGGGCTATAACGACACGCACGCCGCTGCAGGGCCGCGCAACCTGGTCCGGCTGATTCCGCAGCGCGCCGAGATGCGCGGCTTTATCCTGCTCGACCATCTGGATCGTGTGCCCTCTGCTATGGTGGAACTCAGGCAATGGGTCCGCAGCAACCGGATCCGCTATCGTACCGACATTCAGCATGGTTTCGACGTCATCCCACAAACATTCTTGCGGCTGTTCAACGGCTCAAATCGGGGCAAGCAATTGCTGCGGATCGACGGGGTGGACTAGGCTGGGACTACCGGCGCGGGCCTCCGCAGCGGTTTGGAAATCGCGGACGCTATTGATGATTGGGCGCGTGTCTCGCATTCTTGGGGCATGAACAAGAAATCTAGCCAGAGCGCCAAAGGGCTGCGCCAATTCCTGGATATCGAGCAGCAGCAGGAGTGGCTGGAGGGCAGGGCGGAACTGGCCGACGCGGAAGAGCGGCAGGATTCGATCGAGCAGCGGTTAAAATATGCGCACCGCTTCCAGAAGCTGCTTCGTCGACCGCAGGCGACCGAGCTGTTTGAGATTCTTGAGCTATACGGCCGGACCTGCATTCCCTTACCTCGCGCGACGGAGCGCACTTACTGGTCGGTTTCCTGCCTGCCATCGACGTCGGACAAGCCATTGGTCCGCGTCAACGCGAGTTGGATGGAGCTGTTCACGCTGTACGCCGACGGCGACGATCTCCGCGCACGGCTCATTCTTCACCTGTCGGATTTCACGACCGATGGATCGCTCACACAGGAGACGATCGACCAGGTGTTTCTCGAGGGGAGCGTGCGGGCACCTGAGGACTTGCGCTATTCGGTTCCGAGCGGTCCGGATATTTTCATCGTCAAGATACGAGGCTCCGCTTCCATCCGCGACTTTCTCTCGGTCCCTCGCGCGCTGCGCGCTGTTCGGCGATTCAATATGACCCACATGAACCGCGGCAGGAATGCCTATCAGGCTAGCCATTCCTATGGCGTCGCGGATTACATGCTGGGGGAGGGCTCTTCCTGACGTTCACGACCGCCGATGCGAACAAGAAACTTGATTGTTGGTTTCGCGCTGCCATCCTCGCGCGCGAGGGGAGGCTGGCGTGCAACCTGCCGGTGAAAAGGAAGAGATGCTACAGGAACAGGCGCGCATGTCGCGCCTGCACAACCGTTTTCGCCTTGCGCTCGAGCGCTATTTTTCGCGCCGGATCGGCCGCCGCCCCGATGTCGACGATCTGGTCCAGGAAGTGTTCGAGCGGTTGATGCGCTGCGACGCTGATGAGAGCGACGAACGTGTCGACGGCTATGTCTTCGCAACCGCGAGCAGCGTGCTGACCGATCGCCATCGGCGCGCCCGTGCCCGCAATGAGCATCTCCACCAGCCATTCTGCCCCGAAACCCACGCGGGTATTGAGTTTTCGCCTGAGCATGTCCTCGCCAATCGCGAACAGCTTGCGCGTGTATCGGCGATACTGCACGAGCTGCCCGAGCGGACCCGCGCGGTGTTCGTGCTCCGGCGTATCGAAGGGATGCGCTATCTGGACATTGCCAGCCGGCTGGGGATTTCGGTAAGCGCGACGGAAAAGCATATGCAGCGCGCGATGGTGTATATCACGCGCCGGATGGACGAAGCATGACAGGCCCGGTGAAAACCTCCGCGACCCTCGGCATGTCGCCTGCAGAGGCGGCGGCCTATTGGCATGTGCGCCGTGACGGTCGCGACCTGACGGACGCCGAGCAGGCGGAATTCGACGACTGGGTCGACCAGTCGCCCGCCCATGCACGGCAGTTCGCGCGCATGTCGGAGCTCGAAACCTTCTGCGAACAACATGCGGATGATCCGCTGCTTTTGGCGCTGCGGCAGGAAGCGCTGGCGGTGCCTCCCGTGCGCCGGCACTGGTTCTGGCGGGTTGGCGCCGGCGGGCTGATCGCGGCGTCGCTGGCGCTGGGCGTATTCTTGCTGCGCCCCGACGCTCCGGTCGAGGATGCGCCCGTTTCGGTGGCCGCGTCGGCCGGGGTCGTGCACACGACCCGCAAGGGCGAATTGCGGACGGTCCGCCTGTCCGACGGCAGCACGGTCACGCTCAACACCGATTCCGAGCTGCGGGTCAAATTCACCGGGCAGCGCCGCACGGTGCAGCTTGTCCATGGGCAGGCGCTGTTCGGGGTCGCGCATGAGACCGCGCGCCCGTTCGTCGTGGAGGCGGCCGATCGCACCGTGACGGCGCTCGGCACGGTGTTCGAAGTGCGGCTCGATCCCGGGCGCATGGAGGTGACGTTGGTCGACGGCAAGGTCGCGGTGAACCGACCGCGCTCCGGCCATAGCGAGCAACCGGCGGCGACCGTGCTGCGACCGGGCGAGGAGCTGGTCGTCGAACTTGGCATGGCGCAGCGCGTCGAGAAGGTCGACGTCGGCGTCAAGCTGCGCTGGCGCGACGGTTTTGTCGAATTCGCCGACGCACCGCTGGGTGAAGCCGTGGCGGAGATCAACCGATACAGCGTCCAGCAGGTCACCATCGCCGATGAGCAGCTGGCGCGCCAGCATATCAGCGGTGTCTTCAGGACCGGTGATCCCGCGCGTTTCGCCGCGATGGTCGGCGAACTGATCCCGGTGGAGGCGCGAAAGCGCGCCGACGGCGTCGAACTGCTGCCCGCAACGGCACGTCCCTAAAAAAATCCTCCTGACCCGATGCGGGTTTTTCGCGCCGCTGCGTAATACGCATCGGGAGCGGGAAAAATGCTCCGAAAAAATGGGATCAGGAGGGGGATGATATGCGTCAAGAAGGTCGGGCACGCGGTCGCGTCAAGCTCGCAGGGTTGCTGACGATTGCGTCGGTCGCATGGCTCGCGCCGCAGTCTGTGCAGGCGCAGACGCAGGCGCCCGTGGAGCTCAACATCGCCAGCCAGGATCTGGCGTCGGCGATCCGGCAGGTGGGACGCCGCACCCGCGCCGAGATCATCTTCAGCCCGTCGATTGTCGGGTCGCGCCGCGCACCCGCGCTGATCGGATCGTTCACCACCGAACAGGCGCTGGCCCGATTGCTCGAGGGCACCGGACTGGCCGCGCGCCGAACCGCGCAGGGCGGCTATGTTATCGAACGCCGGCAAATTTCGGATGCGTCGGCTTCGGTCCATGCCGCGGAGTTCGCCGATGATTCGGAGATCATCGTCACGGCGACGAAGCGCGCCGAACCCGTGCGCAAGATATCGGGTTCGGTTTCGGCGCAAACGGGGGAGCAGCTCGAAAAACTGGGCGCGCAGGGGCTGGCCGACTATCTGACGCGAACGCCGGGCGTGGTCTTCAACGCGGGGCGTCCGGGCGCTAGCTCGATCGCGATCCGCGGCGTTGCGACCACCACCGCGCGCGATCAGGGGCAAGCGACGACGGGGATTTTCATCAACGACGTGCCGCTGACCGATCCCTCCATTTCGATCGGCACCCCCGATATCGATACCTTCGACGTCGATAATGTCGCGGTGCTGCGCGGGCCGCAGGGCACATTGTTCGGGTCGGCCTCGCTCGGGGGCGCGGTCAATTATCAGGCGAGCCGTCCGGATCTGGCGCGCTGGGGCGGCCGCGCGCAGGCGGGTTTGCACGCCATCGAGGAGGGCGGCATCGGGATCGCGGGCAAGATCATGCTCAACGCACCGGTGATCGAGGATGTCCTCGGTATTCGCGGCGTCTTCGTTTATCGCGAGGATGCGGGCTTCATCGACAATATCGGGATCGGCAAGCGCGATTCCAATCGGACCGCCACCACGGGCGGGCGCTTTCTGGCGAGCTGGAAACCCGGACCCGATACGACGATCGCCTATATGTATCTCGAACAGCGTCAGAAGACCGATGATGCCGGCTTTCAGCAGCCGACCCGCGCGGGCGAGCTCCGGAAAACGACGGTTATTCCAGAACTGAGCGACTTCAGCACCCTGATCCATAATCTCCGGTTCGATCAGGATATGGGGTTTGCCACGCTGACCGCGACCGCGACCTATCACCGGAAAACGAGCGATACGCGCGAAGATTATAGCGCCGCTCTTTCCCCCTTTCTGTTCGGCCTGGCACCGATCACCTCTGTCGCCTCATCGAAAAACGACGGCCAGACCTTTGAGCTCAGGCTGGCGTCCGCCCCCGGCGGCGCGTTCGATTATGTGGTCGGCGCGATGCACGACGAAACCGATACGCACCTCAATCAGCGGATCTATGCCGCAGGGCTGCAGGGGGTGGTCGATGGGCTGCTTGGTCCCGGCAAGGGGGCGGAGCTTACGCCCGGCGACCGGCTCCTCGATGGAGCGATTATCGGTCGTGCCCGCGAAAGCGCGCTCTTCGGTGAGGCGACCTATCATCTGAACGATCGGTTGAAAGTAACGCTGGGCGGCCGCCTGTTCGAACAGGAACTCCGATTGCATTCGGTGCTGACCGATCTTTTCTCGTTCCTGGGCACAGGCAGTCTGGTGGAGGAGGTGAGGGGAACGCAGAAGTCCCGCGGCTTCAACCCAAAGGGGTCGATTACCTGGACCCCGCATCCGGGATTGATGGTCTATGCGCTGGCATCGAAGGGGTTTCGCTTCGGCGGCCCCAATATCATCCCTGCGCTGCCAGGATCGAACGTCCCGCGGCAATTTGATAGCGATTCGCTGTGGAATTATGAACTCGGCATGCGCGCCGACCTGTTCGACAGGAAGCTCCTGCTCGACGTGACGGGTTTCTATGTCGACTGGAGCGACATTCAGCTGCGACTCACGACGGCGACCGGGCTCAACTATGCCGACAATGCGGGGAAGGCGCGGAGCTATGGTCTCGAAGCCAGCGCGACGCTGCGTCCCGCCGATGGCCTCAACCTGACGAGCAACCTGACGTATCTCAACGCGAAGCTGTCCGAGCCGTTCGATCCCAACCCGTCCGCGCCGGGACCGGTGGTGCCCGCGAAAACCACGCTGCCGGGCGCGTCGAAATGGCAGGTGTCGAATGTCGTTTCCTATGAGCGCGACGCCGGCGCCATGGACTGGTCGGTCGTTTTCTCGCATCGCTATATTTCGCGCGCGCCCGGTGCGCTCGTCGCCAGTTCCGCGATCGCGGGTGCGGAGCAGGGCGGTTACAACCTGTTCGATATACGCACCGGTGTCCGCAACGACCGGATCGGGATCACGCTGTTTCTCGACAATATCAGCGATTCCCGCGGGGTGACGAGCGGTTTCGCCAATCCGCTGCAGCAATTTATCGTTCGTCCTCGCACGCTCGGGGTCACCGTCGACTACCGGATCTGACGCCCCGCTCCACACCGCCGCGCCCTTTGTCGGCTACCGGCCCCACTGAGCGAGGGGCGCGGCAAATTCTCATCATCACAAGGGTTGACCATATGGCTGTTCTATCAAGATTTTCGTTGGTCGGCGCGGCTGCGCTTCTTTTCGCAGGCGCACCGGTGCAGGCGCAGCAGGGCGGGCATAGCGAGCCCGCGCCCGTGGCGGATCATCATATGCATATCCAGAGTCCGCTGATCACCGATCGCATTCGCGAAATGAAGGCGAAGGATCCCTCATCCTTTGAAGGGATGCCCGAGGATCTCTCTACCGAACGCAGCGGCGCCGACGCGGTGCGCGAACTCGATCGTGCCGGGATCAAACAGGGTGTGCTGCTGTCGGCCGCCTATATGTTCGGTTTTCCCGCCCTTCCGCTCGCGCCCGAAGACATGGCGCGGCGGATGCGTGCGGAGAACCGCTATAATGTCGACGCCGCGCTCGCCTCGAACGGCCGCCTTGTCGCCTTTGTCGGCATCAACCCCTTCCTCGCCAATGCGTCCGACGAGTTGGACTATTGGTCGCGCCAGCCCGGTGCGTCGGGCGTCAAGCTGCACCTCGGCAACAGCGGCCTCGATCTGGGCAACGCCGAACAGGTCGACCAACTGGCCAAATTCTTCGCCGCCGCGAGCAAGGCGCGCCTGCCGCTCGTCGTGCATCTTCGCGGCGCGGCGCCCTATACCGCCGCTAATCTCGCGACCTTCATCGACAAGATCTTGTCGCAGGCGGGCGACCTGCCCGTGCAGATCGCGCACGGCGGCGGCTATGGCGGGATCGACCAGCCGACGCTCGACGCGCTGGCGGTCTATGGCGATGCCATCGCGCGCAAGGCGCCGGGCACCGCCAACCTCGTCCTCGACCTGTCCGCCGTCGCCCAGTTCGATCTCGCGACGCAGCCGGGGCTGAAGGATCCCAAGGAGAAGCGCACCATGGCCGAACTGCGCGTCGCCTATGTCGCGCTGATGCGCCGGGTCGGCATCGACCGCTTCGTACTCGCCAGCGACTGGCCCGCGATGCAGCACCCCACCGAATATTTCACCGCCGAGCAGGCGCAGCTTCCTGTCACTGCCGCCGAATGGGCCCAGCTTTGTAACAACCGCGCGCCCTATCTGCGGCCGGAATGGGTACAGAAAAAGCAGCCTTGACGCGAGACGTCGGTCGCGTCGGTTGCGGTCCGGCCTAAGGCCGGACCGTCAATTTTCGGCCATACTCAGTCGTGGCCCGATTCCGGCACCCGCCGCCGCTGTGCAGCGCATTCGTCCGCGAGAAAATCCAGAAGCGCCCGCACCGAAGGGAGGAGCCCGCGCCGGGATGGAAATACCGCATGGACGATTTCGTTCGACGGTCTCCAGTCGGGCAGCACCGTAGTCAGTCGGCCAGCTCGCAAATCGTCCCAAACGACAAGCGTTGGCAGGCGCGCAGCCCCGGCCCCGGCAAGCGCGGCGTCGCGCAGCACTGCCATATCGTCGGTGACCAGCCGCGGCGCATGGCGCACCTCGGCGACGCTGCCGTCGGCATGGGTCAGGCGCCAGCGATGCTCGCCGCCCGCCGGCCCGAAATCGAGGCTGGGCAGGCCGGTGAGGTCGGCGGGCAGGGTGATCGCCCGTTGCTTGAGCAAATCCGGGCTGGCGACGATCCGGATCGTGCGCTCGTCGAAACGGCGCATCACAAGTTCGCTCTCGGTCAGCGGCGGGGGGCGGACGCGGATCGCGAGGTCGAACCCTTCGCCGATGACGTCGACGCGGCGGTTGGTGCTTTCGACGTGGAGCTCGACCGCGGGATAGAGCGCCATGAAACGCCCTAACAATTCGCCGAACTGGAAGGCGAGAAGGCCGGTCGGGCAGCTGAGCCGCACGACGCCGCATGGCTCGGCGCGCGACTGATCGATGACGGTTTGGGCGCCTTCGGCCTCGACGAGCATCGCGACGCAGCGGCGGTAATATTCCTGACCGATCTCGGTCACCGAAAAGCGCCGCGTCGAGCGCTGGATCAGGCGCACGCCCAGTCGATCTTCGAGCAAGCCGATGCGGCGGCTCACCTTCGATTTCTGCAAACCCAGCGCGCGCGCCGCCGCGGCGAACCCCCCATGTTCGACGGCCTGCACAAAGAGATAGAGGTCGTTGAGGTCCTGCATTGTCCTATCAGTAGGACTCTGAGTCCAATTTCGCAATCTTTCGGTACCTTTGGCGAAGGATTATTCTCCATTTCAACAGATGCTTCCCTCTGGAGGCGCAGGAGATGCAAGATGAAGACGATCCTTGGCACCTACAGCAATCCCAACCAGCATTGGGTCGGCGACGGCTTTCCGGTCCGCTCGCTCTTTTCGTACAACAGCCTCGGCGACCGGGTCAGTCCCTTCCTGCTGCTCGACTATGCCGGGCCCTATAATTTCGCGCCGACGACCGATCGACGCGGCGTAGGGCAGCATCCGCACCGCGGGTTCGAAACGGTGACGATCGTCTATGACGGCGAGGTCGAGCACAAGGATTCGACCGGCAACGGCGGTATCATCGGCCCCGGCGACGTCCAGTGGATGACGGCGGCGGGCGGGATTCTGCACGAGGAATATCATTCGCCGGCGTTCGGCAAGACGGGCGGCCCGTTCCGGATGGTCCAGCTGTGGGTCAACCTGCCCGCGAAGGACAAGATGGCGCCCGGCGGCTATCAGGGTATCACGGCGGCGGACATTCCGACCGTCGAGCTGCCCGGTGGCGCGGGTCTCGGCCGGGTGATCGCGGGCGAGATGCTGGGTGCGAAGGGCCCGGCGCGGACCTTCACCCCGATCAACGTCTGGGACGTCCGGCTGAACCGCGATGCCGATGTGACGCTCGACCTGCCTGAAGGCCACACCGCGATGCTGGTGATATTGGCCGGCCATGTCACCGTCGGCGGCAGCGAGGAAGCGGGCGAGGCCGAGATGGTATTGCTGAGCCGGGAAGGGGGATCGATTCCGATCCACGCCAACGGCGACGCGACGATCCTTGTCCTGACCGGCGAGCCGATCGACGAACCGATCGTCGGCTACGGGCCTTTCGTGATGAACAGCGAAGCTGAAATCCGGCAGGCTATCGACGATTTCAACAACGGCAGGCTCGCGCCCGTCGCAGCCTGACGCGGACCCGGCTCCCTCCCCCACCTCCCGGGAGCCGGGTCCTCTCTCCCCTCGATGAATTGACGGTGGACCCGCGTGCCCCGCCGCGACGGCAGTTGCCTGCCGGCCCTTCGGCGCGCCCCAATGCAGGAGAAGACCCATGACAAGCGAAGCGATCCGCGATCCGAAGGCGGACCATCTGCTGACCCCGCAGAATTCCGCCTTCATCATCATCGACTATCAACCGGTGCAGGTGAATTCGATCGCCTCGATGGACCGGCAGTTGCTGCTCAACAACATCGCCGGCTGCGCCCGGGCGGCGGTCGCGTACGACCTGCCGATCGTTCATTCGACGGTGAATGTCGAAACCGGCCTCAACAAGCCGCCGGTGCCGCAGGTCCGCAAGATACTCGGCGACTATCCGACCTATGACCGCACGACAATCAACAGCTGGGAAGATGTCGAATTCCGCAAAGCGGTCGAGGCCACCGGGCGCAAGAAGCTGATCATGACCGCGCTCTGGACCGAGGCGTGCCTGACCTTTCCCGCGCTCGATGCGCTCGCCGAGGGGTATGAGGTCTATGTCCCGGTCGATGCGGTGGGCGGCACCTCGCTCGCCGCGCACGAGGCCGCGCTGCGGCGGATCGAGCAGGCGGGCGGCAAGATGATCTCGGTCCCGCAGCTGTTCTGCGAATTGCAGCGCGACTGGAAACGCAGCGAGACCGTCCCCGCCTTTATGAACCTGTTCATCGAGACGGGCGGCACCGCCGGAATCCAGTTTTCCTACGACAAGGCCGACTGACCCGAAATATCTCCGCCGGCGCGGCGCATGCCGCCCGGCGGAACCCCGCAAGGAGAATGATCGCGCCGGATCCGACCTTCGGCGGATTTTACGAGAAGTTGCTGCGCGGCCTGAGACCGGGTCTCTATCCGGGAGGACAGGGGGGGCGCGATTTGGCGGCGCGTTTGAGATCGGCTATGCGCCCGCGATGCGCGACATCCCGATCCTCTATAGCTTTCGCCGCTGTCCTTACGCGATGCGCGCGCGGATGGCGTTGCTGGTGAGCGGGACGATCTACGCACATCGTGAGGTGGAGCTGCGCGACAAGCCCGCCACCATGCTGGCCGCATCGCCCAAGGGAACCGTGCCGGTGCTCGTGCTGGCGGACGGGGCGGTGATCGATGAAAGCATCGATATCATGCACTGGGCCCTGTCGCAGCACGACCCAGAGGACTGGCTGCCGCGCGCCGATGCGGCGTTGGTCGCGAAGTTCGACGGCGCGTTCAAACATCATCTCGACCGTTACAAATATGCCGGGCGTTACGATGTCGATCCGCTGACGCATCGCGCGGCGGGTTTGGCGATGCTGGCGGAGCTCGACGAGCGGCTGAACGGACAAGATTATCTTGGCGGCGCGACGCGCGGGTTCAACGACATGGCGCTGTTTCCATTTGTTCGCCAGTTTGCCGGGGTCGATGCGGAGTGGTTCGCAGCACGCGCGCCGCAGGGGGTACGCCACTGGCTGGCAGTTCTGGTGACGTCGGACTTGTTCGAGCGGGCGATGATCAGAATCGCGCCATGGGCCGAAGGGCAGGGCTGAAAACAATCAGCCAGCTATGGAAATGGGTCGCCATCGCTTCGAAGCACAAGCTTGCCCTTTGTGCGGCTGGTCAAATGGAACAGTCGGCAGCGGTCGCAGCGGTACGTCCGGAGCGGCAATTCAGAGCGCCGAACGGCAGCGAGCGCTTCCTCCTCCGACGGATAGGACCGCTTCTTTTTGCAAATGCTGAGCCTGGTGCGCACCTTGCCTCTTCGCCAAAGATTCCTAACGGCTGCCTTGCGCACAAAAGCGACCGAAAGCGACGCGGACGCTCGTTTTGAAGCCGAACCTCTAGGCAATAGCTCCGCTTCCTTCGCATTTCCAATGTCTGTTATCGAAGTTTGTCGCCCAGAAGCGGACGGTCTGCAAAGCGGCCAAGATCGGTCCATCCATTATCCCGCCCTGAGCGCGGCTTGTAACGGTCTCAGCCACGGCAGATAGACATGCGATCGGTCTTGCTCGTGATGAATGGGAGTCCGAACCTGCTGGGCGCTCGGCGTGTAAATGGCTCGCGAATTCTTTTCGGACCTGAGGCAGGAAGGCGAGAAAGGAAGTCGCAGAAAGCCAAGAAGTGTCCGAATTTCCTGCTCTGCATTCGATACAAGCCGCGCATGATCGAGGCGGTACAAGCTGTCGGGCGCCAGGCCCTGCACCATTTCCATCATCCCAAGATAATGTCGATAATATCGGCCGAGATCTTCCAGCGTGTTCGGAAAGTCGGTGTGGCGGTTGAAATAGGTCGTGTAGGCCGAAAAGCAGCAGGCCAGCGGGGCACGCCGCACGTCGATAATTCGCGCGCGCGGCAGGATCCGGCGGATGAGTGCGACAAAGCGCCAGTTGGCCGGCATTTTGTCGGTGAAATAGGGGCGATCGGTGCGGCGATAGCGCCCCGCTCTCGTCAGATAATCCGTCCCGAGTTGCGCTGCTTCGGCGTGCGTCAATGTCTGCAGGCGGCGGACAAAGGCGTCGGGCGAATCGAACGCGCCGATCGAGGCGGCGACTTCCGACAATGCGAACAATTCGCCGGCGCCCTCGACTTCGGGATGGCTGGCGAGGATTTGTTCGACGAGCGTGGATCCCGAGCGCGGCATGCCGACGATGAAGATTGCGCTGTCCGCTTGCGGGGAAAGATCGGTCGCTGCCGCGAAAAAGGATGGTTGCAATATATGGTGGGCCTCGACGAATGCAGCGAGCCCTGCTCCGTCATGGGGAACGAGCGTGTCGCGGAGGGTGTTGGCTTCGGTGAATTTCTCGAACGACCTCTCGAACGCACCACGCGCGCCGTGGGCGCGGCCGAGCGCGAAGAGCAGCTGGACCTTGTGATAGGGGTCGCGCACGAAGACGAGGGCCTTCTCCATCGCCGCGATATCGGTGTCGCCAGGCATGGCGGACAAAGTGGCGAGCCCGAGCCACGCGGGGCCGAAATCGGGTGCAAGCTCGACCGTCTTGCGAAAGGCGGCCGCGGCCTCGCTCACGTCGCCAACGGCGGCGAGGTCGCTACCGAAATTGGCCCACAGGAGGGGCACGCCCGGAGCGGCAGCGACCAGCGCCCGGTGGACGTCGAGCGCTTCCGCCGCGCGGCGCTCGCCGGACAATATGCCGGCCTTTATCGATAGCGGCCAGATTTTCGACGGCTGACGGTCTATCTCGCGGTCGAGATGGGCCAACGCTTCGTCGACACGGCCGGCGCCGCAGAGGAAGGACGCGAGCGCGGCGTGCGCCTGGGCCGCGTCGGGATGCCCGGCGACTGCCATGCGCAGGACCCGTTCGTCGGGCGGGGAGGCGGAATCTGCGTTCATCGACGGAATGTGGGTCAACATCGTGCCGCGTGTCTACAGACGGGCTTGCGGTCTGTGCAAGTTTCCCGGGTCAGGTGAAGGTTCCCGAAGGGGCGGCCCCGATGTTACCCGAACTTGGTTTTCCGTGTCGATACCGTGACATACGTGCGCCCGGTAACCATTTGATAATAACTCATTCAGTAGTCCGCGCCTCGCGCCATCTTCCGGTTATGCCGGGAGGCTGGCATTCCGCAGGGACCCGTTCCCGCGTGCGGAAGGCCGGTGGTGGATAGGGCGGGCGTTTGCATTGCAGGCGCAAGACACGCCGTAGGAAGGTGGGCTCATTTTTCGCGAGCAGCGCCGCAGCCTTGGGGGGCGTATGATCAGGGCTGGCGTGTTTCTTTCTATGCTCTTGCGCCCGATATTGCGGTCGTTGCGTCCCGCCCCGAATGGCCATCGGCCTCCACCACCAGACAATCCATCTTCCGTGACTCTCTCACGAACCCCGAACCGTGCCCGAAGGAAAAATAATGACGATCGACCGCGTGTCCGCCGCCTGCCCGCGCAAAGCTCAACCGCTGTCGCGCCGCCTGTTGTGCGGAGCCTCGCTCGCGGCGGTGCTCGCGTGCACGCCGCTGTCCGCGCGGGCCGAGGATCGCTATTGGGACGCCAATGGCACCGCGGTCGGTTCGGGCGGCACCGGCACGTGGAACCTCGCCAACCTCAATTGGAGCCCCAATGGCGACGGTGTCAGCGGTCCTTTCGCCGAGCCGTGGAACAATGGCGATCTCGATAATGCGATCTTTGGCAGCACCGCGGGGACGGTGACCGTCGGCGTGCCGGTCACGGTCGGCAATATCACCTTCAGTTCGGCCGGCTATGTGCTGAACGGCGGCACGCTGACGCTGGGCGGGCCGGCGCCCACGATCGCCACCAATTTCAGTAATGGCAATGCTGCGATCAATTCGACGATCGCCGGTTCCTCCGGCCTGATCAAGGCGGGCGGTGGCGGGTTGGTCCTGAACGGCACCAACAGCTTCACCGGCGGTATCGCGATCAATTCGGGTAGCCTTTATGCGAGCAGTGACGCGGCGCTGGGCGCATTGAGCAACAACATCGTTACCGCCGCGGGCGTGACGGTTCGATTGTCGATCGGCGGCGCATCGACGAGCCGCGCGGTCGCGATCGGCGACGGCGGAACGCTGATTCTCGAGGGAGCCGGTGCCGGTTCGGCGCTGATCTCGGGCAACGGAAACGTCCGCGTCGCGGCGAGCGGCGTGACGATGAGCAACGACCTCAGCTCCTATACCGGACAGACTATCTTCACGGGCTGCAACGGAACCTGCTCGGCGCGCTTCACCTCGCTCCGTAACCTCGGCGAAGCAAGCGCGCTCGGCGCGCCCGTCACGGTGGCCGACGGCACGATCATCTATAATCAACAGAGCCAGTATAGCGACAGCCTGATCTATCTCGGCGACGGCGACAGTTCGAACCGCAATTGGGACATCAACGGCAATAACGCGGTCATCCGCAACCAGGGCACCGGCACGCTCTCGATCACCGGCAATATCGATGTTTCGGCTGGCGCCACCTTTGTCGCCGACACAGCCAGCATGGAACTGCTGGGTGTCCTGAGTGGTGGAGCGTACGGTTTCAACGGGGTTGCGGGAAATACGGTCACCCTGGGTAACGCCAACACATTCACCGGACAGGGGACGGTCGCCGGTCTGGTGAAGGCATCGGTGCTCGCCGACACTGGGAGCGTCAGCTCGCTGGGCGCGGGATCGACCATTGGCCTCAGCATCGGTGCGCTGAGTTATGTCGGTGCGGGTAGCAGCAGCAACCGTAACTGGGTGGTCCACGGCACGTCGGGAATCCAGAACGACGGAACCGGGGCGCTCGATTTGAGCGGCAACATGTCGTTCGTTGCGGGCGGTATCGCCGACAGCCTGACGCTCGGCGGCAGCTTTGCCGGCGAGAATCGGCTTTCGGGGGTGATTTCGGGCGCCGGAAATCTGGTTGCGAACGGCAGCGGCAGCTGGGTCGTCGGCGGTGCCAATAACTTCACGGGCAATGTTACCGTTACATCGGGCACGCTGAAGATGGGGAACGCCGCGGCCTTCGGGCCCACGAACGGCCTGATCGTCAACGGCGGCACGCTCGACCTCGGCGGCTTCGACCTCGTCGCGCCGTCGCTGACCGGCACGGGCGGCACGGTCGCACTCGGCGCGCAGACGCTGACCGTCGATGCAAAGACCGCGCAGGTCTTTGGCGGCAGCATCACCGGGACCGGCGGCTTGCGGAAAAGCGGCGCGGGATCGCTGACGCTGACCGGCACAAATAGCTATACGGGCGCGACAACGATCGGCGGCGGCCGGTTGACGCTCGATTTCTCGGGCGCCGGCGGCGCGGTCAACGACATTGTTTCGGGATCGTCGCCGCTCGGCCTGTCGGGCGGCACGCTCGAGGTCACGGGCGCAGCGGGCGAGATCAACGGCCAGAGCTTCAACGGCCTGACGGTCAATGCCGGCAGCAACACTGTTCGCGCCGTCAGTGGCGCGGGCGGCATCGTCAACCTCAATCTGGGTGCGATCACGCGCGCGGGCGGGCTGGTCAATTTCGTCCTGCCGGCCAGCGGCGCGATCACGACGAGCAACACCGACGGTGTGCTGGGCGGTTGGGCGACGATCAACGGGTCCGACTATGCCAAGGTGGTAAGCGGGGGCATCATCGCTTTCGACGCCAGCGATTATACGACCAAGGACGACGCCGCGACCTGGGCGAATGGCGATATCATCAGCGATACCGCGAACGCGGCCGACACGCCCTTCTTTGGGACGGTGACCGGCGATGTTCAACTCGGCGGCCTGCGCTATACCGCCGCCACCGGATCGACCGTCGCGATCGGCGCCGCCAACACGCTGGGCATCGACGGTACGATCATTGTCGCGCCCAGCACGCTCGCTACCAACCAGAGCATCACCGGCGGCTCGTTGACCGGAAGCACGGGCGGCGGGACGCTCGGCGTCCAGCATAATGGCACGGGCATGCTCACGATCGGTTCGACGATCGTCAATAACGGCGGGGCCACGGGTTTTGCCAAGAGCGGCGGCGGCACCGTCCGCCTGACCGGCACCAACAGCTATACCGGCGGCACCACGCTGAGCGGTGGCCGGCTGGAAGTCACGCAGCTCGCCAACGGCGGCACCATGAGCAGCATCGGCGCGTCGAATGCCGATGCGGCGAACCTCGTCATCGAAAGCGGTACGCTTGCCTACACCGGCGGTGTCGATGCCGTCACCGATCGCGGCATTTCGCTTGTCAACGGCGGTGGCGAGCGTGCGATCCAGGTCGATACGGGGCGGACGGTCGAGTTTTCAGGGTTGGTGACCAGCCCCGACGATGCGGGGCTGACCAAGACCGGCGGGGGCACACTGGTCCTGTCGAACGCCGCGAACGATTATGTCGGCGTCACGACGATCACCCAGACGGGCGCCGGGTCGAGCACGCTTTCGATCAGCACGCTGTCCGACGGCGGTGTCGCGAGCGGTATCGGCGCGGCGAGCGCCGATTCGGCCAACCTCGTCATTAGCAATGGCGCGCGGCTGCAATATACCGGTGGCACCGTCGCGATCGACCGCGGCTTTACGCTCGCGGCCGGGCAGGGCGGCATCGATGTCGCCAATGCGGGCACGACGCTGACGGTCGGCGGCATCGCCACGGGCGCGGGGGCGTTCTTCAAGGACGGCACGGGGACGCTCATCCTCAGCGGCACGAACAGCTATGTCGGCGATACCACCGTCAATGCCGGCATCCTGCGCGCGGGGTCGGCGCGCGCCTTTGGCGCCGGCGGCCGCTTTATGACGGTGAACAGCGGCGCGACGCTGGATCTGGGCGGGTTCAACATCAGTGCTGCGGCGGTCATCGGCGGCGGGCTGATCGATCTTGGCGGGCGGACGCTGACGACGGGCGGCGGCGGCGGCATTTTCACGGGCCGGATTACCGGAACCGGCGGCTATACGCGTACTGGCGGTTTCACCCAGACGCTCAGCGGCTGCAACAACGACTATACCGGCGTCACGACGATCGGCGGGACACTTTCGATCGATTGCATCGCCAATGGCGGGCAGGTGAGCGGTATCGGCGCTTCCTCGGCGGCCTCGTCCAACCTGGCTTTCGCGAACGGCACGCTCGTCTATACCGGCGCCAGCGTTTCGACCGATCGCGGCTTCGCGATGACGGGCAACGGCAACCTCAACGTCTTCGACGCCGCGACAACGCTCGAATTTTCGGGCAACATCACCGGCGCCGGGCAACTCAACAAGGATGGCGCGGGGACGCTGCTGCTGTCCGGGGTAAATAACACGACCGGCAACCTGCGGGTGATAACCGGCACGGTGCGGGCCGGGTCTACCACCGCCTTGCGGAGCGGCTGGGTATCGCTCGACGACCGTGCTGGCGTCCTGCTCGACCTCGATGGCTATAACAACAATGTCCTCTATTTGACGGGCGGCGGCACGGCAGGCGGTAACATCGCCCTCGATGCGGCGACGCTGACGATCACCGACGGCGGCAGCGCTTCAGCCGTTTTCGGCGGTGCAATCTCGGGCAGCGGCGGTCTGATCAAGAATGGCAACGGCTTCCAGCAGCTGTCGGGCTGCGCGAGCAGCTATGGCGGGACGACCGTCATCAACGGCGGCACGCTCGCGGTCGACTGCCTCGGGGATGGCGGCGCGAACAGCTCGATCGGTTCGTCCTCTTCGGCGGCGAACAATCTTTTGCTGAGTGGCGGTACGTTGCGATATGTCGGCACCGGCGGAGCCACGAACCGGCAGTTCACGCTCGGCGCCTCGACCGCGAGCAAGCTCGACGCGTCGGGCACCGGCGCGATCGCCTTCAACCATGCCGGACCGCTGACCTTTGCGAGCGCGAACACCGCGCAGACGCTGACGCTGGGCGGCACGAGCACGGCGAACAATATCCTCGCCGCGCAGATCACCAACAACGGCACGGGCGCCACCCGCCTGACCAAGACCGATGCCGGCACCTGGATTCTGACCAATCCAGGCAGCACCTATACGGGCATCACAACGATCAGCGGCGGTGTCCTCGGCGTCGACAAGCTGGCCGACGGCGGTATCGCGAGCAGCATCGGCGCGTCGTCGGCTGCCGCAGCGAACCTTGTCATCGGCAACGGCTCGACGCTGCGCTATACCGGTGCGGGCGACAGCACGAACCGCCTGTTCACCCTGTCGCAGGGGGTTACCTTCATCGAATCGTCGGGGACGGGCGCGATCGTCTTCACCGACACCGGGCCGGTGACGCTGGCGAACATCAATCAGGCGCGCACGATCGCGCTCGGCGGGACGAACACCGGCAACAATACGCTGGCGGGCTCGATCGGCAATGCGGGCACGGGCGTCACCACGCTTGCCAAGAACGATAGTGGCAACTGGGTGCTCACCGGTAATCACAGCTATACGGGATCGACCAACGTCAACGGCGGCACGCTGTTCGTCGGCGGCGGCGGTACGACGGGGTCGATCGCCAGCGCGATCGTCAACAATTTCGGCACGCTCGGTTTCAATCGCAGCGACCTCCTGTCCTATGGCGGGCAGATCGGCGGCACCGGATCGGTACGTCAGGCGGGGACCGGCACGACGGTCCTGACTGGCACGAACCTCTACACCGGCGGTACGACGATTGACGCGGGCACGCTCCAGCTCGGCAACGGCGGCACGACGGGCAGCATCGTCGGCAACGTCGTCGACAATGGTTTGCTCGTGTTCAATCGCTCGAACCTTTACACCTTTGCCGGGACCATCTCGGGCAGCGGGGCGGTGCGGCAAATCGGCAGCGGCACCACGGTGCTGAGCGGTATCAACAGCTACGCCGGCGGCACGTCGATTCTTGGCGGCACATTGCAGGTTTCGGCCGACGCGAATCTCGGTGCAGCAGCCGGCGGGCTCGATTTTTCCGGCGGCACGCTGCGCACGACCGCGTCCTTTGCAAGCGCGCGGAACAGCAGCCTGACCGGGGCCGGGACGATCCTGACCGACACCGGAACGACCTTTTTGCTCAATGGCTTGATTTCAGGGGCGGGCGGCCTCACCAAGTCGGGCGCGGGCATTCTGACGCTGACCGGCGCCAACAGCTATTCCGGCGCGACGGCCGTGAACGCCGGTACGCTGCTGGTCAACGGCAACCAGTCGGCGGCGACCGGCCTTTTTACCGTCGCTTCGGGTGCGACGCTGGGCGGTAGCGGAACGATCGGCGGCAGCGTCACTGTGCTGAGCGGCGGTATCCTTGCGCCGGGCAACAGCCCGGGTACGCTCAATATCAACGGCGACCTGGCGCTGGCCGGCGGTTCGGTCCTGAACTTCGAATTCGGCCAGGCCGATGTCGCGGGCGGTCCGCTCAACGACCTGATCAATGTCGGCGGCGACCTGACGCTCGACGGCACGCTCAACGTCAATGTGTCGGCCGGCGGCAACTTCGGCGGCGGCCTTTATCGCGTGTTCAACTATGGCGGCGCGCTCATCGACAACGGGCTCGCGCTGGGCTCGATGCCGCCCGGCAGCAATGTCACCGTGCAGACGTCGGTCGCGGGTCAGGTCAATCTGATCAACTCCGACGGCCTGTCCTTGAGCTTCTGGGACGGCGCGGTCGGACCCAAGTTCAACGGCGCGGTCGACGGCGGCAGCGGCACCTGGCATTTGGGCGGCGGCGACAATAATTGGACCGGCGCCGATGGCAGCATCAACGCGGCGTTCGCCGACGGCACCTTTGCGATTTTCGCGGGCGCGCCGGGCACGGTCACGGTCGACAATGGCGGCGGCGCGGTTGCGGCGACGGGAATGCAGTTCGCGGCGGATGGCTATGTGATCGACGGCGCGCCGCTGGCGCTGGTCGGGCCGGAGTCGCTGATACGCGTCGGCGACGGCACCGCCGCGGGCGCGGGCTTCACCGCGACGATCAGCGCCAGCCTCACCGGCGCATCGCAGCTGGTCAAGACCGACGCCGGCACGCTCGTGCTGACAGGCGCCAACAGCTACACTGGCGGCACGCTGATCAGCGGGGGCGTGGTTTCGGTCGAGAATGACAGTTTCCTTGGCAACGCCGCCGGGGCGGTGACGCTCGACGGCGGGACCTTGCGGATGACGGGCGCCAACGCCGCCAGTGTGCACATATATAATCTGGGCACGAACGGCGGCGCGATCGACATCGCCAACGCCGCGACCGCCAACGGTGTGCTCAACGCAATGACGGGGAGTGGCGGGCTGACCAAGCTTGGTGCAGGCTCGCTCGCGCTTGCCGCAGACAACAGCTATACCGGCGGCACGACCATTGCTGCGGGTACATTGCAGATCGGCAGCAACAGCGGCACCACCGGCTCGATCGTGGGCGACGTCGTCAACAACGGCCGGTTCGTTATCTTCCGCTCGAACGCTTACACCTATGCTGGCTCGATCACCGGCACCGGCAGCGTTTCCATGACTGGCACCGGCGTGACCACGCTGACCGGCAACAGCAATTATGGCGGCGGGACGGCCATCAACGGCTTGGGCGGTGAACTGCGTATCGCGGGCGGGGCGAACGTCTTTTCCGGAGGCAGTACGACGATGGGCCGCTCGACGCTGACTGTCGACGGTGCGAACACAGTCTTCAGCACGACCGCCGTTGGGGGAGGGAATATTCCCTTCGCCGGCTCGACAATCGTGAACGTGACGGACGGCGGCACGCTCCGAATCAGGGCGAGCGATCTGGATCTGCGCACTGTTAGCGCATCGACCCAGGTCAACATCACCGGCGCGAATTCGCTCGCCGACATAGCGGGCGGGATCCGGGGGAGCACGAGCTTCAATGCCCCCTTCAGCCTGACGGTCGGCGCGGGCGGGACGCTGCGCACCCGCAGCGTCAGCCAGATCGGTATGGCCAGCAGCACCACCAATCCGATCGCGGTCGCGATCACGGGCGGCGGCTCCAACTGGACTAGCAACGGCTCGCTGCTGATGACCGCGGGCGATTTCACCGTCGACCAGGGCGGCGCGGCAAGCTTTGCGTCGGCGGTCTTCGGGGCCGCACCGCAGGACGCGAATCTTTTGGTGTCGGGCGCCGGCTCCAGCTTCGCCACGACCGGCGACCTCGTCATCG
This sequence comes from Sphingopyxis sp. CCNWLW2, assembly GCF_037095755.1. Lineage (NCBI taxonomy): Bacteria > Pseudomonadati > Pseudomonadota > Alphaproteobacteria > Sphingomonadales > Sphingopyxidaceae > Sphingopyxis > Sphingopyxis sp. CCNWLW2. Next base: position 149,648 of record NZ_JBAWKJ010000002.1, read on the forward strand.
GCAGCGGAACCGGCACCGGCGCGCTCACGGTAACCGACGGCGCGCAGGTGACGGCGGGCGGCGTTCTGACGATTGCCCAGGATGCGGGGTCGAACGGAACCGTCACCATCGGCGACGGCGGCGTGGTCCGGGTCGGCGGTGGAACGCTCGCGATGGGACCCGGCAATGCCGTGCTCTATATCGGCGACTTCCAATCGCTTCCGGTGGGCAAGCGCGCGGGCATCCTCGATGCGGCCGAGCTTACCTTCGCAGCGGCCACCAACATGGTCAATTTCAATCACATCGACAGTGATTATGTCTTTGCAACGCGGATGTCGGGCACGGGCGAGATTATTTCCAGCCGAGGCACGACGATCCTGACCGCCGACAATGCCCATTCGGGCCAGACCCATATCAATGGCGGCATGATTATCGTCAACGGCAACCAGTCGGCGGCGACCGGGCGGATCAGCGTCATGGCGGGCGGTGCGCTGGGTGGCCGCGGTGTGATCGGCGGCGCAGTGGAGGTCTTCGGGCGTATCGCGCCCGGCGATCTCGGCGCGGCGCCCGGAACGCTGACGATCAATGGCGACCTCTTCACCTCCTTCAGCGCCAATCTCGATTATAATTTCGGGCAGGCCAACGTCGTCGGCGGCGCGTTCAACGACCTGATCGAGGTCGGGGGCAATCTGACCCTCGACGGCACGCTCAACGTGACGGTGAGCCCAGGAGGCAGCTTCGATCCGGGCGTCTATCGCGTTATCAACTATGCCGGAGTGCTGACCAACAACGGGCTGGATGTCGATCCCGCATATTTCGTCCAGACCTCGGTCGCGAACCAGGTCAATCTGGTCAACACCACCGGTCTCACCATGCGGTTCTGGGACGGTGTCGCCGGCGCGAAGAACGATGGCGCGATCACGGGCGGCGACGGCCTGTGGCAGGCCAGCGGCGGCAACGACAATTGGACCGAATTTGACGGTTCCGCCAACGCGCCCTTTACGGATGAAGCGTTCGCGGTGTTCTCTGGTCAGCCCGGCACGGTAACCGTGAACGCCTCGCTCGGCACCGTGACCGCTTCGGGGATGCAGTTCGCAAGCGATGGCTATGTCATCGGCGGCGACCCCATCGTCCTGACCGGGGTGCAATCGGTGATCCGCGTCGGCGACGGCACCGCCGCCGGGGCGGGCTATACCGCGACGATCGACAGCATGCTCGCCGGCGCCTCACAGCTGGTGAAGAGCGATCTCGGCACGTTGGTCCTGACCGGCGCCAACACCTATAGCGGCGGCACCGCGATTAACGCCGGCACGCTCCAGATCTCGGCAGACAGCAACCTCGGCGACCTGGGCGGCGGACTCAGCTTCGACGGCGGCACGCTCCATAGCACCGCAGATATGACGTCGGGCCGCGCTGTCGATCTCGTCAGCACGGGTAGGTTCCTCACTGACGCAGGCACGACGCTGACGATGAACGGCGCATTCTCGGGCAGCGGCAGCCTTGTGAAGACCGGGGCGGGCACGCTTGCCCTGCGCGGCAGCAGCGGTTTCGCCGGGAATGCCACAGTCAATGACGGACGACTGTCGATCACCAACGGCGGCAGCGTTTCAAATTTCCGGGGCTTCATCGGCAACGTAGCCGGCCAGACGGGCGAAGTCGCCGTCTCCGGACCGGGATCAAGCTGGACCAACGCCAACCATATCTATGTCGGATACAGCGGCACCGGACTCCTTACGATCGAAAACGGGGCGAGTGTTTCGAACGTCGACGGATTCGTCGGGGTCGATGCGGGCAGCACCGGCATCGTCACCGTCTCCGGCGCGGGCTCGACCTGGACCAGTTCCGACAATCTTCGCGTGGGTGTCGGCGGCGAGGGGTCGCTGACCGTCAATGCGGGTGCGAAGGTGATCAACCTGTTCGGCTCTTTCGGCGTCGGGGCAGACGTCGGTTCCCGCGGTTCGGTCATCGCATCCGGCGCGGGTTCCACCATTGCGGCGCGAGCAATGTTCGTCGGCAATTACGGCAATGGCGAGCTGACCATCGCGAATGGCGCGCAAGTCGTCTCGAGCGACTTCTCCGCGATCGGGGATGTCGCGGGTAGCCAGGGCGTCATCAATATCGGGGCCGCAGCCGGACAAGGCCCGGCGGCGGCGGGCGCGCTGAACACTCCCATGCTGACTTTCGGGGAGGGCGATGGCACATTGGTCTTCAACCACACCGATACCGGTTATCTGTTCTCGGCTGGGCTGGACAGCCAGGGTGCGGGCGCGCACGCGATCCAACAGCTTGCCGGCACGACGATATTGAACGGCGACGGCTCCGGTTTCACCGGAACCACGACCGTTTCGGGCGGCGCCCTGTTGGTTGGCGACCAGAGCGGCGTTGGCAGCCTCGGCGGCGCGGTTAATGTTGCGCTCGGCGGCACGCTCGGCGGGGCGGGCACGATCGGCGGCAATGTGGCGATAGCCGACGGCGGCGCGTTGGCGGCTGGCGTGAACGGGGCCGGCACGTTGACGATCAACGGCGGCCTTTCCCTCGCGGGCGGCGCGGCGCTCAATTTCGAGTTTGGCCAGGCCAATGTGGCGGGCGGCGCGCTCAACGACCTCGTCGACGTCAGCGGCGATCTCGTGCTCGACGGGACGATCAATGTGACGGTCCCGGCGGGCGGCAACTTCGGTCCCGGGGTCTACCGCGTCTTCAACTATGGCGGTGCGCTGACCGACAACGGGCTCGCCATCGGCACCATGCCGGCGGGCGCCGACGTGTTCGTCCAGACCGCGGTCGCCAACCAGGTCAATCTGATCAACACCGACGGCGCGATGCTCAACTTCTGGGACGGCAGCGCCGGTACGAACAAGTTCAACAATGCCGTCGACGGCGGTGGCGGCATGTGGCGAACCGCGCTGGACAACAGTTGGACCGAGGCGACCGGTGCCGTGAACGCGGGCTATGACAACGGCGCCTTCGCGATTTTCGCCGGCACTGGCGGCCTGGTCACGATCGACAACAGCCTGGGGACGGTCACCGCCTCGGGGCTCCAGTTCGCGACGACGAACTATCGAATCCAGGGCGATGCGCTCACGCTGACCGGTCCGCAATCGGTGATCCGCGTCGGCGACGGCACCACCGCCGGACTCGGATACATCGCGATCATCAGTTCGGAGATCACGGGCAGCGCGCAGCTGGTCAAGACCGACGTCGGCAGGCTCGAGCTCACCGGCACCAACAGCTACACCGGCGGCACGGCGTTCAACGGCGGCACGATCCGGGTCGCCTCCGACGCCAATCTGGGCGCCGCGTCGGGCGGGCTGAGCTTCAACGGCGGCACGCTCAACACCACTGCGGATCTGACCTCGGCACGCGCGGTCGATCTCGTCGGCCAGGGCGCCTTCTCCACCGAAGCGGGCACGACGCTCACGCTCACCGGCAATCTCACCGGCGCAGGTCTGATCGGCAAGCTCGGCGCCGGCACCCTGGTGCTCGCCGGCACCGGCAGCCAGACCGGCGGCATCGGGGTCGCGGACGGCGCGCTGTTCGTGAACGGCGACTATGGCGCGGCGACCGGCCGCGTGACCATGAATCAGCTTACGACGCTGGGCGGCACCGGCATTATCGGAGGCGACGTGACTCTCGCCGGCACGCTGGCGCCGGGCGTGGGCGGTGCGGGCACGCTAACGATCAACGGCGACCTGACGATCAGTCCGACCGCGACGCTCGCCTATGAGTTCGGCGAGGCTGGGGTCGTGGGCGGTGCGCTCAACGACCTCGTCAACGTCGGCGGCGATCTGGTGCTCGACGGCGTCCTCAATGTCGGCGTTCCGGCAGGCGGCGCGTTCGACATCGGCATCTATCGCATGTTCAACTATGGCGGCGCGCTGACCGATAACGGCGTCACCCTTGGTACGATTCCGGCGGGTGCGAACGCGGTCGTGCAGACGTCGGTCGCCGGGCAGGTCAACCTCGTCAATTCGGCGGGGCTGGCGCTCAACTTCTGGGACGGCGCGGCCGGACCCAAGAATAATGGCGCGATCAACGGCGGCAACGGCGTCTGGCAGGCGAACGGCGGCAATGACAATTGGACCGGCGAAGACGGCGCGGCGAACGCGGGCTATGCCGACGGTGCCTTCGCCATCTTCGGCGGCACCGGCGGTACGGTGACGGTCGACAATAGCCTCGGCGCGGTATCGGTCGTGGGCATGCAGTTCGCGGCGAACAATTATGTGATCACCGGCGGCGGTATCGAGCTGACCGATGCAACCGCGACGATCCGTGTCGGCGACGGCAGCACCGCAGGCGCGGGCTTTACCGCGACGATCAATTCGGCGCTCGGCGGAGCGGCGCAGCTTGTCAAGTCCGATGCCGGGACGCTTATTCTCGGCGGCACGAACAGCTATGCCGGCGGCACGCTGATCACCGGCGGCGTGCTCCGTATTTCGAGCGATGCCAACCTTGGTGCCGCAAGCGGCGACGTGACGCTCGACGGCGGAACCTTGGAAACAAGCGCGAGCGTCTCCAGCGCGCGCGACATAGTCGTCGCGAGCAGCGGGGCGATCAGCGCCGCTGCCGATACGGTGTTCACCTATAATGGCCTCTTCTCGGGCACCGGCACATTGACCAAAAATGGTGCGGGCACCTTGCTTGTCACCGCCGACAATAGCGGTTTTGGCGGTAGCACGGCGGTCGCGGGCGGCATGCTCGCGGTTCAGGGCAGCCTTGGCGGTACGGTTAACGTCGGTTCGGCGGGACGTCTCGAAGGCGACGGACGTGTCGGAAGCATCGTCAATGCGGGCGTCGTCGCGCCAGGCCGCAGCATCGGCACGCTGACCGTGGCGGGCGATTATAACGGCAATGGCGGGGCGCTCGAGATCGAGGCGGAGCTTGGCGGCGATGCATCGCCGGCGGATCGGCTGGTCGTGAACGGCGCGACCTCGGGCAATACGCGCGTGACGATCATCAACCGCGGCGGGCTGGGCGCGCAGACCGTCGAGGGCATCAAGATCGTCGATGTCGCCGGTGCATCGAACGGCAGTTTCACGCTCGATGGCGACTATCTGTTCGACGGCCAGCAGGCGGTAATTGCGGGCGCTTATGGCTATCGCCTCTTCAAGAACGGCGTTGCGACCCCGCAGGACGGCGACTGGTATCTGCGTTCGGCGCGGCTCGATGCGATCGGCGAACCCGAAGGACCGCTCTATCAGCCGGGCGTGCCCGTCTACGAAGCCTATGTCGGGGCGCTGCAGTCGCTGAACCGTCTGCCGACCTTGCAACAGCGCGTCGGCAACCGGTCGTGGGCCGCCTCGCCGATCGCCGGTGCGGGCCTCTGGGGCCGCTTCGAGTCCGAACGCCAGCGTCCCGAAGCCCTGGTCTCGACCAGCGGCGCGGACCGCAAGGTCGACCAGTGGCAGGCGCAGCTCGGCCTCGATGCGGTGCTGGCAGCGCGTCGCGACAGCGCGGCGCTCGTCGGCGGGCTGACCGCGCATTATGGCAAGGCGGACAGCGCCGTGACGTCGATATTCGGCGACGGCACGATCGACACGCAGGGCTATGGCGTCGGCGCGACGATGACCTGGTACGGGCCGAAGGGCTTCTACGTCGACGGGCAGGTCAAGCTGAGCTGGTTCGACAGCGACCTGGAATCGAACGTCCTCGGATCGCTTGCTCGCGGCAACAAGGGCGACGGGCAGGCGTTCAGCCTCGAACTCGGCAAGCAGACCCAGCTCGGCCGCAACCTCAGCATCACGCCGCAGATCCAGATGAGCTATGCCAAGGTCGATTTCCACCGGTTCGCCGACCCGGCCGAAGCCGCGGTTTCGGCGGCGAAGGGCGAGAGCCTGAAGACGCGCTGGGGCTTGGCGATCGACCATCAGACGAGCTGGAAGGGCCGGTCGGGCGACACGCGCCGTACGCGCCTCTACACCGTGATGAACCTCAGCTATGAATGGCTCGACGGCGCCGAGGCCGACGTATCGGGAACGCCGATCGCCAACCGCGATCGGCGCCTGACGGGCGAACTCGGTCTCGGCGGCAGCTACAGCTGGGGCGACGACCGCTTCACCCTGTACACCGAAGTATCGGGCGACACGGCGATCGCCGACTTCGGTGCGGGCTACAACGTCAAGGGCACCGCGGGTTTCCGGGTGCGGTTCTAAGCTGCGGTCGTTTGGACTCGCGAGAGAGCGGACGCCTCGGACCTCCCGGGGCGTCCGCTCTTCATCGTTGAGGGCCAGAGGCGGATCGTCTCCAAGCGGCCAATGGCCGCCACGCTAGAGCATCTCGTTTGCACGCAGATCCGAACAGGAGGAACAGGAGGAGAAGCGCCCAGCGTTGAAGCTATGGCGCGCTTCATCAAAAAAGCGGGCCGCGACGTGACATTTTTCCCTGAATTCAAGCCTGGACGATCGGCTTAAGCAACTTATAATGTTCGATAAGAATGCACGCATGCAGGTGGTTGCGTGCTTGCTCGGCATTCGTAGCGGTTATGAAATCGCTCAAAGGTGGCGGCTAAGTCTTTGAAAGAAATGGTGGACGCACTAGGGCTCGAACCTAGGACCCGCTGATTAAGAGTCAGCTGCTCTACCAACTGAGCTATGCGTCCACTGCCATTTCAGGCATGCCAGGCTGCGAAGAGTTGTCCTCTTTGCTGCGAAGCGAGCGGCCCGCTATCATGGCTCTGGGGGGATGGCAATGCCCCCGATGCCTTTTTGCCAAGTTTTTTCTCAATGAAAGCGGCGCGTGCCCGTTTTGCTGTCGTTTTCGATCGCGAGCATGATGCCGACGCACGTCATAATCGTCAGCATCGACGAACCGCCATAGGAAAAGAGCGGTAGCGGAATGCCGACGACGGGGGCGAGACCCATGACCATCATCAGATTGATCGCGATATAGAAAAAGATCGTCATCGTGAGGCCGGCGGCGGTGAGCTGTCCGAAACGCGTCCGTGCCTTGAGCGCGACGCGCGTCGACCAGCGCAGCAGCAGGAAGAAGCCGAACAGTAGCGCGAGGCCGCCGATCAGCCCCCATTCCTCGGCCATCGTCGCGAAGATGAAGTCGGTGTGGCCTTCGGGCAGATAGTCGAGGTGGCTTTGCGACCCGTTGAGGAAGCCCTTGCCGCCGATGCCGCCCGATCCGATCGCGATCTTCGACTGGCTGATATGATAGCCGGCGCCAAGCGGATCGCTTTCGGGATCAAGGAAGATCAGCACGCGTTTCTGCTGATAATCGTGGAGGAAGGAGAAGAGGACCGGCAACGCCGCAAGTCCCGCCACCGCGGTACTGCCGAACCACCAGAAGGGCAGGCCGGCGACGAACATCACCACGACCCCGCCGATGCAGATTGCGAGCGCGGTGCCGAGGTCGGGTTGCAGCATGACGAGCGCGGCCGGCAGGCCGATCATCACCATCGCGGGCCACAGCGCGGTGAAGGTCCGCGTGTTGCCGGGCGGAAGCTGCGCATAGAAGCGCGCCAGCGCGATGACGATCGCGACCTTCATCAATTCCGACGGCTGGAGGTTCATAAAACCGAGGTTGAGCCAACGCTGGCTGCCCCCGCCGACGAAGCCAAGCAGCTCGACCGCGATCAGCAGGATCAGGATGCCGATATAGGCGATATAGGCGAAGTCCTCGAAGATACGGATCGGGAAGCGGCCGATCACCAGCGCGACACTGAGGAAGACGAGGAAGCGCACGCCCTGGTTGAGCGCCCACGGTGACCAGTTGCCGCCCGCGGCCGAATAGAGGACGAGCAGGCCGAAACCGGTGATGCCCGCGAGGATCGCGATCAGTTTCCACGGGATGCGTTGGATGGCGGGTGGCACGGGGATCATTGCGCGAGCTCCGGATCGGGCTTTGATGCACCCGCCTTCCACGCCGCATAGTCGCGGTCCATGCGTTCCTTGATCGTGCCGCCCCAGCCGGCCTCGAAGGTCGTGAGCGCTTCCATCGCCTTTTCGCGGTCGAAGAGGAAAGTCATGAAATCCTTGGCCACCGGCGCCGCGGCGCGCGATCCGCCCATGCCGTGCTCGATGACGACGGCGGTTGCATAGCGGGGGTTAACCACCGGCGCGAAGCCGACGAACAGGCCGTGATCGCGGAATTTCCACGTGCCGCTTTTGCCGTTGCCGGTGCCGAGCCCGCGCACCTGCGCGGTGCCCGTCTTGCCCGCCATCGTGATGCCGTCGAGCGGCAGGCGGCTGCGCACCGCGGTGCCGGCGCCGTTGACGACAAGGTCCATGCCGTGGCGCGCGACGGCAAGCGCTTCGGGCGAGAAGGGCAGGGGCTCATTCTTGAACTCGCGGTTGATCAGGCGCGGGTAAAGCCGGCGTCCCGATGCGATCCGCGCCGCCATCACCGCGAGCTGGAGCGGATTGGCGAGCACATAGCCTTGTCCGATGACGGCGTTGAGCGAGTCCGACGCCGACCATTCCTGATCATATTTCTTCATCTTCCACGCGCTGTCGGGGATCGTGCCAAAGCGCTGGTTGCTGCCCGCGAGCTGATATTCCTCGCCGAGTCCGAGCAGCCGCGCGGTCGGGGCCATCGCGTCATAGCCGAGCCGGTGCGCGAGCCAGTAAAAATAGCTGTTGCAGCTCTTCATAATCGCCGACGGCATGTCGAGGCTGCCGTGCGTGCCGAGGCAGCGGAAGAAGCGGCTACCGAGGCGATAGCCGCCGACGCAGGTGTGGCGCTCGCTCGGGTCCACGCCATGTTCGACCGCGGCGATCGCGGCCATCGGCTTCAGCGTCGATCCCGGCGGATAGAGCCCGCGCGTCGCCTTGTTAATCAGCGGCTGGTGATCGTCGCCGCGCAGCCAGGCATATTCGCTGCTGCTGATCCCGTCCGAAAAGCTGTTCGGATCGAAGCTCGGCATCGACACGAAGGAGAGGATGTCGCCGTTCTGGCAGTCGATCACGACCGCCGCGCCCGACTCGCGTCCCATGCGCCGCGCGACAAATTCCTGCAGATCGGCGTCGATCGTCAGATGAACGGTCTTGCCCTGCACGTCGGGCTGGGTCGACAGGTCGCGGACGACCTTGCCGCGCGCGGTCACCTCGACGCGCCGCGCGCCCGGCTGGCCCTTCAGCATGTCCTGGAAATATTTCTCCAGCCCGTCCTTGCCGATCTTGTACCCCGGCGTGATGTACAGCGGATCCTTGGCCTTCTGATATTCCTCGGCGTTCGGGGCGCCGACATAGCCGATCAGATGGCCGACCGCCGCGCCGGTCGGATAGTTGCGGGCAAAGCCGCGCTGCGGCGCGATGCCGGGCAGTTCGGGCAGGCGGACGAGGATCGAGCTATACTCGGCCTCGGTCATGTCCTCCTTGATCGCGACGGGCTGAAATCCCGATGCCGCCTTCAGGTCGCGGTTGATGCGTTCCATCGTGTCGCCGTCGAGGCGCAGCAAGGTCCGGAGCTGTCCCAGCACCAGTTCCTTGTTGTGCAGGCGATCGGGAATGATGTCGATGCGCAGACTCACGCGGTTGTTCGCCAGCGCCTTGCCGCTGCGGTCGACGATCCAGCCGCGACGCGGCGGAACGAGCGTCAGATTGACGCGGTTGCTTTCCGATTCAAGGACATAGCGATCATTGTCGACCACCGAAATATAGGCCATGCGCGCCGCGAGCGCGACGCCGACCGCGGCCTGTGCGCCGCCGACGACCAGCGCGCGGCGGGTGAAGGTAATGCCCCTCCAGGCTTCGGTAATCGGCGGACTCTTCTTCTTCGTCGGCATTAGGGGGTTGGAACCAGTCTATCGGCGTTTCAGGCGGAAATTGTCAAACTTGCCGGTCAGACGCATGAACAGCGGGACGAGCAGGGCGGAGACGATGATCTGCGGCACCACAAGGCCGAGCACGCGCCCGGTCGCGGCATGCGGGTGGGTGATCAGCGCGGCGAGCGACTGAATGATCGCGACCGACGCCGCGGCAATCGCCCAGTCGTGAAAAAAGCCGCGCCAATAGATGCGCTGCGACGAATAGGCGATCGCGATGCTGGCGACTGTCCACAGCCCCATCGCGGTGCCGATCGGTGCGCCGCTGAACAGATCGTCCCACAGGCCGAGCGGCAGCCCGATCCACACGGGCCACATTTCGGCGCGCAGCAGCTGCCAGCACAGGAAGAAGAGCAGCCCGAGCGGCGGCAGCACCGGCGAATTGGCGATCAGCGGCAGCATCAGCGGCAGCGCCGAGGCGAACATCACGCTCGCAATCGGAACGAAGCGCATCCGCCACAGCGATGCCGGTTCGCCGAGGCGCGGACCCTTCTGCTTCATGGTGCTTTGGTGGCGGCCGGTGCGGCGGCAGTGGGCGTTGCGGGGCCAGGCAGTCCCTGCGCCTCGATATTGTCGGGGGTGTAGGGGCGCAGCACCGACACCGCATCGACCTTGCCCGGGTCGGCGAGCGGGCGGGCGAGCGCGCCGTCGTCCTGGCGCCGCACGACGATCGCGACGGGGATATTGGGCGGATAGAGCCCGCCGGTGCCCGAGGTGACGAGGATGTCGCCCGGTTTGAACGGGTTGTTCGCGATGTTGAGCGTGCGGACGTCGAGGTCGCCGTTGCCGCGGCCGCTGGCGAGCGCGGGCAGCCCGTCGCGCGCGCGGCGCACGGGAACGATATTGTCGACGTCGGTGAGCAGCAGCACCTGCGACACCGATGGGCCGGCGCCGAGCACGCGGCCGATCAGCCCGTCGGCGCCGCGCACCGGCTGGCCCGCGGCAACACCGAGATTGCGCCCGATGCTGAGCAGCGCGATGCGCTTGCTGCTCGTCGAGGTCGAGGTGAGCAGATAACCGTTGGCGAGCGCGGTCTTGTCGGTTTCCTGCAGCTTCAGCAAGGCCTTGAGCTGGCGGTTTTCTTCCTGCAGCGAACTGGTCGCGACGAGCTCGCGTCGCGTGTCGGCAAGCTCCTTGCGCAGCCGCCGGTTCTGTGTGCCAGCGGCGACATAGGCGCCGACCGTATCGTCGATGCCCGAAATCGACCCGATCACCGAGCGCGACGCGCGCGCGACGGGCGCGGCGATTTCCTGGCTCGCCACACGCAATTGGGCGAAGCCGACGGGATCAACGACCGACAGGATCGCCAGCAACAGACCCGCCACCGCCCCTGTCACCGCGATGACATAGGCAACGAACAGGCTGTACTGAGCCTTTCGGGATTGCCCCGGACGTCGATGTGCCGGGCGGACCATGTGTCAGAAGCCTTCGATCAGGCCTGCTGCAACACGCCGCGGAAGGCGGGGTCTTCCATCGCGCGGCCGGTGCCGATCGCGACGCAGGTCAGCGGGTCTTCGGCGACGGTGACCGGCAGGCCGGTCGCATCCTTGAGCAGTTCGTCGAGCTCGGCGATCAGCGCGCCGCCACCGGTGAGCACGATACCCTGATCGACGATGTCAGCGGCGAGTTCGGGGGCGGTATTTTCCAGCGCGATGCGGACGCCCTCGACGATCGTGCCGATCGGTTCGGACAGCGCTTCGGCGATCTGCGCCTGGTTGATCGAGATTTCCTTGGGCACGCCGTTGACAAGGTCGCGGCCCTTGATGTGGATCGTCAGGCCAACGCCATCGGCGGGAATGCGCGCGATGCCGAAATCCTTCTTGATCCGCTCGGCGGTCGCTTCGCCGATCAGCAGATTATGGTGTCGGCGAACGTAAGAGACGATCGCTTCGTCCATCTTGTCGCCGCCGGCACGGACCGACGTGGTGTAAGCGAGGCCGCGGAGCGAGAGCACCGCGACTTCGGTCGTGCCGCCGCCGATGTCGACGACCATCGAGCCGATCGGTTCGGTGACGGGCATGTCGGCGCCGATCGCGGCGGCCATCGGTTCCTCGATCAGCCACACTTCGCTCGCGCCCGCGTTCGACGCGGCGTCGCGGATCGCGCGGCGTTCGACGCTGGTCGATCCCGAAGGAACGCAGATCACGATTTCGGGGCTGCGGAACGCATTGGGCTTGCCGCCGTGCACCTTGGTGATGAAGTGCTTGATCATCTGTTCGGCGACGTCGATGTCGGCGATCACGCCGTCGCGCAGCGGACGGATCGCCTCGATGCTGTCGGGGGTCTTGCCCATCATCAGCTTGGCGTCGTCGCCGACGGCCTTCACTCGCTTGATCCCGTTCAGCGTCTCGACCGCGACGACCGAAGGCTCGTTCAGCACGATGCCCTTGCCGCGCACGTACACGACCGTGTTCGCGGTGCCGAGGTCGATAGCCATGTCTTGGGAGTTGAATTTAAGCCAGCGAGAAAAGAAGGACATCGATACTGCTTCCTGTCATCGAAGCCGCGCCCCTGATGGACACGCCCCTGTCGTGATTTATCCGCGCGCCCGGCCGGCGACAGCTACAATCAGGGGGAGATTCCGGCTCTTCCTTTTGGGGTGGCTGGACAAAATGATCAGGGCTGTGCGGATGGGTCGCGATTTGCGTTCGACTGCGCTAGGAGAGCGGCCATGTCAATACGTCGCCTGCCGGAAAAGCTAGTAAATCGGATCGCAGCCGGTGAAGTGGTCGAAAGACCTGCCGCGGCGCTCAAGGAACTGGTTGAAAATGCGATCGATGCCGGTTCGACTCGCATTTCGGTGCGAATCGCCGAGGGCGGGATCGCGCGGCTGGAGGTCGAGGATGACGGGTGCGGCATGACCGCCGCCGACATGGCGCTCGCGCTCGAACGCCATGCGACCTCGAAGCTGCCCGACGATGCGATCGAGGATGTCACGACATTGGGTTTTCGCGGTGAGGCGCTGCCGTCGATCGCGAGCGTCGCGCGGCTGACGCTCGAAAGCCGTGTCGCGGGCGGCGACGGCTGGAAACGCGTCGTCGACAATGGCGCGGTGCTGGCCGAAGGGCCCGCCGCGCTCGGCAAGGGCACACGCGTGATGGTCGAGGATCTGTTTGCGCGCGTTCCCGCACGGCGCAAATTCCTGCGTAGCGGGCGCAGCGAATATGCCGCCTGCCTCGACGTTGTGAAGCGGCTCGCGATGGCACGCCCCGACATCGGCTTCACCGTCGAGCATGACGGGCGGCGCGTGCTCGACGTGCAGGGCGGGCAGGACCAGCTGACGCGCGTCGCGGCGCTCACCCAGCGCGATCTCGCCACGAACAGCATCGGGGTCGATGTCGACCGCGGCGAGGTGCATCTGGGCGGCGTGATCAGCCTGCCGACCTACAATCGCGGCATCGCCGACCATCAATATCTGTTCGTCAACGGCCGCCCGGTGAAGGACCGGTTGCTCGTCGGCGCGCTGCGCGGTGCCTATGCCGACCTGCTCGCGCGTGATCGCCATCCCGTCGTCGCGCTGTTCCTCGACGTGCCGACGAGCGAGGTTGATGTGAACGTCCATCCGGCGAAGACCGAGGTGCGTTTTCGCGATCCGCAGCTCGTTCGCGGGATGATCGTCGGCGGCCTCCGCCGTGCGCTCGACGAACATGGTTTCCGGAGCGTCCAGCGCCCCGCCGAAGCCGCGCTGGCGGCGTGGCAGCAGGAACCGGTGGCGCCGCAGCCGCCCGCGCCGACCTTGTTCGCCGCGCATCTGCCTTATCCGCACGCCCCGGCGACGCATCTCTTCGGGGCGGAGGGCGATCTCGCGACGACGGCGTTGCTGCACGACCGCATCGTCGATTTCGCGCCGCCGCCGGGTGCGCTCCCGATGGGTCGCGCCGAGCCGGCGACCGCGCCGGTGCCCGAGGCCGAGGCGCACCCGCTCGGCATCGCGCGCGGGCAGATCGCGAAAACCTATATCGTCGCCGAGGCCGAAGACGGGCTGGTCATCGTCGACCAGCACGCCGCGCACGAGCGCCTCGTGCTCGAGCAACTCCGCCGCGGCATGGGCGGGCAGGCGGTGCCGTCGCAGGGGCTGCTGCTGCCCGAGGTGGTCGAACTCGACGAGCCCGCGTGCGACCGGCTCGAAGCCGCGGCGCCGCAACTCGCGGCGCTCGGCGTCGAGCTCGAACGCTTCGGCCCCGCCGCGGTGATGGTGCGCGCCACGCCGGCGATGCTGGGCGCGATCAACTGCCAGAAGCTCGTCACCGACATCGCCGACGACCTCGCGGGCTATGACGCCGCGCTCGGGCTCAGCGAACGGCTCGAACTGGTCGCCGCGACGATGGCGTGCCATGGTTCGGTGCGGGCAGGGCGAACGCTGAGCGTCGCCGAAATGAACGCGCTGCTCCGCACGATGGAGGTCACGCCGCACAGCGGCCAGTGCAACCATGGCCGGCCGACGTGGGTGAAGCTCGCGATGGACGATGTCGAGAAATTGTTCGGGAGAAAGTAGCAGGAGGGCGCCATGTATTTTGCGAGTTTTCGCGATGGAGAGGGCTGCAAATCCTATATTGTCGGTTGCACCGAAACATGCGCCGCGGCGATCATCGATCCCGCGCTCGATCTCGTCGATCGCTATATCGGGGAGGTGAACAGGCAGGGGCTGCGCGTCCGCTACATCATCGACACCCACACCCATGCCGACCATTTCTCGGGCGCTCAGGCGTTGAAGCAGGCATTCGGGGCGCCGATCGTCATGCATCGTTTCTCGCCGTCGCCCTATGTCGACCTGCATGTCGAGGACGGCCATTCGTTGCCGCTCGGCGCGATGCGGATGAAGATATGGCATACGCCCGGGCACACGCGCGATTCGATGGCGATCCATGTTGAGGACCGGGTCTTTACCGGCGACACGCTGCTGATTGGCGGGACGGGGCGCAGCGACCTGCCCAGCGGCGACCCCGAGCAGCTGTTCGACAGCCTGTTCGGCAAGCTGCTGACGCTGCCCGACGAAACGCTCGTCTTTCCGGCGCACGACTATAAGGGGCGCGAAAGCAGCACGATCGGTGACGAGCGGCAGACCAACCCGCGCCTTGCCAAGACCGGGCGCGCCGATTTCGTCGCGCTGATGAACAATCTCAACCTGTCGGCGCCGATGCACCTGACCGAAGCGCTGCGCACCAACATGTCGGGCGGCAAGACTGTGCGCCAGTTGCTTGCGGAGGCGGGCGCGAAGGTGCCCTTCATGGGACTCGACGAATTGAGCCGTCGCATCGCGGCGCGCGCCAATGATTTCGTCATCCTCGACGTGCGCGAAAAGGATGCGTTCGGGGCGGGTCATGTCCCCGGCGCGACGCACCTGCCGCGCGGGCAGCTCGAACTGCGCGTCAACGATGTGCTGCCCGATCCGGGGGTCGAGATTCTGACCGTGTGCGAATTTGGCAAGATATCGACGCTCGCCGCGGCGACCTTGCGCGAGCTGGGGTTCGAGCGCGCGACCGCGCTCGACGGTGGGATGAAGGCGTGGCGCGATGGCGGCTATCCGGTCGAGGGCGCGGGCGATTGACCGCCACCCGACTTGCTGCAAGGAAGCGGCCATGAGCACGAGAAAAATGCATATCGGTGTCGCGGCGCTGCTTTGCGCGCTCGGTAGCGGAAGCGCGGTTCAAGCGGCTCCGGAAGCGCCCGCGCGCGCGGCGTGTCCCGCCGCCCCGATATTGCCGCCCGAACTTGCCGATTGGGCGCGGGGAGCATCGAGCAAGACGATCTACGCCTATGGCGCCGATCTCGCGGCCGATTGGTCGCCGCTCGGCGCGGCGCGGACGGAACTGCCGCTGCATCGCTTCGAAAGCCTGCGCTATGGGGTCGCGCCCGAGCGCAAGCCCGACGTGCATAAATTCGGCGGCATGATACCGATCGACGTGAAGAAGCCGGGGCGGCTCGTCGTCGCGCTCGACGCGGGGGCGTGGATCGACCTCGTCCGCGACGGCGCGGTGGTGAAATCGGTCACGCACGGCCACGGACCGGCCTGTTCGGGCATTCGCAAGATGGTCGAATTCGACGTGACGCCGGGACGCTATCTGCTCCAGATCGTCAACGCGCCGACGGCGTCGATCCGCGCGATGGCGGTGCTGCGCGACTGATCAGGGCAGGCGCTTGGCGAGTTCGCCCGTCGCGTCGCTCGGCAGCGGCGTGGCACCGATCAGCCGCATCAGCAGCGGATAGACCTCGATATTGTCGACGATCCCGACATCGCCTTTCAGGCCGGTGCCGCTCGCGACGAACAGCGCGAGCATCTCGGGGTCCTGATTGTCATAGCCGTGCGCGCCGCCCTTGACGGGCCAGGTCGGCGTGCCCGCGATGATCGACCAGCCGGGCTCGGCGATACAGATGATCGCCGCGACACGCGGGTTCCGGCCATAGTGCAGCCGCTTCGGCAATTCCTCGCGACGGTTGCACGTCATATGGTCGTGTGGTTTCAGCAGCGCGTCATACACGCGGTTATCGGTGCCGGCGGCGGGCTCGATCGCGGCATAGGGGCCCGTTTCGACCGCGATGATGCTGGGAAGGTCGATCAGGTCGGCAAGCTGGATGGTGCGGCTTTCGTCGATCGCGCGCATCCCGTGGTCGGCGACGACCAATATGCGTACGGGCTGTCGCATCGCGGCGAGGCCCGCGACGAGATCGCCGACACGCGCATCGACGTCGGAAATCGCCGCGTTCACCTCGACGCTGTCGGGACCGAATTTGTGTCCTGCATCGTCGACCGCCTCGAAATAGAGCGTCACGAAAGCGGGCCGGATATCGGCGGGGCGGCGCATCCAGTCGAGGACCGTGTTCACCCGCTGCACATAGCCGATGTTCGCATCGTAGCGCAGCCAGTCGGGCGGGCGGCTCGTATGGATCGCGACCTCGCTGCCCGGCCAGAACATCGTCGCGCTCCGCACGCCGGCCTTGCCGGCAGTTACCCACGCGGGCTCGGCCTCATCCCACCAGAAGGGATCGAGCGACTGTTTCGGATCGCCAAGGCTGAAGCGCACGTCGGGGCGCCGCGGGTCGATCATATTGTTGCCGACGATGCCATGATTGTCGGGCCGCTTGCCGGTGACGATCGCATAATGGTTGGGGAAGGTCTTGGTTGGGAAGGACGGACGCAGCTTGCCGTGCGCGCCCTCCGCGGCGAGACGCGACAGGTTCGGCGTGAGGCCGCGACCCAGATAATCGGCACGAAAACCGTCGATCGAGATCAGGATCGTCACGGGCTTGCGCGCGTTTCCCTCCTGCGCGTGCGCGGCGAGGGGAAGGAGGAGGGCGAGCAGTAGCGAGAAAAGGCGGTTCATGCCGGGTCCGCTATGGTTCTTATGTGACCATTCGGCGACACGTCACGCCATCTTGATCCCGGCGACGTCGCGCTCGACGACGCCCGTCGCGCGTTTCGACAGCGTGTTGACGGGGGTCGTCACCTTGTCAACCACCATGAAATGCGTCTGCCACGCCTCGCGATTGACGTCGCACACGAGATAACCGCGCTGGTCGTTGGCGAATTTGAGCTCGGGATTCTGGCTCAGGAACACATCGGTGCCGTTCCGTTTATCGCTGCCGTCGCCCCCCGACGAGATCGAGGTCGCAACGAATTCGGCGCCGACCACCTTATCCCTAGATACCAGGTCGCCGCAGAAATTCTGATGCTCGTCGCCGGTGAGCACGACATTGTTCTTCAGCCCCGCCATGCGCGACAGGATGCGTTCGCGCGGCGCTTCATAGCCTGCCCAGCTGTCGAGATTGACGATCTTCTTCGGCTCATCGGGCTTCCGCCGCCGATCGAGCGACATCATCGTGACTTGCTGCGCAAAGGCGTTCCACGTCGCGCCGCCCTTGGCGAGGTTGCGGCCGAGCCACTCCTCCTGCGCTTTACCGAGCACCTGCCTATCCCGGGCGAACACATCGGGGCAGGCGGGCTTGAAGCCGTCGTCGCACGGCTGGTCATCGCGATACTGGCGCGTGTCGAGCAATTGCATCGCCATCAGGTCGCCCCAGCGAAACTCGCGGTTCATCGCGACCATGCCGCCGCGCGGCAGCAGTGCCTTGCGCACCGGCATATGCTCGTACCACGCCTGCATCGCCGCCTGTTTCTTGAGCATGAAGACTTCGGGCGACGCGGCTTCGGGATCGTTGACGTCGAGGCCGAGTTTCCAGTTGTCTACGTCCGACACCCAGTCGTTGCGGATCTCGTGATCGTCGAAGCTCGACAGGAAGGCATGGACCGATCGCGCCGCCTGCAGGTCGATGTCGCCAAGCTGCTGCGCATAGGCGCTGCGGAAATCATTGACGTCGACAAGTGCCCGGTGCGCATGCTTGCGCACCGGCCGCGTCGGCAGCCCGGTGTTGAACAGATATTCCTCGCTATATTCATAGATGAAGTCGCCATAATGATAGACGAAGGCGAGGTCTTCGCGCGCGAGGTGGCGATAGGCGCCGAAAAAGCCCGCTTCGAAATGCTGGCACCCCGCGACCCCGAATTTCAGCGCATCGGCCTTCGCGCCCGGCGCGGGCAGAGTGCGTGCGCGGCCGCGCAGGCTGCGTTCGCCGCCGGCGGTGAAGCGGTAATAGTAAGGCCGGTCGGGTTGCAACCCCGCGACTTCGATATGCACGCTGTGCGCGAGTTCGGGCCGCGCGAGTTCGGCGCCCTTGGCGACGACATCGCGAAAACCGCTATCGCTCGCAACTTCCCAGTCGACCGGGAAATTCGCCAGCGGCATCCCGCCATGGCGCTCCATCGGTTCGGGCGCGAGGCGCGTCCAGATGACGAAACCGTCGCTCGCGGGATCGCCCGCCGCGACGCCGAGACTGAATGGAAACTCGCGGAAAATCCCGCCCTCGGCGCGCAGGATTGCGGGGGCGGCGAGCCCGGCAAGGGTCGCCCCGGCAAGGAAATGGCGGCGGTTGAACATGGCTGGGCTCCGAAGGGGCGAATCGAAGCCCCTGATAGCCCAGTCCTATGTTTCATCAATGACCGATGCGGGAGGGGATCAGAACCACATCCGCGCCATCCATAGCGCCATCGCGACCATCATCACATTCTCGGTCAGCGAGACGAAGCCCAAGGGCACCTTGCTGCTGCCGCCGACGCAGGCGCATTTGATATCGCGCTTGTCGATATAGACCGCCTTGAACACCGATACTGCGCCGATGCCGCCGATGAAGAGCGCGAGCGGGATCGAAAGCCAGGGCAGGGCATGCGCGGTCATCAGAACGCCCGCGAGGCCTTCGGCAAAAGGATAGATGCTGGCATAGGGCACCCAGCGTTTGGCGAGCAGGTCGTAGTTGAGGAACATCGTCGCGAACTTGTCGACGTCCTGCAATTTGAGCAGCGCGAGCACGATCATGCTGAACGAGATGAACCATTCGGCGGCGCGCAGCGTGAAGGCGCTGCCTTCGACCGCGAAGCTTGCCGCGAGCGCCATCAGCGCTGTCATGGCAAAGAGCGCAATCACGGGCGTGTAGCTCGTCGCGTCGGGATCGGCGACCTTCAGCCCGAAATGGCGGCGCAAATCGTCATGGCCGCCAATCCGAACGCCGTCGATGAAGGTCTGCGGCGTCGTTTTCACGCCATGCTCGGCCTTGAACGCGTCGGTTTCCTCGCGCGTGGTCAGCCAGCGGTCGTCGACGGTGAAACCGCGGCTTTCGAGCAGATGTTTCGATTTGAGGCCATAGGGGCAGGTGTGACCCGGCATGACCATGCGATGGAGGGTTGCTTGTTTTGTCATGGGGCTCCAATAGCATCCGTACCATGGTACAGGGTCAAGCGATGAATTTGACGATTGGCAAATTGGCCGCCGCGGGCGGCGTCGGGGTCGAAACCGTCCGCTATTATCAACGCCGAAATTTGCTGTCTGTTCCTGCACGCAGCGGCGGCGACGGCTGGGGGGCGGGCGTGCGCCGCTATGACGGCGATGACGTCAGGCGGTTGAAATTCATCCGCTCGGCGCAGGCGGCGGGGTTCACACTCGACGAGATCGCCGAACTCCTGGCGCTCGAGGCGAGCGACGACCGCGTGCGCGTGCGCCACTTAGCGCGCGAGCGGATTGAAGCACTCGATACCAAGATCGCGCAAATGACCGAAACGCGCGCGGCGCTGGCGCGTCTCGCCGATCTGTGTGCCGCGAGCGATAAGGGACCGTGCCCGATACTGGCGGCATTTGAGCCGCCAGGCTTTGACAAACCTGTTCCGGAAAGAGGTAGCTAACGATCCAGGTTAGAAGTTCAGGGCGAACCGCGCTCTCCAAGACCGGTCATCCAGTCATCTGGCGCGAAAGCTCCTCCAGAATCCCCAATCTTCTTCAGTTTGGACTGCTTTCGACCAGGCCTAGTTGCAGTTGGCGAATAATTGCCCCGAGTTGGCCCGCAGCAAGAAGGCCCGGTCCAAGAGGGCCTGACCGGTGCTTGCCGACTGGCGGAAGCAAGCGAAGTGCGGCGCGCACCTCGTCCGTCATATGTGCAAGTTGCCAGCGTATCTCGGCCTCAGCGGTTTCCGGCCGATCTGGAGCTGCGAGAGAGGCTGCTTTGACGGCATATGCCGCTGCGCCCAGCGCATGCGCCCCCATGTGGCAGACCGCCGAGGCTTGGCCGGCTGCTCTAGCCGCGGCCGTGGCTGCTGGGGACGCCGCTTCGCGGGCGGCACTGCCACCGCCGAAACGTCGGCGTATTTCCAGCGCAGTATTCAACTCTCCGCGAGCGAACGCCCGGGTCCGAGCAATAGCGGCATGAGGGCGGTCATCATTTGGGCTCTCGGCGTCGAACAACCACAGAACCCGCTCGGCACAATCGGCAGCCCATTCAGCGACCAAGCGCCGATCGGACTCGCTTAGCGTTTGTATCGACTTCGCCACGTCCAATCCGTATCGCTTCGGTTGAACTCATGCAATTTCCACATGCTGCGCATGAAAACACCAAAACCACGCGTGCAGGAATCCACTTCATAGCCGCCTGGCCGCTCGCAATGACGGAGCCGGGATCAGCTGTGCAGGAAATGCATCACGTCGCCGTCGTGGACGACATAGGCCTTGCCCTCGGCGCGCAGCTTGCCCGCTTCGCGCGCCTTCGCTTCGCCGCCCAGCGTGACATAATCGTCATAGGCGATCGTTTCGGCGCGGATGAAGCCCTTCTGGAAATCGCTGTGGATCTCGCCCGCGGCTTCGGGCGCGGTCGCGCCGGTGTGGACGGTCCACGCGCGCGCTTCCTGCGGGCCGACGGTGAAGAAGGTGATGAGGTGGAGCAGCTCGTACCCGGCGCGAATGACGCGCGCGAGGCCGGTTTCGTGCAGGCCCATTTCTTCGAGGAACTCGAGCCGGTCGGCCATGTCCATCGTCACCAGCTCGCTTTCGATCGCGGCGGAGACGACGACCGCCTGCGCACCTTCGGCGGCCGCTTTTGCAAACACCTTTTCGGAAAAAGCGTTGCCGTTCGCGGCGCTGCCTTCGTCGACGTTGCAGACGTAAAGGACGGGCTTTGAAGTGAGCAGCTGCGCGGTGCGCAGGACGCGCGCTTCCTCGTCATCCTTGGGCTCGACGAGCCGCGCGGGCTTGCCTTCGCGGAGCAGCTCGAGCGCCTGGCCGAGCACCGACGCGGCGATCTTCGCTTCCTTGTCGCCCTGCGCGGCTTTTTTGGCAAAGGCGGGAACGCGCTTTTCGAGGCTTTCGAGGTCGGAGAGCAGCAGTTCGGTCTCGACCGTCTCGGCGTCGGCGACCGGATCGACCTTGTTCTCGACATGCTGGATGTCGTCATCCTCGAAGCAGCGCAGGACATGGACGATCGCGTCGACTTCGCGGATGTTGCCGAGGAACTGGTTGCCGAGCCCCTCGCCCTTCGACGCGCCGCGCACGAGGCCGGCGATGTCGACGAAGGCGAGCTGGGTTGCGATGATCTTCTTGCTGCTCGCGATCGCGGCAAGCTTTTCGAGCCGCGCGTCGGGCACCGCGACGTTACCGATATTCGGCTCGATCGTGCAGAAAGGATAGTTTGCCGCCTGCGCCGCGGCGGTTTCGGTCAGCGCGTTGAACAGGGTGGACTTGCCGACATTGGGCAGGCCGACGATCCCGCATTTGAAACCCATAAAAACTCCGTGAGGTTCGGCCTGCCGTGAATGAGGGGCCTGTGTTGCAGCGCCCCTAGCGCCAGATTGCCCCGGGCGCCAGTCTTTGCCGTTGCGTCCGGTTCAGACTTGCGCCTTTATCGCACCAGCCATGACGAAACCTCGCCTCATTCTTGCCGCCGGCATCCTTCTGACTCTCGGCGCGACGGCCGCGATCGCGGCGCCCAGCCGTTTCGAGGAAGGTGTCTTCACCGAACTCAACCGCTTCCGCAGCGATCCCGCCGGCTATGCCGAATATCTGCGCGACTATCGCCCGCGCTTCGAGGGCAAGCTGCTGGTCAGCGACGACGACAGCGAGATCGACATTATGACGCGCGAGGGCGTCGCCGCGGTCGACGAGGCGATCCGCGACCTTCGCCGCGAAAAGCCGCTGCCCGAACTCGAATGGAGCGACCCGCTGGCGCGCGCGGCGGCGGACCATGTCGCGGTCCAGTCGCGCTCGGGGGCGGTGGGGCATTATACGCGGGGCAGCGGCCCCGGCGAGCGGATGAAGGCGCGCGGCGGCGGGCCTTATGTCAACGAAGTGATCACCTATGGCCACCACACGCCCGAAGGCGTCGTCGACCAGTTGTTGATCGACGACGGCGTGCCCAACCGCGGGCATCGCCACAGCCTGCTGCGCGCGACGCACCGCTATGCCGGCATCGCATGCGGCCGGCATCCGGTGCACCGGACGATGTGCGTGACCTTGATGTCGCAGACGCGCGACGGTTCGCCGCCGCCGCCGCCCAAGCGCACACCCTGACGGGCCATCCGCTCCCGCCCGGCAAGGGGGGGAGCGGATGGCGCGCGATCAGGCGCCGACTGGCTGGCTGTCGGTGCGGCGTACGACGACGGTCGACGAGCGCGGCTGCTGCCCCGCGACCGGCCAGTTGCCCGTCGGGTGCTGGATGTTGACGAAGAAGGTCTTGAGGTCGGGCGTATAGGCCAGCCCCGTGATCTCGCAGCCGAGCGGGCCAACGAGGAAGCGTTTCGACTGCTTCGTCACCTGATCGACATAGAACATCGCATTGTGCCCGAACGCCTGATCGATCGTTCGTCCAGCGACCCCCGAATTGCCGGGGACGCTATGGTCGGTCTGCACCCACATGCGACCCTGCGGGTCGATGCGGAGGCCGTCGGGGCTGGAGAAGGTGTCGCCGTTGATGTTGCCGACAAGGTTGCTGCCGCCCGCCGAGAGCGACGGATCGCCCGCGGTCAGGAAGATTTCCCAGCTGAACTTGGTCGCCAGCGGCGAATCGCCTTCTTCGCGGAACTTGATGATGTGCCCGTGGAGGTTGGTGACGCGCGGGTTGGCGGGATCGACGACGCGGCGGCCGCTGTTGTTGGTCAGCGTGCAATAGACCGCCTTGTTGTCGGGCGCGACGGTCAGCCATTCGGGGCGATCCATCACGGTGCCGCCGGCGACGCGCGCCGCCGACGGGGTGTTGATCAGCACGTCGGCCTGATTGTTGAAATTGACGATGGTCGGCGCCGGCGGGGTCGTGCTCTGGGTGGTGTTGCCCGGGTCGGATGCGCCCGCGGTCAGGCCGTTCTGGCCGACGACGAGCGCGCGCCATTCGCCGGTGCCGTTGGCGTTGAAACGCGCGACATAGAGCGTGCCATAGTCGAGCAGGTCGGTGTTCGCGGCACGATTGGTGTTGCTCCATGCCCGGTCTGGAACGAACTTGTAGATACAACCGGGGGTCGAATCATCGCCCATGTAAAAGGCGGCGCGACGGTCACTGTTCGACATGAAGGCGACGTTTTCATGGCTGAAGCGGCCCATCGCGGTGCGCTTCGTCGGCTGCGCCAGCTCGCGCAGCGGGTCGATCTCGACCACCCAGCCATAGTCGCGCGCGGGCTGCGTGGGATCGAGATAATTGTCGGTCGTCTCTTCGCAGGTCAGATAGGTGTCCCACGGCGTGCGGCCGCTCGAGCAGTTGTTGAGCATGCCCTTGATCGAGCCCGACAATAGGCCGGCAGCGGGGCCGCCGGCGCGATAGCTGCTGTTGCCGGTATAGCGGCGGTTGTAGGTCGATCCGGCCTGCACGGCCCATTTGCCGTCGCTGCCCTTGGCGATTTCGACGACGCCGATCCCGACCGCCGAAAGCGCGAGCGCCTTCTGGTCGGCGGTTGCGGTGGCGGCGTTGTAGTTGCCCGCCATCAGGATGTTGAAGTCGGGATATTCGAAATTCATCGCAAGGATGCCGCGGTTGTTCGCATCGACGCCCGGAAAGGCGAAATATTCCATGCCGTCGTGATTGCCGCCCGCCCATTTCTCGGCGACCGCGGGGGTGGGGAAGCTGCCCGAATAGGCGGTGCCGGCTTCAACCGAATCGCCGGCCTTCAGCAACACGTCGACGGTGTAGCCCGCGGGCACCGTGACCTTGTCGTCCTGATTCGCGGCGACGGCGGCGAAACTGACGGCATAGCTGACCGGCGGAGGCGTCGGGGTGGGGGTCGGCGTTGGGGTGGGCGTGGGCAGAACGACCGAGGGATCGCCGCTGGTGTCATCGCACGCGGCGAGTGCCGGCAGGATCGACAGGCCGAAGAGGCCGTTGCGGAGCAGCGTCCGGCGCGAGGGATTTTTGGCAACGATCGCCTCGAGGCTGTCGGGCCCCGGAAGAATATCGGTTTCGCCGCGATAAGGCGCGCGGGCGTCGTCGGTAAGATGTGACATGCAGTCCCCCTGTTTTCGGTTGAGCCCCGGACTGGATCGTCCGGATGAGGTGGCGCACCGATTGCAGAGGGAGGTGTCAGCTAGATGGCTTCACCATGTCGGGAGCGTATGATTCCTATGACACTTCAGTGACATGAGGAGCGGCTGGATCAGGCCAGCTGGATCAGGTCAGCCACCGGGCGAAAACACGGACGTCCTGCTGTTCCCAGCCAAGATGCTCGTAAAGGCCCGCGACAGGGTTGCCGTCGCGAAGCATCAACTCGACCTTGGGGCAGCCGCGAAGCCGGAGCCATTCGCACGCGGCGCCCAGCAATTGCCGCGCAAGGCCCTGTCCCTGATGGTCCGGCGCGACGCCCAGATAATAAATCCATCCGCGGTGTCCGTCGAAGCCGGTCATCGCGGTGGCGACGATCCGCGCGCCGCGTTCGACCACAATGACCGTCGACGCTTCATGGCCGAGCGCGCGCCGGAAATCGGCGTCGGGATCGTTCCACGGGCGCGTCAGGCCGCACGCGTCCCAGATCGCGACGACGGCATCGCGATCGGCGGCCGTTGCGTCGCGCGTGATGGTCACCCCTGCAGGCGCAGCGCGAGATCGCTCTGGAACCGCACGTCGTCGCCATCGGCGAGCCATTTGGCCTCGGCGGCGATCGCGCCGAGCAGGTCGATCAGCGGTTCCATCTCGCTCTTGTGGTAATTGCCGAGAACATGGCCGGTGACGCGGTCCTTGTGTCCCGGATGGCCTATGCCGATGCGCACGCGGCGGAAATCCTCGCCGATATGCTGGATCATCGAGCGGATGCCGTTATGGCCCGCCGCGCCGCCACCCTGTTTCACTTTCACCTTCATCGGCGCGAGATCGAGCTCGTCGTAGAAAGCGGTGACGTCCTGCGGGGTCAATTTATAGAAATCGAGCGCGGCGCGCACGCTGCGGCCGCTTTCGTTCATAAAGGTGCCGGGTTTGAGCAGCAGAATGCGCTGCGATCCGATGCGGCCTTCCTGGACCCAGCCCTGGAATTTCTTCGCGGGTGCCGGAAAGTCATAAAAATCGGCGATGACATCGGCGGCCATGAAGCCGACATTATGGCGGTGCATCGCATATTGGGGCCCGGGATTTCCGAGGCCGACCCAGAGCTGCATGAGACTGCCTTTCTCAGGGTCTGTCGTCGGCGGCCCCCTCCGCCGGGGAAGGGGGCCGGCCGAACGGGATTAGGCTTCTTCGCCGCCTTCGGCAGCGGCTTCGCCTTCGTCCTTCGTCGTGTCGCCGTCGCTCGACTTGAGCGCCGACGGGGCAACGATGGTGGCGATGGTGAAGTCGCGATCGGTGATCGCGCTTTCGACGCCCTTGGGCAGCGTCACATTGCTGATGTGGATCGAATCGCCCACGTCAAAGCCGGTGACATCGATCGAAATCTCGTCGGGGATCTTGTCCGCGTCGCAGACGAGTTCCAGTTCGTGACGAACGATGTTGAGCACGCCGCCGCGCTTCAGGCCCGGCGAGGCTTCTTCGTTCGCGAACACGACCGGCACCGCGACCTGGACCGTGGCGCCCTTGGCAATCCGCAGGAAATCGACGTGGATCGGGCGATCCTTGACCGGATGGAAAGCGACGTCCTTCGGCAGGGTGCGGATGGTCTTGCCACCCACTTCGACCATCACGACCGAGTTCATGAAGTGACCCGTCATCAGCTGCTTCATCAGCAACTTTTCTTCGACGTGGATCATCAGGGGTTCTTCTTTGCCGCCATAGACAACGGCGGGGACGCGGCCATTACGACGCAGGTCACGCGAGGCTCCCTTGCCTCCGCGTTCGCGCGTCTCGGCCGTCAGCGTCAGCTGATCGCTCATATCATTTCTCCGAGAAACAGTTACACAGTTCCGCCACGCCTCCAGGGATGACCATGGACGGAAGCGGCGGCGCTTAGCGGGGACGTGCGGATTTTGCAAGTCGGAACTCCGCAGAGCGGGCCGGCGTGACATTGATCTGTCCGGCCGATGCTTTAATCGCTGACGCGGCGAATGACAGGCGAAAAGGATGGAACCGGTCTTGCAGGCATTGGCAGACGAATTCTTTGAGAAGGTCGCAGAATATACCAACTTGGATGAGGGCGCGCGCAAGGCATGGCGCGCGCTGTTGGTGCAACGAGATTATCAGAAGGGCGACCTGCTTGTTACTCAGGGGCAGCCCACGCGAAGCATTTTTTTCGTCCTGCGCGGCCTTTTGCTGCAATATCATATCAGCAAGGACGGCGAACCGATCGTCAAACGCTTCTTTCTCGAGCATGGTTTTGCCGCATCGACGAGCGCCCTGCTGACCGATCGCGAGAGCGATTTTTCAATCAGGGCGCTCGAGCCGGCGATTGTGTGGGAATATGATTTCGCTAGATTCAAAGAGCTTGTGCGCGACCATCCCGCTATCGCAGCCTTCTATATCGGTTATATGGAATGCCATTGGATCGTCGAGAAAGAGCCCCTCGAAATCTCGTTCCGAAAAGACGACGCCCGGCGGAAATATGCTCGCTTCCTGGAAAGCTACCCCGGCCTGGAAAAGCGGCTCCGGCAACATGAAATCGCGGCATTCCTGGGCATCACTCCGACCCAGCTAAGTCGCATTCGCGCCGCTTCCAGATAATTTCACACCCTCGACAAATGTAAATGCCCCGTCGTGGCAAGCGGGATAGTGGCTTCTGTGCGGGCGGCTTGACCTTCCGCGCAAATCCGAACCGCAGGAGGTTGCCATGAGCGAACGGAATGATGTCGACGTATTTTTCGAGGCGCTGGACCATCCATTAAAAGCGGAAATGGAAATGACGCGCGAGATCATCATGGCGGCAAGCCCGCTGTTGACCGAAACCGTCAAATGGGGTGGCCCGAGCTTTGAGTTCCGCGAAACGCTGGTGACGTTCAATCCCCGGGTAAAGGATTATGTGGCCCTGATTTTCCATGACGGCGCGCCGTTCATGGAACGTTTCCCCTTTCTGGAGGCGGGGCCAAAGGGCAGGGCTTATGCCAAATTCCGCTCGATGGCGGATGTCGAACGGCATCGTTCCGACCTTGGCGCGATAGTACACGCCTTCGTTGACACCATGGTCGGTGCCTGAGCGGGCGCGATCAAGCGCCGGCAGTCTGAAAAATGGGTGGGGAGGACTGAATGGCTGCCGGCGAACGACCGGTTTCGGGTACGAGGGTTGGAAGATCGTGTCCGCTTCCCACCCGGAAACGGATACGCAATCCGCGCCATCAACTCATTGCACCCGACTGACCTTCAACCCCTCGGCCTCCAGCATCGCGGGCACGCCGTCGGAGCCGACCAGATGCCCCGCGCCAACCGCCATCAGCACCGTGCCGGGCCGTTCCATCCGCTTCCGCGCCCACGTGCTCCAGCGCCGGTTGCGGTCGGTGATGATCGCCTTGCGCGCCGCGGGAACGGCATCGACATCCTCGTTGACCACTTTTTCGAGCGCCGCCACGTCGCCGCGGCCCCACGCGGCGGTCAGCGCGGCGACATCCTTCACCGCCTCGCCCGATTCTTCGGCGGCGCGGGTCAATAGCGCGCGCTGCGTCGCGGCATCGAGCGTTTCGAACAGCATCAGCTGTTCCTTCGCGGTTTCGAGGCCGCCGATCGGTTTGTCCGCCGCTTTGAACTTGTCCGTCAGGCCCGTTTCGACGCCGTCGGACGGCGACAGCGCGGCATTTTGCGCAACGCGCTGCCCCATCAAGACCACCACCGCCCAATCGTCGAACCCTTCGCCGCTGAAGCTGCGGCCGCTCGCCTCAAGCGTGCGATAGCCGATCAGCGCCTTGCCTGAGAGGCGGGCTTCGATTGCGAGCGGGGTGTCTCGCGGCGCGAGCCTTTGGAAAACATCCCCCGCGACAGCGAGCTCGGCGGGGGGCAATTCCAGTATCAGCTCGTCGGCGGATCGGATCGCGTTCGCTACCTCGCCATCGTCCCAATCGGTGCCGCGCGGCAGCGCATGCATCGTGCCGAGCAAGTAGATGCGCGTGTCGTCATCGGCGACCAGCCACATTGCAGGCCGGGCTTGTGACGCGGGCTCGGTGGTGCCGCAGCCCATGAGCAGGCACGGCAAAAGGGCCGCCGCAAGGCGGCGACCCCGATGACGCGAAGGGCGGGCGGCTCCCGTCAATATTGGACCCGTTTGGCGACAAGGCCGTGGGCCTTCAGATAATCCTGGACGCTCTTCGCGCCCGCGAGATGGCCCGCGCCGACCGCGACGAACACGGTGCCCGGCCGATCCATCCGTGCTTTCAGCTGATCGGCCCAGCGGGCGTTGCGATCCCACAGCAGCACCTTGGCGAGTTCGGGCGTCGCGGCCAGGCTTTCGTTCATCGTCACGGCCAGCGCGTCGGGATCGCCCTTCGCCCACTGCCCGACCATCGTGTCGAGTTGCGGCCCCAGCTTGTCGAGATCCTTGACCACCGAATTCAGGAAGGCGATCTGCTGGGTTTCGGGCAGCGTATCGAAAAAACCCAGCTGTTCTGTCGGTGTTTCAAGACCCGCGACAGGTTTGCCGGTTTTTTTGGCCGAGGCCGTTAACAGCTTTTCGACACCCTGTTCGGGGTCATAGCCGAGTTTGGTGAGCGGCAGCACCGACAGGGTCATCGCGGGAAACCAGGGTTCGAACATATCGAACTGCGCGGGCGCTATGCCAAGGCTCGCGAGCGCTGCTTGATACGCCTCGAGCTGCTGGGCATCGAGGCGCGACGAGAGCGTCTTGCCGCTCTGGTCGATTGCCAGCGGCATCATCACCTTCAACATTTCGGCCTGGTCTTCGGGCATAACCATTTCGAGCATCAACTCGTCCGATTTGTCGAACGCCGTCTTCACCGCCTCGTCGAACCAGCCGAGGCCGGGCTTCAGCACATGGACGGTGCCGAAGAGGTAGATCGTCGTGTCCTTGTCCTTGACGACCCACAGCGCGGGATCGGCATCGGTCGTTGCGGGCGCCGCCGCGGCGGCCGGTTCGGCGGCATGCGCGGCTGGGAGAAACGCGGACGGCGAGAAAGCGACGATCGCGCAAGTGACGGCAAGCTTCTTGAACCAGGTTTTCATTGGGAAATCACTTTCGTTACGGGCGCTTATGGCCGGATCGAATAGGGAAGGGGAGGGAAAAATGTTCAGCGGTATTTAAGCCACAACCAGACGACGACATTGACCGCGAGCGCCCCGACAAACAACAACATGACATCCGGGGCTGGCGCGAGGCTGGCGCGGTGCAATACCCACCAGGTCGGGGCCGACAGGGTGAACGTGTACCAGGCGGCAAGGCCGGCCCACAGATAGGCATGTTCTTCATGGTCATCGACCGAACGGTGGTAGATGACGAGGCACACCGCCAGCCCGACCGTCCAAAGGATCGCTGCACCAGTCGCAAATCCTGGGGTTAACGGGGTATCGCCGAGCAATACGAGTCCCGCCGTTCCGTTGTTCGGTTCGCCAAGCTGCATGACGGCGCCGATCACTGCGCCGACCAGCAATGCGAGGATGATGCCGGTCGTATAGCGCTTGCGGCGCGGCGACATCGGGCGTTTCATGTTTCGGGTCTCAGTCATCGTCGTTTCCTTCGTGGCCGTCGTCGAAAATCTCTTCGATCGGCATTTCGAACAGCCGCGCGAGCTTGAAGGCGAGCGGCAGCGACGGGTCATATTTCCCCGTTTCGATCGCATTCACCGCCTGCCGCGAGACGTCGAGCCGGTCGGCGAGTTCCGCCTGGCTCCAGTTCCGCATCGCGCGCAGCACTTTCAATTTATTGTTCATCGGCGCCTCGCCAGCATTTCCATCCGAAGGATCATGGCCTTCCCATAGCGCATCAAAATGTCGGGGAAGGGAAATTTTGTCCGGTCCTTCGGGATGGCCGGGATTGGGGGCGACAGGGTCGGATCGTCCTTGGTCAAGCAAGAGACTGGAGCGCCGCCCTTTGGAGGGCGCTCCAGTCCAAGTCGCCAGCCGTCACCGGGGAGGCACGGCGCGAGCGAAGCCGTCATTTCCGTCGCTTATCGCGCGGCGCTGATCATCAGCAGGGCGAGCTGGGTGCCACCCTGCGACTGCGCGATCGCGCGCTCGGCCAGCGGCTCAGCCTGCGCAAGCGCGGCCGACACGCACGCCGCACGGCGGCTGTTTTCGGCGGTGCCGCGAAGACCGGTGTAGCAGACGCTGCGCGCGGCGCTCTTCAGGCGGGTGTCCAGCTGGACGCGATCGGCCGCGCGGCTCAGGTTGAGGTCGTCGATGCGGACGGCGGCGGTCTTGTCTTCGGCCTGCGCAGCGGCGGGGACAGCGGCCGCGGTGAGCGAAAGGGCGAGGATCAGCGTGCGGGTCATCATGTCTATATCTCCTTGGATCGACTGGTTCTGGTCAACTCAACCTGTCTTCATGTCAGGTATGCATGACTATATGTCGCGATTCGCTGACTATGTCAACAACACCTTACAAAAAGTTTTGGAGACCTGACTAAGACGCGCCTTTTCGTCGACGAGCGCGCGGCGGGGAGCCTTGACCATGCGCCGCCGCTGGGCCAATGCGGCGGCGATTTTTTGCACCTGCGAAGGAATTGCGGCCGTGGCCGACGGGGCGGACAAGACACCACTCAGCTTTCAGGACATGATCCTGACGCTGCACGCCTATTGGGCGGCGCGCGGTTGCGCGATTTTACAGCCCTATGACATGCGCGTCGGGGCAGGGACCTTTCACCCGTCGACGACGCTGCGCAGCCTCGGCCCCGAGCCGTGGAACGTCGCTTATGTCCAGCCGAGCCGCCGTCCGACCGACGGCCGCTATGGCGAGAACCCCAACCGGCTCCAGCATTATTACCAGTATCAGGTCATCCTGAAGCCGTCGCCCGCCGACCTGCAGGAACAATATCTGGGCTCGCTTGCCGCGATCGGCATCGACCCGCTGCTCCACGACATCCGCTTCGTCGAGGACGACTGGGAATCGCCGACGCTCGGCGCGTGGGGGCTGGGCTGGGAAGTCTGGTGCGACGGGATGGAAGTCACCCAGTTCACTTATTTCCAGCAGATGGGCGGCTTCGACTGCAAGCCTGTCGCGGGCGAGCTCACCTACGGGCTCGAACGCCTCGCCATGTATATCCAGAATGTCGACAATGTGTACGACCTGCGCTTTTCCGACGCGGTCGGCGACGTTGCCGCGGTCAGCTATGGCGATGTCTTCCTCGAGAATGAAAAGCAGTTCTCGAAATGGAATTTCGAGGTCGCCGACACCGACACCTTGTTCGCGGGCTTCAAGGCCGCCGAGGCCGAATGCAATCGCGCTATCGAAGCTGGCGTTCCGCTCGCCGCCTATGATCAGGCGATCGAGGCGAGCCACCTGTTCAACCTGCTCCAGGCGCGCGGCGTGATCAGCGTGCAGGAACGCGCCAATTATATGGCGCGCGTCCGCGACCTCGCGAAGGGCAGCTGCAAGGCGTGGATCGACAGCCAGTCTGAACGCTGGACCCAAAAATATCCGGGGTGGACGCTGTGACCGACTTTCTTCTTGAACTGCGCAGCGAGGAAATCCCGGCGCGAATGCAGGCCGGCGCGCGCGCCGAACTCGAAAAGCTGTTCCGCGCGCAACTGAGCGCCGCGGGCCTCGAAACGAGCGACCTCACCATCTGGTCGACCCCGCGCCGCCTCGCGCTGATCGCCAAGGGCCTTCCCGAAGCGACCGCCGCGGTCAGCGAAGAACTCAAGGGCCCGCGCAGCAGCGCGCCGCCGCAGGCGCTCGAAGGCTTCCTGCGCAAGACCGGCCTGACACAGGACCAACTCGAAGACCGCGACGGCGTGTATTTCGCTGTCATCGACAAGCCGGGCCGCGCGACCGCCGAGGTGCTTGCCGAGGCGATCCCCGCGATCGTCCGCGCCTTCGCCTGGCCCAAGTCGATGCGCTGGGGCAAGGAAAGCGCGAGCAGCGAAAGCCTGCGCTGGGTGCGCCCGCTCTCGGGCATCGTCGCAATCTTCGGCGAAGACCTCGTTCCGTGTGAAGTTAGTGAGATTTCCGCCGGTTTCGCGACGCGCGGTCACCGCTTCCATTGCCCGGGCGAGATCACGATCGGCTCGGCATCCGACTATGCCGAGAAGCTGCGCGCCTGCCACGTCATCGTCGACCATGAGGAACGCCAGTCGATCATCCGCGACGGCGCCGCCAAGGCCGCGGCCGACGCCGGGCTGACGCTCGTCGAGGACGAGGGGCTGGTGATCGAGAATGCCGGCCTCACCGAATGGCCGGTGCCTTTGCTCGGCCGCTTCGACGAAGCGTTTCTGGAAGTGCCGCCCGAGGTCATCCAGCTGACGGCGCGCGTGAACCAGAAATATTTTGTCGTGAACGGCGCCGACGGCAAGCTCGCCAACGGCTTCGTCTGCACCGCGAATATCGACGCGGTAGACGGCGGCGCCGAGATCGTCGCGGGCAACCGCAAGGTCCTCGCCGCGCGCCTGTCCGACGCGCGCTTCTTCTGGGAACAGGACCAGAAGAAGACGCTCGCGCAGCATGCCGAGAAGCTGGCGAACATCACCTTCCACGAAAAGCTCGGCACCGTCGCCGACAAGGTCGAGCGCGTCGCGAAGCTCGCCGAATGGCTGGCGAGCGAAGGCATCGTCCCGAACTGCGACCCCGCGCTCGCGCGGCAGGCGGCCGAACTGGCGAAGGCCGACCTCGTCACCGAAATGGTCGGCGAGTTCCCCGAACTGCAGGGTCTGATGGGCGGCTATTACGCCCGCGCTGAGGGTCTGCCCGATGCGGTCGCCGACGCGATCCGCGACCATTACAAGCCGGTCGGGCAGGGCGATGACGTGCCGACCGCGCCGGTGGCTGTGGCTGTGGCGTTGGCGGATAAGCTGGATACGTTGGTTGGGTTTTTTGCCTACGGTTTAAAGCCAACCGGATCGAAAGATCCGTTTGCCCTTCGACGAGCTGCAATTGGGGTAATCCAACTGCTTATGGCTGAAAGTATGCGGCTACAGCTAGGCGAACCGTTATTTCAGCATGCGATCTATTTGCTGAAGAGATCCGAACCTTCGCTCGGCAAAGTCGCTGTTGGTTTGTTTCCTCAGCTGAAGTCCAGCTTTGGGGAGGCCGCTGCAGACGCGGCGCTTGCGACAGCCTTACGAACTTCCATGCCGACCGCAACTGAGGAGGGCCGCAAGATTCTGATGAACGCAGGGGAAGGGACTACCGAACTCCTCGACTTCTTCGCCGACCGCCTCAAGGTCCAGCAACGCGAAGCCGGCGTCCGTCACGACCTGATCGACGCCGTGTTCGCGCTGGGCGGTGAGGATGATCTCGTTCGCCTGCTTGCGCGCGTGAAGGCGTTGCAAGCTTTCATGGCGACCGAGGATGGCACCAACCTGCTCGCGGGCTACAAGCGCGCGGCAAACATCCTGAAACAGGCGGGTGAGGTGAATGGCACGCCCGCCGCGACGGCGCCGACCGATGCCGACGCTACCTTGCTGGCCGCGCTCGACGCCGCCGAACCCGCGGCCTCCGCCGCCGTCTCCCACGAACGCTTCACCGACGCGATGGCCGCGCTCGCCAGCCTCCGCGCGCCGATCGACGCCTTCTTCGATGGTGTGATGGTCAACGATCCCGACGAAGCGGTCCGCGCCTATCGCCTCGGCCTGCTGTCGCGCTTCACCGGCGCCGTGCACGGCGTCGCCGATTTCTCGAAGATCGAGGGATAGGCGCGGCTGCGCGCGGGAAGGGGTGCCATGAACGAAACGCATCTCGTCTGGATTTTTGCGGTCGGCTTTCCGCTGTTCTTTGTCGCGATGTGGCTGCTCGTCACGCGCGTCCTGTCGTTCGTGGGCTGGTCGAAATATCTGCCTGCCTTCGCGTGGGATCGCCCGATCCCCGCCGACGCGCGGCGCTTTTCGTGGGCGACGATGGTCATCGGCCGCTTTCCGGGCGGCGTCAGCTACAAGAATGCGATGAACGTCTGGCTCGACCAGCGCGGCATCTATCTTCGCCCGCCGCTCTTCTTTCGTCTGTTCCACCCACCGCTGCACATCGGCTGGGACCAGATCGCGGCGATCGAGCCGCGCAAGACGCTGTGGATCAAAGCCTGGTCGCTCGCGTTTCGCCGCGACGTACCGATTTTGACCTTCGGCGGCGGCGCGGGGCAAGCAATTTTCGACCATTGGCAGGCCCGTCATGGAGGCAGGCCAGCCTGACACCGCTAAAGCAAAACTGAGTCGACCCGGTTGCGGTTCGACCCTATTCCCCGCCCACCTCCTCCCAGGGGCAGCAGGAGCATATGATGACGAATATGGTGCATTTGTTCGGCGGCGCGGCCACGACGGCCGAGCGCTCGAAGGAATTGCTGGGCGGCAAGGGGTCGAACCTTGCCGAAATGGCCTCGATCGGCCTGCCGGTGCCCCCGGGCTTTACGGTCACCACCGACGTCTGCACCGCTTATTATGCGAATGGCGAACAGTTCCCCGCGGGCCTGATCGAAGAGGTCGCCGCGGGCATCGCGCATATCGAAGGCATCACTGGCAAGAAGTTCGGCGACGCAGCCGATCCGCTGCTCGTCTCGGTCCGTTCGGGCGCGCGCGTGTCGATGCCGGGGATGATGGACACCGTCCTCAACCTCGGGCTCAACGACAAGACCGTCGTCGGCCTGTCCGACGCGTCGGGCGATCCACGTTTCGCGTGGGACAGCTATCGCCGCTTCGTCCAGATGTACGCCGATGTCGTCATGGGCCTCGATCATGCCGAGTTCGAGGAAGCGCTGGAAATCGCCAAGGAAGACAAGGGTTTCTACCTCGACACCGAGATGTCGGCTGAAGATTGGCAGGCGCTCGTCAAGGAATATCAGGCGATCGTCGAGCGCGAAACCGGCGCGCCCTTCCCGCAGGAACCGAACGACCAGCTGTGGGGCGCGGTCGGCGCCGTGTTCGCAAGCTGGGAAAGCGACCGCGCGAAAGTCTATCGCCGCCTGAATTCGATCCCCGCCGAATGGGGCACCGCGGTCAACATCCAGGCGATGGTGTTCGGCAATATGGGCGACACCTCGGCGACCGGCGTCGCCTTCACGCGCGACCCCGCGACCGGCGAGCGCGCCTGGTACGGCGAATGGCTGATCAATGCCCAAGGCGAGGATGTCGTCGCGGGCATCCGCACGCCGCAGTACCTCACGAAGATCGCGCGCGAAAAAGCGGGCGCCAAGCCGGCGTCGATGGAAGAGGCGATGCCCGAGACCTTCACCGAGCTCGGCCGCGTCTTCGACACGCTCGAAACGCATTATCGCGACATGCAGGACATCGAGTTCACCGTCGAACGCGGGACGCTCTGGATGCTCCAGACGCGCTCGGGCAAGCGCACCGCGAAGGCGGCGCTGCGTATCGCGGTCGAAATGGCCGCCGAAGGGCTGATCACCGAAGAAGAAGCCGTCGGCCGCGTCGATCCGGGGGCGCTCGACCAGCTGCTCCACCCGACGCTCGATCCCGACGCGCCGCGCGACGTGCTGACCAAGGGGCTTCCCGCAAGTCCCGGTGCGGCGTCGGGCAAGATCATGTTCACCGCGGATGACGCTGAAAAGGCGGCAGAAATGGGCGAGGCGGTGATCCTCGTTCGCGTTGAAACCTCTCCTGAGGACATCCACGGCATGCACGCGGCGAAGGGCATCCTGACCGCGCGCGGCGGCATGACGTCACACGCGGCGGTCGTCGCACGCGGCATGGGGCGCCCCTGCGTCTCGGGCGCCGGCGGGCTGTCGATCGACGGCGCCGCGCGCGTACTGCGTGTCGGCGGGCGTGAGCTGCGCGAAGGCGATATCCTGACGCTCGACGGTTCGACCGGCGAAGTGATGGCGGGCGAGGTCAAGACCCTGCTCCCCGAACTCGTCGGTGATTTCGGCACGCTGATGGCGTGGGCCGACAAGGTGCGCCGCATGAAGGTGCGCGCGAATGCCGAAACGCCCCAGGATGCGCAGGTGGCGCGCGACTTCGGTGCCGAGGGCATCGGCCTCTGCCGCACCGAGCATATGTTCTTCGACGCCGCGCGCATCACCGCGGTGCGCGAGATGATCCTCGCCGACAGCGAAGCCGGTCGCCGCGCCGCGCTCGCCAAACTGCTGCCCGAACAGCGCGGCGACTTTGCCGCGATCTTCGGCGTGATGGCGGGGCTGCCGGTCACCATTCGCTTGCTCGATCCGCCGCTGCATGAATTCCTGCCGACGCGCGAAGAGGATTTCGCCGATGTCGCCGCGGCTGCGGGGGTGGGGATCGAGGCGCTGAAGGCGCGTGCGAACGAACTGCACGAATTCAACCCGATGCTCGGCCATCGCGGTTGCCGTCTGGGTGTCACCTATCCCGAAATCTACGAAATGCAGGCGCGCGCGATCTTCGAGGCGGCGTGCGACGTCGCCGCCGAAACCGGCGCCGCGCCGATTCCCGAGGTGATGATCCCGCTCGTCGCAACGCGCCGCGAGTTTGACCTGATGAAGGCCGTCGTCGATGCACAGGCGAAGGCGGTGTTCGCCGAAAAGGGCCGCGAGATCGCCTATCTGGTCGGCACGATGATCGAACTGCCGCGCGCCGCGCTGATGGCGGGCGAGATCGCCGAGAGCGCCGAATTCTTCAGCTTCGGCACCAACGACCTGACGCAGACGACGATCGGCATCAGCCGCGACGACGCGGGCCGCTTCCTGACACAATATGTCGACAAGGGCATCTTCCTGACCGACCCGTTCGTCAGCCTTGATGTCGAGGGCGTCGGCCAGCTGATCGAGATCGCCGCCGACCGCGGGCGCAAGACGCGGCCCAACGTCAAGCTCGGCATCTGCGGCGAGCATGGTGGCGACGCGCCGAGCATCCATTTCTGCGAAAAGACGGGCCTCGACTATGTCAGCGCCTCGCCTTACCGTGTCCCCATCGCCCGGCTCGCGGCCGCTCAGGCTGCGCTGAAAAAGGGCAAATAACGGGGGAACGCGCATGAAGAGCTGGCACCGCTACGCAATCACTTTGGTGGGCGGCTTGGCGGTGGGGCTCGGCGCGGCGTGGGCAATAACCGGCGGCGGCCTCAGCGGCGGCGCGATCGTCAATGGCCCGTGGACGACCTCGCTCGGTTTCGGAACCAAGGCGACAGACCCGGTGACCCGCGCGGCGGTGGCGCGCGCGGGCCTGCTTGCGCTTCCCGCAAAGGAAACCGTCTATTGGTCGGCGAAGACCGACGCCGCGGGCGCGCCGCTCGACGGCAATTGCCATTACAGCCTGTCGGGCACGCCGCTCGATGCACGCTGGTGGAGCGTCACCATCTATGACGAGGCGGGCTATCTGGTCGCGAACCCTGCGAACAGCTGGTCGGTGAACGGCGCCAATGTCGCGCTCGATGCCAAGGGCGAATGGCGCGTCACAATCGCCCCTACAAGGCCCGCGGGAGGGGCTTGGTTGCCCGGAACCAAGGGCCAGCCCTTTCACCTGACCCTGCGCATGTACAACCCAGGCAAGGCGTTCCGCGCCGACCCCGAGAAAGCTGCGCTCCCGCAAATTGTGAAGGAGGGCTGCTGAGATGCGTAACTGGCTCGGCCCGCTCGCCTTCGGCCTGATCGTCGCTGCCGCCACCGCCTATGCAGCGATATGGGCGATCCCCTATGGCCTGATGAATGTCGCGATCGAGCGGCTGGGGCAGGGCGGCGTCAACACCATGTCCTATGGTAATCTCGCGACGCCGGCGCGCCAGCCGGTCGTCCGGCCGAGTCCCGACCTCGCTTATTCGAGCTGCCCCTATGATCTTTCGGACGGGCCGATTGCGATCGACGTCAGCCCGGTGCCGGGCCGCTACAGCTCACTCAGCATCTTCGACGCCGCGACCGACGTGATTTTCGTGCGCAACGATGTCGAGGCGGGCGGCAAGCCGTTTCGAATCATCGTCGCGCGGGCGGGGCAGGCGGTGCCGAAAGGCGCCGAGGTTGTCCGCACGGACCATGATCATGGCATCGCGCTGATCCGTCTTTTGCTGAAAGAGCCCGCGGAAATCGGCGGGCTCGACGCGATCCGCCGTCAATCGTCGTGCGGAACGGTCACAAAGCTGAAATAGGGGGTTGCGCCCCCGCGCGACGGGTCTTAAAGGCGCCTCTCCACGCACCCGTAGCTCAGCTGGATAGAGCATCAGACTACGAATCTGAGGGTCGGACGTTCGAATCGTTCCGGGTGCGCCATTCCCCTCCTGCGATGGTCCGATGCTGTCGGAAGAGCGGGTTTCCCCATATTCATGCACGACGAAACGGGCTTCAGGCGAGCGGCCGTGCCCGAGCTTTCAGCTGGCCGCATATTGCGATAAAGAGGCTGCTTATCGCCGGATCGTCAAATTTCAGGATAGGTCCGATATGCGGCGTCCGTTGCGCACGCGAAAGTGACGATCGAACCGATCTTTCCGGAGAATATGCAAATGGCGGACGAGGTCGAGCTGAAACTCGAAATTGCGAGCGAAGACGCGGGAAAATTCGAGGCGTCGGGCTTGTTGGCGGGCGCGCCCAAGAAGATGCGGCAGATATCGACCTATTTCGATACGCCCGATCATGACGTCGCCAACGCGGGCTTTTCGCTTCGTATCCGCCGTTCGGGCAAGAAGCGTGTGCAGACGATCAAGGCGGACGGCGCCAGTGCTGCCGGCCTTTTCATCCGATCCGAATGGGAGCGGGCGGCGGAGAATGACACGCCGATCCTCGACTATACCACCCCGCTTCCCTCTCTGCTGGGCGACAAGGTCGATGCCATCGCGCCGGCTTTCGAGGTGGAGATCGACCGCCAGAGCTGGGTCATCGGCGAAGGCGGCGCAACGATCGAGCTGGTGCTCGACCGCGGCGAAGTCGTGGTCGGCGAGCGCCGGTCGCCAGTCTGCGAGATCGAACTTGAGCTGAAGTCGGGCGATCCCGCCGCGCTGTTTGCTCTCGCGCGCCGGATTGACGCCGCCGTGCCGATACGCCTCGGCGTCCTGAGCAAGTCGGAGCGCGGCTATCGGCTCACCGGCGCGGCCCCGGCGCGGGTCACGGCCGAGGCGGTGATACTCGCCGGTGACACGACCGCGGCACAGGCGCTTGGGCAGATCATGCAATCATGCATCCGGCAGTTCCGGCTCAACGAAGCGCTTTTGCTCGCGAATCGGAACGTCGAAGCCCTGCATCAGGCGCGCGTCGCGCTGCGCCGCCTTCGATCGGCCTTCTCGATCTTCAAGCCGATGATCGGCGATGCCGGTATCGATTTGCGCACGGAATTGCGCTGGCTGGCCTCGGAACTGGGCAAGGTGCGCGATATCGACGTGCTCCTGAAGCGTGCCGAGGGCGGACCACTGCACGACCGGATCGTGACGATGCGTGAGGCCGCTTATGACCAAGTGTGCGAAATTCTCTCCTCCACACGGGGGCGCCGGCTCATGTTCGACCTGACGGCGTGGATTGCGACTTCGGATTGGTCGCGGACAGCGGACGGTGAACGCGAAGGCAATCGACCGGCGCGGGATTTCGCCGCCCGGGCGCTCGACCGCTATCGGCGAAAGGTGAAGCGCAAAGGGCGCAATCTGGCCAGCCTCGACGACGATGCGAGGCACGAGGTGCGCAAGAGCGCGAAGAAGCTTCGCTATGCGGCGGAATTCTTTGCCGGGCTGTTCGAGCGTAAGGGCGAGAAACGCCGGCACAAGCGCTTCGTAAAGGCGCTCGAAGCGCTGCAGGATCAGCTCGGCGCACTCAACGATCTTGCGGCCGCCCCCGATCTGCTGACAAGGCTTGGCATCGCGGAAAGCCCCGGCGCGGCCGAATTGATGGCGCATGGCAAGAAGGGGCGACTCATCGAAGCGGCCGTCGATGCGCATGAGGATTTCATCGACATCAAGCGATTCTGGTAGTCGTGCGGTATCGGACGGGACGATCGAACGCCGCTGATTGCGAGCACGATGCGGCATCCATCGATGCTAAAGCGCGTTGTCGGTAGCGGTCGCACGAGCTTTTACCGGCATAGCGAGCGTAACCGCGGCACCGACCAAGATCAGCGTCGGGGCATCGTTCGCCAGCGCGCGGGTTGCAAGGCCGAGTAGATCGAGACGCGTCGTGAGCCGCTGTTCGTCGGCGCGGCTGACGTTGCACGCGATCATCACGGGCATGTCGGGCGCCATCCCCGCGCTGATCAGGCCGCGCGCGATGTCTGCGGCGGCGTCGCGCCCCATGTAGAAGGCAAGGGTCGATCCGCAGTGCGCTAGCGAGTGCCAGTCGACATCAAGTGCCACGCCGCGACGGCTGTGTGCGGTGACAAAACGGACGTCGTGCGCGACGCCGCGGAGCGAGAGCGATATTTTCGCAGACGCCGCGGCGGCGCTCGCCGCGGTAATGCCGGGGCACACGAAAACGGGATAGCCCGCGATGTGCAAGGCGGCGATTTCCTCGGCCGAACGGCCGAATAGCGACGGGTCGCCGCCCTTCAGGCGCACGACGCGCTTGCCTGCCGCGGCGGCGGCCACCAGCAGCGCGTCGATCTCCTGCTGTTCCTTCGAATGGCGGCCCGAACGCTTGCCGACGCTGACGCGTTCGGCGCCCGCCGGGATGAGGTCGAGAACCGCGGGGCCGACGAGGGCGTCATGGAAGACGATGTCGGCGTGTTCGATGAGCCGGATCGCCTTGCGCGTCAAAAGCTCGGGATCGCCGGGGCCGGCACCGACGAGCCAGACCGTGCCGGGCTGAAAATCGTCAGGCTGCATCGCTCGTCTCCTCTGCCAAGATGCGGGCGAGCGCCGGGCGGCACGATCCGCAATTGGTTCCCGCGCCGATTGCGCCGCCGATCGCGGCGACGTCGGCAAGCTGCTGGTCGCGGATCGCCGCGGTGATCGTTTTCAATCTGATATCGAAGCAGACGCAAATCACCGGGCCGCGGTCGGCCTGGACGCCCGGCGCGCGGCCGGCGAGCAAAGTCGGTGCGACATCAGGGGCGGAGAGCTGCGCGATGAGCCAGTCGCGCGGCGGAAGCTCGCCGCTTTCGGTCACGAACAACGCCCCGGCGAGACGCCTCCCGGTGACGACCGCGACGCGGCGTGTCCCGCGCGCGCTGTCCTGCGCCTCGATCCGTTCGCCGCGCGGGAGCAGCGCTTCGATGCGCTTGAGGTCGCCGTTGCCCGCGAGTTCCCATAGCACCCCCGCCGGAACCGCGACGCGGGTCGCCCACAGGCAGGCGGGCCGTTCATCGAGTTCGTTCGCGAGCAACAGGAAACCGCGCCATTTCGTCGCGACCGGCGCGATCGCGGCGGGGGTCCGTTTGAAACCCGGCTGCCCCGACACGGGATCGACGAGCGGGCGCGGGAGGAGCCCGGTGCGGCCGCCGCTCGAGGTGCGGTCGGTCCAGTGGATCGGAACGAACAGCTCGCCCGGGCGCTGGCCTTCGGAAACGACGGTGCGATAGACGCTCTCG
The DNA here is from genome assembly GCF_037095755.1 of Sphingopyxis sp. CCNWLW2. Taxonomy (NCBI): domain Bacteria; kingdom Pseudomonadati; phylum Pseudomonadota; class Alphaproteobacteria; order Sphingomonadales; family Sphingopyxidaceae; genus Sphingopyxis; species Sphingopyxis sp. CCNWLW2. The sequence goes on from NZ_JBAWKJ010000002.1 coordinate 191,591, forward strand.
CCCTGCGGGGTTTCGACCCGCGCGAGCCCGCCGTCGGCAAGCCCGAGCCGCGCGGCGTCGTCGGGATGCACCTCGACCAGCGGCTCTTCGCGATGACGCGCAAGCTTTGGCGCAAGGCCGGTGCGCGTCATCGTATGCCACTGGTCGCGGTAGCGGCCGGTGTTGAGCGTCAGCGGCCATTTCACAAGCGGCTCGGGCAGCGGCTTTTGCGCCACCGGCACAAGCCGTGCACGTCCGTCTGCGGTCGAAAAGCGGCCGTCGGCGAAGGTCTGATCGCCGCCCCAGCGAAAGGGCATCATGTCGTCATAGGCGGCATTGCCGCCCTGCGCCGCGCCAGGGAGCGCGAAGAGGCGCGCACCATCATTGTCATAGGTCGAGAGGCGGCAATGCTCGCGCCAGATGTCGGCGGGGCGGTCATAGCTGAAGGCGGTCTTCCAGCCCATGCGCCGCGCGACTTCCTTGACGATCCACCAGTCGGGCATCGCTTCGCCCGGCAGAGGAAACAGCGCGCGCTGCCGGCTGATCGTGCGATCGCTGTTGGTGACGGTGCCGTCCTTTTCGCCCCACGCCGCAGCAGGCAGGCGGACATGCGCGAAGGCGCCGGTATCGGTGTTTTCGATCACGTCGCTGACGACGACGAAGGGGCAGGCGGCGAGAGCGTCGCGTACGCGGTTCGCGTCGGGCATCGACACCGCGGGGTTGGTCGCCATCACCCACAAAGCCTTGATGCGGCCTTCGCCGACCGCGCGGAACAGGTCGACGGCTTTCAGGCCCGGCTTCTCCGCCATCGCCGGCGCGGCCCAGAAGCGCTGGACGCGGTCGCGGTTTTCGGGCGCGAAATCCATATGCGCGGCGAGCGTCGAGGCAAGCCCGCCGACCTCGCGTCCGCCCATCGCATTGGGCTGGCCGGTGATCGAGAAGGGCGCGGCGCCGGGCTTGCCGATGCGGCCGGTCGCAAGATGGAGGTTGGTTATCGCGTTCACCTGGTCGGTGCCGGACGTCGACTGGTTGATCCCCTGGCTGAACATCGTGACCGTGCGCGGCGTTGCGGCGAACAGCTCGTAGAAACGCCTGAGGTCGGCGACGGGCACGTCGCACGCGCGCGCCACCGACCACAGGTCATTCCCCTCTCCAAGCTCGTCCCAGAAATTTTCGGGCACCGCGACATGCGCGGCAAGATAGTCGTCGTCGACCACGCCCGCCTCGCGGCACCATTGCAGCAGGCCGTTCATCAGCGCGACGTCGCTGCCGGGGCGAATCGCGAGATGAATATCGGCCTCCTCGGCGGTCTCGGTGCGGCGCGGGTCGATGACGACGAGCCTCGCGCCCGCTTCGCAGCGCGCGCGGATGCGCTGATAGACGATCGGATGGCACCAGGCGGTGTTGCTGCCGACGAGGACGATCAGGTCGGCGGCATCGAGATCGTTATAGGTCGCGGGGACGATATCTTCGCCGAACGCGCGCGTGTGACCGGCGACCGCGCTCGACATGCAGAGCCGCGAATTGGTGTCGATGTTCGCGGTGCCGATGAAGCCCTTCATCAGCTTGTTGGCGACATAATAATCCTCGGTGAGGAGCTGGCCTGATACGTAGAAGGCGACGCTGTTCGGTCCATGGCGCGCGATGGTTTCCTTGAACCGCTTTGCGACGAGGTCGAGCGCTTTGTCCCAGCTCGCGCGCTTCTTGCCGATCATGGGGTGCAGCAGGCGGCCTTCGAGCCCGACGGTTTCGCCGAGATGCGTGCCCTTCGAACAGAGCCGCCCGCGGTTTGCGGGGTGATCGGGGTCGCCCGCTATCTCCACTTGCCGCTCGCCCGTCACCGTCGCGCGGATGCCGCAGCCGACGCCGCAATAGGCGCAGGTGGTGCGGACCGCTTCGCTCATCAGGCGGCCGCCTTCAAAGTGCTCGCGCGACAGATAAGCACACGGCCGCCGTCGATCTTCACCGGCACCGTCGGCGTGCAGCCCTTGTCCTCGCCGAGTGCTTCGCCGGTCGACAGCGAAATCCGCCAATTATGGAGCGGACAGGCGACCGCGCCCCCGTGGACGATGCCCTGGCTCAGCCGGCCATGCTTGTGCGGGCAGCGGTCGAGCAGCGCGAACACTTTGCCCTCGGCGGTGCGGAAGACCGCAATGTCGTCGCCGCCTTCGACTTGCACTGTGCGGCTGCCGCGTACCGGAATCTGGTCGACCCAGCCGATGTCGAGCCATTCGGGGGTCGTCATGCCAGTTCCTCCTGCGGAATGAAGCGCGCCATAGGCGCATGATGTTCGGCCTCGGCGCCTTCGGCGCGCTGCGCCCAGGGGTCGTCCTGCGAAAAGCTCTGCGAAACGAGGAAGCGCGCGCGCAGTGCCTCGCGGCCCGCAGGATCGTCGGCGATGCGCGCCTTCACATAATCGACGCCGACGCGTTCGATCCACGGTGCGGTGCGCTCGAGATAACGCGCTTCCTCGCGGTAGAGCTGGATGAAGGCGGCGCAATAATCCATCGCCTCCTGCTCGGTCGCGACCTTGCAGAGGAGGTCGGTGGCGCGGACATGGATGCCGCCATTGCCGCCGACGTGCAGCTCGTACCCGCTGTCGACGCAGACGATGCCGAAATCCTTGATCGTCGCCTCGGCGCAGTTGCGCGGGCAGCCGGACACCGCGATCTTGAACTTGTGCGGCATCCAGCTGCCCCAGCTCATCCGCTCGATCTTGACGCCGAGTCCGGTCGAATCCTGCGTGCCGAAGCGGCACCATTCGGACCCGACGCACGTCTTCACCGTGCGGAGCGATTTGCCGTAAGCGTGGCCCGAGACCATGCCGGCGGCATTGAGGTCGGCCCAGACCGCGGGAAGATCTTCTTTCTTGATCCCGAAGATGTCGAGCCGCTGGCCGCCGGTGACCTTGACCATCGGCGCATTGAACTTCTCGACCACATCGGCGATCGCGCGCAGCTCGGTCGGGTTGGTGAGCCCGCCCCACATGCGCGGGACGACCGAATAGGTGCCGTCCTTCTGGATGTTGGCGTGCATCCGCTCGTTGACGAAGCGGCTCTGCTGGTCGTCGACATAATCGCCGGGAAGCGCGCAGAGCAGATAATAGTTGAGCGCCGGGCGGCACGACGAGCAGCCGTCGGGGGTCGTCCAGTGCAGCTGCTGCATCACCTCGGGGATCGAGCGCATCGCTTGCGCGACGATCTCGCGGCGGACGTCGTCATGGCCGAAGCTCGTGCATTTGCACATCGTCTTGGGCCCCGCCTGGACATCGTCGCCGAGCGTTAGCGCGAGCAGATTTTCGACGAGACCGGTGCACGACCCGCAACTCGCCGACGCCTTGCAGGTGCCGCGCACGGCATCGAGGCTGTGCGCTCCCTTGGCGATGCACGAGACGACCTGACCCTTGGTGACGCCGTTGCAGCCGCAGATCTCGGCATCGTCCGAGAGCGCCGCAACGGCCGCCTTAGGGTCCGCCGCGCCCCCTCCCGAGGCGAAGGACTGGCCGAAGATCAGCAGGTCGCGGAGATCGGAGACATCCTCCTGTTTCTTGAGCAGGTCGAAATACCAGCTGCCGTCGGCGGTATCGCCATAGAGCACCGCGCCGACGATCCGGTCGTCCCTGACGATGACGCGCTTGTACACGCCGCGGCTGGCGTCGCGCAGCACGATGTCCTCGCACCCGTCGCCGCCCGAGAAATCGCCCGCCGAGAACACGTCGATCCCCGACACTTTAAGCTTGGTCGAGGTGACCGAGCCGCGATAGCCCGTCGGCTGTTCGACGAGCCCGTCGGCGAGGCTGCGGCACATGTCCCACAAAGGCGCGACAAGGCCATAGACCTGTCCGTCATGCTCGACGCATTCGCCGACCGCGAGGACATGCGGGTCGCTGGTGACCATATGGTCGTCGACCTGGATGCCGCGGCCGACCGCGAGCCCGGCGTCGCGGGCAAGCGCGACCGAGGGGCGGATACCGACCGCCATCACGACGAGGCTGGCGGGGATCAGCGTTCCGTCCTTGAGCTTCACCCCCTCGACCTTGCCGTTGCCGACGATCTCGGCGGTGTCGGCGCCGGTCAGGATCGTTTGCCCGCGGCCTTCGAGCGCCTGCTTGAGCAGCCAGCCCGCCGCTTCGTCGAGCTGGCGTTCCATCAGCGTCGGCATCAGGTGGATGACGGTGACCTTCATCCCGCGCAGCGAAAGCCCGTGCGCGGCTTCGAGCCCGAGCAGCCCGCCGCCGATCACCACCGCGTCGCCGCCCGCATCGGCCGCCGCGAGCATCGTGTCGACATCGTCCATGTCGCGAAACGCGATCACCCCGGGCAGATCCTTGCCCGGCACCGGGATGATGAAGGGATCGGAGCCGGTCGCGATCAGCAGCCGGTCATAGCTTTCGGTCGCGCCGCCGCGCGTCGTCACCGTCTTTGTGCCGCGGTCGATCGCGACCACCGGATCGCCCGCGACCAGCGCAATGCCGTTCGCCGCATACCATTCGGCATCGTTGATCACGATGTCGTCGAAGCTCTTCTCACCCGCGAGAACGGGCGACAGCATGATGCGGTTGTAATTGACCCGCGGCTCGGCGCCAAAGATCGTCACGCGGTAGCGCGCCGGGTCGCGCGCGAGCAGCTCCTCGACCGCGCGGCATCCGGCCATGCCGTTGCCGATGACGACCAGATGGTCGCGCGTGTCGGCGTCGGTCTTGATGGGGCGGTGTTCCATTAAATCGTCCAGTCCAGTTGCAGCCAAAATTTGTCGGTATTGGTGGCGAAGGTGTCGGCGTCGTAATGCGCGTAGCGGGCGGCGGCGGTGACCTTGCCGAGCTTTGCGCTCGCGAGGAGGTTGATTTCGTCGCCGTAGGAGCGGCTGGCGCGGTCGCTGCGATAGTCGTGGTACGCCGCTTGCAGCGTGACGGCCTTGAGCGGCCCGACGGCTTTCCAGCTCCAGCCCGCGCTCGCGTACAGGTCGCGCACGCCATCGGGCGGGGTGGTCAGGAATTTGTCGGCCCAGCCCTGGAATTTGAACGCGGTCGCGAGCGGGGTCTGGAAACTGGTGAGCGCGGTTCCGTTGTCGGCGCCGAGTATTTCATACCCGACGCCGACCCGGGGACCTCCGAAATCGACCGCGACGTCGGCGAGATAATAGTCGGCGCTGTAATTATTCGGATTGCGGTGCCAGTCCGACTGACGTGCATAGCTCAGCTGGTAAGCGATCTTCGCCTTGCCTAGCGCCTGCGTTCCGTCGAGGCGCACGCCATAGCTCTGGCTCGACAGGCGATAGCCCTGCATTGCCGCTTCGTCCTGATCGACGAGATAGGCAAAGGTCGAGAGTTTGCCGATCGGGGTCTGGCTGCTGAGGTTGCCGAAGAAATTGTCGCCCGACACCGCCTGCTGCCGAGCGCCCGCGCCGTCGATGCCCCAGATGGTGCGCACGCTCCACGCATAGGCGAGATCGGCCTTCACGCCCTTGACCGGCGTGATCTCGGCGCGCACCGCGTCGAAGCTCTGGCCGTTCTGACGAAAGCCGACGCTGCCGACGAAACGCTCGTCGTCGAAGCCGAGCCGCTGCCGCCCTGCCGTGAGTGCGAAGGCGGCCGACGTATATCGCAGTTGCGCGCGGGAGAGGCCGATATTGTCGGGATCGCCGACCAGTGGGCGCGTGGCCGCGCCATGAAGGCCGTCGAAATAATCGTCGATGACCGCAAGATTGCCTTGCCCCTCGACCAGCGCCGACCAGTTGCCTGCCTTGGCTTCGACCCCGGCGCGGACGCGGAGGGTCAGTGCCTCCGCATCGGCGGGGAGGCCGTCCTGGTCGACGCTTTCATAGCGCAACCGCGCTTCGCCGAGGGGTTTCAGGACAATCTCTTCGGCGTGGGCCGCGCCGGCTGGCGCAAGCGCGAAAAGAAGGACGAACGCAGCTTTCATGGGTCAGATCCTCACCCCCTGGGCCGCGCCCCAGGTTCGGCGCCACTGGCCCTTGACGAACATCAGTGCGACGAGGGCGAGCACCGCGAGTCCGGCGAAGATGTAAAAGCCTGGCGCGAAGCTGCCCGTCCACTGCCTGGCGAAACCGAGCGACGAGGCGAGGTAGAAACCGCCGACGCCGCCCGCCATACCGACAAGGCCGGTCATCACGCCGATTTCGGCCGAAAAGCGCTGCGGTACAAGCTGGAATACCGAGCCATTGCCAGTGCCGAGCGCGAGCATCGCGATCACGAAGAGGCCGAGCGCGGCGGGCAGGGTGCTCGCCTGCGGCACCCCGGCGATCGCCAGCGCTGCGACGACGAACACCATCATCAGCGCTTTCACCCCGCCGATCCGGTCGGCGAGCGCGCCGCCCATCGGCCGCACCAGCGATCCGGCGAAAACGCAGCCCGCGGTGCAATAGCCCGCCATTACCGGCGTCAGGTGGAACTGGTCGGTGAAATAGATCGGCAAGGACGCCGCGAGCCCGACGAAGCCGCCGAAGGTCACCGCGTAAAAGGCCATCAGCCACCATGCGTCGGCGGTCTTGAGCGGCTCGAAATAGTCGATCAGCTTCTTCGGTGCGGGCGCGTTCGGCGCGTCCTTCGCCATCGCAAGATAGACGAAGAAGACGATGGTCAGCGGGATGCATGCGAGGCCGAGCACGGCGTTCCAGCCGAACAGCTTGGCAAGGCCGGGGGCGAAAAGCGCCGCGAGCACAACGCCCGAATTGCCCATGCCGGCAAGTCCCATCGCCTTGCCCTGATGCTCGGGCGGATACCAGCGGCTCGCGAGCGGCAATGCGATCGCGAAGCTCGCGCCCGCGAAGCCAAGGACGACGCCCAGCGCCAGCGTTCCGGTGAAGCTCGAAACCCCCATGGCCCATGCAGAGAACAGCCCGGCGATGACGATGAGCTGGCTGATCGCACCCGACCGCTTCGGGCCGATGCGGTCGACGAGCAGCCCGTTGACGACGCGGAGCAGCGCGCCAGCCAGCGTCGGCACCGCGACCATCAGCCCCTTTTGCGCCGGGGTGAGCCCGAGGTCTTCGGAAATCGCGGGGGCGAGCGGCCCGAGGATGACCCACACCATGAAGGCGAGGTCGAAATAGAGAAAGGCCGCGACCAATGTCGGCCAGTGGCCGCTGGCCCAGAAACTCGATTTTGTCCCGGCGCCGGCGCCGTTCGTCATGTCCGTCATCGTCCGTCCCCTTGTGCGACGGGCAATAAAAAAGCCGCCAGGACGGCGGCCACGCGGGCGCATCCTGACGGCTTCATTGCCTGTTGGAGTGCGGGGAAAAGGCTCCCCGCCTGCCGCGCGGACCGGCCCCGTCGTTGGAGCCGTAGCCGCTTTATCCTGCCCCGGCAGCGTCGCCGAGTGCGTTTAAACTGCCTGATTCGCAGATGGCGCGCAACCCGCTATTTCGCAGGTGCAGCATAAATTCGAATGCAGGAATAAACCTAGCTAAAATCAGCCAGATAGCCTTGAATGTCGTCGGGATCGAAGGCGCGTCCGTCGAAAAATCGGTCGCTGCCGAGGACAAGGCGGCCCTGTGTCGACCCGGCGCCGAGGGGCTCGCCGATGCCGCCTTCGAGCTTCGAACTGGCGCCGGGAAGGGGCGCGCCCGACCCGGCCAGTGCGGCGCGATAAACGTCTGGACGGAACACCGCGGCGGCCGTCGCGGCATCGGCGGCCGAATAGTCGGCCCGGTCCCATCGAAGCATCTGCGAATAAAGCCATGCGGCTTGGCTGCGCCACGGGAAATTCGCGGCTTCGCGATACTGGAACATGAAGTCGGGATAGTGGATCGGTTCGCTGCCGGGGACGAGGCGGATGCGGTCGGTGATCGCGCGCAGCACGGCGTCGCGCGAGGCGCCCAGATATTCGGGCCGCGCCAATATGTCCGCGCTTTCTTCGGCGGTGCCGGGTTCGACGAAATGGGCGGCGGCGGCGTGAAGCGCGCGGAGCAGCGCCTCGACCGCATCGCGCCGCTCGTCGATCACGGCCTCGCGCATCGCGAGAACCTTTTCGACGCCGCGGCGCCAGATCTGCGCGGTCGCGAGAGCGATATGGCCGACGCCGCGCTCGACCGCGATCGAGTTCCAAGGTTCGCCGACGCATATGCCGTCGACCTCACCCGCGGCCAGTGCATCGGCGGCGAACGGAGGGCTGGTGACGACGATCTCGACGTCGGCGTCCGGACGGATTCCCACCCCGGCGAGCCAGTAGCGCAGCATGTAATTGTGGCTTGAGTAGCGGTGGACCACGCCAAAGCGCAGCGGTTTGCCTGCCGCCTTGCGTGCCGCCGCGACGTCCCGGAGCGCGGCGCCAATGACTGCCGGATCGCCGAGCGCATCGCCCAACCCGACGTCGCGCGCCAGCGCGACCGAAAAGGTCACGGCATTGCCGTTGAGCCCGAGCACGAAGGGCACTGCCATGGGCACTGCGGGCCGGTCGCGGCCGAGTGCGGTCGCGATCGCAAGCGGCGCGATCATGTGCGCCGCGTCGGTGTGGCCATAGAGCAGCCGGTCGCGCACCGTCGCCCAGGTCATGTCGCGGACCAGCTCGATCGCAACACCCTCGCGCGCGGCGAAACCCAGTTCGTGAGCGAGGATCGGCAGCGCGGCGTCGACCAGCGGCAGGAATCCGATGCGGAATGTTTCGACGCTCATTCCATGTCTCCCAGGAGGGCGTCGCTCGTGACGATCGCTTCGGCGATCTCGGCGATCCGGCGGTTGGTGCGCATCGCCTGGCCGCGCAGCAGCGCATAGGCGGCGGGCTCGTCGATGGTGCGGCGTTTCATTAGGATCGCTTTTGCGCGATCGATCACAGTGCGCTCGGCCAGGGCATTTTTGGCTTCGTCGAGTTCGCGCTGGAGCCGCGAAAATGCCTGAAAACGGCGCACCGCGAGATCGATGACGGGTTTGATCCGCTGTTTCGACAGGCCGTCGACGACATAGGCCGACACCCCCGCGTCGATCGCGGCGCCGGTCGCCTCGGTATCGCTCTGGTCGACGAACATCGCGATCGGCCGGGCGAGCGCGCGCGACATGGCAAAGAAATCCTCGAGCAGGTCGCGGCTGGGATTCTCCAGATTGACCAATATGACTTCGGGTTTCGCCGCTTCGATTTGCGCAACTAGCGCACCCGCCGGATCGATCAGCACCAGATCGTCGAGCCCCGCCTCGCGCAGACCATCGGAGATGATCGCCGCGCGCGTCGTGCTGGTGTCGATGATCGCGATCCGCATGGCGGCGCCTTTACGGCGTGGCGTTCGAAACCGCTAGTGGGATCGTGTTTCGGGCATCCAAGCGAACATATCGCCCCCGGATTTTGACATTTTCGACCACAAATGGATCAACGGCTGCCTGGCCCTGTTGACCACGCGAAACGCGGAGGCTCCACCGAGGATCGTGCCGATTTGACCGGAATTTTGTTGGTGTGGCGGAGCGGGAGGGATTCGAACCCTCGATACGCTTTTGACGTATACTCACTTTCCAGGCGAGCGCCTTCGACCACTCGGCCACCGCTCCGCATGCTCTGGAACGGGCGCCCTAATCGCTTGGCGGGGCTTTCGCAAGCCGATTGGGCGTGGCAGACATCGGCCCATGAAACATCTGCTCCTGTCGGCCGCCCTGGCCGCGTCGTTCGTCCTTCCCGCCTATGGCGCGGAGCCCGCAGCAATCCCATCGCCGGGGGAGATCGCCGCTGCGGCGCCAGCGAGTGACTGGATCGCCATTGCACCGTCGGACCTGCTCGTGATGGACCTCGCGCCCGACGCGAAGGGCAAAGCGCGCCGCGTTGTCATCCAGCTGATGCCCGCGCCGTTCAGCCAAGGGTGGATCGGCAATATCCGCAAGCTCGCCGCCGCGCACTGGTGGGACGGAACGAGCGTCAACCGCGTGCAGGACAATTATGTCGCGCAATGGGGTGATGCGACCGAGAAGAAGGCGTTGCCGGTGGGTTTGGCGACGGTGCCGGAGAGCGAATATCAGATTAAGGATCCTCCGGCCGTCATGCCTATCATCGAGACGATGCACAGCAACAAGGTACGGATCGAGGATATGGTCAGGCAGCAGCGACGGTCCGAGCTGCCCAGAATCTATGCGCCGGACATGCGGACGAAAGTCGACCCCTATGCAGACCTTCAGGGCTTTGCACAGGGTTGGCCGTTGGCGGGGAGCACAGGATTGTGGCCGATCCATTGCTACGGCGCCGTCGGCGTCGGCCGCAACATGTCACCCGATACGGGCAGCGGCGCCGAACTCTATGCCGTGATCGGACACGCTCCCCGCCATCTCGATCGCAATATCGCCGTCGTCGGCCGCGTGATCAACGGGATCGAGCATCTGTCGAGCCTGCCGCGCGGGACGGGCGCGCTCGGCTTTTACGAGGATGCCGCCGAACGCGTCGCGATCGCGTCGATTCGCGTTGCAACCGAACTGCCTGCCGCAGACCAGCCGCGTTTCGAATATCTGTCGACCGAAAGCGACAGCTTTGCACGCTATGCCGATGCGCGGCAGAACCGGCGCGATCCCTTCTTCATCACGCCGGCGGGCGGCGCCGATATCTGTAATATTCCAGTGCCGGTCCGCCCCATCGCAGCGAAGTAGCGTCTTGGAAGACTTCACCGTCACGACGCCGCTTTGGCGCTGGCAATCGGCGACCGCACCCGCCGCGTGGTTCTTCGTCACCATCGCCGGTGAGGCTGCCGATGGGATTCGCATGGCGGCGATGACCGGCCAGTGGCTCGACGGGCGAAAGGGATTCGGGTCGGCGCACGTCGAGGCGAATATCGGCGGCACGCGTTGGAAGACGTCGGTCTTTCCGCACAAGGAAAGTGGCGGCTGGTTGCTGCCGGTCAAGGCGATGGTGCGAAAGGCCGAGGGGATCGCCGAGGGCGACGACGTGACGGTGACCGTCAGTCTTTAGGCGGCGTTTCGGCCTTGCTATCGCGCGCCTGCGCCTTGCGCTTGCGCAGATTGGCGCGCAGCGCCTCGGCGAGGCGGCGTTCGCGTTCGATGTCGGCGGGGGAGGGCGTCTTGCTCACGCCATGCGCCATGCCCGCGAAATCGCCATATCGTCAAGCCTCGCACCTTGACAGGCGCAAGGCGCCCCGTCATAGGCCGCGCCTGCCCAGCGAACATCCGTTTGCCGGCATCCCGGTTGCTGCTGTAGCTCAGTGGTAGAGCGCGTCATTGGTAATGACGAGGTCGACAGTTCAATCCTGTCCAGCAGCACCATTTTTCTTCAGATTTTCGCTGCAAGCAACCAGTCGTGGAAGAGCTTCACTGCGGGCTGGCGCAGCGCGCGGGGGCGGCACACGAACCAATAGCTGTACGGGCTGTCGACATCGAAATCGAAGAGGCGGACGAGGCGCGGGTCGTGCGCATCGTCGAAATGATGGCCATGCATGAAGGCGACACCAATGCCCTGCGCCGCGGCTTCGAGCATCAGCGGCCCCGAATCGAAATAATCGATCCCTGCCGGCTCCAGATAGGGCATGCCGATCGCCTTTTTCCACTCGGCGAAGGTTTCGGGCATCTCGCGGTGGAGCAGGACGGTCATCCGCTGCATCTGTTCGGGGACGGTGATCGCGCGATCGCCGTCGGTCAGCGTCCGCGAGGCAATCGGGAACACCTTGTCCTGGTCGAGCCGCGCAGCATAGAGCACGGGGTCGATCGAGCGTGCGAGCGCGATCGCGGCATCGATGCCGTCGCCCAGCCGGGCTTCGGCATGCGACATGGTGTCGATGTCGATATGCAGTTCGGGGTGCTGGCGCCGAAGCTCGGGAAGCCGAGGGAACAGGCGCTGCTGCGCGAAAAGCGGCAGGACGTTGAGGTGCAGGCGCAGCGAGGCGTCGGGGCTGCCGACCCGTTCGATCACGTTGCGTAATTCGTCGAGGATCGGCGATAATTGTTCGTGCAGCGCGCGGCCCGTTTCGGTCAGGCTGAGCCCATGGTGGTGACGGTTGAACAGCGGGCGGCCGACGGTATGTTCCAGTGTTTGGATGCGGCGCGACAGCGCGGGCATCGACAGGCCGAGCTCGATCGCGGCCGCTTTGACCGTGCCGTGACGGGCGACCTCGAGAAAGGCTTCCATGCTGCTGATGGGGGGAAGGCGTGGCATATCGGGTGCCGATGATGACATGACCTTGCCGGACATGCCAGAATTTTGTGCAGTGCGTCATAAATGGCTGCGGCGCCGGGGGTCGCAAATCGGGAACGACCATCCTATCTTCGGCATTCTGACTATTTTGCGGGAGACACGCCTTGGCCGACGCAGCGGTAAAAGAAAAACAGGTCAAACTGCAGGTGGCGAATGCACGCGCCGAAGAAAGCGGGGGAGGAATCGCCCGTATTCCGCGCTCCGCGATGGCCGAACTTGGCGTTACCGAAGGCGATATCGTCCAGATCAGCGGCAAACGCGAGACCGCCTCGCGCGTCGTGCTTCCCTATGCCGAGGATGAAGGGCTGGAAGTCATCCGCCTCGACGGCCTTCAGCGCGCCAATGCCGGCGCGGGCGCGGGCGATATGGTCGTGCTGAGCCGCGTTGAAACGCGCCCCGCGACGCGCGTGGTTTTCGCCCCGGCGCAAGAAAATCTTCGCCTGCAGGGATCTGCCAATGCCCTGAAGCGAAGCTTTTTCGGCCGTCCGCTCGTCGCGGGCGATACGGTTGCGACCGCCGGGCAACAGCGGCTGGAGTCGGGCGACATGCCGCCGCAGCTTCGCCAGATGCTCAATGCGCCGGCCTATGCGCTCGCCGAGGTGCGCTTGCTCGTCGTATCGGCGGCCCCCAAGGGAATCGTCTTTATCGACGAGAATACCGAAATCGAGCTGCTTCCCGAATATCAGGAGCCGCAGGACGCGCGCCGCACCGACGTCACTTACGACGATCTTGGCGGTCTGGGCGATACGATCGACCAGCTGCGCGAGATGGTCGAGCTGCCGCTGCGCTATCCCGAACTGTTCCGTCGCCTCGGCGTCGATCCGCCGCGCGGCGTGCTGCTGCATGGCCCGCCGGGAACCGGCAAGACGCGGCTTGCGCGCGCGGTTGCCAACGAAAGCGAAGCGCAATTCTTCCTGATCAACGGGCCCGAGATCATGGGCAGCGCCTATGGCGAGTCCGAAAAGCGCCTGCGCGATATCTTCGAGCAAGCGGCAAAGGCCGCGCCGTCGATCCTGTTCATCGACGAGATCGATTCGATCGCGCCGAAACGCGGGCAGGTGCAGGGCGAGGCCGAAAAACGCCTCGTTGCGCAGCTCTTGACGCTGATGGACGGGCTTGAGCCGCGGACGAACCTCGTCGTCATCGCGGCGACCAATCGTCCCGACGCGATCGACGAGGCGCTCCGGCGTCCGGGCCGCTTTGACCGCGAGATCGTGATCGGCGTGCCCGACGAGAGCGGGCGACGCGAGATCCTCGGCATCCACACGCGCGGCATGCCGCTGGCCGAGAATGTCGACCTCGCCGAGCTCGCGCGCACGACCTTCGGCTTCGTCGGCGCCGACATGGCGGCGTTGACACGCGAAGCCGCGATCGAAGCGGTGCGCCGGATCATGCCCAAGCTCGATCTGGCCGAAGGCACGATTCCCGCCGAGGTGCTTGAGGAACTGCGCGTGACGCGCGAGGATTTCAACAATGCACTGAAACGCGTCCAGCCGTCGGCGATGCGCGAAGTGATGGTGCAGGCGCCGAAGACGCGGTGGAGCGACATCGGCGGGCTCGATGCCGCGCGCGATAAGCTGATCGAAGGGATCGAGCTGCCGCTCAAGAACCCCGAGGCGTTCCGTCGGCTGGGCATCCGCGCCGCCAAGGGCTTTCTGCTCTATGGCCCGCCCGGAACTGGCAAGACCCTACTGGCGAAGGCGGCGGCGCGCGAATCCGATGCGAACTTCATTTCGATCAAGTCGTCGGACCTGCTGTCCAAATGGTATGGTGAGAGCGAGCAGCAGATTGCGCGTCTGTTCGCGCGCGCGCGCGCTGTTGCGCCGACGATCGTCTTCATCGACGAACTCGACAGTCTGGTGCCAGCACGCGGCAGCGGCGCGTCGGGCGAGCCGCAGGTGACCGAACGCGTCGTCAACACGATCCTCGCCGAGATGGACGGGATCGAGGAGATGCAGTCGGTCGTCGTCATTGGCGCGACCAACCGGCCGAACCTGATCGACCCCGCGTTGCTTCGTCCCGGACGTCTCGACGAGCTCATCTATGTCGCGGTGCCTGATAAGGAGGGCCGCCGCCGCATCCTCGAAATCCAGACGAGCAAGATGCCGCTGGCGAAGGATGTCGATCTGGCTGCGCTCGCGGAACGATCGGATCGTTTCACCGGCGCCGACCTTGAGGATCTGACGCGGCGTGCTGGGCTAGCAGCGCTCAAGCGGTCGCTCGACAGCGACACGGTGACGATGGAAGATTTCGAAGCGGCGCTGAAGGACACCCGCGCCTCGGTGACCGAGGCGATGGAAAAGGATTATGAAAAGATCCAGGGCGAGATCAAACAGGCCGCGATGAGCGTCGATCCGATCGGCTTCTTCGCGCCCGGCATGCTCAAGCCCGTGCGCGAGCGCAAGCACGACGATACGGCCGACTAAAGCTGTTGTTCCTTGGGCTGGTTCGGTTTCAGCGCCGACCAGCCCCACAGGACCAGCCAGCCGCAAAAGCCCGCCATCAGGCCGTAGGCGACCATCGGGTGCCAATTATAGAGCAACACGCCGACCGCGGGTGATACGATGTAGGCTGATCCGTTGATCGACGCGGTCATCCCTGCGACGCTGCCCTGATCGCGGCGCGGCACCGATAGCGATGCGCCCGCGGTGAAACCCGGGCGGAACAAGCCGAAGCCGAGCGAGGCGAGCGCGAAGCCGATGACGATGCCGTGGAAGTCGGCGGACAGGCCGGTCATCACCGTCCCGATCGCGCCGAGGCTTGCGCCAGCAAGCACTGCGGTCCGCGGCGACATCTTGAGGAGCGGGATCAGCCCCCATTGCGAGAGCAATGTCGCGAAGGCGCCCGCCATCAGCACGATGCCCGTCATCGCGGCGCCTTCGTCAGGACGAAGGCGGAGGTGGAGGCGGTCGAGGATCAGAAAGCCGATCACGCCGAGCATCATCGCTTGCGCCTGCCCGCCGAACAGGCCGGCGAGCAGCCACGGCCGCACGCGCGTGTCGGTCCAGCGCAGGGGAGGGGCGTCGGCGCCCTGATCAAGAACCTGGTCCTCGGCCTCCTCGGCGGCGGTTTGCGGCGAACCACCCGTCGTGGGGTAGGAAACGATCGCGCCGCGCGCCGCGAAGCGCGGCACGTCGTCGGGCAGGCGCCAGCGCAGCGCGATGAGCACCGCAAGGCCGATAGCCGCGAAGACGAGCAAGGGGCCGGCGAGGCCGACGATCGGCAGGATGAAGAAGGGCGCGATAGCGGGACCGATCACGGTGCCGAGCCCGAACGACGAGGACACGAGCGACAGCGCCTGTGTGCGCTGGTCGGGATCGGTGCGCGCAGCGACATAGGCCTGCACTGCGGGGGGCGCCGCCGAGCCGAGCCCGCCATAGAGGCTGCGAAACAGCGCAAAGAGGATGAAGGTCGTGCCCGCCGCGACCCAGCCCGCGAGGCCCGACCACAGCACAAGGCCGCACAGCGCCATCGACGACAGGAAGCCGATGACGCCGAGCGCCATCAGCGCCTTGCGTCCGCGCTTGTCCGACTGGCGCGCCCAATGCGGCGCGGTGAGCACCCACAATAGCGCCGACCAGCTGAACGCAAGGCTGACCCAGACGTCGGG
Organism: Sphingopyxis sp. CCNWLW2; assembly: GCF_037095755.1. Lineage (NCBI taxonomy): Bacteria > Pseudomonadati > Pseudomonadota > Alphaproteobacteria > Sphingomonadales > Sphingopyxidaceae > Sphingopyxis > Sphingopyxis sp. CCNWLW2. Next base: position 207,308 of record NZ_JBAWKJ010000002.1, read on the forward strand.
AATGTGCAGTTTGGCGCCGATCGCGGGCAGGATCGACTGCATCGCAGTATTGCCCGCGGCGGCGACCAGCATCACCGCAAAGAGGACCGCCATACGGTCCGAGGGGATGGAATGCGATGTCGTCGCCATGTTCGCCCCCTCCTTGGCTTTGGTCGGTAACGCCGCCTCTCCCTACACGCGGGCGCCCCGCTGTCCAGAGTCAAGACAGACTCTTTCCTTGCGCCCCGGCGCCGATTTTGCCACGCCTTTGGTAACCGCAACAACGCGAAAGCCAACATGACCAATCCGCGGGCGCAGGCCCAAGAAACAAAAGCCCCGCTGACCCGCCGGGTTCGCGAGGGCGTAAAACGCTTTTTCGGACCGTGGGGCATGTTCGTCCGCGGCTTCATCAAGCATCCGGTCATGGTGGGATCGATTGTGCCGTCGTCGTCGACGCTGATCCGGCACATGCTGCGCCCCGTCGACTGGAAGAGTACCAAGCTGTTCGTCGAATATGGCCCGGGCGTCGGCACCTTCTGCCGCCCCGTGCTCGAACATATGGCGGGCGATGCGACGCTGATCGCGATCGACACCAATGAGGATTTCATCGACTATCTGCGCAAGGATATCCGTGACAGCCGCTTCATCGCGGTCCACGGATCGGCCTCTGATGTCGAAGAGATCGTGCGCGCACACGGCTTTGAGCACGCCGACTATGTGCTTTCGGGCTTGCCCTTTTCGACGCTGCCCGCGGGTGTCGGCCCGGCGATTGCCGCCGCGACGCACCGCGTGCTTCGTCCCGGCGGCGCCTTTCTCGTCTATCAGTTTCGCGCTCGCGCGCGCGATTTCCTGGCCGTCCACTTCAATCGCATCGACAATGCGTTCGAATGGGTCAACGTCCCGCCCTGCTTCCTCTTCTGGGGTTGGAAGGACTAAACTTCCGGATCGGGATCGCCGAGCCCGAAGTTCAATTTTCGCGACACCGTATAATCGACTATACCGACCACGAACCAGGCGAGCGTCCAGCGGATGCGCGTCAGCCAACCGGCGCGCGCCTTGTGCGAATTCGGCGTGATGATTTCGCAATCGGACCGTATCTCCGCGACGAAACCGCGCATCTGCCGGGCAAAGCCCGCGTCGGCGATCCGCACCATCACCTCGACGTTCACGAACAGGCTGCGCACGTCGAAATTGGCCGAGCCGATATAGACGACATCATCGATGATGATCAGTTTCATATGCAGTTTGCACGGCTGATATTCACACACATCGGCGGATTTGCGCAGCAGATAGCCATAGAGCAGCCGCGACGCTCCGATCGTCGCCGGATTGTCCGACTTGCCCGCCATCACGAAGCGCGCCCGTCCGCGCTGCGCGACACGCCCGAGGCGGCGGAGCATGCCCTGGCCCGGGGAAAAATAGGCCATCGCCATGTCGAGCTGCCGCGCGTTTTCCAGATCGACGCGCACCGCACGGGCCCAGGGCGACAGCCGCTGGGTGGGGCCGCCGACGAGCCAGGATATCGCGCCATTGTCGATCGGCCATTCGCGGATCAGTCGCCGCAACATCAGCAGTTTCCCGTCGTTGTTGACGGTGTAATCATGGATTTCGTCGAACCATAGCGCCGCGCGCGCTACACTCGGCCCCTTGACGATCATCCCGATGTCGAACCAGCAATCGCTGCGCGGGGGGCTCAGATAATCGTTGGCGATGTTGAAGCCGCCGGTCACCGCGACATGATCGTCGATCAGGATCAGTTTCTGGTGGTTGCGGATGAGGTAGGTCGATCGCCAGCGGCGCGAGAAAAAGGTAACGCTGCCGCCGGCTTCGCGAAGCGGCACGAACAGGCCATCGGGCGTGTCCCCCGACCCGAAGCTGTCGATGACCGCGCGCACGCGCACGCCGCGCCTGGCGGCCACCAGCAAGGCGTCGACGATGCGCACACCCGCGGCGTCGCCCTCGAAAATATACATGATGATGTCGATGCTGTGCGCTGCGCCGTTGATCAGGTCGAGCAGCCGGGTCAGCCGCTCGCCGCCGTCGAAGATCAGCTCGAGCCGGTGACCAGCCACGTCCGCCGTCAGTCGTTCGGACAAGTCGACGGGTGCGCAGGCTTCGGTCATCAACCGCTCATAGGCCGGTGTCCGCAAAGCCCGCAAGGGCAGCGCTTTGATTGACATCGCCCGGCGGTGCTGCTAGCGCGCAGCGCTTGCCGCCATGCCCCTCCAAAGGGCTGGCCTCTCCTATACCTAAGGAAACAATATGGCCCGCGTTACCGTCGAGGATTGCGTCGACAAAGTTCCCAACCGTTTCGACCTGGTCCTGCTCTCCGCGCATCGCGCGCGCGAGATTTCGGGTGGTTCGGAGCTGACCGTCGACCGCGACCGCGACAAGAACCCGGTCGTCGCGCTGCGCGAGATCGCCGAACAGACCGTGCGTCCGAAGGACCTCAAGGAAACGCTGGTCGGTTCGATGCAGAAGGTCGTCGTCGACGATGACGATACGCCCGATGAAATCAGCTCGATCAGCCGCTCGGCCGAAGCGCTTCGCCTGACGGCCGCCGCGCCGCCGCGCAGCCCCGCGGGCGGTGGCAGCGACTTCGAATAAGCGTCGTGCCAAACGATCACCAAGGGGGCCGCAGGAAACTGCGGCCCTTTTTGTGTCAGTCGACCTCGGTCAACTCGGCGATGCGGATGGCCTTCGACGCCAGCATGGGCTCGATGATCCGCTGGATGCGATAGGCGCGCGGCGAACCGACCGTGATATTGAACAGGCTGTTGGCGATCACGTCGGCGATCTGGACCCCGTCGCTGCGCTTGCTATCGGCCAGCGACGCGCGGCCCCATTGGCCCAGCCCGGCCTGTATCTCTTCCCGCACATGCGAAAGAATCTTCGGATCATAGCGCCCGTCGTCGATCACGACGTCGGTACAGACCCCGCCGGTTTCGGGCAGCCAGCGACCGACCGCGCTGTTGAGCAAGGCGCCATAGAGCGCAAGGTCGCTGGGCAGCGTGCCGCCCGGGTTTTGCGCGAGCTTGTCGCGCTCGGCGACAGCCACCCACGCGCGGCCGCCGGCGCGGTCGAAGAGTTCGAGCAGATAGGCGCGCTCGACGACGCTGATCCGGCTGCCCTTGAGCTCGCCGCGCAGCCCGGTCACGCTGCGAAAGCGCGCGTGTATGTCGGCGGCGGCCTTGGGGGTGAGCATCACCGCCGAAAAGGTCATCGCCCCGGCGTTGAGGCCGCCCGATTCATCGCAATAGATGGTCATTCAGCGGGTCACCGAACCCGGCCGAAAAAGGCGACCGAGCGGCTTTGCCCCGGGGCGATCGCGTCGGGCCACAGCCAGCGGACATGCGTCACATCGGCGGCCGTCGCGGGGCGGGGTGCCGCGCCGCCGACGGGCACCGTCAGCGCCGCGAGTGCGCCGAACGTTTTGCCGCCGTCGGTCGAAACGCCGAAACCCGCCGTATCGGCGGTGTCGTCGAACATCAGACCCTCGGGGATCGGATTGACCAGATTGAGCCCTGCCGCGGGGGCGGCGCCGTTGTTGGTGAAGGTGAGCGCGACGCGGACGCGGTCGCCCGGGACGACCACATCGGGTGCAACATAGGTCTTTTTCGGCGGTTGGCCGTCCGAAGACGGGACCGATTTTTCGAGTTCGATCTTGCTTGTCAACGAGCCGGTTCCCTGCGCCGCCGCCGGCTGAATGCCCGCCGCAAAAAGGGCCGCCAAGGCCAGGGCATTCCACGCTTTGCCGATCATCGCCGTCTCCTTTGGTCCTGGCCGCACCTTTGACGCATCAGGTGGGGCAGGGATAGCGTTTCTTCATCAGCGCATCGAAGGCCGAATAGACGCTGACCGACTTGCGTGCGGTGACGGGATAGCTGCGGAGGTGGGACAGCCATTGATCGGGGGTCAGGCTGCCCGATTCAGGGGGGCAACTCGTCGTCTTGCGACCGGCGCGGCGTTCGGCATCGATCCGCGCCTTATAGCGTTTGCCCGCGGCGACCACTTCGCCCTTGAGCTGGTTGCCCTGCGGGGTCGCGAGCGCGAGCGGGCCGAGCCGTTCGAGCGACGTCGCGCGCGCGAGGAATGCCGCGACGCTCATGTCGCCCGGCGCCATCGCACAGAGGAAGGGAGCGGCGAGCAGGGCGGGCAAGATGCGTGCATATGTCCCTTTGGTCATATGCCGCAACTTGCCCCCACCCAATGAATAGTCCCTGAATCGCAGGGGCTAGGCCGAAAGCCTAGGCGCCCTGTGGGTTGGCGTCGCCGAAGGGGCGCCGCGGCTTGCGCTTGATCTGTGGGATGCCGCCGGCATGGCCCGACACCGGGGTGCCGCGCTTGCCCGCTTCGTCTTCGCGGCCAATGTCTTCGCCCTTGATCGCGCGTTTCGATTCCTCGCCCGACAGCGTCTCATATTCGAGCAGCGCGCCGGCGAGCAGGTGAAGCTCGTCGAGATGGTCGGTGAGCACCTTGCGCGCGGTCTTTTCGCCTTCCTCGACGAGGCGGCGCACTTCGGCGTCGATCAGGCGGGCGGTGTCTTCGGACATATTCTGCGCGCGCGAGACGCTATGGCCGAGGAACACCTCGTCCTGATTGTCGCGATAGCGCAGCCAGCCGAGCTTTTCGGACATGCCATATTCCATGACCATCGAACGCGCCATGTCGGTCGCCTGCTGGATGTCGTTCGACGCGCCAGTGTTCAGCTCATCCTTGCCGTAGATCAGCTGTTCGGCGATGCGGCCGCCGAAGCAGAGCGCGAGGCGCGCCTTCATCTGCTTCATATTGGTCGAATAGCGGTCGCGTTCGGGCAGGTTCCACGTCACGCCCAGCGCACGACCGCGCGGGATGATCGTCACCTTGTGCAGCGGGTCGCAGCCGTCGACGTGCAGCGAGACGAGCGCGTGGCCGGCCTCGTGATAGGCGGTCGATTTCTTCTCGTCCTCGGTCATCACCATCGAACGCCGCTCGGCGCCCATCATAACCTTGTCCTTGGCCTCTTCGAACTCGTCGTTCGCGATCAGGCGCTTGCCCTTGCGCGCGGCAAGCAGCGCGGCTTCGTTGCAAAGGTTGGCGAGGTCGGCGCCCGAGAAGCCCGGCGTCCCGCGCGCGACGCGGCGGAGGTCGACATCGGGTGCGAGCGGCTTCTTGCGCGTGTGGACTTCGAGGATCTTCTGGCGGCCCTCGATGTCGGGGCGCGGCACAACGACCTGGCGGTCGAAACGGCCGGGACGGAGAAGGGCAGGGTCGAGCACGTCGGGACGGTTGGTTGCCGCAACGATGATGATGCCTTCGTTGGCTTCGAAACCGTCCATTTCGACGAGCAGCTGGTTCAGCGTCTGTTCGCGCTCGTCGTTGCCGTTGCCGAGGCCGGCGCCGCGATGGCGGCCGACCGCGTCGATTTCGTCGATGAAGACGATGCACGGCGCATTGCGCTTCGCCTGTTCGAACATGTCACGGACGCGGCTGGCGCCGACACCGACGAACATTTCGACGAAGTCCGACCCCGAAATGGTGAAGAAGGGGACGCCCGCTTCGCCCGCGATTGCGCGGGCGAGCAGCGTCTTACCGGTACCGGGCGAACCGACGAGCAGCGCGCCCTTCGGAATCTGGCCACCGAGCTTCGAGAATTTGGTCGGATCACGCAGGAACTCGACGATTTCCTCAAGCTCCTCGCGGGCTTCATCGATGCCGGCAACGTCGTCGAAGGTCACACGGCCCTGCTTTTCGGTGAGCATCTTCGCGCGCGACTTGCCAAAGCCCATCGCGCCCGAGCCGTTGTTCTTCTGGACCTGACGGAAGACGAAGAAGGCGATGCCGAGGATCAGCAGGAAGGGCAGCGACTGGACGAGCATATACATCCAGAAATTCGGCGCTTCGGTCGCCTTGCCGTCATATTTGACGCCATTGTCGTTGAGCATCTTGAGCAGTTCGGGATCGCGCACGACGTTGGCGCTGAAACGGTCGCCGTTCGACAGCGTGCCCGTCACCTTGTCTTCGGACAGCACGACGTCCTTGACGGCGCCTTCCTCGACCTTTTGCCGGAACTCGGAATAGGCAAGCGGATTGCCGACAGGCTGCGAAGCGCCGCCGAACATCGAGGCGACGAGGAGCATGGCAAGCAGGATGCCGCTCCAGATCATCACGCTCTTCATCCAGGGATTGCCCTGCGGTTCCTTGTCGTCCTGCATTCGGATTCGTTCCTCAACGGCGCGGTACTGCGCTCCTATCCGCATAAGATAGGATAATCGGGTTAAATGACAATGAGGCAATCAGCCCTTTTTCGTTGCTTTCCGGCGCGGCGCCGCGGAAATGCGCCAGATCGTCCCTTCGAGGCCGCGTACCGCATCGATCAGCAGCGCGCCGACCATCGCTCGCCGCCCTTCGTGCATCGCGGCGATCACGCCGTCGAGCGAGGCACCGCGCAGGACGAGTTGCGGCGCGTTGGCGCGCAGCCGCTGCGCGACGATGCGGCGAAACATCTCGGGCGGATAGCCGTCGTCGCGGATCACCGCGACGTCCGATGCGTCGGGCCAGGATGCGATCAGCCGCTCGACCGCCCAGTCGAGCGCCTCGTCGGCTTCGGCGAGCCACACCGCCGATTTCGCCGCGGCAGCAGGGTCTAGTGCGGTCTGCGACTGGAGCGCATGGCGCAGCCGCGCCCGGTCGAAGCGATCGTCGCTGTTCGATGGATCGTCGACAAAGGGCAGGTCGTTTTCAAGCGCCAGATGGACGAGTTCGCTGCGCCGCCAGTGCAGCAGCGGGCGCAGGATGGCCCCGTTGCGCGCGCGGATCGCGGCGAGCCCGCCGACGCCGCTGCTGCGGTTGAGCCGCATGACGATCGTCTCGAGCTGATCGTCGGCATGGTGCGCCGTCAAGATATGCTTGAGTTCCTTGGCTTCGCGCCATTGTTCGAGCAGGCGATAGCGTTCGGTCCGCGCCGCGGCTTGCTGCGATCCCCTGATCGGCGTCGGCGGGCGCAGCGTCGAATGCGGGATATGCTCGCGCTCGCAAAAGCCCGCGACCATGCGCGCCTCGTCGTCGGAGCCCTTGCGCAGGCCATGGTCGACCGTCGCTGCCCAGATCTGTCCGGGCAGCAAGGACGCCATCAGCCAGAGCAGCGCCATGCTGTCGGGCCCGCCCGAAACGGCGACACCATAATGGAGGCGGTGCCAGTCGGATCCGACGAGCGCGGCGAGATCGCCGGCGAGCCGGTCCGCGGCGTCGCGGTCAGCAACCTGCTTTTGTTTTTGCGGCGGCAGCATCGGTCCGGACATCCTGCGGCGCCTTGTCGCCATAGACTTCGTCGAGTTCGCGGAACGCCTTGCAGGCGTCGGCTTTGCGGCCGAGCTTGTCGAGCGCGACGCCCATATACATCAGGCTGTGCGGTGCGCGCGCGCCGCTCGGGCGATCCTTGTAATTATTGTAGAAAGCGACCGCGGCGAGGCTCGGCTTGCCTTCGTCGAGATAGGAGCGGCCGAGCAAATTCTGCGCAAAGCTCGCCTGGCTACTCTTTGGCCAATTGGTGACGACCGTCTTCAGCTGCGCCTGCGCTTCGGGATAGAGCTTCGCTTCCCACAGGCGATAACCATAGTCGTACGCGTCCTTGGTTTCGTTGCCGCTCGCGGGAACCTCGACCTTCTTGACGAGCGCGAGCCGCGCGGCGTCGGTGGTCGCGGGCTTCGCGGCCGGTTTGTCGGCGGGTTTCTTCACCGGGGTTGCCGCGACCGTGGTCGCCGCTGCCGGCGGCTTCACCGCCGGGGCGAGGCTGGCGGGCGTCGCGGTCGGAGCCGCCACCGCCGCCGGATCGGCGAAACGCTTGTCCATTTCGGCCTTGTACGCGGTGAACTGCTTTTCGAGTTCGCGGAGCTGGAAGGCATTTTGTTCGGTCTGGCCGGTCAGTGTCTGCAGCTGCGATTCGAGCGCATCGACGCGCGCGGTCAGGTCGATCACCGGGGCGTTGGTGCGGGCGCGCTCGCCGGGCGTGTTGTCGGGAGCAATCTCGCCCTCGAAGAAGGTCGGGCTGCCGCCGGGAAAGACCGACCGCTGGACCGCGCGCATTTCCTTTTCGAGCCGCTCGACCCGCTTGACGACCGTATTGTCCTGCGCCGCCACGGGCATCGTCGCGACGAGCGCAATCGTTGCCGCTCCCAGGAAAGTGATCTGACGCATCATCATCTGCCGTTAGGTCCCCACTAATTAACCATTTCGCTGCTCATAACGCGGCAAAGCACGGCAGCGCAAACCCATTTCGGTGCACTGCCGCTCGAGCCGGCCCGAATGATCGGCGGTTCAGCCCTTGGGGCGTGGCCCCGCCGCCGGTGCCGTGGCGCCATTGCCTTCGGCGCGCGCCACCAGATCTGCGGGCTTCAGCGAAACATTCTTGACCAGTGTGTCGGCGGGGCCGATCGGGCCGATGTCGCGGCCACCGACGGTGACCTTGAGTGCCTGCGGGATGCTCGTGCGCAGCGTGAATTGTTCGATATATTCGGGCGGGACCTGATAGGTTTCGCCCGTGTCGAGCGTGCGCCAGTTCTCGGTCTTGCCTTTGGCGTCGTCGAAACCGATCCAGACTTCCGAAACGCCCGTCAGCACGACCGGTGCGTTCGCCGCGACGGCGGACCGCCCGGTCGCGGCCTTGGTCGCCGGGGTGGCCGCGGCATCGCTCTGCGGTGCTTCCGAGGCATCGGCGGCGCGATTCTGCGCGGCGATCAGTGCTTCGTCGGGCTCGACCGACAGGAAACGCCATACGCCGTACGCCGACGCGAGCAGCAGCGTGACGATGACGAGGGTCCAGGTCAGCCGCGCGGTGGGCAGGCGCGCCGGATCGGTCGGCTCATAGGCTTCGTACAGCGGACGCGAGCCATAGGCGTCTTCTTCGAGCTCGTGGCGAATTGCGGCGCCAATTTCGGCCTCGGGAAGGTCGACGGCACGGGCATAGGCGCGCGCGAAGCCGGTGACATAAGTACGGCCCGGAAGTTCCGAGAAATCGGACTTTTCTATCGCCGCCAAATGACGCTGGGTGATGCGCGTCCGCGTTGCGACATCGGCAAGCGAAAGCCCTGCCGCTTCGCGCGCAAGGCGCAGCCGATCGCCCGTGCGCGTAATCGCCAGTTCGCCTTGGGTGGCGACCTCTTCTTCTGCCATTGCTGTCTCCGGTGCCGACCGTTCGCAACCCATTTCGATCGTGCCGCGCTGTCATCGCATTGACGGCGCGGGAAAGTCAAATGAAGTTCGGTTATCGACCGGATGAAAAGAAAGCGGAGCTACTTCCGTCGGAAAAACAGCACGTCAGAGCACATATTTGCTGAGGTCGGTATCGCCGACGATCTCCGAAAGCTGGCGCTCGACATAGGCGGCATCGATCTCGAGCGTCGTGCCGCCGACGTCCTCGGCGGTGAAGCTGATTTCCTCGACCAGCCGCTCCATGATCGTCTGCAGGCGGCGCGCCCCGATATTCTCGACCTTCTCGTTGACCTCAGCCGCGAGCTTCGCGACGCGCGCGATAGCCTCGGGCGTGAAATTCAGCGTCACGCCTTCGGTGCCGAGCAGCGCCACATATTGTTCGGGCAGGCCGGCCTTGGTTTCGCTGAGGATGCGCACGAAATCCTCCTCGGTCAGCGCGCCGAGCTCGACGCGGATCGGAAGGCGGCCCTGGAGTTCGGGCAGCAGGTCGCTCGGTTTCGCGACATGAAAGGCGCCCGACGCGATGAACAGGATATGGTCGGTTTTCATCGGACCATATTTTGTGGCGACGGTGGTGCCCTCGATCAGCGGCAGCAGGTCGCGCTGGACGCCCTCGCGGCTCACCGAACCGCCGCGCACGTCGCTGACGGCGATCTTGTCGATTTCGTCGAGGAAGACGATGCCGTTCGCCTCGGCATCGGCGAGCGCGATCCGCGCGACATCGTCCTGGTCGAGGCGCTTGTCCTGTTCTTCCTCGATCAGTCGCGTTGCGGCCTCGATCACCTTCAGCTTGCGGCGCTTCTTGGGCAGGCCGCCCATGGCCTTGCCGAGCATGTCCGACAGGTTGATCATGCTCATCTGCCCAGGCTGGCCGGGCAGCTCGAACGGCATGCCCGGGGCATCGGCAACCTCGATCTCGACCTCGCTCTCGTCGAGATGGCCTTCGCGGATGCGCTGACGGAAACTCTGCCGCGTCGCCTCGCTGGCGCCCTTGCCGGTGAGTGCGTCGAGCAATCGCTCCATTGCCGCCTCTTCGGCGGCGGCGCGCACCGCCTCGCGGCGGCGATCCTTCTCGAGCCGCACCGCTTCCTCGACCAGGTCGCGTGCTATCTGTTCGACGTCGCGGCCGACATAGCCCACTTCGGTGAATTTGGTCGCCTCGACCTTGATGAACGGCGCGTCGGCGAGCTTCGCCAGCCGCCGCGAAATCTCGGTCTTGCCGCAGCCCGTGGGGCCGATCATCAGGATATTCTTGGGGCTCACCTCATCGCGCAGGTCAGCCGATAGCTGCTGTCGGCGCCAGCGATTGCGCAGCGCCACCGCGACCGCGCGCTTGGCGGCGTCCTGGCCGATGATATGCGTATCGAGCGCAGCGACGATCGCCTTGGGAGTCAGATCCTTGTTCATGTGATTATGCCTGAATTTCGATGATTTCTTGGGTGAACTGGTCGTTCGTGTAGACGCAGATATCGGCGGCGACCTCCATCGCCTTGCGGACGAGCACCGCCGGGTCCTTTTCATAATCGACGAGCGCACGCGCCGCCGAGAGCGCGAAATTGCCGCCCGATCCGATCGCGGCGATTCCGCCCTTGGGTTCGAGCACATCGCCGTTGCCGGTGATCACCAGCGTCACTTCCTTGTCGGCGACGATCATCATCGCCTCGAGGTTGCGCAGATATTTGTCGGTGCGCCAGTCCTTGGCGAGCTCGACCGCGGCGCGGAGGAGCTGGCCGTTGTGGCGTTCGAGCTTCGCTTCGAGGCGTTCAAACAGCGTGAAGGCATCAGCAGTCGCGCCCGCGAAACCGCCGATCACGCTGCCGTCGTGGAGGCGGCGGACCTTGCGGGCGTTGGGCTTCATCACCGTTTGGCCCATCGACACCTGACCGTCGCCGATGATGACGACCTTGTCAGCGCTGCGGGCGGAAAGGATGGTGGTTCCGTGCCAGGGCGCGGCACTTTGCGCATGGGGATTGCTCATGCGGCGCGATATGGGCGATGGCAGGCGGGGCTGCAAGGGGAGGGCGGTGTCACGCCGGCCAGGTCAGGAGTGCGCGGGCTCCGTCATCGATCTCGATCGCCGATGGATCGGTGAGGAGCACCGCTTCGCCGAGCATGACGCTTTCGCCAGCGACGCGGCATCCCGCCGAGAGCGGGACGAAAGTGAGCTCTCCGGTCGCCTGTTCGATCATTGCGGGGTCGACTGGTGCGGCAAGCTGCGCAAGGTGGAAATAGGGCCCGCTGACAAGCATGCGACTGGCGGCAGGATCGACCACCGTATCGCGCGGATCGTGGACTGACCCGAGGTGCGCGACCTTGAGACCCTCGTCGAGATGCAGTTCGCGCGGGCGGCGATAATCATAAAGGCGATAGGTGCAGTCGACATTCTGCTGTACCTCGACGACGGTCAGTCCGCCGCCGATCGCATGGATCGTGCCCGCGCGATTATACACGAAATCGTCCGGTTTCGACGGCCGCCAGTCGATCATGTCGACGATCGATCCGTCGAGTGCAGCGTCATGCAGCGCTTTACGCGTCGTCTCGGCGGTCAATCCGACGCCGAGTTCAGCGCCAGGTTCGGCATCGAGGATCAGCCAGCATTCTTCCTTGCCGCGCGGAAAACCCGCCGCTTGCGCCGCCTCGTCCTCCGGATGAACCTGGATCGACAGCCGCTCCGAGGTGAAGAGGAATTTGACCATGATCGGCGCATCGTCGCCGGCGGGATGGGAAAACCAGATCTCGCCGATCCGGCGCCCGCCGAAATCGCCGAACGCGGCCGGAATATCGGTGCGTCCCCAGGGCTTTTCGACGACGATGGTTTCGAGGCGCGTCAGCATGGCGCCAAGATGCGGAGCCGCCGGCGGAGCGTCAAGCGCGCTGCGTCAGGCGGCCCTGTGCAGGCGATTGCCGTTGCCGCCGTTCGGCTGGTCGAGCCACAGGCCACGCGTGTCATAGACGATCTTCTCGCCGCGTTCCGCGATCGGGATCGATTTGAACAGATCATGGTCGACGAGAACGATCAGCACGTCGCAGCCGGCGAGCGCGCTGTCGAGGTCGATCAGTTCGGCGCCGGTGCCGGCGAATTCCATCGGCAGGCCGCGCGCATAGGGCTCGACGATCTCGATCTGCTTGCCGAAGCGGCGTGCGAGCGCGGCGGCGACCTCGACCGCGGGGCTTTCGCGGAAATCGTCGATATTGGGCTTGAAGGCGAGGCCAAGGCACGCGACGCGCGCCTTCGGATGCTGCGATACGAGCATTTCGGCAGCGCCAATGACATGCGCGGTCTTGGCGAGATTCACTTCACGCGCGGTACGGATCAAGCGGCTGTGATCGGGCGCGCCATGGACGAGGAACCAGGGGTCGACCGCGATGCAATGGCCGCCGACACCGGGCCCCGGCTGGAGGATATTGACGCGCGGGTGGCGGTTGGCGAGGCGGATCACCTCCCACACGTCGACGCCCATATGCTCGGCCATCATCGACAGCTCGTTGGCGAAGGCGATGTTGACGTCGCGGTAGCTGTTTTCGACCAGCTTCACCATTTCGGCGGCGCGCGCCGAGGTGGTGACGCAGGCGCCGCGTACGAACTGGCGGTAAAAGGTCATCGCGCGGCGCGCGCAGCGCGGGGTGATGCCGCCGATGCAGCGGTCGTTGTCGACGAGTTCGACGAGGATGCGGCCGGGCAGAACGCGCTCGGGGCAGTAAGCGACAAAAATGTCGGCCGCGCCGGTGCAGGCGCCCGGAACCTTGAGGTCGGGGCGAAGCTCGGCGAGGAGCGCAGCGACCTTTTCGGTGGTGCCGACGGGCGAGGTCGATTCGAGAATGACCAGATTGCCAGCCTCCAGCTTGGGCGCGATCGCGCGCGCCGCCGAAAGGACATGGCTGATGTCGGGGCGATGTTCGTCGTCATGCGGCGTCGGCACCGCAATGACAAAGGTGTCGGCCGGGGCGACTTCGGTCGAAGCGACGAGCGTTCCGCGCGACACGACGCCCTGGACCAGGCCGTCGAGGTCGACTTCCTCGATATGCACCTTGCCGCTGTTGACCGTGTCGACGACCTTTTGACTGACGTCGACGCCGGTGACCTTGCAGCCCGAGCGTGCGATCAACGCGGCGGTGGGCAGACCGATATAGCCAAGCCCGAGGACCGTGACCTTCTGTTCGCTATCAATGGGCACGCGCAACAATCTCCGCAATCTGTTTTGCCGCGGTGCCGTCACCGAAGGGGTTATGGGCACGCGCCATGGCCGAATAGGCGTCCTTGTCGTCCAAAAGCTTGAAAATTTCGGAAACAATACGCGCTTTGTCTGTCCCGACAAGTCGGGCGGTCCCCGCTTCGACCCCCTCGGGCCGTTCGGTTGTCTCGCGCATCACCAGCACCGGCTTGCCAAGCGAAGGCGCTTCTTCCTGTACGCCGCCGCTGTCGGTCAGCACGAGTTCGGACGTGGCGAGCAGGCGAACGAAATGCGGATAATCGAGCGGATCGATCAGCGCGACGTTGCCCAACCCGCCGAGGATCGGCTCCATCGCGCTGCGAACATGCGGGTTCGGATGGACCGGAAAGACCACCGCGACGTCGCTCCGCGCCGCAATGGCGGCGATCGCCTCGGCGATGGCTCTCATGCCGTCGCCGAAGTTTTCACGCCGGTGCGACGTGACGGCGATGATCCTTTTGCCGGCAAAGCGCCCGACCAGCGGATCGAGGCCGGCGGCGAGGGCCGGTTCCTCCTCGATCCGCGCCCTTGTCGCGAGCAGCGCGTCGATGACGGTGTTGCCGGTGATGTGGATCCGGTCGGCTGGCACATTTTCGCCGCGAAGCGCCGCGGCGGCGGTTTCGGTCGGCGCGAAATGTAGGTCGGCGACAGCGTCGGCGACCTTGCGATTCACCTCTTCGGGCCAGGGGTGATAGATGTTGCCGCTTCGCAGCCCCGCTTCGACATGGCCCACGGGAATCTTGCGGAAATAGGCAGAAAGCGTTGCCGCCATCGTTGTCAGCGTATCGCCATGGACCAGGATGCGACCGGGCTTTTCGCGATCGAACACCTCGCCAAGCCCGGTGACGAGCCGGGCGAGAAGGCTGTCCAGCGACTGGTTCGCCTGCATGACGTCGAGGTCGATGTCGGGCGTGATGCGCGCGATTTCCAGCACCTGGTCGAGCATCTCGCGGTGCTGCGCGGTGACGCATACGCGCGCATCGATACCGGCATGGGCGTGCAGGGCGTGGACGACGGGAAACATCTTGATTGCTTCGGGGCGCGTGCCGAAGACGGTCATCACCTTCATTTTAAACGACTCTCCGCATCGTGACACCGTCGATTACTACCTAATGCGCGATTAAGCGACAAAGCTTGCAACACCCTTAAGCCCAAAGCGGCGGGCATCGCGAAATGAAATATGCGAAAGGCCCGCAACACCGGGAGGTTTCGCACGTATATTGTCACCGCCCGCTTGCAGAGCTAGGGGGCGGCAATATCTGGGCCGCGGTTCTCCTGCGGATGCACCGGGTTTAAGTGAGATCGGTTCAGCAAATCATGTTTTGGAAGCGTAAGAGCAAGGCGGTCGCGCAAATGCGCAGCAGCTTCGCGATTCCCGATGGGCAGCGCGTTTATGCCATCGGCGATATTCACGGACGCGACGATCTTTTCGCGGAGTTGATCGAGAGCATCCGGGCGGATCTTGCGGCGCGCCCTGTCGAACAGGTCACGTTGATCCTGCTCGGAGACCTCGTCGACCGCGGGCCGCAATCGGCCGAGGTGGTCGAGCGCGCGATCGGCCTGCACCGCGAATTCCCCGACGTCCGCCTTTTGATCGGCAATCACGAGGAATGTTTTCTCGCCGCTCTCACGGGCGATGTCCGGCGGCTGCGTTATTTCATGCGCATCGGCGGCGAAGCTACGGTGCAGAGTTACTGGAATAGCCAGGTTAACCTGTCCGAAGCGAGTTTCGAGGAGGTTGCAGAAATCCTTCCGGGCCTGGTTCCCGCCGGCCATGTCGAATTTTTGGGTGCCGGCGAGGACGTGATCGAAATCGGCGATTACGCCTTTGTTCATGCCGGAATCCGGCCCGGCGTACCGCTCGAAAAGCAGGCGCTTTCCGATTTACGGTGGATACGCGAAGATTTTCTCGAGGATGATCGGGATCATGGGGTGATGGTTGTTCACGGGCACACGATCCGCGAAAATGTCGACGAATGGCCCAATCGGATCGGAATCGATACCGGAGCATATCGGTCGGGCGTGCTGACAGCGATCGTTCTGGAGGGGGCGGAAAGACGCTATCTGAGGACGGACCCACCTGGGGATGAGTCCGCGGCAGCAGGCTGATTCGGCGTTGATAACAGGTCGGTTGGAGCACCCTTCTTCGACCGGTTTTCATTGATTACCAATCCGGCCCACTATAGACCCAGTCAATGGTCCCGGTCCGGTCGCTTATCGGCCGGCAGCAAAGAGTGCAGGTTCTTATCAACGTGATGACATTGTAGCTTTGTTGTGACCCAACGCCGTCCCTCTGATTTCCGGGCTCTTTCGTTTATCGTTGCGATACTGCGAAAGGTGGCGGACCTCCCGCGATCAATGCGGCGCCTCATCGCGGTTGCGATGGACGTCGTGCTTTGCGTCGTTTCCGTCTGGCTGGCTTTTTCGATCCGCATTGGCGCATGGGATTTGATCAGTCCCGCGGTCGGTATGGCGATCGCCGTCGCCGTCCCGTCGTGGTTGCTCGCGGCGCGCTGGTGCGGCGTCTATCGTTCGATCATTCGTTTTTCCGGCGGCCGTACGATGATCGACCTGGCGGTGGCGTGTCTGCTTCTTTCGCTGCCGATGATGACGATCTTCATGTTCGTCGGGATTCCGCACATTCCCCGCACGATAGGCGTGTTGCAGCCGCTGCTTCTGATGCTGCTGTTGGCGCTTAGCCGCATTGCGATCCGTTATGCGATTGTCGATGTCCTGCATGTCGTCCGGCAAAGGCAGGGGTCGCGCGTCGCAATCTATGGCGCGGGAAAGGCCGGGCAGCAGCTGGGCTTTGCAATCCGGCACGATGGCAACGCCTCACTCGTCTGCTACCTCGACGACGATGCCGGCCTGATCGGACATCGTATCGATGGTGTCCCGATTTTCGGCACTGATGATATGGGCGAGCTGGTCGAGGATCTCGGCATTGACGAAATCCTGCTGGCCTTGCCCAGCGTTCCGCGGTCACGCCGTCTGGAAATCGTCGAGCAATTGCAGTCTTATTCGCTGAAGGTTCGTTCGCTGCCGAGCCTCGCCAATATCATGGATGGGCAGGTGTCGATCCGCGACCTGCGCGAAGTTCAGGTCGAGGAATTGCTGGGACGCGACCCGGTTCCACCCGATGAAAAGCTGCTCGGTGAAGCGATTGCGTCGAAGGTCGTGCTCGTTTCGGGTGCGGGCGGGTCGATCGGGTCCGAATTGTGCCGCCAGATCGTCGCGCGCCATCCGCGCCAACTGATCCTCGTCGACCATTCGGAGTTCAGTCTCTACACGATATTGACCGAACTCGAGGAGCATCTGGGGCAGGGAAGTCAGACCGAGATCATCCCCGAACTCGCCGACATTTCAGAGGCCGCGGTCGCCGCACGCATCATGGATCGCTACCGGCCGCAGACGGTTTTTCATGCGGCTGCCTACAAGCATGTGCCGCTGGTCGAGGCGAACCCGATATCGGGCCTCAGGAACAATGTTTTTGGAACCTATAATTGCTGCATCGAGGCCGAACGGGTCGGGGCATCGCGCTTCATTCTTGTCAGCACCGACAAGGCCGTCCGTCCGACAAACGTCATGGGCGCATCGAAGCGGATGTGCGAACTGATCCTTCAGGCGCGGGCAGCCGAGGGAAGTGACACCGTGTTTTCGATGGTCCGGTTCGGCAATGTCCTCGGATCGAGCGGGTCGGTCGTTCCCCGTTTCCGGGCTCAGATCGCCGCTGGCGGGCCGATTACGCTGACCCATCGCGAAGTGACGCGCTTCTTTATGACGATTCCGGAAGCGGCCCAGTTGGTGATGCAAGCGGGCGCGATGGCGAAGGGCGGCGAGGTCTTTGTTCTGGACATGGGGCAATCCATCAAGATTTTCGACCTGGCCTGTTCGATGATCCAACTGTCGGGTTGCACGGTGCGCAGCGAAGACAACCCCGACGGGGACATCGCCATCGAGGAAATTGGTCTGCGGCCGGGGGAAAAATGTACGAGGAACTGCTGCTCGGCGACAACCCGCAGCCCACCGAACACAGCCGCATCATGCGTGCCCAGGAGGCCAAGTTGAGCTGGGCCGAATTGTCGGACCTGCTCGAAACAATGGATCGGGCATTGCTTGGTGGTGACGCCGTTTCCGCAATGGCTGTTGTTCGGCACGCCGTTCCTGACTATGCCCACGCCAACCCGACTAATGCTGCGATTCTTGAAAGAGATGTAAGTGCGGCGAGCGGCTGATCGAGTGCATTATTCTATGAAAAGACAACCCTTGCGACGGATATTTTCCTTTGCCGCATCGAGCGCGCCCGACCGAGCGCCGTTCGTCATTGCGTTCACCCTTGTGATTTTGGCTTTTTTCATGGCCGGAAGCGCCCGCGACGATATCGTTTCTCTTTTGATCTGGCGGCCGTTGACGGCCTTTCTCCTGGCGCTGTCCATCGTCGTCAGCGGGAAGCAAGCCTGGCAGCGTGGGAAATCGCTGCTGATCCTCGCGGCGGCGATCTTGCTGTTCGTCGCGTCGCATTTGATCCCGCTTCCACCCGAAATATGGACAGCTCTGCCGGGGCGCGACATTCTGGAGAAGACCTATGAAGCCGCGGGCATGGCTTTGCCTTGGCAGCCGCTCTCGATGGCGCAGGCCCGGACCTGGAACGCGCTTTTCTCGTTGGCGGGCCCGATCGCCCTCTTGATCGTGGTGCTTGCTCTTGACCGGCGTCGCCATCAGCAGTTGCTTATGCTCTTGCTTGTTCTGGGATTCGCCAGCGGCATTATCGGCATGCTGCAGGCGCTCGGTTCCGCAAACAATCTTCTGTATTTTTATCGCGTCACGAACGATGGCTTGAGTGTTGGCTTGTTTGCCAATCGCAATCATCAGGCGGTTATGCTGGCCACGATGTTTCCGCTTTTGGCGGCTTATATTTCGATATTCAAGGGGCGGCCGGACCAACTGTTCTTTCAGCGCTCGATGACTCTCGCAGGCGCGTGCCTGCTCATTCCGTTGATCCTCATGACCGGGTCGCGCGCCGGCCTGATCCTCGCCGTTGTTGGGATTTTCTTTGCTTGGTGGGTCTACCGTAAGCCGGTGTCGCAGGGGCGGGTCGTCGGAATTCGCGCCGAGCATCGGTCGCGACTGGTCGGCGTTGGCTTTGCGGTTGTGCTGTTGGTCATCGTTCTGATTGTTGCCGCCAGCACGCCGGCGCTTCAGCGCCTGCTCGACACAGACCCGGCTTCCGAATTGCGATTGCAAGCCTTTCCCGTGATTGTCGATGCGACAATGAAGTTTTTTCCGTTCGGAAGCGGGATCGGCACCTTCGTCGAGACCTACAAGATTTTTGAACCGGATTCTTTCATATCCATCAACTATTTCAATCATGCGCACAATGACTTGGCCGAAATTGTTATGACGGGGGGGCTTGCGGCCGTCCTGCTTGCCATCTGGGTCGTCATTCTTGGAGCGATTGCCTTTTTCGCTTTGATGCGCCGGCGCGGGGTTCGCTCGGATGACGCGGACTTTTCGGTCCAGATTATGGGTCGCGCCG
The DNA here is from genome assembly GCF_037095755.1 of Sphingopyxis sp. CCNWLW2. Classification (NCBI taxonomy): domain Bacteria; kingdom Pseudomonadati; phylum Pseudomonadota; class Alphaproteobacteria; order Sphingomonadales; family Sphingopyxidaceae; genus Sphingopyxis; species Sphingopyxis sp. CCNWLW2. The sequence continues at coordinate 226,223 of NZ_JBAWKJ010000002.1, forward strand.
GTTTCTCGGTATTGGCCATACTTGCTCTAGCCAGTGTCGCCGACTATCCGCTGCGCGTGCCGTCGCTCACGCTCTATGCGATTGTCGCCGCGGCCTGGTGTTCAAATGCTTATCGATTGATCCGGAAGTGACAGGAATTATGCAAAGAAAAGTAGGTGTCTATGGTGCCAAGCGGGCCTCGCGGGCCGTCATGCTGGCGCTAGCGCTGGTCGTTTCCGGATGCTCGACCGGTTTGGTAGGTAAGGGATTGGGCGGATCGACTGTCACGAGGGTCGATATGAACGAGTTGCCCGGCCCGAGCGGGCAGGTGGGCCCCGATCAGGTCTATCGTTACGCGATCGGTCCGTTCGACAAGCTGATTATCGACGTTCTGGGCATATCGGAACTTTCCGACCGCAAAGTCACCGTCGACGGTTCCGGCAATATCACGCTCCCGATCGCGGGTGTGGTGCAGGTTGGCGGACTGTCAGTAGGCGAAGCCAGTGACAAGATTGTCGGCCAGCTACGGGCGGGATATGTTCGCAATCCCCAAGTGGCGGTGAATCTGGAGGAAGCGGTTAGCCACTATGTGACCGTGGATGGCGAGGTCGAGCAGCCGGGTAACTATCCGATCGTTTCGGGGCTCACGTTGATGCGCGCCGTCGCGGGGGCAAAGGGGACTACCGATTTTGCCAAGCTGCGTGAAGTCGTTGTGCACCGTACCGTCAACGGGCAGCAGATGATCGCGCTTTACGATCTAGCTGCGATCCGGCGGGGCGCTTATAGCGACCCCATTCTCTATCCGCACGATATCGTTGTCGTCGGGGATTCGCCGGGACGACGCCTCTTCCAGCAGATTGTAGCGGTTTCGCCGCTGTTCATTTCGCCGTTGATCGCGGTCCTGGACAACAACAGATAATCATAACTCAAGTCGAGATTAAGCGAGATTTCATGTCTGACATCCACAACCCCGCATTTGCTGCTGGCACTGATGCACAAGATTTGGCGATGAAGAAGGACGCCAGGTCGTTGCCGGTGCTTCTGGAGTATTGGAACGCTCTGAAGCGGCATATGTGGCTCGCTTTGGCGATTGTTGCTGTTGTAGCGATTGCGGGTCTCATCATTACGCTATTGATGACGCCGCAATATACCGCGACATCGCGTATCGAGATCGCGCGCGAACAGGCCAATGTAACCAATGTCGAAGGCTTGAAGCGCGAGGACAGCACGCCCAATCAGGAATTCTACCTGACGCAATATTCGCTGCTGAATGCGCGCTCGCTTGCGCAACGTGTCGAGCGGAGGTTGCGTCTCGCCCGAAATGAAGAGTTTTTTGCAGCGCATGGCACCAAGCCTGAGGGCGAAGGGTTGCTTTCCGGTGCGAAAACAGGACCGGTCTCGGCCGCCGAGCTCCGTGAGCGCGAGCGGCAAGCGGTCGAACTGCTCCTGAAACATATCGGCATCTCGCCCCTGCGTGGTTCGGCGCTGGCAGATGTCAGCTACACCAGCGCATCGCGCGATTTGTCGCGGCAGATAGCGAATGCCTGGGTAACGGAATTTATTCAGCAGAGCATGGATCGGCGCCTGTCATCGACGGCGGATGCCCGCATCTATCTGGAATCTCGCCTGCAGGGTTTGCGTAACCGACTTGAGCAGTCGGAACGCGACCTCGTAAATTATGCAACACGGCAGGGTATTGTGCGTCTCTCGGAAACGCAGAGCGAGGACGGGCGCACACGAACCACCCAAACCCTCGCTTCCAGCGATCTGGTGCAGCTGAACCGTCTGCTCGTGCAGGCAACGGCCGATCGGGCGGAAGCAGAGGCGAGGCTTGGGGCTGCCCGTTCACCCGGAAGCACGCAACTCGCGCTCAGCAACCAATCGCTTAATCTTATGCGGCAGCGCCGCGCCGAAGCTAACGCCGAATATCAGGAATTGCTCGTTCGCTTCGAACCCGAATATCCTGCGGCGCAGGCAGCAAAAGAAAAGGTCCAGGCGCTGGATCGATCCATCTCGTCGGAAGAAAGCCGCATTCGCAACACCTATTCGAGCGAATATAATGCCGCGCGTCAGAGCGAGGATGCGCTTCGGGCCCGCGTTGATAAGCTTTTGGGACGCCTGGACACGGAAAATCGGTCGAGCATTCAATATAATATCTATCAGCGCGAGGTCGATACGAACCGGCAACTGTATGACGGCCTTCTTCAACGCTACAAGGAAATTGGCGTTGCCGGTGTCGGTACGAACAACATCTCGATTGTCGATGACGCCTTCTCGCCTGTAGACCCCTCCTCGCCGCGGCTCGTCCTGAATATGGCGATTGCGCTGCTGCTTGGCATGGGTCTGGCCGGATTGGCTATCGTCATTCTCGAAAATCTCGACGAAAGCGTGCGCGAACCTCACCAGATCGCGGACAAGCTGGATGTCCCGCTGTTGGGCGCCGTGCCTGCCGTTGACGACGAGGCGCTGGCCGATATCGACGATCCAAAGTCGATCATGTCCGAGGCTTATATGACCGTTCGGACGAACCTCAGCTTCTCGACGGATCATGGTGTTCCGAAAACATTCGCGCTGACCAGTACGTCACCGTCCGAAGGCAAGTCGACGTCGGCCTATGCCCTGGCTCGGGTGTTGGGTCGAACCGCGGGATCTGTGGTGCTCGTCGATGTCGACATGCGCCGCCCCGTGGTCGCGAGCCGTCTTGGTCTCGACAATAGCAAGGGTGTCTCGAACTTCCTTGCGGGGGATGACGACTGGCAATCGCTGGTCCAGGCCATTGGCGGATCGAACGTCAGTTTCGTTGCGGCGGGTCCGACGCCGCCGAGCGCTTCGGAATTGCTCAGCGGAGATCGTCTGGAATTGTTCGTTCGCAAACTTTCCGAAAAATTCGATCATGTCATTCTCGACAGCCCGCCGATGCTCGGCCTGTCCGACGCCGCGCTGATCGCCAAGGCAGTCGAAGGGGTGATCTATGTGATCGAGGCCGACCGCACCGCCGTCCGGGCTTCGCAAGCGGCGTTGTCGCGTCTGCGTGAATCGCGCGCGCATATTCTGGGTGCATTGCTCACCAAATATCGGGCGAAACAGTCGGGCTACGGCTACGGCTATGGATACGGCTATGGCTATGGCAAGGATCATTCCGCCGAACAGGCGGCATAAGATTGTGAGCAAGGTTAGCGTGGCATGAAGAGCGAGAGAACCTTGACGCCGTCGATATTCGGCGGCCTTGTTGCGGGGCTTTTGCTCGCCGTGCTGACCTTTTCACAAGCAGCAGCGTCGGTCGGGCTGTCCATCGATAGTTTCCGACCGCTCGGTGGAAGCTTTTTTTCATGGCGTGCGGGGCAGACGCGCGCGGCGGTGGCCGTTGCAGCGCAGGGCTCACGCGTCAATTCGGTCGCGGCCCGGCGACTGGGGCGTGAGGCGCTTGTCCATGCCCCGCTCACCCCTCGATCGCTGTGGCTTATCGGCAAGAGCATGGAAATCGAGGGCCAGCAGGCCAAGGCGCGGAAGGCCATGCTACAAGCAGAGCGGATCTCGCGCCGCGATGGCGCGGTGCAGCTGTGGCTTGGTGCCGATCGCTTGCGCGCAGGAAAGATTGCGTCGGGTCTCCGTCATTTCGATCTGATGATCCGTGCCGATGGCGAGGCGGCCGATGCGGTCATCCCGCGCATGGCTCTGATCATTCTCGCGCCGGAAGGGCGTCGGCATCTCGCGCCCTATATTCGCGAGAATAATCCTTGGCTGTCGCACCTGTTTCAGGTCGCCGCGACTGATTTGCCGCGAGCCGCGCCCATGGCGCAATTGCTGATCGATCGACGCCAAAAGGCACCGGATGTAGCGAATGGCCGGTTCGTATATTCGACGTTGATGACGCGTCTGATCGCTGAAGGCTCCTATTCGTCGGCACTACGGCTCTATCCCTTGTTACCGGGTTCGAACCGCGACAGCTTGCGCAACGTCAGCGGTACAATCAACGGCAAGCTCGACGAGGGATATCCCCCGTTCATCTGGGCCTTCTCGGATGGTAGCGCGCAGGGCGGTGAGTTCGTTAGCGTCGAAGGCGGCGGAACGGGTATCGATATATTCGGCTCGCCGGGAACCCTGGGTGTCGCGGCGATCAAGCTCGTGGCCATAAAACCCGGCGATGCGCTGTATTGGCAGGTCGCCGATCGCGCCAGTAATCTCGACGGTAGCGCGACGTGGGTCGCGACCTGTCTGTCGGGGCCAGCGGCGAAAAAGAAAACAGAATCGGCGAATATGCTTTCGGCGAGCGTTCCGCAGAACAAGATGCTGAAGATGGCTATGCCCTCCGGTTGCGACCTGGTTCGACTGGACATGCGGGTGGCGGGCGGCATCGGGCGAGACCCGACCAATCTGACCATTTCGGCGCTGAAGCTGGCGCGCGATACGAACGCGAAATAATCGATGCTGAAGCGCGGGTTCGACATCGCGGCCTCGGCGATCGCGCTGATCCTATTCTCGCCGCTGATCCTGATCCTCGCCCTGTTGGTGCGATCGCGACTGGGATCGCCGGTGCTGTTTCGCCAGAAGCGGCCCGGCCTTGGCGCCAGATCGTTTGAAGTCATCAAGTTCCGGACAATGACCGACGAGGTCGGCGCCGACGGACTGCCTTTGCCCGATGCCGACCGGCTGCCGCCCTTCGGCCGCTGGCTGCGCTCGACCAGCCTTGATGAATTGCCCGAGCTTTGGAACGTTCTACGTGGCGAAATGAGCCTCGTCGGACCGCGTCCGCTGCACGTCTATTACCTCCCACGCTATTCGCCGTCGCAGGCGCGGCGGCACGAGGTCCGGCCCGGGCTCACGGGGTGGGCACAGGTCAACGGCCGTAATGCGATCAGCTGGGACGAGAAGTTCGCGCTCGACGTCTGGTATGTCGACAATCGGACATTCCTTCTCGACCTGAAGATCATCCTGATCACGGTGGCAAAGATCGTAAAGCGCGACGGGATCAGCAGCGAGGGCGAGGCCACCATGTCTGAATTCATGGGTGCCGCGCCGGAGGGTGGGGCAAGGGGTGTCGGCGCCGGCACGCCTTCCGAAACACGTTGAATCGATCGCCTGACGAAATCGGCGTGCAAAAGGTCAATCGACGGTGATCGGCAATGCGCAGGAACTGGAAGCGGACGGCCTTCATGGGCGCTTGATCCGCGGCGACAGTCGACCGGCGTCGCTGATCGTCTGTGTCCATGGCGGCGGGTGCAACGGGCGATATTTCGACCTGCCATCCTTCTCATTTGCGGGGACGGCGCTTGGCGCCGGGCACGCGGTGTTGATGGTCGACAGGCCGGGGCACGGGATGTCGCCGCCGATAGAGACTCCGACCCCGATATATTCCGCAAGCTTGCTCCTCGCTAAGCTGGTCGAGCGGGCGGTTGCGGCGTGCGAAGATCCCGACCTGCCCATAGCATTGTTCGGCCATTCGATCGGCGGCGCTGTGGCGATGCACTGGGCGGCGCAATCGCCGCCGATGCTGAAATGCCTCGTGACGTCGGGTATCGGATCGCATCCGACCGAAGCCGCGCTGGCATGGCTCAATGGTCTGCACGGCGGCGGCGAGGTCGTCCTTCCGCATGCTTTCTTCTTCGGACCCGATGGCAGTTTCGACTGGCGGGCACCGATTGCGCTTCGCAAATCTGGAGAGCCCTGGCGAAAGGATGAAGTGGACGAAGTGCTGCTCCGCTGGCCAAGCCAGTTTTCCTCTGTCGCATCGCGTATCGGCTGCCCGGTTCTCGCCATCCTGAGCGAGCATGAGCGGATATGGGAAAATGGGGAGGGGGCACTGAAGGCGATGCGCGACAGCTTCGCACCGGGCCGTGGCAGCGTCGAGATTGCGGCTGGCGGCGGCCATTTATATGAAGTACATCGAAGCTGGTCTGTGCATGCAGGGCGGATAATTGCCTTTATTGAGGGCCATATCGAATGATTTCGTGTTCGCCCCGAGTCTCTTGTAACGGTATCGGTTGATGACATCATTTGCAGAAAACGCGGCAGCCGGAAGCGTGCCGGCCCGCATCGTCGCGATTGCGACCCATGTACCCGAAGCCGTTCTGGATAATGCGGAACTGGCCGCGCTGTATCCCGAATGGCCCGCCGACAAGATTCTCGACAAGACGGGGATCGCGGAGCGGCGTATCGCCGGCCCCGACGAAACCGCGCTTGATCTGGGCGTGGCGGCTGCGGAAAAGCTGTTCGGACAGGCCGGGATCGACCGGGGCGATGTCGATTTTCTGATTTTCTGTACGCAGGCACCCGACTATGTCCTGCCGACATCGGCCTGCATCATGCAGGACCGGCTGCAACTCGGCACCGGGGTCGGCGCGCTCGACATCAATCTGGGCTGCTCGGGGTTCGTCTATGGCCTGTCGCTGGCGGCGGGGTTGATCGCGGGCGGAATGGCTTCGACGATCCTGCTCGTCACGGCAGACACCTATTCCAAATATATCAACGCGCGCGACAAGAGTGTTCGAACCTTGTTTGGCGATGGCGCGGCGGCGACCTTGATCAAACGAAACGGTCCGGGCGATACGGGGAGCATCGGTCCGTTCGAATTCGGCACCGATGGCAGCGGCGCGCACCAGCTGATCGTCGAAGGCGGCGGCTTTAGAACGCCCCGCAGCAAGGAAACCGCAGAGGAAGTCGTCGACAAGAGCGGCAATGTGCGGTCGCGGGATAATCTCTACATGAACGGCGGGGCAGTCCTGAACTTCACGCTGAAACGTGTGCCCGAAGTCGTCGCGCGCCTGACGGACAAGGCGGGCTTGCCGATCGAGGCGTTCGATAGCGTGATCCTGCATCAGGCGAACAAGTTCATGCTGGATTCGCTCCAGAAAAAGCTCGGCCTCGGCGACGATCGGGTGCCGCGGCGCTACGCCGATATCGGAAATACCGTCTCGTCGACGATCCCTTTCGTTCTGGAAGATATGGCCGAACAAAGTCGTTTTCCGCCCGGACGCCATATGTTAGTGGGCTTCGGAGTAGGCCTGTCCTGGGCAGCGGGTTCGATAAGTTTTTGAAATATAAGGAGTGACTATGTCTGACTTTCGCGACGGACTGGCTGAAATTCTGGAAGTCGAAGCGAGCGAACTCGAAGAGGGTTTCGAACTCGGCGAGCTTTGGGATTCGCTTGCCGTGGTTTCGACGCTGGCGCTGATCGACGAAGTGCACGACGTTTCGGTCAGTGCCGAGGATCTGGCCGAATGCAAAACGGTCGGCGATATCGGCAAGCTGGTCGACGCGGCGGTGGCGTGACAGTCGAAGCGGTTCTTAAAAGCGGGCAGGCGGCCAAGGTCCAGTCGGCGTCGATCGTCGGCTTGGCTGCCTGTGTGCCGCCCCGCGTCGTCGGCAACGACCATTTCTCCGAACAATTCGGCGATGGCGTCGCCGACGTTACCAAGATGACGGGCGTCTTGACGCGCCGCTGGGTCGATGATGCGACCACCACGGCCGACCTGTGCGTCGCCGCGGGCAAGCGTGTGCTCGAGGATCTCGACTGGGACCCGGCGTCGGTCGACGCGTTGATCTTTATCTCGCAGACCCCCGATTACCGCCTTCCGGCGACCGCAGCGGTGATGCAGCCGCTGCTCGACCTGCGCCCGGGGATCATCGCGTTCGACATCAATCTGGGCTGTTCGGCCTATCCTTACGGCCTGTGGCTGGCGATGAGCATGGTGCAGACGGGCGCGGCGCGGCGCGTGTTGCTTGCGGTCGGCGATACCAGCAGCCGCGTCGTGGACCCCAGCGACCGCGCCACGGCGATGCTGTTCGGCGATGCCGGCACGGTGACCGCGATCGAATATGACGAAAAGGCCGAGCCGGCTTATTTCGTTCTCGGAACCGATGGGCGCGGTGCCAATAATCTGATCATTCCCAGCGGCGCATCGCGCCAGCAGAAGCATGAAAAGACGCCGAACGAACAGGACAAGCTGTTCATGGACGGCGGCGAAATCTTCACCTTCACGCTGAAAGCGGTCCCGACGCTCGTTGCCGAAACGATGCAGATCGCGGGCAAGACGGTCGACGATTATGACTATTTCCTGTTTCATCAGGCGAATACCTTCATGATCAACCATCTCGCGAAAAAGGCGAAGCTGCCGAGCGAGAAGGTGCCGATCAATATCGACGCATTCGGCAACACGAGCAGTGCGACGATCCCGCTGCTGATCTGCGACAAGCTGGCGGGCGATCTTTCGTCTAAGCCGCTCCGGCTCGGCATGTTCGGTTTCGGGGTCGGCTATTCGTGGGGCGGCGCCTCGATCGATGTCGGCGCGCTGAAATCGGTCGCCTTGCTCACGCTATGATTTTCGCCTCGAACAGCCTCGCGGGCAAACATATCGTCGTCACCGGCGCGTCGTCGGGCTTGGGTCAGGCGGCAGCGGCCTATCTCGCGACGCTGGGCGCCAACCTGTCGCTCGTCGGACGCGACGAGGCGCGGCTGGATGCCACGCTTTCGGGATTGGGCGGGGAGGGGACGCACGCACGCTTCGCTGCCGATGTTGGCGATTTCAGCGCGGCCGACGAACTGGTGCAGCGGATCGTGAAGGAACGCGGCGCGATCGACGGCCTGTTCCATTCCGCCGGCACCAGCCTCGTCATGCCGATGCGCCTGACCAAAGAGGCCCAGATCGACGATCTTTTTGGTGCCGCGGTGATGGGCGCGCTGGGCATGGCTAAGGCGCTGTCGCGGAAAAATGCGATGAACGATGGCGGTTCGCTGGTGTTCATGTCGTCGGTATCGGCGGTGCGCGGGCGCCGCGGCATGGTCGCCTATTCGGCGGCGAAGGCGGCGACCAGTGGCATGGTTCGCGCTTTGGCGGTCGAGCTTGCCGATCGGCGGATCCGCGTGAATTCGATCACCGCGGGTGCGGTGGAAACCGCGATGCACCGCAGCTTTGTCGAGAGCGTGAGCGACGACCTCGTCGCGGGCTATCGCGATTTGCACCCGCTCGGTTTCGGGCAGCCCGATGACGTGGCGGCCGCGGTTGCCTTCCTGCTGAGCGACGCGTCGCCATGGATCACGGGCATCGACTTGCCCGTCGATGGCGGCTACGCGGCCAAGTGAAGAGCGCGCGCCCGTCGGCGCCGGCATCAGGATTGTCGAACCCGTGATTCCCGTTTCCAACTATGTCGATCCCGCCGCGCTCGAGCGCGAGATGAAATTGCTGTTCCGCAGGGGCTGGCAATTCGTCGCGATGGCCGACGAACTGGCGAACGATCAGGATTTCGTCTGCGTCGACCTGCCGGGGACGGCGATCGTCGTCCAGAATTTCGCCGGGTCGCTGCGCGCGTTTCGCAACGTCTGCCCGCACCGGCTGAACCTCATCCAGACCGAAGAGCGCGGCAATCGCTCGCTCATCTGCCGATACCACGGCTGGGCGTTCGACGGTGATGGGCGCCCCAAGACCTTGCCCCCGCGTCAGGGTTTCGCCGAGAGCCGCGACGACGAGCGCGTGTGCCTGCAGCGATTCCATGTGGAAGCGTGCGGGCGTTTCGTGTTCGTCTCGATGGAAAGCGCGCCGCCGCCGCTCGCCGATTATCTGGGCGAATTCGTGCCGGTGCTCGAACAGCTGAGCGGTGCGATGGGCGCGCTCACCGATATCGACACGATCCATCACGCCGCTAACTGGAAGCTGCTCGCCGAGAATGTGCTCGAATGTTATCATTGCGGCTATGTCCATCCCGAGACGTTCGTCAAAGGACTGGGGATCGGGAAAAAGCCGATTGCCGATGTCCGGCTGGACCGCGGGCACAGCTCGTCCCATTTTCCGAAATCGCCGACCGCGCGCGACGCATTGAAGGCAAAGGCGGTGGCGCACCTCGCCGACCGCGAATTTGCGCATGAATCCTTCTTTCATGTGCATATCTTTCCCAATCTGTTCATTTCGTCGACCGAGGGCACGGCCTTCTATGTCGGTCATGCGATCCCGGTGTCGGCGGGCGCGACGAATTTGCGGACGCGCTTCTTCGCGCCGGGGGTCGAACTCGATGAGCGGGCGCAGGCGCGGCAGAATCTGATGAACAAGCAAGGCGCGACGCTGGGCAAATACGTCATAAACGAGGACCGTGCGATCCTCGAGACGGTGCAGCGCGGCATGGCGGCGGCGAACCGCCCTCCGCTTCTGGGCGCGGACGAAGTGCGGATCGAGGCTTTCGCGGCCGCGTATGAAGCCGCGATGGAGGGCTGATCAGCCCTTCGAAGCCGGCATTTTCAGGGATTTGGCGGGCAGGGCGAAAAGCGTCATCCCGGCCGCGACCTTGCGCTGCACGACAACATTGGCGCCGATACGAGCACCGTCGCCGACGGTGACGCCGGGCATGACGCGCGCGCCCGATCCGATGAAGACGCCTTCGCCGACCGTCGCATGCCCCATCAGGTCGACGTGCGAACTGACCGTCGAAAAGGCGCCGAGCCGTGCGTCGTGGCCGAGGCCCGAAAAGGTGAGCAGGGTGGAGAAGGGGCCCATGTGCGTGTTCGCGGTGTTCATTGCGAGCGGACAGATGATCACGCCCTCGTCATGTCGGCAGTTCGACCCGATGACCGCGGTGGGATGAATGAGCGTCGCAAAGATGGCGCCGCGCGGACGGAGGAGGTCGACCAGCTTGCGCTTGGTGTCGGGCGTGCCGACCGCGAGCAGCAGCCGGTCGCCCGGCTGCGGCTGATAGCCGGCCACCGTGCCAATATGCGGGACGCCGCGGCCGAGAGGCCCGCGATCCTCATCGTCGAGATAGCCGCTTGCTGCCGGCAAGCTGCCTGCGGCGTGACAATCGTGCGCCCAACTCGCGACTTCATGGCCGAAGCCGCCGCCGCCGACGATGATCAGCCGGTTGAGGTCCGCAGGCGCCATTATGCCGTTGCCGCGTCCAGCACTTCGCCGATCGCGGCGACATGCCGGCCGATTTCTTCGTCGGTCATCGTCGGATGCGTCAGGAACATCAGGCTGGTTTCGCCGAGGTCACGGGCGACGGGCAGGCGCTCGGCGGGCCGCCAGGGCGTGCCGTCGAATGCCTTTTCCAGATAGACTTCGGAACAGCTGCCCTGCATCACGGGGACGCTGCGCGCGTTCAACTCCGCCACGATCCGGTCGCGCGACCAGCCGGATTTCAGGCCGTCGGGCCGGACATAGGCGTATTGGCGGTAATAGGCGTGCGTCATGCCCTGCACCGGCGCGGGGACGCGGACCGCGCCCGCAAAGGGCTTCAGCGCCGCCGCGATCGCCTGCGCGATCAACGTACGGCGTGCGTTCCATGCCTGCATCCGGCCCAGCTGGATGCGCCCGATAGCGGACTGGACTTCCAGCATGCGCCAGTTGGTCCCGAAGCTTTCGTGGACCCAGCGAAACCCCGGCGCATGTTCGCGTTCATAGACCGCTTCCCAGCTCTTGCCGTGATCCTTGTACGACCACATCGCCGACCACAGGTCGGGGTCGTCGGTCGTGACCATCCCGCCTTCGCCCCCGGTCGTCATAATCTTGTCCTGGCAAAAGGACCAGGCGCCGACATGACCGATGCTGCCGACGCTGCGATCGCCGACCTTCGCGCCATGGGCCTGCGCGCAATCCTCGACGACCCAAATATCGCGGTCGGCGGCAAGGGCCATGATCCCATCCATGTCGCAAGGCCAGCCCGCAAGATGCACCGGGATGATCGCCTTCGTCTTCTCGGTCAGGACCGCGGCGATCGTCGCGGGGGATATGTTGCCGCTGTCGGCGTCGACGTCAGCAAACACGGGGGTGGCGCCAGCGCTCACGACCGTCGATGCCGACGCAATGAAGGTGCGGGGCGTCACGATCACCTCATCGCCTGGCCCGATATTCATCGCCTTCAGCGCAACGTCGAGCGCCAGCGTGCCGTTGGCCAAGGCCACGGCGCGCGCGCTTCCGGCCCATTCGGCAAATTCGCGTTCGAATGCGCGACCTTCCTGTCCGGTCCAGTAATTGACCTTGTTGGAGGCGATGACGGCGGCGGCGGCGGCGACTTCTTCATCCGAGAAGGAGGGCCAGACTGAGTTGAGGTTCGCGAGCATGGTCGCGCCATACTCGTGGCGGTAAGGGCTGTCCATTGCCTCATCGAGGGGCGGTCGGGCTTGGGGTGTTGAAATCGGGCGCCATGCTGGGGGCTAGTGCGGAATCATCATTTGCCCTTGGGCCGTGCTGCGGATAACGACGCGGCCACAACCTTATAGCCAGGCATCATGGACCCAAGCTTCCCCAACTCGATTTCACCCTGTTTCGCCGCGAGGATGCCGATGGTGCACGCTGCAGCGCGTCCATGCGATGTCCAGAGCAGGGCATGGGCATGAGAGTCATTGGGAGTATCGTGCCGGTATTGAGATCCAAATTGGATCTCATCGTCAATAACAATTTCTTTCTCTGGAACATCTTCGGGAATATCGGGCCGCTCTTTATCGCGCTTTTTTGCGTGCCCTATCTCTATCGATCCGGCTCTTCGGAATATGTCGGCTATCTAACGATCATATGGGCGGCGATCGGATATACGGGACTTTTCGACTTCGGTTTGTCGCGCGCGCTCCTCTATTATGCCGCGCTGAGCAAATCCGATCATGGCATATCGCTCTATCGATCGATCAGGAAGGCATCCGCTTTTTCGATCCTCGTCGCCATGGCAATCGCGGCCCTCGTTTTGCCGTTCCGTGACGAGATAATGGCGCGCTTCGCGGTCGCGAATGCGGATCAGGTCGGCGCGCTCACGGTCGTCGTCGTGTCGCTTCCGGTCTATCTGATCTCGAACCTCGTCCGGGCATCGCTGGAAGGTTTGGAGAAATTCAAGGAAGCGAACATTTTCAAGTTCCTTTCCTATTCGTCCCTTTTTCTGTGCCCTTCGCTGTTGATCCTTGCCGGTGATGCGAGCTTGTTGAATGTGTGCATCTTCTACGCCCTCGTCCGGCTGGCGGCGTGTGGTTACGCCGTGGCCATGCTCTTGCCGCATATTCGCGAAAGCGCAGCGCAGGCCGCCACCAAGATCCCGGTGTCGATGAAGCGCATCATTGCCTTTGGCGGCTGGGCGACGGTGTCATCCACGATCAGCCCCTTGATGGTTTATGGCGACCGATTTGTCCTTGCCTATTACACCGGCGCCTCGTCGATCGCCATCTACGCCATTCTTCAGGAATTCATCGGCAAGACGATCCTGTTCAGCTCATCCTATGTGGCCGCCATTCAGCCGCGGATGAGCTATCTTTCGGAAGCCCAATCCGTCGCCCTGTATCGTGCCGAAAAGCGTAATGTCGTCCAGTTTTCGATGATCATCTATCTAGGCTGCCTGCTTGTTGCGCCCTTTTTTGTTGCCGTATGGCTTGGAGTGAGCGTCGGCGAGGTCGCTCTATTGTCGGCGATCATGTCGATTGGTTTTCTGTTCAATTCGATCGCGCAGGCGCCCTATGCCTATCTCCTCGCGCGCGGTCAGCCGCGGCGGGTGGCTTATGCGCATGTGACCGAAGCGGCGCTTTATTTCCCCCTTTTGATCTTTGCAACCGTGCACTATGGCGTTGCCGGTGCAGCGGCGGCCGGTATGCTCCGCATGATTTTTGATTATGGAATTCTCTCATGGACGGCTCGGCGACCAATCGCCTAAGCGGCTATCTTCCGCTTCTCGCGTTCCTTTCTGCGTGGACGATGCAGCTGGTCTATTTTCTCGCGTATGATTCGCGCGTTTTCTATACGTTCCAGTTCGGTATCCTGTTTCTGATATTCCTGACCGTGGCCTCTTACACCGCGGGTTTCTTTGGCCCGCGCCTTGTTATGAACTTCCGGCCGGCCCTGTTTCAGCCGCGGAGGAAGGAGCCGCTTGACGCCCGTGCCGTAACGCTCCTGATGCGCCTGTCGATCTTTCTGGCGGCGGGCATCATCGTCATGAATATCCTTTTGCCGTTAGCCCAGGGGCTGTCGCTGGGCGATGCTCGTCAGATCGCTTTGGACAAATGGGAAGAAGGCGACATATTGGCCCGCTTCCTCGCCGCGCTCGTCAACATCACTATTTCATTCTGCCTGGTTTCGGTGATCGATCGCATCGACGTGAAAGGAAGATTTCCGTTTTTCATGGTCTTGTTGTTTGTTACGCTGAGTATCGCGGCATATTCTCGCGCGCATTTGCTCTTTGGTCTTTGCGTCATTTCGGTGAAATGGATTTCGCAATCAAAGTACAAATTCTCTTTCATATTTTTGATGTTTGCCGCGTTTGCTTTATTGTTTTCGATATTGTCGGTGGTTGCAAGCATTTCTGCCAACGCCTATGAATCCCGGCTAGAAGATGTTTTGCGCAACCTCGAAGTTTACGCCTTTGGCGGCGTTGCGGGTTTTGAATATTATTATACGGCTGGTTATCCGCAGTTCAACTCGTTGCTCACCGTGCCGCGGTTTATCTATTATATCCTGCCAGGTCTCGGGATCCCGCCACCGTCCTATTTCCCATTCATCGATACGTCGCCACCAATCAACGTTTTCAGCGCAATGTATCCACCGTTCCATGACTATGGCGTCTATGGCCTTGCTGTCTTCTTTTTCGGTTACGGCCTGATCTCGTCCATTGCGATCGCGGCTTTCAATATCCTGCGCAACCGCGTGCTCGGCGTGCTGTCCGGTTTCCTTCTCTATGCCGGCCTGATGAGCCCGTTCGACGACCAGTTCATTCGCGGACTGACGGTTCTGATCCTCATGCTGTCGGGCGTCCTGCTCTATTCGGTTATTTATCGCGTGCTGCGAGCTACCAGGGAGCAGCGTGTTGTCGCGCGGGTGTAGCGAAGGCGTTTCGATTCTCGTCGCGATGTACAACGGCTCCCGGTTTATTATCGAGCAGTTGGAATCGATATTGTCTCAGGTGTCAGCGGAGGACGAGATTCTCATCCTTGACGACCGTTCGACGGACGAAAGCTATGCGATTGTGAAGGCGTTGGAGCCGCGACATCCCGGCCTGAGGGTCATGCGTAACGAACTGAATGTCGGCGTCGCCAAGACATTCGAGACACTGCTGTCACTAGCGACCAAGGACATTATCTTTCTGAGCGATCAGGACGACATCTGGATCGACGGGCGAAAAGAGCGAATGCTTGCCGCTATTCGCGAGGGCGGCGGCGTAGCTGTGCTTGCGAATTCAGCAATCTATGTCGATGGTAGGCGGGTGCGGGAATTTTTCGCCGACGGATATCGGCCGAACACCAACTCTATCTCGAAAAATTTCCTTAAGAATAATTTTATCGGGTGCTGCATGGCCTTCCGCCGTGAGATATTGACCTTGGCGTTACCGTTTCCTCATCGCATTTCGATGCATGACTGGTGGCTCGCCAGCTGCGCGATGGCGATGGGACGGGTTGCGTATAGTGATCAGCCATCGCTTCTCTATCGTCGCCATTCGGCCAATCTTTCGCCGAGTACGCGGAGGAAATGGAAGACGATTCTGGTGGACCGGATAGGGAATCTGACTGCAATGATCGTGTTATTTCGCCGCGCAGCCAGATTGAAACTTCAAGGGAAAATATAGCGATATGCGTAAAGGTATAATTCTCGCGGGCGGTTCGGGCACGCGGCTCTATCCCCTGACCAAGGGCGTATCGAAGCAGTTGATGCCGGTCTATGACAAGCCGATGATCTATTATCCGCTGTCGGTGTTGATGCTGGCCGGCATTCGCGAAGTGCTGATCATCACGACGCCGCAGGATCAGGCGGCCTTTCAGGCGCTGCTCGGCGACGGCACCGACATGGGCATGACGATCGAATATGCGGTCCAGCCGGATCCGGGCGGGCTGGCGCAGGCTTATCATATCGGTGCCGATTTCGTCGGGACCAACCCGTCGACGCTCATCCTCGGCGACAATATCTTCTACGGCCACGGTCTGCCGCAGCTGCTTGAATCGGCCGCCGACCGCCAGACGGGCGCGACGGTGTTCGGCTATTATGTCGGGGATCCAACCGCCTATGGCGTCGTGTCCTTCGACGCCGAGGGCCGGGCCGAAACGATCGAGGAAAAACCCGCCAACCCGAAATCGAACTTCGCCGTGACGGGTCTCTATTTTTACGACGGGCGCGCCGTCGAACTCGCGCACCAGGTCAAGCCGTCGGCGCGCGGCGAGCTGGAGATCACCGACCTCAACCGCATGTATCTGGAGGCGGGCGAATTGTCGGTCGAGATCATGGGGCGTGGCTATGCCTGGCTCGACACCGGGACGCACGCATCGCTGATCGACGCCGCCAACTATGTCCGCATCACCGAAGAGCGGCAGGGACTGAAAATCTGCGCCCCCGAAGAGATCGCCTGGCGCAAGGGCTTCATCGACGACGCGCAGCTGCAGCGCATCGCCGAGCCGCTCCGCAAATCGGGCTATGGCGAATATCTGATGAAACTGCTGGAGCGTCGCTTCTGATGTTGTTCATCCCGACCCCCATCGAAGGCGTGATGGTCATCGAGCCCAAGGTCTTTGGCGACGACCGCGGCTTTTTCATGGAAAGCTGGAATGCTGAGGTGTTTCGCAAGGCGGGAATGGACCTGAGCTTTGTGCAGGACAACCACAGCCGGTCCTCGCGCGGCGTGCTTCGCGGGATGCATTATCAAAAGCCGGGCCCGCAGGGAAAGCTGGTGCGCGTGACCGCCGGTGCCGTTTTCGACGTCGCGGTCGATATGCGTCGTTCGTCGCCGACCTTCGGCAAATGGTTCGGGGTGGAACTGTCGGCGGCGAACAAGAAGATGCTCTATGTTCCCGAGGGGATGGCGCACGGCTTCCTCTGTCTCGAGGATGGCACCGACTTCCTCTACAAATGCACGAGCGACTACGCGCCGGCGAACGAGCACAGCCTGCTGTGGAACGACCCGGCGATCGGCATCGAGTGGCCGTTGGATGGTATCTCGCCGACGCTGTCGGCAAAGGACATCGCCGGGTTGCCGCTGTCCGAAGCGCCGACCTTCGCTTGAAAGACGCAGCGATGAAGGTTCTGATCACCGGTGCGGGCGGCCAATTGGGGCAGGCGCTTCAGGCTGTAGCCCCCGTCGATACGCAGATCGTGGCGGCGACGAGCGCCGAACTCGATATCGGCGATGCCGATGCCGTACGGTCTTTCGTGGCCTCGGTCGCGCCGCAACTGCTGATCAACGCCGCCGCTTACACCGCCGTCGACAAGGCGGAGAGCGATGTCGAAGCCGCGTTCCGGATCAACGGCGACGCGGTGGGCTATCTGGCGCAGGCGGCGAAAGCGGCGGGTGCGCGTTTCGTCCATGTGTCGACGGACTTCGTTTTCGACGGCACGGCGGGAATGCCCTATGCCCCCGATGCGCCGACGGCGCCGCTCGGCGTCTATGGCGCGTCGAAGCTTCGCGGCGAACAGGAAGCAGGGGAGGGCGCGCTGATCGTCCGTACCGCATGGGTCTACGGCAGCCGGGGCGCGAATTTCGTCCGCACGATGCTGCGACTGATGGCCGAGCGCGACGAACTTCGCGTTGTTTCCGACCAGATCGGTACGCCGACGTGGGCGACCTCGTTGGCCGACGGCATCTGGAAGCTGGCAACCGCGGAAGCGACCGGCCTGTATCACTACACCGATAGCGGTGCGGCGAGCTGGTATGACTTTGCGGTTGCGATCCAGGAGGAGGCGCTGGCCATCGGGCTGCTCGACCGCGCAATCCCGGTCCTGCCGATCCCGAGCAGCGCCTATCCCACGCCGGCCAGGCGCCCGCATTATTCGGTGCTCGACAAGGAAGCGACCAGCGCCCTCATCGGGGCGCCAGCTGCGCATTGGCGGGCGAACCTGCGCCTGATGCTGCGCGAGGTGCGCGAGCAGGGCTGACCGGTCGGCGCGCTTACTTCAGCGTGCCGAGCCGTTCACCCGCATAGACCTTGTTGCGGATCGGTTCCCACCACGTCTGGTTATCGAGATACCAGCGAACGGTCTTTTCGATCCCGCTGTCGAAATCATCCTGCGCTTTCCAGCCGATCTCATTCTCGGTCTTCGTCGCGTCGATCGCATAGCGATGGTCGTGGCCGGGACGATCGGTGACGAAGGTGATCAGGTCGCGGTGCGCGCGATCCTTCGGCGCCATCGCGTCCATCAGGTCGCAGATGCGCTCGACGACCTCAAGGTTAGTGCGCTCGTTACGCCCGCCGATATTATATTTCTCGCCGGCGCGCCCCTTTTCGAGGATCATCACCAGCGCGCGGGCATGGTCGTCGACATAGAGCCAGTCGCGGATATTCGACCCGTCGCCATAGACCGGCAAGGCCTTGCCGTGGAGCGCGTTGAGGATGACGAGCGGGATCAGCTTCTCGGGGAAGTGATAGGGCCCGTAATTGTTCGAGCAGTTCGAGATCACGCAGGGCAGGCCATAAGTCCGCACCCACGCCGTCACGATATGATCCGACGCGGCTTTCGAGGCTGAGTAAGGCGAGGAAGGATCGTAGGGCGTCTCTTCGGTAAAGAGGCCCGTCGGGCCCAGCGAGCCATAGACCTCGTCGGTCGAGATATGGAGGAAGCGTAACGCATCTGCGCGTTCCGTCGGCAAGCTGTCGCGGTAAGCGCGCAGCGCCTCCAGCATCACCGCGGTGCCGAGAATATTGGTTTCGAGGAAGACCTGCGCGCCTGAAATCGACCGGTCGACATGGCTTTCGGCGGCGAGGTGCATCACGGCGTCGGGCTGATACCGCGCAAAAACGCCATCGACCGCGGTGCGGTCGCGCACATCGACCTGCTCGAAATGATAACGGCCCGAATTTTCGATTGGCGCCAGCGAAGACTGGCTGGCCGCATAGGTAAGCGCATCGACATTGACCACCTCATGCCCCAGATCCTGGACGAGATGACGGCATACCGCCGACCCGATAAAGCCAGCACCGCCGGTCACCAAAATGCGCTTCATACGATCTCCATGCTCGAACCTACTTCGCGGCCGCGACGATCTTACCCGAGCGACCGGGTGCGGCGCCTATCGCACGCAACAAAGCCGGCGCGCAAGTCAAAGACCCAAAGGTTCGCCGCACCGCTCGACCTTCCCGGCATGCCATGGTATCGGCTCCGGCCTCGGCCGTGTTGACGCCGGCCCCCTGAAAGAGATCGTAAGAATATCAATATGATGAATAGATTCGACGAATTGGGCGGGGCGGTATCGGAACCGTCTGTCGGCGTCATGTTGGCAACATATAACGGCGAGATGTTCGTCGCCGACCAGATCGAGAGCATCCTTGGTCAGCGCGGCGTTGCCACGACAATCTATGTACGCGACGATGGCTCCAGCGACGGCACCCTCGAGATCGTTCGCTCTTTGTCCGAAACGCACCCCGGCCGGATCGTCCTGCTCGACGATGCGCCCCACCGCTTCGGCACTGCAAGCGGAAATTTTTTCAGCATGCTGGCCGACGTCCACCGGATGCCGCACGCCTATTTCGCCTTCTCGGACCAGGATGATATCTGGCTGCCCGAAAAGCTGGAACGTGCGGTCGGGCGACTGACGGAGAGCGGGGCTTCGGGTTACGCGTCCAATCTGACCGCCTTTTCCGAAGCCCGGGGGGCCGAATGGACGATGGCGAAGGCCGATCCGCAACGGCGCTTCGATCATTTGTTCCAGGCGGCATCGGCGGGTTGTACCTATGTTTTCGATCAGAAGGCGGCGGAACTGATCGCGATGCGTATCGGCCGGGTCGACGATCAGGACTGGTGGGGAGTGTCGCACGACTGGCTCTGCTATGCGATTTGTCGGTCGCATGGCCTGGCATGGGTGATCGATGACTGGTCGGGCATCCGCTATCGCCAGCATGAGCAGAATTTTTTCGGTGCCCAGTCTGGCGTGAAGGGCGCGCTGAAACGCCTGTCGCTGATGCGCGAGGGTTGGTATCGCGGCACGGTTGTGCGCAACCGACGTTTCCTTGATCCAGACAATATGGCGGAGCGGCCGGTGCTGGACCGGATGGCCCGGCTGAACGTCGGCGACAGGCTGTGGCTTGCGGCGCACGTCCGCGAACTCCGGCGTGAGCCCAAGGCGCAACTGGCGCTGGCCGCTGCTTTGATTTCGGGGCTGATCTAGCTTTTACACGCCATAGAATTGGCGATACCAGGACACGAAATTGCCGACACCGGTGCGAATGCCGGTTTTCGGCGCATAACCTAGTTCATTGGCGATCGCGCCGATATCGGCATAGGTTTCATGGACATCGCCGTCCTGCATCGGAAGCAGGTTGAGCTGCGCCTTGCGGCCGCAGGCCTTTTCGATCTCGTGGATGAGATCCATCAGCTGTTCGGGCCGGTTGTTGCCGATATTGTATAGACGGTGCGGCGTGACAAAGCCGCCGGCCTTCGGTTGGCCGTCGTCGGTCGGCGGATTGTCGAGACTGGCGATCACCCCGGCGACGATGTCGTCGATATAGGTGAAGTCGCGGCGCATATCGCCCTGATTATAGACATCGATCGGTTGGCCCTCGATGATCGCTTTCGTGAATTTCCACAGCGCCATATCGGGGCGCCCCCAAGGTCCGTAAACGGTGAAGAAGCGCAGGCCCGTTTGTGGAATGCGGAAGAGATGGGCGTAGGTCTCGCTCATCAATTCGTCCGCACGCTTGGTCGCGGCATAGAGCGAGATCGGTTGGTCGACCCTGTCCTCGACGCGAAACGGCATGGCCTTGTTCGCGCCATAGACTGAGGATGACGAAGCATAGACCAGATGGCGGACGCCGCGGTGGCGCGCGATCTCCAGGATGTTCACATGGCCGGCCACATTCGAACGGACATAGGCAACCGGATTGTCGAGCGAATAGCGTACGCCGGCTTGCGCCGCGAGGTGGACGATCCGGTCGAAGTTGGTATGGGCCAGGGCGGCGGCCAGCGCGGCCTCGTCGCCGATATCGGCGCGATGGATCGCAAGCCGATCGCTGCCTATCTCCGCGAGTTCTTTGATGCGCGCATCTTTCAGGGCGGCGGGATAATAATCGTTGAAATTGTCGATGCCGATCACCGTCTCGCCCCGCGCGAGCAGATGGGCGGCTGTGTGCATCCCTATGAAGCCGGCGATCCCGGTCACGACAACGGTCATAATTCAGATTTCCGGATTTTCCGCTGCGCAATCATCGGATTTCTGTTTCCGTTCATTTGGGGCAATAGTCAGCATGAGCGATACGGCGATGGCACGAACATCGCAAACAGCCGGTTAACTCTTATCGTCAGATGGGTCTGCGCTACAGGCGGCGGCCGACGATCTCTATATTCTGGATATTGGCAAAGCCGCTTTTAGCCCCAATGCGGAGAAGCATCTTGGCGGCCAGATTATCAGTAAACATGAAACGGATCTTATAGGGCCTCCAGGACTTATCGGTAATCGTCGCCGTGAGTGGAAAAGGGAGACCCCGCAATTCGGTAAACACGGTAAAATAGGACTCGCCGCTGCCATTCTTGGCCCAGAAGCTGATTTCCACGACGCAGTTGCGCAGCATCGCCGCCTCTCGCGGCTCGATATCGAGATATTCGCGGGCGACGGTCCGGATCGACGCTTTGCCGCTCCGCCGGACCATCGCGTCGCGAACGGAAAAGCTTCTGCCAAAGCCGCCGTACGCGAAGTGACGGCCGGACGGTGGCGCGTTCGTCCATGGCTGGTCGATATCGATCGCGGCGGGATAGGTGACAACCGGTCCGTCGACGACAACCGAATTGATTCGTTCCCCACCTGTATCGTTGATCGCGAAGATTTTTCCGTCCGCAAAAGACCCCTTGATGCTGTTTCGCGCGAGGGTAATCGCGGCCCCGCCATCGGTCCGGAGCGCCATGTCCGATTTGTTGATGCGTATGCCGTATCGCATGGTCCCCGAATTGTTTTCGATCGTGTTTCCGGTAACCGTGACATCCTGACTGCTGATCAGGATGCCGCCG
Organism: Sphingopyxis sp. CCNWLW2; assembly: GCF_037095755.1. Classification (NCBI taxonomy): domain Bacteria; kingdom Pseudomonadati; phylum Pseudomonadota; class Alphaproteobacteria; order Sphingomonadales; family Sphingopyxidaceae; genus Sphingopyxis; species Sphingopyxis sp. CCNWLW2. Next base: position 248,065 of record NZ_JBAWKJ010000002.1, read on the forward strand.
GCGAATACCGACGAGAGCAGGGGAAAGTCGGGGCTCGACAACGCATCGTCCATCTGCGCGCAATCCGACACATGGTTTCCAGTGATGGTTGCGTGATCGGCACCCGCGTAAATGGCGATGCCTGCAAAACCGCAATTTTTTACGATATTGTCGGCTACGGTGGAGTGCGGGGACAATATCAGGATTCCGCTGTCGCCCGTTCCGTCGACATAATTTTCTGTGACCGATACCGACTTGCAGCCTGTATTGACCTGGATGTTTTCGGCGCCGCGATATCCAACCAGCTTGACGACTTCGCCCGCTTTCCGGCCAACGCTGAACGCCACCGCATATTCCGGACCTGCGCCAGTAATCGTATATCCCATCGATCGCGGCGAACCGTTGATTTGGATACGCTTAAGGTGAACGCGCGAGCCCAGAACGAAACGAAACATCCGCTGTCCCGCGGTGGCGACGATGCTATCGGACCATTGCGTTTGGCGGCAGTCATTGCCTGAAATCACGACATTTTCGGTTCCCCCACGAACCGACATGGCCCAGCCAGTCATTATGTCGCGAAAATGATTGTCGCTGAACGTGACGCCTTTGGTGTCTTCCGCAAGCAAGGCTGTCGTGATCTCGGTTGCGGCGGTTCCACCCTCGATCCGATTCCGAAGCGCCGAAACATTGGTCGCACCGGTACTGAACAGGAAATGGCCGATGTCCCCGCGGCAGATATTGTCGGAAAATTCCGCGCGGTCCGACGTGGCGAGAACCGCGTAAAGCGCACCATTTCCCTCGATGATCCAGTTCGCAAATTTGCAACGCGGATTGGCTAGCCGGAACGCGATGCTGCCCGGGACAAGCTTGATGGTCGCTCCATTGCCGACGAACTCGGTGTCGGGCGGAAGGACGACGGTCCGGTCGATCAGGTAGGTCGAACCCGCCTTGCCTTCGACGCGCCTCGCGGTTTTGAAAGCCTCAGCAAGCGCCGCCGACGATCCGCTCCTGCCCGTCGGATCGCAACCTTCGACGTCATCGATACAGAGAGATTGAAGCAGTTTGTCCTCCGCCGGTCGTGGTCGTCGAGCATCTGGGGCCGGCCCGCGAACTAAAGTATTTTGGCGCTCGCGGGAAGCGGCCGATTTGACGTTGCGTGCGGGGGCCGCGGCCGGCCGAAGTGTCCATGTCCCAACAGTATGGCTTGCAAAGATGACGCTGACGATCAAATTGGAAGGGCAAGGAGCGGTGGCATGGATTTTGCGTTCGACAACAGTTTTCATGATTCGATGGAAGGCTTCTACGCTCCCGCCGAAGCTGTGAAGCCGTCGGCACCGACGCTTCTGGCTTTCAATCACGCGCTTGGGAAGCGATTGGGCATCGATGCCGATGGCGTCGATCCGGACGAACTGGCGCAGCTTTTTTCGGGGCAAGCGCTTCCCAAAGGCGCCAACCCGCTGGCGCTCGCCTACGCCGGGCACCAGTTCGGGCATTTTTCGCCGCAACTCGGCGATGGGCGAGCGCTGCTTCTCGGCGAAATCATTGCACCCGACGGTGCGCGCTTCGACGTCCAGTTGAAAGGATCCGGGCCGACCGCCTTTTCGCGCAATGGCGACGGCAAGGCCGCGATCGGCCCGGTGCTGCGCGAATTTCTGGTTTCGGAAGCAATGGCGGCGATGGGCGTCTCGACGACGCGGGCGCTCGCCGCCGTCGCGACGGGGGACCGCGTCCAGCGCGAGCGCGCGCATCCCGGCGCGGTGCTGACGCGCATCGCGAGCAGCCACATCCGCGTCGGCACCTTCCAGTTTTTTGCTGCGCATTTCGGCGCCGATCACGTCGTCCAGCTCGCCGATTACAGCATTCGCCGCCATTTCCCCGACCTGGCCGAATCCGCCAATCCGTCGCTCGCGCTGCTTGATCGCGTCATCGGCCTGCAATGCGAACTGGTCGCGCAGTGGCTTGGCGTCGGCTTCATCCACGGCGTGATGAACACCGACAATGTCGCGATCAGTGGCGAGACGATCGACTATGGGCCGTGCGCCTTCATGGATCGCTTTGCGGTGAACACGGTGTTCAGTTCGATCGACGCTAACGGCCGCTATGCCTATGGCCGCCAGCCGCAGATATTGCACTGGAACATGGCGCGCTTTGCCGAGGCATTGCTGCCCGCGATCCACCGGGTGTCGCCCGCCGATGTCGACGCGGCAAAGGCGTTGGTCGACGCCATTCCCGGCCGTTTCCGCGCGATATGGCATGCGCGGGTCAGGGAAAAGCTGGGGCTGGGCGGCGAGGGCGACGACGATGGCGAACTCATCGATACGCTCTTCGACGAACTCGAAGAACATGAGATGGATTTCACCTCCTTCTTTCGCGCGCTCGCCATGCTGCTGCGCGGCGACGGCGCGATGCTCGAAAGCCTGCTCCCGGCCCCCGACGCGATGGCGCCGTGGATCGCCCTGTGGTGGGAGCGGATCGCACACGAGGCGACCGGGCCGCTGGACCATGCCGCCGCGATGGACGCGGTGAACCCGCTCTATATCCCGCGGAATCATCTGGTCGAAGCCGCGTTGGACGCGTCCGAGGCGGGCGACCTCGCGCCGTGGCTCGAACTGCTTGAGGTCGTGCGCGATCCCTGTGCGCTTCGTCCGGGGCACGAGCGGTTTGCCGCGCCGGCTCCGGCCGACGCCGGTCCCTACACGACCTTCTGCGGCACCTGACGCCGGCCACGGTTGAGCCGCTGCGCCGCAATTGCTAGGGACGGCGCCACATCGATCAGAGGATAAGTCATTGCCCCCAGCAAATGTGCCGCATGCGCCGTCCGTCAAAATTACAGTCGTCGGCACGGGCTATGTCGGTATTTCCAACGCCGTTTTGCTGGCGCAGCGCAATGAAGTGATCGCGCTCGACATCGATGCGCGCAAGGTCGAGCAGATCAATGCGAAGCAATCGCCGATCGCCGATCCCGAGATCGAGGATTATCTCGCGAACAAGCCGCTGAACCTGATCGCGACGACCGACCGCGATGCCGCCTATTCGGGTGCGGCCTTCGTCATCGTTGCGACGCCGACCGACTATGATCCCGACACCAATTATTTCAACACGCGGACGGTCGAAAGCGTGATCGCCGATGCGCTGGTGAAGGCGCCGGGCGCGCTGATCATCGTCAAATCGACCGTGCCGGTGGGCTTCACCGAGCGGATGCGCGCCGAGCATGGCAGCGACACGATCGTCTTTTCGCCCGAATTCCTGCGCGAGGGGCGCGCGCTCTACGACAATCTCCATCCCTCGCGCATCATCGTCGGCAACACGCATCCGCGCGCGGCGGAATTCGCGCGCCTGTTGCTCGAAGGGTCGCTCAAGCCCGATGCGGCGATATTGCAGACGGGCAATACCGAGGCCGAGGCGATCAAGCTGTTCGCCAACACTTATCTTGCGATGCGCGTCGCCTTCTTCAACGAGCTCGATACCTATGCCGCCTCGCACGGCGTGGACTCGCGCCAGGTGATCGAGGGGGTGTGCCTCGACCCGCGCATCGGGCAATTCTACAACAATCCGTCCTTTGGCTATGGCGGCTATTGCCTGCCCAAGGACACCAAGCAGATGCTCGCCAACTATCAGGAAGTGCCGCAGAATCTGATCCAGGCGATCGTGTCGTCGAACACGACGCGTAAGGATTTCATCGCGTCCGAAGTCATCAAGCGAGCCCCACGCGTCGTCGGCATCCACCGCCTCGCGATGAAGGCGGGATCGGACAATTTTCGCGCCAGCAGCATATTGGGCGTGATGAAGCGCCTGAAGGCCAAGGGCATCGAGGTGATCGTCTATGAACCTCTGGTCGAGGAGGAGCGCCTGTTCAACTCGCGCGTGATCCGCGATCTCGAGGCGTTCAAGGCCGAGGCCGACGTGATCATCGCGAACCGCGTGACCGACGACCTCGCCGATGTCGCGGACAAGGTTTACAGCCGCGACCTGTTCGGCGCCGATTCCTGAGTTTTCTCCATCGCCGCAACTCGCCGCATCGCCGGGAACTGTCCCATTGTCGGAGAGTTAGCTTGTCAAATGGGGAGAAACGGGTTGCACAGCCATATCTCGCAAGCCACAAGTGCGTATCGGTGGCCAGCAGATGAAAAAATCTGAAAATTCCTGTATATCGTCAGGCCGCCGTTCCTCGCGGATGCGGCCGCTATTGATCGCAGCATCGTCCTTTCTCTGCCTCGCCTGGGCCGGCGCTGCCCATGCGCAGCAAGTCGAACCGCCGAAGGTGGTCCCGACCGTCGAAACCACCAAGACCGACCCGATCGCGGCGCCATCGCCGCCGCCGCCCGATGCCGTGCTGCCCGAAGTGGCACCGATCATCGAGGATGAGGAGTTCGAGAAGGCGATCCCGCCGATCAGCGCCGAGGACGATGCCGAGCTCGATCGCCCGCTGGAATCGATCGCCGATTTCGAAAAGCGCCAGGCGGCCGAGGCCGCGAAAGGCACAAAACCGGTCGCCGAGGGCTCCGCAGAAGCGACGGTCGAAGCCCAGCCGCCGCAGGTCGATGGCATTCCTGTGCCGGCACTCGCCGATGGCGACACCGTCGAGGCGATCGGCGACGCGCCGATCAGCGACGTCGAACTCGCGGCACCGCTGCCGCCGCTCGAAAACTTCGACGTCGAACCGGTCCAGTTCGCCGAGGCCGAGGCCGAGAAGGATAATGTCAGCGTCGCCTATACGGTGCAGGTCAACGGGCTGAGCGCCGCCGACGACAGTACCGACGTCGATCTCGCCGATCTGTTCGGCGACCTGTCGGCGCTCTACGACGGCGACGGCAAGGCTGACAATACTGCGATGATCCGTGCGCGCCTGACCGCCGACGGCGAGCTGATGCACCGCGTCCTCGCGTCCGAGGGCTATTATGACGCGGTCGTCGATACGCGGATCGACCGCGGCGAGCGCGAGGAAGGGCAGGAAGGCCAGCAAGGCCAGCGCCGGTCGATCACCGCGGTCATCGATGTGAAGCCGGGCAAGCGTTACACGCTGGCCGATATCAGCATCAATGCCGCGCCGACGATTCCGCCGAACCTGATCGCCGACAATTTCCCGCTCGCGGTCGGCGAACCGATCGTCGCGCAGCGGATCCAGGGCGCCGAAGCCGCGATCGCGCTCAAGCTGCCGCAGGAAGGCTATCCCTTTGCGAAGGTCGGACAGCGCGACATTTTGCTCGACGGCGCGACGGGGGACGGCGTCTACACGCTGCCGGTCGATATCGGGAAACGGTCGCGCTTTGGCGGGATCGAGACAACGGGCGACCTGGCGTTCGATGCCGAGCATGTCGAGGTGCTGGCGCGTTTCAAGCGCGGCGACCTCTACGACAGTCGCATGGTCGACGATCTTCGCCAGGCACTGGTCGCGACGGGGTTGTTCGCGACCGTCGCCGCCGAACCGCAGCCGACGGGCGAAAGCGCGGGGGACGATACCGAATATGTGACGATGCTGGTGACGCAGCAGGCCGGCCCGCCGCGTACACTGGCGGCGAGCGCGGGTTACGGGACGGGCGAAGGCATCAGGCTGGAAGGCAGCTGGACGCACCGCAACCTGTTCCCACCCGAAGGCGCGCTGACCTTCCGCGGCGTATTGGGCACGCAGGAACAGGGGATCGGGGCGACGCTGCGCCGCTCGAACGCCGGCCGCCGCGACCGTACCATGGAGCTCGTCACCGAGGTCAAACGCAGCAACTATGATGCGTTCAATGCGATCACGGGCCGCGTCGGCGTGCGCGTCAGCTATGACTCGACCCCGATCTGGCAGAAGAAATTCACCTATGCCTATGGCGCCGAACTGATCGCGACACGCGAGGATGACTATGATTTCACGACGGGTACGCGGTCCTATGATTTCTACACCATTCTCGGGCTGACGGGGCAGGTCGGGATGGATCGCACCGACAGCCTGCTCGACCCGACGAAGGGCTTTCGCATCACATCGTTAATCCAGCCCGAAGGTTCGCTCGCCGGGCGCTTCTCGCCCTATGCGCGCCTTCGGACCGACGTCAGCGGCTATTATCCGGTGACCGACAGCATCGTGGTCGCGGGCCGCGTGCGTGTCGGATCGATCCTCGGCGCGGCGCGCGAGCGGCTGGCGCCGTCGCGGCGCTTTTACGCGGGCGGCGGCGGCTCGGTGCGCGGCTTCGGCTATCAGGAACTCGGGCCGAAGGATCCGAACAACGATCCGATCGGCGGCCGCAGCGTCGCCGAGGCGGCGTTCGAGGCGCGCTATCGCTTCGGCAATTTCGGTGTCGTCGGCTTTGTCGACGCCGGGCAAGTTTATCGTTCCTCGGCGCCGACCTTCCAGAATCTGCGCTTCGGTGCGGGTATCGGCGCGCGTTATTACACCAACTTCGGCCCGATGCGGTTCGACATCGCGACCCCGATCGGGCGCAAGCCGGGTGAGGCGCGCGTCAGCGTCTATGTTTCGATCGGGCAGGCGTTCTGATGGCCGACGACGCGCCCTTCGCCGAAGACGGAGCCGCACCGGCGAAAGCCTCGCGTTCGTGGCCGCTGACCATATTGCGTTGGATCGGGCTGACCCTTCTGGGGCTTGTGCTGCTGTTTGCGCTGTTTCTCGTCGGCCTCAACAGCGACGCCGGACGGCGTTTCGTCGTCACCCAGATCGAGAAATATGAATTCGAAAACGGGATGAAGATCGGCATCGGCCGGCTCGACGGGTCGCTTTATGGCCAGATGATCATCCGCAATTTCACATTGTCGGACCCCAAGGGTGTGTTCCTCGCGTCGCCCGAGGTCAGGGTCGACTGGCGGCCGATCCGCTATCTCGCGAACCATGTCGATGTCCGTTCGGTGACCGCCGCGACCATGACGATGCGCAAGCTGCCCGAGTTCAAGGTCGTTCCCGACACTGGCGAGCCGCTGCTCCCCGATCTCGATATCGACGTCGGCCTGGTGCGTGTCGATCGTTTCGTCTTCGAGCCTCCGGTGGCGGGTGAGCGCCAGGTCGCGAAATTGAACGGCAAGATCGCGATTGCCGACCGCCGCGCGCAGGTCACCGCCAACGCCGAAACGATCGCCGGCGGCGGCGGACAGGGCGATGCACTGAAACTGGTGCTCGACGCGGTGCCCGAGGCGAACCGGCTCGCGGTCCAACTCGACGTCACCGCACCGCAGGGCGGCGTGCTCGCGGCGATGGGCGGGTTCAAAGAAACGTTGACGGCGAAGCTCGACGGGCGCGGCGACTGGAAGGTGTGGAACGGCAATCTGACCGCGAACCTCGGCGCGGCGCCGCTCGCGCGTGTGGCGCTGACAGGGCGCGACGGCACCTTCACTGCGAAAGGCGTGGCGCAAGCTTCGCGGCTGTTCGCTGACGGGCCGGTGGGCGAGATTTTGGGCACCGAGACGGCGATCGACCTCACGGCGAAGCTGAATGAGCGCAAGGCCGATATCGACGGGCGGCTGTCATCCGATGCCGCGCAACTCGGGATAAGCGGCGGCGTCGATTTTGGCGCCAGCCGCTATGAGGGGCTGCAACTCGCAGCCAATGTCTTGCGGCCGGGCGCGATCGCTCCCGCGGTGCGCGCCAATGGCCTCCGCGCCACCGCGACGCTCGACGGCGCTTTCGCGCTGCCGACGGTCGAATATCAAGCAAACGCCAACAGCCTTGCTTTCAACGATATCATCGTCGAGCAAATCTCGCTTGCCGGCAAGGCGCGCGTCGATGCCGACCAGATCGTGATTCCCGTCGCGGGCCGCGCGGCGCGCATACGCGGGCTCGATACCGTCGCGGGCGGAACGCTGGTGCAGGTGCGGCTCGAGGGCGACCTTGCGTACAGTAACGGCCGCATCCTCAGCGACAATCTGCGCCTCCGCTCGCCGCGAATCGATGCGAAGGCGATCATCATCGCCGACCTCAACAAGGGCTTCTACACGGGGGCGATCGACGGGCGGATCAACGATTATCGCATCGAAAGCGTCGGCATCTTCGACATCGACACCGATGCCGATTTGAAAACCGCGCCGCGCGGCGGGTTCGAGATCGTCGGCCGCGTCCGTGCGCGTTCGACCAAATTGTTCAACTCCGGCGTGCGCGATTTCCTCGGCGGCAATGCGACCGCGTCGAGCGACGTGCGCTATGGCACCGACGGCATGATCCGCTTCGCCAATCTGCGCATGTCGGCGCCGCGGCTGCGGGTCACGGGCGGGCAGGGGAGCTATGCGCCCAACGGGCAGATCCGGCTGACGGCGCGGGCGAATTCGACCGACTATGGCCCCGTCGGGGTCCAGCTTGCCGGGACGATCACCGACCCGCGCGCGGTCGTAACCGCCGCGCGTCCGGGACTCGGCATCGGGCTCGCCAATCTGGTGGCAAAGATCAACGGCGCGAAAAACGGCTATCGCCTCGCGGCGACCGGAGACACCGATTATGGTCCGCTGTCGGCCGACGTCGTGCTGCTGACCGCGTCGGGACCGCTCACCATCGATGTCGAACGCGGCGACCTGTCGGGGATCGGTTTCAATGGGCGATTGGTGAAGAGCGACGCCGGGCCCTTCGTCGGCCAGCTCAACGCATCGGGGCAGGGGCTTGGCGGTCTCGTCCGCCTGACCGCCGCTGGAAAATATCAGGCCGCGGCGATCAACGTCCGCGCCAATGATGTCGTGCTCCCCGGTGCGGCGAAACTCGCGGTCGGCTCGGCGATCGTCGATGCCGATGTGACGCTCTACGACACGCCGCATATCGTCGCCGATATCCAGATCGCCGACACGCAGATCCGCGACTATGACATTGCGGTCGGACGCGTGAAGATCGACTATCGAGGCGGTGCCGGTCGCGCGCAGGCGCTGGTCGAGGGCACCAGCGGCGTGCCGTTCCGCATCGCCGCCAACGCCGATCTCCAGCCCAAACTCTGGCGCGCCGCGGTGCAGGGGCGCGCAACCGGGATCAACTTCCGCACGACGACGCCCGCGCGCATCATCCCCGGCGCCGACGGCTACGAATTGTTACCGACCAATATCACCCTCGGCCGCGGCAGCCGCGCGCGGATTGCGGGACGCTTCGGCGACGGCATCATGCTTCAGAGCCGGCTCGAACGCGTCAACATGGCGATCCTCAACGCGGTCTATCCCGACATGGGGCTCGGCGGCCGCGCGACGGGCAGCATCGATTTCGAACAGGCCAATTCGGACAGCTTCCCGCGCGCCGACGCGCGGCTGACGATCACCGACTTCACGCGCACCACCGCGGCGTCGGTCAGCCAGCCGGTCGACGTCAATTTCGCAGGAAAGCTGCTCGCCGACGGCGGCGAAGCGCGCGCGGTGATGCGCAAGCGCGGCAGCGTCATCGGGCGGCTGCAGGCGTCGTTGCGACCGCTCGGCCCCGGCGCGGGCGGCTGGACCGAACGGTTGATGGCGGCGCCGCTGGGTGGCGGCATCCGCTACAACGGCCCCGCCGACACGCTCTATTCCTTCTTCGGCCCCGCGACGCAGCATGTGTCGGGACCGATCGCGGTGGCTGCCGATTTCAGCTGCGGCGTGTCCGATCCATGCTTGCAGGGCGTCGTTCGCGGCAAGGACATGGTCTATGAAAACCAGACCTATGGCACGCGGCTGACCAATATGGTCGTGAACGGGCGCTTCACCGGGAACCGGCTGGAGATCGAGCAGCTCACCGCGACCGCCGGCGACGGCACCGTCCAGGCCAAGGGCTTTATCAGCCTCGCCTCGGCCGACGGCTATCCGATGAACATCTCGGCGACGCTCGACAATGCGCGGCTTGCCAAGAGCGAGAATATCGCCGCGCGCGCGACGGGCAATCTGACGCTCGAAAAGGTCGCGGGGCAGACCGCGCTCCTGTCGGGCAGCCTCCGCCTTCCCGAAACGCGCTATCGCATCATTCGCGAAGGCGCGGCGCAGGTTCCGGTGCTCACCGGGGTAAGGCGCAAGCCGCCCGCGGGCCGCCAGCGGATCAGCGGCGACGGGCTCCAAGCGGTCGGCGGCAGCCTGTTCGACCTCATCCGCCTCGATATCGCCTTGAAGGCCCCCGACGAAATCTATGTCAGTGGCATGGGGCTCGAATCCGAATGGAAGGCCGATGTCGTGCTGCGCGGTACGACGCAGGACCCGCGCGTCACGGGCGAAATCGAGCTGGTACGCGGCACGCTGGGTTTCGCGGGCCGCTCGTTCGAACTTCAGGAGGGCAGGGTGACCTTCCCGACGGGCGAAGCCTTCGACCCCGCGATCCGCCTGCTCGCGAGCGATACGATCGAGACCGTGACGGTGAGTATCAGCGTCACGGGCCGCGCGAGCAATCCGCAGATCGCCTTCTCGAGCGTTCCGGGCCTGCCGCAAGACGAAATCGTCTCGCGCATCCTGTTCGGCGATTCGATCACGACGCTGTCGCCGCTGCAGGCGGTGCAACTCGCCTCGTCGCTCAATACGCTGAGCAGCGGGGGCGGCGGATTGAGCCCGCTTGGCTCGCTCCAGTCGGCGACGGGGATCGACCGGCTGCGCGTGCTCGGTCCCGACGACACCGTCGGGCGCGGCGCGGCGCTGGCCGCCGGGCAATATATCACCAAGGACATCTATCTGGAGGTGATCACCGACGCGCGTGGTTATACCGCGACGCAGCTCGAGATCAGCCTGACCCCGGCGCTGTCGCTGCTCAGCCAGGCGGGCGGATCGGGCGGATCGAACCTCAGTATCCGTTACCGCAAGGATTATTGATGCGCGCCGCCGTCCTGCTCGTTCCGTTGCTGCTGCTCGCGGCGTGCAAGGACGAGCCGCGTTTCGAGGAACGCTACGACAAGGCCACGAAGGAGATCGAGGCGCGCGCGAAGGCGATGGATGCCGACATCGCCAAGTCCGACGCCGCCGCAGCCGCGGCATCGGAAGGCTTGCAACCCGCGGCCAAGCCGTCTAACGCGCCTCCGTCATCTGGGGAGTAGCCAGCCGTCCTTTGGGACGGGCCACCGTGTCAACATACTCGGCCGAGAGGTCGTGGTGCGGTGGAAGCGGGAGACCGCTTGGGCGAGACCAATGGCATCGACCTTCGTCCGGGCCGGGCGGCGGGTTCGATGTCTATTGGAATCGCGAAGCCGCTCGGCCCCGGAGTACCCCATGGAAGCCCTGTTCACCTCGACCGCCATCGTTGCGCTCGCCGAAGTCGGCGACAAGACGCAGCTGCTCGCGATCCTGCTCGCGACGCGGTTCAGCCGCCCGGTGCCAATCATCCTCGGCATTTTGTTCGCGACGCTCGCGAACCATGCGCTCGCGGCGCTGCTTGGCGCGTCGGCCGCCGCTTTCCTCGACAGCCCGGTCTTTCGCTATGCAATCGGCCTGTCGTTTGTGGGGATGGCAGCCTGGACGCTGATCCCCGACAAGTTCGAGGACGATGACGCGCCCAAGCCGCGGTTCGGCGCCTTCCTGACGACGCTCGTCGCCTTCTTCCTCGTCGAGATGGGCGACAAGACGCAGGTCGCGACGATCGCGCTCGGCGCGCAATATCACGACATCGTCTCGGTCACCGCGGGCACCACGCTCGGCATGATGATCGCCAACGTGCCCGCGATCTTCCTCGGCCACGAACTGCTCAAGCGCGTCGATCTGGCGAAAGTTCGCAAGGTCGCTGCGGGCCTTTTCCTCGTGATCGGCCTGTGGGTGCTCGTGCAGACTGCTGGCTGGATCGGCTAGTCGGCGTTGCGCCCGGCGAGGGTGCGCTCGAAATTCCAGCTCGACGAGCACATGGCGTCGAGGTCGCGGTTCGCCGTCCAGCCCAGCTCGCGCGCGGCGCGGTCGGGGCTGGCGAAGCAGCTTGCGACATCGCCGTCGCGGCGCGGCGCGATGCGATAGGGGATGCGTACCCCGTTCACCCGTTCGAACGCCTCGACCATATCGAGCACCGAATAGCCCTGGCCGGTGCCGAGGTTCCATATCGACAGCGGCTGGTCGGCCTGCGCGATTGCGGCCAGCGCCGCGACATGGCCGTCGGCGAGGTCGACGACATGGATATAGTCGCGCACCCCGGTGCCGTCGGGCGTGTCATAATCGTTGCCGAACACCGACAGCTCGTTCAGCCGCCCGGCGGCGACGCGGCTGACAAAGGGCATCAGATTATTCGGAATGCCGTTCGGATTTTCGCCGATCAGCCCGCTGTCGTGCGCGCCGACCGGGTTGAAGTAACGCAGGATCGCGATCCGCCAATCGGGATCGGCGGCGGCGACGTCGGCGAGCATTTCCTCGATCATCAGCTTGGTGCGGCCATAGGGATTCGTCGCCGAGGTCGGGTGATTCTCGTCGAGCGGCAGATATTGGGGCTGGCCATAGACCGTGGCGCTCGACGAGAAGACGAGCGTCTTCGCACCGCAATCGGCCATCGCTTCGAGCAGCGACAAGGTGCCGCGGACATTGTTGTCGTAATATTTCATCGGCTCGGCGACCGATTCCCCGACGGCCTTGAGTCCGGCGAAATGAATGACGGACTCAATCGAATGATCCTGCATCACGCGCCGCAGCGCATCGCCGTCGCGGATATCACCTTGGACCAGCGGAATGGCGGCGCCCGTGATCGCTTCCAGCCGCGTCATAACCGACGGGTCGCTGTTCGACAGATTGTCGAAGCACACCACATGATGGCCCGCCGCCACGAGCGGTGCTGCGACGTGGCTGCCGATATAACCCGCACCGCCCGTCAGTAGAATATTCATTGCTCGATCATCTCCATGCGCGCGCAGCGACCGTCGCGGGTGGACCTATTCTATCCGCGACATCCTGCCAAATCATTGTCCGTCGGCCATGTGCCGCTTTTCGTGTAACCTTCGCGGCGATATCGGCGAACAGGTCATCAAACGCCGTCATCTGCTTTTGTCAGGATCCGCCAATTGAGCATCGACGAACCTTCGCTGGCGCGCCTGATGGCCGCATCGCAGCGGGGGGACCGCGCGGCCTATCGCGCGTTGCTCGGCGATTGCCGCAAATGGCTCACCCGCTATTTCGCGCGGCGGATTGCGCCGCACCATATCGACGATCTGGTGCAGGAAACTTTGGTGTCGATGCATCGCAAGCTCGCGACATGGGATAGCAGTCGGGCTTTCCTGCCGTGGCTTGCGGCGATCGCGCGCTATCGCTGGATCGACATGCTCCGCCGCCAGCGTGACGAGGCCGAGCTGGGCGATAATGACGCCGCGGTCGGTGCCGGGGACGAGGCGGTGCACGCAAAGCTCAGCATTGATCATCTGCTGACGTTACTGCCGCCGGGGCAGGCGCAGGCGATCACGCTGGTGAAGATCGAAGGCGCCTCGATCGCCGAGGCGTCGCAGATTTCGGGGCAGAGCGAATCGCTCGTCAAAGTGAATATCCATCGCGGGCTCAAGAAGCTCGCCGAACTGATTGAGAGTGAGTGAGATGAAGGACGCATCGATCGACGATTTGATCGACGGCCTGGCCGACGACCTGAAACCCGTGCGCCCGCGGCGCGTCGTGCGCGGGTCGCTGTGGGTCGCGGCCGGATGGCTGGGCGTCGGTGCGTTGCTGGTCGGGCTGTTCGGGAGGCGGCACGATCTCGCCACCGGCGTAATGCCGCCGCTTTCGATGCTCGCCTTCTGGCTGCTCGCCGCGGCGGGTGTCGCCGCCACATGGAGCGCGCTGCGCATGGGGCTGCCCGGCGTCGGGCGCGACTATGGCGGCTGGCGCTGGGCGGTCGGCGCGTTGCTGGCGTTGCCGCTCGCGGCGCTGTTCGTGTTCTTCGGCGAGGCGCATGACCCCGCCGAAGCCGCGCGGCGCGGTTTCGACATTCATTGCCTCGCGCAAGGCGTGGTTTCGGGGCTGGGTGTCGGGGCGGCGCTGTTCCTCTGGCTCAGGGCGAGCGCGCCGACCTCGCCGACGCGCGCGGGCTGGGTGATCGGGGTTGCGGCGGGCGCGGCCGGGGCAACGATCATCGCGCTGCTGTGCTCGAGCGACGACTTGGTCCACATCACGCTCTGGCATGCGTCTGCGGTGCCCGTCTCGGCGATCGCGGGTCGGCTGACCCTGCCCCGTTTCCTGCGCTGGTAAGCGTCAGCCGAGGGGTATCAACATGCCCAGCGCCACCGCCGCGGTGGCGAGCCCTGTGACCAGCGCCCCCCTCGGCCAGCGTGAAAGTAGCAGCACGAGCGGCAGTCCGGCGATCGAGACCATGCCGATGAAGGCGACGGGCCCCTGATAGGGACCGAAGTCATGGACCGCGCGCCACGCCGCGAGAATGAGCAACACCACGGCGAATGCGCGCAGAGTGGCGACAGTCGGCAGACGCGCGAACGCGGCGTCGCGGCGCAGCCGATGGGTGCTCAACGCAAGGCACGCCAGAGACGCGTATGAGAGAAGGGCCGGCTCAAGGCGCATCGACGGCCTCGCGCAACGGGTTGGCGGGACGCGCTGCAGGGCGGGGTTTCCGAACCGGGCGCGATGATTTTTGCGCTGTCCGCCAGGCGGCAAAACCGAGCAATGCACCCGTCGCAAGCATGGCGAGATCGAACGCGACGAACAGCCAGTCGTCGTTCGCGAGCGATCGGACAAACCCCCGATCGGTCGTGAGCGCGTTGACCAGCGGCAGCGCAAGGAAGGCGACCGCGGCAATCGCCAGCGTTTCTGTCCAGGCGCGGCGGATCGGCCGCACACAGGCCAGCGCCGCGAGCCCGAACCATGTCCAGAACATGATGCTCACCTCGACGTCCCCGCGCGCTGGCAGCGTGGCGGGTAGCAGGCGGTTGGCGAGGAGGAACGCCGCCATGCCCGCGGGAAGGCAGGCGATCGCGCCGACGTTCAGCCGTTCGGCCAATCGGATTCCGAAGAAGGGTTCCGCGCCCGGACGCTTGCGCTTCACCGTCCACAGCATGAGCCCCGTGCCGACCATTGCGGTCCCCGCAAGTCCGAGCAGGAAATAGGTCCAGCGCAGCACGGGACCGGCGAAGCTGCCCATGTGCAGGCCGAGCATGACCCCGCTCGTTTCGGCAGCCGGGCCGGGAGGGGGGGATGCCGACAGCCGCCGCCCGTCGACGCCCGAAAAGACGATCGATCCGCCGCGCGCATTGAGCCGATCCTTCGCGCTCTGGTACAGGGTGACGGTGGCCGTCGCGTCATTCGGATTGCGGACAACCATCGTCGCGGGCCGGCCGCCGCCCCATTCTTCGGATGCCCTGGCGACGAGTGGCGCAACCGGCGTCAGCGCGGCAAGGCGCCCCGTTGCCTCGGCGTCGGGCTCGGCGCCGAAGACGGCGGTCTCGAAGGTCGCCGGGTCCTTGTAATTGGCCTGGATCGGCCAGGGCATATACATCGCCACCAGCGTGATGAGGCCGGTGTAGGTGATCATCGCGTGGAAGGGCAGGGCGATTACCGCCGATACATTATGCGCGTCGAGCCAGCTGCGCTGCCCCTTGCTCCACCGCAGCGTGAAGAAATCGACGAAGATGCGCTTGTGCGTGATGACGCCCGAGATGATCGCCGTCAGCATCGCCATCGCGCAGAGCCCGGCGAGCCAGCGCCCCCACGGATGCGGAATCTGGAGCTGGAAGTGAAAGCGATAGAAATGCTCGCCGCCGCGCGTGTCGCGCGCCGTCACTTCTTCGCCCGTTGCCGGGTCGAGTCGCAGTTCGGGACGGCGCGGGGCCGGCTTCGCATTCGGATCGGGGTTCGGGCGCTCGCGGATGAAGATGCGTGTCGCGGTCGTGCGCGCATCGGGCAGGGTGATGAACCATTGCTCGGCGGTCGGGGCGACCTTTTGCAGGTGCGCAACCGCGGTGTCCGCGGCGGTCGCGGCCGTGACCGGGCGCAGGTCGATCTCGGGCTGCATCCAGCGCGTGATTTCGGGCCGGAAATAGCTCGCGGTGCCGGTGAGGAACATTGCGAACAGGATCCACCCTGCGAGCAGCCCGAGCCAGCCGTGGATCCACGCCATCGACTGGCGAACGCCCGTCGCCGCGTTCGATGCCGCTTTGCTCATAGCGCCGGCCCCAGCAGCCACAGGCATCCCGCCGACCCGAACGCGAGGCCCCAAATGGTCCCCGCGACGCGCGCAAGCCGGGTTTCATGAAAGGCCCATAGGATGAGGCCGGCATAGACAAGGAAGGACAGCATCATCGCCCATATCGTCGCCTCGGCGCGGTTGATCGGTGCGATCCGCGCGAGGAGCGAAACGAAGCCTGCCGCCGCGGCATAGCCGCCGACGATCGCGGTGAATGCCCGCGCAGCCATTCGGCCGTTCGCGATAGATGAGCCCGCCATTTTCCCCTTCATCGTCAATCGTCCGGCTTCGGCTTGCCCTAAACAGATTATGCGACTAGTTGCAACTGCGAATCTGTAGCAATAGCAATAAGGGGTTAACATGAAGTCGAATTCGCGCGCCGTAATGCGGTCGAATCTGTCGCGTGCCGCGCTCGCGGCGGCGATGCTTGTGGGCGCGCAGCCCGCCTGGGCCGCTGAAGACGCGGCCGAGAGCGGCGGGGCGGGCGAGACGATCGTCGTAACCGGCCTCCGCGAAGCCAGTGTCTCGTCGGCGACCAAGACGGGAACCCCGCTGATCGAAACGGCGCAGACGATCACGGTGATCGACAGCGAAGAGCTGGAGCGCCGCAATGCGATCTCGCTCAACCAGGCGGTGGGCTATGTCGCCGGCGTCGCGGCGAACCAGCGCGGCGGCACGGTGTCGCGTTACGACCAGATGTATCTGCGCGGCTTTTCGCCCGGCTTTTTCCTCGACGGCATGCGACTGATCGCGGGCCCCTATTCGACCCCGCAGACCGATTTCAACCGCATCGAGCAGATCGACATTATGAAGGGGCCGGCCTCGGTCCTCTATGGCAACGGCACCCCGGGTGGCCTCATCAACCTGTCGAGCAAGAAGCCCGAAGCCGAAGCGTTCGGCCGTTTCGAGGCGCAGGTCGGCAATTATGACAGCCTGCGCTTCGTCGGCGACATCAACCAGCCGCTCGATGCCGAGGGCAAGTGGCGCGTGCGTCTTGTCGGCGGGTGGCAGAAGGCCGACGGCTTCACCAAGCGCACCGAGAGCGAGCGCTATCACATCAGCCCGATGATCGCCTTCGCGCCCGACGATCAGACGAATATCACGCTCATCGCATCCTATCAGCACGCGCCATCGGGCAGCGGCTATTCGGGCGTGCCAGCCTATGGCAGCGTGCTGCTGAACCCCAATGGCCCGATCGAATATCATCTCAACACCGGCGATCCGGCCTATGAAGTCTACGACCACAAGCAGAAATCGGTCGCGCTCTTGTTCCGGCGCGAGTTCAACGAACATCTGGCGTTCCGCTCGAACGTCCGGTTCCAGAACAACAAGCTGAGCTACCGCCAGCTTTACGTCGGTGGTTTTGCGACGACGGGCACCGGCCTCAACATCAACACCGATTATTCGACGATCATCCGCGGCGGCGGCGGCGCCGACGAGGATTTCGACACGCTGACGATGGACAGCAGCTTCAACGCGAAGTTCGAAACCGCGGGGATCGAGCACGACATATTGGTCGGCCTCGATTATCTCCGCATCACCGGCGAGAATTTCCAGCAGTTCAATACCGGCCAGACGACCAACCCGCTCACGAGCATCCCGAACCTCAACCTCTACGCGCCCGTATATGGCGTCGGCATCCCCAGCCTCGACCTGAAGCTGCTCTCACCCGCCTACACGAACAGCTATACCACCCGCGACCAGACCGGCATCTATATCCAGGACCAGGTGAAAATCGGCGGGCTCCACCTGATCGCCAGCGGCCGGTGGGACTCCTATGACCAGCGCACGCTCAACAAGAAGAACCGCGTGCTGACGCCGCTCTCGCAAAGCGCCTTCACGATGCGCTTTGGCGCGCTCTATGAGTTCGAATTCGGCCTGTCGCCCTATGTGAGCTACACCGAATCCTTCGAACCGCAGGCGGGCGCCGACTATCTCGGCAATCCCTTCTCGCCGACCACGGGCAATATGTATGAGGCGGGACTGAAATATCAGCCGCGCGGCCTGAATGCGCTCATCACCCTGTCGGCTTACGAACTGAAGCGGCAGAATGTTCCCGTCGGCGATCCGCTCGCGGGCACCGGCGGCCGCCCGGCAAACTCGCAGATCCAGATCGGCGAAACGCGCGTGCGCGGCGTCGAGCTCGAAGCGCGCGGCGAACTCCGCCCCGGACTCGATATCATCTTTGCCGGCACCTACACCGATGCGCTGATCACGCAGGGCGCGCCCGCGGTTGCCGCGTCGGCTCCAACGCTCACCCGGCTCGGCACCACCGGCACGCCCTCGACCACGGGCACCGTCCCGCTCGGCGTGCCCGAATGGCAGGCATCGGGTTTCCTGTCGTACGACTTCGGCCGCGGCGGTGCGGGCGAGGGCCCGCTTGGCGGCCTCAGCCTCGGCGCGGGTTTCCGCTCTGTTGGAGGTTCTTTCGGCTCGACGAGCTACAAGGTCGTGAACAGCGTGACGACCTTCGAACTGTTCAAGACGAAGAGCTTTACGCTGTTCGATGCGATGCTCGCCTACGACCTCGGCCATGCCAGCCCGGCGCTGGACGGCCTCAGCGTCGCGGTGAACGCGCAGAATCTGTTCGACAAGCAGCATGTGTCGTCCTGCTTCTTCTCGAACAGCTGCTATTTCGGCGCATCGCGGACGGTCGTGGGGTCGCTGCGCTATAAGTGGTGAGATATCGTCCGGTTGAACCGGGCGAAGAGGCGAACAGCCGGCTTTCGGATAGCGCGATCCGAAAGCCGGCTGTTCGTTTGCCAGCTGAAGCCTATCTGTTCCGCCTTGGTCAGCGACTTCAGAATTATGGGGTAGCGACCACCGCGGTGATCACATGATGAAAGTGGTCAGACGTTGCGGTAACCGACCTTCCACGGATCAGAGTTTTCCTTCATGCCCGGTAGGTAGGGCGCCAGCAGGTCGAGGTCGCCATAGTCGTAGCTGAGCTTGGGAAGATCGACCTTGCGCGGCTGGAAGATCAGCGAAAATTCGTTGGAGCCGCGCACGAACTCCGCATCCGACAGATCGACGCCGCATAAAACCGTGTTGTAGGCGAGCAGGCCGGGCGTCCAGAGCGAGACATGGCCACCCCAAAGCCCCCGGTGCGGATCGGGAACGGTGATACAAACCCATCCGCCGGGCGCACAATTTTCGATCAGGCGAGAGATGAACTCGCCCGCGTTTTGCTGATGCTCCAGCACATGGGATGCCCAAACCAGATCGAACCGTTCTTCGCTTTCGTAACGATTGAAGTCGGCGTTGACGATTTCGATCCCGTCTTCGGTCCTGCTGCGTGCGTAGACCGAGGTTCCCAGGTCGATGCACACGACTCGGCTGCCGCTTTCCTTGAATCGCCTGGCATGTTCGCCGCCTCCAGACCCGACATCGAGGACCGCCTTGGGCTGCCGTTTCAATACGTGGTCCAGCGCATAGAGCGCGCGATATTTGATCGGACCGGGGCGGGGGTCGCGAAATATATTCAGGCCGAAAAAGGACAGCCCCGGTGAGAAGGCGTAGGTCAGATTGAGGTTAAGCGCGCTGAGGGTGTTCCTCGCGAACGCCTTCAGCTTACGATGCTGGATGTGCGAAGCGGAATCTGGGGACGTGAAATCTTCGGACACATGGACCTCTCTTTCGGAAAGTCGTCGAGTAGTTGGTGCGATTGTCCGGGTCAATGGCAGTGAAATTCGAAAGCGGAAGGCCGACCGAAAGCAGGGCTTGGGCGCGCTATCAACTTGCAGCGTCTCACCAAATCACGATCTCGCAAAGGCGAACGGTCGAGAACATCGCGCCGGAGCTGTTGCGGTCGTTTGTCTTGAAATTGGTGAGCCCTGCTGGGTTCGAACCAGCGACCTACTGATTAAAAGTCAGTTGCTCTACCGACTGAGCTAAGGGCCCATCGCGGCGCCGTCGAAGCGGGCTTGCGAAGTGAGCCGTCGCCCTAGTGCGCCGATGCGTCCCGGTCAACCGGCTTCGGACGCGAAAGTCGCGCGGCGAGTTGACGGACGCTGCGGCCGTGCAGCGGATGCTGCCATTCGGGGACGATCGCGCGCAGCGGGCCGAGCACGAACGCACGCTGTTCAATGGCGGGATGCGGGATGGTGAGCGCGCCGTCGGACCAGGTGCCGCCCGACCAGAGCAGGATGTCGAGGTCGAGCGTCCGCGCGCTCCAGCGCTGGCCGGTGCGGCGGCCGAAGCTCGCCTCGATCGCCTGCAGCCGTGCGAGCATTTCGGGCGGACTGAGCGGTGAGGCGACGAGCGCGACGGCGTTCGCGTAGCGCCGGCGCGACGGGCCGAGCGGGTCGCTCGCGATGATCGGGCTCGCGTCGACTGCCTCGATATCGGCACTCTCCAGCGCCGCCAGCGCGGCGAGCAGCACCGCGCGCGGGTCGCCGAACCGCGCATGGCGCCGATTCGATCCGAGCCCGATGGCATAGAGGGGAAGCGGCATTGCGTTGCTCATGGCGCAGCGCCTATCGCAGATGCGTGGAAATTGACAGCCCATTACCCGGAACCGAGCCGCCGCGTGACTGCCCGCGCTGTCCGCGGCTCGTTGCTTTGCGGCGCGAATGTCAAATTGAGCACCCCGATTGGTGGAACGCGCCGGTCCATGCATTCGGCGATCCCGACGCCTGGCTCGCTTTTGCGGGACTCGCGCCGGGCAAGCATGGCGCGAACCGGACCGGCCGGCCTTTCACGGGCGATTATGCGGGCGATCTGTTGTTTGCGACGCTTGCCGAGTTCGAGCTGAGTAAGGGGGCTTACGACGCGCGGATCGACGATGGGCTGACGCTCGACGGCGCGATTATCGTCAACAGCGTCAAATGCCTGCCGCCGCAGAACAAGCCGACACCGGTGGAAATCGCGAACTGTCGGCCGTTTTTCGAGATGCAGTTGGCAGCGTTGCCGAATGTTCGCGTGATCATCGCGTTAGGACGGATCGCGCATGACGCCACGCTAAGGGCGGCGGGCGCCCGCCTCGCGGGCTCCCCCTTCGGCCACGGCGCAGTGCATATGCTGCCCGATGGACGGCATCTGATCGATAGCTACCACTGCTCGCGCTACAACACGAACACCGGGCGGCTGACGCCAGAAATGTTCGCCGATGTCTTCCGGACCGCGCTGGCGCTGAAGAATCAGACCAGCGGGCCGAATTCCTCGACCAGCCCGCGGTAAAGCACGCGCTTGAACGGGACGATCAGCTTCTCGATCTCGTTCAGCTCGGCCCATTTCCACGCGCGAAATTCCTGATGCTTGGTGTGGATGTTGACGTCGCCATCCTCACCCATGAAACGCATCAGGAACCAGTGCTGGCGCTGGCCGCGATATTTACCGCCCCACATCTTGCCGATCAGATGGTCGGGCAGGTCATAAAAATATTCCTCGCGGCTGCGCGCGATGATTTCGACCAGCCCGCCATGGACGCCGGTTTCCTCGCTGAGTTCGCGGATTGCCGCTTGCTCGGCATCTTCGCCATCGTCGATCCCACCCTGCGGCATCTGCCACGCCTCGCTCGACGTATCGAGCCGCTGGCCGACGAAGACGCGGCCGTCGCGATTGGCGAGCATGACGCCCGCGCAGGGGCGATAGGGGAGGGAGCTATGATCGATCATGCCGCCCCGGTAGCTTCGGCGACGATCGCTTTCAATACGGTCAATGCCCCGCGAATATCTTCTTTGGCGCTCGGAATCCCCTGCGCCAGGTTGATATAGCCGTGGATCGTGCCCGCCGCCTCGCGATAGGTGGTGGGCACCCCGGCCTCGATCAGCTTCGCCGCATAGGCGCGGCCCTGGTCGCGCAGCGGGTCGAGCCCGGCAGTGATCAGGAGCGTCGGAGGCAGACCCTCGGCCGAAAAATCGAGCGGCGACGCGCGGTAGTCGGCGGGGTCGGCGGCGTAGTGATTGCCGAACCACGTCATGCTGCCCTGCGTCAGCAAATGGCCTTCGCCAAAATCGCGATAGCTTTGCCAATCATCGTGCGTCGTCACGGCGGGATAGATGGGGTGGATCGCGATCACAGGCTTCGAAGCCGGCTTGTCGCGCAGCGTAAGCGCGGTCGCGATCGTCAGATTCCCCCCGGCGCTTTCACCCGAGAGCACAAGCCCCGTGCAGGGGATATTGTCGGCGACCCAGCGCGTCGCGGCTTCGCAATCGATTGGTGCGGCGGGGAAGGGATGTTCGGGGGCGAGACGATAATCTACCGCGATCACGGGCATGTCGAGCAGCCGTGCCGCCTCGGCGCAATAGGCGTCATGCGTGTCGAGATCGCCGATCACCCAGCCGCCGCCGTGATAAAAGACCATCACCGGGCCGGTTTCGCGGTCCGGGCGATTGTCATAGATGCGGATGGCGATCTCACCGGCGGGGCCGGGGATGGTGCGATTCTCGACCTGCCTGATCTCGCCGCGCGGCACATCGGCGAGCTGGCCCATCACGCGAAACATTTCGCGCGCGCCTTCGGGCGGCATCTCTTCCATCTTCGGGCCTTCCTGCGCATTCAGGAAGGCAAGGAAAGCCGCCACGTCGGGGCGCGTAAAATGGGTGGTGCCGTCGGTCATCTGCGTCTCTCCCTGATCGCTGTTTTCGCCATGCTATTCGGGATCGGCGGGGCAAATTCAATCCCGAAATGAAACTCACCTGCGCTTCACGCTTTGCACGGTACAATTTTTTCTCAATTGCGGCTTGGCGCTCACCGGCCTAGGCCGATGTCACAGGTTCGCAAGATTTGAGGCAGAAGAGATAATGGCGACAGCGGTAGTGGACCAGGCCGACAAACGGCAGTCCCCCCTTTCGGATGCGGTAGTTGTACGATTTGCCGGGGACAGTGGCGACGGGATGCAGTTGACCGGCGGTCAATTCACTCTGTCCTCCGCGCTGGCGGGCAACGACTTTGCGACCTTCCCCGATTTCCCCGCAGAAATCCGCGCGCCGCAGGGCACGCTGTTCGGCGTGTCGGCGTTCCAGATCAATTTCGGATCATCGGCGATCGACACCGCGGGCGATGCCCCCGACGTGCTCGTCGCGATGAACCCCGCCGCGCTCAAGACCAACGTGCCGCAATTGAAGCAGGGCGGCCTGATCATCGCCGACGAGGGCGAGTTCAACGACCGCAACCTCGCCAAGGCGAAATATGAGGCGAACCCGCTCGACGACGGCAGCCTCGCGAAATGGCAGTTGCTCAAGCTCAACATCAGCCAGCTGACGATGGATGCCGTGAAGCCGTTCGGGCTCGGCAACAAGGAAGCCTTGCGCTGCAAGAATATGTGGACGCTGGGGCTCGCGCTCTGGATGTTCGACCGCGACCGCCAGCCGCTGATCGACTGGCTCAACGCGAAGTTCGCGAAGGCGCCCGATCTCGCCGCCGCGAACGTCGCCGCGCTCAATGCAGGGCACGCCTATGGCGAGACCGCCGAACTCGCGGGGCCGCTCAAACAGCATCATGTCGATCCCGCGCCGGTCGCGCCCGGCCTCTACCGCACGCTGACCGGCGCCGAGGGCATCGCGCTCGGCCTCGTCGCGGGCGCGCAGCTCGCCAAGCTGCCGATGTTCTTCGGCGGTTATCCGATCACCCCGGCCTCGGCGATCCTGCATCATTTGTCGCGGCTCAAGGAATATGACGTCACGACCTTCCAGGCCGAGGACGAAATCGCCGCCATCTGTTCGGCGATCGGCGCCAGCTATGGCGGCTCGCTGGGCGTCACGTCGTCATCGGGCCCCGGCATTGCGCTGAAGGGCGAGGCGATGGGCCTTGCGATTATGACCGAGCTGCCGCTCGTCATCGTCAACTCGCAGCGCGGCGGCCCCTCGACGGGCCTGCCGACGAAGACCGAGCAGTCCGATCTCTATCAGGCGGTCTATGGCCGCAACGGTGACGCGCCGATGCCCGTGGTCGCCGCGCGCTCGCCCGGCGACGCGTTCGAATGCGCGATCGAGGCGGTGCGCATCGCGGTGCAATATATGACCCCGGTGATGCTGCTCACCGACGGCTATATCGCCAATGCGGCGGAGCCGTGGGCGGTGCCCGATCTCACGACCTACGAAGCCTTCCCGGTCGAATTCCTCACCGAAGCGCCCGAGGGCGGGTTCAAGCCCTATGGCCGCGATGAAAATCTCAAGCGTCCGTGGGTGAAGCCGGGTACGCCGGGCCTGCTCCACCGGATCGGCGGGATCGAGAAGGAACTCGACACCGGGCACATCAACTATGCGCCCGAAAACCATCAGGCGATGACCGATATCCGCAAGGACAAGATCGACGGCATCAAGGTCCCCGACCAGGTCGTCGAACTCGGTGCCGAGGGCGGCAAGCTCGCGGTCGTCGGCTGGGGCTCGACCTTCGGGCCGATCCATCAGGCGGTGCGTCGCAAGCGCGCCGAAGGGCTCGACGTCAGCCATGTCCATATCCGCCATATCTGGCCGCTGCCCGCCAATCTCGGCGAATTGCTCAAGAGCTATGACAAGGTGATCGTGCCCGAGATGAACACCGGCCAGCTCAAGACGGTGCTGCGCGACCAGTATCTGGTCGATGCCAAGCCGGTGAACAAGGTGTCGGGCCAGCCCTTCACCATCGCCGAAATCGAAGCCGCCATCGAGGAGGCACTCAAGTGAACGAGATGACGACCATCGCGCGGACGACGACGCTCAAGGATTGGGAAACCGATCAGGAAGTCCGCTGGTGCCCCGGGTGCGGCGACTATGCGATCCTGAAGGCGGTGCAGCGCACGATGCCCGAAATCGGCACGACGCCCGAAAACACCGTCTTCGTCAGCGGCATCGGCTGCTCGTCGCGCTTCCCCTATTATATGGAAACCTATGGTTTCCACACGATCCACGGCCGCGCGCCGGCGTTCGCGACGGGGCTGAAGCTCGCCAACCCGGACCTCGACATCTGGATCGTCACCGGCGATGGCGACGGGCTGTCGATCGGCGGCAATCACACGATGCACCTGATCCGCCGCAACCTCGATTGCCAGATCATGCTGTTCAACAACGAGATCTATGGTCTTACAAAAGGGCAATATTCTCCGACCAGCCGCGTCGGGACGACCAGCCCGTCGACCCCCTATGGCTCGGTCGACCGCCCGGCGCAGCCCGCGGCCTTCGCGCTCGGCGCGGGCGCGCGTTTCGTCGCGCGCGGTTTCGACGTGTCGAAGGAATTGCCGAACGTGCTGAAAGCAGCGCACGCCCATAAGGGCGCGGCCTTTATCGAGATTTTCCAGAACTGTATCGTCTATAATAAAGACGTGTTCGAAGATTTCGCCGCGCCGAAGGGCGCCGAGGATCGCCAGCTGTGGCTCAAGAATGGCGAGCCGATGGTCTATGCCAAGGGCACCAAGGGCATCGCGCTCGACGCCGAGGCGCTGCACCTCAAGACCGTCGATGTCGTCGACGGCGACTGGCAGGCCGCGGGGGTGATCGTCCACGACGTCACCAACCGCAGCGTCGCGCACATGCTCGTCGAAATGCGCTTTGGCGAGTTCCCGATGGCGCTCGGCGTCCTCTACGACGACCCGCGCCCGACCTTCGAGGCCGATGTCGTCCGGCAGAACAAGGCGGCGGCCGAGGGCAAGACGGCCGACCTCCAAAGCCTACTCAAGAAGGGGCAGACCTGGACGGTGACCGAGGGCGGACCCGAACTCTGATCTCGCCGCGGCACCGCGTGTCGGATCTATAGCCCGGGATGGACAATCTCACCCACAGCCTCGTCGGCGCGGTTCTGGGCCAGATGGGGCTCAAGAAGAAAACCGGCCTCGCGATGCCGACGTTGATCATCGCGGCGAACCTGCCCGATATCGACGCGACCTGCGCGATCTACGGGATCGAATCGCTGTCGATGCGGCGCGGGATCACCCACGGGCCCGTCGCGCTGCTGCTACTGCCGATCATCCTATGGGCCTTGATGCTCGCCTTCGACCGCTGGCAGGGCCGGCGCGGAAAAAGGCCGGCGGAGCGGCTCCCGGTTCACAAGGGCTGGCTGCTCGCGCTCGCCTATATCGGCTGCCTCAGCCATCCGGCACTCGATTGGCTCAACAATTACGGCATCCGCCTGCTCGAGCCGTTCAGCCATCGCTGGTTCTACGGCGACAGCATCTTCATCATCGACCTGTGGATATGGATCGCGCTTGCCGTGTCGCTCTGGCTGTCGCTGCGCGGCGAGCGGCGCGGGGCGGCGAACTGGCGGCGCCCGGCGTGGATCGGCTTCACCGCCGTGTGCGCCTATATTTTCGTCAACGGCGTCATCACCGGCGCCGCCGAGCGCATGGCCTCGCGCGCGCTTGAAGCGGGCGGCCAGAAGGATGCGCTCGTCGTCGCGAGCCCGCCGCCGCTCGCCTTCTGGAAACGCGATATCTTCTGGCGGACCGCCGACCGCTACGGCACCGCAAGCTTCGTTCCGGGCGCCGGTGGCAGCGTCGATCTGACCGGCGCACCGACCGGCATGGACGATCCGCGCCTCGCGACCTGGGTCAAGGCCGATCCCGCAGCGCGCGCTTTCCTCTTCTGGTCGCGCATGCCGGTGGCGCAAAGCGATGGCGATGCGATCCTGCTGCGCGACCAGCGTTTCATGCACCCGCTGGCGCAGGACCGATTCCAGGTCCGCCTGACCGCCCCCGATACCGCGAGCCATCCCGAATGAGCGCGCCCGCGTGACGTCATGGCGCCGCGTGTTTCAACCGATTGTCAGCGCGATGCGTTTGAGGCAGGAAGGTGACAATGAACACGCATGTCAGCCCGCGCCGCGGTAAGGAACTGCTCCGCGCCGACCGTGCCTATCGCTCGGGCGGCGGCATGGCGCGGCTGATCGCGCTGGCGCCCGCGAGCCTCTTTCACCGCATGCTCGACCGGATCGATGCAGGACTCGCCCAGGGTACGATCGAGAGCCATCTGCCCGACGGCAGCGTGCGGCTGCTTGGCGGACGCGGCAAGGGGCCGGTTGCGGTGGTGCATCTCCACAGCTGGGCCGCGCTCGCGCGGCTGGCGCTGTCGGGTTCGGTGGGCTGGTATCGCGCATGGGAAGCCGGCGAATGGTCCTCACCCGACCCGGTGCCGCTGTTCGACCTTTTCATGCGCAACGGCGAAGCCTTGGGCAATGTCGGGCGAGCGCATGGACCGTGGCGCTGGCTGAACAAGGCGATCCACGCGCTCCATCGCAACGACCGGCGCGGCGCAAAGCGGAACATCCACGCCCACTATGATTTGGGCAATGATTTTTATCGCTTGTGGCTCGATCCGAGCATGAATTATTCGAGCGCGCTGTTCACCGATCCCGGGCAATCGCTCGAAGAGGCGCAGGCGGCCAAGGTAGACGCGATCCTCGACAGGCTCGATTTGCGGTCGGGAAGCCGGCTGCTCGAGATCGGCTGCGGCTGGGGGGCGCTCGCTGAGCGTGCAGTCGAACGCCACGACGTGCTCTATACCGGGATTACCTTGTCGCCCGCGCAGGCCGAAATCGCCGACGCGCGGCTTGCCGCGGTCGACCTGTCGGACCGCTCGCGCATCGAAATCTGCGATTACCGCGACGCGCAGGGACCGTATGACGCGATCGCCAGCGTCGAGATGGTCGAAGCGGTCGGCGAGGCCTATTGGCCCGCCTATCTCGACGCGATCGCGCGGCTTCTGCGCCCCGGCGGCAAGGCGGCGATCCAATATATATTGATCAACGACGCGCTGTTCGAACGCTATGCCGCGAGCAGCGACTTCATCCAGGCCTATATCTTCCCGGGCGGCTGCCTGATTTCGGAAAGCCGCTTTCGCGCGCTTGCCGAGGCGCGCGGCCTCGCGTGGCGCGACGTGCGGCGGTTCGGTGGCGACTATGCCGAAACGCTGCGCCAGTGGCGCGAGCGTTTCGATGCGGCGGTCGCGGCCGACCAGCTGCCGTCGGGCTTCGACGCGCGTTTCGTGCGGCTATGGCGCTATTATCTGCAATATTGCGAGGGGGGCTTTCGCGGCGGCGGTATCGACGTTGCGCAAGTCACGCTCGAAAAGACAGCCTGAAAACAGGGGAGAGACGTACATGCGAAGATTTTTGGCGGCGGTGCTGCTGTGCACCGCGGCGGCGGGGTGTAGCGCGCCCGCACCGACCGAGACCATCGATAAACTGCCAAAGGATCTGAATGTGCTGTTCTGGACCCAGGATCAACGCGACGCCGCCTTCCGCACGATGGAGACGGTGCCCAAGGTCGTCGTCAACACAGTGAAGGCGGGCGGGCCCGTCTATCCGCTGCCTCAGGGCAAGCCGATCGACCTCGGCGATATCGATGCCCATATGGCGAAGCAGCGCAATGCGGGGCTGATCATCGTTCAGGACGGCAAGGTTCGCCTCGAAAAATATGCCCTCGGCTATGGCGCCGCGGGCCGCTGGACAAGCTTTTCGGTTGCCAAGAGCTTCACCTCGACCCTCGTCGGCGCGGCGGTGAAGGACGGCTATATCAAGAGCCTCGACGACAAGGTTACCGTCTATATCCCGGGCCTCAAGGGCTCGGCCTATGACGATGTCTCGGTGAAGCAGCTGCTGACGATGACTTCGGGCGTCAAATGGAACGAGGACTATACCGATCCCAAGTCCGACGTCGCGCTGTTCAACCTGCAAAAGCCGGTGGCGGGCGAGGACATAACGGTCAGCTATATGAAGACCTTGCCGCGCGAAGCGCCCGCGGGTTCGAAGTGGGTGTACAAGACCGGCGAGACCAATTTGATCGGCGTTCTGGTGTCGAGCGCGACGGGCAAGACGCTGTCGGCCTATCTGTCCGAAAAGGTCTGGAAGCCGTTCGGCATGGAACAGGACGCGGTGTGGATGCTCGGCGCGACGGGCCACGAGATCAGCGGCTGCTGCATGTCGGCAAGTCTCAAGGATTATGCGCGCTTCGGGCAGTTCATCCTGAACGGCGGGGTCGCGGGCGGGAAGAAAGTGCTGCCCGACGACTGGCTTCCCGCCGCGACGACGAAGCAGGCGGGGATCGACCTGCCGGGCCGCGGCTACGGCTATCAATGGTGGACGAACGACGATGGCAGCTTCGCCGCGCAGGGCATCTTCGGGCAGGGCATCTTCATCGATCCGAAGCGGGGGCTGGTGATCGCGTCGAACGGCAACTGGCCGACCGCGACCGATCCCGAGGGCGTCGGCGCGGCGCGCGAGGCGTTCTACAAGAGCGTGCAGGCCGCTGTGGACAACGAAGCCGCACGGGCGGGTGCTCGATGAACGGAGATGTTCTGAGCCGCGTAGCCCCCCAAGTTGAAGCGAACATTCAACCCGGCCGAACGCATCGGGGATGATTGAAGCGGGCTTCTGGGGGCTTGTCAGCGGATCGGCACTGATCCTGGGCGCTCTGATTGCCTATTTTTTTACGCTGCCCCAGCGGTTGATCGCCGGAATCATGGCGCTTGGGGCTGGCGTTCTGATTTCCGCTGTGGCGTTTGACCTGGTCGATGAAGCATCGCAGCAAGGCGGGATCGGGGCGACCGCTGCGGGGTTCATCGGTGGCACGCTGATGTACACCATCGCCAACATCGTCGTCGCGCGGCAGGGCGCGCGACATCGCAAACGGTCGGGTTGGAACCAAAGGGAAAGCCAGCCCCATGCCGACAGCGGCGGCGGCATGGCAATTGCGGTCGGCGCCCTGCTCGACGGCATACCGGAATCGATCGTCATCGGGGCCAGTCTTATCGAGGGCGGGGCGGTGAGTACCGTCACAGTCGCGGCGGTCTTTCTATCCAATGTGCCCGAAGGTCTGTCGAGCGCCGCCGGGATGAAGAGGGCGGGACGCGGGCCAGCCTATATCTTCGGGGTGTGGACCTGTATCGCCTTGGCCTCGGGACTGGCGGCGATGCTCGGCAACGTCGCGCTGGCGGAGGCCGCGCCGGAGACGCTTGCGGCCGTGATGGCGGTCGCGGCAGGCGCGATTCTCGCCATGCTGGTCGATACGATGATCCCCGAAGCCACCGAGGAAACCCACGACTATAGCGGTCTGATCGCCGCCATAGGTTTCCTGTCGGCATTCATGCTGAGCAAGTGGGGCGGATGACGGGTATCCGCCTCGCGGCTATGAGAGCCCCCCCGAAGGCCGGAGACGAGTTTTTTATTCGGTGACGATACTCGCCGCGCGCTGGGCCAGCCAGACCGCGGCAAGCGGGACAGCGACGCCCAGCGCCATGATCCACCATGCGTCGGCGAGCGTCACGGCGCGATACAGCGCCGCGCCAATCACCGCGCCGGCGACGATCCAGCCAGCGCCGGTTCCGGCCGAGATGCGCATCGCGAACCAGCTGCCGCCAAAGGTGCCGATAAACCAGCCGACGATCAGCGCGATCGTAGATCCGATCGGGATCAGGATTTCGCCGCTGTCGGGATCATAGACGTCGGGCGAAATTTCGCTGCCGGCATATTGGGCGAGCCAGATCAGCCCGAACGCAACGGCGATGCCGATCACCGCGGCAATCGCCGTTCGCAAAATATCCTTGGTCATTCCCGCGCCCTCGCAAACCCTCTTATGCGAGCGTCTTAGCGCAGGAAAACGAAGATGGCGTTAAGCTTTTTCCATGACCTTGGGCAGCGCATGGAACGCGGTGCTGTCGAAGCCTTCGACCATCAGCTTGGCGACAAATTCGCCGACGGCCGCCGGATCCTTGATGCTCTGCGGATCTTCGCCCGGATAGGCGCGCGCGCGCATCTGTGTCCGCGTGCCGCCGGGATCGAGGATCGCGGTGCGCACGGTCGAGATGTTGCGCATTTCGGCGCCATAGCTGGTGACGAGCGTCTCGAATGCCGCCTTCGACGCGGCATAGGCGCCCCAATAGGCGCGCGGCTCGCGCGCGACGCCGCTCGACAGCGCGATCAGCCGGCCGTTCGCGGCGCGGCGCAGCAGCGGGTCGAAATTGGCGATCAGCGCCTGCTGCGCGATCAGGTTCAGCGTCAGCAGCTTGTTGAATTCCTTGCCGTCGATTGCGGCAACGGGGGTCAGCGTGCCGAGCATCGCGGCGTTGAGCACGAGCATGTCGAGCTGCTGCCAGCGTTCGGCGATCGCGCTCGCGAGGCGCGCGATGCTGTCGCCGTCGGTCAGGTCTAGCGGCGCGATCGTCGCGCTGCCGCCGGCTTCGTGGATGCGGTCTTCGAGTTCTTCGAGCCCGCCCGCGGTGCGCGCGGTGATCACGACATGCGCGCCGCGTGAAGCGAGCGATTCGGCGATCGCTTCGCCGATGCCGCGGCTCGCCCCGGTAACGAGCGCGACCTGGCCCGCCAATTCTTTAGACGTCACAGTCATTGTGTCAGACAACCCGTTCGGCAAGCAGCGAAAATTGATCTTCTAACCCATGCTCGTCGAAATCGGTCAGCGTGGTCGGATAGTCGCCGGTAAAGCAGGCATCGCAATATTTCGGCGCGTCGTCGCTGCGCTTCGCTTCGCCGAGCGCGCGATAGAGGCCGTCGATCGAAATGAAGGACAGGCTGTCGGCGTTGATGAAATTCGCCATCTGCCCGACGCTCATCTGCGCCGCGAGCAATTTGGCGCGTTCGGGCGTGTCGACGCCATAGAAGCAGCTGTGCTGCGTCGGCGGGCTCGCGATGCGCATATGCACCTCGGTCGCGCCGGCATCGCGCATCATCTGCACGATTTTCAGGCTCGTCGTGCCGCGCACGATCGAATCGTCGATCAGCACGATGCGCTTGCCTGCGATCAGCGCGCGGTTGGCGTTGTGCTTCAATTTCACGCCGAGATGGCGGACCTTGTCGCCCGGCTGGATGAAGGTGCGCCCGACATAGTGCGAGCGGATGATGCCGAGTTCGAACGGAATGCCCGATTCCTGCGCATAACCGATCGCCGCGGGCGTGCCCGAATCGGGGACCGGGATGACGAGGTCGGCCTCGACCGGATTCTCGCGCGCCAGTTCGGCGCCGATCGCCTTGCGCACCGAATAGACGCTCGTCCCGTCGACGATCGAATCGGGGCGCGAGAAATAGACATATTCGAAGATGCACGGGCGCGCCGGATGGTCGGCGAAGGGGCGGTGCGAGGTGAGCTGGCCGTCGCGGATGGTGACAAGCTCGCCCGGCTCTACCGAGCGCACGAATTCGGCGCCAACGACGTCGAGCGCGACGGTTTCCGATGCGAGGATATGCGCATCGCCGAGCTTGCCGATCACGAGCGGGCGGATGCCGAGCGGGTCGCGGCAGCCGATCATGCCCTCGGCGGTCAGGCAGATCAGCGAATAGGCGCCCTCGACCTGCTTCAGCGCGTCGATGAACCGGTCGAGCAGCGAGCGGTAATTGGAGGTCGCGACGAGGTGGATGATCACCTCGGTATCGCTGGTCGACTGGAAGATAGAACCGCGGCGAACGAGCACTTTGCGCAGCGCGGCGGCGTTCGAGATATTGCCATTATGTGCAACCGCGAAGCCGCCGGTGGCAAGATCGGCGAACAAGGGCTGGACGTTGCGCAGCGCGGTTTCGCCCGTCGTCGAGTAGCGGACATGGCCGACTGACGAGCCGCCTTGCAGCTGGCGCATGATGTCGTCGCGGTCGAAATTGCCCGCGACATGGCCCATCGCGCGGTGCGTATGGAACTCCTTGCCGTCGAAGGCAGTGATGCCCGCGGCTTCCTGTCCACGGTGCTGCAGGGCGTGAAGGCCCAGCGCGACAACCGCGGCGGCGCTATCGGCGCCATGAATACCAAATACGCCGCACTCCTCGCGGAGCTTGTCGTCGTCGAAAGGATGGGTCGTCAGCATGTCATTCCAGGGGCAGGGGGGCAGTGACTGCGGCGCATATAGGGACGGCAATCGCAAATGTCGCCCCCCTAATCACGGATTTGTCATATGCGCCGCGACGGACGGGGTGACAGCGGCTCCTATCCTGCTCTAAAGCCCGGTTTATGGATGATCAGCGCGACACGACCGACCGATTTTCTCCGCGTTTCGACGCTGCCGGGCTGGTGACGGCGATCGTCGTCGACGCCGATACGCATATCCTGCTGATGGTCGCGCATATGAACGAAGAGGCGATCGAGCAGACTCGCGCCACGGGGCAGGCGCATTTCTGGTCGCGGTCACGGCAAGCGTTGTGGCGCAAGGGCGAGACGTCGGGCAACGGCCTGGCGGTCGTGGAGATGCGCGTCGATTGCGATCAGGACGCGCTGCTTTTGCGCGTGAGGCCCGCGGGCCCCGCATGCCACACGGGACGCCGCTCCTGCTTTTATCGTCGTGTCGAGGCCGATGGCGGCCTGACCTTCCTGGCGGACGATGCGCAGGGTTGACGCCGCCGCGCTTGCGGTTCTGCTGCTCGCGGCATGCGGACGGCCCGCGCCCGACGAACGCGCGAAGGGGATCGACACCAGCAATCCGCTCGAGGTGGCGGCCCGCCAGCGCGGGGTCGTGCACCCCGAGGCCGCAAGCCCGGTCGGCGTGTTCGAGCGCGCACACGATCTCGGCCGCGATGCGATGTGCGTCGTTCCCGATGGCGCCGGAAAATGGCGCTTTTCCGTCACCGCCGCTTTTGGCCCCGGCCTCTCGTGCGCTGCCAGCGGAACGATGGTTCGCGAGGGCGGCGGCTGGCGGATGCGCTTCGCCGGGGCGGATGGTTGCGAAGCCTTTGCGCACGAAGAAGAGGATGAGCTCCGCTTGCCCGGAAAGCTGCCGCCGCAATGCCGCCGCCTGTGCCCCGGCCGCGCTTCGCTCGCGGGGCTCAGCCTGCCGCGCGCGAGCTGGTCGGCGGCCGATGCGGGGGGCTTGCGGATCGCCGATCGAGACGGCAATATACGGCGTCCTTGCGGCAACTGAACCGCCCCGAAATGGCTCGACCGGCCGGGCTTGACGTTCACGTCAACGGAAACTAGTTTCACCGGCATGACCGAACAATATGGCCACGCCCATATCGATACGCCCGATCATCTGGGGCGCGAACAATTCAGCATCACCGACTTGTCGACCGAGTTCGGGGTTACCGCCCGTGCGCTGCGTTTCTATGAGGATGAAGGCCTGATCAGCCCGTCGCGCAAGGGATTGTCGCGCATCTATTCGAAACGCGACCGCGCCCGCCTCGCGTGGATTCTCCGCGCCAAGCGCACAGGCTTCAGCCTGGCCGACATTCGCGAGATGATCGACCTCTACGATGTCGGCGACGGCCGCAAGCTGCAGCGTCAGGTGACGATCGAGAAATGCGAACAGCGCATCGGTCTGTTGCAACGCCAGCGCGACGATATTGACAGCGCTGTAGATGAGCTGTCACGTTTCATCGACATGGTGAAAAAAGTCGACGCCGGCCAAAAGGTCGACTGAGCCTCTCCCCAGGCAAGTTCACTGCTAACCTGCTTTTCAGAAGGATATCCCATGCCCGTCTATCGCGCGCCCGTGCAAGACACGCTGTTCCTCCTCAACGACGTGCTCGGGATCGAGCGCTATTCGAACCTGCCCGGCTTCGCCAACGCGACCCCCGATATGGTCGAGGCGGTGCTGACCGAGGCGGGCAAGTTCTGCGAAGAGGTGCTGTTCCCGATCAACCAGTCGGGCGACCTCGAAGGCTGCACGCGCCACGAAGACGGCTCGGTGACGACGCCGAAGGGCTTCAAGGAAGCGTATAAGGCCTATTCCGAAGCCGGCTGGGGCCTGCTGACCGCGCCCGAGGAATTCGGTGGACAGGGGCTGCCGCACGTCATCGGCTTTCCGGTCGAGGAATATCGCAACGCCGCCAATCAGGCGTTCGCCATGTATCCGGGGCTGACGCAGGGCGCGACCGCCGCGATCCTCGTCAAAGGGTCGGACGAGCAGAAGGCGACCTATGTCCCTAAGATGATCGCGGGCGAATGGGGCGGGACGATGAACCTGACCGAACCGCACTGCGGCACCGACCTCGGCCTCATCCGCACCCGTGCGGTGCCGAACGGCGACGGCAGCTATGCGGTGACGGGCACGAAAATCTTCATCTCGTCGGGCGAGCATGACCTCACCGACAATATCATCCACCTCGTGCTGGCAAAGACCCCCGACGCGCCCGACAGCGTCAAGGGCATCTCGCTGTTCATCGTGCCCAAGTTCATCGTGGGCGAAGACGGCTCGCTCGGCGAGCGCAACACGCTGTCGTGCGGGTCGATTGAGCACAAGATGGGCATCCACGCCAACTCGACCTGCGTGATGAATTACGACGGCGCCAAGGGCTGGATGGTCGGCGAGGAGAATAAGGGCCTCGCCGCGATGTTCGTGATGATGAACGCCGCGCGGCTCGGCGTCGGCATCCAGGGGCTCGGACAGGCCGATGTCGCCTATCAGAATGCCGTCCAATATGCACAGGACCGTCGTCAGGGCCGCGCGCTCACCGGTCCCAAGGACCCGCAGGAAAAGGCGGATCCGCTGTTCGTCCACCCCGACGTGCGCCGCATGCTGATGGACGGCAAGGCGACGGTCGAGGGGCTGCGCGCGCTTTGCACCTGGGGCGCGCTGCAGGTCGACCTCGCGCACGTCGCCGAGAGCGAGGAAGAACGCCAGCGCGCCGACGATCTCGTCAGCCTGCTGACCCCGGTGATCAAGGGCTTCGGCACCGACAAGGGCTATGAAGTCGCGACCAACGCGCAGCAGGTCTTCGGCGGCCACGGCTATATCGAAGAACAGGGCATGAGCCAGTATGTCCGCGATGCCCGCATCACGATGATCTACGAAGGCGCGAACGGCGTGCAGGCCATGGACCTTGTCGGCCGCAAGCTCGCGCAGAACGGCGGGCGCGCGATCCAGGCATTTTTCGCGATCGTCGACGAGGAATGCGGCAGCGCCAAGGGCAATGAAGCGCTCGCCGATTTCGCGACGCGCCTCGAAAAAGCGAATGGCGAACTCAAGGCCGCGACGATGTGGTTCATGGCTAACGGCATGGCGAACCCGAACAACGTCGGCGCCGGTGCGCACCACTATATGCACATTCTGGGGATCGTCGCGCTCGGCTCGATGTGGCTGAGGATGGCCGAAGCGGCGCAAAAGGCGCTCGCCGAAGGCCGCGGCAACAAGGCGTTCCTTGAAGCCAAGCTCGTCACCGCGCGCTATTTCGCCGAACGCTTCCTGCCCGACGCCGGATCGCTCCGCCGCAAGATCGAGGCGGGCAGCGATGCGATGATGGCGCTGACCCCCGAGCAGTTCGTCGCCGCCTGAACATTAGGCTTGCAACCATCGCCGTCATCATGCGTGGTGGCGGCGATGGGGACCGAGCTATCACCGATCGTCGTCGAAGGGCGCAATTGCTGGCGCATCGAACGCGCCGACAAGGCGCGGATGATCGTCGATGCGGCGGACTATTATGCGCTGCTCGAAGGGCTGATGGTCGATGCGAAGGAGCGCATCCTGCTCATCGGCTGGGATTTCGACCCGCGCATCGCCTTGAAGCCCGACAAGACGGGCAAGGGTGAGCCGCTCGGCGATTATCTGCTGCGGCTCGCCAAGGAAAAACCTGAACGCGACATCGACATATTGCGCTGGAATTTCGGCGGGCTCAAACAGTTCGCAATGCCGCGAATCCTGTCGATGGTCGCGCGCTGGAAACTGACGCGCGCGATCAGCTTTCGCCTCGACAGCGCGCATCCCGTCGGGTGCAGCCATCATCAAAAGGTCGCGGTGTTTGACGATCATCTCGCGGTGTGCGGCGGCATCGACGTCGGCGCGCGCCGCTGGGACACGCGCGATCACAAGGATGGCGACGCGCACCGCACCGCGCCCGACGGCAAAGCCTATATGCCCTGGCATGATTTGACGATGATCCTCGCGGGGCCGGTCGGCAATGCGCTCGCTGACCTTGGCAACGAGCGCTGGCAGCGCGCAACGAAAAAGCCGCTGCGCGATCTGAAGGGCAAGGGCGAGAATTGGCCCGACGACCTCGAACCCGATTTCGAAGGCGTCGACGTCGCCATCTCGCGCACGCGTGCCGAATATGAGGATAGCGAGGAAATCCGCGAGATCGAGCAACTCTATCTTGACATGATCGCCGCAGCCGACCGCTTCATCTATTTCGAAAATCAATATTTCACCTGCGGCAAGATCGCCGCCGCCATCGCAGCGCGGCTGAACGAGGATGATCCGCCCGAATTCGTGATGGTGATGCCAAAGACCGCCGACGGCTGGCTCGAACAGATGGCGATGGACGCCGCGCGGGTGCAACTGGTGCGCGAGATTGCGAAGGCGAAGCATGGCGACCGGCTGAAGGTCTATTATCCGCGCACCAGCCGCGGCGAGCCGATCTATGTCCACGCGAAGACCGCGGTGGTCGACGACCGTTTCCTGCGCGTGGGGTCGGCGAATATGAACAACCGATCGATGGGGCTCGACAGCGAATGCGATGTGACGATCGACGCCGCGCTGCCCGCGAACGAAGGCGTCGAACCCGCGATCGCGCGCTTGCGCTCGTCGCTGATCGCCGAACATCTCGACGTGGGGGAAGAAGATGTCGCGGCGACGTTCAAGCGCACCGGATCGCTGATCGACACGATCGAGGCGCTGCGCGGCAAGGGGCGTTCGCTCGAACTGCTCGATCTCGTGCCCCCGGGGCCGTTCGACGAATTCATCGCCGAGAATGAGGTCCTCGACCCGACCAGCCCCGACGCGATGTTCGAAAGCCTGACCGAACGCGGCCTCAGGAAAAGCTGGCACCGCGGCCGCAACTGGATGAAGCGCCACCGGCCCTTCGGGCGCGGGAAACGCTAGGTTCAGTCCGCTAGCGAAAGGATGTGCTTCGCCTGCTTGAGGTGCGGCGCGTCGACCATCTTGCCGTCGACCTGCAACACACCGACCCCGGGATTGGCGGCGAAGGCATCGACGATCGCTTGCGCGCGCGCCGTTTCTTCCGCCGACGGGGTGAAGGCGGCGTTGATCGCCTCGACCTGCGACGGATGGATTGCCATCATCCCGGTGAAGCCGTCGCGCCGCGCGCGGGCGGCATAGGCGGCGAGACCTGCCTCGTCCTTGATCGCCGGGAACACCGTGTCGATCGCCGCGGCGCCCGCTGCATGCGCCGCGAACAGCGTCAGCGCGCGCGCCACCTCATAGGGCGAGGTATAGCTGCCATCGGCCTCGCGGCTCGTCGTCGCGCCAATCGCGGCGGGCAGGTCCTCGGCGCCCCAGGTCAGCCCGAGCAGCCGGTCCTTCGCCTCGCGATAGCTGCCGAGCGTGAAGATTGCCGCGGCGGTCTCGGTGGCGATCGGCAGGATCGGCGGCAGCGACGCATCGCGCGCGGCTTCGCTGCGCAGGATCGTATCGAGCTGCGCGATGCTCGGCGCGCCTTCGGCTTTGGGCAGCATGATCGCGTCGGGCCCGGCGCCGAGGATCGCGGCGACGTCGGCGGCGGTCAGATGGCCGTCGAGCGGATTGACGCGCACCAGCGTCACGACTTCGCGCGTTCCCGCCAGATAGTCGGCGATCGCGTGGCGCGCCGCATCCTTGTTCGCGAGCGAAACCGAATCCTCCAGGTCGAGGATGATTGCATCGGCGCCCGACGCGGCCGCCTTGGCGAAACGCTCGGGGCGGTCACCGGGGACGAAGAGCAGGGAACGTAGTCGCATTAGCTGGCCTTCCGCTGGACAAGGGCAGAACGCTCGCACTGGCAGACAAGTTCATCGCGCTGGTTGATCGCGCGGTGGAGAAAGGTGACGATCCCGGCATTGGGCCGCGATTTTGATTCTTTCAGGCCTATCACCTCGCTCTCGGCGCGCAGCGTGTCGCCGATGAACACCGGCTTGGGCATCACCAGCTTGTCATAACCGAGGTTCGCGACGAGCGTGCCGAGTGTGGTGTCGCCGACCGACAGCCCGACCATCAGGCTGAAGGTGAAGGTGCCGTTGACGAGGATCTGGCCGAACTCCGACGCCTTCGCCGCCTCTATGTCGAGGTGCAGCGGCTGCGGATTGTGCGTCATCACGGTGAACAGCAGATTGTCGGTTTCAGTGACGGTGCGACGGATGTCATGCGTCAGCGTCTCGCCGATCGCCCATTCGTCGAAATATTTTCCGGCCATTATGCGTCTTCCTTTTCGATCCGCACCAGCAGCGCCTCGACCTGAACCTGTGCGCCGGCGGTCGCGTTGAGTTCGGCCACGACGCCGTCGAACGGCGCGGTCAGGCTATGCTCCATCTTCATCGCTTCGAGCGTCAGCAGCTTTTGCCCCTTGGTCACCTTGTCGCCCGCGGCGACCTCGACCGCAATGACCTTGCCGGGCATCGGCGAGAGGATGGCGCCGTCACCCGCGCCCACGCCCGCGCTGGCTTCGGCACGCCACGGCGTCAGCTGCCATACCGAACCGCTCTCGGCAACGAGCATCGCGGGCGACGGCTCCTCCGCACCCGGACCATGCAGTTCGACCTCCACGCGCTTGCCGTCGAGCAGGAAGGGCGCGCTGCGCACATCGGGTGCGTTGAGCCGGAAGCCCGATTGCAGCGCGCGCGGGACCATCGCCATCGCGGCATTGGTCAGCGCCTGCGCTGTCGGCACCGGCTCCTCGGTCATCGCATCGCCGTCGCGGCCGATCAGCCCGGTATCGACGGTGCCCGCGACGAAATCGGGATGACCCAGCGCATTGATCAGGAACGCCGAATTGGTCTTCACCGGCCAGATCGCGCTGTCCTCCAGCATCTCGGACAACAATTCGCGCGCTTCCTGGCGGTCCTCGCCCCACGCGATGACCTTGGCGATCATCGGGTCGTAGAAGGGCGAGACCTCGGCGCCTTCATAAACGCCGGTATCGACACGGCCGATATGCTCGGGGAGCTGGAAGAGTTCGAGCGTGCCGATGCTCGGGAGGAAGCCCTTCGCCGGATCCTCGGCATAGAGCCGCGCCTCCATCGCCCAGCCGTTGATCGCAAGCTCGTCCTGCGCCAGCGGGATCGGTTCGCCCGACGCGACGCGCAGCTGCCATTCGACCAGATCGACGCCGGTGATTTCTTCGGTCACCGGATGTTCGACCTGCAGCCGCGTGTTCATTTCCATGAACCAGATGCGGTCGGCGCGCAGACCTTCCGACGCGTCGGCGATGAACTCGATCGTCCCCGCGCCGACATAGTCGACCGCCTTCGCCGCGCGCACCGCGGCGGCGCACAGATCGGCGCGCGTCGCTTCGTCCATGCCGGGGGCCGGGGCTTCCTCGATCACCTTCTGGTGGCGCCGCTGCAACGAACAGTCGCGTTCGAACAGGTGGACGACATTGCCGTGGGTGTCGCCGAACACCTGCACCTCGATGTGGCGCGGGGTCAGGATATATTTCTCGATCAGGACATGGTCGTTTCCGAACGACGCCGCCGCCTCGCGCTGGCACGAGGCGAGCGCATCGAGGAAATCCGCCGCAGCATCAACCTTGCGCATCCCCTTGCCGCCGCCGCCCGCGACCGCCTTGATGAGCACCGGATAGCCGATCTCGGCCGCCTGTTCGGCGAGGAAGGCGGGGTCCTGATTCTCGCCCATATAGCCCGGCGTCACCGGCACACCGGCATCGGCCATCAGCTTCTTCGCGGCGTCCTTCAGCCCCATCGCCGTGATCGACGACGGTTTCGGTCCGACCCACACCAGCCCCGCATCGGCCACCGCCTGCGCGAACTCGGCATTTTCCGACAGGAAGCCGTACCCCGGATGGATGGCCTCGGCGCCCGTCGCCTTGGCCGCCGCGATGATCTTCTCGCCGATCAGATAGCTCTCGCGCGCCGGCGACGGCCCGATATGCACCGCCTCGTCGGCTTCGCGCACATGCAGCGCCCTGGCGTCGGCATCCGAATAGACCGCAACGGTGCGAATGCCCATCTCGCGCGCGGTGCGGATGATGCGACAGGCGATTTCGCCGCGATTGGCGATAAGCAGGGACTGGATCATAGGGTTCCGTTCACTTCGAAATGCAGGACATGCGCTTCCTTTTCGATCAGGAAGTCATCGTCGAAATCATAATATTTCGCGGCATCGACCGGGGTGCCGGCAAAGCCCTCGATCACTTCGAGATTGTTCCAGAAGGTCAGCATCTCGAAATGGACGACATCACCCTCGGCGCGCCGGAAGCACCAGGCGCCGCGATTACCCGCGACCGACCGGTAATCGGGAATGGCGACGTCGAGCATCAGCCTGAAATAGGCTTCGGCCTTGTCCTTGGGGACGATCCCATGCCAGCGCCGCGCGATCATGGATGCGCCTCCGGAAAGCCGTGGCGGACGTGCAGCGCGTGCAGCAGCCGTTTGAAGTCGCCCACAAAGCGCGTGCCTTGATGCTCGCCGTCGGCGAGCTCACCCGGCGCATCGTCGGCGAGCACCAGCACCGGCAGATTCTGGTTCGCGGCGCCGATCGCGGCGATGACCGCATTGCGCGGGCGCGGAAAGCCGATGCGGATCACCTCAAGCGCCGCGGCCTGCTCGGGAAAGCTCGCGAGCAATCCGTCGACCGTAATGCAATCCCGGCAATAGAAATTCCGCCCGGGCAGCGCGGGATCGTCGAACAGCGGATCGAGAAGGAAGAGCCGGTCGCGCATCATCACATCCGGAACACGCCGAAGCCACGGTCTTCGACCGGGGCGTTCAGCGTCGCCGCGAAGGCGAGCCCCAGCACGTCGCGCGTCTGCGCGGGGTCGATGATGCCGTCGTCC
Organism: Sphingopyxis sp. CCNWLW2; assembly: GCF_037095755.1. Lineage (NCBI taxonomy): Bacteria > Pseudomonadati > Pseudomonadota > Alphaproteobacteria > Sphingomonadales > Sphingopyxidaceae > Sphingopyxis > Sphingopyxis sp. CCNWLW2. The sequence continues at coordinate 289,586 of NZ_JBAWKJ010000002.1, forward strand.
CAGAGGCGCGCGGTGGCGTGATAGGGATTGCCTTCATCCTCATATTTCTGGCGGATCGGCGCCTTGAAAGCCTCGGCCTCCTCGGGCGTCCATTTGTCGGCGTCGCGGTGGACGGTCGCGAGCACGCTCGCCGCCTGCTCGCCGCCCATCACGCTGATCCGGCTGTTGGGCCAGCTGAACAGGAAACGCGGGCTATAAGCGCGCCCGCACATGCCGTAATTGCCCGCGCCGAAGCTGCCGCCGATCAGCACGGTGATCTTCGGCACAGTGGCCGTTGCGACCGCGGTCACCAGCTTCGCGCCATGCTTGGCGATACCCTCGGCCTCATATTTGCCGCCGACCATGAAGCCGCTGATATTCTGGAGGAAGAGCAGGGGGATGCGCCGTTGCTGCGCCAGCTCGATGAAATGCGCGCCCTTCACCGCACTCTCGCTGAACAGCACGCCGTTGTTCGCGAGGATCGCGACCGGGATGCCCCAGATGTGCGCGAAACCGCACACAAGCGTGCTGCCGTAATTCGCCTTGAATTCGTGAAACTCGCTGCCGTCGACGATCCGCGCGATGACTTCGTGGACGTCGTAGGGCGCGCGGACATCATCGGGGACGACGCCGTAAAGCTCTTCGCCGTCATATTTGGGCGGGCGCGGGGCCTTCATCGGAACCTCGAACCCCTTGTCCGCACCCAGATGGCTGACGACGTCGCGCACGATCGTCAGCGCATGCTCGTCATTCTCGGCCAGATGATCGACAACGCCCGACTTCTTGGCGTGCAGGTCGCCGCCGCCAAGGTCCTCGGCGCTGATTTCCTCGCCCGTCGCGGCCTTCACCAGCGGCGGGCCGGCGAGGAAGATCGTGCCCTGATTGCGCACGATCACGGTCTCGTCGCTCATCGCGGGGACATAGGCGCCGCCCGCGGTGCAGCTTCCCATCACGCACGCGATCTGCGGGATGCGCTTCGCCGACATATTCGCCTGGTTGAAGAAGATGCGCCCGAAATGATCGCGGTCGGGAAACACCTGGTCCTGATGCGGCAGGTTCGCGCCGCCGCTGTCGACGAGGTAGATGCACGGCAGGCGGTTCGCCTCGGCAATCTCCTGCGCGCGGAGGTGCTTCTTGACCGTCATTGGGTAATAGGTGCCGCCCTTCACCGTGGCGTCGTTGCACACGATCATGCACTGGCGTCCCGACACGCGCCCTATCCCGCAGATGAGGCCCGCACCCGGCACCTCGCCATGGTAGAGGTCGTTCGCGGCGAGCTGGCCGATTTCGAGGAAGGGTGCGCCTGGATCGAGCAGCCGCTCGACGCGCTCGCGCGGCAGCAATTTTCCCCGGCTCGTGTGGCGCTCACGCGACTTTTCATTGCCGCCGAGCGCCGCTTCGGCGACCGCCGTCCGCAGCGCGTCGGTCAGCGCGCGATTATGCGCGCTGCGGGTGCGATATTCGTCGCTGTCGGCGTTGATGCTGGTGCCAAGAACCGGTGCGCTCACTGTACAGTCTCTCCCTGAAATCGGTTCGGAACTAACCCGTCGCTCGTCGATTGAAAAGCGCAGCAGGCCGAAAATGGTTGGTATTGTAACCGGATTTTCGCACGCGTCGGCCGCCTGCCTATCCGTGACAAAATAAGGTCATTTCCATGAAAAAAGCTGTCTTTGCCGTTCTTCTGTCCACCGCCGCGGTTCTTGCGGGACCCGTCGCCTGTAGCAGCGGCAAGGACAGCTCCGCCGCCTACACCGTCGGCACCGAAATCGGGATCAGCAAGGCCGCGATGGATACCGCCGCGAAGCCCGGCGACGACTTCTACGCCTATGCCAACGGCAATTGGGACAAGACGACCGAAATCCCCGCCGACCGCTCGTCGATCGGCGGTTTTTACGTCGCGCAGCTCGAAACCGAGAAGCGCAACCGCGAGCTGGTCGATGCGATCGTCAAGGGCGACGCCGCCGCCGATACCAACGAGGGTCGCATCGCCGCATTCTATAAAGCTTACACCGACACCAAGGCCATCGACGCCGCGGGCATGAAGCCCGTCGCCGCCGACCTGGCGCGCTTTGCCGCGATCACCGACAAGGCCGCGCTGTCGAAGGTCCTTGGCGAACAGCTCCGCGCCGACGTCGACCCCTTGAACGCGACCGATTTCGGTACCGAGAATCTGTTCGGCGTCTTCGTGACACAGGGGCTCGCGACCCCGGGCGAAGTCATTCCCTATCTGCTGCAGGGCGGGCTCGGCATGCCCGAGCGCGAATATTATCTGTCGGCCGATCCGAAGATGGCGAGCATCCGCACGGCGTACCAGGCCTATGTCGCGAAGCTGCTGACCACTGCGGGGCAGTCGGACGCCGCGGCGAAGGCGAAGCGCATCTACGACCTCGAGGTCAAGATCGCCAAGGCCCACGCGACGCGCGAACAGAGCGAGGACTTCACCAAATCGGCCGACGTCTGGGCGAAGGCCGATTTCGCCAAAAAGGCGCCCGGCATCGATTGGTCTGCGTTCATGGGCGCCGCGAAGCTCGACGGCGCGGCGAAGTTCGGCGCCTATCACGCGAACGCGATCACCGGCCTGTCGGCGCTCGTCGCGTCCGAACCACTCGACGCATGGAAGGACTGGCTCGCCTTCCACCAGATCAATAGCCACGCCGACGTGCTGCCGAGCGTGATCGATGGCGCGCACTTCGCCTTCTACGGCACAACGATGGCGGGCACGCCGCAGCAACGCAGCCGGGACAAGCGCGCGCTCGACGCGCTCGACACCTATCTCGGCGATGCGGTGGGCAAAGCCTATGCCGACAAATATTTCCCCGCCTCTGCAAAAGCGGAGGTCGGCGATATGGTAAAGAACATCAAGGAGGCCTTCGCGACGCGCGTGAACACGATCGACTGGATGGCACCTGAGACCAAGAAGGAAGCGATCAAGAAGGTCGAAACGATCGCGGTCGGCGTCGGCTACCCCGACAGCTGGCGCGATTACGGCAGCTACACCGTCGGCGCCAATGCCTATGCGAACGAGGTTGCGGGGCAACAGGCCGAATATGCGCACCAGCTCGCCAAGATTGGCAAGCCGATGGAAAAGGGCGAGTGGTGGATGGTCCCGCAGACGGTCAACGCGGTGAACCTGCCGGTCCAGAACGCACTGAACTTCCCCGCCGCGATCCTCCAGCCGCCCTTCTTCAACGCCAAGGCCGACCCCGCGTTCAATTATGGTGCGATCGGTGCCGTCATCGGCCACGAGATCAGCCACAGCTTCGACAATAATGGCGCGGCGTTCGATTCGACCGGCGCGCTGCGCAACTGGTGGACCCCGGCGGATCTGGCGAAGTTCAACGCCGCGGGCGACGCGCTCGCGGCGCAGTTCGATACCTACAAGCCGTTCCCCGATCTCGCGGTCAACGGCAAGCTGACGCTGGGCGAAAATATCGCCGACGTTGCGGGGCTTCAGGCGTCGTACGACGCATACCGCGCCTCGCTCGGCGGCAAGGAAGCGCCGGTGATCGATGGTTTCACCGGCGACCAGCGTTTTTTCATCGCCTTTGCGCAGACCTGGGCGACCAAGATGCGCGCCGAGGCGCTGCGCGCGCGGGTCGCGACCGACGGCCATGCGCCCGGAATGTACCGCGCGCTGACGGTCCGCAACCTCGACGCCTGGTACAAGGCGTTCAACGTCCAGCCGACCGACAAGCTGTACCTCGCTCCCGACAAGCGCGTGCGCGTCTGGGGCTGATGAACGGGCAGGGCGGGGCGTCATTTCGTCTCGCCCTCGCCGGACGGCGCGCCGGGCTTTTCCTTCAGGATCAGGTGGCGATAGACGCCGATCGCGTTGATGATCAGCAGCGCGATATTCTGCCACCCGATGCCTTCGCTGTCGGGTTGCAGGAAGCCCCATGCGATCAGCGCGATGCTGCTCGTAACGAAGACGACGAACGCCCAGCCGGTCCAGCGCCGCCCGAGGTTGAGCGACACGACCAGCGCCGCGAGCGTCGCAGCGCCTGCGCCATAATATTGCAGGGCGGTGAGCAATGTATCGCTCATCGCGGCTCGATAAGGTTGCTGACTTCGACCAGATTGCCGTCGGGGTCATGGAAATAGAGCGAGTCGATCGTCCCCGTCGCGCCGTCGCGCAGTCCCGCATCGATGATCGCGACGCCCTGTGCCTTCAGATGCGCGCGCCATTCGGCGACGGGCGTATCGCTGAGTAGGCAGAAATTGCCGCTGCCCGGCACCGTGTCGCGCGCGATGCTCGGGCTGGTCGCGGCATCCTGCAGGCTGATCTTGTTTGCGCCGAACTGCAGCGAATATTTGCCCGGCCGTTCCTCGCGTGCAGTCATGCCGAGCACGCGCTCATAGAAGGCGCGCGTCGCCGCGACGTCGCGGACGCACAGGACAATATGGTCGAAACCCGAGACGCGAAACCCGCTCATCGCTCGCTCGCCGTTATGCCGTGGACATATTCGAGCTTCAGCCCGTCGGGATCGGCAAAGAAGAGGGCGTAATAGGTCGGGCCATAGCGCGGATAATCGGCGGGCGCGTCGAGGATCGTCGCGCCGATCTCCAGCAACAGCGCGTGCAGCCGGTCGACGTCCTCGCGGCTGTCGCTCGTCCACGCCAGATGATGGAGACCGGGCGAAGTGCGATCATGCGTCCGTTCGGCGCCGTCGCCGCGCGCCTTCAATATGCCGATCGAATGGAAAGGCTCGCCAATGCGGTCCCAGTCGCTGCCATTGTCGTGATCGGCCGAGCGCCGGTAGCCGAGAAAGCCGAGCACGGCTTCGTAGAAGGGGCGCGAACGCGCAAGGTCGCTGACCGTCAGGTCGATATGATGGACCAGCCCGCGCGCGCTCATGCCGCCCCCAGCAGCGCGAAGACGCCCGAAGCGGTGAGGACGGGCCAGCCGATATGGCGGCCGCGCGTGTAGATCGCGTCGAACAATCCGGTTGCGGTCCACGCCGCGCCGATCAGCAGGATCAGTTCGCGCGGCGTCCCCGGCCAGACGACCGATGCAGCCGATACCAGCATCAGAAGCGACAGTGCGTGCCACGCGAGGCGAAACACCTTGCGCGCGAGTTCGATCCCCATCACGCCCTGATCGAGCGTCATCAGCGGCTGGATCAACCGCTTTTCGCCCAGCATGCCGTGAACGATGGCCGTCGTCACCATGAAGGCGGCCGACAGCCACAGCCAGATCACGCGCCGGCGCCGATCAGTTCGCGGCCGATCAGCATGCGACGGATCTCGTTCGTGCCCGCGCCGATGTCGAGCAGCTTGGCGTCGCGCCAGTAACGCTCGACCGGCCAGTCCTTCGTGTAACCCGCGCCGCCCAGCGCCTGGATCGCTTCGCCCGCGACCTTCACGGCATTCTCGCTCGCGAGCAGGATGCAGCCCGCGGCGTCGAAACGCGTCGTCTGCCCCGCGTCACACGCCTTCGCGACATTATAGACGTACGAACGCGCCGTCTGGAGCATGACATACATATCGGCGACCTTCGCCTGCATCAGCTGGAACGACCCGATGGGCTTGCCGAACTGCTTGCGCTCGCGGACATAGGGAATGACGGTGTCGAGGCACGCCTGCATGATCCCGAGCTGGAGCCCCGCAAGCACGACGCGTTCATAATCGAGACCCGACATCAGCACGCCGACGCCGCCATTTTCGGGGCCCATCACCTGTTCTTCGGACACTTCGCAATCGGTAAAGACCAGCTCGGCGGTCGGCGATCCGCGCATGCCGACCTTGTCGATCTTTTGCCCGATGCTGAACCCCGGCATATCCTTTTCGATCAGGAAGGCGGTGATGCCGCGCGATCCCGCCTCGGGGCTCGTCTTCGCATAGACGACGAGCGTGTCGGCGTGCGTCGCGTTGGTGATCCAGAATTTGGTGCCGTTGAGGACATAGCCGCCCTGAACCCGGTCGGCCTTCAGCTTCATCGACACAACGTCGCTGCCCGCGCCCGCTTCGGACATCGCCAGGCTGCCGACATGTTCGCCGCTGATCAGCTTGGGCAGATATTTCGCCTTCTGCTCGGCATTGCCCCAGCGGCGGATCTGGTTGACGCAGAGGTTCGAATGCGCGCCGTAGGAAAGGCCGATGGCGCCCGATGCGCGGCTGACTTCCTCGACCGCGATCACATGTTCGAGATAGCCGAGACCCAGCCCGCCGAACTCCTCCTCGACGGTGATGCCGTGCAGCCCGAGGTCGCCCATCTGCGTCCACAATTCGTCGCGCGGGAACCAGTCGTCGGCGTCGGCCCTGGCGGCGAGCGGCGCGATCTGTTCGTCGGCGAAGCGGGCAGTGGTTTCGCGGATCATGTCGGCGGTTTCGCCGAGCGCGAAATCGAAATCGGGGGTGGCGCGCATGGATTACCTATCGATCGAAGGGGCAGGAATGCGCGTGAGTGTGCATCAAAATATCAGCATAGGGAAATTGAAACGAGATTGGATTTGGCATAAAGAAAACTTATGATAAAGCGCACGCATATCCGCCAGTTCCTCGCCGTCGTCGACGCCGGCAGCTTTACGCAGGCCGCGTTGCGAATCCGCGTCACCCAGCCGGCGCTTTCAACGGGGATCGCCGAACTCGAAAAACTCGTCGGCACGCCGCTGTTTATCCGCAACCGCCGCCAGATCCGGCTGACCGAGGCGGGCGGGCGTTTTCTCCCCATCGCGCGCGATCTCGAACGCGGCTTTCGCGCCGCCGACAGTTTCGGCCGCGAGAGCGACCGCCGGTCGAGCGAACTCAAGCTCGGCGTGATCCGCTCGGCGCCGGCTGAATTGCTGCAGGCGATCGCCGCCGCGCTGCGGCCGAGCTTCGCGATCGAACTCGTCGAAAACAGCGACTCCGAACTCCGCGCCGCACTCGGCAGCGGCCGCATCAACATGGCGCTCGTCCCGCTGCGGACGGGCGAGCGCGGCGATCATGTGATGCCGCTCTATGAAGAACCGCTCGCGATGTTCATCGCATCGGACCATCCGCTCGCCGGACGCATCGAGGTTGGCCCCGAAGAACTCGCCGCCGAAACGATGATCGCGCGCCGCGCGTGCGAATTCCTCGATGCGACGAGCCGCTTCTTCACGCGCCACGGCGTCCGCCCGCGCTTCGCGCTGCGCAGCGAAAGCGACGAGCGCTGCCTGCGCATGGTCGCGGCGGGGATCGGCATCACCACCGCACCCGTCTCGCTCGCGATCGACGGCATCGTGCCGCTGAAGGTCGCGGGCTATGATTTCCGCCGCGAACTCGGGCTGATCCTCGATCCGGCGTGGCGGGTCCTGCCCGAAGTCGCGCCGCGCCTGAGCCATATGCTCGAAACGATCGCCGCGATCGGCGCCGAATGGCGGCAGGCGAGGGTCGATGCCGCCGCATGATATGGCGCTCCTGCAAGTCTGGCTTGCAGCGTCGAAAGGCCATAACGTTTGCCCCCTCGCATCACGCAGCGGTACGGCGGCGTCCTTCACCCCGTCCATTTGGACGTATGACTAGATGAAAAATGCCCTATTCCGCTCTCCACGGCGGAAGCGCGAGGAGGCGAGTTTGTTGTCGTCTGAGTTACAGACAAAATCACTGGAGCTGACCCATCTCGACCGGCTCGAGGCCGAGAGCATCCATATCATGCGCGAAGTGATGGCCGACGCGGTCAAGCCCGTGATGCTGTACAGCGTGGGCAAGGACAGCGCCGTCATGCTCCATCTCGCGCGCAAGGCCTTCTATCCCTCGCCGCCGCCGTTCCCGCTGCTCCATGTCGACACGACATGGAAATTCCAGGCGATGTACGAGCTGCGCGACCGCATGGCAGCCGAGAGCGGGATGGAGCTGATCGTCTATCAGAACCCCGAGGCGAAAGAGCGCGGGATCAATCCGTTCGACCATGGTCCGCTGCACACCGATATGTGGAAGACCGAGGGGCTGAAGCAGGCGCTCGACCTCCACGGCTTCGACGTCGCATTCGGCGGCGCGCGCCGCGACGAGGAAAAGAGCCGCGCCAAGGAGCGCATCTTTTCCTTCCGCACCGCGAGCCACGGCTGGGATCCGAAGAAGCAGCGGCCCGAGCTCTGGAACCTCTACAACGCCCGCAAGGCGAAGGGCGAGAGCATCCGCGCCTTCCCGATCTCGAACTGGACCGAGCTCGACATCTGGCAGTATATCGCGCGCGAAAATATCCCGATCGTCCCGCTCTATTTCGCCGCGCCGCGCCCGACCGTCGAACGCGACGGCCTGCTGCTGATGGTCGACGACGATCGCTTCCCGCTGCTGCCGGGCGAGACGCCCGTTCAGCGCTCGGTACGCTTCCGCACCCTTGGTTGCTACCCGCTCACGGGCGCAGTCGAGAGCGAGGCCAGCACGCTGTCCGAGGTGATCCAGGAAATGCTGCTCACCACCACCAGCGAACGCCAAGGCCGCATCATCGACAAGGATGGTGGCGACGCCAGCATGGAGAAGAAGAAGCAGGAGGGGTATTTCTGATGACCGATCCTGTTTACGTCACCGACGCCCTCATCGCCGAGGATATCGACGCCTATCTCGAACAGCATCAGCAGAAATCGCTGCTGCGCTTCATCACCTGTGGCTCGGTCGACGACGGCAAATCGACGCTGATCGGGCGCCTGCTCTATGACTCGAAAATGATCTTCGAGGACCAGCTCGCCGCGCTCGAGGCCGACAGCAAGCGAGTCGGCACGCAGGGGCAGGAAATCGATTTCGCGCTGCTCGTCGACGGCCTCGCCGCCGAGCGCGAGCAGGGGATCACGATCGACGTCGCGTACCGCTTTTTCACGACCGAAAAGCGCAAGTTCATCGTCGCCGACACCCCCGGCCACGAGCAATATACGCGCAACATGGTCACTGGCGCCTCGACCGCCGACCTCGCGGTGATCCTGATCGACGCGCGCAAGGGCGTGCTGACCCAGACGCGCCGCCACAGCTTCCTCGCGCACCTGATCGGCATCAAGCATATCGTGCTCGCGGTGAACAAGATGGACCTCGTCGGCTACGACAAGACCATCTTCGACCGCATCACGCTGGCATACCGGGCGTTCGCGAGCGAGATCGGCATCACCAACTTCACCGTGATCCCGATCTCGGGTTTCAAGGGCGACAATATCACCGCGCTCTCGGACAACACGCCGTGGTTCAAGGGCCCAGCGCTGATCGAGCATCTCGAAAATGTCGAAATCGGCGCCGCCGCCGACGAGGCGAAGCCGTTCCGCCTACCGGTGCAATGGGTCAACCGTCCGAACCTCGATTTCCGTGGCTTCTCGGGCCAGCTCGCGAGCGGCAAGGTCAGGCCCGGCGACGCGGTGCGCATCCTGCCGAGCGGCAAGACCACGACCATCGATCGCATCGTCACCCTCGATGGCGACTTGGGCGAAGCTGTCGCGGGCCAGTCGGTTACGCTCACGCTCGCCGACGAAGTCGACTGCTCGCGCGGCGACGTGATCGCCGCCGCCGACGCACCGCCCGAGGCCGCCGACCAGTTCGAGGCGACGCTTGTATGGATGGCCGACGAGGCGATGATCGCGGGCCGCGCCTATTGGCTCAAGCTCGCGACGCAGAGCGTCTCGGCGACGATCCAGCAGCCGAAATATGAGATCAACGTCAACACGCTCGACCATCTGGCGGCGAAGACGCTCGAACTCAACGGCATCGGCGTCGTCGAACTGTCGACCGACAAGCCGATCACCTTCGAAGCCTATGGCGACAACCGCACCCTCGGCGGCTTCATCCTGATCGACAAGCTGACCAACGCGACCGTCGCCGCGGGCATGCTGCATTTCAGCCTGCGTCGCGCGCAGAATGTCCATTGGCAAGCGACCGACATCGACCGCGACATGCGCGCGAACCTCAAGAACCAGCGTCCGGCGCTCCTCTGGTTCACCGGCCTGTCGGGCTCGGGCAAGTCGACGATCGCGAACCTCGTCGAAAAGAAGCTGCACCGGATGAACCGCCACAGCTTCCTGCTCGACGGCGACAATGTCCGCCACGGGCTCAACCGCGACCTCGGCTTTACCGAGGCCGACCGCATCGAGAATATCCGCCGCGTCGGCGAGGTCGCGAAACTGATGAGCGACGCCGGCCTCATCGTCATCACCGCCTTCATCTCGCCCTTCCGCGTCGAGCGCGAAATGGTGCGCGGCATGTTGCCCGAAGGCGAGTTTATCGAAGTCTTCATCGATACGCCGCTGGCTGAGGCCGAGCGCCGCGACGTCAAGGGCCTCTACAAAAAGGCGCGCGCGGGTCAGCTCAAGAATTTCACCGGCATCGACAGCCCTTATGAGGCGCCCGAGAGCCCGGAAATTCGTATCGACACGACCGCGATGACGCCCGAAGAGGCGGCGGACCTGATCATCGATCGCTTGTTGGGATAGATATGACTGTGGGGGAAAGCGACGAACAACTGGCCGAACGGCTCGCAACCGCCGCGGGCGTGATCCTGCTCGACTTGCGGGCGCGGGGCGATCTCGAAGGCAAGGCGCTGGGGAAGGCCGGTGACGAGCAGGCCAACGCCATGCTCTGCCGCGAGATTCGCACCGCGCGCGCCGACGATGCGCTTCTCTCCGAAGAGGAAAAGGACAATGTCGCACGCTGTGGCCAGTCGCGCGTCTGGATCGTCGACCCGCTCGACGGAACGCGTGAATATGGCGAGGGCCGGGATGATTGGGCGGTGCATGTCGCGCTCGCGGTCGATGGTGTCGCGACGGTGGGCGCGGTCGCATTGCCGGGCCTCGGCATCACGCTGACCTCCGGCGCTCCGGTCGCGCTTCATGCCGCACACCAGCCGCTCCGCATGCTTGTCAGCCGCACCCGCCCCGCCGCTGAAGCGGTTTTTGTTGCCGGGAAACTCGGCGCCGAACTCCTCGCGATGGGCTCGGCGGGCGCCAAGGCGATGGCGGTCGTGCGCGGCGAGGCCGACATCTATCTCCACACCGGCGGCCAGTATGAATGGGACAATTGCGCCCCCGTCGCGGTGGCGCAGGCGGCGGGCCTCCACGTCAGCCGCGCCGATGGCTCACCGATCCGTTATAATAATCCGGACACCTATCTGCCCGACCTGCTGATCTGCCGGAAGGAGCTTGCCGCGGACGTGCTGCGCCTTGCCGCGGATTATTCGCCGGACTGACGGGCAGGGCATTGCCAGCCTCGGCTCAACATCCTAATCCGTTGCATCAAGAAACCGAATACGGGAGATGCGCGATGACCGACCTGCCTGAAACCAACCTCACCATGCTGACGCTTGTGAAGCCCGAAGGGCAGCTCGAAGTGTCGCTCGAGCGCCGCCCGATGCCGGTGCCGAAGCCGCACGAGGTGCTGGTGAAGGTGCTCGCCGCGCCGATCAATCCGTCGGACCTTGGCCTGCTGTTCGGCGGCGCCGACATGTCGACCGCGCGGGCGTCGACCAGGGACGGCCAGCCGCTGATCACCGCCGACGTGCCGCCCGCGGGCATGCGCGCGATGGGCGGGCGTATCGGCGACGCGCTTGCGATCGGCAACGAAGGCTGCGGCACCGTCGTCGCGGCGGGGGACATGCCCGAGGCGCAGGCTTTGCTCGGCAAGACCGTCGCGCTGCTCGGCGGCGAGATGTACGCCGAGTATCGCTGCCTGCCCGTGCAGATGGTGATGCCGCTGCCCGACGGCACCGACCCCGCCGACGGCGCCTCCTGCTTCGTCAATCCGCTGACCAGCCTCGCGTTCACTGAAACGATGCGGATGGAGAACCACAGCGCGATCGTTCACACCGCCGCCGCGTCGAACCTTGGCCAGATGCTCGTCAAGATTTGCGCGAAGGACGGCATCCCGCTCGTCAACATCGTGCGCAGCGACGCGCAGGTCGAAATCCTCAAGGGCATCGGCGCGAAATATATCGTCAACAGCAGCGCCGACGATTTCATGGAGCGGCTGGTCGACGCGATCGTCGAGACCGGCGCGACTATCGGCTTCGATGCGACGGGCGGCGGCAAGCTCGCCGGCCAGATCCTGACCGCGATGGAGGCCGCCGCGGTCAAGCGCATGACGACGTACAGCCGCTACGGTTCGGACACGTTCAAGCAGGTCTATACCTATGGCGCGCTCGACCTGTCGCCGACGACCTTCTCGGCGCGCAGCTTCGGCCTGACCTGGGCGCTCGGCGGCTTCCTGCTGACGCCGTTCATGGCGAAGGCGGGCATGGAAACCGTCGGCCGGATGCGTAAGCGCGTCGTCGATGAACTCACAACGACCTTCAAGAGCCACTACAGTCACGAAATCTCGCTGACCGAGGCGCTGAATGTCGATACGGCGCAGGCGTATAATGCGAAGCGCACGGGCGAGAAATATCTGATCAAGCCGCACGGCTGATCGAGAAAAGCCTGTCCTACAATGTCGGGTTATGTTCCATCCTGATGGATGGAGCCCAGCGGATCATATCATTGCTCTTCAACCTGGTTCCCCGGCGAAAGCCGGGACCCGCAACGGAGCGCGGGCTTAAAGCCACAAAGGCCACAATTCGCATGCGTGCATGTGGGGCTTTTGTGGCTTTATCGCCGAACGAAGTGCGATTTCAGAGTGAAGTTAGGCGGAATTCCGCCATTTCCTGAATCAGCGTTTCATGCACTGACGCACATCGTCGCGCTTATACTCGCTGCAATTCCACAGCGCCTTTTCGAACCCGGCCTTGTCGTCGCGGAGGTAGGAGAAGGTCATCGCGGCGCGCTGCGTGTCGCTCATCGCATCGCTGTCGGGTTTCAGTACCGGGTTGGTCCAGCCCATGAACTTGCAATAGGGCTTGTCGCCGCACAGCCGCAGGGCCGTGGTGACGAAGCTCTCGGGCGCGGCCTTGCGGTCGAGCTGGGTATAGATGGTATCGCGGCCCGCGCTTTCGCCCGCGCCCGCCACGACGCGCGCTTCGCCGACCGCGGCATTGGCATCGACGCCCGCCATTTCGACCGGCAAGCCGAGTGCCATCGCGTGCAGCGGCGATATCGCCGCGAGCTTCGCCACCGGACCGTCGCTTCCCGACACCGCGCCGCGGAACGCACCCGGGGTGCCCCAATAACCCGGCCAGCGGAAAAAGAGGTGCGTGTCGACGATCGCGATCTTCTCGAGGCTGTCGCTCCAATAGGGGCGGACCCAGTCGGTGTGATAATGGGTGGCAAGGCCGACGGGCGGATAGGTTCCACCCGCCAGCATCATGTCGGCATTATTACGCGCGCGCTGCCACGCCGCGTCCGAATAGCGGCGGCTCAATGCCCCGTCGCAGGTGAAGGTGAACTGGCACCCCGTCGTGCGTTCCGACCCCTGGAATACGACGCCGCAGATCGACTTGGGGAAGGCCGGATGGCGGGCGCGGTTGATCACGACCTGGCCGACCGCCTGCTGTCCCTTGGCGTCGTCGCCCGCCTCGTAAACCATCGCGGCGGCAAGGCAGTCGCGGGCGCGGGCCTTCGCGTCGCCGCCGCCCGCATAAACGAACGGTCGCGCCGCGACGAAGCCCTTGGTGACCAGCGCGACCTCGGCGTTCTGCGTCCGTGCATCGTCCTCGGTGACCGGCGCCAGTACCATCGGCTGGACTTCGGGCACGATGTCGGCGGGCGGCGCCACCGGCTGCCGGTGCGTCACATGCTTTCGCGTGCCCGTCGAGTGACTCGCATAGATCACCGCCGCCACCGCCGCGACGACGATCAGGACGAACAACCAGCCCGTCCAGTCGCGCCGCGAGGGCAACGCCGTTTGATCGTCCTGGGGATGCACGAGCGGTCCTCAGATCTCCGGGAGGAAATCGGGAACCGACAGGTAGCGCTCGCCGGTGTCATAGTTGAAGCCGAGCACGCGGCTGCCCGCGGGAAGTTCGGCGAGCTTCTGTGCGATGGCCGCGAGGGTCGCACCCGACGAGATGCCGACAAGCATGCCCTCCTCGGTCGCGGCGCGGCGTGCGAAAGTCTTGGCGTCGGCGGCATCGACCTTGATCACGCCATCGAGCAGGTCGGTGTGCAGGTTGCGCGGGATGAAGCCGGCGCCGATGCCCTGGATCGGGTGCGGCGCGGGCTGGCCGCCCGAAATGACCGGCGAGGCTTCGGGCTCGACCGCATAGACCTTCAAATTCGGCCAATGTCCTTTCAGGAACTGCGCAACGCCCGTGATGTGCCCACCGGTGCCGACGCCAGTGATCAGCACATCGATCGGGCTATCCTTGAAATCGGCGAGGATTTCGGGGCCCGTCGTGCGGACATGGACGTCGATATTGGCTTCATTCTCGAACTGCTGCGGCATCCACGCGCCGGGGGTCGTCTCCACCAGTTCGATGGCGCGCTCGATCGCGCCCTTCATGCCCTTTTCGCGCGGCGTCAGGTCAAAGGTGGCGCCATAGGCGAGCATCAACCGGCGGCGCTCGACCGACATGCTTTCGGGCATGACGAGCACGAGCTTGTAGCCCTTGACCGCGGCGGCCATCGCGAGGCCGATGCCGGTGTTACCCGACGTCGGCTCGACGATGGTGCCGCCGGCTTTCAGGCTGCCGTCCTTCTCGGCGGCTTCGATCATCGCAAGGCCGATTCGATCCTTGATCGATCCACCGGGATTGCTGCGTTCCGACTTCACCCAGACTTCGGCGTCGGGGAACAGCTTGGCGACACGGATGTGCGGCGTGTTGCCGATGGTCTCGAGGATCGAATTGGCTTTCATGGTCGGTGCGCTCTTTCCTTGAATTCGAATCGCGGGTCGCGGCGGACACGATTTGGCCAGTCTCCGGCACGCAGCCAGAGTGCCTCGTCCGCCAGCGCCGGCGTGGTCGCGGGTTGTAACGACGCGAGCAGATACTGTCCATAAGGCCAGTCGGCGATGCCCGAGTCTGCGTTGATATGGCCGAACGGCCCGGCGTTGACGAACCGCGCATCCCAGTGCCGCGACAGGCGCCAGACATAGGAGGTTTTGGCATAGGGATCGTCATCGCTGGCGACGACGATCATTGGGGTTTGCGACGACAGTGCGGGTGATTCGGTGAAGCTTTCGACCCGCTTGTCGCGCCTGAGCTGCGTCAGGTCGGGCGGCGCGACGAGCAGCGCGCCGGCGATGCGGTCGCGCGCGACGCTGCTGGCAGCGGCGAACCAATGGGCAAAGGCATGGCAGCCAAGGCTGTGTGCCGCGACGAGGACGGGTTCATGCTCGGCGTCGATCGCGGCGGCAATCTTCTCGACCCATTCGTCCTTCACCGGCGCGTCCCAGCTGCCGAGTTCGATTCGCTCGCAGCGGGCAAAACTTCGCTCCCACAGGCTTTGCCAATGGGTCGGGCCACTGTTGTAGAGGCCCGGAATGGTCAGGATTTTGTGGCGGATATTCGAATTGTGCATGGCGGTCACTCCATCGGGGGAGAGAGGGAAACCGCGGTGACGGGTGAGTCTTATTTAACTCAACTGATTAAATTGACAATATGCTTTTGACGAAATGAGCGCGAGGTGCGGCGAATGGTTTTGATCTTATCCGTTGGTCTGCCTGAATTGCGGCTCGAACGTCCGCGCTCGCCGCAATTCGGGAAATATCCAGGCCCAGAGCGCGGTGACTCCGATTGCCGCGGCGCCGCCGAATACGACCGCGGAAACGGGGCCGAACGCTGCCGCCATCGACCCCGCACGCATTTCGCCAAGTTCGTTCGACGCCGAAATCGCGAGACCCGAAACCGCGCTGACGCGTCCGCGCATATGATCTGGCGTGTTAAGCTGGATCAGCGTGCCGCGCACAAAGACCGAGAACATGTCGGCGGCGCCCATCACGACGAGAATGGCCAGCGACAGCAGGAGGTTCGTTGACAGGCCGAACGCCACGGTCCCCGCGCCGAATGCAGCCACGGCCCAGAGCATTTTGACGCCGACGTTGCGTTCGATCGGGCGGATCGCAAGGCCGACGCCGACCGCCACCGACCCCAGCGCGACCGCTGCACGCATGAATCCCACGGTGTCGGGCCCGGTATGAAAGATGTCCCGGGCAAAAACTGGGAACAGCGCGGTCGCGCCCGAAAGGATCACCGCGAACAGATCGAGGGTGATCGTACCGAGCAGGAAGCGTTCGCGCCACGTGAACCGCAGCCCGTCGGCCATTTCGCGCAACGGGTGACGGCGCACTTCGGCGGACGGCGGCAGGACGGGGCGGATGCGGCTGACCGTGAAGGCCGAGATCGCGAGCAACAGGACGGCGAAGACATAGACCGACGCGGGATGCGCGGCAAAGATAAGCCCGCCGACAGCGGGACCGATGACCGAGGCCGATTGCCAGGCGATGCTGCTCATCGCGATCGCGCGCGGCAGGACTGCGGGAGGCACGATGTTCGGCGCGATCGCGCTCATCGCCGGCCCCGAAAAAACGCGTGCGACGCCGTGCAGGGCTGCTAGGCCGAACAGCAGGGGAAGGGTCAGCCCGTCGGTCCAGGTGAACCAGCCGAGCGTTGCCGCGATCGCAAGGTCGACAAGGTTCGAGAAGATCGCAACGCTGCGGCGTTCGAACCGGTCGGCGGCCCATCCAGCTACGGGTGTCAGGACCGCTAGTGGAACGAACTGGAAGAGGCCTAGCAAGCCCAGCTGGAACGAAGCTTCGTGGACCGACATGCCATAGTCGGTGCGCGCGGTGTCATAGAGCTGGACACCAATGACCACGACCATCGCGATCGTGGCCATCACGGCGGTAAAGCGCGCGAGCCAGAAATAGCGAAAATCGGGAAAGCTGAGCGGAGAGGGGGCTTTGGGCTTGGCTTCCGGCAAAACCGGCTCTTCGCCTTCGGGGGGAGGGATCGTCGCCATTGAAGACCGCCGTAGCCCGCTTTTCGGGACTGTCCAGATGGCATGGCTTTGCCGTTCGTCGATTATCGGATGCCATTGATCGGGGCCGCTGGCAGAAGCGCCACACTGGAGTCAGGGAGATACTCGAATGAAAAACAAATTTGCCCGCTTCGGCGGCGCTGCAATGGCCGCGACTTTGCTGGTTCTCACCGCGTGTAACGCGTCCGACAACAAGTCGGCGACGGTACCGAGCGCGAAGAACTGGACCGAATTTCGCGATAACTTCCTGAAGGGCTATTTCCCGCTCAATCCGAATTTCGCAGTCTATCAGGGCAAACATGAGTTCGACGGCCAATTGCCCGACTGGTCGCCCGAGGGCCTCGAGAAGCAGGCGGCCTATCTCGAAAAGGCGATCGCCGATGCCAAGGCGTTCGACGGCGAGATGACCGATGCCGAGAAGTTCGAGCGCGACTATCTGGTCCACGTCGCGCAGGGCCAGCTGTTTTTCCTCCGCGATACCGATTTCGCGCAGAAGAACCCGTCCTTCTACACCGGCGCACTCGACCCCAATGTCTATATCGCGCGCCCCTACACCGATGCGACGACGCGGATGAAGGCGTTCATCGCCTATGCCGAAAAGGTCCCTGCCGCCGCCGCGCAGATCAAAGCCAACCTCAAGCTTCCGCTGCCCGCGACCTTCGTCAAATATGGCACTGCGGGCTTCGGCGGCTTTGCCGACTATTATAAGGGCGACGCAAAAGCCGCCTTTGCCTCGGTCAAGGACGAGGCGCTGCAGAAGCAGTTCGACGAGGCCGCTGCGAAGGCCGGTGCGGCGATGACCGATCTTGCCAAATATGTCGGATCGCAGCCGGGCACGCCCGATGGCTATGCGCTGGGTGCCGACAAATTTGCGAAGATGATCCTGACCAACGAAGGCGTCGACACGCCGCTCGACGAACTCGAGCGCATTGGGCAGGCCGACCTCAAGCGCAATCAGGACGCGCTGAAAGCCGCCTGTGCGACTTACGCCGCCGGCATGGCGATCGCCGACTGCATGAAGAAGATGAATTCGGACAAGCCCGCCGACGGTCCGGTCGCCGAGGCGCGGCGCCAGCTGCCCACGCTCCGCGCCTTCCTGATCGAAAAGGACATTGTGACGATCCCCGGCATCGAGCAGGCGCAGGTCGAGGAATCGCCGCCGTACAACCGGCAGAACAGCGCCTATATCGACATCCCGGGGCCGTATGAGAAAGGCTTGCCGTCGGTCTATTATATCTCGCCGCCCGATCCGGCGTGGGACAAGCAGACCCAGGCCGATTTCGTGCCGGGCCGCAAGGATTTGATGTTCACCTCGGTCCACGAGGTGTGGCCGGGCCATTTCCTCAACTTCCTCCACTCGAACCGCGCCGAAAGCATCTTCGGCAAGCTGTTCGTCGGCTATGCGTTCGCCGAGGGTTGGGCGCATTATACCGAGGAAATGATGTGGGATGCGGGGCTGGGCGAGGGCGATCCCGAGACGCATATCGGCCAGCTATCGAACGCGCTGCTGCGTGATTGCCGTTACCTGTCGGCGATCGGCCTGCACACCAAGGGCATGACCGTCGCGGACTCGGAAAAGCTGTTCAAGGAACAATGCTATCAGGACGAGGGCAATGCGCGGCAGCAGGCGGCGCGCGGCACCTATGATCCCGCCTATCTCAACTACACGATGGGCAAGCTGATGATCCGCAAGCTGCGCGAGGACTGGACCAAGGGCGACAAGACGAAGTGGAAGGCGTTCCACGACGAGTTCCTGTCGTACGGCGGCCCGCCGATCCCGATGGTGCGCGCGGCGATGATGAAGGAAGAGACGCCGAAGGCAGCCTTCTAAAATAGGCCGCAAAGGGCGGCTCGCCACGGCTTGTGGCGAGCCGCCCTTTCGCGTGTCGTTTAGCTGGAAGGTGCGCGCAGCCGCGCGACGAAGAATCCGTCGAGCCCCCCCGCGTCTGCGAGCATGTCGGGAAGCGTGCGGATGAAGCCTTTGCTGTCGGGTGTTATCGCTTCAGGCAATTCATCCGCGCGTGCAGGCTCGACGGTCCATCCGGCGTGATGATCGAGGAAGGTCGATACCTGATCTTCGCCCTCGGCCTGCTCGAGCGAGCAGGTCGCATAGATCAGCGTTCCGCCCGGTTTGACCCATCGCGCCGCACGCGCCAGCAGTTCGGTCTGAAGCTCGGCCATTTCGGTGATCTGCCGTGGTTCGATGCGGTGGAGCACGTCGGGATGACGGCGGAAGATGCCGGTGGCCGAGCAGGGCGCGTCGAGCAGCACCGCGTCGGCCTGATCATCGGGCGCCCACGACCGGATGTCGCCCTGGACGACGTCCGCCGACAGGCCGGTACGCTCCATGTTGGCGCGCAGCCGTTCGAGGCGTTTGGCGCTGGAATCGACCGCAACGACATTCCATCCCGCCGCGGCGAGCTGCATCGTCTTGCCGCCCGGCGCGGCGCAGAGGTCGAGGACGGTTCGGCCTCCGCCGGCGCCGAGCAGGCGCGCGGGAATGCTTGCCGCCAGATCCTGCACCCACCAGCCGCCTTCGCGATAGCCGGGCATCGTCTCGACCGCCTGACCGCGCGGCAGGCGGCGGTGGCGCGGCGCGAGCGAAACGGCGTCGGGCCATTCGTCTGCGCCCGGTTCGGCGGCGAAGCTGAGATCGATGGGCGGCGGCGCGCTCCAGGCCGCTTCGGCGGCCTCGACCATCGGCAGGCTCCATTGCTCGGCCCAGCGTTCGGCGGTGGGCAGGGGGAGCGTGGCTCGGTCGGGAAGTTGCCATTCTTCCTGCTGCGCGCGCGACAGGATGGCGTGGACCAGCCTTCGCGGCCCGCCATCGACGAGCGGCAAGGCGGTCGATACGACGGCATGGCCGGGGCTTTTGAGCACCAGCAACTGCGTCAGCGCTATCCGCAGCACAGCCCGCGATTTGACGTCATCCGGGAGGATTTGTGCCGTTGCACCGTCGATCAGTGCGTCAAGGTCGACCATCCAGCGCAGCGTTTCGGACACGATCGCCACCGCGAAGGCGCGGTCGGTGGCGCTCAGTCCCTGGGTGGCGGCATGCATTGCGATATCCAGCGGGTCGCCGCGTCGCAGGATCGCGTCGATCAGCCGCAGCGCAGCGCGGCGCGTCGCCGTGCCTGCGGGATCGGCTCCGCCCGACGATCGCGGGCGCCGGGGCGGGCGGCGATCAGCCATGATGGGCAACGGCGTGGTTGGCGTGACGCATGAAAAATCCTATAAGGCGGGCATCATGACCGACAGCAGCCAGAATGGAACCATCGGCGGAACGCCTCGCGCTGTAAAGCGCCCTGCGCATGTGAAAGCTCCCGCAGGCTGGACGAACAGCGCGTTGCCGTCGCCCGAGCCGATCCGCGAGGACAAGGCCGAGGACCAACCCGGCGGGCGCAACCCTGTGCGCTATGGCGACTGGGAATTGAAGGGGGTCGCGGTCGACTTCTGATCGGGACGACGCCGCGGTTCGGCCGATAATCTGGAGATAGGGCCGGAATTCAATGGCCGCCCCTGCGCAGTGCAAGGGCGGCCACGGTTTTTCGTGCTTAAACGGTCGGAAGCTCGGTGTTGAGGGGCATCTTGCCGCTCTTTACCTGTTCGGAGAAGATTTCGCGCATCAGCTGCAGCGAGAAGAGGTGCGCGAAGATCAGGGCGAGGATGCCGTTCTGCATCAGCTTGCGGAGTACGTCACCGCGCAGTTCGCGCAGCTTGTTCTCGTCGACCATCTGGAAGCCGCGGTAGATAAAGGGCTTGTCATTGCCTTCCTGCTGGATGGCGACTTCGCCGTCCATCAGAAGGTCGGCCTTCTTCAGTTCGTCCATGAACAGGCCGGTGCGCTGGCCGGCTTCTTCGAAATTCTTGCAGAATTCGAGCACGGCCTGAACCTGTTCCGACGGCTGGCCGTCGACGAACAGCGCATCGCCCTCGTCAAACTTGCCGATCGCGCCCGAGGTCGGGTCGAAGCACAGCGACAAATCTTCCGAATCGGGCTGGAGCCGCGCAAGGAGGAAGGGGTAGCGGCGGATGTAGGCCGGGACATAGACCGGATTGATCAGCTTGCCTTCGTCGTCGACGAAAGTGTTGATGCCTTCATTCAGACCCATCAGCGCGAGCGGAACCGGATTTTCGCCGGCTGAAAAGACGATCGGGAAGAAACGGCAGGCCGACACGAATTCGTCCGAGGTCAGCGGGATGGCGTGCTGGCCCACCAGGAATTCGGCGCTGTCGAGCGGACGAGCGTGGAAATCGGCATGCTCGACGCTCGAAAGCGGGGCAAGGTCCTTATAGAACAGGGGCAGATTGGCAGGTGCGGGCGCGGTGGCCATGTTTGAACTCCGGTAAAGGTCCCGAAGTTCGGGACGAAAAAGGATAAAGCGCCTTATTGACCCGCGCCGCGCGGCGCAAGAGGGCGATGATAAGGGGCGGCGATATGCCGCGTGCTCGACCGGGCCGAGGTCAGCCGACCAGTTTGCCCGGATTGAAAATGCCTGCCGGATCGAGTCCGGCCTTGACCCCGCGAAGAGCGGCCAGGCGCGCCGGGCTGTCCAGTTCAGCGAGGATGTCGCGCTTCATCTGGCCGATGCCATGTTCGGCCGAAATTGATCCGCCGAGTTCGAGGACGTGTGAATAGACCAGCCGGCTGACGGCTGTGCCATGCTCGGCGAGCCATGCCGCGCCATCGGCGTCGGCGGGCGGCTGAACATGATGGTGGACGTTGCCGTCGCCGAGGTGCCCGAATGACAGGGCCCGTGCCCCCGGAAAGGCCCGCGCCAATCGCGCCGGATTGTTGGCGATGAAAGCGGGCATCAAATCGACGGGCACGCTGACGTCATGCTGCAACGCTGGCCCATCTGCCCGTTCCGCTTCCGAGATGGAATCGCGCAGGCGCCAGAAATCTTCACTTTCGCGGTCGCTTTTGGCGATCACGACATCGCGGATCAGTCCGGCGTCGAGCGCCGCCGCGAGTTGCCGTTCCAAGGCTTCGCCCAAGGTTTGATCGCTTTCGCCGGCGAGTTCGAGCAGGACATACCAAGGCTGCGCGGTCGCAAGCGGTGCGCGCGTCTGTGGAATATGGCGCAGCACGGCGTCGAGGCAGGCGTGCGGGATCAGCTCGAATCCTTCGAGTTCGCGCCCGATTGCGGCATCGACACGGCGCAGCAGCAGCAGCGCGCTTTCGGGCGAATCGATCCCGATCCACGCCGTCCGCCGCGCTGCAGCCGCGGGAACGAGACGCAGCGACGCGGCGGTAACGATCCCCAGCGTGCCTTCGGCACCGCAAAACAGATGCCGCAGGTCGTAGCCGCGATTATCCTTCTTGAGCGGGGCCAGCCCATCGAAAATGCTGCCGTCGGGCAGAACGGCTTCGATACCTGCTACCAGCGCGCGCATCGACCCGTGGCGCAGCACCTGCGTGCCGCCGGCGTTGGTCGACACCAACCCGCCGATCGTCGCCGACCCCTTGCCCCCCAGGGTGAGCGGAAAGCGGAGCCCGTGTGCGAGCACGGCGTTGTGGAAATTCTCCAGGATCACGCCGGCCTCGGCGACGGCGAGCTGCCCCGCCTCGTCGATATGGCGTATCCGATTCATGCGCCGCAGGCTGAGCAGAAGCTGATTGCCGCTGGGATCGGGTGTAGCGCCGCCAACCATGCCGCTGTTGCCGCCCTGGGGGACCAGCGCGACGTCGGTCTTGGCGCACAGTCGCACGATGGAGGCGACTTCGTCGGTGGTCGCGGGCGACAGCATCGCGGCGGCGCGGCCGTGATATTTGCCGCGCCAGTCGGTCAGCCAGGGCGCCATCGCATCCGGGTCGTCGCTATAGCCCCTGGGGCCGAGCAAATTTGCGAGTGCGTCGAGCAAAGATTCAGATGGCGGGCGCGTCATGCCGGTCCACTCCGGAAATTTCCTGCCTCACAAGCGGGCAGGGGTGACAGCAGTTCATTTGATGTTCAATCATCCTTGTTAAATAGGGCGATGGACGAATAGTATCATTTCGTCCAGCGGGCATGGACGCGGGAGCCATAAGTGAGCGAAATCTTCGGTCAGGACGCCAAAGGAGCGGCGGCGGAGCTGTGCTGACGGCGGCATTCCTGTGGTTCGTGGCCGCGGCGCCCGCGGCGGACGCGGCGGTGCCCGTTGCAGCACCGGAGCCGTTGGTCGCAATTTCCGCACCGATGCCCGAACAGGCTTCGTCCTTTTGGCAGGTGGTGATCGAACAACAGCTGATCATCCGTGTCCCGGCCCAGCGTTCGCAGATCAACAATTTCGCCGCGGGCCCTTCGGCGTCCAGGCGCGCGACCGAACTGCCGGTCGTCTGGAAAGAGAAAAAGGCGCCAAAATGCGTCGCTATGCGCAATATATTGGGAATGCAGGCGGTCCAGCGCGACAGCATCGATATCATCACGCGGCAGAAGCAGCGGCTGCGCGCGCAGCTCAACCGCGGTTGCCGCGCGCTCGATTTTTACGCTGGCTTTTACATGCAGGGCAGCAAGGACGGAAAGCTGTGCGAGGATCGTGACCAGATCCACGCCCGGACCGGCGCAAAGTGCGAGATCGACAAGTTCAAGCTGATGGTTCCGGTCCGCGACGACGATTAATCGCGTTTATCGCGGCCTTTCCTTGACTTTTCCTCGCCATTTGCCCAATGGCCGCGGCAACGTCCGCCTGCGTGGGAGGCAGGGCGCCAACTCTTTTCCGGACATGATGATCTTATGAAATTTGCCGACATCGGCCTTTCCGACGAACTTTTGCGCGCCATTGATGAGTCGGGCTATAACGAAGCGACCCCGATCCAGGCGGGCGTCATTCCGTCGGTCCTGATGATGCGCGACATCATCGGCATCGCCCAGACGGGCACCGGCAAGACCGCATCCTTCGTGCTGCCGATGATCGACATCCTTGCCCACGGTCGCGCCCGCGCGCTGATGCCACGCTCGCTAATCCTCGCACCGACACGCGAGCTCGCGGCGCAGGTCGCTGAAAACTTTGAAAAATACGGCAAGTATCACAAGCTATCGATGGCGCTGCTGATCGGCGGCGTCCAGATGGGGGATCAGGTCAAGGCGCTCGAAAAGGGTGTCGACGTGCTGATCGCGACGCCGGGCCGTCTGATGGATCTGTTCGAGCGCGGCAAGATTTTGCTGACCGGTTGCAACCTGCTCGTCATCGACGAGGCCGACCGGATGCTCGATATGGGCTTCATTCCGGACATCGAGAATATCTGCACCAAGCTGCCGGCGACTCGGCAGACGCTGTTGTTCTCGGCAACGATGCCGCCGCCGATCAAGAAGCTGGCCGACAAATTCCTGTCGAACCCGAAGACGATCGAGGTTGCGCGCCCCGCGAGCCGGAACGAGAATATCGAGCAGTTCCTGGTCAAGACATCGGAACGCAGCAAGCGCGACACGCTGCGCGACCTGCTCGATGCCGAAGATATCGCCACCGCGATCATCTTCTGCAATCGCAAGACGACGGTGCGCGAACTCGCGAAATCGCTCCAGCGTTACCGCTACAAGGCGGGTGAGATCCACGGCGACATGGATCAATCGAGTCGTATCGCCGAGCTCGACCGTTTCAAGGCCGGCACGATCAACATATTGGTGGCGTCGGACGTCGCGGCGCGCGGCCTCGACGTCAAGGGCGTCAGCCATGTGTTCAATTTTGACGCGCCATGGCACCCCGACGATTATGTCCACCGCATTGGCCGCACCGGCCGTGCCGGCGCAAAGGGGCGCGCGTTCACGCTGGTCACGTCGTCGGATGACGAGGCGATCGATAATATCCAGAAGCTGACCGGCTACAAGATTCCGATTCACGCGGCCGGCGCGCCGGCGGCCGATGTCGCCAAGCCCGACCGCGACGAAGAAGAAGGCGAACCGCGGCGCGGACGTTCGCGCGGTGGACGCAGCAAAGCTGCTGCGAAGCCCGAGAAGGCACCCGCGCGTCCGGTTCCGGCCGCCGAAGCGCAGCCCGCGAAGCCGCGCGAAGACCGGAAACCGCGGAGCGATCGCAAGCCGTCGCACACCAGGCAGGATGATCTGGACGGCCCCGATGATGGCTGGAACGGCCCGATGCCGGGATTCCTGTCGGTCGGTTTCGACAGCTGACGCCGGGCGGAAAGTGGTTGCTGGTCAGATCCTGACCAGCATCTTTCCCATATTGCTGCCTGCGAACAGGCCGAGGAAGGCATCGGGCGCCGCCGCCAACCCGTCGTGCACGGTTTCGCGCATCGTTACGGCTCCGCTGGCGATCAGGCCGCCCATGTCGGCGTGGAATTCTTCCATGCAGTCGATGAACTGGTCGGTGTAGATAAAGCCTTCCATGCGAATTCGCGCCGGGATCGAGCGGATGATATATTTCATCTCCTGCGGCTTCGCGTCGTTATAGACGTCGATCATGCCGCAGATCGCGAAGCGCGCGAAATCATTCGCGGTGGCAAAGGCGGCATCGAGATGTTCGCCGCCGACATTGTCGAAATAGACGTCGATGCCCGGCTTGCCGAGGCGTTCGAGCGCGGCGGCGAGCTGCGGGAGCACCGGCCCCGCCTTGTAATCGATCGTCGCGTCGGCGCCGAGGTCGTCGACCCAGGCGCATTTGTCCGCGCCGCCCGCCGAGCCGATCACCGTCATTTCGCGCGCCTTGGCGATTTGAACGACCGCCGAACCGACCGCACCCGCGGCGGCCGAGACGAATATTGTATCGCCGGGCTTCGCCGCCGCGACGCGGAGCACGCCGATCCATGCGGTTCCGCCGGTCAGGCCCATATTATGCAGGAAGGTTTGCGGCGTCAGGCCCGCGGCCAGCATGTCGCCGGGCAGCTTGTTGGGCATCATGTCGAGACCGATGACGCCGCCGTCGCGCCAACCGCCCATGTGGAGGATCAGGTCGCCCGGAGCGAAGCCCTCCATCCCGCTTTCGATGACTTCGCCGATCGCCCCGCCGGTCATCGGCTGGTCGATCTGGAAGCTGGCGGCATAGCTTTTGGCGTCGTTCATCCGCCCGCGCATGTACGGATCGACCGACAGCCAGAGATTGCGGATGCGGAGCTGATCCTTTTCGAGCGGCGCGTCGGGCACCTCGCGCAACGCGAAATTGTCGATCGTCGGCAGCCCCTGCGGACGACTGGTCAAATGCCATGCCTTGGCCATCGGAATCCCCCCATTCCTAATTTCACCGGCGACGGTAGCAATCGTCGGAAAAGCCGTTGCCACCACCAATCAGCGTCGTTAAGACCCTGCCGGTCGCGGGGCCGTAGCTCAGATGGGAGAGCGCTGCAATCGCACTGCAGAGGTCAGGGGTTCGATTCCCCTCGGCTCCACCAGCGACCTTTCCGACCGATCAGCCCACAAAATCACGAATCATATTCTTCGCGATCACTAGCTGCTGGATCTGCGTCGTCCCTTCATAAATGCGGTAAATGCGGCAGTCGCGATAGAAGCGTTCGGCCAGATATTCCTTGAGATAGCCGGCGCCGCCGTGGATCTGCACGACGCGGTCGGCGACGCGGCCGCACATTTCGCTGGCAAACATCTTGGTCGCCGCCGCCTCGACGAGGATTTTCTCGCCGCGATCGGCGCGCGCGCAGGCATCGGCGAGCATGCATTCGGCGGCATATATCTCGGCCTTGCTGTCGGCGAGCATCGCCTGGATCAGCTGGAAATTGGCGATAGGCTCGCCGAACGCCTTGCGCTCCATTGCATATTTCAGGCCGGCGTCGAGCATGCGCTTCGCATAGCCGACGCTGGCGGCGGCGACCGACAATCGCCCGTTGTCGAGGCTCTGCATCGCGGCGCGGAACCCGATGCCTTCCTCGCCGCCGAGCAGCGCGTCGCCATCGACGTGCACATCCTCGAGGATGACGTCGGCGATTTGCGACCCGGCCTGGCCCATCTTGCCGTCGGGCTTGCCGATAGACACGCCGGGCGCGTCACGTGGGACCATGAAGGCGCTGACATGCGCGTTCTTGGGTAGTGCCTCGGCATTGGTGCGCGCCATGACGAGGATGACGTCGGCGAAGGGGGCGTTTGTGATGTAGCGTTTCGTGCCGTTAAGGACATAACCGTTGCCATCGCGCACGGCGCGGGTCTTCATCGCGGCGCTGTCCGATCCGCTATCGGGTTCGGTGAGGCCGAATGCCGCGATTTCTCCGGCCGCGAGCCTGGGCAGCCAATGTTCCTTCTGCTGCGCGGTGCCGAACCCGACGAGCGATTTGCAGACCATGCCGATGTTGATCGAGATGATCGAGCGATAGGCGGGAGAGGCGTAGGCGATCTCGCGGATAAAGCCGACATATTGGCTGACGTTCATGCCGGCGCCGCCATATTCCTCGGGCATCGTGACGCCGAACAGGCCCATGTCGCGCATTTCCGCAAGGATATCGTCGGGAACGCGGCCGAGCTCTTCGAGCTGATCCTCGGCGGGGATCAGCCGCTCGCGGACATAGCGCTGCAGCTGTTCGATGAAGGCTTCGTAGATGTCTGCGTCCATTCCCTTATTGGCCATTATCGTCCTGTCCCTTTTCGCTGCCGCGTCGCGTTTCTGCGTGTCCGGCCCAGACATAGCGCTGGGCCGGACCTTTGCAAGCAACGCCCCGGCGGGATCAGCCGGCGGGGTCGCTTGCGCCGGGCTTCTCGCGGAGCTGCCGGCGAACCGCGACCATGAAGCGGCTGCGCCAGAAGGCGAAGAAAAGCGCCGCGAGGACGCCCCATGGCAGCAACGCTGCGCCGAGGGTCAGGACGAAGGTCAACGCAGTGCTGCCGCTGCGCATCAGCGTCTCGCCAGCGTTGGCGAAGGGGTTTTCATGCCCGATGCCCGGCAATCCGCCGTTGCTGACATAGTTGAACGCGACGTTGGTCCAGGCGATGCGCGCTTCGCCGGCGCGGCGACTTTGGCGTTCGTTGCCAATCTCACCGCGGAGCTGGCTGATCTGTGCCAGCAATTCGGCACGCTCGCGCTTATCGAGCCCGCCCGACTTTAGCCGCTCCTCGAGCCGCGCGATTTCGGCTTCGGAGCCGGCGCTGCGTTGCTGCGAAGCGAGGATTTCGGTCCCGACATCCTCGCCTGCGACGCTGGCGTCGGCAAGCACGCCCTCGGCCTTTTCGACACTGGCGATCGCAGTGGCGCCGAACCTGCGCGCGATGGCGGGGTCGAGCTTGAACTGGGTCTGCGCCTCGACGAGCTTTTCGGCGGTCAGCTGGTAGCGGACGTCGACGATGCGGCAGCGCTGGATGCCGAGCGTTTCGCAGGCGGCGGCATGTTCCTCCTGAACTTTGGAAATACGGTCGTCAGCGAGGCGAAAGACATAGGAATAGTCGAAGGCGACGCCGGGCGCGGCTTCGATGCCGATCCGGGGCGCGGCTGCGGCGTCGGCGGAGGTTTCTTCGGTAACGGCTTCGGCGGTGGGGGTATCGGGTGTCGCAGCATCTTCGGCCGCCTTTTCCGAGCAGCCGACCAGGACGAGCGCCATCGCGCCCGCTAAGAGCTTATTTCGCATGCAGATTCTCCCAAAACGCGACTCGTTGGCCGCAGGAGACGGCATAACATAACTGATATAGTTGACAATAAAAATCAGGCGAGCTTGACGAAGCTGTCCAATACCCTCTTGGTGCCCGCTTGTTCGAACTCGACTTCCAGCTTGTTGCCGTCGATGTCGGTGATGCCGCCATAGCCGAACTTCTCGTGAAATACGCGCATTCCGATCGCGAGGTCAGCGCGTGCCTTGGCGCCTACCGATGCGGCGGGCCCCTTTTCGCTGGGCGCAGGCGCGCGCGTGACGGTCGATGATGAGGCGACCGCGCGCTGCCACGCCGGACCGCGCGTCATCGTCCGCGCCGTCTGTCGTTCTGCGACATGCGCGAAGGGATCGCCCTGCGCCGACCAGTTCGCACGCCACAGGCTTTGCCCGCCGCCGAAGCTGTTTTCGCTGTCGACATGTTCGGGCGGGATTTCGGCGATGAAGCGGCTGGGGATGCTGCTCACCCACTGGCCATAGATGCGCCGGTTGGCGGCGTGATAAATGCTCGCGCGCTCGCGCGCCCGCGTGATCGCGACATAGGCGAGGCGGCGCTCCTCTTCGAGGCTTTGCGTGCCACCTTCGTCCATCGAGCGTTGCGACGGGAAGACGCCATCCTCCCATCCGGCAAGGAAGACATGGTCGAACTCAAGCCCCTTGGCGGCGTGTATCGTCATGATCGTCACGGTTTCGGTGGTGTCGTTGTTGTCGCGGTCCATGACGAGGCTGACATGTTCGAGGAACGCCTCGAGCGATTCATATTCCTCCATCGCGCGGACGAGTTCGGAGAGGTTCTCAAGCCGGCCTGCGGCCTCGACGCTGCGGTCGGCCTGAAGCATCGCGGTGTAACCCGATTCGTCGAGGATCAGCTGGGTGAGCTCGGGATGCGACAGCTCGTTTGCCTTTGCCTGCCAACCCCGCATCTGCGCGACGAAACTCACGAGCTGGCGGCGTGCCTGCGGCGTCAGCTCGTCGGTTTCGGTGATGCGCGAAGCGGCATGAAGGAGCGGCGTGCCCTCGTGGCGCGCGAACTGGTGGATGCGTGCGAGCGCCTTGTCGCCGAGCCCGCGCTTCGGCGTGTTGATGATCCGCTCGAACGCGAGATCGTCGGCGCTCGACTGGACGAGGCGAAGATAGGCGAGGGCGTCGCGGATTTCAGCGCGCTCATAGAAGCGGAACCCGCCGACGATCCGGTACGGCATGCCTATTGCGATAAAGCGGTCCTCGAACTCGCGCGTCTGGAACTGCGCGCGCACGAGGATCGCGGCGCGGTCGAGCGAGACACGTCGGCGCTGGAGCGTCTCCAGCTCCTCGCCGATCCGCCGTGCTTCCTCGGGGCCATCCCACACCCCGACGACGCGGAGTTTGTCGCCGGGTTCGAGGTCGGTCCACAGCGTCTTGCCGAGGCGGCCCGAATTCTGCGCGATTAGCGCTGACGCGGCGGCAAGAATCTGCGGCGTCGAGCGATAATTCTGTTCGAGGCGGATGACGGTCGCGCCGGGAAAATCCTTTTCGAAGCGCAGGATGTTCGCGACCTCGGCACCGCGCCACGAATAGATCGACTGGTCGTCGTCGCCGACGCAGCAGATATTCTTCCGTTGCTGCGCGAGCAGGCGAAGCCAGAGATATTGGCTGGCGTTGGTGTCCTGATATTCGTCGACGAGGATATATTTGAAGCGGTCCTGATATTGCGCGAGCACGTCGCGGTGGGTCTTCAGGATCACCAGCATATGGAGCAGCAGGTCGCCGAAATCGCAGGCGTTAAGCGTCTTCAGCCGTGCCTGATACAGCGCGTAGAAATGCTGGCCCTTGCCGTCGGCATAGGATTCCTTGTCGGCGGCGTCGAGATCGGCAGGAACGAGCCCGCGGTTCTTCCATTTGTCGATGAGCCCGGCAAGCTGGCGCGCGGGCCAGCGCTTCTCGTCGAGCCCCTCGGCCTGGATCAATTGCTTGAGGACGCGGAGCTGGTCGTCGGTGTCGAGGATGGTGAAATTGCTCTGCAGCCCGACAAGCTCGGCGTGGCGGCGCAGCATCTTGGCCGCGATGCTGTGGAAGGTGCCGAGCCAGGGCATGCCCTCGACGACGTCGCCGACCATCCGTCCGATCCGCTCGCGCATCTCGCGCGCCGCCTTGTTGGTGAAGGTCACCGCAAGGATTTCGGACGGCCAGGCGCGCCGCGTCGCCATGATGTGCGCGAGGCGCGCGGTCAGCGCCGCGGTCTTGCCCGTTCCCGCGCCGGCAAGCATCAGCACTGGGCCCTCGGTGGTGAGCACGGCTTGTCGCTGCGGGCCGTTTAGCCCTTGCAGATAAGGCGGGTCCGAGGGGCTGGGCGGGGGCAGGTCGGGCAGGGAGGCAGGGGTATCGTTCACGCGCGAACGATTAGGGAACAGCGAGCAGGCTGTCCAGTGCGGTGAGGCGGGAGGAAACGCCGGTTCCGGTGCGCTTCAACTCGTCGACCGTCGCGAGCGCCATTGCGCGATAGGCGGGCAGAAGCTTCGGCGAATAGGCGGCGAGCGCGTCGATATGGCCGCCGATCGTCCGGTCGTCGCCGCGCAGCAACGGCCCCGATAAACCTTCAAAACCCTGATCGAGACTGTTTTCCAGCGCTGCCCGGACAAGCGGAGCGAGCAGCGCCGCCGGATCGTCGACCCCGGCGTCGGCCAGCGCGTCCGATGCACTGGCGATCAGCGTCACCAGATGGTTCGACGCATGGCACAATGCGGCGTGATAGAGCGCGCGCCGTTCCTCGGCGATTTCGACGGCGACGCCGTTCAACAGGCCGACAATTTGTTTGGCCTGGCCGGTGGCTTCGGGCGTCGAGCCGGTAATCGCGAACCGTGCCCCGGCCATGCGCCGGGCCTCGCTTTCGGGGTGTCCGGTGAAGGTCATCGCGGGATGCACCGCAGCCGTCAGCCCGCCCGCCGCGCGGACCGGTTCGAGAATCGCCGCGCCGCTGCGCCCGCTGACGTGGAAGACGAAGGGTGTGCGGTCCGTCGGCAGCATCTTTCTCATGCCAGAGGCAACCTCTGCCAAGGCGTCGTCCGACACCGCGATAGCGATGATGTCGCACGCGGCCATCACGCGATCGGCGCCCGCGGCGACGTCGGCACAGCCGACCCGCGCCGCGGCAGCGCGTGTATGTTCGGGGGAGCGGCTCCAGAGCAGCGGCGGGGCGGCCGAATGCGCTGCGAACGCGATGGCGAGCGCCTGCGCGACGCGGCCCGCGCCGATGATACCGAACTGGCGGGATGGGGGATTGTCCATGCCAGCGCTGTAACGTGTCGGCGGCGGTTTCGCCAATGCGGCGAACGGGCATTTTTTGTCACGGCTTTCGATTGACCGAATCGCATACGAAACATATATGATTCGTATATCAATCAACTGGAAGAGAAGCCCGTGGGCATTGTGAAAATCGACGACGACCTGCATGAGGAAGCGCGGCGCGCCAGCACGGTGATGTGCCGGTCGATCAATGCGCAGGCCGAGTTCTGGATGAAGATCGGTATGCTGGCCGAAGCCAATCCGACGCTGTCCTTCAACGATATCGTGCAGTCGCAACTCGTTGCGGCGCAGTTGCGCCTCGCGGATGCGGCCGCCGCCTGACATGGTCAAGACCCCGGACGAACTGGCGCTGATGCGCGTATCGGGCAAGCTGCTGGCGTCGGTTTTCGAAATGCTGGACGGGCTGGACCTGACCGGCATGTCGACGATGCAGGTCAACGAGCTCGTCGATCGCTTCATCAGCGTGGACCTTGCCGCGCGTCCGGCAAGCAAGGGGCAGTATGGCTTCAAATATGTCCTGAACTGCTCGATCAACCATGTCGTCTGTCACGGCGTGCCCGATCCGGACGAGATCATCCGCGACGGCGACATCATCAACCTCGACATCACACTCGAAAAGAACGGCTTTATCGCCGATTCGAGCAAGACCTATCTGGTGGGCGATGTTCCGCCGGCGGCGAGATGGCTGGCGCGCGTCGCGCAGGAGGCCATGTGGAAGGGCATCGGTCAGGTGCGCCCCGGGGCGTATCTGGGGGACATCGGCTTCGCGATCGAGCGGCATGCCAAAAAGAACGGCTATTCGGTCGTGCGAGAATATTGCGGGCACGGCATCGGTCGCGAGATGCACGAGGAGCCGCAGGTGCTGAATTACGGAAGGCCGGGAACGGGCCTGAAGCTGCGCGAGGGCATGGTCTTTACCATCGAGCCGATGGTGAACCAGGGCACCCGCAAGGTCACGACGGCACGCGACGGATGGACCGTCGTGACCAACGACCGGAAACTCTCCGCGCAATTCGAACATACGGTCGCGGTGACGAGCAGTGGCGTCGAGGTCCTGACGCTGCGCCGCGACGAGACGCCGATGCTGGAACGGCGGGGGTAATATCCCACGAGCGTCCTCTAGCGACGGTCGGGACTTTATCTCGACATTCTCTGCATCTACGGTCGTGCGATGCACGCATATCCCACAATCCGGCTGGCGAGCGCCGCCGCGGCGATCCTGGTTCTTTCCGCCTGTGCCGGCGGCAAGTTCCGGCCCGTGGCCGACGCGCCGGTCCGGATCGGGCCAGCCTATTCGATCCGTGGCACGACCTATGTGCCCGCCGCCGCCCCGGCCTATGACGCGGTCGGCTATGCCAGCTGGTACGGGAGCGAGTCCGGCAACCGCACCGCCAATGGCGAGCAATTCCGTCCGGGCTGGATTACCGCGGCACACACGACGCTGCCTTTGCCGACCTATGTCGAGGTGACCGCGCTGGACACAGGGCGCCGCGTCATCGTGCGCGTCAACGATCGCGGACCCTTTGCGCTGGGCCGGATCATCGACCTGTCGCGCGGCGCGGCCGAAGAGCTCGGTATCAAAGCACGGGGCCATGCCCCGGTGCGCGTACGCCGGGTCGAACCGTCAGAAAAGGACCGCAAACGGCTTCGCGAGGGCAAGCCCGCCGCGGGGCTCCGGCCTTTGTCGGGGCAGGAGCTGCAACAGCTCCGCGGGCAGCTTCCGGCGAGAGGGCGCTGAGCGAGGCGCATTCCGGCTTGCGCCGGACCGGGGAACGCGTTCAAAGCGGCGCCGATATTGAAAGGCGTTCACCTTGGATCTGGCACCCTATCGCGCGCATCGCCGCATCTTGGCCGCAAGCCTCGTCGGCACCGCGGTCGAATTCTATGATTTCTATATTTACGGCACTGCGGCCGCGCTCGTGTTCGGGCCGCTCTTCTTTCCGGCCGAGTCCGCATCGGCGCAGCTGATGTACAGCTTCATGACGTTCGGGCTCGCCTTCTTTGCGCGGCCGGTCGGGGCGATCGTCTTCGGCCATTATGGTGACCGGATCGGGCGCAAGTCGACGCTCGTCGCTTCGCTGATGCTGATGGGCGCCTCGACTTTGCTGATCGCCTTTCTGCCGACCTATGCGATGGTCGGCTGGGTTGCGCCGCTCTTGCTCTGCATCCTGCGCTTTGGGCAGGGGTTCGGGCTCGGCGGCGAGTGGGGCGGGGCGGCGTTGCTCGCGGTCGAGAATGCGCCGCCGGGATGGAAATCGCGCTTCGGCATGTTCCCGCAGCTCGGCGCGCCGGTCGGTTTCATCGCGGCGAACGGGCTGTTCCTGCTACTGGGGCTGGGCCTCAGCGACGCCGATTTCGCCGCGTGGGGCTGGCGCATTCCGTTCCTGCTGTCGGCGGTGCTCGTCGGGCTGGGGCTATGGGTGCGGCTCAAGATCACCGAGACGCCGGACTTCGCCGAGGCGCTGGAGACGGACGCGCCGGTCGCGGTGCCGATCGGTGATCTGTTCCGCCATCATCTGGTTGCGACGCTCGCGGGGACGTTCGCGGTCGTCGCATGTTTCGCGATCTTCTATCTCGCGACGAGCTTCGCGCTCGGGCACGGGACGCAGGCGCTTGGATATCCCAAGGAGCAGTTCCTGCTGATCCAGCTCGGCGCGATCCTGTTCATGGCGGTGGGAATCATTTTCGCAGGCTATGTCAGCGACGCGTCGAGCGAACAGCGCGTATTGACCTGGGGCTGCGGCGCGACGGTGCTTGTCGGGTTTGTGTTCGGGCCGGCGCTGGCGTCGGGAAGCTGGCTGCTCATCTTCCTTGGTCTCGCGACGGCGCTCTTTGTGATGGGGCTCGTTTACGGCCCGCTCGGCAGCTGGCTGACCGGCCTGTTCCCTGTGCATGTCCGCTATACGGGCGCATCGGTCGCGTTCAACGCGGGCGGGATATTGGGCGGCGCGATGGCGCCGATCATCGCGCAGGCGCTCGCCGAATGGGGCGGGACGGGGACCGTAGGCTTCTATCTTGCGATCGCGGGCGTGGTGAGCTGGCTGGGTCTGCTGATGGTCCGGCGACAGGGGATCAGGCGGGATGCCTGACGCGAAAACGGTCAACGAGACGGCCGTCGATCGCAACGAGCCCGGCGGCGATCAGCGCCATACCGACCCAGTGCCGCGGCAGTAGCACTTCGCCGAGCAGCAGGGTGCCGAGCAGGATTGCGGTTACCGGAATGAGGAGCGTGACGAGCAGCGCGTTGGTCGCACCGGCGCGCGCGATCAGACTGAAATAGAGGAAATAGGCGACCGTTGTCGAAAGCAGCGCGAGCCCGCCGATTGCGAAGAGCGTGGTCGTGCCGGGAAGTGCAAGCCGCCAGGGGGCATCGACGAACAGCGCGACCGGCAAAATGAGAAGCGTGCCCGCGGCAAGCTGCCCCGTCGCGACGTCGAGCGGGCCGACACCCCAGGCGCGGAACCGGCGGCCGTAGACCCCGGCGAGCGCGTAGCAGAAGGTCGCGCCAAGGCAGGCCAGTTGTGCGGAGAAGCTGGCGCCGATCCCCGACAGCGCGCCGCCGCCGATCATCACTGCGACCCCGGCGATGCCCGCGCCGACCCCCACGAGTTTCGCGGGCGTGGCCTTTTCGTCGGGGGTGAAAAGATGCGCGACGATCACGCCCCAGAGCGGGGTGGTCGCGTTGAGGATCGAGGCAAGGCCGCTCGCGATCTGGGTCTGTGCATAGGCGAAAAGCGAGAAAGGGAGCGCGGTGTTGAGCAGCGCGAGAAGGAAAAGCGCGGACCAGAGCCCGGCGCGGCGCGGCATAACGCGGCGCGTGACGGCCATGAAACCGAGCATCAGCAGCGATGAGAGGCCAAGGCGGGCGAGGACGAGGGTGAAGGGCGGAACCTCGCTCAACGCTACGCCGAGAAAGAAGAAGGAACCTCCCCACAGGATTGAGAGCAGGATCAACATGCCCCATTCGGCACCGCCCATCCGGAGGTTGATCGGTGCTGTCATGACGCGGCCCTAGCGGCGAACCGAATCGCGAAGCATCCCGCTTCTTGCGGTCAAAGCCGGCCCGCGGGCACAAGCAGCGTCAGCTTCGCCTTGCCAACCTTGCGTGTCGCATCGATTTCGAAGCCCGCGACCTCGACCGTTTCATTGTGTGCGGTCTCGATCGACACCCAGCTGTCAGGGCCGATCCAGCCGAGGCGGTTGAGCTTGTCGAGCGCCACGCTGCCCGCTCCGGTGTCGTAGGGTGCGTCGAGCAACAGCAGATCATAGGTGCGTTTGGCGGGGCCAAGGCTCATCACCGAGCCGGCGCGGATGTCGGCGCGCGCGGTCGCTTCCAGAACGCCCAGATTCTTGCGCAACACATCGAGCGCGTCGCGATCCTGCTCGGCGAACAGGCATTGCGCCGCGCCGCGCGACAGCGCCTCGATCCCAAGCGCGCCCGACCCTGCAAAAAGGTCGGCGACAACAAGCCCCTCGAAACTGCCGACGCGGCTCGTCAGCATCGAGAAGAGCGTCTCGCGCGTGCGGTCGGCAGTCGGGCGCGTCGCGTCGTTCTTGGGCGCGAGCAGCTTGCGGCCGCGCCATTCGCCAGCGATGACGCGCATCAGCCGAGGTGCCGCCGGAATTTGAACAATTCGTCGCGCGGGACGACATCGACCGCACCGAGCGGCATTCCGCCGAGTTCGAACGCGCCGTAACGGGTGCGGATCAGGCGGCTGACCTGGAGTCCGAAATGTTCGAGCACCTTGCGGACTTCGCGGTTCTTGCCTTCGGTCAGCGTCATTTCGACCCACTGGTTGCGACCCGTGCGGCGTTCGAGATTGGCGTCGATCTTGCCGTAGCGGACGCCGTCGATCTCGATCCCCATCGCGAGTTCCTCGAGCTGCGCCTGGCTGATGTCGCCGAAGGCGCGGGCGCGATAGGTGCGCTCGACCCCGCTCGCGGGCAGTTCGAGCTGTCGCTTGAACTCGCCGTCGTTGGTGAGGAGCAAGAGCCCCTCGGTATTATAGTCGAGGCGGCCGACCGGCATCAGGCGCGGCAGATCCTTGGGCAGCAGATCGTAGATTGTCTTGCGGCCTTTGGGATCGCGCGCCGCGGTGATGCAGCCCGCCGGCTTGTTGAAGCGGTAGAGGCGCGTCGAGACGGGTTTCGCGACGGGATTGCCGTCGACGGTCAACCCTTCGAGCGAGGTGAGCAGCGGTGCGGGGTGGACGATGACCTGGCCGTTCAGCGCGATGCGTCCTTCCTCGACCATACGCTCGACATCGCGACGTGATCCGACGCCGGCGCGCGCGAGCAGCTTGGCGATGCGCTGCGGTCCGTCCTCGCGTTCGGCCTCGGCGGGTTTGGTCTTGAGCGCGGTTGTGGCGCCGCGTGCGGCGCGGCGGCCTTTGGGGGCGTCGCGGTCTGCGGTGGGGCGAGGCGTCGAGCGGGGCGGGCGGCGTGTCGTCATCGGAACGGATGCGGCTTTCTTGTCGTTTTCAAGGAAAATAGTGTTGCGTTGTGATCACGCTCATAGCCGGAAAAGACCCGCTTCGTCGATGGCAAGCAGAAGCGATCTTGCAGGACGGCGCGGAGCGAGTCATGGCGATGTTAAAGGGAGTCATCATGCTCTTCGTCCACCGCCCGTCCTGTATCAAGCGGTTGCTGATCATCGAGGATGATCCGCTGACCGCGTTCGACAATGAGCACACGCTGAAACTCGGCGGGTACGACATCGTCGCAACGGTCGATTCGGGCGAGGCCGCGGTGGCGATCATGGCCGCCGAGCCGATCGATGCGATCGTTCTGGACCTTGGCCTTGCAGGACATATGACGGGGCGTGAAGTCGCCCGGCTGGCGCGCGATCGCGGCATCGCAGTGCTGCTGGTGACCGGCCAATGTCCCGAGGACGGCGCCGACATTGCGGTCGCCTGCCTCGGCAAGCCGCACAGTGCGTCGGCGCTCGTCGCGGCGCTGCGCGCGGTCGAGACGATGGCGTGCAAGAATCAGGCGCCGCGCAAGGTCAGCGGCCTCACCACCTTCTGGCGCCCCGCTGCGGCGTGAGATGCGACGGACCGACCACGCACGGCGGATCGACAGCCAATTAGCCGCTTCCAATTTGTCCCCAACGCTTTAGGCCAAGATATGACCGGCCGCGGCCTGTCACAGGTCAAAAAGGGGGAATATGATGGCGACAGATGCGGCGATGCCGGCACCGAAGGGGTGGCGCGACAGTCTGCGGCCCTATCTGGAGCCCGCACCCCTGGCCGCGCTGTTTCTTGGCATATCGTCGGGGTTCCCGTTCGCGATGATCGGCGCGACGCTGACGACACGGCTCGCACAGGACGGGATCGAGAAGTCTTCCGTCACCGCCTTTGCGCTGACTTTTCTCGCCTATAATCTGAAATGGGCGTGGGCCCCCGCGATCGACCGATTTCGCATCCCCATCCTCGGGCGGATCGGCCAGCGGCGATCGTGGCTGATCCTTGTCGGCGCGCTTGTTTTCGTCGCTGTATCGGTGCTGGGCAATCTCGATCCGAAGGCTTCGCTGGCGGTCGTCGCGCTCGCGGCGATCGCGGTCGGGCTCGCCGGCGCGACCTATGACATCGTGATCGACGCCTATCGAATCGAACTGCTGGCGCCCGAACAATTGGGTACGGGGTCGGGCATGTCGCAATATGGCTGGCGCATCGGTGCGGCGGTGGCGGGCGCCCTGGCATTGGTCGTCGCCGAACGCGCCGGTTGGGGCGTTGCCTATATGGTGTGCGCGGCGCTGGTCCTCCCGGCAATCATCACGGGGTTGGTGATGGGCGAGCCCGAACGCAAGATTGAGCGCCATTGGCCGGCGTTCCTGTCGCGTGCCCACTACGCGCTCTTCATTGGCAGCTTCCCGGTCGCGTTTCTGATCGCGCGGCAGATCGACCTATGGCTCGGCGTCGACATCCTGACGCTGATGGTCCTGGTCGGATATTTGTTCCCGCTGTTCGACCTGAGTGCCCGGCGCGCCCGCGACATCGGGTGGAACGGGCACATCAACTGGATCATCGCGCTGCCGGCGCTGGCGTTGGTCGCCGTGCTGGCGGCGGATTGGGGGACGATCGCGGCCTATGTCGGGTCGACGCTTCTTTGGGTCGTCCTTGCCGTTGGCGCGCTCGTCATCGGGGCGCTGGTCGCGCTGCCGACCAAATCGCGCGAAGGGCAGGCCGCCGACAAGGGCGCCGTCGGGCCGCTGGCGGAATTTTTCTCGCGCGAGGGGGCGATCCTGATCCTCTTCTTCCTGCTGCTCCACAAGATCGGCGACACGCTCGCCAACCTGACCTTCCGGCTCTTGTTCGAGGATCTCGGCTACACCAACGACGAAATCGCCTTTTACGATGTCGGCCTGGGGTTCTGGGCGTTGCTCGCCGGGGTGTTCGTCGGCGGGATCATCTACGCGCGGCTCGGTATGAAAAAGTCGGTGTTACTCAGCCTTGTCCTGATGGCGATTTCGAATTTCAGCTTTGCGGGCCTTGCCGCCGCCGGGCACAGCAATTGGGGCATGGCCGGCGCGATCGGGTTCGAGAATTTTGCCAGCGGGATCGGCGGCGTCTGCGTTGTCGCCTATCTGTCGGCGCTCGCCGATCTGCGCTTTACCGCGACCCACTTTGCGCTCTTCTCGGCCGCTGCGAGTATCCTCGGGCGGTTCCTCACCGGGACCAGCGCGGGCAAGCTGATCGAACAGTTCGGCTATGTCGATTTCTATCTGCTGACCACCGCTTTGGCGGTTCCCGGAATCCTGATCTTCTGGTGGATGATGCGGTCGGGGCTCGTCGATCGCTCGATCGGTACGGCGGGCGAGGTCGAGATACCCGAGGCATCGCCTCAGGCCGTCAGTCCGGAAACTGCAGGTTCGCGCTGAGCACTTCGCCGGCGAGATAGAGCGAGCCCGCGATCAGGACAATTTCGCGTGCCGGATCGACTGTAAGATCGCCCAGCGCGTCGGCAACCGAAGCGGCCGCCTTTGCATCGGCGCCAAACGCGGCGGCGCCATGATGCTCGTGCCCCGGAACAGGGACGACGGTCAGACTGGCGAGGCGTTCGGCCAGCGGCGCGACGATCGCTGCCGGGTCCTTGTTCGCGAGCATGCCGGTGATCAGGTGGACGCGCCGCGGCTCGGTGGCGAACTGGCGTGCGAGCGCGAGCCCGGCGTCGACATTATGCGCGCCGTCGAGCCAGATTTCGGTGCCGCCGGGCAACAGTGCGGCGAGGGGGCCGGTGCCGAGGCGCTGCATGCGGGCAGGCCAAAAGGCGCCCGCGACGCCGCGAGCGATCGCTTCGTCGGTCGGCTGCGAGCCGGGCGCGAGGCGCAGCATCGCGATGGCGAGCCCGGCGTTGCGCATCTGGTGCGGCCCGGCCATGCGCGGACGCATCGGCTCTGCGACCGAACCCAGTTTCGAGGTCCAGCGAAAGCTGTCGCCGTTGGCCTCTATCGTCCACCCGTTCCCTTCGGGAAATAGCGTGGCGCCGACAGAGGCGACCTTGGCGGCGATAATGTCGCGCACGCCCGGCGGATAGTCGAACGTTGCGACGGGCGTGTCGGCTTTGATGATACCCGCCTTTTCCCACGCGATGCGTATCGCCGGATCGTCGGGCGTTCCCGTTTCGGGAGCGAGCAGGAAGGCTTCATGGTCGATGCCGAGCGAGGCGATGCCGCAGACCGCCGGCGGCGGAATGATGTTGGTCGCGTCGAGCCGTCCGCCGAGGCCCACCTCGATGATGCAATCGTCGGCGGGAATGCGCGCGAAGGCGAGGAAGGCAGCGGCGGTGGTGACTTCGAAGAAGCTGGCTTGCAGGTCGGCCGCCTCGTCAAGCACTTCTTCGAGCAAGGCGGCGAGCAGCGTGTCGTCGATCAGCGTTCCGGCGAGGCGGATGCGTTCGTTGAAGCGCACGAGGTGCGGGCTGGTGTAAGCGTGGACGTGCCGTCCGCTCGCCTCGAGGATCGCGCGGAGGTAGGCGCAGGTCGATCCCTTGCCGTTGGTGCCCGCAACATGGAAGGTGCGCGGGAGCTGGAGCTGCGGGTTGCCGAGGCGCGCGCAAAGTTCGGCGATGCGCTCCAACCCGAGGATGTCGCGGCCTGGCGACAGGGCTGCGAGGCGATCGAGTTGTGTTTGAACCGCGGGGTCTGAGCTATGGGCGTGGTCGGGCATGGTCGTAGCTCGATTAGAGGAAAGCAGCATCCCCATCATCCGTCATGCCGGGCCTGACCCGGCACCCGCCTTTTCCTTCAAGAAAGGCAGGCCCCGGATCAAGTCCGGGGTGACGAGAAAGAGAGCTCGCGTTCCGTTGCGACGGTCTGTTCAGGCCGCCTTCTCTGGCGCCAGATAACCGATCAGACGGCCCAATGTTTCGGGCAATTCCTTGCGATGCACGACCATGTCGATCATCCCGTGATCGAGCAGATATTCGGCGCGCTGGAAGCCTTCGGGCAGTTTTTCGCGGATCGTATTCTCGATCACGCGCTGGCCCGCGAAGCCGATCAGCGCCTTGGGTTCGCTGATCTGGATGTCGCCGAGCATCGCATAGCTGGCGGTGACGCCGCCGGTCGTCGGATCGGTGAGCAGCACGATATAGGGCAAGCCGGCGCGGCGCAGGCGCGCGAGCGCGACGGTGGCCCGGGGCATCTGCATCAGCGACAGCGTGCCTTCCTGCATGCGCGCTCCGCCCGCGGCAGTGATCGCGATATAGGGAACCCCGCGCCGGATCGCATCCTCGACGCCTGCGACGAAAGCCTCACCCACGGCGACGCCCATCGAGCCGCCCATGAAGGCGAAGTCCTGCACGCCGATCACCACACCCTGACCCGAGATGCGGCCAAACGCATTCTGGTAGGCGTCGCGGTCGCCGGTCTGCGTCCGCGCGGCCTTGATGCGGTCGACATATTTCTTGGTATCGCGAAACTTCAGCGGATCCTCGGGCGCCGCAGGCGCAGCGATCATCTCGTGAATTCCGCCGTCGAACAACTGCGCGAAACGTTCGGTCGCGCCGATGCGGTCGTGATGGTCGCAGCGCGGGCAGACGTTGAGATTGTCTTCCCATTCCTTGACGAACACCATCTGCTGGCACTGGCGGCATTTGTGCCAGAGATTGTCGGCGGTGTCGCGCTTGGCACCGAAGGGCAGGGCGTTGCGAACGCGGTCGAGCCAGCTCATGCGGCGATCTCCTTTGCGCCGTGAATAGCATCGGCGAGTAAGCGGGTGAAGGCTTCGACATGCGGCGCCGCGGCGTCGCCATGCTCGGCGATGATGTCGATGAAGGCTGAGCCGACGACGACGCCGTCGGCGACCTTCGCTATCTCGGCCGCCTGTGCGGGGGTGCGGACGCCGAAGCCGACCGCGACGGGCAGGTCGGTCGCGGCCTTGAGGCGCGCAACGGCTTCGTCGATGCTCGCCTGCGCCGCTTGTTGCTGGCCGGTGATGCCTGCGACCGAGACATAATAAAGGAAACCACCCGCGCCATCGAGCACGGCGGGCAAGCGCGCGGGATCGGTGGTCGGGGTCGCAAGACGGATGAGGTCAACGCCCGCGGAGCGAAGGCTCGGGCCGAGTTCGGCGTCCTCCTCTGACGGAATGTCGACACAGATCACGCCATCTACGCCGGCCTTGGCGCATTCGGCGGCGAACCAGTCGCCGCCGCGGATCGTCATCGGATTGGCATAGCCCATCAGGACGAGTGGGGTATCGCGATGACGCTGGCGGAAAGCCGACGCGATCGCGAAGATGTCCGCGGTTGTCGTGCCCTTGGCGAGGCTGCGCAAATTTGCGGCCTGAATTGCGGGGCCATCGGCCATCGGGTCGGTGAAGGGCATGCCGAGTTCGATCACATCGGCGCCCCCCGCGACGAGCGCGTCGAGGTTCGCGGCGGTGTCGCCGTCGCCTGCGGTGATGAAGGCAACGAGCGCCGGGCGCGGCTTGGCGAAGGTGGCAGCGAAGCGGGTCAAACCGACTTCTTCCGGAAAGCGGCCTGGTCGATGAATACGAACAACAGCGAGACCAGAACGACGACCACCCACGACGGCGACTGAAACCGGTCGCCCA
Organism: Sphingopyxis sp. CCNWLW2; assembly: GCF_037095755.1. Taxonomy (NCBI): domain Bacteria; kingdom Pseudomonadati; phylum Pseudomonadota; class Alphaproteobacteria; order Sphingomonadales; family Sphingopyxidaceae; genus Sphingopyxis; species Sphingopyxis sp. CCNWLW2. The sequence continues at coordinate 332,194 of NZ_JBAWKJ010000002.1, forward strand.
GACCAAAGATTTTGCTGATCAGCGGAAAGCCGAGAGCCTGAACGGCAGCGGCGATCAGAAAGACGATGATCGCACGGCGATGATTGAGCTTCACAGTTTCACTCCCAAAGCTTCGGCCACGGTGAAGATATCCTTGTCGCCGCGGCCCGAGCAGTTGACGATGATCACCTTGTCCTTGCCCATCGTCGGCGCGATGCGTTCGGCGGCGGCGATCGCGTGCGCGCTTTCGAGCGCGGGGATGATGCCTTCGAGTTTGGTGAGCTTCTGGAAGCTCGCAAGCGCTTCGTCGTCGGTGACGGGTTCATAGCGCACGCGGCCGATTTCATGGAGCCAGCTATGTTCGGGGCCGATGCCCGGATAGTCGAGTCCCGCCGAGATGCTGTGAGCCTCGGTGATCTGGCCGTCCTCGTCCTGCAGCAGATAGGTCTTGTTGCCGTGAAGAATGCCCGGGCGCCCGCCCGCAAGGCTGGCGGCGTGCTTCTTGTCGAGCCCTTCGCCCGCGGCTTCGACGCCGACGATCTCGACATCGGCGTCGTCGAGGAACGGATGGAACAGGCCGATCGCGTTCGATCCGCCGCCGACGGGGGCGATCAGCATGTCGGGAAGGCGTCCCTCGGCTTCGAGAATCTGTTCCTTCGCTTCGTCTCCGATCACCGACTGAAAATCGCGAACAAGCTCGGGATAGGGGTGCGGGCCCGCCACGGTGCCAATGATGTAGAAGGTGTCGTGGACGTTCGCGACCCAGTGGCGCAGCGCCTCGTTCATCGCATCCTTGAGCGTCTTCGCGCCGCTCTCGACCGCGACGACTTCGGCGCCGAGCAGCTTCATGCGGAAGACGTTCGGCTGTTGCCGCGCGACGTCGACCGCGCCCATGAAGATCGTGCAGGGCAGGCCGAACAGCGCCGCGACGGTCGCGGTTGCGACGCCGTGCTGGCCGGCGCCGGTTTCGGCGATGATCTTCGTCTTGCCCATGCGCTTGGCGAGCAGGATCTGGCCGATGCAATTGTTGATCTTGTGCGCGCCGGTGTGGTTGAGATCCTCGCGCTTGAGGTAAATCTTTGCGCCGCCAAGATGCTCGGTCAGCCGCTCGGCGAACCACAGCGGGCTGGGGCGCCCGACATAATGCTTCAGCAGATAGTCGAACTCGGCCTTGAACGTGGGATCGGCTTGCGCCGCGCGATAGTGACGCTCGAGATCGAGGATCAGCGGCATCAGCGTTTCGGCGACATAGCGGCCGCCGAACTGGCCGAAATGGCCGCGTTCGTCGGGTCCGGAGCGGAGGCTGTTGGGTAAGTCGGTCATCGGCCCGCCGCTTTAAGGAAAGCAGCGATCTTGTCCACATCCTTGACGCCCGGCGCGCTTTCGACGCCCGATGAGACGTCGACGAGCGGCGCGCCGGTCGCGGCGATCGCTTCGGCGACATTTTCGGGGGTGAGGCCGCCCGCTATGCCCCAGTCGATGCTGTGGCGATGGTTCTTGAGCAGCGACCAGTCGAAACGCGTGCCGGTGCCGCCGGGCATGGCGGCGGCGGGGGCGTCGAACAGGATGCGGTCGGCGACGCCCTGATATTTCTGCATCCGCACGAGTGTGTCGGCGTCCTTCAGGCCGACGGCCTTCCAGACTTCCGCCGGGGTCAGCCGCTTCACAGCACCCAGCCATTCGGGCGTTTCGGTGCCGTGGAATTGGATGATGTCGGGGCGCACCATGCCGAGCGCGTCGCCGGTGAGTTGCTGCGGCGCGTTGACCAGCAGCAGCGCAACCTTGACGTTGGCCGCGCCTGCGCGCTTGCGCAGCTCGGCTGCGGTCTTGAGGTCGATGTAGCGCGGGCTTGGTTCGTAATGATTGAGACCGATATGCGTCGCGCCGTGACGGATGGCGGCATCGACCTCTTCGATCGTCTTGAGGCCGCAGATTTTGACGAGTGGGGGCATTGTGTCTTTCCTGTCGTCATCCCGGCGAAGGCCGGGATCTCCAAGGTGCGTAAGGACGCTGCGGTGAGACCCCGGCCTTCGCCGGGGTGACGGATTGGCTTTAAAGCGTCGCTTCGATTTCGCGGGCGGCGAGATCCGGGTCCGCCGACTGACTGATCGGGCGACCGACGACGAGGATCGAGGCACCATCGGCCATCGCCTGCGCCGGCGTGACGACGCGTTTCTGGTCGCCGATCTTGCCGTTCGCGGGGCGGACGCCGGGGACGACGAAATAACCGCCGGGCCACGCCTTGCGCGCCGCTTTCACTTCCTGTCCCGAACAGACGATGCCGTCGAGGCCGGCTTCGCGGGCGAGCGCCGCCAGGCGCACGACCTGATCGTGCGGACTGCCGCCGACGCCGATGTCTTCCAGATCGGGCGCGTCGAGGCTCGTCAGCACGGTGACCGCGACGACCTTGGTGTTCGTGCCCGCCGATGCCTTGGCCTCTTCGAGCATCGCGCGCCCCCCCGCGGCGTGGACGGTGATGATTGCCGGTTCGAGCGAGCGCAGCGCCTGGATCGCCTTGGCGACGGTGTTGGGAATGTCGTGGAGCTTAAGGTCGAGAAAGATCGGCAGGCCGAGCTTCGCCATTTCATGCACGCCATGGTGCCCGTTGGCGCAGAAGAATTCGAGGCCGAGCTTCAGCCCGCCGACATGGCGCCGCACCTTTTGCGCCAGCGTCAGCGCCGCATCGAGGTGCGTGGTGTCGATGGCGAGATAAAGCGGTGAAGTCATGGCTTGTCCGTGGAGAAAAGGTCGGATGGGGCGGGCGGGATGTCGTTGACCGGGGGAGTGGGCGTGACTTCGACGGGGCGGTTGGCGAGCGCGCGCAAATCGGCCGCCTGCCGCTCGCTGGCGTCGAGGCGGCGCTTCATCGACCAGCGCGAGGTGCGCAGCGCGATCCACATCGGCACGCTGCCGATCAGGAAGGCGGTGAGGATCAACACGGGTAATTTGGTGTCGAGCACCTGTCCCGGCCAGATTGTGACAGTGACCGGAATCCAGTTTGCCATCGCGAAAATGACAAGGATGGCGGTCAGCAAGACCCAGATGATCGTTCGCAGGATGCCCACTTCGTCTTGCTCCTCTGTCGGTCTGGCGCCGATCCTATGACAGATTGCCGCGCGATTCCAGTCCGTGGCTATGCTGTCCCGAACACCCGGTCGAAGATCGTGTCGACATGCTTCATATGATAGCCGAGGTCGAACAGTGCGGTCAGCTCGTCGGCTGACAGCTTCGCGGTGACGTCGGCATCGGCCTTGAGTAGTTCGAGCAGCGAGAGCTGGCCGTCCGAATCCCAGACCTTCATCGCGTTGCGCTGGACGAGGACATAGCTTTCCTCGCGGCTCGCGCCCGCCTGCGTCAGCGCGAGCAGCACGCGCTGCGAATGGACGAGCCCGCCCATGCGGTCGAGATTCTTCTGCATCCGCGCAGGGTAGACGAGCAGCTTGTCGACGACGCCGGTCAGGCGTCCAAGCGCGAAGTCGAGCGTGATCGTCGCATCGGGGCCGATGAAGCGCTCGACCGACGAGTGGCTGATGTCGCGTTCGTGCCACAGCGCGACATTTTCCATCGCGGGGATGGCGGCGCTGCGGACCATGCGCGCAAGGCCGGTGAGGTTTTCGGTCAGCACGGGGTTGCGCTTGTGCGGCATCGCCGACGAGCCCTTCTGCCCCGGCGAGAAATATTCCTCGGCCTCGAGCACTTCGGTGCGCTGGAGATGGCGGACCTCGACCGACAGCCGTTCGATCGACGACGCGACGACGCCGAGCACCGCGAAGAACATCGCATGGCGGTCGCGCGGGATGACCTGCGTCGAGACAGGCTCGATCGCGAGGCCAAGCTTGGCCGCGACATGCGCTTCGACGCGCGGGTCGATGTTGGCGAAGGTGCCGACGGCGCCGGAAATGGCGCAAGTCGCGATCTCGGCGCGCGCGGCCAGGAGGCGCAGTTTGCAGCGTGAGAATTCGGCGTAGGCTTCGGCAAGCTTGAGTCCGAAGGTGACGGGTTCGGCATGGATGCCGTGGCTGCGGCCGATCGTCGGGGTGAGCTTATGTTCGTAGGCACGCCGCTTGATCGCTTCGAGGAGCGCGTCGAGATCGGCGAGCAGGATGTCGGCGGCCTGGCTGAGCTGAACCGCGAGACAGGTGTCGAGCACGTCCGAGCTGGTCATGCCCTGATGCATGAAGCGCGCTTCGTCGCCGACATTCTCGGCCACCCAGGTCAGGAAGGCGATGACGTCATGCTTGGTCACCGCCTCGATCGCGTCGATCGCGGCGACGTCGATTGCCGGGTTCGTCGCCCACCAATCCCACAATGCCTTGGCGGCCGATTTCGGCACGGTGCCCAGTTCGGCAAGGGCGTCGGTCGCGTGCGCTTCGATCTCGAACCAGATGCGAAACCGATTCTCGGCCGACCAGATCGCGGTCATTTCCGGCCGTGCGTAACGCGGAACCATTGATTTTCCTTCCTTTTCGGGCGCCTTATCGCGGAATCCACGCGGAACCACGATGGGGCGCCCCGTAGCAGGGACGGGGCGTTTCGCCAAATGCCGAGGGCGCGCAACTTTGCGGAAACACGATGGGTTGCTCCCATGCCCCATCAGAAAGGCGACGGGTCGCAGTGACCATCGAAGTCGCCGTTACAGGAGAATAAATGTGTTGAAACAAGTGCTTTTGATCGGCGCGGCGGCTGTCAGCTTCCCCGTTTTGGCCCAGACGACTGCCCCGGCCGAAGAGCCGGCCCCCACGACGCAGTCGCAGCCGGCGTCGACCGACACCACGGCCCCCGCGCCCGATAGCAAGCCGACGGACGAGAAGAAGCCGACGGATGAAACGGCGCCCACCGAGGACGCGACCCCGAGCGATACGCCCCCTGCGGCTGAGCCGACCCCTCCGGCTGACCAGCCCGCACCGGATTCCGAAGAAAAGCCCGAATCGGAACCCGAATAACCCCGCACACAGGAGTATAGACCATGCTGAAACAAATGCTTTTGATCGGCGCCGCAGCCGTGAGTTTCCCGGCCCTGGCGCAGACGACTGCCCCGGCGTCGGACCCGACCACCCCGCCGGCGGCGAGCGAACCGGCTCCGGCTCCCGACGCATCGACGCCCCCGGCTGAACCCGCCCCGGCACCGGATGCGTCGACCCCGCCGGCTTCGAGCGAGCCCGCGCCTTCGGGTGGGGCGGCAACGCCGACCCAGATTGCGCAGATCGTCGAGCAGGAATTCCCGACCTATGACGGGGACAAGAATGGCGACCTGAACGCGGCCGAGTTTGGCGCGTGGATGAAGAAGCTGCGTGCAGCGACCGACCCCAGTGCCGACGTCGAATCGGCCGAGGTGAAGACTTGGATTGGCCAGGCTTTCGCATCGGCTGATGGTGACAAGTCGGGCGCGGTCAACAAGACCGAATTGACCGGTTTCCTGTCGCGCGGCGCCTAAACGGCGTCCCGCGGGGTGGTGCAGCCGTCGGAGCGATCCGGCGGCTGCATCGCCGTTTGCAGCAAGCTAAACGGGTTGCTCGACCGCGACGATCGTCAGCCGGTGTTCGATGCCGCCGCGATCGGGCCAGTTGATCGATTGGCCAACACTGAGGCCGATCAGGCCCGCCCCGATCGGGGTCAGGATCGACATCCGCCCGGCCGATATGTCGGCTTCGGCGGGATATACGAGGCGCACGGTTCGTTCGGCGCCGCTCTTTTCATCGATGAAGGTGACGCTGGAGCCCATGGTTACGACGTCGGGCGGGATTTTTGTGCGCTCGCAGATCGCGGCGCGATCGATCTCGTCGAGCAGCAATTCATAGAAGCGAACCGAATCGCGCTGCTGCTGCAGCGTCAGTTCGGTCAGCACGTCGGCTTCGCTGTCGATCATGCGGATATGGGGCATCGCGGCCCCGTTTTTCTTCTTGGTCATGGCGCGGACTTTCCGGCTGGCGCGCGGCAGTTTCCCGCGCGCGGCAATGTTGGACGGAAGGTGCCCCGGGTTCGGGGCGAGCGCGCCGGAACCCGGGGCTAAATGCCCGCGAGAAGTTGTCCCCCATGATGGCGGAAATGGAGAAGGCTGCGCCGAATCTGCATGGCCATGATGATGTGGCCGCGAGCGGCGGAAGTCAAATCGGCTAGAGCAACCCCATCGCGCGGAAGCTGCGGTAATCGGACCCGCCGATGATGATGTGATCGTGGAGCGCGATTCCCAGTTTCGCGGCTGCGGCGGCGATATCCTTGGTGATCACGATATCCTGCCGGCTCGGCTCGGGGCTGCCGCTGGGGTGGTTGTGGACAAGGATGATCGCCGAAGCGCCGAGTTCGAGCGCGCGCTTGATGACCTCGCGGACATAGATCGCCGACTGGTCGATCGACCCTTCGCTTGCGAGTTCGTCGCGGATCAGCATGTTGCGCGAATTGAGATAGAGGACGCGGACGCGCTCGACGTCGATTGGCCCCATGTCGGCGCGCAGCCAGTCGAGCAGCGCGTCCCAGCTGGACAATAATGGTTTGTCGCGAAATTCGCCCTTGAGCAGGCGGAGACTTGCGGCCTGGACGATCTTTATCGCGGCAATGCCGGTATCGCTGAGCCCGTCGACCCGGCGCAGCGATTCGGGATCGGCGCTGACAAGCTGCGCCAGCGAACCGAATTCGCGGAGCAGCGCTTTCGCGAGCGGCTTGGTGTCGCGGCGCGGGATTGCGAGCGTGAGCAGATATTCGACCAGCTCATAATCGGCGAGGCCTTCGGCGTCGTCGAGCAGGCGAGTCCGCAACCGCGCGCGATGCCCAAGATGGTCCGGCGTATCCCCCATGCCGCGGCAATAACCGCCTTGTGAGGCGCACTCAACGGTCATAGGGTAAGGAAGATGGCGAACCGGATCAAATTCCTGCATCGAAACGGGATTTCCGGCGTTTGTGCCCTGAACAGGGTTCGGGCCGAGGGACGAGATTTTGCCGCCATGACGTCATCGGCCATATTCCATGACTGACACGGAAGACGGCGTAAAACCGCGGTGGAAATATCGGAAGCTGCTGTTCAAGAAACGCTGGCTGACCGCTGGCGCCGTAATCATCCTCATCGCAGGGGTCTGGATCGCGCGCGAGCCGATCGCCGACGAGTTCATTCGCGACCAGCTCGAAAGCCGCGATGTTCCGGCGCGCTATAGGATCGACCGGATCGGCTTTCGCAGCGAGCAACTATCCGACATCGTCATCGGCGACCCGAAGCATCCCGACCTGACCGCGAAGCGCGTCGAAGTCCTGCTCGGCTATGGCTGGCGCGGTCCCTATGTTTCGGGAATCAATGCCGAGGGCGTTCGGCTCTATGGCCGCTTCGTCGATGGCCGCCTGTCGTTCGGCTCGCTCGACAAATTCCGCGACCCGACAAGCAAGGATCCGTTCGCCTTGCCCGACCTGTCGGTCGCGCTGCGTGATGCGCGGGCACGCGTCGAAACGCCGTGGGGCGACATCGGGGCGGCGCTGAATGGCGGCGGCAATTTGCGCCGCGACTTCACCGGCAAGCTCGCGCTGGTCGCGCCGCGCATTGCGGCGGCGGGGTGCAGCGGCGATGATATCAGCTTCTATGGCACCGTGCTGGTCCGCGATGTCCGGCCGCAGCTCGTCGGCCCACTGCGCGGCCGCGCGCTTGCCTGCGCCGACGGTCGCGTCACCGCCGCATCGCCGCAAGTCGCGCTCGACCTCTCGCTCTCCGAAGATATGCAGAGCTGGAAGGGCAAGGCTGACGCGAGCATCGCGCGGCTGGTCGCGGGATCCGCCGCCGCCGACCGGATGGGCGTCGTCGCGCGCTTCGACGGCACCGCGGTGCTGACGAAGCTCGACGTCGCTGCCGACATGGCGCGCCTGCGCGGCGCCGATTTCGCGGCCGAGACGGTGAACCTCGAAGCCAAGGGCAATGTCGGCAGCGCGGCGCCGAAATTCGACGGGCGGATTCGTTTCGCCCGCGCCAGCGGCAGCGCGGACTTGCGCCATTCGCTCGCCGAAAGCGCGCGCGGGCTGGCGGGCACGCCGGTGGGGCCGCTGGCGGCGAAGGCTGTCGGCGCGCTGAGCCGCGTGCTCGCCGACGCGAGCGGCAGCGCGGGCTTCGCGCTCGCGGGCGAGGGGCCGACGGCGCGCGTCGACCTGATCGCGCCCGAATTGACGAGCGCGAGCGGTGCACATTTCACCGGCAGCGCGGATAGCCGCATCGGCTATCTCTATGGCGCTGACGAACCTGCGGTGATCGCGACGGGGCGCTGGAGCATCGCGGGCGGCGACCTGCCCTCGGGAACGCTGAGTATCGATCGCAGCGCCGAGGGAAGGGTAACGGGGCTCGCCAGTCTCGATCCTCATAGTGCCGAAGGCGCGCGGCTGGCGCTGACGCCGGTGCGTTTTTCGGGCGGCGCCGGTGGGCTGATGCGTTTTGCCGCAGCGGCTACGCTGTCGGGGCCGCTCGCGGGCGGGCGCGTCGAGCGGCTGACGGTGCCGTTGAACGGCTTTCTTGCCCCGACGGGCGCACTCGCGCTCGACGGCGGATGCAGCCGCGTCGCGGCCGATCGGATCGAGGTCAGCGGCTTCCGGCTCGGCCGAAGCGCGATCGACCTGTGCAGCCGCCCGGGCGCGCCGCTGCTCAGCGCCGGGCCCGACGGGCTTCGCGGCAATATCCGCATACCCGGCCTCGCGCTGCGCGGGACGAGCGGCAGTTCGCCGCTCAGCCTGAAAAGCGGCCCGGCGAATATCGACCTCTCCGCGATGCGCTGGTCGCTTGCGATGGCTGATATCCGGCTGGGTGAGGGTGAGAGTGTGACCCGCTTCAGCGCGCAAAGCCTCAGCGGCCGTTCGACGCCGCAGGGCATGGCGGGCGATCTCAGCGGTGCAAGCGGCAAGATCGGCGCGGTGCCCCTGAACATGAGCGAGATTGCGGGCCAGTGGCGCTTCGCGAATGGCGCGCTGACGCTTGATGGCGGGTTGCTGCTTACCGATGCCGCACCCGATCCGCGCTTCTTCCCGTTGGTCAGTAATGATGCGAATCTGCGCTTTGCGAACGGGATGATCGAAGCGAAGGCGGGTTTCAACGAGCAGAAGACCGGGACAAAGATTCTCGACACGCTGATCCGCCACCGGCTTTCCGATAGCAGCGGTTCGGCGGACCTCGTCGTCAAGGAACTGCGCTTCAGCGAGGCGTTCCAGCCCGACCAGCTTACCAGCCTGGCGCTCGGCGTCGTCGCCAATGTCCAGGGATCGGTCGTCGGCGACGGGCGGATCGAATGGACCGCCGACGGCGTCACGAGCCACGGCACCTTCGCAACCGCCGATACCAGCCTCGCCGCGGCGTTCGGCCCGGTGACGGGGCTGACTACAACGGTCAGCTTCGACGATCTGATCGGCCTCAAAACCGCGCCGGGCCAGATCGCGAAGATCAAGGAGTTGAATCCGGGCATCCCGGTGCTCGACGGCGAGATCGAATATCGGCTGCTCGGCGACAATCGCGTGCGGGTCGAGGGCGGGAGTTGGCCCTTTGGTGGCGGCAAGCTTCTCCTCCATCCGACCACGCTCGATTTCAGCGCGACCAACGCGCGGCGGCTGTCGTTCGATATCGTCGGGGTCGATGCGGCGGTGTTCCTGCAAAGCTTTGGCTTCGACAATATCAACGCAACGGGCGTCTTCGATGGGACGCTACCGGTCGAATTCGACGGCCTCGGTGGGCGCATCGTCAATGGCCGCATCGATTCGCGCGCCGGCGGCGGCACGCTCGCCTATGTCGGCGAATTGTCGAACCGCAATCTGGGCGTCATCGCCAATTTTGCCTTTGGCGCACTGCGTAGCCTCAAATATGACGACCTCACGATCATCCTGAACGGGGACCTCGACGGCGAAATGGTGACCGATATCCGCTTTGGCGGCGTGGGGCAGGGGGAAGGCGCGACGCGGAACTTCCTGACCAACCAGGTCGCAAAACTGCCGTTGATCTTCAACGTGAAGATTCGGGCGCCGTTCCGCCAGCTTTTGACGTCGGCGAAGGGATTTTACGATCCGTCGCTGCTCATCGAACAGAATCTGCCAGCTTTGATCCGCGCCCAGGAAGAAGCCGCAAAAGTAAAGATCGTCCCCGTTCAGCCCCCAGAAAGCGAGCCCGTGCAATGAAGATACCGAAGACTGGAGCTAGGAGGCTGGCCATAGGCGATAGGTATGTTGCAGTAACGATCGGGGCGGCCGCGCTTGCGGGCTGCGTTCAGATCGACACGCCCGACAAGCCGATCGAAATCAACCTGAATATCAACATCCGTCAGGAAGTGGTGTACAGGCTGGATGGCGATGCCAAGAAGCTCATCGAGCAGAATAGCGAGATATTCTGATGGGGAATAAGAAGATGACCAAGACGATGTGGAAACCGACCGGACTGGCGCTTGCTGCGATCGCGGCGACCGCCGCCGTTGCACTGGCCGTGCCGTCGGCGATGGCGCAGCGCGACCCCGCCTATGCCGCAGCGCGCGCCGCCGGGCAGATCGGCGAGCAGCCCGATGGCTATCTGGGCTTTGCGACAGCGCCGACGCCGGCGATCCGCGCGCTGGTGCAGGACCTCAACATCAAGCGCAAGGCCGCCTATACCGCGAGCGCGCAGTCGACCGGCAGCACGGTCGAGCAGTTCGCCTTTACCAGCGGCTGCAACCTGATCGCGCAGACCAAGCCGGGCGAGAAATATCAGGCGCCCAGCGGCGCCTGGAAAACCCGCGACGGCAGCCCGCCCGAGCGCGACGCGCGCTGCCCGTAACATACCAGAGTATATCGGAGCCCGCGGGCTCTCAGATGCCGCCGCGCCCCTAAACGCGGCGGCATTTTTGTGCAGCAGCGCCGCGCCAATTTTGTGCACCTGCGCACAAGCATTGACTTAATCGGGCGTCGTTCCTAAACGGACCGCGCCTTAGGGGTCCCCCGAATTTTCGGGCCTTTTTTCGCAGGCGGAATCGATGGATATCGGCTCTGTTTCAGGAGGATGGCGCAAATGACGGGGAATGGCAGCGATCCGGAACCAGCTTCGGAGGATTCGCGCCTGGTCTCGCTCGAAGAGCGATTGGACCGGGCCGAAGCCGCAGAAGCAAAACGGACCGCAGTGAACGCCGGACCGGAGACCGATGCGAACTATAAGCTCGGTAACCGCGTTCTGGCCGAACTGCTGGGCGGTATCGGTGGCGGCGCCTTGGTCGGTTGGACGATCGATCATTTTGCCGGCACCGCACCCTGGGGCCTGTTGGTGGTGCTGTTCCTTGGAATAGTCGTCGCCTTCAGAAGCATATTTCGGATAGCGAATATCCGGCCTTCAAAGCCGGATTGAAGCTGAGTTACTGGGATTTAGGCGAGGTATCGCGTGGCGGATCAAGGCAAAGTGGACCCGATGCACCAGTTCGAGGTGCAGAAGATGTTCGACATGTTCCATGTCGGCAATCATGAGGTTGCCTTTACGACCAGCGCGATGTGGATGGTCATTGCCGGCCTTTTGCTGTGGGTCTTTATGATCGGCGGGATGAAGCGCCAACTCGTCCCCGGTCGCTGGCAGGTCGCCGTCGAAGGCTTCACCGGCTTTATCTCGGGCATGATGAACGCCAATATCGGCCCCGAAGGCCGCAAATATACACCCTATGTCTTCTCGCTCTTCATGTTCATCCTGATGCTGAACGTGATCGGCCTGATGCCGCTCGGCCTGTTCGGCGTGCATCCCTTCACCGTGACGAGCCACTTCGCGATCACCGGTTTCCTCGCGATCCTGAGCTTCTCGATCGTGCTGATCGTCGGTTTCTGGCGCCACGGCCTGCATTTCTTCTCGCTGTTCGTCCCGCATGGCACGCCCTGGTGGCTGCTGTGGCTGATCCCCGTGATCGAGCTGGTGTCGTTCCTCGTCCGCCCGTTCAGCCTTGCTCTCCGACTGTTCGTCGCGATGACCGCGGGCCACGTGCTGATGAAGGTGTTCGCCTCGTTCATCATCGACGGGATCGCCGCCGGTCCGGCTGTCGGCCTTGGCGTCGGCATCCCCAGCATGGCGCTGATGGTCGGGATCAGCGGCCTCGAGCTGCTGGTCGCGGGTATCCAGGCTTATGTGTTCGCACTGCTCACGTCGCTCTATCTGAACGACGCGGTCAATCTGCACTGATATTTCAACTGTATAATCAACGTTTTTCCCAAGGAGTATAAAATGGACGTTCAAGCTGCTTCGCTCATCGGCGCCGGTCTGGCCGCTATCGGTGCCGGTATGGCCGCCATCGGTGTGGGCAACGTCTTCGGTAGCTTCCTCGAAAGCGCGCTGCGTAACCCGGCTGCTGCCGACGGCCAGCAGGGCCGCCTGTTCATTGGCTTCGCGGCTGCTGAACTTCTCGGCCTGCTGTCGTTCCTTATCGCGATCCTGCTGTACCTCAAGGCAGCCTGATTTCGTCTGCGGGGCCGGCTCGCTAAAGGCCGGCCCCGCGACTGCTTTTCTTTTTTGTCGGTCGAGTAAATCCATGCCTCAAATCAGCCAATTCGCTGAAAGCTGGTACGCCGCATCGCAGATTTTCTGGGTGCTGCTGACCTTCGGCTTCGTCTTTTTCGTCATCGGCCGCGGCATGCTGCCGAAGATCGAGGCGACGGTGGACGCACGCGACCGCAAGGTTGCGGACGATCTGGCCGCGGCCAAGGCCGCGCATGCTGCCGCCGACAACCTCGAAGAAAGCTACCGCCAGCAGAGCGACGCAAGCCGCGCCGCTGCGCAAAAGGCGGTAACCGACGCCAAGGACAAGGCCGCGAAAGACGCCGAAAAGCGTCTGGCGAAGATCGACGCCGAACTCGCCGACAAGCTGTCGGCGGCCGAAGCCGACGTCAACGCGGCGCGCACATCGGCAATGGCTGAGATTGAATCGGTTGCGGCCGAAGCAGCAGGCGACCTCGTCGCCAAGCTGTCGGGCGTGAAGGTCGCTGCGGCGGATGCCAAGGCGGCGGTGAAGGCGGTGCTCCATGGCTAATGTTCTGACCATCTTGTCCGAAGCCGCGGGTGAAGTGCATGCCGAGCCGGCGTCGTTCGGTTTCATCGACGCGACCGTCTGGGTCTCCATCGCGATGGCGATCTTCATCGCGATCCTGCTGTGGAAGAAGGTGCCGGCGATGGTCGCGGGCATGCTCGACAACAAGATTGCCGAGATTTCGAAGCAGCTGAAGGAAGCCGAAGCGCTCCGCCTCGACGCCGAATCGCTGAAGGCGGAGTATGAAGCCAAGCTCGCCGACGCCGCCAAGGAGGCCGACGAAATGCGCGCCCGCGCCGATGCGGAAGCCGAGGCGCTGGTCGCCAAGGCCAAGGCCGACGCCACCGCGCTGATCGCACGCCGCAAGCAGATGGCTGAAGACCGCATCGCCGCGGCCGAAGCCGGCGCGCTCGCCGAAGTTCGTACCGCGGCTGCGAAGGCCGCGACCGAGGCGGCAGCAAAGCTGATCGCCGATAAGCATGACGCCGCGGCCGACAAGGCGCTGGTCGATCAGGCTATCGCGGGTGTAGCCAAGGGCTGATCGCTCAGGCATCGTCGAAAACAGAGCGCCCGCGGATTTCCGCGGGCGTTTTGCATCCGGCGTTTAGATCGTTCCGGCCAGCCCCTCGACCCACGCCTTTGTCGCGGGGAAATTGTCCATCGCGCGCTGGTATCCCGCGCGCGCCGTGGTCCGTTCGATATAAGCCAGCTCCGCCGCGCCGAAAGTGAAGCCGATTGTGCGCTGGGCGAATTGGAGCGCGTAGGTCACCGAAATGTCGGCCGCGGTAAAATCGTCGCCCGCGATATGGGACGTACGCGCAAGCTGGCGGCTCACGAGGCCGAGGCGGTTCCTGAAGATGTCGAGCGCCCACTCCGTCGTCCGGTTCTCCCGTTGATTTTCGGGTGCGAGGATGTGCGTCGCGACAATGGCGTTGATTGGACCCGCGAGCCCTGCCTCGCCCATATGGAGAAACTGCTGGTAGACGGGGAACGTCGGGTCGTCCGGCGTCGGTGCGAACGGGGTCGGTCCGTAGCGCGCGAGCAGATACTCCATGATCGCGATCGATTCGACCATCACCGTGTCGCCGTCGACGATCGCAGGGATGAAGCCGGCAGGGTTGATCGCCAGAAATTCGCTGTCCTTCTCGAGGCCGTCGAGCAGATCGACCGGCCGCATATTATAGGGACGCCCCATTTCTTCGAGCAGCCAGGCGACACGGAAGCCGCGGCCTTCGCCATAGAGGGTGATCATGCCTGCAATCCTCAGAACCGGATCATGATGCGCCGCGCGAGCGCGGGCGAGACACTGTGGACGAACTGCAACATCTTCACCATCCCCGCGTTGACCTCGCTCTTGCCGGTACGGATGCCGCGGACGATTTCGGCGGCGCAGTCGTGCGCGCTCATCTTCTTGCCCGCACGGCCCGCGGTCATGTTCGTCTCGACGACCGGCGGCAGCGCCTCGATCACCCGAACATTGCTGTCTTTCAGCAGATACCGGATCGCCTGCGTATAGCTGCGCAGCCCCGCCTTGGTTGCACAATAGACCGAGCCGCCCGCGCGCGGCGCGATCGCGAGGCCCGACGTGACGTTGACGATTGCTGCTTCGGGCTGCGCGCGCAATACAGGCAGCAGCCGCGTGCAGAGCGCGATCGGCGCATCGAGGTTGGTCCGGATGCAATGCGCCGCATTCTCCAAACTCGCGGCGTCGTCGAGCTCATATTCGCTGCCCACCCCGGCATTGTTGACGAGCAACGCAAGCGGCTTGCCCGCCACACCGCTTACGACCGCATCGACGCCCGCAGAGGTCGACAGATCGCTCGCGATCGTCCCGAAACCCAGCGCCGCCATCGCCTGCAATTTCCCCGCCGAGCGGCCCGTGACAATTACGTCCGCGCCCGCACCTTGTAGCTGCAGCGCGATCTCGCGCCCGATCCCGTCGCTGCCGCCGGTCACCAGCGCGAGTTTTCCACGAAGTTCCATAAGACCCCTCCTATGTTTTACGTCGCACACTATGGCGGGCCGCAGCGCCATCGCCTACATGCAAAATCATGGCCCGCCCGAACGCACCCGACCGATTCAACGAAGAAAAAGCGACTTATGTCATCCGCGGCGGAGACGGCGAGGGCGACCAGCCCGACCTTGAGCGCGGCGCCGAGGCGATCCGCAGCGTGGTGCGCAAATTGCCGACGCGTCCTGGGGTGTACCGGATGCTCGATGCGCGCGGCGACGTGCTCTACGTCGGCAAGGCGCGTGCGCTCAAGAACCGCGTCACCAATTACACGCAGGTCGCAAGGTTGCCGCAGCGGCTGCAGCGCATGGTATCGCAAACGCGGGCGATGGAGATCGTCACGACGACCAGCGAGGCCGAGGCGCTGCTGCTCGAAGCTCAGCTGATCAAGCGTTACCGCCCGCCGTATAATGTGCTGCTGCGCGACGACAAAAGCTTCCCTTTCATCCTGTTGCGCACCGACCATCATTTCCCGCGCGTCCAGAAGCATCGAGGCGCGCGGCGCGCGAAGGGGCGCTATTATGGGCCGTTCGCAAGCGCCGGATCGGTCCACCAGACGCTCAACGCGCTGCAGAAGACCTTTCTCCTGCGCAGCTGCACCGACAGCTTCTTTGCGAACCGGTCGCGGCCGTGCTTGCTGTATCAAATCAAGCGGTGCAGCGCGCCGTGCGTGGATCGCATCTCGAAGGAAGATTATGCCGGCCTGGTGAGTGACGCGCAGGATTTCCTCGAAGGGCGTTCAACAGCGGTGCAGAAGCGGCTGGGGGCCGCGATGACGCAGGCCGCCGAGGCGATGGATTATGAGCAGGCGGCGGTGATCCGCGACCGGCTGAAATCGCTGACCTTCATTCAGGGCAGCCAGTCGGTGCACGCCGACGGGCTCGGCGACGCCGATGTCTTCGCGCTCGCCGCGAAGGGCGGGCAGCTCTGCATCGCGGGCTTCTTTATCCGCGGCGGGCAGAATTGGGGGCATCGCAGCTTCTTCCCCGCGCATGTCGCGGGTGTGCCCGAGGCGGAGGTCATGGCGAGCTTCCTGATGCAATTTTACGAAGGCGTGCCGCCACCGAAGCTGATCCTCGTCGACCGCGAGCCCGAGGAATGCGCGCTGCTCGCCGAGGCGCTGGGCGAAAGCGGCAGCCGCAAGATCGAGATCAGCGTGCCGCAGCGCGGCAATCGCCGCCGCCTGCTCGAACAAGCGGTGCGCAACGCGGGCGAGGAACTCGACCGTCGGCTGGCCGAGAGCAGCAGTCAGGCGAAGCTCGGACGCGAACTCGCCGAGCTGTTCGATCTCGAAAACCCGCCGCGGCGCATTGAAATCTACGACAACAGCCATATCCAGGGCACCAATGCGCTGGGCGCGATGGTCGTCGCGGGTCCCGAAGGCTGGATCAAGGGCGCGTACCGCAAGTTCAACATCAAGCGCGCAGAGACACAGCCGGGCGACGATTTCGCGATGATGCGCGAGGTGTTCGAACGCCGCTTCGCGCGCGCGATCGAGGAGGACCCCGAGCGGACGAAGGGCGAATGGCCCGACCTCGTGCTGATCGATGGCGGCAAGGGGCAGGTGTCGGCGGCGGGCGCGGTGCTTGCCGAGCTTGGTGTCGACGATCTGACATATATCGGCGTCGCCAAGGGCCCGGACCGCAATGCCGGGCGCGAGACTTTCTATCACCCCGACGGGCGCGAATTCACGCTGCCGCCGAACAACGCCGTGCTGTTTTACATCCAGCGCCTTCGCGACGAGGCGCACCGCTTCGCGATCGGCGCGCACCGGCAGAAGCGTGCGAAGGCGATGGGCTCGTCGCCGCTCGACGAGGTTCCGGGCATCGGTCCGTCGCGCAAGAAGGCGCTGCTGATGCACTTCGGCACGGCGCGCGCGGTGCGCGGCGCCAGTCTCGAGGATTTGCAGAAGGCTCCGGGGGTCAGCGCTGCGGTCGCGCAGGCGGTGCATGATTTCTATCATTCGGGACGGTGAGGGGAATATTATGGATTTTGCAGCAGCCATGCCGCTCGCAGGAACATTGGGCGTCACCATTCACGAAGGCAGCAAGGACCGTATCGCGGGTAAACTCCCCGTGCGCGCCGAAATCTGCACCGCGGGCGGGATCGTCCATGGCGGGGCGATCATGGCCTTTGCCGATTGCCTCGGCGCGGTCGGCGCGTTCCTGACCTTGCCCGAAGGTGCGAGCGGGACGACAACGATCGAGAGCAAGACCAATTTCCTCGGTGCGGGGCCCCTCGGGTCGGTGCTCGTCGGCGAAGCGACGCCGGTGAAGATCGGCAAGCGCCTGTCGGTATGGCAGACGCGCATCCGTACCGAAGATGGTGCCGAGGTCGCGCTGGTGACGCAGACGCAGATGGTGCTTTGGCCAGCCTGATCGCCGATGCCATCGTCTGCGCGGTTCGCGCGCATGGCGAGCATGGCGCGATTTTGCGCGCGTTGACCGAAGAGGCGGGGCTGGTTGCGGGCTATGTTCGCGGCGGTCGGTCGCGACGGGTGCGGCCAATCCTTGTGCCGGGCAATCTGGTTGCACTCGAACTGCGCGCGCGAACCGAGGAGCAGCTCGCCAGCGGGACCGCGGAGCTTCTGGAAAGCCGTGCGCCGCTGCTTGCCGAACCACTGGCGGCGGCCGCTATTGATTGGCTGACGAGCCTCACCGCGGCGACTCTACCCGAAAGCCAGCCTTATCCGGCGCTCTATTTGGCGCTGTCAGCGGTTCTGGACGCGATCGGCGTGGCGCCATCGGCGCGGCAATGGGCCGCCGCGCTGGCGCGCTATGAGTTGCTGCTGCTGGCCGAATTGGGCTTCGGCCTGAACCTGGAGGAGTGCGTCGTAACCGGCTCGTCCGACAATCTCGCCTTTGTCAGCCCCAAATCGGGCGGTGCGGTGAGCGCCGGTGCGGCGGCGGGTTATGAAGAACGGCTGTTCCGCCTGCCGCCGTTTCTGCGCGGACAAGATTCCAGTCCGCCGATGGCCGACGTCCTCGACGGCTTGATGATCACGGGCCACTTCCTCGACCGCGACATTCTCGACGGGCGCAACCGCGACTTGCTGTCCGTAAGGGAAAGATTGATCGACCGACTGGGCAGGGCGGTTGCGTGACGCGCTGCCGCTGTCTAAGCGGCTGGCGAGACACGAAAGGGCGACACGTTGAAAATCCTGCTGCTGGCTGGCGATGGTATCGGTCCGGAAATCATGGTGGAGGCCGAGAAGGTCCTGACCGCGCTCGCATTGCCGGTGACGCTCGACCGCGCGCTCGTCGGCGGCGCGGCGTATGAAGCGACGGGCCACCCGCTGCCCCCCGAAACGCTGGCGAAGGCGAAAGCCGCCGATGCGCTCCTGTTCGGCGCCGTCGGCGATCCGCGCTTCGACAATGTCGAACGCCATTTGCGCCCCGAACAGGCGATTCTCGGCCTGCGCGCTGAACTCGGCCTGTTCGCCAACCTGCGTCCCGCCAAGCTGTTCGCCGGACTCGAGGACAGCTCGGCGCTGCGCCCCGAAGTCGCGTCGGCGATCGACCTGCTGATCGTCCGCGAGCTCAACGGCGACGTCTATTTCGGCGAAAAGGGCACGCGCACGACATCTGACGGGCAGCGCGAAGGCTATGACGTCATGTCGTACAGCGAGAGCGAAGTGCGGCGCATCGCGCATGTCGCCTTCCGCGCGGCGCAAGGGCGGGCGAAGCGGCTGTGCTCGGTCGACAAGGCGAATGTGCTCGAAACCTCGCAGCTGTGGCGCGACGTCGTGATCGAGGTCGCCGCCGATTACCCCGATGTGGCGCTGACCCACATGTATGTCGACAATGCCGCGATGCAGCTGGTGCGCAATCCGGGCCAGTTCGACGTCGTCGTCACCGGCAACCTCTTTGGCGATATCCTTTCCGATCAGGCGTCGATGTGCGTCGGGTCGATCGGACTTCTGGCGTCGGCTTCGCTGAGCGACGGCAAGCTGGGATTGTACGAACCGATCCACGGCAGCGCGCCCGATATCGCGGGCAAGGGCGTTGCCAATCCCTTGGCGATGATCCTGTCGCTCGCGATGCTGCTGCGCCATTCGGGCGGGGACGAGGCTAGCGCGGCGCGGATCGAGGCGGCAGTGGCCAAGGTGCTGGCGGACGGGTGCCGCGGCGCGGATCTGGGGGGCAATATGGGAACGGCGGCATTGGGCGATGCGGTTGTTTCGGCTTTGAACGGATAGATAAGATGAAAAAAACGACGGGTTTCGACCGCAGCAAGACGAGAAACTGGCACCCCGCGACGCAGGCGGTGCGCGGCGGGACGTGGCGCAGTGAGCATGGCGAGACGTCGGAAGCGCTCTTCCTGACCTCGGGCTACACCTACGATAGCGCCGAGGAAGTCGCGGCGCGCTTTGCCGGCGAAGAACAGGGCATGACCTATTCGCGCCTCCAGAACCCGACCGTTGCGATGCTCGAAGAACGTATTGCGCTGATGGAAGGCGCCGAGGCGTGCCGCACGCAGGCGACCGGCATGGCCGCGATGACGACCGCCTTGCTCTGTCAGCTGTCGGCGGGCGACCATATCGTCGCCGCAAAGGCCGCCTTCGGATCGTGCCGCTGGCTCGTCGACCATCTCTGCCCGCGCTTCGGCATCGAGACGACGGTCGTCGACGGCCGCGACAATGATGCGTGGGAAAAGGCGATCAAGCCGAACACCAAGGTCTTTTTCTTCGAAACCCCAGCGAATCCGACGATGGACATCGTCGACATGAAACATGTGTGCGGTCTTGCGAAAGCGCATGGCATCACGACGGTGGTCGACAATGCCTTTGCTACCGCGGTGCTCCAGCGCCCGATGGATTTCGGCGCCGACGTCGTTGCCTATTCGGCGACGAAGCTGATGGAGGGCCAGGGACGCGTCCTCGCCGGCGCGGTGTGTGGGACCGATAAATTCATCAACGACGTGCTGCTGCCGTTCCAGCGCAACACGGGGCCGAACCTGTCGCCGTTCAATGCGTGGGTGGTGCTGAAGGGTCTCGAAACGCTCGATCTGCGCGCGCGGCGTCAGTCGGAAAATGCGCTCGCGGTCGGCAAGGCGATCGAAGGGCGCGTTGCGCGCATGCTCCACCCGGGGCTCGCGAGCCATCCGCAGCATAATCTCGCGATGAGTCAGTCGAGCGCGTGCGGGCCGATCTTCTCCTTCGTGCTCGACGGTGGCCGCGAGCAGGCGATGGCGTTCCTCAACGCGCTCGAACTCGTCGACATCAGCAACAATATCGGCGATTCGCGCAGCCTCTGCTGCCACCCCTGGTCGACGACGCATTATGGCGTGAGCGAAGAAGCCCGTATCGACATGGGCGTCGTCGAGGGTATGCTGCGCATCAATATCGGCCTCGAAGATCCGCGCGATGTCATCGCCGATCTGGACCAGGCATTGACCAAGGTGGGGCTTTGAGCGACGCTGACGCGATGAACACGATGATCGACTCCTTCTTCCCCTTTGCGGCGACCACCGGGTCGATCACCGTGCGCGTGGCGGTCAGCTATTTGCCCGAACAGTCGCATCCGGCGCTCGGCCGCTGGTTCTGGGCCTATCATGTCCGCGTCGAAAACCATGGCGAGGGCGCGGTGCAGTTGATCAGCCGCCACTGGCGGATCGCCGACGGCCGCGGCCAGATCAGCGAAGTCGAGGGCGAAGGCGTGGTCGGCGAACAGCCATTGATCGTCCCCGGCGGCGCGTACGACTATGTCTCGGGCTGCCCGCTGCCGACCCCCGAAGGATCGATGGTCGGCAGCTATGCGATGGAACTCGGCGACGGATCGCAATTGCTCGTCGCGATCCCGCATTTTCCGCTCGTGGCGCCTGCGACGGCGTTATGAAACGCACGCACCTGCCGCTGAACGCCCTGCGCGTGTTCGACGCCGCTGCCCGGCATTTGAGCTTTACGCGCGCCGCCGACGAGCTGGCGGTGACTCCCGCGGCGGTCGGGCAACAGATCAGGGCGCTCGAGGATATGCTCGGCGTCGTGTTGTTCCGCCGGACGCCCAAGGGGCTCGAGCTCACGGGCGAGGCCGATGCCGGGCTCGACGCGCTGCGGCAAGGCTTCCTGCAGTTCGAAGAGTCGGTGCGTGCGATGCAGGCGGGACAATCGTCGCAGTCGCTGACGATCGCCGCGCCGCGCGACCTGACCGCCAAATGGCTCGCGCCGCGCCTCGCGCGCTACAGTCAGCAGGCGCCCGATGTGCGCTTCACATTGGTGTCGGCCGACAGCGGCATCGATTTTACCGAGGCGAACCTCGACCTTGCGATCTTCTGGACCGACGGGGCGGGCGAACATGAAGGTGTGGCGCTCGCCGACGCGCTGATGGTCACCGTGTCGGGACCGGGGAGCAACAGCGACACGCGTATCGCGTGGCCGGGCTGCCCTGTGGCCGACGGCGAACCCGCGCTGCGACTGGGCGATGCGGGCCTTGCGATCGATGCCGCGGCCAATGGGCTGGGACAGGCGAATGTTCCCGCGATGCTCGCCGAGGCCGATATCGCCGCGGGACGTGTCCGGCAGGTGGGCGAAACGGTCGCGGTAAAACGCGGTTACTGGCTCGTTGCCCCGACCCCGCAATGGCGACAGGCCAAGGTCAAGGCGCTGGTCGCGGCGCTGACCGCCTGAACCGCTATTTCGCGGCCAGCGCCAGCAGCCGGGTGACCAGTCCGGCCATCCTTTCGGTATCGATATTCGCCTCGGAATTGTTCCAGCTCGCGGTGACGACGAGCCATTTTTCGTCCGATTTACGCTGCCCGAGCAAGCTCATCGACAAAACGCCATTTTCCGCCCCGCCCTTGTAGCCGAGATATGTCCAGTCGGCCGCGGCGACGGGACCGACGCCATTGTTGATTGCCATCGCCGCGAGCAGGGTTTTCGACTGGCGTGCGCGGAGGTCGACCATCAGCCGTGCCATATCGTTGGGGCTGGCGAACCATTCGAGGCTGTCGATGAAACGCGGGCCGTCGGTGAAACTGATCCCGTCGACATTGGCGAGGGTGAGGCGGTTCTGGTTGCTCTCGATCAGCTTCCGCTGCGCGACATCCTCGCCCTTGATAAATACGGGACGCAAATCATTGAAATTATTTCCCTTGAGGGCAAAGGCTTCGACCGTCGTTAGCAGCGGGATGTTGCGCGACGCATCGCTGTGCCCCGCGGTGCGCATCCGCGCCTCGATCGGCCCGCGGCCGAGCAGGTGGATCAGCGTATCGGTTGCGCCATTGTCGCTGACCGAGATCATCCAGTTGGCGAGCGTCTGCAGCGTCACCGGCGTATCGGCGGGCCAGTTCGCCGTCCCCGCCGACGAAAAGCTGAAATGCGACAACGGCACGACGTCGGACCATTTGCGCTTGCCCGCGGCGACCTGCGCTGCGAGTTCGTCGAGAATATAGAGCTTGATCGTCGATCCGACCGCGAATTGCCGATCAGGGTTGGCGGAGGCGAGGGGTCGGATGCCGGCTTCGCCCAGTTCGGCGACGAGGAAGCCCGTTTGTCCCGGCAGCGCGGCGATTTCGGCCGCGACCTTGTCGAAGCTGTCGTTCGCCACGGTGACGCCAGTGACGCGCAGTCCCGTGACGCGCGCATCAGCCGTTGCGCCGACGTCCAGCAACACAGTTGCGACGCCCCTTTCGAAACGTAGCAGGACCGTTCCCGAACGGCCGTTGGTCGGGGTGGCGCTGTCGACGGCGACCGGCTTTCCATATTGTGCAATCAGGCCGCCGATGAACGTCTTGAACTGTGCCTCGGGGATGGCCTTTTGGAATGACGGGTCGAAATAATCTGCAAAGGCGATCTTGCCGGTGAGGAGATCGACCAGTTGGGCGGCGCGGCGGTCGAAGGCGGTGCCCGGAGCCGGCGCGGTCGTTTCGGGCGATTGGGCCAGCGTGGTGGAAGCGGGCAGGGCGACCGCAAGCATCGCGACGGCGAGTCTGTTGAAGACGGATATCAAGGCCTTCTCCTCAATCCGACGCCTGGGCGGGAGGGTCGTTTTGCGGAAGCGCGGCTTTTACGTCAACGCACCACCATTTCGGGCGGCGATCGCGAAAGGCGTGTGAAATCGGCATCAACGCCTTGTCGCCGGGCTTGTCGAACACCCCGAGAAGCAAGGCGATAATCGGCTCGTCATCGATCGCGCCCAAGCTGCTCCCGCAGGCCGGGCAAAAGGCCCGGCTGGAAAATTCCGATGATCGCCAGGTGGATGGGGGCCCTCCGGGGCCGGTCCAGCTTACCGCGTCGGCGGGGAATTCGGCCCAAGCCGCGGTTAGGGCGCCGGTGTGTCGCTGACACATTTTACACGAACATGTGTGGGGTTTGGCGGGCGCTCCCGCAGCGTCGAATCGAATGCTACCGCACAGGCAGCCGCCGCTGTATCGCTTGCTCACCAGCGCCCTACTCCAATTTCTGCCCGTCGCCCGCTCGTAAATCCTCCCCGAACGCAGGAAGTTACCGGTCAAAGCTCAAAATCAGGCGTCGATGGCCGCCTCGTCAAGCGTCGCGGCATTCGCCTGGATGAACTGGAAGCGATGTTCAGGGTGCTTGCCCATCAGCCGGTCGACCAGGTCCTTGACCAGGTGCCGCTCCTCATATTCCTGCGGCAGCGTGACGCGCAGCATCGAGCGCGTCGCCGGGTCCATCGTCGTTTCCTTGAGCTGGTTCGGGTTCATTTCGCCGAGGCCCTTGAAGCGGCCGACGTCGACCTTCTTGCCCTTGAATTGTGTCGCCTCGATCTCGGCGCGGTGCGCATCGTCGCGTGCATAGACCGATGTATTGCCCGAGGTGATGCGATAGAGCGGTGGCTGCGCCAGATAGACGTGGCCGCGCCGCACGATGTCGGGCATTTCCTGGAAAAAGAAGGTCATCAGCAAAGTCGCGATATGCGCGCCGTCGACATCGGCGTCGGTCATAATCACGATTTTTTCGTAGCGCAGCCGGTCGGCGTCGCAATCCTTGCGCATCCCGCACCCGAGCGCGAGCGCGAGGTCGGCGATTTCCTGATTGGCGCGGATCTTGTCGGCGCTGGCGCTCGCGACGTTCAATATCTTGCCGCGGATCGGCAGGATCGCCTGCGTCTTGCGGTCGCGCGCCTGCTTGGCGCTGCCGCCGGCGCTGTCGCCTTCGACGATAAACAATTCCGTGCCTTCGGGACCGTCGTTCGCACAGTCTGTGAGCTTGCCGGGCAGGCGTAGCTTGCGCCCGCTCGTCGCGGTCTTGCGCTTGACCTCGCGTTCGGCCTTGCGCTTGAGGCGCTCATCCATCCGGTCGAGGACAAGACCGAGCAACGCGCGGCCGCGGTCCATATTGTCCGACAGGAAATGATCGAAATGGTCGCGCACCGCGTTTTCGGTGAAGCGCGCCGCCTCGGGGCTCGAGAGGCGATCCTTGGTCTGGCTCTGGAACTGCGGTTCGCGAATGAAGACCGAGAGCATCATCTCGCCGCCGTTGAAGACATCTTCGGCGGTGATCTGCGCGGCCTTCTTCTGTCCGACCAACTCGCCAAAGGCGCGTAAACCCTTGGTGAGCGCCGAACGCAGGCCTGCTTCATGCGTTCCGCCCGCGGGGGTCGGGATGGTGTTGCAATACCAGCTATACGATCCGTCGGACCACAAAGGCCAGGCGATCGCCCATTCGGCGCGGCCCTGGTCGCCCGGGAAATCCTGCCGCCCGACGAAAGGCTCGGCGGTCGCGCATTCGCGGGCGCCGATCTGTTCCTTGAGGTGGTCGGCAAGGCCGCCGGGGAACTGGAAGGTCGCCTCGGCGGGGGTGTCGTCGCCGATCAGCTCGGGCGCGCATTTCCAGCGAATTTCGACGCCGGCGAACAAATAGGCTTTCGAGCGCGCCATGCGATAGAGGCGCTGCGGCTTGAACCGTCCATGATCGCCGAAAATCTCGGGGTCGGGAACGAAGCTCACGCTCGTCCCGCGGCGGTTGGGCGTCGGGCCGAGTTCCTCAAGCCCGCCGAGCGGTGTGCCGCGCGAAAAGCGCTGGCGATACAGTTGTTTGCTTCGCGCCACTTCGATTTCGGTTTCGATCGACAGCGCGTTGACGACGCTGACCCCGACGCCGTGCAGACCGCCCGACGTCGCATAAGCCTTACCCTCGAACTTACCGCCCGAGTGGAGCATGGTCATAATGACCTCGAGCGCCGATTTGCCCGGGAATTTCGGGTGCGGATCGACCGGCATGCCGCGGCCATTGTCGACGACAGTCAGCCGGTTGCCGACGTCGAGCTCGATCTCGATCCGCGTCGCATGACCCGCGACCGCTTCGTCCATGCTGTTGTCGATGACTTCGGCGGCCAAGTGGTGGAGCGCGCGCTCGTCGGTGCCGCCGATATACATGCCGGGACGCCGGCGGACGGGCTCGAGCCCTTCCAGCACCTCGATCTGCGAAGCGTTATAGCTTTCGGTGGCGGGGTTCGCGGCGTCGAACAAATCGTGACTCATGGCCCAGCTATAGGGGGCAGGAAAGGCGGCTGGCAAGGGCGGTTTTCGGTGGCCGTGCGGCACTCCGTTCATCCCGTTTCCGTCCAACACGGGAACCTTGGATGCGTGCGGCGGGTTGGGGTGTCGACTGCAAAGTCATTCAAAAAGTGGAGTAAAAAATGAAAACCCTCTCTCTCCTCACCGCGCTTGCGGCCACGGCGATCGCCATGCCCGCAGTGGCGCAGGAAGGCCGCGACACCTCGCAGGATTTCAACGGACCCTATATCAGCATCGGCGGCGGCGGCACGCTTCAGGGCAACGACCGCGACGAAACGCTGGTCTTCGATACCAACCGCGACGGCACCTACGGTGACCAGGTGACGACGTCGGGCGGCGCCAACGCCTTCTCGCCAGGCTTCTGTAATGGCGCCGCGACGGGCACCGCAAATCTCGGCTGTCGCAACGACAAGGATGGTCCCGAATTCTTCGGCCGCGTCGGCCTTGATCAGCGTATGGGCAATTTCGTTGTCGGCGCGCTTCTGGAAGGCGGCCGTAGCGTCGCGCGCGATAGCGTCAGCGGCTTTTCGACCACGCCCGCGAGCTATACGATGAGCCGCGAGGCCGATTATCAGGGCAGTCTGCGTGTCCGCGCCGGCTACACGCCCGGCGGCGGGGCGCTCTTCTATGTCACCGGCGGCCCGGCTTATGCGCGCCTCGACAACAAGTTCGTGACCTCGAATACTGCGAACAGCTTTGCCGACAATGGCAAGACGCACGCTTGGGGTTACGCCGCCGGCGGCGGCGCCGAGCTGATGCTCACCAACAAGATCGCGGTCGGGCTGGAGTATCTCTATTCCGATGTGAAGGACGACGATTACCGAGTGAATGTCGGGCCCGGGACCGCGCCGCCGATCAATCCTTTCCTGCTGAACGGCGGGGGAACCGATATTCAGCGCAGCGGTTCGCATTTCCGCACACATAGCGTCCGCGGGAGCATCAGTTACCGCTTCTGACCTCTTGGGAGCGGGAACGGGAGGCGTCGGGTCGAAAGATCCGGCGCCTTTCGCCTATCGGGCCGATGGCGCCGCGAAAATCGCGAAATTGCCGTTCGCGCTGCTGACGAGGCGGCCCTCCTGATAGAGCCGCGCATCGATATTGGCGATCCGTTTGCCCTGGTGAAGGACGGTCGCCTCGCACGTCAGCCGGCCTTCGCGGACGCCGACATGATAGTTGAATTTGATTTCCAGCGTTGCGCAGACCAGCCCGTCTTCGAGCATGCTCATCAGCGCGCCGCCCATGGCGGTGTCAGCGAGCGAATAGGCAACGCCGCCGTGCGCAACGCCATTCGGGTTGAAATGGCGTTCGCGTTCGATATCGATCGCCATCGTGCAACGCCCGTCGCCGCGCTCGACCATTTGCAGGCCGAGCGCGCGCGCGAACTGGAAATCCTGGCCGAACGGCCTCACCGGACGCGCCTTAACGAACCCGGGGACCACCGAAGGGCGGCGGCGGGGGCGGGCGGCGCGTGCCGCGCGGCAGCTGTGCCTGATAGGCGCGGCCGCAATGCTCGACGCAATAGGGGAAGCCGGGGTTCACCGCTTCGCCGCAGAAATGGAAGTCGGGCTCGCCCGGATGCCCCATCGGCCAGCGGCAGATGCGGTCGTTGAGATCGAGCAAGGTCGTCTTGTCGGCGATCTCGGGGCTCGGCTTCGCGGGCACCAGCCGGCGCGGCGGCGCCGGTGGGATCGGTGCCTGCTGATCGCCGGGGCCTTGACGGATGAAACCGCCGGGGCCGATCGAGACGATGCGCGGCGTATCGGCCTTCGGCGGGGCGTCGCCGCCCAGAGCGCCATCCGCCGACGGTGTCTCGATAGCGGGGCGGGCTTCCTGTTTCGGCGCAGCGACGGGGCGTGGCGCCACCGGGGCCGCTGCGCGCGGAGCGGAAACGGGGGCTGCGGGTTTCGGCGCCGCGGGTGCCGCGGCCTTGACCGGCTTGGCCACCTTTTCGGTCGCCTTGACGGGCGAGGGGCGCGATTTCAGGCCGAGGCGATGCGCCTTGCCGATCACCGCATTGCGGCTCACCCCGCCGAGTTCGTCAGCGATCTGGCTGGCGGTCAGCCCCTTTTCCCACATGGTGCGCAGGCTTTCGATGCGCTCGTCGGTCCATGACATAATCTATTCCTCATCATTCACGCTGCGGGCGGTCAGGCGATCCGCATTGTCGATCCTTTCGGGACCGGCATTCAATCGTTGCCCAGCTTGCGGTAAGATCGGGGAGGCGATAGGCGAGAACGCCATGAACGACCAGCCCCAAATTTCGCGCCCCGACTCGACAAATTCCGCCGCGACTCCAACTTTTGCCGAACCCGGCGTTCCCCATATTCGAACGCTGAACGTGCCCGGCATGCACGCGCTATATGTCAAGGAGGTGCGGCGGTTTTTCAAGGTCCAGCTGCAAACAATCTGGGCTCCCGCGATCACCACGCTCCTGTTCCTCGTCATTTTTACCGTCGCGCTGGGCGGGGCGGGGCGGACGGTCATCGGCGTTCCCTTCGCCGATTTCATTGCGCCGGGCCTCATAATGATGGCGATGCTGCAGAACAGCTTCGCCAATTCGAGCTTTTCGCTGCTCGTCGGCAAGATCCAAGGGACGATCGTCGATTATCTGATGCCGCCGCTCGCCGTCGGCGAATTGATCATCGCGCTGGTCGGCGCCGCGATCACGCGGTCGGTTCTTGTCGGGCTGGCGCTGTGGCTCGCGATGCTGCTGTGGCCCGGTGTGCATGTCATGCCCGACCATCTGTGGGCGGTTGCCGTTTTCGGCGTGCTCGGCGCTTCGATGCTGGGGTTCCTTGGCCTCATCACCTCGGTCTGGGCCGAAAAGTTCGATCATGCCGCCGCGGTGACCAATTTCGTCGTGACGCCGCTCGCGCTGCTCTCGGGAACCTTCTACTCGGTCGACAAGCTCGCGCCGTGGTTCCAGACGATCGCACACGGGAACCCGGTCTATTATGCGATCATGGGCTTTCGCTACGGCTTTATCGGCACGGTCGATTCAACGATCGCGAACCCGGTGCTGACCGCGGCGCTCGTGCTGGTCGGCGTGAATATCGCGCTGGGCCTGCTGACTTACCGCCTGCTCGCCTCGGGATGGAAGCTCAAAGCCTGATTAATGGCGATGGATGGCGCGGACGCGATAGCGGCCGCGTTCCAGCCCCTCGAACATCGCGTCGATCTGTGGATGGTCGATCGGTCCGCTGTCGCCATCGGCGACCAGATTCTGCTGACTGACATAGGCGATGTACGAGGAGTCGCCATTCTCGGCGAGCAGGTGGTAATAGGGCTGCTCTTTCGCCGGGCGGATATCCTCAGGGATCGCTTCATACCATTCGTCGCTGTTCGCAAAGACCGGATCGATGTCGAACACGACGCCGCGAAAGTCGAACATCCGGTGGCGCACGATATCGCCCGGCGCGAAACGCGCGCGACCGATCAGCGGTGCAGTAACGGTGGCGGGAAGTTCGGAAGTGGATTCGGGCGTCATAGGGTCAATCTATGGCAGTTTACGCACGTTTCAAGTCCGTTACATTCCAATTCGGCTGTGGTTTGCCGAATCGGGCTGTGATCAGCGTTACAGATGCATTGGCGATGCGGGCTAAAACGCTCTTCTGGCTTTTGCATATCCCATTCGGGTTGTGGGCCGCACGATCAGGGGAGACGCATTATGACGGACTTACCACCCAATATCTCCGGCCCGGCTTCGGGCATTATCCAGCGCGCGAAGGACATTCTTCTCAAACCTAAAGAGACATGGCCGATCATCGCCGCCGAGCCGGCGACGGTGCAATCGGTCTATGTGCCCTATGTGCTTGTGCTGGCGGCGATCGGCCCGCTCGCCGGGTTCATCGGCGGGCAGGTTTTCGGATTCACCATGCTCGGTGTGACATACCACCCGCCGCTCGTGGGCGCGCTTGTGTCGGCGGTGGTTTCTTATGGCCTGTCACTGGCGACGATCTTCATCCTCGCGTTGGTCATCGACGGCCTCGCACCGAACTTCGGCGGTCAAAAGGATCAGGTCCAGGCGCTGAAGGTCGCGGCCTATTCGGCGACTGCCGGCTGGGTCGGCGGCATCTTCGGAATATTGCCCGCGCTTGCCGTCATCGGCCTCTTGTTCGCCCTCTACGGGCTTTATCTCCTGTATCTCGGCCTGCCGGTGCTGATGAAGGCGCCAGAGGACAAGGCGTTCGGCTACACGGCGGTGGTGATCATCGTTTATATCGTACTGTTCCTGATCGTCGGCGCGGTCGTCGCGACGCTCGCCGCGCCGTCGCTCGTTACCGTCAGGTAACGGCCGCCGCGAGCTGCCCCGGTCGTGCGCCGGGGCGGCTTGCTGTGGTCAAATTGTAGAAAAATGGAGGAGAGTGAGGGATTCGAACCCTCGGTACCGTTGCCGGCACTTCGCATTTCGAGTGCGACGCTTTCGACCACTCAGCCAACTCTCCTCGCTGAGAGTGGACGCCCCTAGCGGCGGTCCGAACGTCTTGCAACCCTCTCGTCACAAAATTACGGCCCGCCGCTTGGTATCGTCACCCGATCAGGGCTTGTCGGCCTCCCACCAATAGGGCTGGCGCTTGCGCGCCCCCGTCTCGGCCTCGTTCATCGTCAGTGGATCGTAGAGCCGCCCGCCGAGCATCACGCGGTGGATTTGCTCGGTATTGCGTATATTTTCGGTCGGGTCGGCGTCGAGGATCAGCAGGTCGGCAAGCTTCCCGGCCTCGAGCGATCCGACATCCTTTGCATAGCCGAGCGAGGTGGCAGGCATGATCGTCGCGGCGCGCAGCGCGTCGATGTTGCTCCAGCCGCCGCGCACGAACGACCAGATTTCCCAATGCGCGCCGAGGCCCGATTGCTGGCCGTGCGCGCCGATCGAGACCATGCGGCCCGTCGCGGCGATCTTGCCCGCCTGACGCGCCGAATCATCGTCGACATAATCGCTCTCGGGCGCGATGACGCGGCGCTTGTTGTTCGCCGCGAGTTCGGCCGGCGGCGCGTGGCGCGACAGGATCGGATGCTCCCACACATTGGTGTGCGCACGCCAATAGGGATCGCCCGCGGGACCGCCATAGGTCACGACGAGTGTCGGGGTGTAGTCGACCTCAGTCTGCCCCCACAGCTGGACCAAATCCTTGTAGAAGATGTGGAGCGGGACATTGTGCTCGACGGTCGAATTGCCGTCCTGGATCAACGTGACGTCCTGCGTGAACAGCGACCCGCCCTCGGGCACGACGGTCATGCCCTCGACCTGCGCCGCCTTCACCACCATCTGGCGCTGGTCGCGGCGCGGCTGGTTATAGTTTTTGACGCTGTGCGCACCCTGCGCCTTCAGGCGGCGAACGTGGGCGAGCGCGTCGTCATAGCCGTTGATCTCGGCATAAACGCCGGCTGCCTTGGCGCCATAGATGACCTCGCCGGTCGAGAAGATGCGCGGGGCGAGGATCAGCCCGGCGCGTTGCATTTCGGACGAGACGAAAATCTCCGAGGCGCGCGACGAGGGATTATGGCTCGTCGTCGTGCCCATCGCGAGGTTGACGATCTCCGACCAATTCTGCTGCGGGACCAGCTCGTCGTCGCCGTGCGAGCCGTGCGCGTGGGCGTCGACGAAGCCGGGGACGATCGTCTTGCCGGTCGCATCGACGGTGACTGCGCCCGCAGGCACGGTGATCGCGCCCGCCGGGCCGACCGCGGTGATGCGATCGCCGTCGATGACGATCGCGCCATTTTCGATCACGCCGCCGTCCTTGTCGGCCATCGTCACGATCTTGGCGCCGGTGATGACGACGACGCCCTTATGCTTCGACGCCGCCTGCGTCATCGAGAGCGATACGCCGTCGGTCGGCGGTGTGAACTTGGGCGCCTTTTCGTCGACCGGCGCGCTCGTGAAGAAGCTCGCCAGATCGGCACTGAACAACGTCGCGCCGCGGCTCCAGTGGAGGCGGCGGCCGCCGTCGGACCAGTGCATATATTCGGCGCCGCTGCCAGAAACGCGCGTGACGGGCAGTGCACCACTCTTGGTGCCGAGAGAGACATCCTGTCCGCCGGGCATCAGCGGGGTGACATAGGCGTCGTAGTTCTGCCGGAACGCCAGCGTGCGGCCGTCGGGCGAGATTTCATAGTCGCTGACCAGCTCGCCGTTGGCGTGGACGCGCTTGTCCTGCCCGCGAAGGTCGGTGCTGACGAGCTGGCTCTTGCCGTCGCTCGCGGTGACCATGAAGACGCGGTCGCTGGTTGCAGCGAACTGCGGCTTGGCGCCGTCGCTGCTGATCCGTTCGGCGGTGCCGCCGCTTGCGGCGATGCGGTAGACGCCCGGATCCTCGCTCCAGCGCGCCGAGGTCAGCCCGCCGCTACCGCGCCGTTCGAACACGATCGTCTTGCCGTCGGGCGAAAAGCGCGGTTCGGCATAGTGGCCCGGGGCGGTGGTCAGCTTGCGCGAGGCGCCACCGCCCGCGCCGACGACGTGGATTTCACCCATGCCGCCGTCGGTCCAGCGCACGAAGACGAGCGATTTGCCGTCGCGCGACCAGCTGGGCCACGCTTCCATCGCATCGTCCTTCGCGCCGGTCAGCCGCCGTGCGCTGCCGCCGGTCGCGGGCTTGACCCACAGCTTGCCGAGCGTCTCGAACACGACGTTGCGCCCGTCGGGCGAGACCTCGGCCCAGCGCGGCATTTTGGTCGCGAAACTGTCGGGCGCGACTTCGACCGCCGGGTGCGTCGCATCAACGATCGTGCGGTCGTCGTTGACGCTGAACGGGATGATGCGGGCGTCGCCGCCGGCACCGCTGACGCGGCGCAGTTTGCCGCCGGACCAGAAGAGGATGTCGCGGCTGTCGGGGGTCCATGCCATGTTCGGATAGACGCCGGTGACCGCCCAGGTTTCCTGCACATCCTGATCGAGCGCGTCATAGACCTTCTTCTCGGTGCCCGAGGCGAGATCCTTCACATAGAGCTTCGACTGCGTCCCTTCGCGGCGCACGAAGGCGAGGCGTTTGCCGTCGGGCGAGGGCGTCGGACGCACCGCACCGCCGGGACCCGACGCCGCGGTGCTGACTTTGCCGTCCTCGAGGCTGTAGCGCTCGATGTGGAAGAGGTCGGTGTTGCTATCCTGCGCATATTCGAAGATCGCTCCCGGCGTGACGTTGCGCGTATAGAAGACGCTCTTGCCGTCGGCAGCGAAGATCGGCTCGCCGAGTTCCTTCTGGTGGCGCTCGTTCGGTTTCTTGACCAGCGGCACGCCCGCGCCGCCCGAGACATGGTATAACCACACCTCGCCGGTGCCGAGCGAGCGACCGGTCGTGAAATGCTTTTTGGCGACGATGAACTGGCCGTCGGGCGACCAGCTCGGCTGGTTGAGCAGGCGGAAATCTTCCTTCGAGATCTGCTTCTTGTCGCTGCCGTCGCGGTTCATCAGCCAGATATTGTCGCCGCCCGCGCGGTCGGAGACGAAGGCGATGCGCTTGCCGTCGGGCGAGAAACGCGGCTGATGCTCATAGGCGAGCCCCTCCGCGATACGCGTCGGTGTGCCGCCCTCGATCGGCATCGTGTAGATATCGCCGAGCAGATCGAAGGCGATCGTGCGGCCGTCGGGCGCGATATCGACATTCATCCAGCTGCCCTCGTCGACCGCGATCTGGACCTTGCGCGTCGCGAGGCCCGGCGGGGCGTTGACGTCCCACTTGTCGGGTTTCGCGTCGGCTGCGGGAGGAGAGGCAGGCGCGCTTTGCGCCCAGACCGAGGTTGAACAAGCCAAAGTCGCCGCGAGGGCGAGAGCGAAGCGCGCCATGAAATTATCCCCGTTTGAAATTATGTGCCGACCATATGGTTCGCTCGCGAACATGCAAGCGGCAGCTTTCGACGAAGGCGCTGGCAGGGTCGACAAGCGACTGCTAGCCCGGTCGGCAGAACATGATCGGGAGAGCAGAGCGTGCCGCTCAAGGGAATTAGGGTATTGGATTTCGGCCGCTATATTGCCGGCCCCTATTGCGCGGCGTTGCTCGCCGATTATGGCGCCGAAGTCATCCGCATCGAGGCGCCGGGGGGCAACGACGATCGCTATTCAGTGCCGGTCGCCGAAGATGGGTCGGGCGCGATGTTCATGCAGATGAACCGCGCCAAACGCTGCCTGACGCTGAAGCCCGGAAGTCCGGAGGGGCGGGAGATCGTCCGCCGGTTGGTCGAAGCCGCCGATGTCGTGATCGCGAACCTGCCGCACGATGCCCTTGTAAAACTCGGGCTCGATTACGACAGCCTGACAGCGATAAACCCGCGCATCATTCTGGCGACAGCATCGGCATTCGGCAGCGAGGGGCCGCTGGCGAGCCGCGTCGGGTTCGACGCGGTGGGACAGGCGATGTCAGGGACGGTGCATCTGACGGGCACGCCCGACCAGCCCTATCGTGCGCAGGTCAATTATGTCGATTTCGGAACAGCGCTCCACTGCGCGTTCGGCGTCATGCTCGCGCTGCGCGAGCGTGAGACGACGGGGAAGGGGCAATGCGTTTCGGGGTCGCTGCTGGGCACCGCGCTCGCGATGTCTAACGCGCTGACGATCGACCATGCGCTGAACGGCATTGATCGCCAGCCGATCGGCAATCGCGCCTTCAGCTCGGGGCCGACCGACATTTTCCGCACCCGCGACGGATGGATCATCACCCAGATTGTCGGCAATGGCATCTTCGCGCGCTGGGCCGAACTGGTCGGGCGACCCGAATTGGTGGGCGATCCGCTGTATGCGAGCGACATTCTGCGCGGCGACAATGGCGAGGAACTGAGCGCGATTATGCAGCGCTGGTGCATCGAGCGGACGAGCGAAGAGGCGATCGCTAAACTGGCCGCCGGACGGGTGCCCGCGGCGCCGGTGTTGCGGGCGGGGGAAGTGCTCGCGCAGCCGCAGGTGAAGGCGATGGGGCTGGTCGAGCCGGTCGACTATCCGGGCGCGGCTGGCGCGATGCCGGTCATCCGCGCGCCGATCCGCCTTTCGGATAGTGACAAAGCCGATCCGCAGCGTGCGCCGCAGGTCGGCGAGCATAGCGACACAATCCTCGCCGAGCTTGGCTATGACGCCGAAGCCATTTCGGCTTTGCGCGCGGCAAAGATTATTTGAGCCGGGGAGGGTGGACAAACGGCAATCGCCACTTAAGTTACCGGTCAGTATAAAAATCAGCCCAGGAGTTCTCCATGACCGATACCAGCGAATATGTGCCGCCGAAAATCTGGACCTGGGACAAGGAAAGCGGCGGGCGTTTCGCCAATATCAACCGCCCGGTCGCTGGTCCGACGCACGACAAGGAGTTGCCGGTCGGCAAGCACCCCTTGCAGCTCTATTCGCTCGGCACGCCCAATGGCGTGAAGGTCACCGTGATGCTCGAAGAACTGCTCGCGGCGGGACACGGCGGCGCCGAATATGACGCGTGGCTCATCAATATCGGCGAAGGCGACCAGTTTTCGAGCGGCTATGTGGCGGCCAATCCGAACAGCAAGATCCCCGTGCTCGTCGACCGCAGCGGCGCTGCGCCGGTCCGTATCTTCGAATCGGGCGCGATCCTGATCCATCTCGCCGAGAAATTCGGCGCCTTCCTGCCGACCGAAACCGCGAAGCGTGCCGAGGCGCTGTCGTGGCTGATGTGGCAGATGGGCAGCACGCCCTTCCTCGGCGGCGGCTTCGGCCATTTCTATGCCTATGCGCCGACGAAGCAGGAATATCCGATCAACCGCTATGCGATGGAGGTGAAGCGCCAGATGGACGTGCTCGATCGCCGCCTCGCGGAAAGCGAATATATCGCGGGGGCCGATTACACGATTGCCGACATGGCGATCTGGCCCTGGTATGGCGCGCTCGCCAAGGGGCTCGTCTATGACGCCGGCGAATTCCTGCAGGTCGATGACTATAAGAATGTCCAGCGCTGGACCGACCAGATCGCGGCGCGCCCGGCGGTCAAGCGCGGGCGGATGGTGAACCGCGTGACGGGCGATCCGGCGAGCCAGCTGCGCGAGCGGCACGACGCGTCCGACTTCGAATTGCGCACGCAGGACAAGTTGGAGGCCGCCGAATAATTCGCATTATTCGTTTGAAGGCGCCGCGCCGACATTAGCGGTTCTTCAACGATGGGCTGCGCGCCCCTAAATCAGCCCGGTTCCGGCGCCGCAAAATCCTGAAAAATACGCAAAAGCGGCGTCGGGCTCTCTCGACGCCGCTTTCATTTGTGGGCCGCCATTCTGCCGGCATGGCAGGTTCCATCCGACTTTCGCGGCGCGTCCGCAAGATTGCCCTGACAGGTCTTACCCTGGCACGCGGGGAGCGCGGCGCCGCCATCGTCGAAATGGCGCTGGTGCTGCCGCTGCTCCTCGCGTTGCTGATGGGGATATTGGTCTATGGCCAGTATTTCATGCTCGCGCATAGCGTGCAGCAGGCGGCCAACGACGGCGCCCGCGCGTCGATTATCGGGCTCGACGCGGCCGATCGCAGCGCGGTCGCGTCGCGCGCCGTCGGTCGCAGCCTGCAGGCGGTCGACGGCACGCACAGCGTTGCGGTGTCCGAAACGAGCGAGGCGATCACCGTCGCGGTGACCTTCACCGTGCCGCAGGACAGCCTCCTGCGATCAAGCTTCGTCCCGTCGCCGGGCAACGTCATCCGTTCCCGCGCGACGTTCGAATTGCCGGTGGATTGATCATGGCGATCCTGCCCCTTCTTCGCCGCCTTGTCCGCCACCGCGGCGCCAGCATCAGCATCACGACGGCGTTCGGCATGACGATGCTGATCGGGTCGGCGGCATTTGCGGTCGATCTCGGCTCGCTCTATCTCGACCGCCGCAAGTTACAGGGCATCGCCGATGCCGCGGCGATGGCGGCGGCGGGGCGGCCCGGCGAGGAGCGCGCGGCGGCGCAGCGGATCATCGCGGCGAACTGCGATTGCGGCATTCGTATCGCGGTGCTCGACCCCGGCACCTACACCGCCGATCCGTCGATCCAGGCCGAACAGCGCTTTGCCGGCGGCGGTGCCTCGCCGAACGCCGTGCGCATCACGCTGACGCGCGATCGCCCGCTGTTCTTCGGCAGTTTTCTGACGGGCCGGAAAGACAGCATCATACGTGCGACCGCGACCGGCGCACGGCGCGGTTATGCGGCCTTTTCGCTCGGGTCGCGCGTCGCGGCGGTGAACGGCGGCCTTCCCAATGCGCTGCT
The DNA here is from genome assembly GCF_037095755.1 of Sphingopyxis sp. CCNWLW2. Lineage (NCBI taxonomy): Bacteria > Pseudomonadati > Pseudomonadota > Alphaproteobacteria > Sphingomonadales > Sphingopyxidaceae > Sphingopyxis > Sphingopyxis sp. CCNWLW2. The sequence goes on from NZ_JBAWKJ010000002.1 coordinate 368,800, forward strand.
GTCAGGCCTGACGGGCAGCCAGGTCAATCTTTCGGTGATGGACTATAATGCGCTTGCGAGCACTGATATCGACCTGCTGGCTTTCTCCGACGCGCTGCGGACCGAACTCAACGCCGATGTGCTGACCTTTGGTCAGACGCTCGACACCCAGGCAACGTTGCCGCAAGTCGTGTCGGCGCTGGCGAGCGCGTCGGACGGACAGGCGGCGACCGCGCTCGAACATATCGCGGATCGCGTGCTGCCGCGCGCCCTGCTGCCGTCGCGTGCGATCGACATCGGCCCGCGGTCTTCAAGCATTCGGGTCGACGCGGCGAACCCGGTCAAGGTCAACGCGCTCAGCCTGCTGCGCACGATGCTGCTGCTCGGAAATGCGAATCGGCAAGTCGACCTGTCGCTGGCGGGCAACCTGCCGGGCGAATCGGGGATCAATATCGCGCTGATGATCGGCGAGCCGCCGGTGGGCTCGCCGCTAATCGCGGTGACGGACACCAATGATGTCGTTGTCCGCACCGCACAGGTGCGGCTGAAAGTCGACACGCGCGTCGAGACGCCGCTGGCCAGCGTCCATGTCCCCGTGCTCGCCGAACTGGGGTCGGCGTCGGCGCGGATCACCGACATCGATTGTCGCCCGAACAGCTCGGCCGCGGTGTCGCTCGGCGTCGTGACCTCCCCCGCGATGGTGGCGATCGGAACGGTGCCCGTCAGCGATTTTCAGGACATGAAGCGTCCGCTGGATCCGGGGCCGGCGCGCGTCGTCACCTTGCCGCTCGTCAGCGTCGATGCGGAGGCCGAACTCATCCTGTCGGACCTCAATGAAAAGCCGGTCGCATTTTCGCGCGCCGAGATCGACGACGGCAAGGTGAAGACGGTGTCGAGCACGGGGCTGGTCGCGGGCGCCGCGAAATCGCTTTCCGATCGGATGGACCTTGACGTCAACGTCCTCGGGCTCGGCCTGAACCTGAAGCCGCTGACGACGGTGATCGGCGAGACGGTGGCGCTGGCTGCGCCCGTGCTCGACACCCTGTTGTCGGACCTCACCGGCCTGCTCGGGGTGCATGTCGGGCAAGCCGATACAAGGGTCAACGCGCTGCGCTGCGGCAAGGCGCGGCTGGTCTGATCACTCGCGCAATGGCGCCGTTCCGGACACGACAGCCCGCCGATTGATCCCTTCCCGACCCAAAGCAGGCCGGCGCCGGGCTATAGGGAACGGGGATTGACCGGTTTTCAGGGGGATATGGTGGCAACGGCACAGGAACCACAGCGTGTATCGGCGGCCGATTTCATCCGCGGCTTCGCCAATTGGCGATTGCAGTCGGCGCGCAAGCCCGTCGTCGTGACGCATCACGGCAAGGACGCGCATGTGCTGATTTCGCTCGACGACTACCGCCGTCTTGATGGCGACGTGGCGAAGGAGGTCGCGGCGGCATCCGACATATTGCAGTCCTCGCTTGCCGGTCTCGTGGAATCGGTCCGCGACGGCGTGATCCTGATCGACCGGCAACGGCGTGTCGCCGCGCTCAACCCCGCGGCATCGGACATGCTCGAGATCGCGGCCGCCAGTCTGGTTGGGGAGGAGCTGATGGCCGCGGTGCCGGGCCTGAGGGACAGCCTGATCTTTCATCACATCAACCGGCTGCTCGACCATCGCGAGCGGTTTTCGGGCGACGTCCCAGGCGTGCTTCGCCCGCGCCAATGGCTGCATGTCGACCTCATTCCTTTGCCGGTCGGCGGTGCGATCGTCCTGCGCGATGTCAGCGACGCGATCGAGGGCTTCGCCGCCGGCGACATGCGGCAGGCGATGCTCGATGCGGTCGAGATCGATGGCGGCATCGGCCACGCCCGCATCTCGGTGCGCGAAACGGTCGAGGCAGCGAACGCAATGCTGACCGACCTGCTCGGGGTAGATGCGGCGGCGGTCCGGCGGGTCCGCTTTTCGGCGCTGCTCGCGGTCGGGCAGCGGTCGGCCTTCGTCGAGGCGCTCGAATCGGTCTTTCGGTCGGGCGCCCCCGCACGTATCGCATCGCAGATGGTGACGCGTGACGGCTCGGTCGTCGACGTCGCCCTGACGATAGCCGAAGTCCGCGGCCTTTATGCCAGCGACGGCGCGGTGGTGCTCGTCACGCGCTAACCCCGCTAGAACCAGCATCCGCGTTCGATAGCCGCGATGCCGAGGGGCTCTGCGCGTGCTGGACAAGCCGGGATGTTAAGCGCAATCATTGGGGGAAGGAAGGTTGCAAGCGACAACTTTCCGTTTACGTAAAGGTGAGCGCTCAATATAAGGGCCGCCATTGCCCAATGGGAGATTCGTGATGGACATGGAATTCAGCCCCGAGGATCTGGCCTTCCAACAGGAAGTTCGCCAGTTCATCGCCGAAAATTACCCCGCCGACCTGCGCGACAAGCAGGATGAAGGCGAAGAAATGTCCAAGGAGGATTTCCTCGCCTGGCACAAGATCCTGTACAAAAAGGGCTGGATCGCGCCCGCATGGCCGGTCGAATATGGCGGCACCGGCTGGACCCCGACGCAGCGTTTCATCTGGTCGGAGGAAACCGCGCGCGCCGATTGCATTCGCCTGATGCCCTTCGGCCTCGCGATGGTCGGCCCGGTGATCTACACCTTCGGCACCCCCGAACAGAAGGCTCATTTCCTGCCGCGCATCCTGTCGGGCGAGGATTGGTGGTGCCAAGGTTATTCGGAACCCGGCTCGGGCTCCGACCTTGCCTCGCTCCGTACCACGGCCGTCGCCGATGGCGATGATTATCTCGTCAACGGGCAGAAGACGTGGACGACGCTGGCGCAGCACGCCGACTGGGGCTTCTTCCTTGTCCGCACCGACAAGGAAGCGAAACAGCAGGAAGGCATCAGCTTCCTCCTGATTGACATGAAATCGCCCGGCATCACCGTGCGCCCGATCATCACATTGGGCGGCGAGCATGAAGTCAACGAAGTGTGGCTCGAAGACGTCCGCGTGCCGCAATCACAGCGCGTTTACGATGAGAATAAGGGCTGGACCTGCGCCAAGTTCCTGCTCGCGCACGAACGCACCGGCATCGCCGGCGTCGCCGCTTCGAAGCGTGGGATCGAGAAGGTGAAGGCGATCGCCCGCACCGAACTCGACGGGGACAAGCCGCTGCTCGCCAACGCCTTCTTCAAGCGCAAGGTCGCCGAGCTGGAAGTCGATCTGGCCGCGCTCGAATTCACCGAACTGCGCAGCCTTGCCGGCCCGAATGCCAATCGCGGCCCGGGGCCGGAATCGAGCCTGCTCAAGATTAAGGGGTCGGAGATCCAGCAGCGGCTGACCGAGCTGACGCTCGAAGCGGTCGGCCATTATGGCGCGCCCTATTTCCGCGGTTTCGGCGAAGGCGACAACGAGCATCCGATCGGGCCTGATTACGCGCACCGCGCCGCGCCGACCTATTTCAACATGCGCAAGACGACGATCTATGGCGGGTCGAACGAGATTCAGCGCAACATCATCGCGAAGATGGTTTTGGGTCTCTGACCCGAAACCACCCCGGACCTGATCCGGGGTCCCTGGCGGCCTTTGGGGCCGTATGCGGCAAATGGGCCCCGGCTTTCGCCGGGGAACAACGAAAGAGACAATAATGGATTTCACCTACACCGAAACGCAGGACATGATCCGCGACACGCTCGCCCGCTTCCTTGGCGATACCTATGATTTCGAAACGCGCCAGAAGTTCATCAATAGCGACACTGGCCGCGACCCTGCGATCTGGACCGCGCTCGCGCAGGAGCTCGGCATGCTTGGCGCGCCTTTTGCCGAAGAGCATGGCGGCCTCGGCGGCGGCGCACTCGAAAACGCGATCGTGATGGAGGAGCTCGGCAAGGTCATTGGGATCGAACCCTACCTGCCGACCGTCGTCATCGCGGGCGGCGCGCTCAAGGCTGTCGGCGGCGCGCAGGCCGATGCGATGATCCCCGAGATCATCGCGGGCAATGCGATCGTCGCCTTCGCCTATGCAGAGCCGCAGGGCCGCTACGACCTTGCGAACCTGCGCACCACCGCGAAGAAGGATGGCGCAGGCTATGTACTGAGCGGACATAAATCGGTCGTCTATGCTGCGCCCTGGGCGACGCATCTGCTCGTCACCGCGCGCACCGGCGGCAATGCGCGCGACCGCGACGGCGTGTCGCTGTTCCTGATCGACGCCAATCTTCCGGGCATCGTCCGCCGCGACTACCCGACCGTCGATGGCAGCCGCGCGTCGGAAATCTATTTCGAGAATGTCGCGATCCCGGGCGATGCGTTGCTCGGCGGCGAAGGCACCGGCCTGCCGCTGGTCGAACAGATCGTCGACGAAGCGACGGTTGCGGTCTGCGCCGAAGCGACCGGCGTGATGCAGAAACTGCACGAAGGTACGCTCGAATATACCCAGCAGCGCAAGCAGTTCGGCGTTCCAATCGCGAAGTTCCAGGTGCTCCAGCACCGCATGGTCGACATGTTCATGGAAGTCGAACAGGCACGCTCGATGACGATCATGGGCACGTTGAAGCTGAACCTGCCTGCGAACGAGCGCATGGCCGCAGTCTCGGCGGTGAAGGCAAAGGTAGCGCGTGGCGCCAATTTCGTGGGCCAGAACGCGATCCAGACGCATGGCGGTATCGGCATCACGCAGGAACTCGCCATAGGCCATTATTTCAAGCGCGCGACGATGATCGAAGGCCAGTTCGGCAGCGCCGACCATCATATGGACCGCTACGAGCGGATCACGCTGGCAGGCTGATTTCGCGAGCGCCGTCGGCGCTCGCCTCAATAGGCGACGTCGACGGCGATCCGGAGCGTGCGCGGGCGTAGTGGCGTGAGGAATCCCTCATTGCCTTCGAGGAACGGCGTTCCGAGCGAGAAGCGGTTGCCGCGTGAATCGAACAGATTGGTGAGTGTCAGCGACAGGCCGCGGCGTGCATTGCCGACGCGCATCGCAACCCCCGTGTCGATATAGTCGCCCTGGCTTTCGCCAAGCACCGGTCCGATCCCGAGCCGCGACGGGCCGATATAATTGGCCCAGCCGTTCACGCGGAAATCCTCGTCGCCGATCATGGTCGCGTAGTTGACCGATCCGCGCACCGCATGGCTCGCGACATTCGGAATGCGTCCGAGGCGGCCCGGCGCGGCATCGTACACCGGCAGGATCTGCGGCGCGAGATCGTCGACGCGGCTATGGTTGTAAACCGCGCCAAGTTCGAAGGTCAGCGCGGCGGTTGGCCGCATCGCGACCGCGCCCGATAGGCTGGTGATGCGGCCGTCACCGATATTGGCGGTGGTCGGGAAACCGGTGCTGTCGATGAAATCGGCCTGGATGTTGCGCCAGCGGCTGTGCGAGATCGAAATGCTGGCGTCGAGCAGGTTCTGCCCCTTGTCGCCGAAGCGCATGCCGGCTTCCCATGTGCGGACCTGGTCGTTGAGGAAGCGCCGTACAAAATTGCCATCGACCGCGAGCCCGCCGGGGCGAAAACCTTCCTGATAGCGCGCATAGAGCCGGACATTATGGAGCGGCGTTGCGAGCAGCGAGAAGGACGGCAGCAGGTCGGTTTCTTTGCGTGATGCTGTCGTCGCACGGTTGGCCTGCGCGAGGGCATAGGAGACACCCTCAGCGGCGCCGCCCAGTTTGGCGTGCGACAGGCGGACGCCGCCCGATGCGATCAGGTCGGGCATCACCTCGACGGTCGCCTCGGCATAGCCGGTGAATTCGGTGATCTTGTTGGTCACACCGGGCAGGGTCGCGCGAAGCGGGCCATAGCCATACTCACGGTCCTGCCGCGCGCGATTGTCGATGAAGCTTGCGCCGATCACCCAGCCGAGGCCATCGCGATAGGGGCGCGACAGGCGGTTTTCGCTGACGAACATGCGCGTCGCATTATGCTGGTCGAGCACGCGCGGAACATCGTTCAGCGGAATGACCTGGACCGGCGCGAACAGGCGTTCGACATCGACGGCTCCAACCGAAGGAGGCGCTGGAATGCCGCCGCTGGACATATCGGTTCCTCGCCGCGCTTCGGGCAGGCTGGCGTCGAAGCGTTCGAACAGCCGGTGATCGATATAGGCATTGGACGACTGGAAATGCAGATCATCCCAATCCTTCATCACAACGACGGTGCCCATGCCGTAGCGCGCGGTTGCATTCTGCTCGACCATCGAATTACGGGTGAGCGGTGCGCCATCCTTGTCGGCATATTGCGCGTCGTCGGAGGTGATCGCCTGATAGACGCCGCCCAGATCGATCGTCCAGTCGTCGCCCGCCTCGAACCGGAAGGTCCCGCGCCCGCCGCGCACATGGACGCGGTTGACGTCGTTCTGCCCGCGCAGCGGATTGTCGATATAGCCGCCGTCGGTGAGCATATAGCCGACAAGGCGCAGCGCGTGGCCGTTGTCGCTGACGGGGATGTTGGCGATCGCGGCAATATCCCCGCCGGGGTCGCCATGCTGGGTGATCGACAGTCCGGCGATCGCCTGGACCGTCATTTCGCGCGGATCGGGGGCCTTCGGGATGACACGGATGATCCCGCCGAGCGACCCGGCGCCATAAAGCGTGCCCTGTGGCCCTTCGAGGATTTCGACATTGTCGATGTCGTAGAGGCGCAGGTCCGGGTCGGGCGCATTATAGCTGAGCCGGATATCGCCGAGATACTGGCCGACGGTCGATTGCGTCGGGCCGGTGAAGCTTGAATCGGCGATACCGCGAATGAACAGCTTGTTGCGCCCCGAACCCAGATGGGTCGAGGAGACGGTTGCGGTTCGCGAGAGGATCGAATCCATCCCGCGCTCGCCGCCAAACGCCAAATCGCCGCCATCCAATTTGGTGACGACGCCGGCGAAGTGCGAAAGGGGCAAATCGGTCTTCGACGCGGTGACGATGATTTCGTCTTGCGCCGCCGCGACCGCATCTTGCGATGGTTCGCGTGCCCTTGGCTGCGGTGCGTGTCGCGGTGCCGGTGCCGCCCGCGCGACACGGACGGGGGCAGGGCGACGCTCGATACGCCAGCTCGTCGCGCTGACCCGCACGGCGCGTGCGTCGGACCCAGCGAGCAGGCGGCGGATCGCTTCTTCGACGCTCATCCGCCCGCGCACCGATTTGACGCGGCCTTGCCAGAGTTTCGCATCGCCGACGCTGATACTAACCCCGGCCTGCCGGCTGATCACCGGCAGCGCGGTCGACAGACTGCCTTTGGGTACGTCGAAGGCGCGCTCCTCTGCCGCCTGAACCTGCGCGGGCAGGCATAGCGCAATCGCTGCTGCGGCAAGGGAAAGGCGCGGGTGCATGGTCAGCGGGTCAATATCCAGCCATCGCCTTGCCGCTCGGCCTTGGTTCCCGACAGCGCGGCAAGATCGGCGATCGTGCGGTTCCGGTTCTTGTCGATGATCAACGCGCCGCGGAACGACAGGTCGCTTGCATCGGGCGCGATGCTCACCTGCATCCCGGCGGTCCGTTTCAGATCGTCGGCGACAACGGCGAGCGGAGTGCCGTTGTAGACGAGCAGGCCGCTGCGCCAGCCGCCGATGCTGGCCACGTCGACATCCTGAACGACCGGCGGCTGACGGTCGCCATCGCGCGTTTCGATGCCCTTGCCGGCAACGAGGCGGACCTTGTCGCGGTCGGGGTTATAGAGGACGATGCCTTCGGACACCGCGACCGACGTCTGACGGTCGCGGCGCACGACGTTGAAGGCGGTGCCGAGGTCGACGATCTTCGCGTCGCCCGTCTCGACCACGAACGGGTCGTTGTCGCGGTGGACGACATGGAACATCGCCTCGCCCGATTCCAGCCGGGCAAAACGCGGGCGATTCTTGTCGATCTCGATCACCGAGGCACCGTTGACCTCGATCTTCGACCCGTCGGCGAGGGCGATCGTGCGATGCTCGCCAGCCTTGGTTTCGATCCGGCCTTCGTTTCCGAACAGGCCGAGGCCCGACAGGCTGATCGCGCCGACCAGCGCCGCGGCCATTGCCCCGCCAAACCAGGCGCGCCGCGACGCGCGGCGCGGCGCACCGGGCACAATCACGACCGATGGCTTGGGCGCCGCGGGCAGGGCGTCGAGATCGCGGTCCAGGCTCGCGACCGCGTCGTAGATCGCATTGTGCGCCGGATCCTCGGCAAGCCAGTCGGCAAAGCCGTCCCAGTCGTCGAAAGCGGGGTCGCGCTGGCGGATCAGCCAGTCGATCGCGCGCGCTTCGGCGTTTGTCGCGTCAGCTTGCATCGAACTGCCTCCGGATCACGGTGAGCGCCGCATAGACCTTGCGCAGATCGGCTTCGACGGTGCTCAGGCTGACCCCCATTTCACTGGCGATATCGCGTTGATTCTGGCCGTCGACGCGGAACCGGCGGAAGATGCGTGCCGGCCGCTCGCCGGTCGCGGTGATCGCCGTTTCGACGAGCGCGAGTTGTTCGCGCGAGATCAACGAGGTTTCGGTCGAGGGGCTTTGCGTCGCGGAGGCTTCGCCCCATGCCTTGTCGCGCAGGTCGCTCTGGCGCGCCGACCGATAGCGGTCGAGCATCAGATTGTTGGCGGCGCGCATGATATAGGGCAGTGGCTCGGCGACGGGCCCAGTTTTGCGGTCGGTCAACCGCATCCACAGATCCTGGAACAAATCCTCGGCACCGTCGCCCGCGCCGCGCACTTCCAGAAAGCGGACGATACGATCCCGGTTGGCGAGCAATACGCCTTCGATGCCTTGGGCGGCGTCGGTTCGATCACGCGACTCGGTCATGGATTGCTTGCTTTGGAACGCCATCTTCTGTTGGAAAGCGCCGCTTCGCCCTGCGCCATACCTCCCCCTGATGACGCCGTCATATAGCGCCATTGCCGAACCGCGCAACAGCGGCGGAAAATGTGGGGCGGTGGCGAGTGCAAGCATCGTTTTCTTCGTTCATTTCTGCCTAGGCAAGGGGGAAGCGTGGGTAGGGGTTACGCTTCCCCCTTGCGGGCGGGGCCGGCCGGGGGGCTAGAGGCCGACCCGCAGACTCGCACGGAACGCCCAGCCGATATGGCTTTGCTGTTCTTCCGCGGACACTTCGCCGGCGACCTGGAAGGCCGAATTTCCGGCGATGCCACGGAAACGGCCGACCCAGCCGCTCGTGCGATCATCAGGGGTGAGGGTGAAGGGCGTGCCGTTCTTGAACGACGCGGTCGTTGCGCCCAGCGTGCCGCTGACGATCTGGCGGCGGCCGCCTTCGAGTTCGAAGCGCGTCCAACCATCATATTCGTCGGCACCGCCGAAATCGAGGCCGATGGCAACGGTGCCCGACACAGCCAGTTCGTCGCTGTCGCGGCTCAGCACCTTGAGGTCGAGCGCGTCGCCGCCGCCGGTTTCCTGATAACCGTCTTCTTTCAGCTTGAAGTAATCGACGGCGACCATCGGGCGGATCGTCAGGCCGCCGGCACGCGCGTCATAGGCGAGCGAACCCGAAGCCGACCACAAGGTGGCATCCCACTTGCCCTTCATCGTCTTTTCGATGTCATCGGCGCCAGCTTCGGCGCGGAAGATGCGCGTGCCCTTCAGGCTGATCGGCGCGCCCGAAACACGGGCGTTCGCCATGAAGCCGTCCGAACGCAGGCGCCAGTGCAGCGCGCCTTCGAACTGGCTGGTGCTGACTTCATTGGCGTTGCTGCCATTGCCGTCCTTGCCGTTGAGAAAGGCAATCGAGCCGCCGAAGTTGCCGAGGTCGGTCTTGATTTCGGCGCCGCCCGAAATGCCCCAACCGCTGACGTCATAGCTTGCGGTGTCACCGACGCTCTTCGATGTGCCCCAAACGGCCTGGTTGACCCAATAGCCCCATTTGCCTTCGTCCTGGAACGGCGCGTTGGGATCCTGGAGGTAGCGCGACAGCGCGCGCGAGCCCGAGGTGACGGTTTCGAAGACGCCGCCTTCATGCTCGGGGAGCATCTGGCCGAGCTGGCCCCGGAACTGGGCGCCGTCAGTGATGCCGAGGAAGACGTCCTCGATCTTCTGATCGGCGATCACCGCGTCGAGCACCGCGTCGAACGCGCCGGCTTCCGAGCGGTTGAGCCCGAGTTCGGTCACCGACTTGCGCGAGACATCGACGATCAGCTGGGTCGCGTTCGACGTCAGTGTACCCTTGTAGAGGAAGGGCAGCAGCGTCTGTGACGCGGTCAGGTTGCTCGCACCGGTCAACGACCCGGCGGTCAGCACGATATGCTTGCCCTCGGCCTTCTCGATGCTCGACAGCTTGAGCGCGAGTTTCGATTCGGCGCCGAAGCTGGCGTTGCCGGTGACCTGAAGATTGGTCCCGGTGGTGCCGGTATCGAGCATCACGCCGAGCGTTCCCTTTTCGGTGACGGCGAGCGACGAGATCGTCGCGGCGCCGCCGACGTCGAAGGTGCCGCCCGCGACCGAAACCGCCAGGCCCTGCGAATTGGCGAGCGTGCCCGAGAAGATCGAGCTACCGCCGATCGTCAGCGTATCGGCGCCGCCGCCAAAGTCCGCGAGACCGGTAAACTTCGACGTTCCGACCAGCGTCATCGCGTCATTGCCCGCGCCGAAGCGGGCGTTGCCGGCATAGGTCGCGTCGCCCGACAGCGCGAGCTTGTTATTGCCGGCGCCGAAGAAGCTGTTCCCCTTCACCGAGCCATCGGCGATATCGAACACATCGTTGCCGCCGCCGAAGCGGACGTCGCCGACGATGCTGGGCGCGGTGATGCCCGCAGCGACTGCGGTCTGCTTGACGGTCGCGCCGGTCGCGTTCGCCGACAGGTCGATCGCGATGTTGCGGTCGGAGGAGGCGAGTGCGCCCGTGGCGCTGATCGTGCCGCTGTTTTCGACGGTGCCGACCTTGCCCGACAGATCGACTATGGCGCGCGCTGTGCCATTGTCACCGCCGGTCTTCGCCGTGATCGAACCGCTGTTGCGGATCAGCGGGACGTCGCCGCCGGCTTCGACCAGAACAGCCGTTGCGACAGCGCTCGCGGCCTTACCCCCGGTCGTTGCTTCGATCTTGCCGGCGTTGCGGATTTCCGGGGTTGTGGCGCCACTGCCGATGCGAATAGCCGTCGCTGCGCTATCCACCGACAACGCCGTCACGCTGCCGGTCGCGCCGATGCCGATGCCGCCCGCGATGGTGACCGCGCCGCCGAGGCCGCCGATCTGGATGCCGTTGCCGTCCTTGCCGGCGTAGAGGCCGTTGCCGAGCACGGCGCCATCGATGATCAGACCGAGGCCGGTGCCCGTTCCGGCAACCGGGCCGATCGTGACCGCGCGGTCGGCCGAGCCGATGCGGATCGCGGCGGCCGAACCGAAGGAGCGCACGACGGCGTTTCCTTCCTTGTCGTCTTCGATGCCGTCCTTGTCCTCGTCCTTGTCGTCGGGCTTCGTGTCCTTGGGCGCGACGGCGAGGATGATGCCGCCGGTGACATTGCCCTCGATCGACAACGCGTTGCCGCCGGTCAGCAGGTCATCGGCGTCGAGCTTCGAGGGATCGGCAGGCGGCGTCGTGAAGCGATAGCCGGTGGCGGTGAGGCTGCCCTGGACAACCAATGCGCCGGTGACGTTGCCGGCAACCCGTGCGCCGATTGCATCGACGCCCTGTGCCGAAATCGTGCCGGCAAGGCGGACGTTGCCAGTCACGTCCTGCAGGCCCACGCCAAGCGCGCGGTCGCCGACGACGCTAATGCTGCCGTCGTTGGTGAAATTGCCGGTCAGCGGCCCGCCGAGGCGGATGCCCGCCGAATTATTGCCCTCGATCGCGATCGCGCCCGAATTGACGATATTGCCGGTAAAGGCGCCCGCGGTCGCGATGCCGACGCGGTTGTTGCCGATGGCGAACGCGCCGTCGATGTCGCCGTCATTGTCGATGTCGGTCGGGGCATAGGTTTCGCCGATGGTGATCTTGCCGCTCGCGCTGTTCGTGATCCCGCCGGACGTGCCGGCACCCGCAAGAATGCCCGTTGCGCTGTCGACGTTGCTGAACTCGATCGTGCCTTCGTTGACGACCTTGTGGTTGCTGTCGATGGTGACGGCAGGGCCGGTGACCGTCGGCTTGATCGAGCCCGCCGCGACGATCTTGATATCGTCGGCGGCGCCCGATTTGATCGTCGACGTGCGCACCGGTGCCGTGGTGGCAGTGCTGATCGTCGTTTCGGCATGGGCGGCGGTCGAAAGGAGGGTGGCCAGGCAGGTGGAGGCCAGCAAAGTTTTGCGCATCGGGTTCCTCTTGAGATCGGGGCCGGGATGTCTTCCCAGCGACAATCACAAGACGGAGCGGTGCCGGCGCAGCCTTGGAAAAAAATCACATTAGTCGCGCGCGGTCTGAGCGCGCCTAATTCCGCGCGGTCACAATCCACGCCGCGCCGTCGATCTGCACCGACGCCTCTCCGGGGCGTTTCGCGAACGCAGCCCGAACAGCCGCCGCCGATTTCGCGCGAATATCGTCCGATTGGTCGGCAAGCGCACGCGACAACGGGCCGACCTGCAACGCCATGTCGAGTGCATCGTCGACCGCATCTTCGCGCGTTGCGCCGCGACCATAGGAAATGCTCGTGTCGAAGCGCGCGATGTCGATCGCGGTGAAGCCCGCTGCCAAAAGAATATCGGCGACCTTCTGCCGATCGCCAAAAGCGAAGGGACCGGGCGCATTTGGATCGGCAGGCACCGGCTGCACGATGTCGCGGATCGCGGCCATCGGCAGCCGCACCCAGTCATTCTCCTGCGCTCCGCGCCAGCATACGAACGCCAGCCGTCCGCCGGATTTCAGTGCCCGGCGCATATGCGTGAAGGCCGCAACGGGATCGTCGAAGAACATGACGCCGAAGCGCGAGAAGAGAAGGTCGAAATGTCCTGCAGGCAGCGGTGCCGTCGCGGCATCGGCGCATCGGAATTCGACTGGCGCACCGGCGGGCGCGGCGGCGCGGGCGATCTCGACGAGCTGTTCCGATATGTCGACGCCGAGGGCGTGCCCGCCGGGGCCGACCTGCTTTGCAAGCGGAAAGGTCGAGGTGCCCGATCCGCAACCGATATCGAGAACCCGTTCGCCGGCGCGCGCATCGGCCGCCGTGATCGCGGCATTGCCGAAATCCTCGAGCATCACATCCAGTCGCGCCAGATTGGCCGCCCAGCGCGTTCCGCTGTCGCCGTTCCAGTCATGCGTGGGGGCGGTCTCGACATCGGACATGCGCTTGCTCCTTTATTGCGAATTATTCGCAACTACGACGGTCGCCGGCGGAGCGCAAGGGGCGGCGAATAGCTATGCCCTGTTGCATCGCCCCCGACCATGCGACATTCCACCGACAGGACCGGCCGCGTGGGACCGGCAAGGGAGAGTCATGAGCGAACAGATCGTCACGGTGGACATCGGCGGCACGCATGCGCGCTTTGCGATTGCCGAGATCGAAGGCGGGCGTGTCCTGTTGCTTGGCGAGGCGACGACGCTCCATACAAAGGACCACGCAAGTTTCCAAACCGCCTGGCAGGATTTCGAACGTCAGCAGGGTGGAACTTTGCCACGCGCGGTTGCGATAGCCATCGCGGGGCCGACGCGCGGCGAGATCATCCGCTTCACCAATAATCCGTGGATCATCCGCCCCGCGCTGATCGGCGAGAAGATGAATGTCGACCGCTATGTACTCGTCAATGATTTCGAGGCGGTCGGCCATGCTGTAGCGCAGGCCGACGAGAATTATTTCGAGCGGCTGACTGGTCCCGACGAACCGCTTCCCGCGACGGGTACGATCACCATCATCGGCCCCGGCACCGGCTTGGGCGTCGCTCATATCTGGCGCGACGGCACGAATTACCGGGTGCAGGCGACCGAGGGCGGGCATATCGACTTCGCTCCGCTCGACAGCATTGAGGATGCGGTCCTTGCGCGGCTGCGCAAACGGCACCGGCGCGTGTCGATTGAGCGGATCGTCTCGGGTCCCGGCATCGTCGACATTTATGAAACACTCGCGGCACTCGAAGGGCGCGCGATCCCGCGGCTCGACGACAAGGCGATCTGGACCAATGCGCTCAGCGGCGATGACAGCCTGGCCGCGGCGGCGGTCGATCGCTTCTGTCTGTCGCTCGGCAGCGTCGCTGGCGACCTCGCGCTGGCGCAGGGCGCGAGCGGTGTCGTCATCGCCGGCGGCCTCGGGCTGCGTATCCGTGACAGCCTGGTGCGTTCGGGCTTCCCCGAACGATTTATCGAAAAGGGGCGTTTCGAAGGCTTTATGTCCGCGCTTCCGGTAAAGCTCATCACCCATCCGCAGCCGGGGCTGTTTGGTGCGGCGGCGGCGTTCGCGCGCCAATACGCCTGAATCTACAAATTCCGCTGGCATCGGGCCGCGAAAATCGGCAGCAATGATACTTCGATTTTTGAAGGATTCCATCGCTCGTGTCCGCCCGTCCCGTCCTCGGCATCATCGCCTGTAACCGGCAGGTCGGCTCCGAATATGCGCAGGCGGTGATGAACCGCTATGCGAAGGCCGCGATGCGCCATGCCGACTGTGCCGCGCTGCTCATTCCGTCGCTTCCCGACTATATGCGCGCCGACGAGATCGTCGGGCGGCTCGACGGCGTTTTGCTCACCGGCTCGCCATCGAACGTCGAGCCGGCACGTTATGGCGAGGAAGATGCAGGGGAGGGGCCGTTCGATCCCGATCGCGACCGCATGATGCGCGATCTGGTTGAGGCGGTGATTGCGGCGCAGAGGCCGTTGTTCGGCATCTGCCGCGGGTTCCAGGACATCAATGTCGCGCTCGGCGGGACGCTGCGGCGTGATACCGCGACGAACGGCGAACTGCTGCGCCACCACACGCCCGACGGGACATTATTCGATGCGATGTTCGATCATCGGCATCATGTCGATCTGGTCGAGGGTGGGATGCTCGCATCGGCATATGGGGCAGCGGCACTCGACGTGAATTCGGTGCATTATCAGGGCATCGGACGGCTCGCCAATGGCTTGTCGGTCGAGGCGCGCGCGCCCGACGGGCTGGTCGAAGCTTTCAGCGCGCGGCTGAACGGCGCGCCCCTTCTTGCCGTGCAGTGGCATCCCGAATGGGCGGTCGACGGCAACGAAGAGAGCCAGACCTATTTCCGCCTGCTCGGACAGGCGCTGCGGGGGGCGCTGTGAACCGGCGCGTCACCCGTTACGATCGCTATCTCGCGCGACTCTGCTTCTCGCCCTGATCCAAACCGGAGCTCTCGTTTCGTTCGTGTCGAGCGAAGTCGAGACACTCATTGTCGCAGCGCAAGATCGAGGAGCATCTCGACTTCGCTCGATGCGAACGGTTTTTATGAATTCAGGAGTTTTTCCATGCCCCGCAATCACGATATCGCCGAACTGCGCCGCCTCGACGTAGCGCACCATCTTCCCGCACAGGCCGACTGGGCCGAGATAGAGAAGCTCGGCGGCAGCCGCATCATCACGCACGCCGAGGGCTGCTATATCCACGACGGCGACGGCCACCGCATCCTCGACGGGATGGCGGGCCTGTGGTGCGTCAATGTCGGCTATGGCCGGGAGGAGCTGGTCGAGGCGGCGGCGGCGCAGATGCGCGAGCTTCCCTTCTACAACACCTTCTTCAAGACTGCGACGCCGCCGACGGTGACGCTCGCGGCGAAGATCGCGGGCCTGACCGGCAACCGTCTGCCGCATGTGTTTTTCAACGCCTCGGGCAGCGAAGCGAACGACACCGTGTTCCGCATGGTCCGTCATTATTGGAAGCTGAAGGGTGAGCCCAAGCGCACCGTCTTCATCAGCCGCTGGAATGCCTATCATGGTTCGACCGTCGCGGGCGTCTCGCTGGGCGGGATGAAGGCGATGCATGCGCAGGGCGACCTGCCGATCCCCGGCGTCGAGCATGTCCGCCAACCCTATGCCTATGGCGAAGGGCAGGGGATGACCGAGGAAGAGTTCTGCGATGCGTGTGTAAAGGCGATCGAGGACAAGATCCTCGAGGTCGGGCCCGAAAATTGCGCTGCCGTCATCGGCGAGCCCGTGCAGGGCGCGGGCGGCGTGATCATCCCGCCGAAGAGCTATTGGCCCAAGGTCGAGGCCGTCGCGCGCAAATATGGCCTGCTCGTCGTCGCCGACGAGGTGATCTGCGGGTTCGGGCGCACCGGCAAGATGTGGGGGCATGAGACGATGGGCTTCACTCCCGACCTGATGCCGATGGCGAAGGGGCTGTCGTCGGGTTACCTGCCGATCTCGGCCACCGCGGTCGCGGCGCATGTCGTCGAGGTGCTGAAGACCGGCGGCGATTTCGTCCATGGCTTTACCTATTCGGGGCATCCTGTCGCGGCGGCGGTGGCGCTCAAGAATATCGAGATCATCGAGCGCGAAGGACTGGTCGAGCGCACCGGCAGCGTCACCGGCCCGCATCTCGCCAAGGCGCTTGCGACGCTGAACGATCATCCGCTGGTCGGCGAAGCGCGCTCGATCGGGCTGCTGGGGGCGGTCGAGATTGTTGCCGACAAGGAAACGCGCGCGCGCTTTGGCGGGGCCGAGGGCACCGCGGGACCTATGGCGCGCGATGCGTGTATTGCGAACGGGCTGATGGTGCGAGGCATCCGCGACAGCCTCGTCATGTGCCCGCCGTTGATCATCACGACCGAGCAGATTGACGAGATGGTTGCCATCATCCGCAAATCTCTCGATGAGGTGCTGCCGAAACTCCGCGCGCTCTAAACAGGAAAGATCAAGACCTTATGCCCTCCGGCCTTTTTGCCCTGCTCGACGATATTGCGACGATCGCCAAGGTCGCCGCGGCGAGCATCGACGATATCGGCGCCGCGGCGTCGAAGGCCGGGGTCAAGGCGGCGGGAGTCGTTGTCGATGATACCGCGGTGACCCCGCGCTACGTCACCGGCTTTACTCCCGACCGCGAACTGCCGATCATCTGGCGGATCACCAAGGGGTCGATCTTTAACAAGCTGGTGCTGATCCTGCCGGCGCTGCTGCTGCTGTCGACGTTCGTGCCATGGGCGATCACCCCGCTGCTGATGATCGGCGGCGCCTATCTTTGCTTCGAAGGCGCCGAAAAGGTGCTGCACTCGCTGCAGAAGGACAAGACGAGCCTTGCCGAGGACGCCGCGATCGTCGCCGATCAGGACCATGAAGAGGCGATGGTGAAGGGCGCGGTGCGCACCGACTTCATCCTGTCGGCCGAAATCATGGTCATCGCATTGAACGAGGTGCTGGACGAACATTTCGCGATGCGCGCCGCGACGCTTGCGGTCGTCGCGATCGCGATCACGGTCGCCGTCTATGGCGTCGTCGGGCTGATCGTGAAGATGGACGATATCGGTCTGCATATGGCGAAAGAGGGCAATAGCGCGCGCCGCGCGATCGGGCGCGGGCTTGTCGCCTTCATGCCGAAGCTGCTTGCCGCGCTCGCGCTGATAGGCACAGCGGCGATGCTGTGGGTCGGTGGCCAGATTTTCATCCACGGGCTGGACGAATATCATATCGGCAATATTGGACACGGCCTCCACGATTTTGCGCATGCGGTGGCGGGTAACCTGCCGGGCGCGGGGGTGTGGGAATGGCTGATTAATGCCGGCGGGACGGGCATGTTCGGGCTGCTGCTCGGCGGCGTGATCGTTGGTCTGCTGCATCTGCTGCCGGGGAAGAAAAAAGAAGCGGGCGCGCACTAAATTCGTCACCCCGGACTTGATCCGGGGTCCATGACTTCGAAGCTACGATGGATCCCGGATCAAGTCCGGGATGACGAAGAGGGGAAACCAGTCGGCTACCCCAAGAGCACCACCGGGCTATCCGCCCGCCAGTGCATGCTCACCTTGTCGCCCCAGGTGAAATCATCCTGGTCGTGGCGCGATAGATTCGGGCGCGATACGCGGAGGCACGCGCCCGATTCCAGCTCGATCTCGAACAGCGTGATGTCGCCGAGGTAGCTCATCCCTTTGATCTTGCCGCGCGCGAAATTATAGCCGTCGGGCGCGTCTTGCGCAGCCGCTTTGACGGCTTTCCCTTCGCCGGGAACGTGGAGATAGATTTTCTCGGGGCGCAGCGCGATCCACACATCGGCGCCGTGCGGGCCGGTGACGCCGTGGTTCAGATAGACCTTGCCGAGCCCGGGGCAATCGACCGCGGCCTTGTCGGGATCGTCGAGCGTCAGCTTGCCCTCGAAGATGTTCACCGACCCGACGAAATCGGCGACGAAGCGGTTGGCGGGATATTCGTAGAGGTCCGACGGCGTTGCGAGCTGCGCCACCTCGCCCTTGTTGATGACGCCGATGCGGCACGCCATCGACAGCGCCTCGTCCTGATCATGGGTGACAGTGACGAAGGTGATCCCGACCTTTTCCTGCAGGTCCGACAGCTCGAACTGCATCTGTGCGCGGAGTTTTGCGTCGAGCGCCGAGAGCGGTTCGTCGAGCAGCAGCACCTTGGGGCGCATCACGAGGCTGCGCGCGAGCGCGACGCGCTGGCGCTGGCCACCCGACATCTGGTCGGGCATCCGCGTCTCGAACCCGCCGAGCTTGACCAGTTCGAGCGCCTCGGCGACGCGACCCTTGATCTCGCCGCCCTTCACGCCCGCAATCTTCAGGCCATAAGCGACATTGTCGGCGACACTCATGTGCGGAAACACGGCGTAGCTCTGGAAGACCATGTTCACCGGGCGCTTGTTCGGCGGGATGCCCGCCATATCCTGCCCGTCGATCAATATCTTGCCTTCGGACGGCAGCTCGAAGCCCGCGATCATCCGCAGCAGCGTCGTCTTGCCGCACCCCGACGGGCCAAGCAGTACGAAGAATTCACCCGCATTGATGTCGAGCGTAACATTGTCGACCGCGGTCACCTTGCCGAAGCGTTTCGAGACGTTCTGGATCTGGATGATCGGGCGTGCGGTTTCGGTCATGGTCAGTGGGTTTCCGCAATGGCTTTGACGCCCTGAAGCTTGAGCGCGACGAAGGTCAGGGCGACGGTGAGGAGGATGAGCAGCGTCGAGGCGGCGTTCACCTCGGGCGTCACCGAGAAGCGGACCATCGAATAGACTTTCACCGGGAAGGTGATCGTGTCGGGACCGCTGGTGAAATAGGTGATCACGAAATCGTCGAGGCTGAGCGTGAACGACAGGAGCGCCCCGGCGACGAGCGCGGGCTTGATGTGCGGGATCAGCACGTCGCGGAACACCTGCCATTCGCTGGCACCCAGATCCTTCGCGGCTTCTTCCTGCTCGCGGTTGAAGGTCGCGAGGCGCGAGCGCACGACCATCGTCACAAAGGGGAAGCAGAAGGTGATGTGCGCGATGGTGATCGCGCCGAGGTTGAACGGCCAGACCAGGTCTGTCGGCCAGTCGACCGCCGCGAAGAACATCAGGAAAGCGACGCCAAGGCAGATTTCGGGAACGATGATCGGCAGCGAGATCGTCCCGTCGACCGCGCTTTTGAGCGGGAAGCGGAAGCGCCACAGCATCACGGCCGCGACCGCGCCGAGCACGAGGCTGACGATCGTTGCGAGCGCCGCAATCGTCAGCGAATTGATCAGCGCTTCGACGAGCTGGTCGTTGCCGAGCGCCTTTTCATAATATTTGGTCGTGAAACCGCGCCACACGACGTTGCGCTTGCTGTCGTTGAAGCTGAAGATCATCAGCACGATTAGCGGCGCATAGAGGAAGACCATCACCGCGCCGACCCAGAGGCGCATCCACAGGGTGCGGCTATATTCGAGCGGTGCTACAGGCGTGCGGGCAAAGAGGGCCATCAGCGGACCTCGGGCACTTTTTTGCGCATCGACTGGATCGCGATCAGCGCGAACATTGCGTATATCAGCAAGAAGGAGAGCGCGGCGCCGAAGGGCCAGTCGTTCGCTTTCTTGAACTGGCGTTCGATGACGTTGGCGATCATCTGGCTGTCGGTCCCGCCCATCAGATCGGGCGTGAGATAAGCGCCGAGCGCGGGGATCAAAGTGATCATTACCCCTGCGACGATGCCCGGCGCGGCGAGCGGCACGACGATGCGCATGATCGTGCGGAAATGCCCCGCGCCGAGGTCGAGGCTCGCCTCGATCAGGCTGCGGTCGAGCCGGTCGAGCGCGGCGTAGAGCGGCAGGACCATGAAGGGCAGGTGGACGTAGACAAGCCCGAAGACGACCGCGAAATTATTGAAGAGCAGCTGCACCGGCTCCCATGTCGGGAGCGGCTGGAGCCCGACCAGCGTTTTGATCCAGCTCGTTCCCTCCCACAGCGCCCCAAGCCCTTTGTTGGCGAAGCCCTGCGTGCCGAGAAGCATCATCAGCGCATAGGTACGGATGAGCAAATTGGTCCAGAAGGGCAGCATGATGCCGAGCAGCAGCCACGGCCGCCATTTCTCGCTGGCAAAGGTGATTGCCATCGCGACAGGAAAGCCGATGATCAGGCAGATCAGCGTGACGAGCGCCGCGACCGCGAAGCTCTTGCCGAAAATGGTCAGGTACAGCCACTCGGTCGCGCGCTTATAATTGTCGAGCGTGCCCGAAATGTCGATTTCGGTCAGCCCCTTGTTTTCGCCGAAGCTGTAGAGCCAGACGATCGCCATGGGGACGAGGAAGAAGAGGATGATCCAGAACAGCGTCGGCAGCGATACCGCCGCAAAAACCCCCTTGTTCGTTTTCCAGTCCTGTTCGGCCACCCCCCGATGCCCCCTTCAGACCGTCAGGCCGCCCGGACCCGCGTGAAGGCTTCCTCGTACAGCGGCTGCAACTCGGGATTGAAGCGCGCATATTCGCATTTCGCGAGCGCTTCCGGAGGCGGGAAGATCACCGGGTTGTTCTTGTAGCTGTCAGGCATCAACGCCTTTGCCGCCGCGTTGGGCGTCGGGTAGAGGATCGTCTCGGTGATTTCCTTGTCGACGTTGGCGTCGAGGATATAGTTGATGAAGGCGTGGGCGTTCTTCGGATGCGGCGCCCCCTTCGGGATGCACAGATTGTCCGAATTGAGCTGGCTGCCTTCTTTGGGCACGACGAAGTCGATGTCGGCGTCCTCGACCATCGCCTGCGCGATGTCGCCATTATATTCGAGCACGACGTCGACGTCTCCCTTCAGCAACAGGTCCTGTCCGTCATCCTCGTGGAACTTCTTCACATTGGGCTTTTGCTTGATCATCATCTTCTCGATCGTCGCGATGTCCGCGGGGGTCAGCGCATTGACCGATTTGCCGAGATATTTACCATAGAGACGGAACATGTCGCCGGCCTCCGACAACCAAGCGATGCGGCCGGCATATTCGGGGCTGTCGAACAGTATCTTCCAGCTGTCGGGCTTTGCCGACACTTTCGACTTGCGATAGCCGATCCCGAGCGCGAGCCAGGTGTAGGGCATCGAATATTTGCGCTGCAGGTCATATTCGACGTTGATATAGGCCGGGTCGATATTCTTCTTGTTCGGAATTTGCGCATGGTCGAGCGGCAGCAGCATGCCCGCCTTGTGCATCCGCTCGACGAAGTCGTTCGACGGCACGATCACGTCATAACCGGGGTTGCCGGCCTTGAATTTCGCGAACAGCACGTCGTTGCTGTCGAACAGGTCCATCGTGACGTCGACGCCCGTCGCTTCCTTGAAATTGTCGAGCGTATTCTCGCCGATATAGGTGTCCCAATTGTAGAAGTTGAGCTTGGCTTCCTCGCCGTTCGAGAGCTTCTTGCCGCCCTCCTTGCTGCACGCCGCGAGACCGCCGAAGCTGATGCCGATTGCCGCGACTCCCATCGCTTGCAGAAGCGAGCGGCGCCCGCGGGTTTGCTTGATCAGTTCGAACGGATCCATGTCGCAGCCTCCCTGTATGTGACGTCAAGCTGACTCAATAAAGTCGGCTTGGAAAGAGCTTTTTTGCGCCGCACCAAGTTTCTTTGAAACTTTCATGCGTTGCGTAGATACCAATCGTAATCGAGCGTCGGGACGACGCCGAAATAGCGATCCTGCTCGACGCGCTTCACGATGCTGAACATGTCGACGAAACGGGTGCCGAGATAGTCGCGCATCAGCTTCGATGCGTGGAAACGGTCGACCGCGGCGAACCAGTTCGACGGCGGCTTGTCGTCGCCGCTGTTGTCGCGGTCGTAGCCGTTGCCGACGACCGCCGTGCCGGGATCGATCTTGTTCGTCATGCCGTGGTGCATGCCCGCGAGAACCGCCGCGACCGCAAGATAGGGGTTCGCATCGGCGCCGCACGCGCGATGCTCGACATGGCGGCTCGGTGGTGGGCCTGCGGGGATGCGGAAGGACACGGTGCGGTTGTTGACGCCCCAGGTCGGCGCGACGGGAGCATAGCTGTTCGCCTTGAAGCGCCGATAGCTGTTCGCGTGCGGCGCGAAGAGCGCAAACGCGTCGCCGACGCTGCCGATCATGCCGCCGATCGCGTGGCGCAGCGCGGGAGTGCCTTCGGGATCGTCGCTGGCAAAGATATTGGCGCCGCTGGCATCGTTAACCGAGACGTGGATGTGCATGCCGCTGCCCGCTTGTTCGGCAAACGGCTTGGCCATGAACGTAGCCTCGAGGCCGTGTTGCTGGGCGATCGCCTTGACGAGCCGCTTGTACATGATCGCATCGTCGCAGGCGCGCAAGGCATCGGGCTTGTGGCGCAATGTCAGTTCGAACTGGCCGGGCGCGAATTCGGAGATGGCACTTTCGAGCGGGAGATCCTGCACGTCGGTCGCGGCGTAGAGCGCGTCGAAAAAGGGACGGAAATCGTCGAGTTCGCGCAGACCGTAAACCTCGACATTGCGCGGCGTATCGCGGCTGTAGCCGGGGCGGGCGGGCCGGATGGCGCCATCGCGGGCGCGGCGCGGGTCGACGAGGTAAAATTCGAGCTCGACTGCGAGCACCGGGGTCAGCCCGTCGGCGGTAATGCGGTCGATCACGCCGCCGAGCACATGGCGCGGGTCGAGATCGTGCGGCGTGCCGTCGAGCTCGTAGAAATCGACGAGAAATTGCGCGGCGTTGTCGCCGCCCCACGGGGTACGGACGAGGGTGCCGGGGATCGGCTTCATCGAGCGATCGGCGTCGCCATCCTCCCAGACGAGGCCGGTTTCGACCGTGTCCTGCCCGGTGATGTCGACAACCGTGATCGAGCCGGGGAACATGCGCCCGCTCTCATACACGGCGAGAACCTCATGCTGGCGCAGCCGCTTACCGCGCGGCACGCCGCCGAAGTCGGTGTAGATCATCTCGACCGAATCGACCTCGGGGTTCGCCTTGAAAAAGGCTTCCGCCTCCGAACGCGGCGCGATCACGCCCGATGACTTCGACATCGCCCCACTACTCCTTCAATGCACGCACGCAGTCGGCGAATGCGCCGACCAGCCGGTCGATCTGGTCGTCCGCGGTAACCGGGCTCACCAACATCATATTGTGAAACGGCGCCAGCAAAATCCCGCGCGTTGCGAGGAAGAGGTGGATCGCCGCTTCGAGTTCGGGATGCATCGCCGCCTTCGCCTCGCCGCCGTTGCTTGGCGGGGCGGGGCAGGTCAGGAATTCGACGCGGGCGCCGACCTGCGTGACGTGCCAGTCGAGGCCGGCGATGGCGATTTCCTGCTCCAGCCCGGCAACGAGCCGCGCCGCACCGCGCAGCATGTGGTCATAGGCGGCGGGCGTGATGACGTCGGACAGCATCGCATCCATCGCAGTGATGGCCAGCGCGTTGGCGGACAGCGTGGTGCCGATGCCGCTGTGCCCAGAGGGGCGCGAGGCGTTCAGTGCAGCCATGCGATCAGCGACCGCCGCCGAAAACCCGTAGACGGCGCAGGGCACGCCGCCGCCGATCGACTTGCCGACGACGATCAGGTCGGGGGTGGGGCCGTGCGTGACGCCATGGCCGCCATAGCCGGAGGAAATCGTATGCGTTTCGTCGAAGACGAGGAGCGTCCCGGTCTCGTCGCAAAGCCGGCGGAGCGTCGCCAGAAAGCCCGGCGCATCGCGCACCATGCCGACGTTGGTCATCACCGGCTCGGCGAGTACGCACGCGATGTCGCCGCCGCGGAGCGCCATCGCCAGGGCTGCCTCGTCATTGAACTCGATCACCGTGGTGGTGTCGCGTAAGTCGTGGACCTGTCCGACCAGGCTGGCACGCATCGCGGGCGCGCCGCCCTTCAGGTCGACAAAGGCGTCGTCGACCGCGCCATGGTAGGCGCCGTTGAAGGTCAGTATTTTGGGGCGCCCGCTGATCCCGCGGCACCAGCGGATCACAGCGCGATTGGCTTCGCTGGCGGTCGTCGCGACCTGCCATAAAGGCAGGCCGAACATCGCCGCGAGGCGCTGTGACAGCGTCGCGCCGCGTTCGGTCGGGAGCATATAGCTCAGCCCTTCGGCCGCCTGCTTCGCCAGCGCTGCGGCGAGCGCGGGCGGCGAATGGCCGAACAGGCTGGCGGTGTCGCCGAGGCAGAAATCGTCGTAGCGCTGCCCGTCGATGCTCGTCAGCGTCGCGTCCTTCGCCGATGCGGCGACGATCGGCACCGGGCTCGGCCAGTCGCGCATCCAGTGGAAGGGGACCGACTGGAACCAGCCCTTCGCGGCCACGTGATGCGCGAAGGCGCGTGGGTTGGCGGTGCGGAAACGCTCTGCCTCGCGGCTCGCGACGCGGGCGATGGCCGCATCCGAGATCACCCGAGCTTGTCCTTCATCGCATAATAGAGCAGCCCGAGCGTCGCGAGCGGTTGGCGCAGCCATTTGCCGCCGGGGAAGGGCTTTGAAGGCAGATTTGCCAGCACATCGAAGCGTTCGGCAGTCCCGGCCATCGCCTCGGCGATCAATTCGCCCGCCAACGTCGTGACCAGCGCGCCGTGCCCCGAAAAGCCGTGCGCGTAAAAGACATTCCCGCGCCGCCCGATATGCGGCAGCCGGTTCATCGTCACCGCCACCGCGCCGCCCCAGCCATAGTCGATCTTCGCATCGGCGATCTGCGGGAAGACCTCCGCCATGAAGGGCCGGACGAATGCTGCGATGTCGCGTGGTGGAGTCTGCGAATAGCGCTCACCGCCGCCGAAGATCAGGCGTTTGTCGGCCGACAGGCGGAAATAGTTGAGCACGAAGCGGCTATCGGCGACGGCGGCGTTGCTCGGCAACAGAGCGTCGGCGTTCGCGAGCGGCGCGGTCGCGATGTTATAGTTCATAATCGGCACGGTGTAGCGGCCGAGGTCGGGCTCGACCTCGCCGATCCAGCTATCGGTGGCGTCGATGACAAAGCGCGCGGCGACATGGGCTTGGTCGGTCATCACGCCGAGGCCATCGGGCGTATCGGTGATCCTGTGGGCGCTCTGACCTTCCCAGATGCAGACGCCCTCTGCTTCGGCCGCCCGTGCAAGGCCGATCGCATAGTTCAGCGGATGGAAATGCCCGCCCTGCGGATCGTGGATGCCGCCGTGGTAAAGCGGGCTGGCGATATGCGCGCCCATGTCGTTCTTCTCGATGACGTGGCTCTGGTAGGCAAAGCGCGTCGCCAGAAACTCGGCCTCGCGCTTCATCGCGTCGAAATCCCTCGGCGTCCACGCGGACTCGAGATGTCCGGCTTTCAGGTCGCAATCGATGCGATGTTTTTCGATGCGCGCTTTCACCGGATTTGCGCGCCAGCACAGGTCGAACAGCGCATCGGCGCGGTCGCGGCCGAATTCGCCCTCAAGTTCGGACGCCGACCAGCGAAGGCCGGGGATCAATTGTCCGCCGTTACGGCCCGACGCACCGAAGCCGACATGTTCGCGCTCGATCAGGATCACCGAAAAGCCGCGCTCGGCGCAGGCGAGGGCAGCGGACAGCCCCGTGAAGCCGCCGCCGATGACTGCGACATCGAACGAAAGGTCCCCGCCCATTTCATATGCCGAACGCCACCGATGCGCGGTCGCGGCATAATAGCTGTTGGCGAGCGGATCGGTCATGGCCGGGCTGCCGGTCAGACCCGCATCAACAGATGTTCGCGTTCCCAGCTCGACACGACCGACTGGTAGTTGAACAGCTCATAATCCTTCACCGCGAAGAAGATTTCGAAGAAGTCGTCGCCGAGCAGATTGCGAACCTTCTTGCACGAAGCGAAGCGATCGAGTGCGGCTTCGAGCGTGCGCGGCAGGGTGCGGGCGCGGTTATAGGCGCTGCCGGTGATCGGTTTTGCGGGCACCATGCGGTCGACCATCCCGATATAGCCGCAGATCAGCGAGGCGGAGATCGCGAGATAGGGGTTGCTGTCGGCGCCCGGCAGGCGGTTTTCGACGCGGCGGTTATTCTTGTCCGAAATCGGAACGCGGAAGCCGCACGAGCGGTTATCCTCGCCCCACTGGACGTTGATCGGCGCCGCGCTGTCAGGACGCATTCTGCGAAAACTGTTCACATTGGGCGCCCATAGCGGCGAGATTTGCGGCATGTAGCGCACGAGCCCGGCGATATAGCTGCGGAACATCGCGCTATCGCGGCCGTTGGCGACCGAAAACAGGTTCTTGCCGGTCACCGCATCGACCACCGACTGGTGGATATGCATCGCGCTGCCCGGCTGCCCCGCCATCGGGTTTGCCATGAAGGTCGCGTAGACGTCGTGCTGCTTCGCGACGTTGCGCACGACGCGCTTGAACAGGAAGACCTCGTCGGCGAGCCGCAGCGGGTCGCCATGTTCGAAATTGACCTCGAGCTGTGCGGCGCCCATTTCGTGGATCATCGTGTCGATATCGAGCCCCATCAGCTCGCAATCGTCATAGATATGATCGATGATATCCTCATACTCGTTCATCGCCTCCAGCCCATAGGGCTGGCTCGCGGTTTCGCTGCGCCCCGACTGGCCGACGGGCGGGGTCAGCGGGAAATCGGGGTCGGCATTTTGCGAGACGAGATAGAATTCGACTTCGGGCGCGATGATCGGTTTCCAGCCCTTTTCGGCGTAGAGGCCGAGCACCTTCTTCAGGATCGTGCGCGGGGCGATATCGACCTCGGTCCCGTCGCCGTTGAACGCGTCGGCGATCACGAAGGCGGTGGGCGAGGTGAAGCCGGGCGCGACGCAGATCGTGGTCGGGTCAGCGATCAATATCTTGTCGGGATCCTTGTCCCAGATGTCGTCGATATCCTCGGGATAATGGCCGTCGATCGTACAGATGAAGACGCTGCCCGGGATGCGCAGCGACTTGTCCTTCACCGATGACAGAAACTTCTTGGCCGGCAGCACCTTGCCGCGCTGGACCCCGTTGATGTCGGGGACGATACATTCGACTTCGTCGATTTTATGGTCGCTGATCCATTGTTCCAGATTGACTGACATGCGCCCCCGATTGGGCCGAGGCTCGGCCCGTCTGTGGAAAGGCCAGCGTATCGTAAGGTTGGACGCAGCGCCAGAGGGGGCGGTTATCCGGCCATCTTCGGTATCATTTCATGCCGGATTCTTCGCTTGCGCGAAATCGGCGCCCCGTCATCTTGGTCATACTGGACTTGACCCCGCATCCGCCGCATCCTCGGCGCCGCGCGATAGTCGCATTTGAATATGCTGGAAGGAGATTGAGGCGATGCGGGGAGAAAACGACCATCTAGCGTCCTTCTGGATGCCGTTTACCGCCAACCGCGCGTATAAGGCGAACCCGCGCCAGCTCGTCTCCGCGAGCGGCATGCATTACCAAAGCGCCGACGGGCGGACCATCCTCGACGGCACGTCGGGCCTCTGGTGCAGCAATGCGGGGCATTGCCGGCCCGAGATCACCGAAGCGATCGCCAAAGCCGCAGCAACGCTCGATTTTGCGCCGACTTTCCAGCTGGGTCACCCGTTGCCGTTCGAACTGGCGCAGCGGCTTGCCGCGCTGATGCCCGACGGGCTCGATCGGATATTCTTTACCAACAGCGGATCCGAATCGGTTGATACGGCGCTGAAAATTGCGCTGAACATCCAGCGTGCCAAGGGGCAGGGAACGCGCACGCGGCTGATCGGGCGCGAGCGCGGCTATCATGGCACGGGCTTTGGCGGGATCAGCGTCGGCGGCCTCGTCAACAACCGCCGCACCTTCGGTGGCGGGCTGCCCGGCGTCGACCATATTCGCCACACGCACGACATCGAACGCAACGCCTTCGCGCGCGGTTTTCCGCAGCATGGCGCGGAACTGGCGGACGATCTCCAGCGGCTGGTCGACCTGCACGGCGCCGACACGATCGCGGCGGTGATCGTCGAACCGATGGCGGGCTCGACCGGGGTGCTTGTGCCGCCGGTCGGCTATCTTCGGCGCCTGCGCGAAATCTGCGACAAGCATGGTATCATCCTGATCTTTGACGAGGTCATAACCGCGTTCGGCCGAATAGGCGGCGCGACCGCGGCGGGGACCTGGGGTGTGACGCCCGACATCATCACGATGGCGAAGGGGCTGACCAACGCGGCGGTGCCGATGGGCGCGGTCGCGGTGAAACGCGACCTCCACGATGCGGTGATCGACAGCGTGCCGGGCGGGATCGAGCTGTTCCACGGCTACACCTATTCGGGGCATCCGCTCGCTAGCGCGGCGGGTCTTGCGACGCTCGATCTCTATGCGCGCGATGGCCTGTTCGACCGCGCGAATGAACTCGGCAGCTATTGGGAGGATGCTGCGCACAGCCTGAAAGGCGCGCGCCATGTCATCGATATTCGCACGATCGGGCTGGTTGCGGGCATCGAACTCGAGCCGCGTGCAGGAGCGCCGACGGCGCGCGCGATGGAACTGTTCCACGCCTGCTTCGACAATGGTTTGCTTGTTCGCGCGACGGGCGACATCATTGCGCTATCGCCGCCGCTGATCGTCAAAAAGACGCAGATTGACGAGATGTTCGGGAAGATTGCCGAATTTCTGGGCCGCATCGACTGACGGGAATAGCCGTCAGTCGGCGGCGACGTTGGCTTCCGCCTTGGCGGCTGCCGCCGCGACTTGCCGCGCGCGCGTGGCTTCGGTCTGGATCAGCCGCTCGGCCATCGTGCGCCACGCCTGTTCGGCGCGCAGATTGCGGTCGCGGACTTGCGACAATGTGCTTTCCGCCGCGTCGGCCGCGCATTTGTCTGCCTGGATCAGGTAGAAATCGCTGGTGTTCGACATGGCGGAAATCCTTAGGGTTAGGGTGTTGAAGGTCGGTTTGAACCGGAGAGGTCAGTCGACCATTTGGGCGATCAGGCGGCGAAGTTCGCGCCGCGTCAGCGTCGGCGATCGCCGCGCTGGCTTTTCGGCCCGCGCATCGATCGCGGAATAGGGCCGAAGAAGGGAGGGAAATGCATTCAAATTAAAGTTCATAATATCCTGTAATCATTATTTTGTTTTGGTTGGGTATTCAGCGTCGATTTCCCTTGCGGGGCCCGCCTCCGGCCGGACCGGCGCCGCGATCGCGATAAACGATGCGGCCCTTGGTGAGGTCGTAAGGCGTCATTTCGACGCGTACGGCGTCGCCCACGACCGACCGGATGCGAAAACGTCGCATCCGGCCTGCCGTGTAAGCGATGATCCGATGATCATTTTCCAGAACGACGCCAAAGCGTCCGTCGGGAAGGATTTCATCGATCTGGCCGTCGAGGGTCAGTAGTTCCTCTTTGGCCAAAAGATCAGGCCGACTGGATGTTGACGGCGGCGGTTTTGCCGCGCTGGTCGGTTTCCAGATCATAGGAAACGCGCTGATCCTTGTTCAGCGTCGTCATTCCGGCGCGTTCGAGGGCGGTGATGTGGACGAAATTATCGCCCGAGCCGTCTTCGTTCGCGATGAAGCCATAACCTTTTTCGGTGTTGAAGAATTTTACGGTGCCGATGGGCATGGGGTCGTTCCTTTCACGGAAGCGGAGTTACCACCGGCCATATGCCGATGGCGCCAGGTAGCGTGAGGATGGAAGTGTCCGCCAATCAGGCAAAAAAATCCGTCGTAGGCGACGATAGCCTGCTGAAGATGGGGCTTGAGCTATGAAAAGTCAAGGATAGGCTTGGATTCGCGCGCCGTCATGCCTGCGCGAGCAGGGGAAAGGCCACCGAAACGCGCGTGCCTTTGCCGACTTCGCTGTCGATGTCGAGCTGTCCCTGATGACGCTCACTGATGTGTTTGACGATGGCGAGGCCGAGACCCGTGCCGCCCACCGAACGGCTGCGCGCTTCGTCGACGCGATAGAAGCGTTCGGTCAGGCGCGGCAGATGATCGGGCGCGATGCCGTCGCCCTGATCGCTGACCGCAAGCCGCACACGGCCGCCCTCGCGCACCAGTTCGACCGTTACCGGCGTTCCCGCGTGGCCGTACTTCATCGCGTTCGAAATGATATTGTGCGCGAGCTGCCCCAACTGCGCCTCGTCGCCGAGCACCGGTTGCGGGGCGTCGCCCAGCCGGGCGACGATGTCTTTGGTGCGCGGCTGTTCGCTATCGCGCAATTGCGCGATCGTGGTCTGGACGATGACGGCCAGATCGACCGGCGTTGTTGGGCGGCGAAAACGGTCGGCCTCGACGCGCGAAATCGACAGAAGGTCGATGACGAGCTGCTGCATCCGCCGCGCTTCGCGATCGATGATCGACAGAAAGCGATTGCGCGTCGGCGCGTCGGCCTCGCCGTTCATTTCCTGGAGCGTTTCGACATAGCCGAGGATCGCGGCGAGCGGCGTGCGCAGTTCGTGGCTGGCGTTGGCCACAAAGTCGGATCGCATGCGGTCGGCGGCGTCGATCGCCGACCGGTCGGACAGGAAGATGATATATTCGCTGCCCGACAGCGCGGCGATGCGCATCGTCCAGCGCTGGCCGGGGCGCGGAAAATCGATCAGATTGACCGTTTCGAGAGGGTCTTGCCCGTCGATCCGTGACAGCCAGTCGGTCGCCGCGGGATGGCGGATCGCGGTGCGGACGTCGGCGCCGACGATGTGCCGGCCCAGCAGCCGGATCGCGGCGTCGTTGGCGATGGTGACGATATTGTCGGCGGTGCCGATCAAGGGCTCCTTTTCCTGATCGACCCAATGGGCAAAATCGGGATGGCGGAGCAAGGAGACGGGCGGGGCGGGCGCGGTTTCGGGGGTGACGCCCTTCGCGTCGGGCAAGGCGACCGGAAGCGCGCTGTAGACGGTGGCGGCGGCGAGAAAGCCTGCGAGCACCATTATGGCGATCGACAGCGGGTCGCCGCCGGTCAGCGTAGCGAAAATCGCCGCGATGGCGACCAGCGTCAAAGCGATGACCAGGCTGGAAAGGCGATCGAACATCGCCATTGCGCCTCGCACGAAGCGGTGATGGTGCGCAAGGATGTTTACGGCAATTAACGTCCTGGCCGCGAATGTCCCAAAGCGGGAAGGGCAAGGCGGCGACCCGTCTTTTGCTTTTCCTTGGCGCTTCATTGGGTTATGCGCGCAACATGGAAAATAGCGACATTCCCGCCGAAAATCCCGTGGAGACGGACGAAGCCATCCCGTCGCGGCGCAGGATGCTCGCGCTCGGCGCCGTTGGCGTTTCCGCCGCGTTGACGATCCGTCCCGCCTTTGCGCAGACCGCGGTGTCGGTGATGAATTGCCAGATTCCCGTTCCCGGCCCGACGGGCGCCGGCAAATATATCGATACCGCGGGCAAGCTGGTCCCGCCGGGCACCAAGGGCGCATTTCCGGGCTCGGTGCGCCCATTCACGGGCGAGGAAGTGAAGCGCGCGTTCCGTGGGCAGACGCTGCCCGGCACGACGTACAATCAGTCGCAGGCCTATCTCCAATATATCCGGCGCTTGCAGGCGGGACAGAGCGGCTTTACCTGTTTCGCATCGATCACGATGACGCGCTGATTTTCGCTCCTTTGAGGCGATGTCGGTTCGGCCGCATCGTCAACCAAAGGAGTTCCCGTGAAACTAGCTTCGCTCAAACAGGGCCGCGACGGCCGCTTGGTCGTCGTTTCGGACGACCTTGCCTGGTACGCCGACGCCGGCCAGATCGTCCCGACGATGCAGGCGGCGCTCGACAATTGGGCCTATGCCGCTCCCCGCCTCGCGGCACTGGCCGAGGATCTCAACCACGACGCGATCCCGAAGGATCGCTTTCACGAACATGATGCCGCATCGCCACTGCCGCGCGCCTATCAGTGGGCCGACGGCAGCGCCTATGTGAACCATGTGGCGCTGGTGCGGCAGGCACGCGGCGCCGAAATGCCCGACAGCTTCTGGCACGATCCGCTGATGTATCAGGGCGGCAGTGACGCCTTTTTGGGACCGCGCGACCCGATCCCGCTCGGCGACCCCGCGTGGGGCTGCGATATGGAGGCCGAAGTGGTGGTTGTGACGGGCGACGTGCCCAAGGGGATCGATGCCGCCGCAGCACGCGAGACGATCCTGCTCGTTGGCCTGACTAACGATGTGTCGCTGCGCGGCCTGATCCCGGCGGAACTCGCTAAGGGCTTTGGCTTTTTCCAGTCGAAGCCGTCGAGCGCGATGTCGCCTGTGTTCGTGACGCCAGATGCGCTGGGCGATCGCTGGAAGGACGGCAAGCTGCACGGCACATTATCGGTCGACCTCAACGGCCAGCCGCTCGGGCGCGCCGACGCCGGGGTCGACATGACCTTCGATTTCGGTGCGCTGATCGCGCATGCGGCCAAAACGCGCGACCTGGGCGCGGGTACAATCATCGGGTCGGGCACGGTGTCGAACCGCGATGCCGATGGCGGGCCGGGCAAGCCGATCGCCGCTGGCGGTCTCGGCTATAGCTGCCTGGCCGAAGTCCGGACGGTCGAAACGATCCAGCAGGGCGAACCCAAGACGCCGTTCATGCAAAAGGGCGACGCGGTTCGTATCTGGATGGACGACGACCGGCATCACAGCATCTTCGGTGCGATCGAACAGAGCGTGGGCTGATAGCAAAAGAGGGCGGAATTGTTTCCGCCCTCTCTCTATTTCGTGCCGCTGTTGCCGGCTATTTGGCGCCCAGGCTGCCGCCGGACATCGCGTCGCTCAGCGAACAGGCCGCCGGGCCCAGGATGACGACGAACAGCACCGGCAGAATGAACAGGATTAGCGGCACCGTCATAATCGCAGGCAGGCGTGCGGCTTTTTCCTCGGCGCGCATCATGCGCTCGTTGCGGAATTCGGCCGACAGGACACGAAGCGCGCTGGCGAGCGGCGTGCCGTATTTCTCAGTCTGGATCATGGTCGTGACCACGCCCTTCACCGATTCCAGATTCACCCGATAGGCGAAGTTTTCGAAAGCCTGGCGGCGTTCGGTCAGAAAGCCGAGCTCGATCGACGTCAGCGCGAATTCTTCGCCGAGTTCGGGATACGCCCGGCCCAGTTCCTTCGAGACGCGGGCAAAAGCGGAGTCGACCGTCAAACCGGCTTCGGCGCAGATGACGAGCAGGTCGAGCGCGTCGGGCAAGCCTTTGCGGATCGCGTGCGTACGCTTCTGCCGCTTATTGTCCACGAAAAGGTCGGGTGCCTTGTAGCCGAGTATCAAGGCGCCCATCGTATACATGGACCGCTTGAACGACGTCAGGTCGGGCCACATATCGACCCAATAGATCAGGAAAAGAGCGAGGCCGCCGAAGATGATCGGCAGCACCATGCGGCCGAAAATGACCGCCACGGCGAGATCCTTCGACCGGATACCGGCCTGTGCCAGCTTTTGCTGAACCTCCTTGACCTGTCCTTCCTGCAGCACCTGAAGCCGGCCGAGGAAGGTCCGCATCTTGTCGGCGGTCTGGTTCTTGCGGACGAGCCGTGCGCGGCGTTTCGCGGTCGAGGCGGTGATGCCCGCCTTCAACTGCTCGCGCCGATCGTTCAGCGCCTTGACGCGCTTGGTCATCGGATTGCGAACGGTCAACGCGTTGTAGATCGCGAACAGGACGGCAAAGACGCCGACCGCCGCGAGCATTGTACCGGCCCAAACGACGTCGATGCCGAGGATTTTCGGCCCGGCTTGTGCGCCGGAGAAAGCCGAAGAGAGAAGGAGGCCGCTGTTCATTTATATGCCCCCGTCAGATTTCGAAGTTGACCATTTTGGCCATGATGCCGGCGCCGATGCTCATCCAGACAAGCCCGCCCAATCCGGCAATGATGAGCCGCTCTTCGACAAAAAAGCCCGCCAAATAGCCGGGGTTCACCGTCCAGACGACGCCGAACACAAAGAAGGGCAGTGCGCCGACGATATAGGCGGAAGCTTTCGCTTCGGACGACATCGCCTTGATCTTCAGCTTCATCTGGGCGCGCTTGCGCAAAACGTCGGACAGATTGGCGAGTGTTTCCGCCAGGTTGCCGCCCGTTTCGCGCTGGATCTGGATCGTGATGCAGAAGAATTGGAATTCGGGCGTGCCGAGCATTTCCGCCGTTTCCTGCAACGCCGCTTCCATCGTGTTGCCGATACGGATGCGTTCGACGACGCCCTTGAATTCCTCGCCGACGGGCCCGGGAAGTTCCTGGCTTACCACCTGGAAGGTTTCGGTGACCGGCAGACCGGATTTCAGGCCGCGGACCAGCAGGTCGATAGCGTCGGGAAAGCGGGCGTTGAACGCCTTGACACGCCTGTTGATCGTCATGCCCACGACAAGATAGGGCAAGCCGAGCCCGAGGAGCAATCCAACCAACGCGGCCATCAGGAACGGCGCGCGCACGATGAGCATGCCGCCGGTTGCCACGACGAACACGATCATCGACGCGAACATATATTGCGTCAGCGTCCAGGTCTTGCCGGTCCGGCGGATGCGCTTTTCCAGCTCGTCCCGGCGCGGCAGCAACGCGGCCAGCGATGAATCGCCATTGCGGCCCGACTGGATCGTCTTGCGCATCTGCGCCGCCACCACCGCTTCGGTCGAGGCCGCATGGCGATCCTTGACCATCGCCAGCCGTCGCGTTTTCGCCTGGCCTGCCGACGGCCCGCCCAGCAGGATCACGAGGAGGGCAAAGGCCAGAAAGGCCCCGGCGATGATAAGGATGACTGGCAGATTCATGGTCAGCTGATGTCCGCTTCTATCGCTGGAGGTGGTGACGGCCCGTCAGGCGCGCCGTCACGCCGCCTGTTTCGCGCCCTTTTTCGTCAGGCCGAGCTTGCCGAGCAGCGAGCCGCCCGATTTGCTCTTTGCGGTGACAATCTGCGCTTCCTCGGCTTCGACATCGGCGCCGTCGAGGATGATGCGCATCAGGTTGCTCCACACCAGCGCCGACTTGGTGCCTTTGCATGTTTCGGCATAGGATTTGCCGAGCTTTGCCGATTGGGCGACCAGCTTCGGATCGAACGGGATGACGATGTCGATCGGTCGTTCGATCGACGATTCGAATTCCTTGCGCGACAGCTCGCCGATGGCGTTCTGAAACTTGTTCGCGACGAGTATGACGCGCGCGCCCGGGATGTTCTGCTTGAACCAGGACAGGAGGCGGATCGTGTCGCGCGCCGCGGCGAGCGTCACGTCGCTGACGAGCAGGATCGTACCCGCTTCCGACACGAGGTGCGGGAAAGGGATCAGCACCTGGCGCGGGATGTCGACGATCGTCATCTCGAAGGCCGAGCGCAGTTCTTCTTCCAGCTGGAAAAAGGCCGAACCGTCGGTCATCACCGGCTGATGGATCGGCGCTTCGGCCGACAGCAGGCTGAGCTTGTCCGACGCGCGCACCATGGCGCGTTCGATGAACAGCCCGTCGATGCGGCTGGGATTGTCGATGGCGTCGATCAAGCCGCGGCCCGGTTCGAGGTCGAGTGTCAGCGCGCCCGTGCCGAAATGAATGTCGAGATCGAGCAGCGCCGTCTGTCGGCCCGCCTGTTCGCTGATCGCCCAGGCGAGCGAAGTCGCGACGAGCGACGCACCGACGCCGCCGCGTACACCGACAACGCCCATCATGTGATGCGGCTTGTCGTCGTGCATATCGGCATGCTTCGGCGCCGACAGCATGGCTTGCGCCATGGTGAGCGATTCGCGGACCTGGTCGAGCGACAGCGGCTTCAGCAGATAATCCTGGATACCGCTGGACAGAAGGTCGCGGTACAGGCGAACGTCGTTCACCTGACCCGCGGCGATCACGACAGTACCCGGCTCGCAGACTTCGGCCAGCGCATTGATGTCGTTGATCGGATCGCCCGATTCCGACATGTCGACGAACAGGATGTTCGGGCTGGCGGAAACCGAAAGCGACTGCACGGCGTTGCGCAGGCCACCCTTATTACATTTTTCGATTGGCCAGCCCATGTCGTTGACCGCGGCGCGGATCAGATCCAGCGTATCGTCGTCGCAGACGAAGGCGTTGAAGGGATCACGCGCGCCTGCTGATTTGAAAGGAGCGTTCACTGGCCGCCTCCGCTGGTAGGTGCTTTGGTCAGTTCGCCTGCACCGGTTTGGGGTTTGGTACGATAGGTCTGGATCGCGCGCGTCGCCGCCGTCGGATCGCTGCCCGTGTTGCTGGCGCCCTTGATCAGGTCGTTCGGATCGGCGACCATCGAGGCGAGGTTGCTGTTGATCGCGCAGCCATAGTTCGACGACGTCGAGTTGGTCGGGTTGATCGACGATTTGCTGTCCCAATTGGGGCAGCCGGGCACGGATGCCGTCGCCCGGGTCACGACGACGCGCAGATGGCCCTGCGGCACCGCGCCGGTCGTTATCGGGACGTCCCTGCTGAGCAGCAGCCCGCGGCGTTCGACCATCGACCGGACGGTCGCCAGTGCTGAGCCGGTGCCATAGGCTGACGGATCTTCGATCGCGACACGGTCGCCATAACGAACCCCCATCGAATCGAGCCAGCCTTGCAGGCGGCCCTGTTCGCTGGGCGGCAGTTCGCCGTTCGAAGCGGCAACATCGAATTGATAGATGGCATTGCGCACGACGGGCTGGTGGACCGACTCGAGGCTGCGGTTGCTGACCGCCGCGCCAGTGCAGCCGGCGAGCGACGTGGCCAGAGCCAGGACCGTCCAAGTTGCGATTTTTTTCATCACTTTGCTCCTGAAATCCGGCGCTTCACTTGATGCTGAAGCCGGGCGATGCGTCGCCGCTGCCCCGCGGGCGATCAGCGTCGCCGACCGAGGTGTCGAGCCGCGGTTTGGGGCGATCGCCGCCTGTCACGCCGTTGCTTGTCTGGTTGAGCAGCAACCGCTGCAGATCGTTCGCATCCTGATAAGCGTCGGTCGGGAGCTTGATGTCGTTCGCCGATACCGGCTGAACCAGATAGGGGGTTACGACGATGACGAGTTCGGTTTCGCCGCGCCGGAAGCTGTCGGACTTGAACAGCGTCCCAAGCACCGGAATATCACCGAGGCCAGGGATTTTGTCGATCGCGCCGATCGAGCGATTGTTGAGCAATCCCGCGATCATGAAGCTTTCGCCCGAGCCGAGTTCGACCGTGGTTTCAGCGCGGCGGATCGTCAGCGCGGGCACCTGAAAGTTTTGCAGCACGATCGCGCCTTCGGTCGACAGTTCCGATACTTCGGGGCGAACACGCAGACTGATCCGTCCGTTGGACAGCACCGTCGGCGTATAGGACAGGCTGACGCCATATTTGCGATACTCAATCGTCGTACCGGCCAAGTTGCCGGGGACGGGGATCGGGAATTCGCCGCCTGCGAGGAAATCGGCCGTTTCACCCGAAATGGCGGTCAGGTTCGGTTGGGCCAAGGTTGCGACCATGCCCGACCGTTCGCCGACGTCGAGCGAGGCGATCAGATCGAGACCGAACAGGCGCCCCGCTCCGGCGAGGGTGTTCGTTCCGGGGATCGTGTTGAAGGTATAAGAGGTGCTGCCGTCGGGATTGGTGGTGATCGTGCCAGCCCTGCGACCACGGGCTATCCCGCCCAGGAAGCCGCCCGTAACGTCTTGTGTTATGAGGTTGCCGCTCATTTCCTTGACCAGCGAGCGGTTCACTTCGGCAATGCGGACCTGCAGATTGACCTGCAGCGGCGTCGCCGTACGCAGCCGCGACAGAACCTTCGTCTGCTCGCCGACGAACGCCTGCACCAGCCGTTCGGCTTCGGCGGCATCGTCGGGCGACTGGACCGTCCCGGTGAGCAGCACAAAGCCGTTCATCGGGTTGGCCGAAATGCTGGCCTCGGGCATGGCGAGCGACAGCATCTGGTCGATCGTCTCGATATTGTTGCCGACGCGGGCGACGGTCGAGAAAACGACCCGGCCGCTGGCGTCGGTGGCATAGATGCTGGTTTCGCCTGGCTTCTTGCCAAAGATATAGAGCTGGCGGTTCGACCGAACCTGGACGTCGGCGACCGCGTCGTCAGCGACGAAGACGTCGGACATAGAGGCCGGGAGGCTAACCAGGCGGCCGCGGCCCACCGACAGTTCGATGCTGCTGCTGGCATTCTGGACGGCCTGGGCGATAGCGGGCGCCGAAGGTGCCGCTGCCAGCGTGGCTGCCACCAGGCCGATGGCCAGGGTGCGGGCCAGAGCCGCCGCCTTGAATTTGGCTGTGCTGTTCATCTTACTTACCCCCAACCGGAACTTCGGTCATCTTGTCGCCGCGGGTCACGCGCACGACCGGACCGGTCGGAACGGACACGGCGCCCCCATTAGACGGCATGAAGCCGCCACCATTCGTCGCAGCCTGCGGCGCCCGCGAGGGGTTCACGCGGCCGCGCACCGGGATCCAGAAGCGCGACACGTCGCCGCCCGTGGTCACCGTCGAGCGGCTGGCAACCGGACGTGCGGCGGCTTCGGCGAGCATCCGTTTTTCCGCCACGGAGCCGCCCTTGGCCGGCACATTGATGTCGCCCGACGCGATGGCCGCATCGAGTTCGCCGGCGCTTTCGGCTAGCGGACGCAGTGCGAGCGACAATTTGCCCATGTCCTGCGCGACGGCGATCTTCTCGGCAATTTCCGGCGTGGCTTCGAGCGTCACCGAGCCAAAGGTGCGAACCGGGGTCTTCCCGGTTTCATCCTCGGCGTCATAACGCTGATCGGTCGCCAATATGCGGACATTGCGAACGATCGTCTCGGCCGTGAATATCTGCTTGTCAGGAAAGCTGCTGCCTTCCTCGACAGAGATCGTCTGAGCCAGCACCACATCGACGCGGTCGCCCGGAAAGACGAAACCGGCGACGCCCTGTTCTTGGCTGACCTTGACGGTAACGGCACGCATGCCCGGGCCAAGCGCCGCGGCGAGGAAGCCGCGATCGTCGGGATGGACGAGTGCGCCTTGTGTCAGCGGCTGGCCGGCGGTGATCGGATAGCGCACGACGGTGCCGACCAACGTGTTCACGTCGGTCTTGTCCTTCATGAAATAGGCCTTTTCGACCAATTCCTTGGGCCAGGGCTGGAAGCGAAAGCTGTCCGGACCGACAATCGTGCCGACGGGCAGTTGCCGCGTCGCGACAAGGATCATCGGACCGGTAATGTCCGGCGCCGCGGCTGCACGCGCTTGCGGAGTGGCTGCCCCGCGCATCATCTGGTTGACCCCGAACGCTGCGCTGATGGCAATCACCAGCGCGCCGACGATCAGCATAATCTTTCGCGTATCCATGACGATTTGTCGCCCTCCTGCACCCACCAGAGACGGTCGTGCTTTTCCCTCAGGTCATCCGATAACCTGAAACTGGTTAAGATATTGTTGGTGAAGCGCCCAAAGGCCCGCAGCGGCGATGGCAACCCCATAGGGAACCTCGACCGGCTTGTCCGAAGGGCGCAATTTCATATGGATAAGCATCGCAGCCGACAGGATGCCGCCGCCGATGGCCATGACCATGAGTGTCGGCATGAACAGCGGAAGCGGGATCCAGAGCATCACGGCGCCGATCATTTTTACATCGCCGCCGCCCATCGCGCCGATCGCGAACAGGCCGGCAAAAACGAGAAAGACCGCGAAGGAGGCCCCGAACTGAAGCGGCATGTCGGGCCAGAGTGCAAAACCGCTCGCGATCCAGAAGGGGATTGCGAGCAGCGCCATCGCGGCGTTGAGCTCGTTGGAGATGGTGCGCGACCGGACGTCGCTGATTGCCGCGGCAACCATCAACAGGCCGAGTATGGCCATCAGGCCGAGCGCGATTGTGCCTTTTTCCATCGGCTTTCTCCTACGCAACATGGCTTACCAAAGAGTAACCATGTCGCCGGGGACACTGCGGCTTGCATTCCGCGGGCCAACCGATATGCGGCGGGCATGACCGACGCGCCGCCTTCCGCCACAGATGTGCTGATTGTCGGCGCCGGGATCGCCGGTGCAAGCCTGGCGGCGGCACTGGCCCCCTGGCGCCGCGTCCTGCTGGTCGAGGCCGAGGATGCCCCCGGCTATCACGCGACGGGCCGGTCAGCCGCTTTTTGGCACGAAAGCTATGGCGGGGTGGGGGTGCAGCCCCTGACCCACGCATCGCTGGAGGCGTTGAACAGCCCGCCTCCCGAATTCTCCGATCATGGCTTCCTGTCGCCGCGCGGGGCATTGACGCTGGGCCAGCGGTCCGAAGCTGCGGCAGTTGATGCCTTCGCCGCCGAGTTCGCGGCCCAAGGCGTCGATGTCGAGCGCATGTCGGGCGCAGCGGTCGCCCGCATGGTTCCGGGCCTCCGCCCCGAATGGAGCGAAGCCGCCTATGAAGCGGCGTGCCGCGACATCGATGTGGGCGGTCTGCATGCGGCCTATCTTCGCGCAGCGAAGCGCGCCGGCGCGGCGCTGGTCACGCGCGCGCCGTTGCGGCGGGCGCGCCGTGTCGGCGACGGTTGGGATGTCGAGTTGGGCAGCGGGCGGGTCCGCGCCGCGCTGATCGTCAACGCCGCCGGGGCATGGGCGGACGAGGTCGCGGCCGCGTGCGGAATTGCGCCGGTCGGCATCCAGCCCTATCGCCGCACGGTGATGCAGGTCCGGCTGGGCGTTCCGGTTCCCGCCGACCTTCCGCTCGTGATCCACGTCGGCGGCGAATTTTATTTCAAGGGTCAGAGCGAGGGGCGCGTCTGGCTGACCCCCCACGACGAGACGCCGACCGCACCGCACGACGCGGCGCCCGAGGAACTCGACGTTGCGCTCGCGATCGACCGGATGCAGTCGGTGGTCGACTGGCCGGTCGTTGCGGTCGAGCGCAAATGGGCGGGACTGCGCAGCTTTGCGCCCGATCGTATGCCGGTATTTGGCGCCGATCGGCACGAACGCGCCTTCATCTGGTGCGCGGGGCAGGGAGGCTTTGGCATCCAGACATCGCCGGCGATCGCCGCCTTGCTCGCGGCCGAGCTTGGCGCCCCGCCGCCCGGCGGCGCCATCGGCCGCGTCGACCCGGCGCCCTTCGCGCCATCGCGCTTCGCCTAGGGTCCGCACTCAATTGCAGCGGCGTCGAGGCGCCCAAATGGCGAACAAATCGGGCCGAAAGACGCGCCGCAAGGGCTGGTTGCCCTTGCAAGCGGCTTTCGGTTCGAGATGGAAGCCATTTGGACGTCCCGAAGGGATTTGATCAAAATGGCCCATTGCTTCGTCGAGAAGTCTGGAAATATCGACATATTCCTGCGCCTTCTCTCCTCGCACTGAGCCATTTTGCTTCAAACCTCGACGCCGCTGCAATTGAGTGCGGACCCTGACCATCTGACCGCTTGCGCGGCGAAACGACCCGATTAACATGGTGTTGGCTGTGCCACCCCCGGCATAGCCCGACCTGTGGAGGATGGCATGGCCCATTATTTCGAGATCAAGAAGAACAAGGCCGGCGAATTTGTCGCCTATTTCAAATATAATAGCGAACCCATCTTCTGGACCGAGGGCTATAGCAGCAAGGCCTCCGCACAGAATGCCATCGACTCGATCCTGAAGAACGGCCCGGGCGCCGAAGTGCGCGAAACCGAATAATTCTTAGCGCGCGGGTGCCCTGCGCGCCCGCGCGACTTCGAGGGCTGCGTCACTCGCGAGTTGGTCGGCAAGTTCGTTGTCGCCGTGGCCCGCATGGCCCTTGACCCAGATCCACTCGACCTTGTGCCGCGCATTTTCCTTGACCAGACGCTGCCACAGATCGGCATTGGCGACCGGTTTTTTCGCCGCAGTTTTCCAGCCGTTCTTTTGCCAGCCGAAAATCCATTTGGTGATGCCGTCGCGGACATAGACGCTGTCGGTCGACAGCTCGACGTTGCAGCTGCGCTTGAGCGCGGCGAGCGCTTCGATCGCGGCCATCAATTCCATGCGGTTGTTCGTCGTGTCGGGCTCGCCGCCCGACAGCTTTTTCACAACGTCGCCCCAGCGCAGCACGGCGCCCCAGCCGCCGGGTCCGGGGTTGCCCTTGCATGCGCCGTCAGTGGCGACGATCACGGTCTTGCCGGTGTTTTCACTCATCCGACGGCGAACAGGCTGGCGGCGTCGGGGGCGCTGTAGCGCTGCAAGCGGGCAAGGAACGGCGACGGGTCCTTGCGCGTGACGAGCGCGTCGGCGGGCGTATGCACCCAATCATGCGCGCGCGTCAGCAGGAAGCGCAGCGATGCGCCGCGCGCCAGCAGCGGCAACGCAGCGACTTCGGCGTCCGACAGCGTGATTTCGCGCGCATAACCGCGCATCAGCGCCTCGGCGCGCGCGGGATCGCATTGCTTTCCGTCGGCGGAAAAGGCCCAGGATGCGTGCGTGATGACGAGGTCGTAAGCGCGGAAATCGCTCGCGGCGAAATAGAAGTCGATAAGGCCGGTGACCCGGTCGCCGAGCATCAGCACATTGTCGGGAAAGAGGTCGGCGTGGATGACATGCGCGGGCAGGTCGCTCGGCCAATGGGTGTCGAGATACGCCAGCTCCGCGTCGACGATCGACTGAAGCCCCGGCAGCACCACATCAAGGTCGCCGGTCGCTTCGGCAACGGCGCGCCAATGCGCGTGACCCATGCTGTTTTCGCGCGCGCCCGCATAGTCTTCGAGCGCGCGGTGCATAGCGCCGAGCGCGGCGCCCGCGGCTTCGCACTGGGCCGGGGTTGGCTGGGTCAGCGAGATGCCGGGCAGGAACTGGATGACGCACGCCGCGCGGCCCGAGATCTGCTGGATCGCGACGCCGCTTCGATCGCGGATCATCGCCGGGACCGGACAGTTCTGGCTGGCGAGATGGTTCAGCAGGTCGACAAAGAAGGGCAGGTCGCCCTCGCTCACCCGCTTTTCATAGAGCGTCAGGATGAAGCGGCCGCCCGTCGTTTCGAGCAGGAAATTGCTGTTCTCAACGCCCTCGGCGATCCCTTTGCACGATACGACGGTGCCGATGTCGTATCGGGCGACGAGGGCGGCAAGATCGTCGGGTTCGACGTGCGTATAGACCGCCATCAGGCTGCTTCGAGCCCGCGCGGCAGTTTGAACACCATATTCTCTTCGGCGGTAACAACGACATCCTCAACGATGGGACGTACCGCCGCAACCGCGTCGA
Source organism: Sphingopyxis sp. CCNWLW2 (assembly GCF_037095755.1). Classification (NCBI taxonomy): domain Bacteria; kingdom Pseudomonadati; phylum Pseudomonadota; class Alphaproteobacteria; order Sphingomonadales; family Sphingopyxidaceae; genus Sphingopyxis; species Sphingopyxis sp. CCNWLW2. The sequence continues at coordinate 411,909 of NZ_JBAWKJ010000002.1, forward strand.
TTACCTCACGGACCAATGTTTCCGGGGCGCTGGCGCCCGCTGTGATGCCCAGCGTGCCGATATCCGCCAGCCACGCCGGATCGATATCCGTCCCGCGCTGGACAAGGTGCGCGGGGGTGCCCAGCCGTTCGGCGACCTCGACCAGACGCAGGCTGTTCGAACTGTTGGGCGCGCCGATCACGATCATGCGATCGCATTCGCCCGCGATCGCTTTCACCGCGTCCTGCCGGTTGGAGGTCGCATAGCAGATATCCTCGCCGCGCGGTCCGGTGATCGCCGGAAAGCGGTGCTGCAGCGCCGCGATAATGTCGCGCGTGTCGTCGACCGACAGGGTGGTCTGGGTCAGGAAGGACAGCATATCGGGATCGGGCGGCGACAGCACCGCGACGTCGTCGACCGATTCGACCAGCGTCATCGCGCCCTCGGGCAATTGACCCAGCGTACCGATGACCTCGGGATGGCCGGCATGACCGACAAAGACGATATGACGTCCCGTCTCGTGCGCACGCTCGGCCTGGCGATGCACTTTCGACACCAGCGGGCAGGTCGCGTCGATATAGTCCAGCCCGCGCATTTCGGCTTTCGCCGGCACCGCCTTGGGCACGCCGTGCGCGCTGAACACGACGGGCACGCCGTCGGGAACCTGATCGAGCGATTCGACGAAAATAGCGCCCTTCGCCTTCAAGGAGTCGACGACATAGCGGTTGTGGACGATTTCATGCCGGACATAAACCGGAGCGCCATATTTCTGCAGCGCCAGTTCGACGATGCGGATCGCGCGGTCGACCCCGGCGCAGAAGCCGCGCGGTGCCGCGATCAAAACCTTGAGTTCTGCCGCTTCGCTGCCTTCAGCTTGCGTCATCGGATGGAGAGCGTTCATGGTGCGCGCGCTCTAGCGCAGCAAGGCATCCGGGGTAAAGCCGCTTCGTCCCCCGTCGCATTCTTGTTCTCTTTGTTGCGCCGCGTTCATCGCACCGATAAGAAGCGGCGCGCATGAAGCGGGATCAACTGTCCCGACGCCTGTCAAAGCGCCTGTTTGGAAAGCCCGTTTATCATGATGTCCATTTCGTTTCCGTCCCGTAAGTTCCTGACCGTGCTGTGCGGCACGGCGGCCATGGCGACGGTGGCGGGCTGCGCGAAGGATAATGAAATCGACCTCGCCGGCGGCGTCGGCATCACCTCGACGCGCAGCGCGTGTCCCGCGGTCGCGGTGCCGCTGCACACCGGCGACATCACGCTGTTCGACCCTGCGACGAGCCGCGATGCGCGCGCCGTCGATGTGGTCGCCGCGATCACCAATGTGACGCCGGTATGCAACGATGCCGCGGAAAAGGTCTACCAGCTCGCGAGCTTCGATGTGGTCGCGACGCGCCGCGATGCCGGACCCGCGCGCACCGTGACCTTGCCCTATTACGCCACCGTGCTGCAGGGCGGCACCGCGGTTGTCGCGAAGCGGCTCGGCAATGTCGCCGTGACCTTTGCCGAGGGGCAGGTGCGCGGCACCGGCCGTGCGCAGGCTTCGGCCTATGTCGATCGCGCTGCCGCGACGCTGCCCGCCGACATTCAGGAACGCATCACCCGCAAGCGCAAGGCGGGCGACCAAGACGCCGCGATCGATCCGCTCAGCCAGCCCGAAGTCCGCGCCGCCGTGCAGCGCGCGAGCTTCGAATTGCTCGTCGGCTTCCAGCTGACGCAGGAGCAGCTCGAATATAACGTCCGACGATAGAACCGCGGCGGCGCCCAGGCGCCGTTCGCATCTTCACGCCCCGCGCGCCGATCGGCGACGCGGGGCTTTTCGCGCCCGCCCAGCTGTTATAGGGCGCGCGCAAGACTTTCCTGATCGAAGATAGGCCAGCCCCGTGACCCTGTTCAGCCGCTTTTCCGACCATATCGGCGCCGCGCTCGACGCGCTTGCCGCCCGTGATGCCCTGCCGGGCGGCCTCGACCGCAGCGCGATCAGCGTCGAGCCACCGCGCGATCCCGCGCATGGCGACGTCGCGACCAACGCCGCGATGGTGCTCGCGAAACCCGCGGGCATGAACCCGCGCGCGCTTGCCGACCTGCTCGTCGCCGAGCTCGGCGCGCTCGATGAAGTGACCGAAGCGGGCGTTGCCGGCCCCGGCTTCATCAATCTGCGCCTTGCCGATGACAGCTGGCGCGACGAACTCGCTCTGATCTTCAGCGAAGGCGGAGGCTATGGCCGTTCGACGATGGGGCAGGGGCGGCGCGTCAACGTCGAATATGTCTCGGCGAACCCGACCGGCCCGATGCATGTCGGCCATTGCCGCGGCGCGGTCGTCGGCGATGCGCTCGCGGCGCTGCTCGAATATGCGGGGCACGAGGTGATCCGCGAATATTATGTCAACGACGCCGGCGCACAGGTCGATGTGCTCGCGCGCTCGGTGCATATGCGGTATCGCGAAGCGCTCGGCGAGGATATCGGCGCGATCCCCGAGGGGCTGTATCCGGGCGATTATCTGATGCCGATCGCCGGCAAGCTCGCCGTCGAATATGGCGACCGCTTCGTCGGCGCGCCCGAAAGCGCCTGGCTCGGCCTGTTCCGCGCCGAGGCGGTCAGCGCTATGATGGACATGATCCGGGCCGACCTCGCCAAGCTCGGCATCCACCACGATCTTTTCTCGTCCGAAGCCGAGCTGCAAGCCGAGGGCAAGCCCGCCGCCGCCGAGAAATGGCTGCGGGATCACGACCTTGTCTACGACGGTCAGCTTGAGGCGCCGAAGGGCGAGACCCCCGAGGATTGGGAGCCGGTCGAATTGCCGCTGTTCCGCTCGACGCAGTTCGGCGACGATCAGGACCGCCCGATCAAGAAGTCGGACGGCAGCTGGACCTATTTCGGCGCCGACCTCGCCTATCATTTCCAGAAGAGCCAGAATGCCGACGAGTTGATCGACATCTGGGGCGCCGACCACGCGGGGACGGTCAAACGGATCAAGGCCGCGGTTGCGGCGCTAACCGGCGGCAAGACGCGTTTCGACGTCAAACTGGTGCAGATGGTGCGGCTGCTCAAAAATGGCGAGCCGTTCAAGATGTCGAAGCGCGCGGGTAATTTCGTGACGCTCGCCGATGTCGTCGATGAGGTCGGCAAGGATGCGGTGCGCTTCACGATGCTGACGCGCAAGGCCGACGCACAGATGGATTTCGACTTCGCCAAGGTCGTCGAGGCGTCGCGCGACAACCCCGTCTGGTATCTGCAATATGCCAATGCCCGGATTTCGCGGCTGCGCAAAAAGGCCGCCGACGCGGAGATCGTGCTGCCCGCGCCCGCGCCCGCACGCCTCAATGCGCATGAGCTGGGGCTGGTGAAGCTGCTGGCACAGTTCCCGCGGACCGTCGAAGCTGCGGCTTCGGCGCGCGAACCGCACCGGATCGCCTTTTACCTCGCCGACGTCGCCGCAGCGTTCCACGCCTGGTACAATCTGGGTAACGACGACCCGGGCCTTCGCATTGTTCTCGACAATGACCCCGAATTGACCGCGACGCGCCTTTATTTGGCCGACGGAATCGGGCAGGTTATCCGCAACGGGCTGTCCCTGATGGGGGTTGATGCGCTCGAGGAGATGAACTGATGGCGGGCGACAGGAATGCAGAGCAGGGGGATGCAGGTCTCGGTCTCGAAGACGAGGATCGCCTGCCCTGGCTAGAGGCGGCCGACGGGTTCAAGGAAGACGGCGAAGTTTCGCCGGCGCGCCTGCTCGTGATGGTGCTTGGTGGGCTGTTGCTGATCGGGGTGGTTCTCGGCGGCCTGTGGTGGGTTCAGAATGGCGGCACGCGCAGCGACGGCGAACTGATCGCGGCGCAGGAAGGCGAGTATAAGGTCGCGCCGAAGAATGATGGCGCCAAGGCGTTCGAGGGCGAAGGCGATGCCAGTTTCTCCGCCAGCGAAGGCGCCGAGCCCGCGGGCCGGGTCGACCCGACGCGCATGCCAGAAGAGCCCGCGGTGACGCCCGCAGAACGCGAAGCCGCGGCGAAGAAAGTCGCGGCCGATAAGGCCGCCGCAACGAAAGCTGCTGCCGCCAAAGCGGCGCCGGCGGACAAGGCCAAGCCCGTGGCTGCTCCGGTGAAAACCGCCGACGCTCCCAAGGCCGCGCCGGCATCGGGGGCGGCGATGATCCAGCTCGGCGCGTTCAGCAGTGATGCCGCGGCTGCCAAGGCATGGACGAACCTGTCGAAGCGCTTTGCCTATCTCGCCGAACTCAACAAATCGGTTTCGCCCGCGAAAGTCGGCGACGGCACCGTGTACCGGCTGCGCGTGTCGGCCGGAACGGCGGCCAACGCCGCGAATTTGTGCGGAAAATTGCGCGTTGCCGGTGAAAATTGCGTCGTCGTTCGCTGATTCGGCCCGCTTGGCCGCAGACTCCGTTGGTGCAATCGTGCCGCTATGGCATGGTAACAGCTTGGTCATCGCCTGAGGGGGCGGCGATCGATGGAGTTTGATGCACGATGATACCGGCAATTTTCGGCCTGTCGGGCCTGGCCCTCACCGACGATGAGCGCGCCTTCTTTCGCGATAGCGATCCTGCGGGCTATATCCTGTTCGGGCGCAATATCGAAAACCGCGAGCAGTTGCGGCGGTTGACCGATGAGCTGCGCGATCTCGACGGGCGCGCCGATCTACCGATCCTGATCGATCAGGAGGGCGGGCGTGTCGCGCGCATGCGATCGCCCGAATGGCCGCTTTTCCCGAGCGGCGCGGCGTTCGATGCGCTCTACGACCGCGCCCCCGCCAGCGCGATCGAAGCGGCGCGGCTCAATGCGATGGCGCTTGCGGCGATGCTGTCCGAGGTCGGGATCACCGTCGACTGCCTGCCGCTGCTCGACGTGCGCCAGCCGGGCGCGAGCGATGTGATCGGCGATCGCGCGCTCGGCAGCGAGCCGATGCGCGTTGCCGCGCTCGGCCGCGCGATCCTCGGCGGCCTGCAGGCCGGCGGCGTCGTCGGCATCGTCAAGCATATCCCGGGCCACGGCCGCGCGCTGCTCGATACGCATGAAGCCTTGCCGACGGTCACGGCGGCCGACCGCGATCTGCAGACCGATCTGGCGCCCTTTGCGGCGCTCCGCGATGCGGCGATGGCGATGACGTGCCACGTCATCTTCGAAGCGTGGGACCCCGACAGGCCCGCGACGCTGTCGCCGATCGTGATCGACAGCGTCATTCGTCAGCGGATCGGTTTCCACGGGCTGCTGATGACCGACGACCTCGACATGAAGGCTCTGTCGGGTGACGTGCCCTCGCGCGCCGCCGATGCAATTGCCGCGGGGTGCGACATCGCGCTCAACTGCTGGGCGAAGATGGACGATATGGTCGGCATCGCCAACGCGCTCGACCCGATCAGCACCGTGTCGCGCGCACGCCTCGAAGGCGCGATGGACCGGATTTCGGGTGACAGCGATGCGCGTGCGTTCGCGACGCTGGTCGATCAGCGCGACGCGCTGCTGGCGACGGCCTGATCGCCGATGGATGAACTGCCGCTCGATTTCGAAATCGTACCGGCAGCGCCCGAGCGCGACGATGCCCTGCAGCTTTCGTTCGAAAGCTGGGAAGGCCCGCTCGATCTTTTGCTCACGCTCGCGCGCAGCCAGAAGGTCGATCTCAAACAGATTTCGATCCTCGGGCTGGTCGAGCAATATCTGACCTTCATCGCCGAGGCGCGCGAGCTGAAGCTCGAGGTCGCGGCCGATTACCTCGTGATGGCGGCGTGGCTCGCCTATCTCAAATCGGCGCTCCTGCTTCCCAAGGACCCGCTCGAGGATCCGTCGCCCGATGAACTGGCGCTGCGCCTGCAATTGCGGTTGCAGCGGCTCGCCGCGATGCGCGAGGCCTCGGCGCGGCTGCTCGCGCGCGACCGCGTCGGCCGCGACGTGTTCCTGCGCGCGAAACACGAGGGGCTCCGCGACATCAAGGTGCGGCGCTGGGACGCCAGCCTTTATGACCTCCTGTCGGCCTATGGGCAGGTCAAGCTGCGCTCCGAGCCCGTCGTGCATATGGTATCGCGGCGTCCGGTGATCACGCTCGACGCGGCGCTCCATCATCTGCAGCGGATGATCGGCGTAAAGCTCGACTGGGCCGAGCTGTCGGATTTCCTGCCGCCCGATTATGACGGCCCGCTGCGCCGCTCGGCGATCGCATCGAGTTTTGTCGCCGCGCTCGAGCTGGCGCGGCAGGGCCGCGTCGACCTGAAACAGGAAGGCGCGTTCGAACCTCTTTATCTGAAGGCATCTGGGGCATGATTGACGATCTCGAACGCGCGATAGAGGCAATGCTGTTCGCGAGCGACGCGCCGCTCGACGCGCGGCAGGTCGCGGGGCGGCTGGGCGATGAAATGACGCCGGGCGAGGTTCGCGCGATCATCCAGGCGATCGCCACACGCCATGCGGGAAGCGGGATCGAACTCGTCGAGCGCGGCGGGCATTGGCATTTCCAGACGCCCGCCGATTTGGCGCACCTGCTCCGCCGCGAACGCGAAGATCCGCGCAAATTGTCGCGCGCGGCGGCCGAAGTGCTCGCCATCGTCGCTTATCATGAACCCGTCAGCCGCGCGGAAATCGAGGCAATCCGGGGCGTGCAGACCTCGAAGGGCACGCTCGACGTGTTGATGGAGGCCGAATGGATCGCACCCGCGGGGCGGCGCGAGGTGCCGGGGCGGCCGCTGATTTACAAGACGACCGACGCGTTCCTGCAACATTTCGGCCTCACGAGCCGCAAGGACCTGCCGGGAATCGAGGATTTGCGTGCGGCAGGACTGCTCGACCCGGTCGATCTCGCTTTCGAGGAAGCGATGGGCGAACTGGACCTAGTAAAAGACGGCGAGGAAGCTTAGATAGCGGCCTCAAGGAGAATTTAAGATGGGTAGCTTCAGCATCTGGCACTGGCTCGTGGTCGGGATTCTCGTCCTGCTGCTGTTCGGCAAGGGCCGTTTTTCGGACATGATGGGCGATGTCGCCAAGGGTATCAAAAGCTTCAAGAAGGGCATGTCGGAAGACGACGCGCCGACGACGCCCGCACCCAAGCATATCGAGGGTCAGCGCGCGCCCGATGCCACCCCGATTTCGACCCCGACTGCCGAGCACGACAAGCTCTGATCGCCGTCTGCCTGCGGGGGAAGTTTTAGGTCATGTTTGACGTCGCGCCCACCGAGTTGCTGCTCGTCGTGGTGGTGGCCTTGGTGGTTATCGGCCCCAAGGACCTGCCCAAAGCGATGCGCTTTGTCGGCAAATGGATGGCGAAGGCGCGCGGCATGGCGCGCCATTTCCGCTCCGGGCTCGACACGATGATGCGCGAAGCCGAACTCGAAGAACTCGAAAAGCAGTGGCGCGAACAGAATGACGCGATCATGCGCGAATTTCCGCGCATCGACGATGTAAACGCATCGCCGACGACGCCTTCGGCGAACGCGGCTTCGACCGGATCGACGACGAGCGAGCCCGTGACAGAAGCCGAGGTCGATGAAGCCGCGGCGGCCAATCCGCCCGAGACGCACGCGATACCGCCGAAGGACGGCCCGCTGCCGTGACCGAAGAAACCGCGACCGAAGAGGATGGCGCCGGCGGCAAGATGCCGCTGCTCGATCATCTGATCGAACTGCGTTCGCGCTTGTTGAAATCACTGATAGCGATCGGCCTCGCTTTTGGCATATGCCTTTATTACGCCAAGCCGATCTTCGGCATCCTCGTCCAGCCGCTCGTTCGTGCGGGGCAGGGGAAGCTGATCTATACGCAGCTGTTCGAGGCGTTTTTTGTCGAGATCAAGGTCGCGCTGTTCGCCGCGATGATGATCGCCTTTCCGGTGATCGCGAACCAGCTATGGAAATTCGTTGCGCCGGGGCTGTTCAAGCAGGAAAAGCGCGCGCTGCTGCCCTTCCTGATCGCGACGCCCGTGCTGTTCGCGATCGGCGCCAGCTTTGCCTATTTCATCACCATCCCGATCGCGCTGAAATTCCTGCTCGGATATCAGGGCAATGTCGGCGGGATCACGCAGGAAGCTTTGCCCTCGGTGGGCAATTACCTGAGCTTCACGATGCAGTTCATCATGGCGTTCGGAATCGCTTTCCTGTTGCCGATCCTGCTGATGCTGATCGAGCGGTCGGGGCTGGTGACGCGCGAGCAGCTGGTTTCGGCGCGGCGCTATATGATCGTCGCGGCCTTTGCGATCGCCGCTGTGTTCACTCCGCCCGATATATTGAGCCAGCTGCTGCTCGCGGTGCCTTTGGTGTTCCTGTACGAAATGTCGTTGCTCGCGATCTGGTTTACCCAGCGCCGACGCAAAACAGGCGCCGAAGAGGCGCCTGTCGAGCCTCTCGAAGAGGCTTAGGGTAAGTTAGTCTCAGTCCCGATTAGTCGATGGCATCGCTGCCAGCTTGACCGACAGATTCGATGTCGCGACCGGCACCCTTTACCGTGTTACAGCCAGCGACCAGAAAGCTTGCCATCAGGGCGAGAAGGATTGCGCGGTAACTCGTCATATTTCTACCTCTTAGATGGAGTGCAAAATGGCCCGGCACGCTTTCGAGGGGGGGGAGGGAATGCGGGCCGGGCCAATGTTGCTGAGCAGCGCTGCGGGGGGGCGATGACCGCTGCTCGAATGGGAAACGACCAAGGCGGCGGATAAGTTCCGAAAAAAAATTGCGGTAATGAATTTTTTTTCGAGGCCTTTTGAATCGCTTGGATTTCAGCGACTTGCCCTCAGAGTGTTGTCAATCCGCTGAGTACCGCGAGGCCCAGGAAGGCCAAAAACCCCATGGAATCGGTCGTCATCGTGACGAAAATCGAACTCGCGACGGCGGGATCCTGATCGAGCCGATCGAGCAGCAAGGGGATCGCCACCCCCGCCACACCCGCGACAAATATGTTCACGACCATCGCCGCCGCGATGACAGCGCCAAGCTGCGGATTGCCGAACCACAAGGCGGTCGCGGTTCCCGCGATTAACGCGATCGTGCCGCCATTGAGCAGCGCGATCTTCATTTCGCGCCAGATCGCGCGCCAGCTGTTCGAATCGGTGAGCTGGTTCATCGCGAGCGCGCGCACGGTGACCGCCAGCGTCTGCGTGCCCGCATTGCCGCCGACACCCGCGACGATCGGCATCAATGCCGCCAGCGCGACCATATGCTCGATCGCGCCGCCGAAAAATCCGACGATCGAAGAGGCGAGCAGCGCGGTGCCGAGATTAGCGATCAGCCAGCGAACGCGCGCGCTGTACGTCTCGCGGATCGGTTCGTTGATGTCGCCGTCGCCGGCGCCCGACAGGCGCAAAATGTCCTCGCCTGCCTCTTCCTGAATGATGTGGACGACGTCATCGACCGTGATCATGCCGACGAGCCGCCCGCCCTTGTCGATCACCGCGGCCGAGATTAGCGCATATTTCTGGAAGCGCAGCGCAACCTCTTCCTGGTCCATGTCGACTGGGATCAGCGTCTGTTCGCGCTTCATCACGTCGCTGATCGCGATGTCGCGCGGAGTGCGGAGGATCCAGCTCAGCTGGCATGTGCCGACCGGGCGGTGCCGCGGGTCGACGACGTAAATTTCCCAGAAGTCGCTGGTGAGGTCGGCATCTTCGCGCAGCCGGTCGATCACGTCGCCAACGGTCACATGCTCGGGCACCGCGACCAGATCGCGCTGCATCAGGCGCCCGGCGGATTCCTCGGGGAAGGAGAGGGCGTCCTCGATCGCGGCGCGATCTTCGGGCTCCATCGCCTGGAGAACGGCCTGCTGCTCGTCCTCCTCCATATCCTCGATGATCGCGACCGCGTCGTCGGTATCGAGTTCGGACGCGAGTTCGGCGACTTGCTCGGGCGCGAGAAGATCGATCAGTTCCTCTCGGACATAATCGTTCATTTCCGCCAGCACGTCGGCGGACAGCATGTCGCCGAGCACCGCGGCGAGCATCGGGCGCTCGTCGGCGCGCGCGAGTTCGAACAGGTCGGCGATGTCGGCGGGGTGGAGGCGGCCGATGCGTTCGCGCGCGGCTTCGCCTTCGCCGGCTTCGGCCAGCTCGATCACGTCGCGCACGAATTCGGGCCTCAGCCGGTCGTCCTCGTCGAGTTCGGTGTCGGTTTCGCGTGCCGGTTGTTCACGGTCGCGATCGTCGGTGATGACAACATCTTCCGGCGGCAGGGATTCTTCGCGTTTGTCCATCGCGCGGTCCTCCCTGGCAGTTGCGGCGTCCGAGCTTTCCCCTAGTGCTGCGGCCCGCGGATGGCAACGCCGCGAGTAGCTTTTCGCGATTTAATGCGTGGCTTTGGCCGCCGCCCCGGCTATGGGACCGCCAACACAGACCGCAGGAGTTCTACCATGTCCGACACTCTCACCCTTTCGCTGTCGACCGGCGATGTTGTCATCCGCCTCCGTCCCGACCTTGCGCCGCAGCATGTCGAGCGCATCACCGGCCTCGCGAGCGAAGGCTTTTATGACGGCGTGGTGTTCCACCGCGTGATCCCGGGCTTCATGGCGCAGGGCGGCGACCCGACGGGCACCGGCATGGGCGGCAGCGAGCTTCCCGACCTGCCGCAGGAATTCAGCAGCGAACCGCATGTCCGCGGCGTTTGCTCGATGGCGCGCGCGCAGAACCCGAACAGCGCGAACAGCCAGTTCTTCATCTGCTTCGACGACGCGCGCTTCCTCGACAACCAGTACACCGTCTGGGGCGAAGTGATCGAAGGCATGGACAATGTCGACGCGCTGCCCAAGGGCGAGCCGCCGCGCGAGCCCGGCAAGATCGTCAAGGCGACTGTCAGCTAATCTACGAAAATCCCCGCTTCGGCGGGGATTTTTTGCCTAGTCGCCGATAAAGCCGTTGAGCCGTTCGCAGGCGGAAACCCAGTCCTGCTTGAACTCCTGCACGACCTGCCCGGCGCCCATCGCCTCGTTCATCAGGCCGACGCCCTGGCCGACCCAATAGGTTGCGAGCGCCTTCGCGCCTTCGTGGCCGCCTTCGGACAATTTATCGACCTTGCGGAGCGCCGGTTCGCTGACCAGCGATTGCAACGGCATCGGCAGCGGTTTCGGCGCGTCCTCGGCTTCCCATGCGTCGGTCCATGGCGAGCGGAGCTGGCGTGAGGGTTTGCCGGTGCGGCTCTTCGATCGCACGGTGTCGCGCGACGACGCCGCGAGCATCTTTTCCTTCACGACCGGATTGGTTTCGGCCTCGGCGGTAGTGAGCCACACCGATCCGGTCCATGCGCCATGCGCCCCCATTGCCATCGCTGCCGCCATCTGGCGTCCGGTGACGATGCCACCCGCGGCGAGGATCGGCGTGTTCGCGCCGACGGCTTCAACGGCCGCGGCGACTTCGGGCACGAGCACCATCGTCGCAACCTCGCCGCAATGACCGCCCGCTTCGCCGCCCGCGACGACGAGGATATCGACGCCGGCGCGCACCTGTGTCAGCGCATGGTCGCGGGTGCCGACGAGCGCGGCGACGGGGACGTTGTGGCGCTTGCCGAGTTCGAGCATCAGCTGCGGCGGCACACCGAGCGCGTTGGCGATCAATTTGATCGGATGACGGAAGGCGACTTCGAGCAGCTTTGCAGCGCCGTCCTCGTGCATATTGTCGCCAAAGCTCTGGCGCGTTTCCATCGCGGCTTCGAGACCCGCGGCGTCGACATCGAACTTGCCCAGCAGGTCGGCGGCGAACTGCAAGTGCGACTCCGGAACTTTTGCGACGCCAGAGGAAGAAGCCTCACCCTTGCCGACGAAGCTGTTGGGGACGATCAGGTCGACGCCGTAGGGTCGCCCCCCAATATGATCGTCGATCCAAGCGAGTTCTTCCTCGAGCCGTTCGGGCGGCAGCGCGGCGGCGCCGAACACGCCCATGCCGCCGGCTTTCGACACCGCAACGACGACGTCGCGGCAGTGCGAGAAGGCGAGGAGGGGAAATTCGATGTCAAGCATCGCGCAGATGGGGGATTGCATGGGGACCTCTCCGTTTGTCCATTTGCACCTATGTCAGCGTCAGTTGACGTAAACGTCAAGTTGATTTGCTGGCCCGGCGGATTATCGCGGGGTCCATGACCCAATTTTCCCTGCCCGATTTCGACCTCGATGCCTTCGTCCGCGCCACTTTGGCTGAGGACTTAGGCGCGGGTGGCGATATCACCTCGATGGCGACGATCCCCGCCGATGCGCGCTTTGGCGGGGTGATGGACAGCCGCGACGCGATTACTGTTGCTGGCTTGCCGATTGCCGAGCGATTCTTTCGCGCGCTCGAACCCGCTATGGAAATCGAGATACTGGTCGAGGAAGGTGCGCAGGTCGCATCGGGCAGCGACCTGATGCGGCTGTCGGGCAACGCGCGAGCGATGCTGACGGCGGAACGGTCGGCGCTCAACACCGTCCAGCATCTGTCGGGCATCGCGACAATGACGCGTCAATATGTCGACGCGCTCGCCGGAACCGGCGCGACCCTGCTCGATACGCGCAAGACGATCCCGGGTCTGCGTGTGCTCGAGAAATATGCGACGCGCATGGGCGGCGCGACCAACCACCGCATGGGCCTGTGGGACGCGGCGATGATCAAGGACAATCATGTCGCGGTCGCGGGGTCAGTTGAGGAAGCCGTGCGACGCGCAGTCGCGGCAGGAATCGCGGACATCATCGTCGAGGTCGATCGCGTCGCGCAGGTCGAACCCGCGCTGAACGCGGGTGCGACGCATTTGCTGCTCGACAATATGGGCCTTGATCAGCTGCGCGAATGCGTCGCGCTGGTCGGCGGCAAGGTGCCCACCGAGGCGTCGGGCGGGGTGCGGCTCGATACCATCCGCGACATTGGCGCGACGGGAGTGACCTATGTGTCGGTCGGGCGGCTGACGCAATCGGCGCCGGCGGCGGACATCGGGCTCGATTTTGCGCTGGCTTAGCGCTGCCGCGCTGGCGTTGATGCCGGTCGCGGCGCAGGCGCAATCGCTCGCGTGCTCGCCGCCCGACCGAATTCCGGTTCCGCGCCTTGAACAGCCGAAGCGCGGCGAAGCCGTCCGCGATCCGGCGATCACTGGTTATCTGTTAGCCATGAGCTGGTCGCCCCAGCATTGCGCCGATGTGCGTAATCCGCGCGACGTGCGCGACCGCTTTCAATGTTCGGGCGAGAATGGCCGTTTCGGCTGGGTGCTGCACGGGCTATGGCCCGAAACCGATAGTCCGAGCTATCCGCAATGGTGCCGCCCGGCGAAGATCGTACCGCAGCCGGTGCTGAAAAAGCATATGTGCATGACGCCGTCGGCGCAGTTGCTCCAGCACGAATGGGCGAAGCACGGCACCTGCATGAGCCCGAATCCCGCCGCCTATTTTCGCTCGGCCGAAATCCTTTTCCGGTCAGTGCGCTTTCCCGACATGAAGGCGCTCGCCGCGAAACCGCAAACCGCGGCCAGCGTTCGTCGCGCTTTTTCCGCGGTTAATCCGGGGGTGACCGCGCCGATGATCGCCGTGTCGGTCGACCGACAGGGATGGCTGAACGAGGTACGGCTTTGCTTGGGGCCGCGCATGAAGCCCGCAAGGTGCAAACCATTCCAGACGGGTGCGAAAGACGGCCGCCAGATCCGCGTTCGGCCGATGCCCGCGCGTTAAGGCGAATCCGGCAAAGCGTGCCAGTGCGGGACGGCGCCGCGTTAACTCTCTTTTAACCTTATCGACTCGTTAACATGGTCCTAGCTTCGCCTGCATGGACTCGAGCGATCAGATCGACATTCGCGGCCGCGTTCGCGATCATGGCAAGCGCCAGCTGATCATCGCGCGGCTCAGCGCGCCGGCGGACTGGCAGGGCGAGCTTCGCGCCGCGCTCGCAGCACATCGCGAGCCCGTAACGATCTTTTCGGCCAATGATTTCCGCCTGTTTCTTCAGAGCTTCGCGATCTTCTTCACCGCGACTATGATGTTCCTGCTCTGAATTGGATCAGTCGCAGGCGCGGTGCAGCTTCTGCGCGAGCCATGCCGACACCAGGCACATCGCGGCGCTCATCAGCAGCTGGTCGACGACGCCCACGCCGGCGAATCCCAGCCCCATCGCGAGCAGCGATCCCGCGACCATCGCGCCCGAATTGACGATATTGTTCGCGGCGACGGTGCGTGCGGTCTGGTCCTTGGGCACGGTGGTCGTGAGGAAGGCATAGAGCGGCACGACGAACATGCCGCCACTGATCGCGATGCCGAGCAGGCTGAGCAGCAGCGGAAGGACGTCGGCGTGGTTCAGGAAACCCGATATGCCGTACATCACGCCCGAGGGATCATGTTCCCAGTTGCGGCAGACCCAATAGAAGGCGACGACGAATACGCCCATGACGATGACGCTCGCGGGGCTGTAGCGCGCCGATACCTTCCCCTTGAGCAGCCGGTTCACCGCGACCGAGCCGATCGCGATACCGATCGAGAAGATTGCGAGGAAAAGGCTGGCGACGCTCTTGTCGGCGTGCAGGATATTCTTCACCAGCGGCGGGAACTGGATGAACAGCACCGCACCGATCGTCCAGAAAAAGCTGATCGACAGGATCGCGAGATAGAGGCGCGGGATGTGCATCGTGCCGCGGACGAGCGTGATCGACGAGCGGACGATATGCCAGTCGATGCCGGTTTCTTCATGTTCGGGCGGGGCGGGCGGCACCTTTCGACCGGTCCAATAGCCGATCGCGGCGACGAGCACGACGCCGAGCGCGGCCCATTCGACGTCGATGATCCCGGCGAGGATCGTGCCCGCGAGGATCGCGATATAGGTGCCGGCCTCGACGAGCCCCGTCCCCGCGAGGACCTCGTCGCTTTTCAGATGCTGCGGCAGGATCGCATATTTGATCGGGCCGAAAAAGGTCGAGTGGATGCCCATCGCGAACAGCGCGAGCATCATCAGCGGGATCGCGATCAGGTGGACGGCGAAGCCCAGCCAGGCGAGCACCAGCCCGGCGCCGCCGACGAGCATGATCAATATCTCGCAAAATTTGACGATACGGATGATCCGCGCCTTGTCGCGCGTGTCGGCGAGCTGCCCGGCGAGCGCCGAGAGCAGGAAAAAGGGCAGGATGAACAGGCCTGTTGCGACCGCGCTGAACAATGTTTCGGACGCTTCGTCGTTGAACACGCCGTAAACGACGAACAGCACCATCGCGTTCTTGAACAGATTGTCGTTGAAGGCGCCGAGGAGCTGCGTGACAAAGAGCGGAAGGAACCTGCGTTGTTTCAGCAGCGCAAAGGAACCGGTCATTGAAAATCCATTTTTACAGCCCGACATGTCAACACCGGCTGCCGCCTCAGGCAATTCGGTTGTCGCCGGGGGGGCTTATCGGTTAGGGCATTCGGGGTCAAAGCCGATTTGAAGGACATGCCGACAGCGATCATGCTCAGCCTTCCCAACATCCTGACATTATCACGTATCCTGGCGGTGCCGATCCTGCTGTTTCTGCTGTGGCCCGGGGTGGTTGAAGGGTCGCACCAGCCGAAGCCGATCGACTATGCGCTCGCCTTTGGCTTGTACTGCCTGATGGGCATTACCGATTATTTTGACGGTTATGTTGCACGCTCGCGCGGGATCGTGTCGCGGCTCGGGGCTTTTCTCGATCCGATCGCCGACAAGATCATGATCGCGGCGGTGATCCTGCTGCTGGTCTTCACCCGCGATATCGCCGGCTATCATGTCATCGCCGCGCTGATGATCCTGCTCCGCGAAATCATCGTGTCGGGGCTGCGCGAATTCCTCGCGACGCTGCAGGTGTCGATGCCGGTGACGCAACTCGCCAAATGGAAGACGACGTTCCAGCTCGTCGCGTTCGGCGCGCTGATCCTGGCGGGGGCGCTGCCGCAAATGGCGTGGATCAAGACGGTCGGGCTTGCCTCGTTGTGGGGCGCCGCGGTGCTGACGCTGATCACGGGCTGGGACTATTTGCGCGTTGGCCTGAAGCATATGGATTGAATGTCCGGTGACACTCGATATCGCCTATTTCGCCTGGGTGCGCGAACGCATGGGAGTGGCCGATGAGACGGTCGACCTCCCGGCGAACGTCACCCATGTCGGCGCCTTGGTCGCATGGCTTGCGGCACGCGATGCGCGCGGGCAAATCGCTTTTGCTGAACCGCAGCGCATCCGCGCCGCAATCGACGGCGTGATGATGGGCCTGGACGCGCCGCTTGCCGACGCTCGCGAGGTCGCGCTGTTTCCGCCGGTGACGGGCGGGTGATCCGCGTCCTTGTGCAGTCGGCGGCGATCGACGTCACCGCCGAACTCGACCTGCACGATGCGGGCGGGCATGGCGCGAGCGCGAGCTTCATCGGGCGGGTGCGCGGTGACGGCGACCTGACCGAGCTGTTCCTCGATCATCACCCCGCGATGACTGAGGCTGGGCTGGCCGATCTGGCGCATGCCGCGGCCGATCGCTGGCGACTTTCGGCGCTGACTTTGATTCACCGCGTCGGCGCGATGGTCCCGGGCGAGACGATCGTGTTCATCCTCGCCAGCAGCCCGCACCGCGCCGAGGCGTTGGCCGCCTGCGAATTCCTGATCGACCGGCTGAAAACCGATGTCATGCTGTGGAAGCGCGAGACCTTTGCCGACGGGCGCGTTCAGTGGGTCGAACCGCGCGAAGGCGATCAGGCGCGCGCGGAGAAATGGGGCGCCTAATCCGCCTGATGTTTGCGGAAAATATCGGCGAGCATCCGGAATTCCTCGGCACGCGGGCTGCCCTTGCGCCACACCAGCGCGATCGTGCGCCAGTCATGCTCCGAATCGAGCGGACGGGTGTCGATGTCGGTGTGGTCGAGGATGCCGGCCTCGATCGCCATCTGCGGCAACATCGTAATGCCGAGGCCGTTGTCGACCATCTGGACCAGCGTATGCAGCGAGGTCCCCATCATCCGCGCGCCGGCGCGCAGTTCGGGGCGGTTGCACGCGGCGAGGACATGGTCTTTCAGGCAGTGCCCGTCCTCAAGCATCAGCATCTGCGCGGGGTCGATCTGGTCGGCGCTGACCATCGCGGGCAGATCCTCCGACTGGTCGCCCGGAAAGGCGACGAACAGCGCATCGTCGAACAGATTCTCGGCCTCGACATCGCCGCAGGCGTAGGGGAGGGCGAGCAGCACGCAATCGACCGTGCCGTGGTGCAGCGATTCGCACGCCTGCGCGCTCGGCTCCTCGCGCAGGAAAAGCTTGAGCGACGGGCGTTCCTTGCGGAGCCGCGGCAAGAGGCCGGGGAGGAGGAAGGGGGCGATCGTCGGAATGACGCTCATCCTGAGTTCGCCGACGAGCGGCGCGGCGGCGGCGGCGGCCATGTCCGCCAGTTCCTCGGCCTCGCGCAGCACGCGGTGCGCCTTTTCGACGATCGCGTTGCCGAGCCCTGTGAAGCGGACGACGCGGCGGGTGCGTTCGACGAGCGTCTGGCCCAGCAGCGTTTCGAGTTCGCGGATGCCCGCCGACAGCGTCGACTGGGTGACGTTGCAGGCGTCGGCGGCGCGGCCGAAATGGCCGTGCTCGTGGAGCGCGACGAGATATTGCATCTGTTTCAGCGAGGGGAGGTAATTGTGCATTGATCGAATGTAGCAATTATTGAGAGGATTTTGAACAAGTTTGCCGATTAAAATTCGTGGCCATAATGGCGGCGTTTGTTGTCGTTTTCCGCGCCGTCGTGATAGCTATCCCCGATCAACCGGCGCGGAGGGGCGGATGGCAGTTTCCCGTTTTCTGATTGGCGGCGTGGCGAGCGCGCTGTTGCTGACCGGCGGGCTCTTTATGTGGAAGGGCTATACGCAGATCGCCGAGGAAGAAGTGCTACCCGATCCGCCGCCCGCCTTGCCGGCGATTCCGGTCGTGGCAGCGGGGGCTCCCAAGCGCGGGCCTGCGCCGCCGGCGCTGCCCGCAGCGAAGGAGGCATCGCGCGAAGAGCGGCGTTTCAATCGCTTCGACCGCGACCGCAACGACCGGATCAGCCGCGTCGAGCTGATGTCATCGCGCACCGCGGCCTTCCGCAAGCTCGACAAGGACGGCAATAATCTGCTGACCTTCGAGGAATGGGCGGCGGCGACGGGGCAGCGCTTTGCGGGCGCCGATGGAGACAGGTCGGGCGATCTGACGCGCGCGGAATTCTCGACAACCGCACCGAAGCAGGCGGCAAAGCCGAAATGCAGCTGCTAGGCAGCGACGCCGTCGGCCTGTTTGATCCACGCCGCGAGTGAAACACCGGCGCGCGCGGTATAGCCCAGCTTGCGATCCTTCTTGCGGACATCCTCGGCGAGCGGTGGGAAGAGGCCGAAGTTTACGTTCATCGGCTGATAGCTCGCGGCATCTGCGCCGCCGGTGATGTGGCCAAGCAGCGCGCCGAGTGCGGTTTCGGGCGGCGGCGGTGCGAGGTCGCGTCCCGCGAGCTCCGCGGCGGCAAAGCGCGCGGCGATCAGCCCGATCGCAGCGCTTTCGACATAGCCTTCGCAGCCGGTGATCTGCCCCGCGAAGCGAATGTGCGGCGCCGATTTCAGGCGCAGCTGCGCGTCGAGCAATTCGGGCGAGCGGATGAAGCTGTTACGGTGGAGGCCGCCGAGGCGCGCGAACTCGGCCTTTTCGAGACCAGGGATGGTGCGGAACAGCTCAACCTGCGCGGCATGTTTGAGCTTGGTCTGGAAACCGACCATGTTCCAGAGCGTGCCGAGCGCATTGTCCTGACGCAGCTGAACGACCGCATAGGGCCAGCGCCCGGTGCGCGGATTGTCGAGCCCGACGCCTTTCATCGGGCCGAAGCGCAGCGTTTCGGGACCGCGCTCGGCCATCACCTCGATCGGCATGCAGCCCTCGAAATAGGGCGTGTCCTTTTCCCAGTCCTTGAACTCGGTCTTGTCGCCGTCGACGAGTCCCTGGACGAAGGCGTGATACTGCTCCTTGTCCATCGGGCAGTTGATATAGTCCTTGCCGTCGCCGATCGGCCCGACCTTGTCCCAGCGGCTCGCCATCCAAGCGACGTCCATGTCGATGCTCTCGCGGTAGACGATGGGGGCGATCGCGTCGAAGAAGGCGAGGGCGTCCTTGCCGGTCGCAGCGCCGATACTTGAGGCAAGGCCAGCAGCGGTAAGCGGGCCCGTGGCGACGATCGTCAGGCCTTCCGACGGCAGCGTATCGACGCGTTCGCGGACAATGGTGACGTTCGGGTGATTTTCGAGTGCATGTGTGACACCGCCCGAAAAAAGGTCGCGATCGACCGCGAGCGCCGATCCCGCGGGCACCTTGTGGACGTCGGCCTCGCGCATGATGATCGAACCGAGCGTGCGCATCTCGCGGTGGAGCAGGCCGACGGCATTGCTGTCGCCATCGTCGCTGCGAAAGCTGTTCGAGCAGACCATTTCGGCGAGCGCGTTGCCCTGGTGCGCCGGGGTCATGTCGCCGCTGCCGCGCATTTCGGACAGGCGCACGCGGAACCCAGCCTCGGCGAGCTGCCATGCCGCCTCGGATCCGGCGAGGCCGCCGCCGATGATGTGAATGTCGTATGTCATTTACCGTATCCGTTGACTTGCCCTGCGTGCGCCGCGCACTAGGCCGGTTGAGGACAAGATGCAAAGGGGTGACGATGAACGGGGAACGGAGTTGGGATCGGGCACGCTGGTTGTGGCTGTTGGCACTGGCCGGCGGGATCAGCTTTTTCGTCGCAGTTTTCTTGCGGCTCGACGGCCCCGCAATCTGGGCCTGGAAGACGAGCGGCGTCGGCTTGCTGGCGGTCTGGGCGGCGGTGAATGCACGCGGCAAGAACGGTTGGCTGATCGCAGCCGCCCTCGGTTTCGGCGCGCTCGGCGATTATCTGCTCGATGCGAAGGGGCTCGAGGTCGGTGCCGTGGCGTTCGTGGTCGGACATGTCATCGCGATCACCCTCTATCTGATGAACCGGCGGGCGCAGATGACGCCGTCGCAGCGCCTGCTGGGCTGGCTGGCCATGCCCGCGACGCTGGCGATCGTCTGGGGCATGCTGAGCCCCGCGCCGGGCTGGTGGCACGCCGCCGTCTATTCGCTGTTCGTCGCCGCGATGGCGGCGGCCGCTTGGACCAGCCGCTTTCCGCGCTATCGCACCGGGATGGGCGCAATGATGTTCCTGGCCAGCGATCTGTTCATCTTTGCGGGCGAGGGCGGGGTGCTGTCCAAGGACGTCACAATGTGGCTCGTCTGGCCGCTCTATTTCGCGGGGCAGGCGTTGATCGCATGGGGCGTGGTGGGTACGCTCGCGAAGGAAGCGCGCGGCTGATCAGGAAGGCGGCGCAGCCTCGCCCACGAGTAGCGCCTCGATGTCCGAAACCGGGCGGTCGGTCATTGCCTTGACATGCTCGCCGACGAGGCGGGCGCTCACTTCCTTGTGCCAGAGCGGGCGCAGTTCGCCCATCGTGCGCGCGGGCGCGATCACGACCAGTGCGTCGAACTTGCCCGCAAGCGCCATCGCGTTGATCTTTTCGGCAAGATCGCGCGCGAAGCGGTCCTCCTCCTGTTGGTGGAAATCGGGCTCGCCCATCGTGCCGCCGGGCAGACCGGTCCCGGCAGGGGCGGGCGACTGGCCCGAAGCGTCGGTCTTGATGTCGCTGTCCTTGCGATCTTCGCGTTCCTGATGCGACGTCGTGCGCAGGTCGATCTGCCGCGCGTCGCCTTCATTACGCAGGAACAGGGCCTTTCGGCCATCGGCGACAAGAACGAGGGTGTTGGGGGCGAGAGTCATGATGTTGCTCCTTCTGCGGCAAGCAACGCATGGGCTATCGCGGAAGTTTCGCTATCCGTCCCATGCCGCGATCGTCGTGCGGTGGAGCAGGCGGTCGTAGCCGTCGTAGCCCCCGGTCGCGCGATGAAGTACCGAGCGATTGTCCCACATGATCAGCATGTCGGGTTCCCATTGGTGGCTGTAGCGAAATTCCTCGCGCCCCTGCCACTGGATCATTTCGTAGAGCAAGGGCAGTCCCTCGGCATCGTCGACCCCGTCGAAGCCGATGATATAGCCCGCGCAGCCGAACAGCCCCAGGCGACCCGTCTCGGGATGGGCGCGGACGAACGGGTGAAGCTGCGTGTCGAGCGCCTCCTCGCCCGATCGGATATCCATGCTCCGATCCTTGTCATTCGCACCATACATGCCCGAGGGGGCGTAGCCGGCGCGGGCGCTGTGGATCGCCCGCAGCCCCTCGACGCGCCCGCGAAGGTCGGCGGGCATCGCGTCGAGTGCGGCGTGCTGGTTCGAAAATTCGGTGTTGCCGCCGACCGGCGGGATGGTGATGCCGAACAAACAGGTGCCCGCGGGCGGCCGCGCCTGAAAACTCCAGTCGTTGTGCCAGTTTTCGGCGAAAAGCGGCGCCGTCTCGTCAGCCTTGCGCTTCACCGCGATGATATGCTCGTGGCCCGGGATCGGGCGAATAAACGGATCGTCGCCGAAGCCCCCGAAATAGCCGGTAAAACGCTCAAGATCATCCTCGCTCATCTTCTGATCGGGAAAGGCCAGGACATGATGGTCGAGCCATGCCGCGCGAATTTCGGCAACGGTTTCGGGCGTGAGCGGCTGCGTCAGGTCGACGCCGGTCACGCGCGCGCCGCACGCCTGACCGCTGGGAGTGATGATGAGCGTCATCGTCAGATGCTGCGCCGATCGGGGCGCGGGGTCAATCGGGCGCGGCGATCCAGCGGTCGATCTGCGCTTCGAGCACCGGCAGCGGCACTGAGCCCCGGCCGAGGATGATCTCGTGAAACATGCGCTGGTCGTATCGTGGGCCCAGTGCCGTCCGCGCCCGGTCGCGCAGCGCGAGGATGCGCTGCATTCCGACCTTGTACGAGGTGGCCTGACCCGGGGTGACGAAATAGCGGCGAATTTCGGATCGAATCTTGCCAATCGGCTGCGGCGAATTGGCGGTGTAAAAGGCCAGCGCCTCTGCCTCGCTCCACCCCTTGGCGTGGATTCCGGTGTCGACCACCAGGCGTATGGCGCGCCAGATCTCGCGACCCAGCCGGCCGAAATCGCTGTAGGGATCGGTGTAGAAACCCATCTCCTTCGCAAGCCGTTCGACATAGAGCGCCCAGCCCTCGCCGTAGGCGCCGTAAAAATAATTCTTCCGGAACTCGGGCGTGCCGGTCATTTCCTGTGCGAGGGCGATCTGCATATGATGGCCGGGGTGGCCTTCGTGATAGACGGTGCCCTCGATTTCATAGGTCGGCGTCGCGCGCGTGTCGGCGAGATGGACATAGAAGATGCCCGGTCGCGACCCGTCGAGCGCGGCGGGCGAATAATGCGCCGCGCCGCCCGGCTCCTCGCGAAACGCCTCGACGCGCTTGACGATCAGGTCGGCCTTGGGCAGCCGTCCGAATTGTTCGGGCAGCCGCGCGCGCATGCCGGCGAGATAATCTTCAGCCTTCTTGAGATAGATCGCGCGGCCCGCGTCGTCGTTCGCAACGTAGAAACGGTCGTCGCTGCGCAGGAAGACGAAGAAATCCTCGAGCTTTCCTTCAAATCCGATCTTCGCCTTCAGTGCCTCCATCTCGGCGCGGATGCGCGCGACTTCGGACAGGCCGAGCGCGTGGATTTCGTCGGCGGTCATGTCCGTCGTCGTCTGCAGGCGCAGCATCGCATTATAATAGGCCACGCCATCGGGGAGCGAGCCCGCGCCGCGCGGTTCGGCCGACGCCTTGGACCGGTCGGCGGTGAGCCATGCGTTGAGCCGGTCGTAAGCGGGCTTCATCGACCCGGTCATCGCCGCGGCCGCCTGCGCGATGTAGCGATCGGCCGCGGCGGCGTCGATCTTTCCGGCGGTCACGAGGCCCGTCGCCTTTGTCTTGGCATCGGCGAACAGCGCATTGTCCGCACCGTCGCCGAACGGCGCCCCCGCGATAAGGCGCCCGACGAGTTCGATCGACTGGTCATAGGCGAAGCCGGGCATGCGTACGCCCTTCGCCGCCGACGCCTTGGCGCGTTCGAGATAGGCGTCGAGCGTCGGGCCGAGCGCGGTGACCCGCGCGATATAGGCCTCCATGTCGGCAGGCGTGTCGACGCGGTGCTGGTTGATCAGGAAATTGGGCAGACCGGTATGCGGCCCGTTACGGTCGAAGATATAATTATGCCCGCGCCATTTCGTCGACGCCTCGGCGCGCTCGAGCTCGAGCACCCACATGTCGTAGGAGACCCGCGCGTCCTCGCCGAGTTTCGTGCGATCGAATTGCCGCTTCATCGCGGCAACATTGTCCCGGCGCCACTTGAGCCGCGCCGCCGCCGCCGCATCGCTGGGGTCGGTGAGCCGGTCCTGCTGTTCCTTGCGGCCGAACTGGGTCAGCTGTTCGGGGTCGAGCGCCAGCTCAGCCTCGAAGGCGGCGTCGAGAAAGGCGGTGAGCGCCGCGTCGCTCGTACCGCTCTGGATCGCCGCGCGTGCCGCCGGTGCCGCAACCAGGCTGGCCCCCAGCGCCCATGAGAATTCCCGTCGTGATAGCCGCACCGGACCCCTTTCTCTGTTATTTTCAGAATCATCGGTAACGCGATTGGCGTGCCGCGGCCAAGGCTAAATTGGCCGGTCGCGGGCAGGCCGCTTTTGGCGCCGCCGCGCAGCGCGGACGATCGATGTAGACGCCGCCATGTTTTTTCATCATCTTGATCCGGCGCCGCAACTTTTGCCCCATGCCGGCGAATATGGACATGCTTCATGTCCGAGCTGGAGAACCGCAGATGAAAACCCTGATGAAGATTGCGATGTCGTTTGGCCTTGGCCTGTCACTCGCGGCTATTCCGGCTCAGGGTATCGCCGCCCTCCAGCAGGGCGCGAAGGCGCCCGACTTCACCCTGAACGCTGCGCAGGGTGGCAAGCCCTTCGTCCTGTCATTGAAGCAGACGCTGAAGAAGGGACCCGTCGTGCTCTATTTTTTCCCCGCTGCCTTTACGCCGGGCTGTACGATGGAAGCACATCTGTTTGCCGAATCGAGCGACGGCTTCAACCGGCTGGGCGCCCGGGTCGTTGGCGTCACCGCCGGCAACATCGAGCGCGTCGCCGAATTTTCCAAATCCGAATGCCGCGACAAATTTGCCGTCGCCGCCGATCCGGGTGCGAAGATCGCCGCGAAATATGATTCAACGATGCGGCGCCCCGACGGTACGACGCTCTCCAACCGGACATCCTATGTCATCGCGCCGAACGGAACGATCCTGCTGAGCTACACCGACAGCAAGCCGCAGGCGCATGTCGAAAAGACGATGGCGGCCGTTCGCGCGTGGAAGGCCCGGCAGCGCTGATTTGGGTTCGGGCGTCGATAGCGGTCAACCGCTACTTCGGCGTGCCGCTGTAACCGGCGGCTTTCCGCAGTTCGTTTGCGTCCATCACATAGCCGTCGCTCACCACCGTGACGACGCGGCGGAGCGCGCCGAGGTCTGTCGATGGGTCGCCGTCGACTAAAACCAGATCGGCTTCCTTGCCCACCGCGATCGAGCCCGTCCGCTTGTCGGCGCCGACGACGCGCGCGGGGATGATGGTCGCGCTCTGAATGGCTTCGGCGGGGCTGAAGCCGGCCTGCTTGTAGATTTCGAGTTCGCGGATCAGCTCGATCCCCCAGCCGTCGGTGCCGGCGACGATGGGCACGCCCGCCTTGTGCAGCTTTCCGACCAACTGGACCATTTTCGCATAGCTCTTGCGGTAATCGTCGCGCGTCAGCCCTTCGACCAGCGGATAGCCGCCGGCGGTGAACGTCGAGCGTTCAAGGACGGGCGAAATGATGCCCATATAGGGTGCGTAGGCGGGTTGGGGTTTCCCGCCGTCCTGCGTCAACATGCCCTCGAAGATGACGATCGTCGGATCGACGAGCGTTTTCTTGGCCGCAAGGTCGGCCACGAAACGCGACATCACGGGGCCGTCGAGATCGACATCCTTGAAATAGCGCGCGGGTCCCTCCACGCGCTGCCGCGTGTTCGCCTTGTCGATCACCTCGCGGGGCATCGATTCCATAACCACGAAATTGAGGTGGGTGAGCTCGTCATAGCCCGCGGCGACGGCTTCGCTGGGCTTCATGGTCGCGGGGACATGCCCGTGGACGTGCAGGCCAAGGCGGTGCGCTTCCGCCGCGGCGGGCGCGATCCACGCCGGATTCATCGAGGTGTAGAATTTGACGCCCCACAGGCCGGCGTCTTTGACGCGCCGCACCGCGGCGACGGCCTCCTCGGCGCTGCTGACCACCTCGGCGCCCTGCGCCGCCAGCGGATCCTTCTTGTCGATAATGACCGAGATGAAGGGCTCGCCCATCAGCAGGCTGCCGTCCGCGCGGCGCTTCGTCGCCTCGACCGCGCGGTCGAAGGTCGTTCCGGGGCTGCGGAAGCTGGTGATCCCGTTGGCCATGTTCGAGAGCACGTCCCAATCGTCGCCGATGTGGAGGTGGCTGTCCCAGATGCCCGGCACCAGCGTCTTGCCGCGCCCGTCGATGACTCGCGCTCCGGCGGGCGCTTTCAGCGATCCCGCCGCGCCGATAGCAGCAATCTTGCCGTCCTGCGCGAGCACGGCGCGCGCGGGAAGAAACAAGCCCTTGTCGGCGTCGAACAGCTGGACATTGTCGAACAGCACGGGGGCCTTCGCGGCTGGGGAGAGGAAGCGTTTGGCGATGCCTGCGACGGCTTCGGCGGTCGCCGCTTCCTGTGCGTTGCGCAGCTGTTTCAGCGCGCCCTCATATCCCGCCGGGATCACCGAGATGAAACTGATGTCGGCGAAATAGCGCTTGTTTTCGTCGAGCCAGACGGGGAGCGGCGAGGGCAGGATGCCGCTGACGAAGGCAAGCTGGACCTTCTTGGGGCCGCCGGGACCCTGGATCACCTGTGTCTGGCCGAAAATCATCCGACCCTTGCCGCTCGGCAGGAAATTCAGCCCGGCATCGCCCGCCGCGGCGAGCGCGTCGATCAGCGGGGCGTTCGCGATGCCGACACCGCCGGCGGGGATATACCAGCCGCCGGCAGGCGCTTCGCCCGCGTCATTCGCCGTTTTCCAGGTCGCATGGCCGTTCGCGACGCTAAACTCCTCGGCGGCGTCGCCCGAGGTGGTGATACCGCGGACGGTCAGCGCCTCGATCGCGCCAGCGGATCCGAAGGTCGTGACCTGATCCATCTCGGTGATCCAGCCGCGCAATTCCTGCGACCAGCGATAGGCGGTGCGGCCGTCGGGTAGTTGCCAGCGCCACTGGCTGCCGTGCTGGCCGGCTTCGGACACCACCACATATCGCACCGCGTCGGCGGGCGGCTTCAACAGCTGATCCTTGGGGACGGGTTTCGATTGCGCGACCGGTGCGGCGGTTTCATGCGCATAAACCGGACCGGATGCCGCCGAGGCCAGCAGGGCGGCAATCAAAACGAGGCGCATTTTCTATCTCCCCCAATGCACGGACGGTGCAAAGCCCGACAATGGTAGGAGTATTTCGGCGCGCGAAGCAAGATGCGACCAACGCCGACGAGCGTTCGATTAAAGAGGCGTCGTTCGCGTGTTAGCAGTCGCCCCTCATCGCGGGGCGGCGATTATTGATCGCGCTTCTGCAACCCGACCACCGCGTGGATCGGCAGCTCGGCATAGATATGCGGGAACAGTTCGCCGCCGCGCGCCGGTTCCCAGCGGACCGCGTCGCCGAGGCAGATCAGGTCCACCTCGGCGATCATCAGGCAGCTCTGGTCGGCGAAATATTTGGCGATCGTCGTTTCGAGCTGTTCGGCGGTCGACAGGTGGATATAGCCATCGGCGATATCTACCGGTGCGCCGCGGAACACGCGTTCGCGCTCGAAATCGGCCCATTGCTGCTGGGTCAGCACCTTGAAGGCCGTCGCGGCGGTCATTCGGGCGCCGCCTCGGTCGGGGTTTCGGCCTCGGGTGTTTCGCCTTCGCCACCTTCCGACGGTTCGACCTCTTCCTCGTCGCTCTCCTCGATCAGCGCCGCCGAGACAACATGCTCGTCCTTCGCGACGTCGAACAGGCGTACGCCTGCCGATCCGCGGCCGATGACGCGCATCGAATCAAGCCCCATGCGGATCAGTTTCGCCTGATCGGTCACGAGCATCAGCTGATGCACCTTGGTCGCGGGGAAGCTGGCGACGACAAGGCCGTTGCGCGCGATATTGTCGATATTGGTGATGCCCTGACCACCGCGGCCCGTGCGGCGATATTCATAAGCCGACGACAATTTGCCATATCCGTTGGCGCAGATGGTCAGGATGAACTGCTCGCGCGCGGCGAGTTCGGCCATGCGCTCGCCATCGAGCGTCGGTTCGTTCTCATTATCCTTCCACGGTGCGGCGCGCAGATAGGCTTCGCGTTCGTCGCCGGTGGTACCGACGCGGTGGAGGATCGAGAGCGAGATCACCTCGTCGCCCTCGGCGAGGCGCATGCCGCGCACACCGGTCGAATTGCGGCTCTGGAATTCGCGGACGTCGTCGCCGGCAAAGCGGATCGCCTTGCCCTGACGCGTCGCGAGCAGCACATCGTCGCTTTCGTCGAGCAAGGCGACGCCGATCAGGCGATCGTCTTCGTCCTCGCCCTCGAACTTCATCGCGATCTTGCCGTTCGAGGGCACATTGGTGAAAGCGTCCATGCTGTTACGACGCACGCTGCCCTTCGCGGTTGCGAACATGACGTGCAGCTTGCCCCATTCGGCTTCGTCCTCGGGAAGCGGGAGCACGGTCGAGATCGTCTCGCCCTGCGCGAGCGGCAGCAGGTTGATCATCGGGCGGCCGCGCGTCGCCGGCCCGCCTTCGGGCAGGCGCCACACCTTCATGCGGTAAACCTTGCCCGCGGTCGAGAAGAAGAGCACGGGCGTGTGCGTCGAGGTGACGAACAGTTCGGTGACCACATCCTCGTCCTTCGTCGCCATACCGGCGCGGCCCTTGCCGCCGCGGCGCTGGGCACGGAAGGTGTCGAGCGGGGTGCGCTTGATATAGCCGTCGAGCGTGACGGTGACGACCATCTCCTCGCGCTCGATCAGATCCTCGTCGTCGATGCCGTCGGCGGCGGGGGCGAGCAGTGTGCGGCGCGGGGTCGCGAATTCCTCGCGCACAGCAACCAACTCCTCGCGCATCACGCCATAGAGTTTGACGCGGTCGGCGAGGATCGAAAGCAGCTCCTCAATCTCGGTCGCCAACTCACCGAGTTCCTTGCCAATTTCGTCGCGGCCAAGCGCGGTGAGGCGGTGGAGGCGCAGGTCGAGGATGGCCTTTACCTGCACTTCGGAGAGGCGGTAGGTCGCGCTTTCCTCCATCTCGCCCTCGATCGCTTCGACGAGGCGGATGTAGGGGGCGATTTCGCCGATCGGCCATTCGCGCAAGAGCAGCGCTTCGCGGGCGGCGGCAGGCGAGTTCGAGCCGCGGATGATGCGGACGACTTCGTCGAGATTGCTGACCGCGACGACGAGGCCGAGCAAGATATGCGCACGGTCACGCGCCTTTGCGAGTTCGAACTTGCAGCGGCGGGTGATCACTTCCTCGCGGAAAGTGATGAAGGCCGAAAGAATATCCTTCAGCCCCATCATTTCGGGGCGGCCGCCACGGATCGCGAGCATGTTCGCGGGGAAGCTCGACTGCGCCGGGGTGTGGCGCCAGAGCTGGTTGAGAACGACCTCGGCGGTCGCGTCGCGCTTCAGCTCGATAACGACGCGCACGCCCTCGCGGTTCGATTCGTCGCGAATGTCGGCGACGCCCTCGATGCGCTTGTCGCGCGCGGCTTCGGCGATCTTCTCGACCAGCCCCGACTTGCCGACCTGGAAAGGAATCGACGTCAGAACAATCGATTGGCGGTCGTTCCGGCCTTCCTCGATGATGTGCGTCGCGCGCATCATAATCGAGCCGCGGCCCGTGGCATAAGCGTTACGCGCGCCGCCCTGGCCGAGCATCATCGCGCCGGTCGGGAAATCGGGACCGGGGACGATCGCCATCAATTCCTCGAGCGTGACGGGTTCGCCGCCTTCGAGCTGGCGGTCGATCATCGCGAGCGTCGCGTCGATGATTTCGCCGAGGTTGTGCGGCGGGATATTGGTCGCCATGCCGACCGCGATGCCGCCGGCGCCGTTGACGAGCAGGTTCGGGAAGCGCGCCGGGAGCACCGTCGGCTCATCACGGCTCGCATCATAGTTGGGCTGGAAGTCGACGGTATCCTTGTCGAGATCGTTCAGCAGCACCATCGCGGTCTTCGCGAGGCGCGCTTCGGTGTATCGCATCGACGCCGGCGGATCGGGGTCCATCGAACCGAAATTGCCCTGACCGTCGATCAGCGGCACGCGCAGCGACCAGTCCTGCGTCATGCGCGCGAGCGCGTCATAGATCGCGCTGTCGCCATGGGGGTGATAGTTACCCATCACGTCGCCGACGATCTTCGCCGATTTCTTGTACGGGCGGCCCGGGATGAAGCCGCCTTCCTGCGCCGCGTAAAGAATGCGGCGGTGCACCGGCTTCAGCCCGTCGCGCACGTCGGGCAGCGCGCGGCTGACGATCACGCTCATCGCGTAATCGAGGTACGAAGTCTTCATTTCGTCGACGATGTTGATCGGCGAAACGCCATCCTCGGACGGCGGCGTAGGCGTATTTTCTTCGGTCAAGACCCGGCCTTTTTTCTGCTTTTCGGGAGATGATTTTTTCCTAGCCGATGGTGGGTGGAAAGGCCAGCGATTCGGTCATTTTTCCGCTATTTTTTTGCGCGCAGAAATGGCGCGTAAAGTGCGGGAAAATGGGGTGAAGGCGTGGCGTCATCGGGCGCCATTGCGGGGCTTGCCAATCGCTTCGTCGTCCCTAAAGCTGCGCGCCGATGACCGCTGTTATATACCCCCGGCGCCGATGGCCCTGATTGCGCTGGTCGGCGCCAGCGAAACGCTGCCCGACGGGTCGCTCCGCGCGCTCGTCACCGTGGCGGGCGAGACGTTGATCGAGCGGCAGGCGGCGCGTCTTTCCGACGCCGGCGTGACGCATATCGCCGTTGCGGTCGGCGCGGTTCCCGCCGAATTGCTGGCAACGTGCGACCGCATCCGCCGCCGAGGGCTGAAGGTGACGGCGGTGCGCGCCGCCGCCGACCTGATGGGACTGGTCGAGCCCGACGACCGCATCATCCTGGTCGCCGACGGCCTGCGGGCGGGCGGGACGCATTATGCCGCGATCGCCCGGCCCGGATCGCCGGCGATCCTCGTGACCGGCGATACACCGCTGACGCAGGGGTTCGAGCGGATCGACGCGACCCGGCGCTGGGGCGGGCTTGCGTGTATTTCGGAACCGATGGTCGCTGAACTCGCGGCGATGCCCGGCGAGTGGGACATGATGCTGACGCTGCTGCGCCTCGCGGTGCAATCGGGCGCACGGCGGCTTTACTGCGAGCCCGCGCTGTTCGAACAGGGCGAGATCGCGATCGTCGCCGATCGCCCCACCGCGGCGTTGATCGAGCAGTCGAGCCTGCAACAGGTCGAATATGGCGGCATGGGGCTCGGCCGTTCGGCGATTATGATGCCGCTGATCCGGCTTGCGGGTCCTTTGCTGGTCAAATCGCCCGCGACCGCGCGCTATCTGCCCTATGTCACCGCGTTGCAGTGGGTGATCGTTGGATTGCTGGCGGCGACAGGGCTCGCCGCGGCGGGAGCGCTGGTGGCGATCTTCGGCGGGCTCGGCCTGGCCGCGATGCGCTTTCTGTCGGCCTTTCGCGCCGAAAGCGCAGCGCAGGACCGGACGCGCGAGGTGATCCGTACCTTTGCATGGGTGCTGCTCGCGATTTTCCCGTGGCTGCTGTCGCTTGCAGGGCCGGCGCACCGGATGCCGCCGTTTTCGGAGGCCGCGCTCGCGCCGTGTCTCGCCGCAACCATCCTGCTTGCACGTTGGCTTTACGAGGACTCGGGCGAGCGCCGCCGGTTCCACTGGCTACTGCCTGACGCCGACCAGGCGTGGATCATGCTCGCCCCCGCGCTGTTGTTCGGGGTCGCTCCATTGATGTTCGCTATCCTGCCGCTGCTCGCGCTGCTCCAGATATTGCTCTGGCTGCGGCTCGCGCGGCGCCCGGAAGGGCGCTAGAACAATGGCCTTGAAGGTTTAAGGCCTATTAACGTCATGCTGTTATTGGCGGATACGCATGAGTGAATCCGTCTCCTCTCCCGGCATCGACCCGCCGTCGCCGACGCTGTCGGCGCGCCTGCGCGAGCTGGCGGGCTATTTGGCGGCGCCGGCGGCGGGACGGCTGACCGAGGAGCAGCGCGCGCTGTCGCTGGGTGTCGCGCGCCGGCTGGTCGTCGATGTCGCGGGAAGGCTCGATCCCCGTATCGATCCGGGCCTCTTGTGGAACGAGTGGCTGCGCGGCGGATTGCCGTGTGCGGCGCGGCTCGCGGGTGTTTGTTTCGCGCGCGCCGAGGAGCATCGCTGGCGCGAGCAATCGGGGCAACGAACCAGCCCGCCGCCGGTCCTGTCCGAACCCGAAACGGCGCACGCCGATGTACCCGCGGAAAGCGAACCACTGTCCGATGTCGACCGCGCCTATTTGGCGCTGCAGATCGCCGACCGCCGCCGCTTTGACGCGCTGGGCAACCCCGCGCTCGCGATCGCCGATCTCGACGGCGAAACGTTCCGCGCGCTGCTGCTCGATATCGCCGCGTGGCGGCTGGCCGAGGTGAGCGGGGACAAGCGCCGCGCCGCCGACCTGGGCGACGCGGTGCGCATCGCGATCGAGCGGCAGGCCGGCGAAACCGGCATGGCGCATGCGGGACAGGCCTATTACGAGATTTTGGGTGCGGCGTTGCCCGGCGCGGCCGCTGCCGCGATCGCACGCCACAATTGGCCAACGCTGATCGCGCTCGCCGCGTCGGCGCACAGCCGCACCTATGACGATATGGCGATGACGCTCCTGACGGCTGAAACCGCTGCGCTGCCGTCGCTGCTCGCACCGTTGCGCCTCGATCACGCCGCGCTGGCGCCGCTTGAGGCGTCGCTGGTTATGCTGCCCGCGCGCGCGGTGGCCGATGTGAGCAACGATGAGTGAGCGCATCATCCGGGGCCGGGTCGACCGGTCGGGCGCGCTCGTCAGCGCCGATACGCCGTTGCTGCGCCTGCAACAGCGTGCGGGCGCGGGGCTCGACAAGCCGCTCGCGCTGCCGCATCTCGCGCGGCTCGTCGCGCTGGCGCAGCGGCTGCATCGCGACATCAGCCGGCCGCTATACGCCGCGGACGATCACAGCGACATCCACGCGCTCGTCCGCATCACGCCCGATGCCGACGGAGCCAGTCTCGAGATCAGCGACTGGCGCACGCGCCCGGTGGCGCAGCCGCAGGTGCCCGCGATTGCCGATAATGCCGCCGTACCGCAAAGCTGGACGTGGGAATGCGACCAGCAGCTGCGCCTGGTCGCACTGCACGCCGCGCCCGATGCGCCCGCCATTCCGGGCGGTTGGGAAGGCCGCTCGCTGTCGGAGCTGTTCGAACTTCAGCCTGACGAAGACGGGCGCTTTCCGGTCTTGCGTGCGTTGGCACGCCAGTCGCGCTTTGAAAGCCAGCGCGTGCAGGCGGCGGGGATCGCGATGATCTTATCGGGCGAAGCCTTGTTCGACGCCACGGGGCGTTTCACGGGGTTTCGCGGGCTTGCCGTCGTCGCCGAAGACCAAATGTCCGCCGAACCAAAGGGCGCTGCCACGCTGGTCGATCCGGCGTTCGGGTCGCTCCCGCTGTCCGATCCGCAGTTCGGCCGCCGCATCGATGGCGCGCTGCGCGGTCCGCTGAGCCGGATCATCGCGACGGCGGAGACGATTTCGGGGCAGTTCGACGGCCCGATTCGCGCCGATTATGCGCGCTACGCCGGCGATATTGCGCATGCGGGGCGGCATCTGCTCGGCCTCGTCGACGATCTCGCCGATCTTCAGAATATCGAGCGGCCCGGGTTCAAGGCGGCGGCCGACGAAATCGACCTGGGCGATCTCGCGCGCCGTGCGGTCGGCCTGCTCGGCATGAAGGCCGAGGAAAAGGGCATCCGCATCGACGCGCCGCGCACCGACGACCGGGCACCGGCCACCGGCGAGTTCCGCCGCGTTTTGCAGGTGCTGCTCAACCTGCTCGGCAATGCCATCCGCTATTCGCCCGATAACTCGCAAATCTGGATCCGTGTCGACCGCGAGGGCGACCGCGCGATGGTTACCGTCGCCGACCAGGGGCAGGGGATCGATGCCGAGCAGCAGGCCGTGGTGTTCGAGAAGTTCGAGCGGCTCGGCCGCACCGACAGTGGCGGTTCGGGCCTCGGCCTCTATATCGCCCGCCGCCTGGCGCGCGCGATGGACGGCGAATTGACCGTCGACAGCGCGCCGGGGCAGGGCGCGCGCTTCACGCTGAGCCTGCCGGCGCGCGACGCCTGAATCGAAACGGCGGCACAGTCGCCTGCGCCGCCGTTCGAAATTTCCGATTTTTGAGCGCTTAACGCTTGCCCACCGGGACAAACGGACGATGCGCCGCACCGGTGTAGAGCTGGCGCGGGCGGCCGATCTTCTGCGCGGGGTCCGAGATCATTTCGTTCCACTGCGCAACCCAGCCGACGGTGCGGGCGAGTGCGAAGAGTGCGGTGAACATCGTCGTCGGGAAACCGATCGCCGACAGGATCACGCCCGAATAGAAATCGACGTTCGGGAACAGCTTCTTCTCGACGAAATAGGGATCGTTGAGTGCCATTTCCTCAAGCTGCAGCGCAACTTCGAAGACGGGGTCGTTGACCTTGAGCGCGTCGAAAACCTCGCGCACCGTCTTCTGCATCACGGTCGCGCGCGGATCGTAATTCTTGTAGACGCGGTGACCGAAGCCCATCAGGCGGAACGGATCGTCCTTGTCCTTCGCGCGCGCGATATATTCGGGGATGCGTTCCGGGCGGCCGATTTCGCGCAGCATGTTGAGCGCTGCCTCGTTCGCGCCGCCATGCGCGGGGCCCCAGAGGCAGGCGATGCCCGCTGCGATGCACGCGAACGGATTGGCGCCCGACGAGCCGGCGAGGCGGACTGTCGAAGTCGACGCATTCTGCTCGTGATCGGCGTGAAGGATGAAAATACGGTCGAGCGCGCGTTCGACGGCGGGAACCACCTCATATTCCTCGGCGGGGACGCCGAAGGTCATGCGCAGGAAATTGCCGGTGTAGCTCAGCGAATTGTCGGGATAGACGAAGGGCTGGCCGACCGAATATTTGTAAGCCATCGCGGCGATCGTCGGCATTTTCGCGATCAGTCGGTGGCTGGCGATCATACGCTGGTGCGGATCGTGGATCTCGGTCGAGTCGTGATAGAAAGCGCTGAGCGCGCCGACGACGCCGCACATGACGGCCATCGGGTGCGCGTCGCGGCGGAAACCGCGGTAAAAGGTCGCGAGCTGTTCGTGCAGCATCGTGTGACGCGTGATCGTCGTGTCGAAATCGGCCAGTTCCTGCGCATTCGGCAGCTCGCCGTTGAGCAGCAGGTAACAGGTCTCCATGAAGCTCGAATGTTCGGCGAGATCGCCGATCGCATAACCGCGGTGGAGCAGCACGCCCTCGTCGCCGTCAATATAGGTGATCTGCGATTCGCAGCTCGCGGTCGAGGTGAAACCGGGGTCGTAGGTGAACGCGCCGGTCTGGGCGTAGAATTTGCGGATATCGACGACGTCGGGGCCGACGGTGCCCGACAGGACAGGGCTGTCGACGGTCTTGTCGCCCAGCGTGATTTTCGCGGTGTCGGTCATATTTTATTCCCTGTACTGACGGCGGGGAGAGAGAGTCGCTACGCCCCTGCCGGATAATGTTGCGCTGCGTCAAGTCGGGCCAGACTGACATCTCGTCCGAGCAACAGCAGCACGTCGAAAATTCCGGGGGAAATGGTTCGGCCGGTTAGTGCAGCGCGTAGGGGTTGCGCGAGTTTTCCGAGCCCCAGTTCGGCGGCTTCGGCTTCGGCGCGCACGGCGGCATCCAGCTCTTCTGTCGTCCAGTCGTTCAGCCCGCGCAGCCGCTCTGTCACAGCGGCAAGCAGGCCTTCGGGTGAGGCCCTTAGCACCTCGGCCGCCTTTTCGTCCACCGGCAACGGGTCGGGCTGGAACAGGAAAATTGCGCCATCGGCGATTTCGTCGAGGGTCTTGGCACGCGGTTTCAGCGACTCCATCGCGCGCATCAGCAGATCGCGGTCGGCGCCGTCCAGCGCGCGGCCGACCAGCTTTTCGACCCGCGGCGCGACCAGATCGGCGAGCCGGGCATCGTCGGCCTCACGGAGATAATGGCCGTTGAGATTTTCCAGCTTTTTGAAATCGAAACGCGACGGCGAACGGCCGACCTGCGCGAGATCGAACCACTCGGTCGCCTGCGCGCGGCTGATGATTTCATTGTCGCCATGTCCCCAGCCGAGGCGGAGGAGGTAATTGTTCACCGCTTCGGGCAGATAGCCCATTTCGTCGCGATAGGCGTCGACGCCGAGCGCCCCGTGGCGCTTCGACAGTTTCGCGCCGTCGGCCCCGTGGATGAGCGGAACATGCGCATAAACAGGCTCGCGCCAGTTCATCGACCGGATGAGCGCGAGCTGGCGGAACGCATTGTTCAGATGATCGTCGCCGCGAATGACGTGCGTCACGCCCATATCATTATCGTCAACGACGACGCTGAGCATATAGGTCGGCGTGCCGTCGCTGCGTAGCAGGACGAAATCGTCGAGCTCGGCGTTCTGGACGGTCACATCGCCCTGAACCCTGTCGGCGATCGTTGCCGCGCCGTCCTGCGGTGCGCGCAGGCGGATGACGTGCGGCACCGACGGATCGCCGTCGTCGCGGTCGCGCCAGGGGCTACGGACTCGGAAGGGCAGGCGCTTTTCCTGCGCCTCGGCGCGCATCGCGGCGAGTTCGCCCTGCGTCAGGTAGCAGCGATAGGCTTCGCCTTTCGCGAGCAGTTCCGCCGCGACCTCGGCATGGCGCGGCGCGCGCGCGAACTGAAACACTGTCTCGCCGTCCCAATCGAGGTCGAGCCACTGCATGCCGTCGAGAATCGCGTCGATCGCTGCATCGGTCGATCGCGCTCGGTCGGTATCCTCGATGCGGAGCAGGAATTTCCCGCCATGATGCCGCGCGAACAGCCAGTTGAACAAGGCGGTGCGGGCGCCGCCGATGTGCAGGAAACCGGTCGGCGAGGGAGCAAAGCGCGTCACGACGTCGGCGCCGGTTGCCTCGCCGGTTGCCTTAGGGGTCGCTTCTGCCACTTTGGTTTGGTTTTCGGTTGCCACTATGGCCTCTTTCACTCAATTTGCCGCCCTTCTGAGCGGGGATCGGGGGAGCCCCTAGCATGGCGACAAGGCTGCTTCAAACGCCCATTGCCGCACGCTGGACAAGTATCTGGCGCGGCGCGGGTGACGCGCTGGAAGCGCGGCTGGAGGCGGAGCGCGAGCGGATCGGGCTCTGGCTGCCGGTCGCGCTCGGCGCCGGTGTCGCGGCCTGGTTCGCGCTCCCCGCGAAGGCGCACTGGATCGGATTGCTGCTCTTGCTCGCGGGCGGCCTGTGCGGGGGGCTGCTGATCGGCTGGCAGAGCCGCCTCGGACGGCTTGTTGTCGTGGGGTGCGGCGCGATGGCGGCGGGCGTGCTGCTCATCTGGACGCGTGCCGTCTGGGTCGCGGCGCCGGTGCTGGCCGGACCGGTCGTGACCGAATTCTCCGCGATCGTCGAGCGCGCCGAGCCGCTGCCTGCCAAGGGGCAAGTTCGCATTCTCGCTCTACCGCAAAACCGTGCGGACCTGCCGCCGCGAGTGCGATTGACGTTGCGTAGCGAGCAGGCCGCGACGCTTACCGATGGCGAAACGATCGGGGTCAGGGCGCGTCTGATGCCGCCACCGACGGCGAGCCTGCCGGGCGGATATGATTTTGCGCAACGCGCGTGGTTCGACCGGATCGGCGCGGTTGGAACAGTGCTGGGTGACGTTTCTCGCGTGCCGGGAGCCGGAACGGCCACGCCGCCGCTGCGCGCGCGGCTCAGCACTCATATTCATGGGCAGGTCGATGGGTCGGCGGGAGGCATCGCCGCCGCGCTGGTGACGGGCGATCGCGGCGCGATCAGCGAAGCGGATGAGGAGGCGATGCGTCGCAGCGGGTTGGCCCATCTCCTGTCGATCAGCGGGTTGCATGTGACCGCGGTCGTCGGTTTTGCGATGTTGCTCACGATGCGGCTCCTCGCGCTGAGCCGAAGGCTAGCGCTGGCGGGCTATGTCCTGCCGCTCGCCGCGGCCGCCGGAGCGCTTGCCGGCGGCGGGTACACGCTGCTTGCCGGGGCCGAGGTGCCGACACTGCGCTCGTTTATCGCCGCGCTGCTCATACTCGTCGCCTTTCTCATGGGCCGCGAGGCCCTGACCTTGAGGCTCGTCGCCGCGGGCGCGCTGATCGTGCTGATCTGGCGCCCCGAATCACTCGCCGGACCCAGCTTCCAGCTGAGCTTTGCAGCGGTCACCGCGATCATTGCGCTGCATGAAAGTCGGCCGATGCAGGCCCTCCTTGCTCGGCGGGACGAGTCGGTGGTGATCCGTTTGGGACGCGGCGTTGTGGGGTTGCTTCTCACTGGATTGGCCGT
This sequence comes from Sphingopyxis sp. CCNWLW2, assembly GCF_037095755.1. Taxonomy (NCBI): domain Bacteria; kingdom Pseudomonadati; phylum Pseudomonadota; class Alphaproteobacteria; order Sphingomonadales; family Sphingopyxidaceae; genus Sphingopyxis; species Sphingopyxis sp. CCNWLW2. The sequence continues at coordinate 449,366 of NZ_JBAWKJ010000002.1, forward strand.
CGAGATCGCGCTGGCACCGATCGCTTTGTTTCATTTTCACAAGGCGGGGCTGTACGGTGCACTCGCCAATGTCGTCGCGATACCGCTGACGACCTTTGTCATCATGCCCGCCGAGGCGCTCGCCTTGTTGTTCGACAGCGTCGGGCTCGGAGCGCCCTTCTGGTGGATCACCGAACAAGCGTTGCTCGCGCTGATCGGGCTGGCGCACGGCGTCGCCGATGCGCCGGGTGCGGTCGCCATGATGCCGAGTTTTCCGGGCTGGGGCTTTGCCCTCGCGATATTCGGCGGACTCTGGTTGCTGCTTTGGAAGACGCCATGGCGCCGCGCGGGTGCGGTGCCGCTGGCGATCGGCATGGCGGCGCTGCTTGTCCAGCCGCGCCCCGACCTGCTTGTCACCGGCGACGGCCGCCATATCGCGGCCGCCTCGCCCGACGGCGGCTATGCGCTGCTCCGCGACGGGGCGGGCGACTATGTGCGCGACAGCATGGCCGAGGCCGCCGGGGTCGACGCCCCGTTCGCCGCCTTGGCCGAACTCGACCACGTCGAATGCAATCGCGATTTCTGCCGCTGGAGCCAGGGTGAGGGACCCGCGCTGCGCATCATCCTCGCCTCGCGTGGCCGCGACCGGATCGAGGGACCCGAGATGGCGGCGGCCTGCGCCGCCGCCGACGTCGTGATCAGCGACCGCTGGCTACCGCACGAATGCGTGGGGCGCTGGATGACGATCGATCGGGACAGCCTGGCGACAAGCGGCGGACTGGCGCTCTATCTCGGCGAAACGCCCGAAGCCGTCGCCGCGCTAAAAGCGGGCGACGGACATCCGTGGCGTTTGCCGCAGCAGCTCAGTGGTAACGACGAAGCAATCCCGACAGGCGGCCCTGCACGATGACACGTTCGGCGGGGTAGCGCTGCGGTTCGTAGGCGGCATTCGCCGGGTCGAGGCGGATCATCTGCCCTTCGCGGCGGAAATATTTGAGCGTCGCGTCCTGCCCGTCGACCAGCGCGACGACGATATCGCCCTCGCGCGCGGTGCTGGCTTTCTGGATCAGCGCATAATCGCCGTCGAAAATGCCCGCTTCGACCATCGAGTCGCCCGACACTTCGAGCGCATAATGTTCGCCCGAGCCGAGCAGCGCGGCGGGGACAGCGAGGTTGTTGTGATCCTCGAACGCCTCGATCGGCACACCGGCGGCGATCTTGCCGTGTAGCGGAACCTCGATGATGTCGTTGGCAGCGATCGGCTTGAGTGCCGGGGGTGCCTTGCGGAGCGGGACGACATTTTCACGTACCGGCGCGGCAGCTTTCGCAGCCTCGGGCACCTTGAGCACCTCCAGCGCGCGTGCGCGGTTGGGCAGGCGGCGGAGAAAGCCCCTTTCTTCCAAAGCGCTTATCAGGCGATGTATGCCGGATTTCGACTTCAGGCCCAGCGCCTCCTTCATCTCCTCGAACGATGGCGAGATGCCGCTCGTGTCGAGACGTTCCTGGATGAAGTGGAGCAGCTCATGCTGCTTTGCGGTCAACATCGGTCGTTCTCCATGATGCCAGTTCCGGACATAGGGAGAACGATAGTGGAACAAAGCGGAACTTGTCAAGCGATGACGATATAGTCCGCCATGTCGCCTGCCACGCGCGCCGGCGCGCCAATGTCGCGGATCAGCAAGGCATTCGCCGATGCAAGCGGCAGCGTGAGCCCGCTTTCCTGTCCGAAGCGCGGAGTCAGCCGTCCCCCGTCGAGTCGCGCGCGGAGATAGTCGCGGCGGGTGCCGCCCTCAGCCAGCGCCGCGGCGAGCGGCGCACGATGCACGGCGGGAAAAGGATCGCGCGCGCCGGCGAGGTGGCGGACGAGCGGGAGAAGGAACAGTGTCGCAGTCACATATGCGGACGACGGATTGCCGGGCAGGCCAAGCAGGATTGCGTCGCCAAGTGTTCCGGCGATCAGCGGCTTGCCCGGACGCATCGCGATTTTCCAGAAATCGAGCTGGCCGCCGGCGTCTTCGAGCGCGCCGCGGACATGGTCGTGATCGCCGACCGAGGCGCCGCCGACGGTGACGACGACGTCGTGACGTCGCGCCAATTCCTTGAGAACCTTGGCAAGTGTCGCGCGGTCGTCGCGGATATGGTGCGGCAGGATCGCTTCGGCGACCTCGCCGACGAGCATCGCCGCGAGCATCGCGCCATTGCTGTCGGGGATCTGGCCGGGGGTGAGCGGGTGCCCCGGCTGGACGAGTTCGTCGCCGGTGGTGAGGATCGCGACGCGCGGACGGCGGCCGACGGCAAGCTGGCCCGCACCGCTCATCGCCGCCGCGGCGATGGCACCGGGCGTCAGGCGCGTGCCCGCCGGCAGCAGGCAATCGCCCGCAGCGAAATCGGCGGCGCGCGCGCGGATATGCCGGCCGCGCGTGCCGGGACCATCGCCCGTGAGGGTCAGTTGCTCGCCGTCGCGTGCGACGTCCTCCTGGACGATCACCGTGTCAGCGCCGGCGGGAAGCATCGCGCCGGTGAAAATCCGCATCGCCTCTCCGGCTTCCACGCGGCGGTCGGGTGCCGTCCCGGCGGCGGCTTCGCCGATGACCGACCATGGCCCGGGCAGATCGTCGAAACGGATCGCATAGCCGTCCATCGCCGACAGCGGCGCGGCGGGCTGGTCGCGCAAAGCGACGATATCGCTCGAAAGATAACGGCCAAGCGATTCGGAAAAGGCGATATTTTCGCTGGCGAGTGGCGCACGCAGCGCGAGCAGCCGGGCTTGCGCTTCCTCGACGGGAAGCAGCCCGTTCATTCGGCGCGCCAGTCGCCGGAGCGCCCACCGCTCTTTTCGAGCAGGCGGATGTCGCCGACTATCATAGCGCGGTCGAGCGCCTTCGCCATGTCGTAGAGCGTCAGCAGCGCGACCGAGGCCGCGGTGAGCGCTTCCATCTCGACCCCGGTTGGGCCGGTCGTCTGTGCGGTCGCGGTGACCGATATCCCGCTGTCTTCCCAAGCAAAATTGACACCAACCTTGGTCATCGCGAGCGGATGGCAGAGCGGGATGAGGTCGGCGGTGCGCTTGGCGGCCATGATCCCGGCGATGCGTGCGGTCGAGAGCACGTCGCCCTTCGGCGCATTGCCGCTGCGGATCGCTTCGAGCGCGGACGGCGACATGGTGATGCGGCCACCGGCGATCGCGCGGCGCTGCGTCGCGGGTTTGGCGCCGACATCGACCATCGACGCAGCCCCGCTTTCGTCGAGGTGCGTCGGCCGCGTCACGCCGCGGCGCCCGTCAGCAGCGTGCGCGTTGCCGCCGCGACGTCGGGCTGGCGCATCAGGCTTTCGCCGACGAGGAAGGCGCGAACACCGCTCTCCGCCAATCTTTCGCAGTCGGCATGGCTCGCGATGCCGCTTTCGCCGACGAGCAGGGTGCCCGACGGGACCAGCTTTGCAAGGCGTTCGGTAACGGCGAGGTCGGTTTCGAAGGTGCGCAGGTCGCGATTGTTGACGCCGATCAGCCGCGACTGGAGCCGGGTCAGCGCGCGGTCGAGTTCGACCTCATCATGCACCTCGACGAGCACATCCATGCCGCGCTCGATCGCTGCGGCCTCGATCTCGCGCATCACGCCGTCGTCGAGTGCGGCGACGATGATCAGGATCGCGTCGGCGCCGATCGCCCGCGCTTCGGCGACCTGCCAGGGGTCGACCATGAAATCCTTGCGGAGCGCGGGGAGGGGACAGGCGGCGCGGGCAGCGATCAGATAATCCTCATGTCCCTGAAAATAGGGCGCGTCGGTCAGGACCGACAGGCACGCGGCGCCGCCGGCGGCATAGGCGCGGGCGTGATTGGCGGGGTCAAAATCCTGTCTTATCAGCCCTTTGGATGGTGAAGCCTTCTTTACTTCGGCTATCAGGCCGAAATCGCCCGCGTCGATCTTTGCCTGCAAGGCGGCGGCGAAGCCGCGCACCGGACCTGCGTCGATCGCATCGAGGTCCGCCAGGGAGCGCGCGGCGCGGCGCTCGGCGACTTCGTCGGCCTTGGTGGCAAGGATTTGCGTCAGCTTGTTCATTTATAGGCGATCCAGCAATTGAGCAGTGCGTTGGCAAGGCCTTTGTCGATCGCCTCGGCGGCTTCCTCGACGCCTTCGAGCGGTGTGTCGACGACACCCGCGACTATGAGCGCTTCGGCGGCGTTATAAAGCACCGCGTCGCGGTAGGCGCCGGGCTCGCCTTCGAGCAGGCGGCGCAGCGCCCTTGCGTTATATTCGGCGTCGCCACCGCGGATTTCTTCGAGCGAGCGCGTCGGAAGCCCCGCGTCGGCGGCCAAGCTGCGCTGCATCCGGACGCCCTCGGGCAGGACCACCGCGACCTCGTTGCCGCCCGCAAGCGACAGTTCGTCGAGGCCCTCGTCGCCCGAAATGACGCGTGAATGTTCGGTGCCGAGCCGGTGCAGCGCCTCGGCGTAGACGGGAACATAGGCGGGGCGAGCGATGCCGACGAGCTGCCGCGTGACGCGCGCGGGGTTGGCGAGCGGCCCCATCAGGTTGAAGATCGTCCGCCGCCCGATCGCCTTGCGGATCGGCATGATGCGCTTCATCGCCGGATGGCGCGTCCCGGCGAAGAGGAAGCAGATGCCGAGGTCGGCGAGCTGTTCCTCGGCCTGCCGGTCGGCTCGCTCCATGTCGAGGCCGAGTGCCTCCAGCGTATCGGCGGCGCCAGATTTCGAAGAAGCCGCCCGATTTCCGTGCTTTGCGACCGGAACCTCGCACGCCGCGACGACGATCGACACCGCGGTCGAGACGTTGAGCGTATGATGGCCGTCGCCGCCGGTGCCGCAGACGTCGATCGCGCCGGCAGGGGCATCGATCGGGATCAGCCGGTCGCGCATCGCCTGCGCCGCGGCGGCAATTTCGACCATCGTTTCGCCGCGATCGGAGAGCGCGGTCAGAAATTCGATGATATTCTCGTCGCTCGCGCCGCCGTCGAGCATCGTTGCGAAGGCGTCGGCCGCCTCGCCATGTTCGAGCAACCCGGCGGGGTCGGGAAACGGGCCGAAGCGGCTCATGCGGCTTTCCGTTCGCCGACCGGCAACCCCGCGATTTTCAGGAAGTTCGCGAGCATCGCATGACCATGTTCGGTCGCGATGCTTTCGGGGTGGAACTGAACGCCGTGGATCGGGAGATCGGTGTGGCGGAAGCCCATCACGGCGCCGTCGTCGCTCGTCGCGTTGATCACGAGGCTCGTGGGAATATCGACGACCTCGAGGCTGTGATAGCGCGTCGCCTGAAAGGGTGAGGGCAGGCCAGCGTACAGCCCACTGTTGTCGTGGCAGACGGGCGAGGTCTTGCCGTGCATCAGGTGGCCGCGCTGGACCGTGCCGCCGAAATGCTGGCCGATCGCCTGATGGCCGAGGCACACGCCGAGCAGCGGGCGCCGCGCTTCGGCGCACGCGGCGACGAGGTCGAGGCTGATTCCCGCCTCGTTCGGCGTGCAGGGGCCGGGCGAAATCAGGATCGCGTCGGCGCCGGTTGCGAGCGCGTCGGTTGCGGTCAGCGCATCGTTGCGCTCGACGCGCACGTCGACCCCCAGCTCGATCAGATAATGAACGAGGTTGAAGGTGAAGCTGTCATAATTGTCGATGACGAGGATCATGGAGGGCGCACTAACGATTTTGCGGGGGTTGGGGAAGGGATAGAAGCTTTTCAGGGCGCAACTCTTCCTTCGTTACTCCGCCATCAGTTTCGCAAGGTCGTCCTTCCAGAATTTCGCCCAGGTGTGCGTGCTGTGGCCCTTGGTTTCGGCACTCGCGGGGATGAGGATGAACTTCGTCGTCTTCAACCGCGCGGTCGCCTTTTCGGTGATTCCATAGGCGGGTGGGTTGATGAAATCGTCGGCCGAGTTGATCCAGAGCACCGGCACCTTGATCTTTTCGAGGTTCGGCCAGGGATTGTAGGTGCGCGAACTGTCAAGCTGATAGATGGTGTCGTTCGCGTCGTTGCGGCCATAGGTGCGCGCGAACGCCTCATCCTTGTATTTCTCCGCCGCTTCGCGCGTCGGATATTGCGCCTGCAGCGCGTATGGATTGGCGCCGGCAATCATGCTGAGCGAGGCCGCAGTGCGCAGGCCAGCCGCAGGTGGATCGGTGTAGTTGCCGCCCTTCCACAGCGGATCGGCCTTGATCGCGTCGATCGACAGCGTGCGCCACATGCGGTTCTGCCCCGCGATTTCGACGGGCAGGCAGGCGAAGGGCGCGAGCTTTTCTGCGAAATCGGGCCAAGTCTCACCCCAGATGAAGGCGTGCATGCAGCCCATCGAGGTGCCGAGGATGAGCTTCAGCTTCTTAACGCCGAGCTTTTCGGAGAGCATCCGGTGCTGAGCGCTGACCATGTCGGTGTAGTCGTAGCGCGGGAATTGCATGCGCATCCCGTCGCTCGGCTTCGACGAGCCGCCGTGGCCGATATTGTCGGGCAGGATGACGTAATATTTCTTCGTGTCGAGCAGCTGGCCGGGGCCGAACAGCTCGTTCGCGAACTGCGGCTGGAAGAATTGTTTTCCGGTGCCGCCGGTGCCGTGGAGGAGCATCACGGCGTTGGTGACATTGCCCTTGGTGTCGCGCCGCGGCGTGCCGAGCGTTGTATAGTGGATCTTGAGCTCGGGGAGCTTTTCGCCGCTGGCGAAAGCGAATTCCTTGAGGATCGCGTCGCCTTCGGCAGCGCCCTCGACGGTCTGGGCGTGAGCCGGGACAGGGACGGCGAGCAGCAGGGCGAGCGGGGCAAGATATTTACGCATGGCCGGACGCTAGCGTCCGGCCTGATCAGGTCAAGCTATTGCCCGTACCCCGGCGTTCCCGCCAGCCGCACCGCCTCGCGCGCCGCGGCGAAGAGTGCGCCCGCCTTGGCCTCGCACTCGCGCTGTTCATAGGCGGGGTCGCTGTCGGCGACGATACCCGCGCCCGCCTGGACGTGCATTTCGCCGTCCTTGACGATCGCGGTGCGCAGGACGATGCAGCTGTCCATATTGCCGTCGGGGGCGAAATAGCCGACGCCGCCGGCGTAAGGCCCGCGCGCATCGGCTTCGAGTTCGGCGATGATCTGGCAGGCGCGGACCTTGGGCGCGCCGCTGACGGTGCCTGCCGGGAAGCCCGCGAACAGCGCGTCGATGGCGTCCTTGTCGGGCGCGATGCGGCCGATGACGTTCGAGACGATGTGCATGACGTGGCTGTAGAATTCCACGGTGTAGCTGTCGGTGACGGTGACGGTTCCGCCGATCGCGGCGCGGCCGACGTCGTTGCGGCCGAGGTCGAGCAGCATCAGGTGCTCGGCGCGTTCCTTGGGATCGGCGAGCAGGCTCTCGCGGTTCTCGGCGTCCTCGGCGCTGGTGCGGCCGCGCGGGCGGGTGCCCGCGATCGGGCGGATGGTGATTTCGCCGTCCCTCACTCGCACGAGGATCTCGGGCGACGAGCCGATCAGCGCGAAGCCGGGGAGGTCGAGGAAATAGAGAAAGGGCGAGGGGTTGATGCGGCGGAGTGCGCGGTAGAGGTCGAAGGGCGGCAGGTCGAAGGGCGTCGAGAAACGCTGCGACAGCACGACCTGAAAGATGTCGCCGGCGGCGATATAGTCTTTCGCGGTCGCGACCATTTTCGCGAACTGCGCGGGCATCGTTGCGGGGTTCGCCGCGATGTCGATCGGGAGCGCGCCGGTCGACGCGCGGTCGGTGTGCGCGCTGACGCTCGACAGCCGCGCGGCGATGATGTCGAGCCTTTCCTGCGCTGCTTCGATCATCCGGTCGATGGCGCCCTCCGGATCGGGCCAGATCGGCGCGATCAGGAAGAGTTCGTCGGCGAGGCGATCGAACACCAGAATGACCGTCGGGCGCACGAACACCATGTCGGGCAGGCCGAGCCCGGCACCCGGTGCACGCGGGATGCGCTCGACGAGGCCGATCGTTTCATAGGCGAAGAAGCCGACGAGCGTCGCGAGTGCCTTGGGCAGGCCTTCTGGCACGTCGAAGCGGCATTCGGCGACGAGGTCGCGCAGCGCCTGAAGCGCGGGGGTTTCCAGCGGCTGGAACGCATCGCGGTCGCGGCGCCAGTCGCGGTTGATCCGCGCGGCATCGCCGGTGACCTCGAACATCAGGTCGGGGTCTAGGCCGAGCAGGCTGTAACGCCCACGCGTCTCGCCGCTTTCGACCGATTCGAGCACCCAGTCGCCGCGCCCCGGCTCGATCAGCTTGAGTGCCGCCGAAACGGGCGTTTCGATGTCGGCGATCAGCCGCTGCCAGACGACTGCACCACGCCCGCCAGCGAGCGCTTCGAGCGCGGCAGCTCTTCCCTCGAGGCTCACCCTTATTCGGAGACCGGCGCGGTGCCGGTCAGCTCGGCGCGCAGCTGGTTCACGAGATCCTTGTTGATCGTCACGCCGACGCGGCGCTTGGCTTCGGCGGCGAGTTGTTCGATCAGCTCATTGCCGAAGGCGGGTGCAAGCGGCTGAGCGATCGCGGCGACGCGTGCGGGTTCGATCGATTTCGGATCGGGGCGCCGAACCTCATTGAGCGCGATCACCATCCAGCCGCGGTTGCCGGGGATTTCGAGCGTCTTGACGCTGTTCTTCGCCATAGAGAAGAGCAGGGCGAGTTCGGGCGGAACGGGCTTGCCGCCCGCGCCAAGTTCGGCACGGCGGCCACCGATCGTTTGGACATTGCCGATATTGGGGCCGGCGGCGGCGACGGCTTCGCTGAGGGGCTTGCCACCTTCGACCGCCTTGACGATCGCGCGCGCCTTGCCGCGAGCGACCTTCTGCCCCTCGGCAAAGCGCCATTCGCTGAGCAAGTCGGCGCGGATTTGCGCGAAGGGCGGCGGCGCGGCGGCGGTGATCGATTTCACCGCATAAACCGCGAATTTCTCATTCTCGACCAGCGTCGCGATATGGCCTTCGCCTTCGCCCGCGGCCTGGAAAGCCTGCGCGACGAGGGGCGCCAGTTCGGGTGCGGGGGTGAAAGCCGGCTGGGCGGGCGCGCGGCCGCTGGGCAGGATCGCGGGCGTTTCGACCAGCTGGAGTTTGCGGTCGGCGGCGATTTCCTCGACAGACGCGCCGCCATTCACGGCGTCCTGGATCGCGTTATAATAATCAACGATCGCCTCGTTCGCCTTGTTCTTGGCAAGCTCAGTACGGATCTCGGCACTCGCGTCGGCGAGGCTGCGCGCGGGTTTGGCCGTCACATCCTCAACGCGCGCGACGGTCCAGCCGAGGCCGGTCTGCGTCGGGCCGATCAGGTCGCCGCGCTTGGCGGCGAAGGCGGCCTTGGCGGCCGCAGCGCTGCTCGTCGCGGCAAAGGCCGACTGGGTCAGATCGCCGGTGGTCGAAGCCGAGAGGCCCGCCGCCTGCGCCGCGGCAGCGAGCGGGGTGCCGCCACGAACCTTGGCGGCGAGCGCGGTCGCCGCCGCCTGATCGGGAACGATCACCTGCGCAAAGCGGCGCGTCTCGCTCGCCGTATATTGCGCGGCATTGTCCTTATAGACTTTGGCGATTTCGGCGTCGGTGACGGCGGGAACCGGCACCGCGGCGCGATCGAACAGCGCGTACTGGATGACGCGGCGCTCGGGGACAGTGAACTTGGCGCTATTCTGCGACAGGAAGGTCTTCAGCGCGGCGTCACCGGGGTCGGCGGTCGGTGCGAAGGGGCTTGCCGGAATGAAGGTCGCCTGTCCGCGGCGCTGTTCCATCAGCAGGGCGGCATAGGGCTGCGCCATGCCCGGCGCGATGCGGGGCATCATGGCGATCGGCGCAGCGAGCTGTTCGATCAGGAGCTGCTGGCGCAGGTCGCGGCGAAGCTGGGTTTCGGTGAGGCCGTTCTGGCGCAGGAAATTTTCGAACACCGTCTGGTCGAACTTGCCCGATACGCCGGCAAAGGCGGGCAGATCGGCGATGCGGCCGTCGATCAGCCGCTTGCTGACGCTGAACCCCATGCCGGTCGCGAACTGGTCAAAGGCGCTCCCCTCGACGAGTTGATCGAGCACCTGGTCGAGCCCGCCGCCTTCGACGAACGCGGCCATTGTCAGCCCTGGCTGGCGCTGGCGCGCCTGGTCATAAGCTTGCCGGGCCCGGTCGCGCAGTTCGCCGACGCCGATCTGTTCGCTGCCGACCTTGGCGACATTGGCGCCGCCGAGCCCGCCAAAACTCGAATTGCCCGTCACATCACCCAGCGCGAAGGCGAGGCCGACGAGGACGACGAAGCCGAGGGCAAGGAATTTGCCGATCGTCGAGGCAAACATGGCGCGGATAGCGGTAATCATGGAGCGGGCATTCTTTCCGGCAGGGCGCGGGTCACGCGCGATTGCGCGCTGCTTTAGGCGGGAGGCGGGGCCGCATCAAGGCCGGAAAGGGGCTTTTCACCCACACGCGACGCGGCTTGCCTATCGCGCCTATGCGCCGCTAGGGCGAGAGCAGGGTTCGAATATTGGGAGACGCAGACAAATGACGCGGCGCAAATATGTGGTGGGCAACTGGAAGATGAATGGGCTTTCGGCGGCGATCGACGACGCGCAGGCGATCTTCGCCGCAGCGGACGATCATGCCGCTGTCGATGTCGCAATCTGCCCGCCCTTCACTCTGATCGGCGCGATGGTCGCCGCCGCGCCGGGCAAGGCGGTCGGCGGACAGGATTGCCATAGCGCTACGTCAGGCGCCTTCACCGGATCGGTCGCGGCGGCGATGCTAACCGATATCGGCGCGAGCGTTGTGATCGTCGGGCATAGCGAGCGCCGCGAAGGTTTTGCCGAGAGCGACGCCGATGTGCGCGCGAAGGCTGAAGCGGGCCTTGCTGCCGACTTGTCGGTGATCCTGTGCGTCGGCGAACCGCGTGAGGTTCGCGAATCGGGCGGCGCGATCGATTATGTGCTCGCGCAGATCGCGGGATCGGTGCCGGACAGCTTCGATCCGCACCGGCTGGCCATTGCGTATGAGCCGATCTGGGCGATCGGGACCGGGCTGGTGCCGACGGTCGCCGATGTCGCGGCGATGCACGGCGCGATCCGCGGCGCGCTCGCGGCGCGGTTCGGCGGCGCGGCAGAGGATATGCGCCTATTGTACGGCGGGTCGGTCAATGGCGAGAACGCCGCCGAACTGCTCGATGCCGGCGATGTCGACGGCGCGCTGGTCGGCGGCGCAAGCCTGACGGCGGCCAAGTTCGTGCCGATCGTCGCGGCGGCCGCCTCGCTCGGCTGATCCTATGGGTTGAAGCGAAGCCGCTTCGTCTCTATGTGCGCCGCGGGCGCGGTCCGTTTGAGGCCGCGCAAGTTCGGGAAAATATGATGTCCAGTCTCTTCACCTTCATCCTCGTCCTGCAGGCGCTCGTCGCCGCGGTGATGATCGGCGTCATTTTGATGCAGAAGTCGGAAGGTGGCGGCCTGGGCGTCGGCGGCAGTCCCGCAGGCCTCCTTTCGGCGCGGGGCGCCGCGGATTTTATGACCCGTGCGACGACGATCCTCGCGACGGCCTTCGTTGCACTGTCGATCGTGCTCGCGGCGATGGCCTCGGTCGGTCGCAGCGGTTCGACGATCGACACCTCGCTGTCGAAAACGGCGCAAACTAGCGGCGCGGCTCCGGCCTCGTCGCTGACCGGTCCGGCGCAGCCCGCTCCTGCTGGCGCGGCGCCTGCGGTGGCGAGCGACGATCCGCTGGCGGCCGCAGCTGCAGCGGCATCGAGCCAGGAAGCCGCACCGGCACCGGCGCAGGCACCCCCCGCCAAGAAATAACCGGCGGCTTCGGCCTCCACCTTAAACCCGCCCGGCGGAAATTATTTCCGCCGGATGCGATTCGACGGCTTGCGCCGTCCCCCTCCCGTTGAGTAAGTCTTTCCTCCCATGGCGCGGTTCATTTTTATCACCGGCGGCGTGGTCTCCTCGCTTGGCAAAGGTTTGATGGCGGCTAGCCTCGCAGCCTTGTTGCAGGCGCGTGGCTATCGTGTCCGTATCCGGAAATTCGATCCCTATCTGAACGTCGATCCGGGCACGATGTCGCCCTATCAGCACGGCGAGGTCTATGTGACCGACGACGGCGCCGAAACCGACCTCGACCTCGGCCATTACGAACGCTTTACGGGCGTTGCGGCGCGGCAGAGCGACAATGTCACGTCGGGCCGCATCTATCAGGGCATCATCGCCAAGGAACGCCGCGGCGACTATCTGGGCGCGACTGTGCAGGTCGTCCCGCACGTCACCGACGCGATCAAGGAATTTGCGCGCGCCGATATCGACGATCTCGATTTCGTGCTCTGCGAGATCGGGGGGACGGTCGGCGATATCGAATCGCTGCCGTTCATCGAGGCGATCCGCCAGCTCAAGAATGAAGAGGGGCGCGAAAACGCGATCTCGGTCCACGTCACGCTGGTGCCGTACATCGCCGCCGCGGGCGAACTCAAGACCAAGCCGACGCAACACAGCGTGCGCGAACTCGCGTCGCTGGGCGTCCAGCCCGACATCCTGCTTTGCCGCTGCGAAAAGCCGCTGCCCGAGAGCGAGCGCGAAAAAATTGCGCTCTTCTGCAATGTCCGCAAGGAAGCGGTGATCCCCGCGCTCGACGCCGACAGCATCTATTCGGTCCCGGTCCAGTACCATGGCGAAGGGCTGGACAGTGAGGTTCTGCGCGCGTTCGGCATCCACGACGCGCCCGCGCCCGACCTGTCGCGCTGGTACGACATCATGGACCGTAAGCAGCACCCTGAGGGCGAGGTCACGATCGGCGTCGTCGGCAAATATGTGTCGCTGCCCGACGCCTACAAATCGCTCAACGAAGCGCTCGTTCACGGCGGCATGGCGCATCGCGTAAAGGTCAACATTCGCTGGCTCGACGCCGAAATGTTCGAGCGCGACGAGGATCTCGCCGCCAACCTCGAGCCGATGCACGGTATTCTTGTCCCTGGCGGCTTTGGCGAGCGCGGGTCCGAAGGCAAGATTTCGAGCGTGCGCTTCGCACGCGAACGCAACGTGCCCTTCTTCGGCATCTGCCTCGGCATGCAGATGGCGTGCATCGAGGGCGCGCGGAACACGAGCGGCATCGCCGACGCGTCGAGCACCGAATTCGGCCCGACCGACGAACCCGTCGTCGGCATGATCACCGAGTGGATGAGCGACGAAGGCCTGCAGAAGCGCGGCGCCGACACCGACCTCGGCGGCACGATGCGGCTCGGCGCCTATGAGGCGAAGCTGTCGCCGAACAGCCATGTCGCGAGCGTCTATGGCGCGAACGAGATCAGCGAGCGCCACCGCCATCGCTACGAGGTCAACAACGCCTATCGCGAGAGCCTGGAGAAGGGCGGTCTTGTCTTTTCGGGCATGTCGCCCGACGGCATGTTGCCGGAAATCGTTGAGCGCCCGGACCATCCGTGGTTTATCGGGGTGCAGTTCCACCCGGAACTCAAATCGAAGCCGTTCGATCCGCATCCCTTGTTTGCGGGCTTCATCGAAGCGGCGGTAAAACAAAGCCGGCTGGTCTAGCGCCGGGAAAAAGGGGTACAGGGGCAATGGATCACGCGAGACTCGCCGAATTGCAGGGCCCCGACAGCATTTTTTCCGGGCTTTCGGTCGAAGATTGGGCCGAGATCGCCAGCCGCGCGGTGCAGGTCAATTTCGTCAAGGGCAAGGAATTGCTCGTCCAGGGCGACCCGGGCGACATGATGCTGATCCTGACCGAAGGCACCGCGCGCGTGTCGATGCTGACCTCGGGCGGGCGCGAAATCGTGCTCGCCTATGCCGAACCCGGCGCGATACTAGGCGAGATCGCGCTGCTTGACGGCGGCGAGCGCACGGCGTCGGTGACCGCGACGAGCGCGGGCAGCGCGCTCCAGCTTGGCCGCAATGCGCTCAAGGATTTCGCCGCCAGCCATCCCGAATTCGCATGGTCGCTGATGCAGCAGCTCGCACGGCGCCTGCGCACCGCCGACCAGACGATCGAGAGCGACCGCGCCTATGCGTCGGGCCCGCGGCTCGCGCGTTACCTCAAGCGCCTGATTCGCAAGGATGTCGAGGCGTCGCAGCGCGTCGAGCTCAGCCAGACCGAGCTTGGCAATTTTGCGGGGATGAGCCGCGAGCATATCAATCGCCAGCTCAAGAGCTGGGAGGAATCGGGCGTGATTTCGCTGGAGCAGGGCCGCGTGCGCGTCCTCGATGCCGATATGCTCGAGGATATCAGCGAGAGCGAGGGGTAGGCGGGCGTCCGTTATTTAACGGGGGGAGGGCCGATGCGGCATATTCGAGGTGCAACTGTTCGGTCGTGGGTAAGCAAGCATAGCGCCGCTCTAACCCTGCAGGGACTATGGTTGGCCTATGGCATCTATAGCTGGAACAACGACCCGTTCTTTTTATGGTCATGGGCAGCCTGTTGGGTCGCCCTCGCGATCTTTCTGGTCGGTCGGCGCCTGATTGCAAAAGCTGAGGAAAGCTGACCTGTGGCTTGCCGGGAGCCGGAATCACAACGCCCGGGCCTCGCTTTGCGAAACCCGGGCGCCTGTGACGAACACTCGCCATCCCCCTTTGTTGCAGGCCTGGCGAAAGGCCTGCACTCCCTGGAGCCGGGCCTTTGGGCCGCGTTGAACCAGAAGCAGCGTGGGTAGGTCCGCGGGGGGGCTTTGTCACTCTCTGACGGGCAGTTGGCCCTGCTTTTGCCCGGCGCTGTGACCTATCGGCAACACATTCAGCAAATCATTTGCGGTTTGACGCCATGCCGGCGACCATTGCCAGCGGTGGCAGGGCTGCCTAAAGCGGCGCTATGCGTGTCATTCCTCATGCGCCGCAAAGGCACATCGCTCCATGATCCTGCGTCCTTACGAACGCACCATCTTCAAACGCTATATGCTTCCGCAGCGCGGCGAAGGGTTCATCTTCGTCGCGGCGGCGTTCAGCTTCACAGCCGTCATGCTCGGCGTCGCAGCGCTGGTGATCGTGATGAGCGTGATGAACGGCGTGCGTAGCGACCTGTTCGACAAGATCGTCGGCCTCAACGGTCATGCGGTGGTGCAGGGCTTCGGCGGGCGGCTCGACGACTGGCAGGATGTGCTGAAAAAGGCGAAGGCGACGCCGGGTGTGGTTTCGGCGACGCCGCTGATCGAGCAGCCCTTGCTCGGCACCTTCAGCGGGCGCGTCGAGGGCATATTGGTGCGCGGCATGCTGGTACCCGATATCCGCAAGAACGAGACGCTGAACGGCAAGGTGTTGCAGGGCAGCCTCGACACGCTGACCCCCGGATCGGGCAATATCGCGATCGGCAGCGAACTCGCACGCAATCTCGGCGCGACCGTCGGATCGAACCTGACGATCATCAATCCGGCAGGCCGTTCGACGCCGTTTGGCACCGTGCCGCGCGAAATCAGTTATCGCATATCGGCGATTTTCGAGATCGGCGTCTATGATTTCGACAAGGCCTATGTCGTCATGCCGATGGAGGATGCGCAATTGCTCCTGCTGACCGGCGACCAGGTCGGGATGATCGAGGTGAAGACCAGCGACCCGGACAAGGTCGGCGAAATATTGCAGCCGCTCGCCGAAAAGGTCGCGGCACAGGCGGTCGTGTCCGACTGGCGATCGATGAACGCGAGCCTGTTCGAAGCGCTGTCGATCGAGCGCGTCGCGATGTTCGTGATCCTGTCGCTGATCATCCTCGTCGCGTCGTTCAACATCATATCGTCGCTGATCATGCTCGTGCGCGCGAAGACGCGCGACATGGCGATATTGCGCACGATGGGCGCGCCGCGCGACGCGGTGATGCGTATCTTCATGGCGATAGGACTTTCGATCGGTGTTGCGGGAACCATCGCCGGGATGATCGTCGGCTTCTCGCTGCTCTATTTCCGCCAGAGTGTGCTGCGCGGGGTCGAGTTCCTGACCGGCCAGCCGCTGTGGGATCCGTCGATCCGGTTCCTCACCGAACTGCCGTCGAAGCCCGATCCGTTCGAGATTACAGCGATCGTCATCATGGTGATCGTCTTCAGCTTCCTTGCGACGCTCTATCCGGCGTTCAAGGCGGCGAACACCGATCCGGTGCAGGTGCTGCGTTATGAGTGATAAGGTTCTGGAGCTTCACGCACTGAAGCGCAGCTTCACGCAGGGCGACGTCACCATCGACGTGCTGCGCGGGGTCGATGCCCATCTGAAGCGCGGCGAAATCGTCGCGCTGCTCGGACCGTCGGGGTCGGGCAAGTCGACGATGCTGCAGGCCGTCGGCCTGCTCGAAGGCGGGTTCGACGGCACGATCAGCATCGATGGCCATGACGTGACGCGCTACGATCAGGGCGAGCGGACGAAGACTCGGCGCGAGAAGATCGGCTTCGTCTATCAATTCCATCATTTGCTCCCCGATTTCAACGCGATCGAGAATGTGATCCTGCCGCAGTTGATCCGCGGGGCAGGGCAGGCCGAGGCCGAGGAACGCGCGGCGGACCTGCTCGGGCGGTTGGGATTGGCCGAGCGGCTGCATCACAAGCCGAGCAAGCTGTCGGGCGGCGAGCAGCAACGCGTCGCGGTGGCGCGCGCGCTGGCGAATCGGCCCTTGCTGGTGCTCGCCGACGAGCCGACGGGCAATCTCGACGAGGCGACCGCCGACCGGGTGTTCGACCAGTTCGTCAGCCTCGTGCGCGATCATGGATCTGCGGCGCTGGTGGCGACGCACAATGAGCGGCTCGCGGCGCGGATGGACCGCGTGCTGCGCTTGCACGACGGGCGGATCGAGGCGTAGGCTCGCGCGACCAGACAGGGGACGGAATATGGCATTATACGATCTTTCGGCGAAGCTGCCCGGTGGAGGCACGCAATCGCTGGCGGACTATCGCGGCAAGGTGCTGCTGATCGTCAACACCGCGTCGAAATGCGGCTTCACCCCGCAATATGAGGGGCTGGAGGAGCTGTACCGCGACTATAAGGACCGCGGGCTCGAGATCCTCGCTTTTCCGTGCAACCAGTTCGGCGCGCAGGAGCCCGGCGATGCCGCGGAAATCGCGAATTTCTGCTCGCTGACCTACGATGTCAGCTTCCCGCTGATGGCGAAGATCGACGTCAACGGCGACGATGCCGATCCGATCTTCAAGCATCTGAAGAAGGAAAAGACCGGCCTGCTTGGCAGCGGGATCAAGTGGAATTTCACCAAATTCCTCGTCGATCGCGACGGAAAGACCGTGTCGCGCCACGCACCGACGACCAAGCCCGAGCAATTGCGCAAAGAGATCGAGGAACTGCTGGGTTAAGCCTTGGCAGAATCAGTGCTGTCACTGTAGCGTCATCGGATGGCCTTCAGCCCCTTTGTCCCCCTGCGCGTCTTTTCCAGTTTCACCATGCTGGAGGGAGCGATCGAGCCCAAGTTGATCGCCAAGGCGGCCCGCGAACGCGGGTTTCCGGCGATCGCGGTCGCCGATCGCAACGGGCTTTACGGCGTCATGGCATTCGGCGAGGCGTGCAAGGCGGCGGGGGTGCAGCCGATCGTCGGCACGCTGCTGAGCGTCGCGCGCCCGGGGCAGCGGCTCGCCAACGGCGCGCCGATCATCGACTGGCTCGCGCTCTATGCGCAGGACAACCAAGGTTATGACAATTTGTGCGCGCTCGTGTCTGCGGCGCATCTTGGCCGCCCGGTCGAGCAGGATCCGCATGTGCTGCTGTCCGACATCGCGGGCAAGACCGACGGGCTGATCTGCCTGACCGGCGGCGGCGAGGGTGCGCTCGCGCGGCTGCTCGCGGGCGAGCAGAAGAGCGCCGCCGACGATTATGTCGAGCAGTTGGAGGCGCTGTTCGGCGGTCGGCTCTACATCGAATTGTCACGGCGCGGCGATGCCACCGAGATCGCGGCCGAAGCGGCGCTGATCGATCTGGCTTACGCGCGTGCCCTGCCGATCGTCGCGACCAATCCCGCGAACTTCGTCGAACCGAACTTCCATCCCGCGCACGACGCGATGCTGTGCATCGCGCAGTCGGCTTATGTCGAGAGCGAGGACCGGCGCGTTTCGAGCCCCGAAGCCTGGCTGAAACCCGCCGAGGCGATGGAAGACGCCTTTTCGGACCTCCCCGAAGCCATTCATAACACGCTCGTCGTTGCGCAGCGCTGCGCGTTCATGGCGCCGAAACGCGCGCCGATCCTGCCGAGCCTCGCCGGCGACCGCGAGGGCGAGGCGGCGCAGCTTAAGGCCGACGCGCATGCGGGCCTCGAAAAGCGGCTCGCGCATTATTCCGACCTGACCGACGAAGATCGCGAAGCCTATGTCACGCGCCTCGATTTCGAAGTCGACGTCATCGTCCAGATGGGCTTCCCCGGCTACTTCCTGATCGTTGCCGACTTCATCAAATGGGCGAAAAATCACGACATTCCGGTGGGTCCGGGGCGTGGTTCGGGCGCGGGCAGCGTCGTTGCGTGGGCACTGACGATCACCGATCTCGATCCGCTCAAGCTCGGCCTGCTGTTCGAACGCTTCCTCAACCCCGAGCGCGTGTCGATGCCCGACTTCGACATCGACTTCTGCGAAACGCGGCGCGGCGAAGTGATCCGCTATGTGCAGGAGAAATACGGCCGCGACACGGTGGCGCAGATCATCACCTTCGGTAAGCTGAAGGCGCGCGCGGTGCTCAAGGACACGGGGCGCGTGCTCCAGATGAGCTATGGCCAGGTCGACCGTCTCGCGAAGCTGGTGCCGAACCATCCGACCGACCCCTGGACGCTCGAACGCGCGCTGAACGGCGTTGCCGAGTTGATGACGGAGTATAAGCAGGACGACGGGGTCCGCCGCCTGTTCGATATGGCGCGCCAGCTTGAGGGTTTGCCGCGGCACAGCTCGACCCATGCGGCGGGCGTGGTGATCGGCGATCGTCCGCTCGACCAGCTCGTCCCGCTCTATCGCGATCCGCGTTCGGACATGCCCGTGACGCAGTTCGACATGAAATATGTCGAGAGCGCGGGGCTGGTGAAGTTCGACTTCCTTGGCCTCAAGACCTTGTCGGTGCTCAAGGAAGCCCGCCGCCTGCTCGCGCTGCGCGGGGTTGATGTCGATCTCGATACGTTGGCGTGGGACGATGCCGCGGTGTACGAACTGCTCCAGCGCGGCGAGACGGTCGGGGTGTTCCAGCTGGAATCCGAAGGCATGCGGCGCACGCTGTCGGCGGTGAAACCGACCAATTTCGGCGACATCATCGCGCTCGTCGCGCTCTATCGCCCGGGGCCGATGGACAATATCCCGCTGTTCGGTGCCCGTAAGAACGGGCGCGAAGCGATCGCCTATCCGCACCCGCTGCTCGAAGGCATCCTCGCCGAAACCTATGGCATCTTCGTCTATCAGGAACAGGTGATGCAGGCGGCGCAGATCCTCGCTGGCTACAGCCTCGGTGGCGCTGACCTCCTCCGCCGCGCGATGGGCAAGAAGGTCCAGGCCGAGATGGACGCGCAGCGCGAGACCTTTGTGAAGGGCTGCGGCGAGCATAACCAGATCGCACCCAAGGCGGCGAATGAGCTGTTCGACTTGATCGACAAGTTCGCGGGCTATGGCTTCAACAAGAGCCACGCTGCCGCCTATGCGCTGCTCTCGTACCAGACGGCGTGGCTGAAGGCGCATTATCCGCACGAATTTTTCGCCGCATCGATGTCGTTCGACAGCCATCAGACCGACAAATTGTCGATCTTCATCGACGATATGCGGCGGCTCGACGTCGGGATCGCCCCGCCGTCGGTCAATGACAGCGAGGCCGATTTCTCGGTCGGCCGCAACGACGACGGACTGACGGTGCGTTACGCGCTCGGCGCGCTCAAGGGCGTCGGCGAAAAGGCGATGGAGGCGCTCGTCGCCGAGCGCGCCAAGGGCGATTTTGCCTCGCTCGACGATTTCGCGAGCCGCATCGATCCCAAGCTGCTCAACCGGCGCCAGATCGAAGCACTGGCGGGGGCAGGGGCGTTCGACCCCATCGAGCCTGACCGTCCGCGCGCCTTTGCCGGCGCCGAGAGCCTGCTCGCCTGCGCGAACAGCTCTGCGCACGAACGTTCGACGGGTCAGGGCGGCCTGTTCGGGGGCGATGTCGCGATCGCCCCGGCGTTGCAGCTGCCCGCCGCCGAGCCGTGGACGCTCGCCGAACGCATGACGCGCGAAAAGGACGCCTTCGGCTTCTATTTCTCGTCGCATCCGGTCGAGCAATATGAGGCGATCGTCGCGGCGCGCGGCGCGCGAAGCTACGGCGATATTTGCGCCAATGTCGAAATGACGCCGGGCACGCGCATCCCGATGACGATGGCGGGCATGGTTGAAAGCGCGCGGCCGCGCGTATCCCAGCGCGGCAATCGCTTCCTCAACCTGACGCTTTCCGACCGCAGCGGGCAATTCCAGTCGAGCTGTTTCGATGAGCAGGCGAGCAAGATATTGGAGGCGCTCGCGGCCGACGGCGGCTGCGCGATCCTGTCGGTCGAGCTCGACCTGCTCGAAGGCGAAGAAACGCCGCGCGTCACGGTGCGCGGCGCGCAGCCGCTGGCCGAAATGGCCGCAACCGCGGCGCTGGAGCTGACATGCCGCGTCGCGTTGCCCGATGCGATTGCGGAGATGGCGCGCCTTCTCGAGCGGCGCGACGATGCGCGCGGGCGCGTGTTCGTCCTGACCGAGGATCCCGACACCGGCGACGAACTTCGCATCAACCTCGGCCGCGGTTTCGCGCTGGGCCCCGATGTCGTTTCGCGGTTCGAAACGGTCGCGGGGATCAGTGACGTGGCGCTGTCGCTGTTCACGCCCAAGGATTTTCGGGCGCGTTAGCGATCCACGTTCGCCGAGGTCCTTCGGTAACCGCCCAGCATGAAACAGGAGGTATGGAATGAGCCGAACGATTGCCGGTGCATGTCTTTGCGGCGCTGTCAGCTTCGAGATTGT
This sequence comes from Sphingopyxis sp. CCNWLW2, assembly GCF_037095755.1. Taxonomy (NCBI): domain Bacteria; kingdom Pseudomonadati; phylum Pseudomonadota; class Alphaproteobacteria; order Sphingomonadales; family Sphingopyxidaceae; genus Sphingopyxis; species Sphingopyxis sp. CCNWLW2. Next base: position 470,201 of record NZ_JBAWKJ010000002.1, read on the forward strand.
GGGTGAATTTCACGCCTTCTATCTTTGCCATTGTTCGCGATGCCGCAAGGGCAGCGGATCGGCACACGGCGCGAACCTGTTCTCGGCAACGGCAAAGCTCAACTGGTTGTCGGGAGAGGATAAGGTGAAATCCTATCATCTTCCCGCGACCCGCCACCAAAGAAACTTTTGTACCGAATGCGGGTCGGGGCTGCCGCGCGAAGTGATGCAGGGCGCAATGCTCGTCGTCCCGGCTGGAAGCATCGACAGCGCGATCGATATCCGGCCGACTGCCCATATCTGTTGTGACAGCCGCGCCGGATGGGACGCCGATCTGGAGACGGTCCCAAAGATCGACGGGCTTCCCGGCTGATCGCGTCGCGGTTTTCGCGCCGGCCCATCCGTTGACGCTTGCGTAAACCGCGTTCCTCGCCTTATCCGTAAGGCAAGTAAGAGAGAGGAATGCCTGATGTCCGGAATGCAGAGCCAGCCGCTGCTGGTCACCAGCCTGATCGACCATGCCGCGCGCGAGCATGTCGATCGCGAAATCGTCTCGCGCTGGGCCGACGGCAGCCAGACCCGTACGACATGGGGCGAGGTCGGGCACGACGCGCGCCGCTTCGCCGCGGCGATGGTCAAGCTCGGGATGAACAAGGGCGACCGCATCGCGACGCTGGCGATGAACCATGGCCATCACCTCGTCAGCTGGTACGGCAGCGCCGGGATGGGCGGGGTGCTCCACACGGTGAACCCGCGGCTGTTCGACGAGCAGCTCATCTATATCGTCAACCATGCCGATGACCGCGTGCTGCTGTTCGATGCGATGTTCCTGCCGATCGTCGAGCGGCTGCGTCCGCAATTGCCGACCGTCGAGCATTTCATCCTGTTCGATGCGCCGGCGCGCGACGGTTATCTTTCGTACCGCGACCTGATCGACGCCGAGGACGGCAGCTTCGAATGGGTGCAGCTCGACGAGCGCGATCCGGTCGGGCTTTGCTATACCAGCGGAACGACGGGCAATCCCAAGGGTGTGCTCTACGAGCATCGCTCGAACGTCATTCACGCGATCACCGAAATCCAGCCCGACGTGTTCGGCCTGTCGAACCGCAGCGTCATCCTGCCGATCGTGCCGATGTTCCATGCCAACAGCTGGGGCGTGCCCTTTGCCGCCGCGACGGTCGGGGCCAAGCTGGTATTCTCGGCGACCAACGATGCGCAGGTTCTCTGCGACCTGATGCACGACGAGGGCGTGACGCACAGCGCCGGCGTGCCGACGGTGTGGATCGCGATGTTCGCGCATATGGACGCGACAGGCATCGGTTACGGCAAGCTCGAGCGCGTGATCATCGGCGGCTCGGCGGCGCCGCGCGCGATGATCGAACGGTTCATGCGCGCGGGGATCGCGGTCGGCCATGCGTGGGGGATGACCGAAACCAGCCCGATCGGGACGATGGGCAAGCGACCGTGGAACTGGGACGAGCTGAGCTTCGACGAACAGGTCGACATCGTGTGCCGCCAGGGTTGCCCGCCGTTCGGTGTCGAGCTGCGCATCGTCGATGACGAGGATCATGTGCTGCCGCGCGACGGGGTGACGAGCGGGCGGCTGCAATGCCGCGGGCCGTGGATCATCCAGCGCTATTTCAAGGCCGATACCGATGCCGCCGATGCCGAGGGCTGGTTCGACACGGGCGACGTCGCGGTGCTGCACCCCGACGGCGTCATGCAGATCACCGACCGTGCCAAGGATGTGATCAAGTCGGGCGGCGAGTGGATCAGCTCGATCGAGCTCGAAAATGCCGCGGTGGGCGCACCCGGGGTGCAGGAAGCGGCGGCGGTCGGCGTCTACCACCCGAAATGGGACGAACGGCCGATCTTGTTGATCGTCAAAAAGCCTGGGGTCGAGGCGGACGAGGCGGCGATCGTCGAGTATCTGAAGGACAAGGTCGCCAAATGGTGGTTGCCCGACGAAGTGGTGTTCGTCGACGAACTGCCGCACACCGCGACGGGCAAGATTTTGAAGCGCCAGATCCGCGACGATTACAAAGACTATAAGCTGAAGTCGCTGGTGGGCGTTTAGAATAACTCCATCTGTCCGTCGCGCTCGGGCGGCTTGAACAGGTCGGAGCGGATCGGAGGAAAGCTGCGGTCCATGCCATGTTCACGCGCGGCGCGTTTGACGCGGGTACGGATGAGTTGTGCCCAGACGCCGTGGCCCTTCATGCGCGTGAAGAAATCAGGGTCATTGTCGCGGCCGCCGCGACTGTCCTGCACCATATGCATCACCTTGTCGGCTCGGTCGGGGTAGTGCGCTGCGAGCCAGGCGCGAAACAAGGGCGCGACCTCGAACGGCAGGCGCATCAATATATAGGACACGCGGATCGCGCCCGCGTCCGCGGCGGCGGCCATGATCGCTTCGATTTCGTGGTCGGTGATTGCGGGAATGATAGGCGAAATATTGACCTGCGTCGGCACCCCGGCGTCGATCAGCTTGCGGATCGCCGCGAGTCGGCGGCGCGGGTGGGGTGCGCGCGGTTCGAGCGTTCTCGCGATGGCGGGGTCGAGCGTCGTCACCGACACCGCCACGCCGACCAGATTGTCGCGCGCCATGTCGGCGAGCAGGTCGATGTCGCGCAGGACGCGGTCGGATTTGGTGGTGATGATCAGCGGGTGACGCGTCTCGGCAAGGACTTCGATGACCGACCGCGTGATGCCCCATTCGCGCTCGATCGGCTGGTAGCCGTCGGTGTTGGTGCCGATCGCCAGCGGTGCTGCGGTATAGCCGCGCTTCGCGAGTTCGGCGCGCAGCAGCTTTGCGGCGTCGGGCTTGGCGAAGAGCTTGCTTTCGAAATCGAGCCCGGGGGACAGGTCGTGAAAGGCGTGGGTCGGGCGCGCAAAGCAATAAATGCAGCCGTGCTCACAGCCGCGATAGGGGTTGATCGAGCGGTCGAAGCTGATGTCGGGTGACTTGTTGCGCGAAATGATCGTCTTGGGGTGCTCTACGGTGACCGTCGTGCGCAGCGGCGGGGCGCCGCCGTCGATGTCCTCCGCTGCGTCGAGCCAGTCGCCGTCAAGGACGCGCTCGGCCGATCCGGTGCGTGTTGGGCGCAGATTGGTCGGCGCGCCGCGGCCCGCGATCGGGGGGAGGGGTTTGGACGATTCCACCGGTGGATCATAATCCTCCGGTCAGAACAAATAAAGAACAAATCGACTATTCGGTCAGTCGCGGCATCAGCTCGACGAAGTTGCAGGGCTTATGGCGGCTGTCGAGCTGGGTCGACAATATGCCCTCCCATGCATCGGTCACCGCACCGGTCGAACCGGGGAGCGCAAAGATATAAGTGCCGCGCGCAACGACGGCGCAGGCGCGCGACTGGATCGTCGACGTGCCGATCGTCTGATAGCTGAGCCAGCGGAACAGCTCGCCGAAACCGGGAATGTCCTTGCCGTCGAGCCGGTGCAGCGCCTCGGGCGTCACATCGCGTCCCGTGAGGCCGGTGCCGCCGGTGGTGATCACGACATCGACCTCGGGATCGTCGATCCAGTTATGGAGGCGCGAGACGATCAGGTCGGTCTCGTCCTTGACGATCGCGCGCGCGGCCAGAATATGGCCCGCGCCGGTCAGCAGCTCCTCAAGCTTGTCGCCCGACCGGTCATCGGCAGCGCTGCGGCTGTCCGAAATCGTCAGCAGCGCGATGCGGACGGGTTTGAAGGTCAGGCTCTCGTCAATCGGCATTGGCCAGGCCGCCGGCATAGGTCAGGCGGGTGCGGTCCTTGCCGTCGGGGAAGCGCGGCCATTTGCCCTGCGCCAGCGCGGCCCGGCTGACCGACGGCTTACCCTGCTGCGCCTCGTACATCCAGTAATTGCGCAGCACGATGCCGACATAACCACGAGTCTCCCAATAGGGGATCGATTCCATGTAAAGCAGGGGATCGCCATTATCGCGGATTTCCGACTGCCAGCGCGCGACGGGCGCGGGCCCCGCGTTATAGGCGGCGATGACCTTGGGCAGCAGCCCCCCCGTGGAGGCGTCGCGGCTCAGATACTGCAGATAGCTTTGCCCCATGTCCATGTTAACCGCGGGGCTGCGGAGGTCGCCCGTCCCGAGATCGCCGCGCCAGCGCGCGACGTCGCGCGCGGTGCCGGGGCGCACCTGCATCAGGCCAAGCGCGCCCGCCGGGCTGACAACGGCGCGCTGGAAGCGCGATTCCTGCAGCGTGTGCGCGAACACCAGCGCCGGGTCGACCTTCCACCCGCCATTGGGCTCCCATTTGGGCTGCGGATAGCGCGTCTGCGCCGCGAGCTTGCGGCCCTGCGGCGTGTTGTGCGCGAGATAGAGCTGCACCTCGGGCAAGCTGAGCGCCCCTGCCATCGCGAGCAATTGTTCATGCTGCCGTGCGTCGCCGATCAGCGCCTGATGGCGGAGCAGCGTACCGGCATATCTATCCTCGCCGATCTCGGCGAACGCCATCGCGGCGCGGACGTTGGGCAGCCCTTCGAGTGCGCGCCAGGCGCTGCGGTCGGCACGGACATTCTCGCGCTGACTCTTCGCCTCGACCCCCAACGATTCGGCGGCGAGCAGGCCGTAGAAAGTTTCCTCGTTCGACGCGGCAGCGCGCAGGCGCTGTTGCACCGATGCGGGTTCGCCCGCGGCGATCGCGGCGCGCGCAGCCCAATAATAAGCGGCGGCGCGCAGTTCGCTGTCGGGCGCTTCCTTCGCGACGCGGTCGAAGGCGGTGAGCGCGGTGCGATAGTCGCGGGTGCGCCACGCGGCGAGGCCCTTGACCCAGGCGCCCTGTGTCGACCATGCGCCCTGACCGTCGCTGCACTCGCTGGCGAGGCGGAGCGCGTTGGCGTCGTCATTCTCGATATAATAGGACCAGGCGACCTTCTGCCGCCATTCGTTGCGCGCCTCGGGGCCCAGCTGGTCGCCGACGGCGTTGAGCAACGCTTCGGCGCCGGCGGGATCGTCATTCTTGATCCGCTCCGGAATCGAGCGGGCGATCGCGGCCGCCGCGGGGTCGCCGGTGACGGCGTCGGCGCCAAGACGGCGCGGGGCGCTGCCCGACCAGGCGAGCCGTGCCTGGAACGGGAGCGTCGGAAGGTCGGTTGCACCGCGCCGCGTCGCCAGCCGGCCAAGCTGTTCGGCCTGCGGCAGGTAAGGCGACCGCGACAGGATCGGCATGATGTCGGAAATTTCGGCACGCGGACTGTTCGCTGCGGTGAGAAGTTCGGCGCGCAGGAAATCGGTAAGCGGGCCGTTATCCGAGCCGTCGAGCAAGGATTTGGCTTCGGCCCAGCGCTGCCCGCGGATCGCGGTGAGCACCTGCGTATAAAGCTGTTTCTGCTTCGACGACAAAATCTCGGGCACCGTCTGCGGGGCCGAGGCAAGGTCGCGGTTGCCGGCATCGGCGGCGAGCGCCGGTGCGGAGCTCAGGGAGATCGCCAGAACGGCGCATGAAATCAGGGTTTTGGTCATATTCTGCATCCGTCAACGTCCCCGGTTGAACAGTTTCAGGCTATCCCACGCCGCCGCCTTCTGCGCGGGCCTGGCTAGCAACATCGTGGGATGCGCTACAGCCACGGCCTCCATCTTGCCGCCATCTTGGTTAATATTGAGTAACTTTCCGCGCGCATCGGGCAGCGGCAGACCAGCGGCCATGCGGACGATATCGCTGCCGATCAGCAGCAAACGTCCCGGTTTCGCCAGTTTCAGGTGATGCCATAGCAGCCGGTCGAGTTCGGCCGTCTCTTCGCCGTCGCAGCGTCCGCCGGCGGGACGCGTCACCGCGAGACTGGCAACATAGCAATCACCACGCGCCCTGCCTATTGCCTGCAACATCGCGTCGAGCAATTTGCCCGCCGGGCCAGCGAAGAGCGTGCCGTCGCGCTGGTCGTCGATTTCGGGCCATGCCGTGAGCAGCATCAGCGACGCGCCCGCTTCACCGGCAGGAAGCACGCGACGCGCGTCCCACTGGCTGCCCGGCACATCGTCGCTTGTCGCGAGCCAGTTTTGAAATTCGGTCCAGTCGTCCGGAAACACGACCGGACCCTTGGCTTCGGCCACCTCGGGCACCTCCTGCCGCTGGAGCGCAGCGGGAAGCGGAGGCAGTTCGGGCTCGGCGTTGACCACGCGTTTCGGCTTGGCCGCCGCAACGTCATTTGCCGGCGGCACGGCAAGCCAGCCCGCCGGTTCCTCACCGACAAGCATGTCGACGCCCGCCAGCGACCACCAGTCGCTATAGCTTTCCGCCATCAAGGCTGATTTTTGCCCACCCATGAATTTGTTTCAAACAGGCAGTTGACGGACGCGTCAATTGGCGGGCATCGCATTTCGTGACAGAATGAGCGCGGAACACGATGAATGATCCCGCGCGGGGACGGCAGAAAGGTATTTGCGGTGAGCGAACGGGAATCGATGCCCTATGACGTGGTCATCGTCGGCGCAGGGCCGGCGGGGCTTTCGGCGGCGATCCGCCTCAAACAATTGGCGAATGACGCGGGCAGCGAATTGTCGGTGTGCATCCTCGAAAAGGGGTCCGAGGTTGGCGCGCACATCCTCTCTGGGGCGGTGATCGATCCCAAATCGCTCGACGAGCTGCTTCCCGAATGGCGGACGCAGGGCTGTCCGCTTGCCGAAGTCCCGGTGAACGACAATCAGCATTGGGTGCTGACGAAGGCGAAAAAATTCTCGCTTCCCGAATTCATCTCGCCCGGCTTCATGCACAACAAGGGCACCTATACCGGCAGCCTTGGCAATCTTTGCCGCTGGCTCGCCGAACAGGCCGAAGCGCTGGGCGTCGAAATCTTCCCCGGCTTCCCCGCCGCGGAAATTCTCTACAATGAGGATGGATCGGTCAAAGGCGTCGCGACCGGCGACATGGGCGTCGCGCGCGACGGCAGCCATAAGGGCGATTACGCCCCCGGCCTCGAGCTCCACGCGAAATACACTTTCTTCGCGGAAGGCGTGCGCGGTCACCTGACCAAGATGATCAAGCCGCAATTCGCGCTCGACGCCAATTGCGAGCCGCAGGTCTATGGCCTTGGCGTCAAGGAATTGTGGGACATCAAGCCCGAGAACCACGCCGAGGGCCGCGTGATCCACACGCAGGGCTGGCCGCTCGACGAAAACGCCAATGGCGGTGGTTTCCTCTATCACCAGGCGAACGGACAGGTCGCACTCGGTTTCGTGACCTGGCTCAACTATCGCAACCCGCACATCTCCCCGTTCCAGGAGATGCAGAAGTGGAAGACGCACCCCGAGATCGCCAAGATCCTGAAGGGCGGCAAGCGCGTCTCCTATGGCGCGCGCGCGATCAGCGACGGCGGGTTGCAGTCGGTGCCGAAGCTCGCTTTCCCGGGCGGCGCGCTGATCGGTGACACAGCCGGTTTCCTGAACGTTCCGCGCATCAAGGGCACGCATACCGCGATGAAATCGGGGATGATGGCGGCCGAAGCAGCGTTCGCGGCGGTGACGGCGGGGCGCAGCAGCGACACGCTCGACGCCTATCAGGCCGCCTTTGACGACAGCTGGGTCAAGAAGGAACTCAGCGTCGTGCGCAACGTGCTGCCGCTCGTCGAAAAATATGGCGATCTGGCGGGAACGCTGCTGTCGGGCATCACGATGTGGCTCGAAACGCTGAAGATCAAAGTGCCCTTCACGATGAAGCATCATCCGGACAATGAGAGCCTGTACCGGGCCGACATCATGCCGAAACCCGATTATCCGAAACCCGACGGCGTGCTGACCTTTGACCGCCTGTCGTCCGTGTTCGTTTCGAACACGAACCATGAGGAGGACCAGCCGGTCCACCTCCAGCTCAAGGATCCGTCGATCCCCGTTGCCTATAACTTGCCGCTCTATGACGAGCCCGCGCAGCGTTATTGCCCGGCGGGGGTTTACGAGATCGTCGGCGAGGCCGAGGGCGATCCCAAGTTCGTGATCAACGCGCAGAATTGCGTCCATTGCAAGACATGCGATATCAAGGACCCGACCCAGAATATCAACTGGGTCAGCCCCGAAGGCGGCGGAGGCCCCAATTACCCGAACATGTAAGCCCGCGCGCTTCTTTCTGATCGTCGCCGCGATTGCGGCGGCGGTTCCGGCGCATGCCGTCGACGACAATGGCGCCGCGCTCAACGCGCTCGTGCGGGCGCGGCTCGCGGAAGAGGGTGGTGAGCCCGCCGCGGCCTTGTCGGCGCTGACCGCGGTTTCGAGCGTCGCGCCCGATCTGCCGGGCCTGCGCGGAAGGATGCTCGAGCAGGCGATCGAGGCGGGCGATCTGGAGGCAGCACGCGCCGCGGCGCTGCGCCTATGGACGGCGGATGACCGCCGCTTCGATGCACAGCTCGTGCTGATGGTCGACGCGATGCGCCGGTCGGACTGGAAGGCCGCGCGCGATTATGCCGCGGGCCGGATCGACAAGGCAGGGGCCGACACGATCGGGCGGTTGATCCTGCCCACGGTGAACGCCTGGGTCGATGTCGGTTCCCGCGAAAAGTTGCCCGAGCGGCATCTGCTTGCGGTGAACAGCCGCACGCGTCCCGAACCGGCGCTGACACTGCAGGTCGCGCTCGTCCAGATCGCGACCAAACGGGTCGGTGAGGCGGCGACGCTGACCGACGGTATAACCCTGACCGACCGGACCAGCCAGCTCGTCGGACTGCGCGTGGCGGCAACGCTCGACAAGGCGGGGCAACAGGATACGGCGCAGCGGCTGCGCGGGCGGATCGCGCTCGCGTCGGGACAGCGCGAGGATCCAATGCTGTTGCTGCCCGATCAGCCCGTCTCGACGCCGCAGGCGGGCGTAGCGCAATGGCTTGGGCTGCTCGCCGATGGGCTGGCCCGCACGCCGGGGGGCAGCGCCAAGCTGCCGCTGCTGTTCGCACGCGCCGCCTATTGGCTCAACGCGGAGGATCTGGCGGTGCGGACGACGCTCGTCGAGGCGCTCGATCGCAATGGCCAGCGGGGCGATGCCATGGCGCTGCTCGAAACCGTGCGAGCGCCGCTCCCGCCGGTTCTCGCAATGCGGCGCGCCGAGTTGATGGCGGATGCTGGCGACCTGCCCGGTGCGGCCAGGCTGGCCGAGGCCGCGACGAAGGACAATGACGCGCGCAGCATGCTCGTCCGTCTTGCCGATATCGCGCGCCGATCGGGCGATCCGGCGGCGGCGGCACGCGCCTATGAGCGCCTCGAAGCTTCGCTGGGGACCAGCGGGGGCGACAATATGCTCCGTGGCACGTTGCTGATCGCACGCGCCGAACTGTTGCTGCAGGCGGGGCGGTGGGATGCGGCGGCGCCTTTGATGGAAAAGGCGGTCGCACTGCGGCCCGATGATGCCTCGATCCTCAATTTCGCGGGTTATTCGGCGCTGGAACGGCGCAAGGAAGTGAAGCAGTCGCTCGCGCGGATCGAGGCGGCGTGGGCGCAGGAGCCGCAGAATGCGAGCATCGCCGACTCGCTCGGCTGGGCCTATTTCCTGACTGGTCGTACCGACGACGCGGTGAAGCTGCTCGAAAAGGCGCAGCTCGGCGAGCCCGGAAATGCCGTGATCGTCGAGCATCTGGGTGACGCCTATTGGAAGGCGGGGCAGAAATTTCAGGCACGCTACAATTGGCGCGCTGCCGCGCTGCTCGCCGAGGCCGAAATGGCAACGCGACTGGAGGCAAAGCTGCGCGACGGGCTGACCCCCGCAACGACCGCGCCGTGACCGCGTTTCGCGAGACGGGCTGGGCCAAAATCAACCTCGCGCTTCACGTCCGTGGGCGCCGGGCCGATGGCTACCATGCGATCGAGACCTTGTTCGCCTTTGTGGGCGACGGCGACGCGATCGCCGCCGAGTTCGCCGATGCCGATGCGCTGACGATCGACGGTGAATTCGCCGAGGGGCTGAGCGCGGGCGGCGACAATCTGGTGATGAAGGTGCTGACGCTGCTGCGCGAACGCTATGGTGCGGAGCGGGTGCCGCCGCTTGCGGTGACGTTGACCAAGAAATTGCCGGTTGCGGCGGGGATCGGCGGCGGGTCGGCCGATGCGGCGGCGATGGCGCGGCTGATCCGGACGCATTTCCTGCCCGAGCTGGGCGATACGGCGCTGGCGCGGCTCGTCGGCCCGCTCGGCGCCGACATCGCCGCCTGTGTGGCGAGCACTACCTGTCTGGGTGTCGGTGTCGGCGAAGAACTGAGTGCCGTACCCGAGTTGCGGCTTGGCGGAACGCCGGTGCTGCTCGTCAACCCGCGCCAGCCGGTCGCGACGGGGCCGGTTTTTGCGGCTTGGGACGGGATCGATCGCGGGCCGCTGTTTACCGGCGCCGATCTCCGCGCCGGGTTGCTCGGTGCGCGCAACGATCTGCAGCGTCCGGCGATCGCGCAGTGCCCGGCGATTGCCGACATTTTGCTCGAACTCGGCGGACTGCGCCCCTGGCTCGCGCGCATGTCGGGATCGGGCGCGACTTGCTTCGCACTGTTCGACGCGGCAGCCGCGCGCGATGCCGCGGCGGCGCTGTTGGCAGAACGGCATCCGGACTGGTGGTCCATGGCGGGGACATTGCGATGAGCGAAGCATGGCGCCTGATCGGGGAAGCGCGCGCGGGCGGCATTTTGCTGATCGCCGACCATGCCTCGGCCTTTGTGCCGGGCGACGTCGATCTCGGTATCGATCCCGCGCTGCTGGCCAATCATATCGCGATCGACATCGGCGTCGCCGAAGTCGCGGCGCTGCTGGTCGAGAGCGGCGCGGTCGATGCGGCGATCCTTGGCGGCGTGTCGCGGCTCGTCGTCGACTGCAATCGCGAGGAAGAAGCGCCGGGGGTGCTTCCGATCGCGAGCGACGGGCATGCCGTACCGGGCAATGCGCTCGACGACGACGCGCGCGAGGCACGGCTGGCGCGGTTTTTCCGTCCCTATCATGCGCATATCGCTGCGACGATCGCCGCGCAGCGCCCGGCGATGATCCTGTCGCTGCACAGCTTCACGCCCTCGCTCGCGGCGCATCCCGATCAGGCGCGGCCGTGGCACGTCGGGGTGCTCTATAATGAGGACGACCGGCTCGCGGCGGCGGCAATCGCGGCCTTGGAAGCTGAAGACATGATCGTCGGCGACCAGCAGCCCTATTCGGGCAAGCTGCTCAATGCGACGATGAACCGCCATGCCGAGGCGAATGGCATTCCCTACGTCGGGATCGAGATGCGGCAGGATCTGGTCGGCGAGGCGGCGGGGCAGGCGCTGTTTGCCAGGCGGCTTTCTCGCATGTGCAGCAAAGTTGCATTGAATCTGGTTAAATAGGCGTGTAGAGGCGCGTCTCTTCGCTTATTTTTGAAATAAAATTATCAGGACCGTTTGAAATGCCTTCATATCGTTCGCGCACTACCACCCACGGCCGCAATATGGCGGGTGCCCGCGGCCTCTGGCGCGCGACGGGGATGAAGGACAGCGACTTCGGCAAGCCGATCATCGCGGTGGTCAACAGCTTCACGCAGTTTGTGCCCGGTCACGTCCACCTGAAAGATCTCGGCCAGATGGTCGCGCGCGAGATCGAGGCGTCGGGCGGCGTTGCCAAGGAATTCAACACGATCGCGGTCGATGACGGGATCGCGATGGGCCACGACGGCATGCTCTATTCGCTGCCGAGCCGCGACCTGATCGCGGATTCGGTCGAATATATGGTCAACGCGCATTGCGCCGACGCGATGGTGTGCATCTCGAACTGCGACAAAATCACGCCGGGCATGCTCATGGCAGCGCTGCGCATCGATATTCCCGTCGTGTTCGTCTCGGGCGGGCCGATGGAAGCCGGCAAGGTCGTGATCAAGGGCAAGGAGGTCGCGCTCGATCTGGTCGACGCGATGGTCGCCGCCGCCGATGAGAAATATAGTGACGAGGAAGTGGCCGAAATCGAACGCGCGGCGTGTCCGACCTGCGGTTCGTGCTCGGGCATGTTCACCGCCAATTCGATGAACTGCCTGACCGAAGCGCTGGGGCTGTCGCTTCCCGGCAACGGATCCACGCTGGCGACCCACGCCGACCGCAAGGAGCTGTTCCTGCGCGCCGGTCGCATCGTCGTCGAAATGTGTAAGCGCCATTATGAGCAAGACGACGACAGCGTCTTGCCGCGCAATATCGCGACCTTCGAGGCGTTCGAGAATGCGATGAGCCTCGACATCGCGATGGGCGGATCGACCAACACGGTGCTCCACCTGCTCGCCGCGGCGTTCGAGGCGGGGGTCGACTTCACGATGGACGACATCGACCGGCTGTCGCGCCGCGTGCCGTGCCTGTCGAAAGTCGCGCCCGCCAAGTCGGACGTCCATATGGAGGACGTCCACCGCGCCGGCGGGATCATGGCGATCCTCGGCCAGCTCGAACGCGCGGGGCTGCTCCATGCGCATCTGCCGACGGTGCACAGCGCGACGCTGGGCGACGCGCTCAACAAATGGGACATCTCGCGGACCAACGATCCCGAGGTGCAGAAATTCTTCATGGCAGCGCCCGGCGGGGTGCCGACACAGGTCGCGTTCAGTCAGGACCGGCGCTGGGACGACCTCGATCTCGACCGCGAAGCCGGCGTGATCCGCTCGGCCGAGCACGCGTTCAGCCAGGACGGCGGGCTCGCGGTGCTGTCGGGCAACATCGCGCTCGACGGCTGCATCGTGAAGACCGCGGGGGTCGACGAAAGCATCCTGAAATTTACGGGTCCGGCCAAGGTATATGAAAGCCAGGACGCGGCGGTCTCGGGCATTCTCACCGGGCAAGTCGAGGCGGGCGACGTCGTCGTCATCCGTTACGAGGGGCCGAAGGGCGGGCCGGGGATGCAGGAAATGCTCTATCCGACGAGCTATCTGAAGTCGAAAGGGCTGGGCGCCGCGTGCGCGCTGGTCACCGACGGACGCTTTTCGGGCGGCACGTCGGGGCTGTCGATCGGCCACGCCTCGCCCGAAGCCGCCGAGGGCGGAACGATCGGGCTGGTCGAGAATGGCGACCTGGTCGAAATCGACATTCCGAAGCGCACGATCAACCTGATGGTCGCCGACAAGGTGCTCGCCGACCGCCGCGCCGCGATGGAAGCCAAAGGCGACGCCGCCTGGCAACCCGCCAAGCCGCGCCCGCGCAAGGTTTCGGTAGCACTTCAGGCCTATGCCGCAATGACGACCAGCGCCGCGCGCGGAGCTGTGCGCGACCTGTCGCAGCTGAAGGGCAAGGGATGAGAAGACTCGGGGGGGCATTACTGGTGCTGGTTGCGCTCACGGGCTGCAATCGCGCACCCGACAACAGCGACCTTGCCGAAGCCGAGGCGCGCGGATCGCGCGAAGCCGCCGAGAACGGCCGCATCGAATGCGCGCTCGAGGGCGCCAAGCTGTTCGACCGGACCTGTACCGTCGAGGAGATGAGCGGCGAGGGCGGGGCGGTGCTCGTCGTCGGGCGCAGCAATGTCGGTTATCGCCGTCTGCAGATCACCACCGACGGACGCGGCGTCGTGTCCGCCGACGGCGCCGAGCCCGCGAAAGTGAGCATCATCGGTAACAATGTCATCGAGGTCGCGATCGGCAACGACCGCTATCGCCTTCCGGCGAACACCGGCGGCGCGAAGTAGTCGCTTTCGCCCGATCGTGATAGGACAGGGTGCATGTCCGTTCCCGCCGATGCCCCGATCCTGACCGCCAAGGCGATGCGCGAGGCCGAGGCCGCGTGCGCGATCCAGGGGACATCGCTCTCCGAATTGATGGACCTCGCGGGCGCCGCGGTCGCCGATACCGCGTGGCGTATGGCGGCGGGCGCACCGATCCTGATCCTGTGCGGCCCCGGCAACAATGGCGGCGACGGTTATGTCGCGGCACGGCTGCTCGCAGAGCGGGGCGCGACGGTGCGCGTTGCCGCGCTGGCCGAGCCCACAACCGATCTGGCAAAGGCGGCGCGGGCAGGGTGGAGCGGGCCTGTCGAGCCGCTGAACGGCCGCCTTGCCCCCGCGCCTTTGATCGTCGACGCGCTGTTCGGCGTCGGGCTGTCGCGGCCGATCCCGGACGGGCTGGCCATAATCCTCCGACATTTTTCCGACCGGCGAATCCTGGCGGTCGACCTGCCGAGCGGGATGGAGAGTGACGGCGCCCAGGACTGGATGCCGCCGCTCGCCGCCGATGTGACGCTGGCGCTGGGAGCGCTCAAGCCCGCGCATGTTCTGCTGCCGACCGCGCCGGGTTGCGGGCGCGTCCTGCTCGCGCCCATCGGCATATCGGCGAGCAAGGCGATGCGCAGCTTGCCCCCTCCGCGGACGCCCCAACCCGATGTCACGGCGCACAAATTCACGCGCGGCATGGTGCTGGTCTCCGCCGGGCCCATGCGCGGCGCCGCCGGCCTGGCCGCCGCGGCAGCGCTGCGCGCGGGCGCAGGCTATGTCGTGCTCGACGGCAGCGATAGGGCACCCCTGTCGGCGATCATTGCCGAGAGCGATGCGAAATTCGGCGAGCGGCTCGATGATCCGCGCATCGGCGCGGTCGTGATCGGACCGGGATTTCCGGCGGGCGACGAATTGCTGTTCAATGTCGAGGCGGCGCTCGATTCGGGCAAGCCACTGGTGTTCGACGCGGCCGCGATCGACGCCGCGCTGCCGCGCCTGTCCGAAACGCCGCGCCATGCGATCCTGACCCCGCATGAGGGTGAGTTTGCCCGCGCCTTCCCGCAGCTTTACGGCAGCAAGATCGACCGTGCCAAAGCGGCCGCCGCGCGGACGCGCGCCGTCATCGTCTATAAGGGCGCCGACACCGTCATCGCCGCGCCTGACGGCCGTGTTGCCGCCGCCTGGCCGGGTAGCCCCTGGCTCGCGACGGCGGGGACGGGCGATGTGCTTGCAGGGGCATGCGGCGCGATGCTCGCGCGCGGCGGCGATACCTTCGATGCCGCGGTCGCCGCGGTGGGCTGGCATATCGCGCAGGCCGCGCGTATAGGCCCCGGCCTTGTCGCCGACGATCTGGTTAGGGAATGAAATGACTGAAGCTGCGCTGATCGAGCGCATTGCCGCGCGCGGCGATGGCGTGACGGGCGACGGCCGCCATGTGGCGGGCGGCGTGCCGGGCGACCGTGTCCGCGACGACGGCATCATCATTCCGGGTCCGAACCGTACCGACCCGCCGTGCCGCCATTTCGGCAAATGCGGGGGCTGCCAGTTGCAGCATGTCGCGGAACCCGCGCTTGCCGACTTTGTGCGCGACCGCGTGGTCGGTGGGCTGGAGGGGCAGGAGGTGACCGGCATTCACGTGCTGCCCGCGGTGCTTTCGCCCGCGCAAAGCCGCCGCCGCGCCGTCCTGACCGCGCTTCGCACTGGCAAGCAGGTCGCGATCGGCTTTAACGCTGCGCAGAGCAACCACATCGTCGACATGCGGATGTGCCCGCTGTTGCTCCCCGAACTGTTCGCATTGATCGCACCGGTGCGCGAATTGCTGGTGATGATCGCGCAGCCGCGGCGACCGGTGAAGGTGAAGCTGCAAATGCTCGATCAAGGCGTCGAGTTGATCCTCGAGGGAGTGAAGGCCGAGGGACTCGATGCCGCGATGGCGCTGCAGGATTTTGCCGGCGCGCATAAATTGGCACGCTTCGCGATCGATCAGGGCGATGGCCTCGAAATCCTGTGGCAGCCCGAGCCGCCGACGATGCGTTTTGGCGACATCCTCGTCGAAGTGCCGCCCTTTGCCTTTCTGCAGCCGACGAGCGCGGGGCAGGCCGCCCTGATCGAAGCAGTGACCAAGGCGATCGGTGACGCCGGCGCGGTCGCCGACCTGTTCGCCGGCGTCGGCACTTTTGCGCTGTCGGTGCAGGCGGGACGCAAAGTCTATGCCGCCGAAGGCGCGCGCGACGCGATCGCCGCGCTGGCGGGCGCGGCGAACCGCGCGCGCGCGCTCGTCGCGACCGAGCATCGCGACCTGTTCCGCCGCCCGCTGGTGCCCGCCGAGCTCAACCGCTTCGGCGCGATCATCCTCGACCCGCCGCGCGCGGGGGCGGAAGAGCAGGTGAAACAGCTCGCGGCATCGGCCGTGCCGGTGATCGCCTATGTCAGTTGCAACCCGGCGAGCTTCGCGCGCGACGCAAAGACGCTGATCGAAGGCGGCTACACGCTCGATTGGGTGCAGCCCGTCGGCCAGTTCCGCTGGTCGACCCATGTGGAACTGGCCGCAAAGTTTTCGCGCTAGAGGCTCAATGCAACACGAAACCGATGAAGGCGTGGACACACAGCGCCAGTAACGCGAGGCTCGCCAGCGCGAAGATGCCGAAACGCCACATCACGCGGTTGACCGTCGCCTGAATCAGGCTGTGGACGATGCGCAAGGCCACATAGGCCCACGCGATCTGCGCGTTGAGCCCGCCGCCCATGCCGCCGATCGCCAGCGCAAGCGCGACGGCGTAGAAGATCGTCGGCTGTTCCATCAGATGGTTATAGTTGTGCGCCTTCCACTGAACTTCTTGCGGCAGCACATCGTCGAGCCCCTTGCCGGTGCCGCCGACCATCTTGGCTGCGTCGATCTTGGCGCGGCTCATCGCGGGGATGCGCGTCGCGTACATCCATACCCACATGACCATCGACCAGAGCGCGAGCGCCGCGACCGGCCCCAATATTGCATTATTTTCCATGATCTTCCCCCTCAACCCAAAGTGGCAATAACCGCCAGCAACGACAATGCGAGCAGGCAAAAGGTCGACAGCCCGAAGATCGCAAAGCGAACCGGCACGCGGTTCACGCGCGCCTGCCACAGGCTGTGGACGATCCGCAGAACGACATAGGCCCATGCAAGGCCGCGGGTGAGATCTGTGCTGCCGCCCGAAAGGCGCAGGAAAAGGATCACCGCATAGAAGAGCGTCGGCTGTTCGAGCAGATGCGTGTAATTATGCGATTTCCAGTTCACCTGCGGCGGCAGGATATTCTCGAGGTCGGCGCCGCGGCCGCCCGGCGGTGCGGCTTTCAGATCGATGCCCGATTTGGCGAGCGCCGGAAACCGCGTCGCGGCGACCCAGCCGAGCATGATGAGTGTCCACAGCGCGAGGACCGCGCCGGGCGCGAGCAGGCTTTCTGGCATAGATGTTCCCCCTTATTCTGTGGGCCGGGATGCTAGAGCGCATCGCCGACAATGCAACGGCAGACGTTCAAGCCTTGTCGCTCGCCAGTTCCGCGCGGATAACCGGCCCATCGCCGTCGACGCGCGGCGCGAAACCCAGATCCTGCGGCGGCATCGCGCCATATTTCACCGGTGGCTGCATCTCGTGGAAGGCACCGACATCGGGATGCGTGCGGTGGCGGAAGAAACCCGTCGCGACGAAATGGGGATCCTCCCTGATGTCCTCTAGGTCACGCGCCGCCATCGCCGGAATGTCGTTGGCGGCGAAGAGCGCCAGCCATTCGGCGTTGGACTTCGCCGGGGTCTTGCGCGCGATTTCGCTATAGATGATCGGCATATGCTGCCCCTTCGCTTTCGCCGCCGCATATTCGGGCGTTTCGAGCAGGTCGGCGCTCCCGAGCAGTTCCATCAGCCGTGCGGTCGATTCGGGCGTATAGGGGACGATCGCGAGATGTCCGTCGCGCGTCGGGAAGGGCTGACGCGTCGGGTCGAGCTGGCGCGGATAACCCGCGGGTCCGATCGGCGGGTCGAGCGCCGCGTCGCGCAGATGCTCGGTAAGCATGAACGAGGCGAAGCATTCGAACATCGGCACCTCGACCTCCTGCCCCTCACCGGTGCGCAGCTTGTGAACCAGTGCGGCGAGGATGGCCTGTGCGCCGAATTGACCTGCGATCTTGTCGGCGATCAGCGAGG
The DNA here is from genome assembly GCF_037095755.1 of Sphingopyxis sp. CCNWLW2. Taxonomy (NCBI): domain Bacteria; kingdom Pseudomonadati; phylum Pseudomonadota; class Alphaproteobacteria; order Sphingomonadales; family Sphingopyxidaceae; genus Sphingopyxis; species Sphingopyxis sp. CCNWLW2. The sequence goes on from NZ_JBAWKJ010000002.1 coordinate 487,967, forward strand.
GGAAATAGCGCGGGCTGGGGTTCCCGTCGACACGCGGGAGAAGGCTCGTTGTCCCTGTCGCGGCCTGGATGACATCGTCATAGGCCTGGAGGTCGGCGTAAGGGCCGTCCTGCCCGAAACCGGTGCCATGGACATAGATGATATCGGGTTTGAGCGCCTTGCAGCCTTCATAGTCGAAGCCGAGGCGCGCGATCGCTCGCCTACGGACATTGTGGAAGAAGACATCGGCGGTCGCGATCAGATCGCGCAGCGTGGCGGCGTCCTCGGGATTTTTGAGATCGAGCGCGATCGATCGCTTGCCGCGGTTCACCGTCAGGTGGATCGACCCCATCGTCGGATCGGGAACCCCGCTGCCGAGGTATCGCGAAATGTCGCCCGTCCCCGGCGTCTCGACCTTGATCACCTCGGCGCCAAGGTCGGCGAGCATCTGTGTCGCATAGGGGCCAAAGATGACCGTCGTCAGGTCGATGATCCGGATCCCCGACAGCATAGGCATAGCTCCTCCTCTTCCGGCGCGCAGGATAGAATGATTGCAAAGTAAAACGGAAGAGGCTTCCGCAATTCTCCTTACGCCGCAGCGGGCGCTGTTTCGCTACTGCCATTTCCGGCAGCATAGGCGGCCGATATCCGGCGATAGGATCGCGAGCCAAACGCCACCAGCGTCAGCATCACGCCAAGGACGCCCGCGATCGTGAAGACGAGCGCGATCCCACGCTCGGGGCCGCGGCCGTACCAGTCGCCGATCGCATCGGCGCCCGCACCGTCGGTCATCAGCGGCACGAAGATGAACTGCGTGAGCGGCGCGATAAGGAAAGCGGTGAGTGGCGAGGCGGCTTGCTCGACCGACTGGGCAAAACCGAAGACGCGCCCCTGCCGTTCGAAGGGCACGACTTTCTGCATCGCGGTCTGTTCGGCCGCTTCGGCATAGGGGCCGAGGAACATCCAGATGAAGCAGCCGACGGCCAGCAGCGGAATCGACGACTGGATCGTAAAGACGGCGGCGACGATCCATTCGACGAGGCAGACGAAAAGCAATGTGCGGATCGGGTTTTTGCCGAGCCCGGTCCGCGAAATCACGATGCCGCTGAGGATGAAGGCACAGGACATGACCGCCCAGAGTAGGCCCCATTCCTCGACCTTCATCAGCGACAGGCCATAGGCATCCATCAGCGCCATGAACACGCCGCCGAGGAGGTTGTTGAAACAGGAGAAGAGGATCAGCGCGAGGAGGCCCGGGATACCGAGCACGACGCGCAGCGTTCCGGCCAGATCTATACGGCGTGGCGCATCCTCGGTTTCGGCGTCGCGCGGCTCGTCGACGCGAATGAAAAAGAGGTGGGTTATCGCAATCAGCGAAAGGGCGACCGCAAATCCCAGCGTCGCGACCATCCCGCCCCATGCGACGAGGAAACCGCTGATCGCCGACGTGGTGAGGAAGCCGATTCCGCTGACCATCCCGACGAGCCCGTTCGCCTTGTCGCGCCGGTCCTCGGGCACCAGCAACGTCACCAGCGTCGGAAGCGCGATCATTCGGATATTGCCGACGATCACAGCGAACATCGAGACGAGGATGAAGAGCCAGAGCGTGACGCTCGCCACCTTGGCGCTGCGGATGTCCGGGTCGATCATATAGCCAGCGAGCGCGAGCGCGTAGAGCGTCAGCGACGCGATGCTCGACACCATCATCATGTTACGCTTGCCATGATGGTCGACAAGGCTGCCGAACCATATGCCCAGCATCGCGGTGAGCACGAGATAGATGCCCGCGATCATCCCAGTCGCGAACACAGACTGGGTTTCGAGGAACGTCCAGAAGGTCAGCGCAAACCACACCGTGAAATTGGTGATGTTGGCAACCAGGTTATTTGCGAGGAGGTGATGGAAGGGCTGCATGGGCTGCGCAATCTAGCAGCGCTTCGGTATCAGGCCATTCGAAAATTTGTCCAGCCCGTCAGCGGCCTAGATCGTTCCAACCACTGCCGCGAGTGCGCGCAGCCGCTCATCGTTGCGGCGATAGAACGTCCATTGTTTGATGCGTTTGGCCGTCACCAGGTCACTGCCCTGCAGGACGCGCATATGCTCGCTGAGCGTCGATGCGTTGATGCCAAGCTTTTCCGCGATCAATTGCCCGCACACGCCATCTTCGACGAGATCGCCGTCCACCTGGGGCCGGAAATGCGCGCGGGGGTCTTTCAGCCAGGCAAGGATCTGGAGGCGGCGTTCATTTCCCAGCGCGCGGAACAGCTCGGCGTTAGTCATATTGTTAATTTGCCAACTAACGAACTATATGTCAAGGCAGGCGACCAATCGAATGGAGTCACGCCATGTCCCTGCTGCCCTTTTCCACGGTCGATGTATTCACCCAAACCCGGTTCGGCGGAAATCCGCTGGCCGTGGTGATGGGCGGTAAAGACCTGTCCGACTCGGTGATGCAGGCCGTCGCGGCGGAGTTCAACCTGAGCGAGACCACCTTCGTCCTTCCGCCCGCCGATCCGCGGCACTCGGCCCGCGTGCGCATCTTCAACCGCACCGAGGAAATGGCCTTCGCGGGCCACCCGATGGTCGGAACCGCGTTCGTCCTCGCCACGGCCAACGCCGACCTTGCGACGACGACATTCGAGATTCCTGCCGGGATCGTGGATGTCGAAGTCGAACGCGATGCGGACGGGGCTCCCGTCGGTGCCACGGTAGCGGCACCCCAGCCGCTCAGCCTTGGCGAAACGGTGGCGCCCGAGGTTGTCGCCAGGATGCTGCGCCTGGCACCGCGCGATATTCTCACCACGGCGCATCTCCCGATCCTCGCGTCGGTCGGCAACCCCTATGTCATCGCCGAACTGGATGCGGCATCACTGGCGCGATGCGACCCCGATCTGGCGGCGTTTCGCGAGACGCTGGCGGCGCACCCGCAATTCGGCACGCGCCTGTCGGTCCATGTCTATAGCAAGCAGGGCCGGACGCTGCGCGCGCGCATGTTCGCGCCACTTGCCGGAACGTGGGAAGACCCCGCGACCGGAAGTGCGAACGCGCCGCTCGCTGGCCTGCTCCTGTCGCTCGAACCCGCCACCGACGAAGCCCGGTTCGAAATCCATCAGGGCATCGAAATGGGGCGGCCCAGCCTGCTCGACGTCACTGCGCGCCGGACAGAGGACGGTATCCGCGCGACGCTGCGCGGCACCTGCATTCCGGTGATGAAGGGTGAAATCAACTGCGAGTGGGGCTGTCGGGCATTGCGGCGTCTTTGATCGCGCCGGGTTATTAAGAACATCGTGCTGAAATAAAGAAGGGGCTGGTCGCATCGCTGCGCCAGCCCCTTGCTTATCGATTGGAAGCGTTCGCGTTCAGAACAGCTTGGTCACCGTCGCGCTGCGACGTTCCTGTTCGACTTCGCCGGTGTACAGGCTGACCATCGGTTCGTCGCTGACGACGTGCGTCTCGTCGGCGCCGAAGCCGTTGAACTTGGTCCGCATCGCGCAGCCATAGGCGCCGAGCATGCCGATTTCGATGAAATCACCGGCCTTGATGTCGGCGGGCAGGAAGAACGGCCCAGCCATATGGTCGAGATCGTCGCACGTCGGGCCATAGAAGCTGAACGGCACCATCTCGGCATCGCTCTCCGGCTCGCGTTGCAGCGAGACGGGGAAGCGCCAGCCGACATGCGCGGCGTCGAACAGCGCGCCATAGGCACCGTCATTGATGTACAGCTCGTCGCCGCGGCGCTTTTCGACGCGCACGATCAGCGAGCTATACTCGGCCGACAGCGCACGGCCCGGCTCGCACCAGAGTTCCGCGGAATAGCTGATCGGCAGGCTTTCGAAGCTGCGGTGGATCGTGTCGAAATAGGCGCCCAGCGGCGGGGGCTCCATGCCGGGATAGGACGACGGAAAGCCGCCGCCGACATCGATGATGTCGACCGTGACCGACGCTGCGACGATCGCCGCGCGAACGCGTTCCATCGCCTGTGCATAGGCGTGCGGGGTCATCGCCTGGCTGCCGACATGGAAGCAGATGCCAAGCGCGTCGGCCGCCTGGCGGGTCGCCATTAGCAGTTCGACGACCTCGTCGGCTTCGGCGCCGAACTTGGCGGCGAGGCTGAGCTTCGAATGATCGGACGACACGCGGAGGCGCACGAGCAGGTTCAGGTCCTGCGCGCCTTCGGTCGCACGGACGATCTTTTCGAGCTCGTCGAGCGTGTCGAGCGAGAAGGTGCGCACGCCATGCTTCCAATAGGCTTCGGAAATCGCTTCCTCGGCCTTTACCGGATGCATGAAGCAGAGCGTCGCTTCGGGCAGCGTGCGCGCGACGAGCCGGACCTCGGCGATCGAGGCGACGTCATAATGGGTGACACCCGAATCCCACAGCACACGCAGCAGGTCGGGCGACGGATTCGCCTTGACCGCATACATGGTTGTGCCGGGAAAACGCTCGATGAAGAAACGCGCTGCGCGCCGCGCGGCGTGCGGGCGGACAAGCGTAACAGGTTCGATCGGCGAAAGTGCCTGAATCAGCCCGTGGGCGCTATGATGCTGGTGCAACTCAAGGGACCCCCAAAAATAACGTTAAACATCCAAGGCTGCCTTGCGGTTATTGGAAGTCCCCCTGGGGCAGCGGAGGGCGATATATGCAGGGGGGTCCCCCCTGTAAAGACCCTATCGCGCAATTTTGTAATACGCGGGTCGCAGAGGGGCCAAACCGGGGCCGATCTGCGCCAAACCGCGCAAATGCAAGACAAAGCCCCGAGGCCGCGCTAGGGATGGAGCATCGCCAAATCCGAAAAGGACCTCCCCGCCATGGTGTCGCGCGCCGACGTAAATCACAATTTTTCCGACGCGGAACTTGAGGAACTGGCGGCATTCGGCACGATCGAGTCGCATCGCGCGGGCGATCTGCTGGTCGAGGAAGGGGCGATGGCGCCCGATTGCATCGTCACGCTGTCGGGCCACACCGACATTTTCGCTTCGACCGACGAAGGCCGCAAGCGCGTCGGCTGGATGGAACGCGGGCAGTTCGCGGGTGACTTGTCGGTGCTGACTGGACAGCGGCATTTGTCGCGCGTCGAAATGGGCGCCGATGGGGAGATTCTCCGCATCGCGCACCCCGATTTCCAGCGGCTGATTGCAGGCAATTCGCACTATTCGGACATTTTCGTTCGCGTGCTGTCGGCGCGGCGCGAGTTCAGCAAGCATCGCGGCTTTGCCGTGACGATCATCATCGGCGCGGCAATGGACCGCAGCGTCTATGCGATGCGCGACCTGCTGATGAAGCATGGCGTCGCGCATCGCTGGTTCGACCCGGCGGATGGACCTGTTCCCGCGCACCTGATGGCCGAGCGCGGGCTGACCGACGAACAATTGCCGGTGGCTATTCTCGGCGCCGCCGACGTGCTGATCCAGCCGACGCCCGAACAGCTCGCGGCGGGGCTCGGGCTCGACCTGCTGCCCGACGGCGCGACCGCCGATGTGCTCGTGGTCGGCAGCGGCCCCGGCGGGCTCGCCGCGGCGGTCTATGCCGCGTCCGAAGGGCTGACCGTGATCGCGCTCGATTCGCTCGCGCCCGGCGGACAGGCGGGCACCTCATCGAAGATCGAGAATTACCTGGGCTTCCCGACCGGCATTTCGGGGAACGAACTCGCGCGCCGCGCGACGGTGCAGGCGCAGAAATTCGGCGCGCGGCTGGTGTCGCCGGTGCGCGCGGCGTCGATCAATCGCGACGGCGATGCCTATTGCCTGCACCTCGCCGACGGGCGGAAGCTGCGCAGCCGCGCGGTGGTGGTCGCAAGCGGCGCGAAATATCAGAGCCTGCCGATCGACGGCATCGAAGCCTATGAAGGACGCGGCATCTATTATGGCGCGACGCCGATGGAAGCGCAGCTGTGCAGCGACGCCGAGGTGACGATCGTCGGATCGGGAAATTCGGCGGGGCAGGGCGCGATCTACCTCGCGAGCGTCGCGAAGAAGGTCCACGTCATTTTCCGCCGTGGCAGCCTGCGCGAAACGATGTCCGAATATCTGGTCAAGCGCCTCGAAGAGCATCCGAATATCGAGATCATCCCGTCGACCGACGTCGTCGCGCTGCATGGCGAGGACCGGCTCGCCGGCCTGACCTATCGCTGCCGTGAAACCGGCGCCGAGGATCATTGCGATTGCGGATTCCTGTTCCTCTTCCTCGGCGCGAGCCCGAACACGACGTGGCTGCCCAAGGAAATGGTGTGCGACGAGCGCGGCTTCGTGAAGACGGGCACCGACATCGCGCCGCTCGAACTCGTCAAGGCTGGTTGGTCGCTCGACCGCATGCCGAGCCGGTTCGAGACAAGCTGGCCGCGCATTTATGCGATCGGCGACGTGCGCAAGGGATCGGTCAAGCGCGTCGCCTCGTCGGTCGGCGAGGGATCGGTCGTGGTCAGCGATATCCATCAGGCGCTGGCGGAGATCGACCCCGCCGCATCGTGAGAATTGGTGCGATCAGGCTTTCGGCTGCTGCTGCGTGGCGCAGTGAATGCCGCCGCCCGATTCGCCGATCGCATCGATCTCGATCATCTCGATCGTGCGCCCGGGATAAAGCGTTTGCAGCATTTCGCGCGCGCGGCCGTCGGCGGCCGTGTCGCCGAACTGCGCCGCGATGACGGCGCCGTTGCAGACGTAATAATTGACATAGCTGGCAACAAAATCGGGCTCGGCCGACCGGATATCCACCGGATCGGGCAGGCGGATGATGTCGAGCTTTTGCCCCCGCGCGTCGGTTGACCGCTGCAGGATTTCCAGCGTCTCGTGCCCCGATACCGACCATGGGTCATCGGGGTCGATTTCGTCGCCGAGTTGGATCAGCACTTTGCCGGGTCCCACGAACCGCGCCAGCGCGTCGATATGATAGTCGGTGATGTCCTTGCCCGAGATGCCGGGCGCCCAGATCATCTTCTTGCCGCCGAGCGCCTGCAGCAGCTTGTCGCCGACCTCGCTCTGGCTCATCCGGTTGCGGTTGGGATTTACCCAGCAGCTTGCGTGCGCCAGCAGCGTTCCCGCGCCATCATGCTCGACCCCGCCCTGCTCGCCGACAAGACCCGTTTCGATCAGCGGCATTCCCAGCTGCTCGGCCACGCGGCCTGCAATCAGGGCGTCATTGGCATGCGGCTGTTTGTTACCCCAGCCATTGAACCGGATATGCGCGACAGCGAGCTTGCCGGAAGCGTCGCGAACAAAGGCCGGTCCCGAATCGCGGCACCACAGATCGTCGGTCGGAATGTCCCAAAGCTCGACCTCGCTTGCCAGCAGGGCCCGCGCGCTTGCCGCATCGGCGTTCGCCACAAGCATCGCGACGGGCTCATGGCGAACGATCGTGTTGGCGATCCGTGCGATGGCACGCTGTACGCGCCTTAACGACGCGCGGTCATAGACGTCCAGATTGACCGGCCATTGCATCAGCGTCCGCTCGTGCGGTTCCGATTCCAGCGGCATTTCGTAACGGGCGCCGGCCTGGATCATTTTGTTGCTTACCTCGCCGCAGGCCCATATCGCGGGCGCCAATGCCGCGCTCGCACCGGCGCGCAAAAAATGCCGTCGATCCAACGCTTCACTCCCGCCGTCGCACGGCTTGTCGCTAACCAAGCCGCGTCTTGAAATCTTCGTAACCGAATTCGCGGATCAACCGGAGCTTATCGCTTTCGCTGTCCCAAAGCCAGATCGACGGCAGCGGGACGCCATTGAAGGTGTTGGTCTTCACCATCGAATAATGCGCCTGGTCGAGGAAGGCGAAGCGCTGGCCGATACGCGCGCCGCCGGGCAGACGATAGTCGCCGATGACGTCGCCTGCGAGGCACGACGGGCCGCCGAGGCGCGTCGGCATGCCTTCGCTGCCCTCATCGAGCATTGCGGGACGGTACGGCGCCTCGATCACGTCGGGCATGTGGCAGGTCGCCGAAATGTCAGTGATGCCGATCGCCATGCCATTGTCGAACAGGTCGAGCACTTCGCCGACGAGAATGCCGGCGTCGAGCGCGATCGCTTCGCCGGGTTCGATCATCACGTCGCAGTCGGTCGACGCGCGGACCTGTTTCAGAAAGGCGATCAGATCGTCGACCTGATAATCGGCGCGCGTCACATGGTGGCCGCCACCGAAATTGATCCATTTGAGCTGGTTGAAGAAGGGGCGCAGCATCGGCTGCACGGCTTCCCATGTCCGCTGGAGCGGCGGAAAATCCTGTTCGCACAGGCTGTGCATGTGGATGCCGTCGATGCCCTCCATATGTTCGGGGAGCAGCTGGGTGACCGGGAAACCGAGGCGGCTACACGGCGCGGCGGGGTCATATTTGGCGACTTCGCCTTCGCTGTGCATCGGATTGATGCGCAGGCCAATGTCGAACGTCACGCCCTTGGCGCGAAGCTCGTCGAGCAGCGGGCGGAAGCGCGCGATCTGGCCCGGCGAGTTGAAGATGAGGTGGTCGGACAGCGCCGCGATTTCGGGCAGGTCGGCTTCCTTGTATCCGGCGCAATAGGTCGCGACTTCGCCGCCATATTCGCCGCGGCCAAGCCGAGCTTCGTAAAGTCCCGAAGCGCAGACACCGTCGAGATATTCGGCGACTACCGGCCCCAACGACCACATCGAAAACGCCTTGAGCGCCGCAAGCACGCGCGCGCCGGAGGCATCGCCGATATGGCGGAGCACCGCCAGATTGGCGCGCACTTTCGCAGCATCGACGACGAAGGCGGGCGAGGGCACGCTGGTCAGGTCGAAGCGGGCAAAGGCTCCGGGGTCGCCGGCACGGGTTTCCATGTCGCTGTAAAATCCTGTCAGACCGCAATCGGTCCCTTGAAGATGAAGAACGCCCCCGCCGCAATCAGACCGAAGCCGACGAGATGGTTCAGGGTCAGCTTCTCACCGAGCCAGAAGACCGCGAACCCGGCGAATATGACCAGTGTGATCACTTCCTGCAAGGTCTTGAGTTCGGCGGCGGTGTAAACGCCATAGCCGATGCGGTTCGCAGGCACGACGAGGCAATATTCGAAAAAGGCGATGCCCCATGCGATCAGCACCGCGAGCCAGATCGGCCGCGATACCGCGCCGAGCTGCCCGTACCAGGCGAAGGTCATAAAGATGTTCGAGACGAACAGCAGGCCTATCGGCGCGAGGTAGGCGGTCATCGATTTTCCTTTGCGGACACCGGGGCGGGGCTTGGCCGCCCCGGCGCAGCAATCAGAAATCGAGCGGCGTGTCGAGTTCCTTCACTTGCCAGGGCAGGCCATGCTTATTCAGCATGTCCATGAAGGGATCGGGGTCCATCTGCTCCATGTTGAACACGCCGTCGCCGCTCCACGTCCCGGTGACCATCATCGCGGCGCCGATCATCGCGGGGACGCCGGTGGTGTAGCTCACCGCCTGGTTGCCCGTCTCGGCATAGGCGTCCTCATGGTCGCAGATATTGTAGAGATAGAGCGTCTTTTCCTTGCCATCCTTGCCAAGGCCGGTCGCGATGACGCCGATGTTGGTCTTGCCCTTGGTCGTCTCGCCGAGGCTCGATGGCTCGGGGAGCACGGCCTTCAGGAACTGCAACGGAACGATCTCGCGGCCTTCGTAGATCACCGGATCGATCCGCGTCATGCCGACATTCTGGAGGACGGTGAGGTGCGTGATGTACGCCTCGCCAAAGGTCATCCAGAAACGGATGCGTTTGATTTCGGGCAGGTGCGTCTTCAGGCTTTCGATCTCCTCATGATACATGAGGTACATCGTCTTCTCGCCCACTGCTTCGAAATCGAATTTCTGCTTCACCGACATCGGCGGGGTTTCGACCCAGTCGCCATTTTCCCAGTGGCGCGCGACCGCTGTCACTTCGCGGATGTTGATCTCGGGATTGAAGTTGGTCGCGAAATGCTGGCCATGATCGCCGCCGTTGCAGTCGAGGATGTCGAGCGTGTCGATGCGGTCGAAATGATGCTTCTTGAGCCAGGTCGTGAACACGCTCGTCACCCCGGGATCGAAACCCGAGCCGAGCAGCGCCATCAGGCCGGCGTCCTTGAAGCGGTCGTGATACGCCCACTGCCAGTGATATTCGAACTTCGCCTCGTCGCGCGGTTCATAGTTCGCGGTGTCCATATAATGCGCGCCGGTCGACAGGCACGCCTCCATGATCGTGAGGTCCTGATAGGGCAAAGCGAGGTTCACGACATGCGTCGCGCCGATCGAGCGGATCAGCGCCGCGGTCGCGTCGATATGGTCGGCGTCGACCTCGGCGGTCTTGATCGTGACGCCGGTGCGGGTCTTGACCGATTCGGCGATCGCATCGCATTTGAACTTGCGGCGGCTGGCCAGCGTGATGTCGGGAAAAATGTCGGGGTTCATCGCCATCTTGTGCACCGCGACCGAACCGACGCCGCCTGCGCCGATCACCAGAACCTTGCTCATCGAAAAATCTCCTGTCGCGGACCTTTGCCGCCTTGTCTTGTATGACCGGCCCTATAGGACGAAGCCATGACACAGCAAAGCCCCGATCCCTTGCTCGACCCGAACCGCGCGCCCACGCTTGCGGGTGTCGAACGCGCCGCGGCGAAAGTCGCTGCATTGCTGCCGCAAACACCGCTGCTGCCGCTCGATGTCGACGGCAAGACCATCTGGTGCAAGGCCGAATGCCTGCAGCCCGTCGGCGCGTTCAAGATCCGCGGCGCCTGGCACCGATTGTCCGACCTCACGCCCGAACAAGCGGCGGCGGGTGTCGTCGGCGTGTCGAGCGGCAATCACGCGCAGGGCGTCGCCTGGGCGGCGAAGCGGCTCGGGATCAAGGCGACGATCGTCATGCCAAGCAATGCGCCGGCAATGAAGCTCGCCGCGACGCGCCAATTGGGCGCCGAAGTCGTGCTTTATGACCGCGTTACCGAATCGCGCGATGCGGTCGCGGCAAAATTACTCGAACAGCGCGGCGGGACGCTTGTCCATGCTTATGGCGATCCGTGGATCATCGAGGGGCAGGGCAGCGCCGGGACCGAAGCAAAGGCGCAAATGGCCGCGCGCGGTGTTGGCGGTCCCGACAAGGTTATTGCCTGCTGCGGCGGCGGCGGTCTTTCAGCCGGGCTCGCGCTCGCGCTGCCCGACGCGGAAATCATCGCGGTCGAGCCGGAGGGCTGGGACGATGTGACGCGCAGCCTCGCCGCCGGCGAAATCCTGTCGGTCGAGGACATGGCCTATCCCACCGAGTGCGACGCGCTCCAAACCCCCGAAACCTGGCCGATCAACTTCGCGGTGTTACAGGCGCGCGGGGTGCGCGGTGTCGTCGTGACGCGCAGCGAAGTGCGCCACGCGATGCGGACGGTGTTTGAGAAACTGCATCTCGTTGTCGAGCCCGGCGGCGCAGCGGCACTCGCCGCCGTGCTGGCGGGCAAGGTGCCGCTGACCGACGCGACGCTCGTCACCCTGTCGGGCGGCAATGTCGACCCGTTGAAGTTTGCGGAAATCATCACCGAATAGGCTGGCGGATACTTATCCGCGCCCGAGCGTTTGAACGGGGAAGGAGAAGCATGATGCAAAAGAGTGCAATTTTGGCGAGCGCCGCGGCGCTGGTGCTGTTGGCCGGCTGTGAAAAGGCCGAGGCGCCCGCGCCTGCGCCGACCGATGCGACGACGACCGAGGTTCCGGTCGAAACCGCGCCGCCCGAAGGCGCAGAGGCGACCGATCCCGCGACCGCGCCGCATCGCTTCGCGAGCTGGGCGGGCAAATGGACCGGGGTCGAGGGCATGTACGCCACGATCACTCCCGCCGCGCCGGGCAAATACAAGCTCGAAATGCAGTCGGATCTCGACACCAAGGGAACCTATGACGGCGAGGACAGCGAGCATGGCATCAAGTTCAAGCGCGGCACCGAGGAACTGAGCCTGCACCGCGGCAGCGGCGATGAAACCGGCCTCAAATATCTCGCCGGCAAGAAGGAATGCCTGATCGTCAAGACCGGCGAGGGTTATTGCCGCGACTAGCAACTAACTTCGTCCTTCCCGCGAAGGCGGGAATGACGAGGAAAGAATTTCGCCCATGTCGCCGGATTGTCATCGAACCGGCACGGAAATCGCATGAAAGCCTGCCATGCGCGGCCCCGGATCAACATTGTCCGGGGAACCCATTCGCATGGCCAGCCAACCCAATCGCAAGATCGCCGCCGCCGTCGTTCGTGAGGATGGCGAGCAGAAACAACGCCTGCTCGACCGCGCTTTTGTGCTGGCGTTCAAGGGCCTCGTCTATGCCCAGATATGGGAAGACCCGGTGGTCGACATGGAGGCGCTGGCGATCGAGCGGGGCAACCGGATCGCGACGATCGCGAGCGGCGGCTGCAACGTCTTCTCCTATCTGACCGTCGACCCGGCGGAGATTGTCGCAGTCGACCTCAACACCGCGCACGTCGCGCTCAACAATCTGAAACGCGTCGCGATCCAGCGTCTGCCCGATCATGCCAGCCTGCGCCGCTTTTTTGCCGACGCCGACAGCAGCGGCAATATCGCCGATTATCGCGCCTTCGTCCGCCCGCACCTCGACGAGACGACCCGGCGCTATTGGGAGGGCCGCGACTTCGTCGGGCGCCGCCGGATCAACGGCTTCGCGCACGGGCTTTATAAGCGCGGATTGCTCGGCAGCTTTATCGGGCTCGCGCATCTGGTTGCACGGATGCACCGCATCGATCCGCGCCAGTTCCTCGAAGCGAAGACGATCGAGGAACAGCGCATGATTTTCGAGACGAAGCTGGCGCCCTTCTTCGACCGCAAGTTCATCCGTTGGGTTACCGACCAGCGCTCGTCGTTGTTCGGGCTGGGCATTCCGCCCGCGCAATATGACGCGCTGGCCGACGGGAAGCCGATGGCCGATGTCCTGCGCGGTCGCCTCGAAAAGCTGACCTGCGACTTCCCGCTCGAGGACAATTATTTCGCGTGGCAGGCCTTTGGCCGCGGCTATGGCAAGCACGCGGCCGCGTCGTTGCCGCCCTATCTGCAGACCGTCCATTATGCGGCCGTCAAGGCGCGTGCCGGGCGGGTCACGATGCTCCACGCGAACATGACCGACATGCTGGCCGCCGCCGACGCCGCGAGCTTCGACCGCTATATCTTCCTCGACGCACAGGACTGGATGAGCGACGCGCAACTGACCGCGCTGTGGAGTGAGGTCACCCGCACGGCGCGGCCCGGCGCGCGCGTGCTCTTCCGTACCGCCGCCGAACCGACCCTGCTTCCCGGGCGGCTTCCCGACGATCTGCTAGGGCGGTGGGATTATCGCGCCGCCGAATCGCTCGATTACACGCGGCGCGACCGCTCGGCCATTTATGGCGGGGTCCATCTCTATATCTTGAAAGGCTGATGCCATGACCGGGGGGGAGGGGCACGCCGCACGCATGGACGGCGTCTATCGCGGTCAGCGCCATATATATGATTTGACGCGCAAATATTATCTGCTGGGGCGCGACCGGCTGATCGACGAGCTGACGCCGCCGGTCGGGGGGCATGTGCTCGAAATCGGCTGCGGCACCGGGCGCAACCTGATCGCAGCGGCGCGCTGCTGGCCGGGCGCGAAATTCCATGGCATCGATATTTCGGAAGAAATGCTGAAGACCGCGCGCGCCGCGATCGCCCACGCGGGGCTGACACAAAGGGTGAGCGTGGCGCAGGCCGACGCGACGGGTTTCGACCCGAACGCGCTGTTCCGCACCGCCAGTTTCGACCGCATCTTTCAAAGCTATACGCTGTCGATGATCCCCGACTGGCAAGGCGCGATCCGTGAAGCGATACGCCACCTGTCGACCTATGGATCGCTGCACATCGTCGATTTCGGGCAGCAGGAGGATATGCCCGACTGGTTCCGCGGCGCGCTGTTCGCCTGGCTCGCGCGCTTTCATGTCGAACCGCGCGCGCTGTTGGTCGAAGCCGCGCGCGAGGCCGCGAACGATGCCGGCGCGCGGCTCGCAGTGACGCGGCTCTATCGCGGCTATGCCTGGGCCCTGCGGCTTGAGAAACGGCCGCGCTAGTCTTGCCAAGCGGCGCAACAGCTGCTCCTCTGGTGCTGGGAGGCGCGATGACCGATATGATCTTACCGGCAGGGCCCGCCGAACTGGCGTCGGTTGCCGAAACACTGGCGCAGGCGTTTCAGACCGACCCCGCGCTATCGTGGATTTTGCCCGACCCCGATCATCGCGCCCGCGCGCTCCATAGCCTGTTTCGGACCCTCGTTCCTGCCGATGCCCGTGCCGGGGTGGCGCTGCGCTCGCCGGGCGACGAGGCGGCCGCGCTCTGGCGGGCGCCGGGGCAGGCGCATAGTGGTACGTTAGAATTTCTGCGCACCGTCATCCCGCTCGTCACGACCTTCGGCACTGCTTTGTCGCGCGGGCTGAAGGTGCAGGGCAGCATCGATGCGCACCGGCCCAAGGGGCGTTTCTGGTATCTCCATTATGTCGGCGTCCGCCGCGGACATCAGGGCAAGGGGCATGGCGGGCGGATCATCCGTGCGCAAACCGCGGTTGCCGATGCCGAAGGTCTACCCTGTTGGCTGGAGACCGCGACGCCCGAAAATGTCCCGCTCTACGAGCGGCTGGGCTTTGTTACGCAAGCCCAATGGGACGTGCCCGGCGGCCCGCATTTCTGGGGCATGATGCGCCCGACACCCTGATCGATCAGGACGCCGGGCGCGTCGCGTTGAAGGAAAAGGCGATATCCACCCCGGCGGCGATCGCGTCGGTCGCGGCCCATTCGCCCTGACCGACGCCGAACGCAGTGCGGTCGATGCGCGCGGTTCCGGCAACCCGCGCGCGGTCGCCGTCGATGCGCAGCGTGAAGCGCAGCGTCGCGGGCTTGCTGGCGCCGCGCAGGTCGAGCGTGCCGCGCGCCTCATATTTATCCCCGCCAAGATGGCGGATGTCGCGCGCGCTAAAGACCGCGCTCGGATGCGCGCCGACATCGAAGAAATCGCTGCTCTTCAGCGAATCGTCGCGCTGCCCGTCGCCGGTGTCGGCCGAAGCAAGGTCGACCGTGACGCGAATGGTCGATTTGGCGAGATCGTCAGGGCTGAAGCGGATCGCGGCGCGCCAGCGATCGAAACGGCCATCGACCGCTTCGCCGTTCCAGCGTGCCGTAAAGCCGAGCCGTCCGCCCGATGCGACCGTCCAGTCGGCGAGCGGCTGGGCCGTCTCTTCGGGCGCTTCCTCTGTCGCTTCGATGGCAGTTGTTTCGTCATCCTTCGTCACGGGAGCGACGGCCGCTGTAGTCGGGGTAGCGACCGGCGGCGGGGACGCCTTTTCGGCGGCGGGCCGCACCCGTTCGGGATAGATCGTCTGGCCGGCGACAAAGGCGGCGCCGACAAGCGCCAGCGCGCCGATGGCGACCCCCGCCGCCTTGCGGCGCGCAAAGGGGATCATTCGCTGGAGTTCGGGCTTGCCGAGCAGCCATTGGTGACGCAGCGCCCCCGCGATATGAAGCGCGAACAGCCCGATCGCGAGCCACGCCATGCCGCCGTGGATCGATTCCGCGGGTTCGTGCCAGCTCCGGTCAACGGGCAGGTGCGGCCAGGGGATAAGGCCGTAGAGCAAAGTCGGCACCTGAACCCGCGCGGTTGAGACGAGCAGCCATCCCGTGATCGGCCCTAGGATCATCACCAGATAGAAAAGCCAGTGTACCGTACTGGCGAGCGCGCGTGTCCATGCCGGGCCGTCGGATGCGGGCGGACGCGATGTGAACAGGCGAGCCGCTAGACGGGCGAGGCTGAGCAGCAGGATCGTGATGCCGACCGATTTGTGCAGCTGGTAGCGCGCGAACAATTCGGGGCTGTTGTTCCCCTCGAGCGCCCAGCCGAGCGCGATCTGGAATGCCAGCAACAGCGCGATGAGCCAGTGAAGCGTGATGGCGGTATAGCTATAACGCTGTGTCGGCATGACAATCTTTCGCGACCGGGGAGGGGATTCGGCCTCCACCCTATCGCGTCATGCCGACCTTGTCGAAGGGTGCGCTAATCGTCGAAACCGACGAAGCGCACCGCGTCATCGACGTTCTTGCGGTTGGACACGACCGCGTTGGCCGGGAAATCGGCATCGGGCCAGCCCATCGCGACGCAGATCATAATAACCTGATCGTCGGGGATGCACGCATGTTCGCGCACAACGGGGCTTTGCATGATGCCCTGGCTGTTGATCACGCAGCCGAGCCCGCGCGACCAGGCCGCGTTGACGAGCGCATTGGTGACGGCACCGCAGTCGAACGGCGCGATGTCGCTGCCGAGCAGGACGCGATCATAGGTGACGACGATGCTGACCGGCGCGTCGAACTGGCGAAAACCGCGGAGCACCCAGTCCTGCCGCGCATCCTTGTCGTCGCGCGCGATGCCCATCGCGCCGAACAGCTGTTTCGCGATCTCGATCTGGCGGGCGCGATGGTCGTCGGCGATGCCGTCGAAGCGGCGAAATTCACGGCTGTCGGGCTTGCCCGCCAGAATGCCGTCGGTGTTGCCCCGGCGGATCGCCGCGAGCGGTTCGCCGGTGACGACCGAGAAATTCCAGCACTGGTTGTTGAACGACGAGGGCGCGCGCATCGCGACCTCGAGAATCTCGGCGATCAGCGCTTTCGGCACAGGCTTGTCGAGGAAACCGCGGATCGAGCGGCGTCCGACGACGACGTCATCGAAACCGGGTGCGCCCGTCACGCCGCCTTCTGAAGCTGCAGTTCGAGCCGATCCCAGATCTCGACCAGCGCGCTCGTCAGCTCGCGCATCATCGCCTCGTCATGGGCCGGGCCCGGGGTGAAGCGCAGGCGTTCGGTGCCGCGCGGCACGGTCGGGAAATTGATCGGCTGCACATAGACGCCATATTCGGCGAGCAGGATGTCGCTGATCTTCTTCGCGCGCACCGGGTCGCCGACCATCAGCGGGACGATATGCGTCGTCGAATCCATCACCGGCAGGCCGGCGTCGCGGAAGCATTGCTTGAGGTAAGCTGCGGCTTCCTGCTGCGCGTCGCGCTCGACGCTCGACGACTTCAGGTGCCGCACGCTGGCGAGCACGCCCGCGACGAGCACCGGCGACAGGCTGGTCGTGAAGATGAAGCCCGGCGCATAGCTGCGGATCACGTCGATGATATTTTTGTCGGCGGCGATATAGCCGCCCATCACGCCGAAAGCCTTGCCCAGCGTGCCTTCGATGATGGTGATACGGCTCGCGGCTTCGTCGCGATCGCTGATGCCACCGCCGCGTGGGCCGTACATGCCGACCGCATGGACTTCGTCGCAATAGGTCAGCGCGTTATATTTTTCTGCAAGGTCGCAGATCGCGTGAAGCGGAGCGACGTCGCCGTCCATCGAATAGACGCTTTCGAACGCGATCAGCTTCGCCGCCTCGGGATCGTCGGCCGCGAGCAGTTCCTCGAGGTGGGCGAGGTCGTTGTGGCGCCACACGCGCTTTTCGCAGCCCGAGTTGCGGATGCCCGCGATCATCGAGGCGTGGTTGAGCTCGTCCGAATAGATGATGCAGTTCGGGAGCAGCTTGCCGAGCGTGCCGAGCGTCGCCTCGTTCGAGATATAGCCCGAGGTGAAGAGCAGCGCGCCATCCTTGCCGTGCAGGTCGGCGAGCTCATGCTCGAGATCGATATGATAATGGGTGTTGCCGCCGATGTTGCGCGTCCCGCCCGAACCCGCGCCGACGTCGTGCAGCGCGCCTTCCATCGCCTCGATGACCTTGGGATGCTGGCCCATCGCGAGATAGTCGTTCGAGCACCAGACGGTAATCGGTTTCGGCCCGTTATGGCCGGCAAAGCAGCGCGCGTTCGGAAAAGCACCGCGATTGCGCAGGATGTCGATGAAGACGCGGTAGCGCCCTTCTTCATGCAGCCGGTCGATTGCCCGAGCGAAGATATCGTAATAGTTCACGTTTCAGCCCCGCAGTCAGGTGCTAATGCAGCTGTCGAGCCGCTCCCTCCGGCGGCACGTAACAGGCGGGCCAATAACGCCGAATCTGGCTGAAATCCAGTGCGAACGATTCGCAACTTATGGGACAAATTGTCCTATCAGATCGTCTCGATCGACCCGATGCCATAGGGGGCCAGCGCGGCGAGCGGCGGGGGCGGGCGGTCGTCGCTCCGCGTGAAGACCGCGACACCGGGGGCGGCCGCGGCGGGCCAGGGCTGGCCTTCGGTCAGATGGGCGATGCGCCGTGCGATGCCCGCGGCGCCGTCGATCAGGGTCACCCCGGGGCCCGCTGCCGCCTGCAGTTCGTCCTGCAACAACGGAAAATGCGTGCAGGCGAGGACGATCACGTCGATCCGGTCGCCCCCCGGCTGGTCGCGCAGGCCCGCAATCGCGCGGACGATCACCTCCGGATCGACCGTCTCGCCGCACAGCTTCGCCTCGGCACCGGTAACCAGACCCGGGCTGCCATGGCGCAGCACGGTCTTGCCGGCGGCAAACCTGGCACTAAGATCGTCGACATAGGGCTGGCGGACCGTTGCCTCGGTGCCGAGCACGCCAATGACGCCGCTTTTGGTGAGTTCGGCCGCCGGCTTGATCGCCGGCACCGTCCCGACGATCGGCAGGTCGAGTGCGGCGCGAACATGCGCAAGCGCGATCGTCGAGGCGGTGTTGCACGCAATGACCGCGAGCCGCGGCTGATAGCGTTCAACGAGGCGCCCAAGCAACGCGGGGACCCGCGCGGCGAGTTCCTCGTTGCTCTTCTTGCCATAGGGCAGCCCGGCATAGTCGGCGGCATAGACGATCGGGGCAGTCGGGAGCAGCGCGCGTGTCGGACCCAGCACGGTGAGCCCGCCAAGGCCGCTGTCGAAGAAGAGAATGGGGGCGTCGGGCGCGGGAGCGTTCATGGGCTTTCGCCTAGCAGCGACCGGAGGGGCACTCAATGGGGCGCCGGATGGGCACCGTGTTCGTCCGATTTGGTTGCCACTCTTGCCGAATCCATTGATTGATTCCGGTAACGGCGCCACATTGATCCAAAGCGAGCGGGGAACGTCATGACTTTATATTTGCTGATTGCCGCGGGCTATCTGTTGGGATCGATCCCGTTCGGCGTGATCCTGACGCGCATGTTCGGCGCGGGCGACCTGCGCCAGATCGGGTCGGGCAATATCGGCGCGACCAATGTGCTGCGGACCGGGCGCAAGGGACTGGCGGCGGCAACGCTGATCCTCGACGGCGCAAAGGGCGCGGTGGCGGTGCTGCTCGCGCGCCATTTCGTCCCCGAACTCGGCGACCATGCGGCGATGATCGCGGGCGCCGCGGCGATGATCGGCCATTGCTATCCGGTGTGGCTGAAGTTCCGCGGCGGGAAGGGCGTTGCGACATTGCTGGGCCTTGCGCTTGCGCTCGCCTGGCCGATCGGGCTGGTGTTCGCCGTCGTGTGGATCGGCACCGTCTTGTTGCTGCGTATCTCATCGCTCGGCGGGATGCTCGGCGCGGTGTCGGCACCGATCGCCGCGCTCGCCTTCGGCCATCAGGTCTATGCCATCGGCCTCGCGGGCCTCGCGGTCATCGTGCTGTGGCGCCACCGCGAAAATATCGCACGGCTGCGTGCCGGGACCGAGCCGAGGGTCGGCGGAAAGAAGGCCGCGCCTGAAGGAGCCGGCGGAGCGTGACGCACGCCGAGCGGCTGGCGCGGCTGCGGCTGATCCGCACGCCGCATGTCGGCCCAGTCAGCTGGCATCAGCTCATGCTGCGCTTCGGGTCGGGCGAGGCCGCGCTCGATGCGCTGCCCGATCTCGCCCTGCGCGGCGGGGCAGGGAAGGCGCGCATCGCACCGGTCGAGGCCGCCGAGCGTGAGATCGAGCGCGTGGCCCAATTGAGCGCGCGCCATATTTTCAGCGACGAGGATGATTATTCGCCGATGCTGCGCGAGGTCGAGGGCGCGCCGCCCGTCGTCGTCGTGCGCGGCGATACGGCGATGCTGCGGCGCCCATGCGTTGCGATCGTCGGCGCGCGCAATGCCTCGGCGATCGCATGCCGCTTCGCGCGCCAGCTCGCGGCCGATCTGGCGGCGCGCGACGTGACCGTGGTTAGCGGGCTCGCCCGCGGCGTCGACACCGCTGCGCATATCGGCGCGCTCGGCGGATCGACCGTAGGCGTCATCGCCAGCGGAATCGACATTGCCTTTCCGCCCGAAAATGCCGTGCTGCAGGAAAAGATCGCGAGCGACCAGTTGCTGATCGCCGAGCAACCGCCGGGAACCGAGCCGCTCGCGCGCCACTTCCCGTCGCGTAATCGCATCATCGCCGGGGTCGCGCACGGAACGGTGGTGATCGAGGCGGCGCCCAAATCGGGATCGCTGATCACCGCGCGGCGGGCCGGTGATTACGGGCGCGAGGTGATGGCGGTGCCGGGCTCGCCGCTCGACCCGCGCGCGCAGGGCTGCAATATGCTGATCCGCGAAGGCGCGACGCTGATCCAGACGGTCGACGATGTGCTGGAGGCGGTCGGACCGATCGATACGCGAATGGTGCGCGAGCCGGTGCAACGCTACGCCGCCGCGCCCGCGCCGGTCGACGCGGGCGAGGGTGAACGCCGGTCGCTGGTCGATCTGCTCGGCCCGACGCCGGTCGCGGTCGACGAGTTGGTGCGACAATCCGGGCAGGACGCCTCGACGGTGCAGCTGCTCTTGCTCGAACTCGAACTGGCGGGCCGTGTCGAGCGCCATGCGGGCGCGAAGATCTCGCTCGTGTGATCCGGCGCTCGATACATCATCCGCAGCGTTGGCAAATATGACGCGGACAGACACATCCTGCCCGCCGACTTCGAATGGCAGAGCGATTGACGAAAAATCCGGCTTGACGGGATCAAGCGATCCCCGCCACCCTCGCGCGTAATCGGGCGAAGGGGAAATTCGGTAAATGCAATATGATGCGCGTTTGCTCGTCCCCACTTTGCGGCGGGCATGGGATATGGCGGTCGCCATGCCGGGCACCGTTTTGGTCGCCTGGCTGGCAACCGCGGTTGCAGGGATTGCGTCGGATGTTGCCATGGAGCGGATGGGCGGCAACGGAAGCGGAATCCTGATCGTCTATGGCATTGCCATCACCTTCGTTCAGGTCTGGATCACCCGCGAAGCCTTTGCGCAGGCAGGGATTGTGTCTGCCATGTCGGTCGCCAATTCGCTGAGCGTCTATTTGCAGGGCCTGTTGGTCGGGCTCGGCGTGTTGCTGGGGCTCGTCCTGCTGGTTTTGCCCGGGCTCTATGTCTTTGCGCGCTGGTATCTCGCCAGCGCGTTGCTCGTGCGCGACGAGGGCGGCCGCCGCGCGGCGATGCAGCGAAGCTGGGATATGCTTGCGGTGCATTGGCCCGCGGCGCTTGGCGTCGGGTTGATCCTGTTCGCGCTATCGGTGGCGCCGTTGGCGGCCGAGCTCGCGGCGCCGGCCCTGGCGGCCGAATATGGGTTTGGGTGGCTGGTGGCGACGAATCTGGCCGCGGCGATCGGTATTGTGGGGAGCTATCTGGCCGCGGTGTGTCTGCTCTTGAATATCGAACAGCCCGCTTCGACGTTACAGGAAATTTTCGGTTGACGCAGCGCCCCTCGGCGCCACCCTCACGCGTACGTACGTAAGGGACAGCTAGGACTAAAGGTTTTTCATGCAATTGGTAATTGTGGAATCGCCCGCAAAGGCGAAGACGATCGAGAAATATCTGGGACGCGACTTCAAGGTGCTGGCGTCCTATGGCCATGTCCGCGATCTGCCGCCCAAGGACGGGTCGGTCGATCCCGACGACGGCTTCGCGATGCAGTGGCAGCTCTATCCCGACAAGACGAAGCGGATGAAGGAAATCCAGGATGCGGCGAAGACGGCCGATCGCCTGATCCTCGCGACCGACCCTGATCGCGAAGGTGAAGCGATCAGCTGGCATGTGCAGGAATTGCTGCGCAGTAAAAAGGCGCTGCCGCAAGAGGTCGACCGCGTCACCTTCAACGCGATCACCAAGGATGCGGTGCTCACCGCGATGGCGCATCCGCGCGCGCTCGACGACGATCTGATCGATGCCTATCGCGCCCGCCGCGCGCTCGACTATCTCGTCGGCTTCACCCTGTCGCCGGTGCTGTGGCGCAAGCTGCCCGGCGCCAAATCGGCGGGCCGTGTCCAGTCGGTGACGCTGCGCATGATCGTCGAACGCGAGCGCGAAATCGAAGCCTTTGTTGCGCAGCAATATTGGTCGATCACGGGCCTGTTCGAAATGTCGGGCACGCCGTTCAAGGCGCGCCTTGCGCAATGGCGCGGCGACAAGATCGAGCGGCTGTCGATCACCAGCGAGGCCGATGCACGCGCCGCCGAAGCCGATGTGAAGGCGGGGCATTTCACCGTCGATGCGGTCGAGACCAAGCCGCTGACGCGCAATCCGCCGCCGCCCTTCACGACGTCGACGCTGCAACAGGAAGCCGCGCGCAAGCTGGGCTTTTCCGCCAGCCACACGATGCGTGTCGCGCAGGGGCTCTATGAAGACGGCGCGATCACTTACATGCGTACCGACGGCGTCCAGATGGACGGCGCCGCGATCAGCGCGGCGCGCGCCGCCATCGCAAACCGCTATGACGGCGGCTACGTCCCCGACAAGCCGCGCATCTATCAGACCAAGGCAAAAAATGCCCAGGAGGCCCACGAGGCGATCCGTCCGACCGACTTTTCAAAGGACAAGGCGGGCAGCGGCGATCATGCGCGGCTTTACGAACTGATCTGGAAGCGCGCGATGGCAAGCCAGATGGCTTCCGCGCGACTGGAGCGGACGAGCATCGACCTCGCCGACGGCACCGGAAAGACGGTGATGCGGGCGACCGGACAGGTCATCAAATTCCCCGGCTTTCTGGCGCTGTATGACGAAGGCCGCGACGACAGCAACGACGATGACGACGCGCGCTTGCTGCCCGCGATGACCAAAGGCGATGCACCCGCGAAGACAGGGGTCGAGGTCGAAAGCCACGAGACCCAGCCGCCGCCGCGCTATTCCGAAGCCAGCATGGTCAAGAAGATGGAAGAGCTGGGGATTGGGCGCCCGTCGACTTGGGCCGCGATCCTGCAGGTTCTGAAGGATCGCGCCTATGTGACGGTCGAGAAGAATCGCTTCATTCCGGAAGAAAGCGGGCGGTTGCTGACCGCGTTCCTCGAGCGCTTTTTTGCGCGCTATGTCGAATATGACTACACTGCGGGGCTCGAGGAAGAGCTCGACGATGTGTCAGGCGGCCGCGCGCAGTGGCAGGCGGTTCTCGAACGCTTCTGGCGCGACTTCAAGCCGCGCACGGGCGAGGTGATGGAGCAGAAGCCGTCGGAGATTACTGCGGCGCTCGACGAATTCCTCGGCCCCTATCTCTTCCCCGACAAGGGCGACGGCAGCGACCCGCGCATCTGCCCCAATTGCGGCACCGGCAAGCTGGCGCTGCGCGGCGGCAAGTTCGGACCGTTCATCGCGTGCAGCAATTATCCCGACTGCAAGTTCACGCGCAAATTCGCGCAGCCGGGCGGCAATGGCGAGGCCGACACCGGTCCCGAGGCGATGGGCACCGATCCCGAATCCGGGCTGGAAGTGACCAAGCGCAGCGGACGCTTCGGTCCCTATATCCAGCTCGGCGACGGCAAGGAGGCGAAGCGTTCGTCGATCCCGAAGGATATCCCGGGCGAGGATTTCGATCTCGACTATGCGATCAGGCTCTTGAACCTGCCGCGCGAGGTCGGGACGCATCCCGAAAGCGGCAAGACCATCATGGCGGGGCTGGGGCGCTACGGCCCGTACCTTCTCCACGACGGCAAATATGCGAAGCTGACGGGCACCGCCGAGATCTTTGACATCGGCATGAACGCCGCGGTCGTGCGCATCGCCGAAGCGGCAGCCGGCGGCGGGCGCGGGCGCACCAAGGCCGAGCCGCTCAACACCTTCGGCCCGCATCCGACGAGCGGCGGCGAGATGAAGCTGATGGAAGGACGCTTCGGGCCTTATGTGACCGACGGCACGACCAATGCGACGCTGCCCAAGAGCGCCGATCCGGCGACCTTGACGCTCGAAGAGGCGATCGCGCTGATCGACGCGCGCGCCGCGAAGGGCCCGGCGAAGGGCAAGAAAAAGGCCGCGCCGAAGAAGGCGGCCGCGAAGAAAGCCCCGGCCAAGAAGGCGCCTGCAAAGAAGGCTCCGGCAAAGAAGGCGGCCGAGTAGCAACGGGTTGAAGCGTCGCCCCAGCGAAAGCTGGGACCGCTGGCGGCGAGGCGCGCCGTTGACGATCCCAGCTTTCGCTGGGATGACGACTGCAATCGGTCATGTTAGGGTGGCGCATCGGGGAGAACATCGATGCGCCACTTCTACGCCGTGATATTGTTCGTGATGTCGGCGCTTTCCTTGCCCGCTGCGGCACAACAATCCCGATATCTCATCTCCGCCCAGCCGATGACCGACGCGCCGCCGGGCATACAGGCGTGGCGCGTGCAATATTGGACCACCAACGGCAATGGCCAACGCTTCGCCGTCACCGGCATCGTCGCTGCGCCGATGGAGGCGATCCCGGCGCGCCCACGCCGCGTGATCGCCTGGACCCACGGCGCGTGGGGCGTCGCCGAGAAATGCGCGCCGTCGCTCAGCCCGGACTTCTTTGCCTATAGCGCGGGAATGAACGCGGTTCGCAGCGGTTATGTCGTCGTCGCGCCCGACTATATCGGCCTTGCCAGTCCGACGATGCATCCTTTCCTCGTGGGGGCCGACACCGCCAACGCGGTTCTCGACGCCGTGCGCGCGGCGCGCGAGATTCCCGGCGCGGCGGCGGGCAGCAACTTTGCCGTCTGGGGAGAATCGCAAGGCGGCCACGCCGCGCTGTGGACCGCGACCGCTGCACGCTCCTATGCGCCCGACCTGACGCTGGTCGCCACGGCAGCAGCCGCGCCGCCCACCGACCTCGCCGCCAATCTGCGCGAGGGGAGCGACAAGAATGCGCGCGCGCTCTTGCTGTCCTTCGCACTGCATAGCTGGTCGACGCTATATGGCTTCTCGATGGACGGCATCACCAACCGCACGAACCAGGGCATCATCACCCGGCTGGCGCAGAATAATTGCGTCGCCTTCAACAAGAAGCCCAAGCTCGGCACGATCCTTGGCATCCTCACCATCGCCCGCGCGACGAAAAACAAGGACATCGCGAAGATCGAGCCCTTCGGCTCCTTCGCACGCACCAACAGCGTCGATCCCGCACGCGTGCCCGGACCGCTGCTGATCGCGCAGAGCCGCAACGACACGATTGTCGCGCCCGCGGTCACGCGCAAATTCGCCAAGGCGGTGTGCAGGCGCGGAACGCCGCTGCGCTGGATCGACATGACGGGAGATCATGGCGCAAGCGCGCGCGAAAGTTCGCAGGAAACGATCGGCTGGATCACCTCGCGCTTCGACGGCAACACGCCGCCCAACGATTGTCGGCGGACATAGCGACTAGCGGAAGGTGTCCGGATCCACGGGCGGCTTACGGTTGAACCATGCGATGGAATCGGCACGGAACAGCATGTAGGTCGCAGCGCCTTGAATGACGGTGATGACGAGCGCCACGCCCAGTGAGATACCCTGCGGCCCGAGCGGGTTGCTGAGGTTGCTCAGCATCGAAATCAGGCCGATGACGAAAAAGGCGGTCAGAATCCATTTGGCAATTTTGCTCGCCCGCGCCGAAATGAAATACCAGATGATCAGGTTGAGGATCATCCCGATGGCGAAGGATGCGATGAGAAAGCCCGTTCCAAAGCCGGTCGCTGCGAATTCCGGCGCGCGGGCGATCTTAGCCGACATATCGCTCCACGCGAACAGGAAGTTCAGTACGCCAAGCGCCAGCGATACCAGGAAAAGGCGGTCGAATAATATGATGGAATCGGGTTTGGTCATTTTCTAGCCCCCTCACTTCGTTCTCAATCGACCCAGTCGAGCCCCATGTCGCGATAGACGCCGCGGTCTTCGTCCCAGTTCGCCTTGACCTTTACGTGCAGGAACAGGTGCACCTTGCGCCCCAACAGCTCGGTCAGCTCGGCGCGCGACTTGCTGCCGATCTCCTTGATCCGCTCGCCCTTGTGGCCGAGGATGATTGCGCGCTGGTTGTCGCGTGCGACGAGGATCTGCTGGTGAATTTCGGCGCTGCCGTCGGGGCGCGTCGTGAATTTCTCGGTCTCGACCGTTGACTGATACGGCAGCTCTTCGTGGAGCTGGCGATAGAGCTGCTCGCGCGTAATCTCGGCCGCGAGCATGCGTTCGGGGGCGTCGCTGACCTCGTCCTCGGGGAAATGCCACGGCCCCTCGGGCATCAGCTTCGCCAGCGTCGCCTTGAGTTCGGGCACGCCGTCGCCGGTGCTCGCCGAGATGAAGAAGGTTTCGTCGAAGGCGACCCGCTCGTTGAGCTGCGTCGCGATCGTCAGCAATTTGTCCTTCTTGGTCAGATCGACCTTGTTGAGAACAAGGAACTTCTTCTCGGGCCGTCCCTCGATCCCCTGCAGCACGCGTTCGGCGCGCTCGCCGAGCTTCGCCGCGGCATCGATCATCACGAGGATCGCCTCGGCCTGGTCAAGGCTGTTCCACGCGGCGGCGACCATCGCGCGGTCGAGCCGGCGGGTGGGGGCGAAGATACCCGGCGTGTCGATCAGGACGATCTGCGTTTCGCCGTCCATCGCGACGCCCATCAACCGCGTGCGCGTCGTCTGCGCCTTCGGACTGACGATCGCGACCTTCTGGCCGACGAGCGCGTTGACGATCGTCGATTTGCCCGCGTTGGGCGCGCCGACGACGGCGACAAATCCGCAACGGTGGGTCATTCCTTTAATCCTTCGAGTTCGGCGAGCAACGCGGCCGCTGCCGCCTTTTCCGCTGCCTGTTTTGATGCGCCTTCGGCTTCGGCGCGCGCGAGCTTGCCGATGCTGACCGCGATACGGAAGCGCGGCGCATGGTCGGGGCCTTCGCGCGCGATGATTTCATATTCGGGCGGGCGGCGCTTGCGCGCCAGCGCCCACTCCTGCAGCGCGGCCTTCGGGTGTTTCGGCGCCGCCTGCTGCCCGTCGATCATCTCGCCCCAATGCGCCAGGATGAAGCGGCGCGCGGCGTCGGCGCCCTGATCGAGATACAGCGCGCCGATCAGCGCCTCGATCGCATCGGCGGCGATATTGTCGCTATACCGTCCGCCATCGTTGCGCGCCTGCGCGCCGAAGCGGACGAGGTCGGTGAGTTTCAGCCGCTGCGCGATCGCGGCGCAGGTTGCGCCCGATGCGAGCACGTGCAGCCGCGACGACATCTCGCCCTCGCTGGCCGAGGGAAAGCGCGTGTAGAGTTCGGAGGCGATGACGAGCCCGAGCACGCGGTCGCCGAGGAATTCGAGCCGCTGATAATCGGCGCGCCCGGTGCTGCCGTGCGTCAGCGCCAGATCGTAGAGCGCCGGGTCGTCCGGGGTGCAGCCGATGATCTCGGCGAGCGCCCCGGTGTCGAGAGGATCGTTCAAAAACCTTCCCCGATGCGGCCCCAGCGCGCCGCGGTGAACCAGCTGACCGGGTTGATCCAGCTCGCCGAGCCGTCGGTCGAGAACATGCCGACGAGCGCGTGGCCGACCAGATTTTCCTCCGGCACCAGCCCGATGCCCTGATTTTCCATCGCGGGGAAACGGCTGTCGGCGCTGCGGTCGCGGTTGTCGCCCATCAGGAACAGATGGCCCGCGGGCACGACGACGAGCGGGGTATTGTCCTCGGGGATCGTCGTGATGTCGAGGATGTTATAGCTTTTGCCGCTAGGCAGCGTTTCCTTGAACTGCTTGTAACGGCACTGGCGCTGGCCGTCGGCAGCGATTTCCTCGAACTCGGGCGAATAGCAGGGCAGCGTGCCCGTCATGCGCGAGGCTTCGACCATGTTCGGGGTCACCGGGATGACGAAATCGGCGATGGCTTCGCGCTTCAGCGGCTTGCCGTTCAGCCAAACGATGCCCTCTTTCACCTGCACGCTGTCGCCGGGCAGGCCGATGACGCGCTTGATATAATCATTGTCGGCGACCGGCGGCGCCTTGAACACGACGACGTCGCCGCGTTCGGGGGTGCGCGCGAAAATCCGGCCCGGGATCAGCGGCGCGCTGAACGGCAGGCTGTATTTCGAATAGCCATAGGCCATCTTGTTAACGAGCAGATAGTCTCCGATGAGCAGCCGCGGCTGCATCGATTCCGACGGGATGTTGAACGGCGACAGGAAAAAGCTGCGAAAAATCAGCACCGCGATCGCGAGCAGCGCGAGGAAACGGACGGTGTCGACCGCCTCTTCCTTGGCGGACACCGGTGCCGGAGTCGGGGACGACGGCGCGGGTCCGGTCGGGGGCGTGACATCGGCGGTAAAGCTGGCATTGGTCATGCCGCGCATTGGCGATGAATAGGTTGCCACGTCAAGCAAATATCGGCGGACGACACTGGCGCGCGGGGGACGGCAGGCTTAGAGAAAGTCCGCGATTCACTCCCCTTCGAGGACAATAGACGATGACAACCGCATCCGACGCCTGGCAGGCCCTTTCGAACTGGCAGCCGCAGAAGCTGACCGATCTGGTCGCCGCCGACCCCGAAATGCGCCTGCAGGCGCTGGTGCGGAGCGTCGCCGACATCCGCTTCGACTTTGCCAAGACGCACCTCGATACGGCGGCTGTCGACATTCTCTCGGGCCTTGCCGATGCGCAGGATTTCGCCGGCCGGCGCAAGACGCTTTTCTCGGGCGGCATCGCCAACCCGACCGAAGACCGCGCCGCCGAGCATAGCGCCGAACGCGGCGACGGCGCGCCGGATTCGGTCCACGCCGCGCAGGCGCTGCATCAGCGGATGCGGATGATGATCGACGCGATCGAGGCGGGTGCGTTCGGCGAGATCCGGCACCTGCTCCACATCGGCATCGGCGGATCGGCGCTCGGTCCCGATTTGCTCATCGACGCGCTCGGCCGCCACAGCGACCGTTATGACGTCGCGGTGGTTTCGAACGTCGACGGCGCCGCGCTCGACGAGGTCTTCGCCAAATTCAGCCCCGAACATACGCTGGTCGCGGTGGCGTCGAAAACCTTCACCACCACCGAAACCTTGCTCAACGCCAATTCGGCGCTGCTCTGGCTCGAAGAGGCCGGGGTCGCCGATCCGCTCGGCCGCTTCATCGCGCTGACCGCGAAGCCCGAACGCGCGATCGAGTGGGGCATCGATGAAACGCGCATCCTGCCGTTCAACGAAAGCGTTGGCGGACGCTATTCGCTCTGGTCGTCGATCGGCTTTCCCGCCGCGCTCGCGCTCGGCTGGGACGCTTTTGCCGACCTGCTCGAGGGCGCGGCCGAAATGGACCGCCATTTCCGCCTCGCCGACGGCGCCGACAATATCTGCCTGCTCGCTGCCTTCGCCGACCAGATTTATGCGAACCGGCTCGGCTGCCAGACGCGCGCGGTCTTTGCCTATGACGAACGGCTGCGGCTGCTTCCCGATTATCTGCAACAGCTCGAAATGGAATCGAACGGCAAGTCGGTCACGTTGGACGGCCAGCCGGTCGGGCGCGAGAGCGCGCCGATCACCTGGGGCGGCGTCGGCACCGACGCCCAGCATGCGGTATTCCAGCTGCTGCATCAGGGGACGCACCTGACCCCGGTCGAGTTCGTCGTCGCGCGCGAACCCGACCATCTGCTCGACGACGCGCATCACGAAACGCTCGTCGCAAACTGCATCGCGCAGGGGGCGGCGTTGATGACGGGACGCGCGAGCGAGGATGGTGCGCGCAATTATCCCGGCGATCGCCCCTCGACGACGATTCTGCTCGATCAGGTCACGCCGCGCAGCCTCGGCGCGCTGATCGCCTTCTACGAGCATCGCGTGTTCGCCAATGCGGTGCTGCTCGGCATCAACCCGTTCGACCAGTTCGGGGTCGAGCTGGGCAAGGAAATGGCGAAGGGCCTTGCCGAAGGAACGGTCGAATTCGACGCAGCAACGCAGGCGCTGATGAAGGCCGCACTCGGCGAATAGCCCTCCGCTCCATCACTGTGACCGCAAAATTCGATTGGCATCGCAAGCGGGGGTAACCACATAGGCCGCCGACGCGAACTGCACGCGACCACAAGGATCAGGGGTTTTTAATGAGCGAGTTTGATTACGACCTGTTTGTCATCGGCGCCGGGTCGGGCGGGGTTCGCGCCTCGCGCATCGCCGCTTCGCACGGCGCGCGCGTCGCGCTGGCGGAGGAATATCGCGTCGGCGGCACCTGCGTCATCCGCGGCTGCGTACCCAAGAAGCTGCTCGTTTATGGTGCGCATTTCGCCGAAGATCTGAAGGACGCACGCAAGTTCGGCTGGGACGTCCCCGACTGCAAGTTCGACTGGAACCGCCTCCGCGACAATGTGCTCGCCGAGGTCGACCGGCTCGAAGGGCTCTATGGCCAGACGCTCGACAATCACAAGGTCACGCTGTTCAAGACCCGCGCGACGGTCATCGGCCCGCAGAAGGTGCGGCTCGCCGACGGGCAGGAAATCAGCGCCGAACGCATCCTGATCGCGACCGGCGGCTGGCCGCATGTTCCTGAATTCCCGGGCAGCGAACATGCGATCACCTCGAACGAGGTCTTCCACCTCGAAACGCTGCCGAAGCGCGTCGTGATCGCGGGCGGCGGCTATATCGCCAACGAGTTTGCCGGCATCTTCAACGAATTCGGCAGCAAGGTGACGATCGTCAACCGCGGCGACACGATCCTGCGCGGCTATGACGAGCAGATCCGCGACCGGCTGCTCCAGATTTCGATGACCAAGGGCATCGAATTCAAATTCAACGCGCCCTTCCAGTCGATCGAGAAGAATGACGACGGGTCGCTGACGGTCCACCTCGAAGGCTGCGATCCGATCCAGGCCGACGCGGTGCTCGTTGCCGCGGGGCGCGTGCCGAACAGCAAGGGCCTTGGCCTCGAAGAGGTCGGCGTCGAATTCGACAAGGACGGCGCGATCAAGGTCGACGAGACGAACCAGTCGTCGGTGCCGAGCATCTATGCCGTCGGCGATGTCACCAACCGCATCCAACTCACCCCCGTCGCGATCCGCGAGGGGCAGGCGTTTGCCGACAGCGTCTTCGGCGGCAAGCCGACGGTCGTCGACTATGCCAATGTCCCGAGCGCGGTGTTCAGCCATCCGCCTATCGGCGCGGTCGGGATGACCGAAGCCGAGGCGCGCAACAAACTCGGCTCGATCCGCGTCTACACCAGCGATTTCCGCGCGATGAAAAATGTCCTCGCGGGCCGCAACGAACGCGCGCTCTACAAGATGGTCGTCAACGCAGCGACTGATCAGGTCGTCG
Organism: Sphingopyxis sp. CCNWLW2; assembly: GCF_037095755.1. Taxonomy (NCBI): domain Bacteria; kingdom Pseudomonadati; phylum Pseudomonadota; class Alphaproteobacteria; order Sphingomonadales; family Sphingopyxidaceae; genus Sphingopyxis; species Sphingopyxis sp. CCNWLW2. The sequence continues at coordinate 519,207 of NZ_JBAWKJ010000002.1, forward strand.
GGTTGCACATGATCGGCCCCGATGCGCCGGAGATCCTGCAGGCGGCGGCGATCGCCGTGAAAGCGGGGCTGACCAAGGCCGATTTCGACGCGACGGTCGCGCTGCATCCGAGCATGGCCGAGGAATTGGTGCTGCTGAAATAATCCTGTTACCCTCCTTGCTCGACGAGCGAGGAGGGGCGCATGACGGGAACGGCATTGGTCACCGGGGGCAGCGGCTATATCGCGGGCTTCCTGATCCGGCAGCTGATCGAGAATGGCTGGACCGTCCACACGACCGTCCGCAGCCTGAAACGCGAAGCCGAGGTGCGCGGCTGGCTCGGCGTCGACAACGCGAAGCTGCGCTTCTTCGCCGCCGATCTCGAAAACGACGCCGGCTGGGCGGATGCGATGGCGGGGTGCAGCCATGTCGCACATGTCGCCTCGCCCTTTCCACTCGACGTGCCGAGCCATGCGGACGAGCTGGTCGTTCCGGCGCGCGAGGGTGCGCTCCGCGCGTTGCGCTTCGCCAAGGCGGCAGGCGTTAGGCGGTTCGTCCTGACCTCGTCGATGGCGGCGATCGCTTATGGTCATCGCAGGGGCCGCGACATCTATAACGAAGCCGACTGGACCAATCTCGATAACCCCGAAGTCATGCCCTATCCGCGCTCGAAGACCGTCGCCGAGCACGCGGCGCGCGACTGGGTGAGGGCGGAGGGCGGCGGCATGGAATTCGCCTCGGTCAATCCTGCCGCAGTGTTTGGGCCGTTGCTGTCGGACGACCTCTCGACCTCAATCGAGCTGGTAAAACAATTGCTCGAGGGCAAGGTGCCAATGTGCCCCGACATCGGTTTCGGCATCATCGACGTCCGCGACGTCGCCGACCTTCACTACCGCGCGCTGACCGCGCCCGCGATCCACGACGAACGCTATGTCTGTTCGGGACCGTTCCTGAAGATGATCGACGTCGCGAACCTGCTGCGTGCGAACCTTGGCGAGCAAGCGCGGAAAGTGCCAACGCGGAAGATGCCCGACTGGCTGCTCAAGCTGCTCGCGCTGGTGCGACCCGAACTCAAGCAGCTCGTCGCCGAACTCGGCAATGTCCGCGGCGGCGATAGCAGCCATGCGATGAAGTCATTGGGCTGGACGATGCGCACCCCCGAGGAGGCGATCCTCGCGACGGCGCATAGTCTGATCGAGCGGGGGATCGTGAAGGTTTAACCGATCCGGTAGGGCACAACATCCCGCCGATCCGGGTCCACCAATATCGGCCGGTCGCTCGGGGGGAAGGCGCGCTGGTCGCAATCGTCGCGCGGGCAGATCCGGCACGACAACCCGATGCGCGTCGCCGCCTGCGGCGCGGCAACATCGACGCCGTCGGCATAGACGAAATCGCCCGCATATTGCGCCTCGCAGCCGAGCGCGACGGCGTAGCGGCGGGGCGAGCGCGCATAGCTGCCCGACGGCTTCACCAGCCCCTTCGCCATCGACACATAACGCAGGCCGTCAGGCGTCTCGGCGAGCTGGAACAGGATGCGGTCGGGGATCGCCGCCGCCTCATGCACGATCCACAGCGGGCAGGCGCCACCGAAGCGTGCGAATTGCAGCCGCGTCGCCGAATGCCGCTTGGTGATATTGCCCGCCATGTCGACGCGGCAGAAGAACATCGGGATGCCGCGCGCGCCGGCGCGCTGGAGTGTCGAGAGGCGGTGGCACGCCTGTTCGAAGCTCACGCCATATTGCATCCGCAGCCGGTCGATATCGTGCCGCACCGCGCGCGCGCTGGCACGGAAGGGAGCATAGGGCATCAGCACCGCGCCCGCGGCATAATTGGCGAGGCCGACATGGAGCAACTGCCGCGCCGCCGCCGTACGCAGCGGCGACGCTTCGACGACCGCCGCGATTTCGTTCGCCAGCGCGAGCGCGGCGAGCTGGTGCGCGAGCTGGAAGCGCCGGCTTTCGGCGGGCAGCGACGGATCGATCACCAGATGGCGCATCGTCGCATCGAAATCGCGCAGCGCCTGCGCTTGCTGATAGACGATCGAAATGCCGAGCGCATCGCGTAGCCGCCGCTCGATCGTTTCGACGGACGGAGAGGGGTCGCGCCCGCGCAACTGGCCCGCCAGCGCCTCCGCCGCGCGATCGATGCTGTCGACATAATTGCCCGCGTCGTGGAACCAGTCGCGCACCTCTTCCCACGGCAGGCGGCTGCCCTCGGCGGTGCCGCCGGTCAGTGCCTCGTCGATGATCTGGAGCCGCTGCCCGGCGCGGCGATAGGCCGCATGGAGCGCGACGAACTGCTCGGCGAGTTGCGGCTGTTGCAGCGCGGCGCGTTCGAGCTGTTCGGGTGCAAGCGGCGAGGCCGCGAAAAGCGGATCCGCCGCGGCTTCGCGAAGCGCCCCCGCACGGCGGTCGCCGGCATCCGCCGCGACTTCTTCCCATTCCAGCGGAAACAGCCTTTGCAGCCTGTCGAGCAGAGCGGGCGTGAGCGGGCGATCATCATGCTCGATCTGGCTGAGGTAGGAAATGGAGATGCCGAGCCCGCCCGCGAAATCGGCCTGTTTGGCTCCCCGCGCGATGCGGAGTTCGCGGAGCTTTGCTCCAGCAAAAATGCGCTGCCTTGCCATCGAAATGGGCTCCATTGCGATGGGTGTCGAGCCGCCGCGGGAGTTTAGGGAGGGGTATTGCGACGTCTCGACACCCTTAAAACGTTTGAGCGGACAATATACGGCTATTTGCAAAGTAACAATTTACAACTTTGCAAATTCACATTTGCGCGGACGGTGCAATCGGAGCAGACGACGCCTTCCAATTCCGATGGAGAAGCCAGTGTCCGCCAATATCGCCGAAATGGAACGCCGCCGCGCCGCCGCAGCCTTGGGAGGCGGGCAGAAGCGCATCGATGCGCAGCACGCCAAGGGCAAGCTGACGGCGCGCGAACGGCTCGACGTGCTGCTCGACGAGGGCTCGTTCGAAGAGCTCGACACTTATGTCGAGCATAATTGCACCGATTTCGGCATGCAGGACCAGGTCGTTCCCGGTGACGGTGTCGTCACCGGTTCGGGCACGATCAACGGGCGCCTCGTCTATGTCTTCAGTCAGGACTTCACCGTCTTTGGCGGCTCTCTTTCGGAGCGGCATGCCGAAAAGATCATGAAGGTCATGGACAATGCGATGAAGGTCGGCGCGCCCGTTATCGGCCTCAATGACAGCGGCGGCGCGCGCATCCAAGAGGGCGTCGCGTCGCTCGGCGGCTATGCCGAGGTGTTCCAGCGCAACGTGCTCGCCTCGGGCGTCGTGCCGCAGATCAGCCTGATCATGGGCCCCTGCGCGGGCGGCGCGGTGTACAGCCCCGCGATGACCGACTTCATCTTCATGGTGAAGGATAGCTCGTACATGTTCGTCACCGGTCCCGACGTCGTGAAGACCGTGACCAACGAGGTTGTGACGCAGGAAGAGCTCGGCGGTGCGATCACGCACACGACGAAGAGCTCGGTCGCCGATCTCGCGTTCGAAAATGATATCGAGGCGCTGCTCGCGGCGCGCGATTTCTTCGACTATCTGCCCGAAAACAACCGCAGCGGCGTTCCGGTGCGCCCGACGAGCGATCCCTATGACCGCACCGATACGAGCCTCGACACGCTGATCCCGCCCAATGCGAACCAGCCGTACGACATGCACGAGCTGATCCGGAAGACCGTCGACGAGGGCGATTTCTTCGAGGTGCAGCCGGCGCATGCCGCGAACATCATCTGCGGCTTCGGACGCATCGAAGGGCGCACGATCGGCATCGTCGCGAACCAGCCGATGGTGCTCGCGGGCGTGCTCGACATCAATTCGTCGAAGAAGGCCGCGCGCTTCGTCCGCTTCTGCGACGCGTTCGAAATCCCGATCATTACCTTCGTCGACGTCCCCGGCTTCCTGCCCGGCACCGCGCAGGAATATAACGGCATCATCAAGCATGGCGCGAAGTTGCTCTTCGCCTATGCCGAGGCGACGGTGCCCAAGATCACGGTGATCACGCGCAAGGCCTATGGCGGCGCCTATGACGTGATGGCGTCGAAGCATCTGCGCGGCGACCTCAACTACGCCTGGCCGACCGCCGAGATCGCGGTGATGGGCGCGAAGGGCGCGGTGGAGATCATCTTCCGCAGCGACATCGGCGACCCCGAAAAGATCGCGCAGCGCACGAAGGAATATGAGGACCGTTTTGCGAACCCGTTCGTCGCGGCCTCGCGCGGCTATATCGACGAGGTCATCCACCCGCACAGCACGCGCAAACGGATTGCACTGGGACTGAGGAAGCTCAGGAACAAGAGCCTCGAAAATCCGTGGAAGAAGCACGACAATATTCCGTTGTAAGGATCTATTAGCATGGCGACATATCAAGCGTTGATCGAATGGGAGGCGTCGCCTTCGGACGATGTTGCGGGCGGCAAATACAGCCGCGGCCATCGCTGGACATTCGATGAGGGCATCACCGTTCCGGCATCATCGTCGAAACATGTCGTGCCGCTCCCCTGGTCGGTCGAAGCCGCCGTGGACCCGGAAGAGGCGCTCGTCGCGTCGGCTTCGAGCTGCCACATGCTGACCTTTCTGTACATCGCGACAAAGGCCGGATTTCCGGTTCGATCCTATCGCGATGCCGCCGTCGGAACGATGGCCAAGGGCGAGGACGGCCGGGTCCAAATTACGCGGGTCGAGCTTTTTCCCGAAATCGAGTGGGAGGGATCGGCTCCCGATGCGGACACCTTGAACCGTCTGCACCACGACGCCCACGACCAGTGCTTCATCGCCAACAGCGTCAAATTTCCTATCGAGGTGATGACATGAAACTCGGCCGCCTGAACCATATCGGCGTCGCGACACCGTCGATCGCCGACAGCATCATTTTCTATCGCAACGTCATGGGCGCGACGCAGATCCATGAGCCGTTCGACCTGCCCGAACAGGGGGTGAAAGTCTGCTTCGTCGACACGCCGACCGACACGGGACTGAACGGCACACAAATCGAGCTGATCGAACCATTGCCGGGCAATGCATCGATCGCGGCCTTCCTGCAAAAGAACCCCGCAGGGGGGCAGCATCATCTGTGTTACGAAGTGCCCGACATCCACGCGGCCAAGGCCGAGTTCGAGGCGCTGGGCAAGCGCGTGCTCGGCGAGCCGCGCATCGGCGCGCACGGGACATTGATCTTCTTCGTCCACCCCAAGGATATGGGCGGGGTGCTGACCGAGATTATGGAGACGCCGAAGGCGGCGCACTGACCTGTGATCCCCGGCGCAAGCCGGGGCCCACTACTTCTGGACCCCGGCTTTCGCCGGGGAACGCAAAACGAGACTGCATATGACCGACAAGCCGACCATCGACCAATGGGCCGCCGCCGCCGACAAGGAGGTGAAGGGCAAGGACCTCACCTGGGCGACGCCCGAGGGGATCGACGTCAAGCCGCTCTATACCGCCGAGGACGTGCAGACCGACCCGGGCCTGCCCGGTTTCGCGCCCTTCACGCGCGGCGTGCGCGCGTCGATGTATGCGGGCCGGCCCTGGACGATCCGGCAATATGCGGGCTTTTCGACCGCCGAGGAATCGAACGCCTTCTATCGCCGCAATCTCGCCGCGGGACAGAAAGGCCTGTCGGTCGCCTTCGATCTCGCGACGCACCGCGGCTATGACAGCGACCATCCGCGCGTCGTCGGCGACGTAGGCAAGGCGGGCGTCGCGATCGACAGCGTCGAGGATATGAAGATCCTGTTCGACGGCATCCCGCTCGACCAGATGTCGGTTTCGATGACGATGAACGGCGCGGTGATCCCGATCCTCGCCTTTTTCATCGTCGCGGGCGAAGAGCAGGGCGTCGACCGCAAGCTGCTCGACGGAACCATCCAGAACGACATCCTCAAGGAGTTCATGGTCCGCAATACGTACATTTATCCGCCCGAGCCGAGCATGCGGATCATCTCGGACATTTTCGGCTACACGAGCCGCGAGATGCCGAAATTCAACAGCATCTCGATTTCGGGCTACCATATGCAGGAAGCCGGCGCGACGCAGGTGCAGGAGCTCGCCTTCACCATCGCCGACGGCGCCGAATATGTGCGCTACGGCGTCGCGTCTGGGCTCGACATCGACAAGTTCGCGGGGCGTCTATCCTTCTTCTTCGCGATCGGCATGAACTTCTTCATGGAGATCGCGAAGCTCCGCGCCGCGCGCGTGCTGTGGCACCGCGTGATGACCAACCTCGGCGCCAAGGACGAACGCAGCAAGATGCTGCGCACGCATTGCCAGACCTCAGGCGTCTCGCTGACCGAGCAGGACCCGTACAACAATGTGATGCGCACGACGATCGAGGCGATGGCGGCGATGCTAGGCGGGACGCAGAGTCTCCACACCAACGCGCTCGACGAAGCGATCGCGCTGCCGACCGATTTCTCGGCGCGCATCGCGCGCAACACGCAGATCGTCATTCAGGAAGAGACGGGGATGACCAAGGTCGTCGACCCGCTCGGCGGCTCTTACTATGTCGAGGCGCTGACGCAGGAACTCGTCGACAAGGCGTGGGAGATCATCGAGCGCGTCGAAAAGGAAGGCGGCATGGCGAAGGCCGTCGCCGCGGGCTGGCCCAAAGCGATGATCGAGACCGCCGCCGCGGCGCGCCAGGCGCGCGTCGACCGCGGCGACGATGTGATCGTCGGGGTGAACAAATATCGCCTGAAGGACGAGGACCTGCTCGAAACGCTCGAGGTCGATAACGCCAAGGTGCGCGAAGGGCAGATCGCACGGATCAACCGCATCAAGGCGAGCCGCAACGAGGCGGCATGTGCCGCGGCGCTGAAGGCGCTGCGCGACGGCGCGGCGCAGCCTTCGAGCATAGAGAACAACCTCCTCGCGCTCGCGGTCGAGGCCGCCCGCGCCCGCGCGACGCTCGGCGAAATTTCGTCGGCGATGGAGGAGAGCTTCGACCGCTACGGCACCCAGCCGACCCCGGTGAAGGGCGTCTATGCTGCGCCCTATGAGGGCGACAGCCGCTGGCAGCAGGTGCTCGACGGCGTGAAGGCAGTCGAACGCCGCATGGGGCGCAAACCGAAGCTGCTCGTCGCCAAGATGGGGCAGGATGGGCACGACCGCGGCGCGAACGTCATCGCGTCGGCGTTCGGCGACATGGGCTTCGACGTTGTTTCGGGCCCACTGTTCCAGACCCCCGACGAGACGGTCGTACTGGCACTGGAAAGCGGCGTCGATGTCGTCGGCGCATCGAGCCTCGCCGCCGGCCACAAGACCTTGATCCCCGAACTGATCGGCAAATTGAAGGAAGCCGGGCGCGGCGACATCAAGGTGATCGCGGGCGGCGTCATCCCGCCGCAGGACTATCAATATCTCCGCGACGCGGGCGTGCAGGGCATCTATGGGCCCGGCAGCAATGTGGTCGAATGCGCCGCCGACGTGCTGCGCCTGCTCGGCCACAATATGCCGCCGCTGGAGGATGCCGCTTGAACCCTTCGCTTCGCCTGATGATCGCCGGACTTGGCGCCGTCGCGGCCGTTGCTGCGCACGCCGAGTCCGCGAGCCGCCCGAGCGAATTCCGCAAGGATGTCGCCGTCGAGTGGATCTACCGGCAGCAGATCGACGACGTCTATTTCACCAACTGGTACGGCCGCCTCGAAAAGACCGACGGCCCCTGGCGCGACATCTATTTCGAGACGAGCGACAAATATGTGAACAAGGGGCTGGTTCGGCTCAACTGCGACGATCCCGAAGCCGATATCGCCTTCACGCTCTACGGCGTCGGCGAATATGGCGATGCCGAAACCGGGCGGCAGGTAACGATCAGCTATGGCGACCGCCGGCCATGGGCGGACGGCAATTATCAGGACATGTTCGGCGAAACGCCGACGATCGAATTTTACGGCGCCGCGCTCGAGCGCTTCTGCAAATAACATCAAAGGGCCGATAATCCATGAACCTCTCCCAACCTGCAATGCAAGACGATCAACCGCGCACCGACTGGACGCGCGAGGAGATCGCCGAGCTGTTCGACCTGCCGTTCGACGAACTGATGTGGGAGGCGCAGGGCGTCCACCGCCGTCACCATGCGCATGGACAAGTCCAGCTTTGCACTTTGCTCAGCATCAAGACCGGCGGCTGCGTCGAGGATTGCGGCTATTGCTCGCAGTCGAAGAGCGCCGACAGCGGATTGAAGGCCACGAAGCTGATGGACGTGCGCGCAGTGCTGCAATCGGCGGCGCAGGCGAAGGATTCGGGCTCGAAGCGTTTCTGCATGGGCGCCGCCTGGCGCAACCCCAAGGAGCGCGACATGCCCGCGATCGTCGAGATGATCGAGGGCGTGCGCCAGATGGGCATGGAAACCTGCATGACGCTGGGCATGCTGACGAAGGAACAGGCGCAGACGCTCGCGGTCGCGGGGCTCGATTATTACAACCATAATATCGACACGAGCCCGGAGAATTACGAGAATATCATCTCGACTCGCACCTTTCAGGACCGCCTCGATACGCTCGAGGAAGTCCGCAACGCCGGGATCAACGTCTGCTCGGGCGGCATCGTCGGGCTGGGTGAGAACCGGCAGGACCGCGTCGGCTTCATCCACGCGCTCGCGACGCTCGAACGCCATCCCGAAAGCGTGCCGGTCAACGCGCTGGTCCCGGTGAAGGGCACCGTGCTCGGCGACATGCTCGCCGACACGCCGCTCGCAAAGATCGACGACATCGAATTCGTCCGCACGATCGCGGTCGCGCGCATCACCATGCCGAAATCGATGGTCCGCCTGTCGGCGGGGCGCGAAAGCATGTCGGAGGCGACGCAGGCGCTCTGCTTCATGGCGGGCGCGAACAGCATCTTCACCGGCGACAAGCTGCTCACCACCGGCAACCGCGGCGACAATGCCGACGCGGCGCTGTTCGCAAAGCTTGGCCTACGGCCGATGGAGAGCGAAGAGCCGATGCGCCAGAGTGCGCAGATGGAGGCGGCGGAGTGACTGCGAAGCGTGTCACTTCTTTTCTGCTGACGCTGCTGGCGATCGCTTTTTGGCTTTCGGCTGGCATCTACTTCAGCACCGGCGCGATCTCGATTGGGTTGAAAGCGGCGGGACTGGATTCGCGCTGGGCAGTTCTGGGCGGACTCCCGATAACTCTCGTTGGAATATTCCTGTCAATTTGGGCGCTTCGGCGCTGGAGCAAATGATGTTCAAGAAAATCCTGATCGCCAACCGCGGTGAAATCGCCTGCCGCGTCATCAAGACCGCGCGCCGCATGGGGATCGCGACCGTGGCCGTCTATTCGGACGCCGATGCGCGCGCCCCCTTTGTGCAGATGGCCGATGAAGCCGTGCATATCGGGCCGTCGCCCGCGTCCGAATCATACCTGATCGCCGACAAGATCGTCGCCGCGTGCAAGGCGACGGGCGCCGAGGCCGTACATCCGGGCTATGGCTTCCTCTCCGAACGCACCAGCTTCGCCGAGGCGCTCGCCAAGGAAAATATCGCCTTCATCGGCCCGCCGGTGAACGCGATCGCCGCGATGGGCGACAAGATCGAGTCGAAGAAGCTCGCGAAGGAAGCGGGCGTCAACGTCGTCCCCGGCTTCGTCGGCGAGATCCGCGACACCGAGCATGCGGTCGAGATTTCGAACGAGATCAGCTACCCGGTGATGATGAAGGCGTCCGCCGGCGGCGGCGGCAAGGGCATGCGCCTCGCCTATGACGAAAAGGACGTCCGCGAAGGCTTCGAGGCGACCAAGCGCGAAGGGCTCAACAGCTTTGGCGACGACCGCGTCTTCATCGAGAAATTCATCCTCAACCCGCGCCACATCGAGATCCAGATCCTCGGCGACCAGCACGGTAACGTCCTCTATCTTAACGAGCGCGAATGCAGCATCCAGCGCCGCCACCAGAAGGTGGTCGAGGAAGCGCCGTCGCCGTTCGTCACCGAGAAGATGCGCAAGGCGATGGGCGAGCAGTGCGTCGCGCTGTCGAAGGCCGTCGGCTACTACAGCGCTGGCACGGTCGAACTGATCGTGTCGGGCGCCGACCCGACGGGCGAAAGCTTCTACTTCCTCGAAATGAACACGCGGCTTCAGGTCGAGCACCCGGTGACCGAGGCGATCACCGGCATCGACCTCGTCGAGCAGATGATCCGCGTCGCCGCGGGCGAGAAGCTCGATATGACGCAGGACGACATCAGGATCGATGGCTGGGCGATCGAAAACCGCGTCTATGCCGAGGACCCGTACCGCGGCTTCCTGCCCTCGACCGGGCGGCTCGTGCGCTACCGCACCCCCGTTCCGGCGTGGGACGGCGACGAGCGCGGCGTCGATGGCGTGCGCGTCGATGCGGGCGTCGAGGAGGGCGGCGAGGTGTCGATCTTCTACGACCCGATGATCGCCAAGCTCGTGACGTGGGGCGCGACGCGCGACGAAGCCGCCGACCTGCAGATCGCGGCGCTCGACCGTTTCGAGCTCGAAGGGCTTGGCCACAACATCGATTTCGTCTCGGCGATCATGCAGCACCCGCGCTTCCGCTCGGGCGAACTGACGACCGGCTTCATCGCGGAGGAATATCCGGAAGGCTTCCACGGCGCGCCGACCGACGCGACGATCACACGCGCGCTCGCCGCGATCGCGGGCTTCATGGCGAGCGCCGAGGCCGATCGCGCCCGCCGCACCGATGGCCAGCTCGGCGACCGGCTGGAACCGCCCGCCAAATGGCAGGTCTCGATCGACGGCACGCCGCACAAGGTCAAGATCGGCGAGAAGCATATCAAGGTCGAGGGCGACCGGATCGACATCGCGCTCGAATATACGCCGGGCGACCGGCTCGTCGTTGCCGAGATCGACGATAGGGAACTCGCGGTAAAGGTCGCGAAGACCCGCACCGGCTGGAAGATGACGACGCGCGGGCATATCCATGATGTGCGTGTGCTGCCGTGGCATATCGCGGCGCTGTCGTCGCACATGATCGAGAAGATCCCGCCCGATCTTTCGAAATTCCTTATCTGCCCGATGCCCGGTCTGCTCGTCACGCTGCACGTTGGCGAAGGCGACAAGGTCGAGGCGGGCCAGCCGCTCGCGACGGTCGAGGCGATGAAGATGGAAAACATCCTCCGCGCCGAAAAAGCGGGGACGGTGAAGAGCGTCAACGCCGCGCAGGGCGACAGCCTTGCGGTCGACGCGGTGATTTTGGAGATGGAATAGCTTTTCTGCACTTCGTCATTGCGAGGAGCGAAGCGACGAAGCAATCGAGTGCGGCGTAGACCCGCTCTGGATTGCTTCGCTTCGCTCGCAATGACGGATTCAAGAAATGCATCTCAATCACGACAACGACACGCCCGCAGCCACCCCCATCAGCTTTGACGATTTCCTTCGCGTCGACATCCGCATCGGCACGATCGTCGAGGCCGAGCCCTTTCCCCAGGCGCGCAAGCCCGCGTTCAAGCTGAAGATCGATTTCGGACCCGCAATCGGGGTGAAGAAAAGCAGCGCGCAGATCGTCGATCGCTATGCGCTGGAAGAGCTTGCGGGGCGGCAGGTCGCCGCCGTCGTCAACTTCCCGCCGCGCCAGATCGGCAAATATATGTCCGAAGTGCTGACGCTCGGCTTCGCCGATGAGGAAGGCGCGGTGATTTTGTTCGCGCCCGACCGCGCGGTGCCGGATGGCTCGCGCCTCTTCTGACCTTTCCCGCACGGCACTTGCCGGTTAGGTTGCGCGCGGGAAACAGGGGAGAGGGACGATGACTTTACCGGTAACCGCTTTTGTGGCCGCCGTTTGCGCGCTGCTGCTCCTCGCGACCGCGATCGACACAGTGCGCCAGCGGCTGCGCCTGAAAGCCGCGTTCGGCGATCACGGCGATGCGAAGCTGATCAGCGCCAGTCGCAGCCACGGCAATCTGGCCGAATATGCGCCGATCACGATCATCCTGCTCGGCCTGCTGGAGACGGCACGCGCCAATCATATGGCGCTGATGATCATCGGCGCGATCTTCCTCATCGGCCGCGTTGCGCATGTGATCGGGCTCTATACACCGTCCGAGCCGGGGAAGGCACCGCTCGGACGACAGGTCGGCGTCGCAGCCACCTTTGGTACGCTGCTCGTGCTCGGTCTCTGGACGCTGTGGATCCTTGCAACGCAGAACCTCTAGTCGACCAGCGCCACCGCGCGGATCCATCCCGCGCTCGCGCGCTCGATCTTCACCGGAAAGCAGCTGAAGGTGAAGCCGGTGGCCGGGATCGCCGCCAAATTGGTAAGCTTTTCGATCTGGTAATAGGGCCGGATGCGCCCCGCCTTGTGGCCTTCCCAGATGATCGACGGGTCGCGCGTCTCGGCCCAGCGCCTTGCGGTGTGGCTGAACGGTGCGTCCCAACTCCATGCGTCGGTGCCGACCACCTGCACGCCGCGCTCCGTCAAATAGAGCGTCGCCTCAGCGCCCATGCCGCAGCCCTGGTCGGTGAAATTGTCGGTGCCGTAGATCGCCCCCGACTGGACAAGCACGATGTCGAGCGGCTGCAACGCGTGCCCGATGCGCATGAGTTCGGCCTCGACCTCGGCACCGCTGACGACATGGCCGTGCGGGCGGTCCGAAAAATCGAGCTTCACCCCGGGGCGAAAGAAGAGGTCGAGCGGCGCTTCGTCGATCGACGGGGCAGGTGAGGCGCCACTGTCGGTCGTCGAATGATAATGCCACGGCGCGTCCATATGCGTGCCGTTGTGCGTGCTGAGCGACAGCATCTCGACCGCCCAGCCTTCGCCGTCGGGCAAATCCTCCTTGGTCAGCCCGGGAAAGAACATCGCGATCTGCTCCCACGTGTTTTCGTGGGTCATATAGGTAATGTCGGGGCGCATCACCGGCGGGTCAGACACGACGTCGTTGGTGATCGGGATCGAAAGGTCGATGAACTGCATGCGCTGCATCCTGCCACCGGAATGACGCTACGCCAAGAAGGCTTGCACGGCGGCGCTTGCCCGGTAGAGAAGGGCGAAAGCTCCATGCAATGGGGCGGGGGAGAGTATATGACCGAAAGTGCCGCCGCCGGACCCGGCGCCGTTTACGAACCGACCGCGAAAGACATCCGCATGGTCATCGCCGCCTCGTCGGCGGGCACGGTGTTCGAATGGTATGATTTCTTCATCTACGGCACGCTCGCGGCGATCATCGGCAAGGCCTTTTTCCCCAGCGACAATGCGACGCTCGAAACGCTGCTCGTCTGGGCGGGGTTCGCGGTCGGCTTCGGTTTCCGTCCGTTGGGCGCGGTCCTCTTCGGTTTCCTCGGCGACCGCCTGGGGCGAAAATATACCTTCCTCGTCACCGTCACCTTGATGGGCATTGCCACGGCAGGCGTCGGGATGATCCCATCGGCCGCCACCATCGGCATCGCCGCACCGATCATCGTCATCCTGCTTCGCGTGCTGCAAGGGCTGGCGCTCGGCGGCGAATATGGCGGTGCGGCGGTCTATGTCGCCGAACATTCGCCGCCCGGAAAGCGCGGTTTCTATACCAGCTTCATCCAGGCGAGCGTCGTCGGCGGGTTCGTGCTCAGCTTGATCGTCGTGCTCGGGTGCAAGGCGCTGATGCCCGACGCCATCTGGGAAAGCTGGGGCTGGCGCGTGCCTTTCCTGCTCTCGATCATCCTGCTCGCCATTTCGCTCTGGATGCGCCTCAAGCTCTCCGAAAGCCCAGTGTTTCAGGCGATGAAGGCGGAAGGCGAGCTGGCGAAAAATCCGCTCAAGGAAAGCTTCACCTATCCCGGCAACCCGCGCCGCATCTTCATAGCCTTGTTCGGCATCGCCGCTGGCCTGACCGTCATCTGGTACACCGCGATGTTCTCGGGCCTGTCGTTCCTCAAGGGGCCGATGAAGGTCGAGGATACCGCCGCCGAAATCATCGTCGGTTGCGCCGCCGCGGTCGGCATGGGTTTCTTCATTTGGGCGGGGCGCCTCTCGGACCGCATCGGGCGCAAGAAGCCGATCGTATGGGGCTATGCCGCGACGCTCGTGCTGCTGTTCCCGATCTTCTGGTGGATGGGCAGCGTCGCGAACCCGGCGCTGTCCGCCGCCGCCGAACGCGCACCGGTGACCGTCACCGGGTCGCAGTGCAGCTTCGACCCCTTTGCGCAAAAGCAGGGAACCGCATGCGGCCGCACGCTTGGCGAACTCACCAAGCTCGGCGTCCCTTACACAATCACCCAGACCGATAGCGGCTTCGACAGCGTCAAGATTCGCATCGGCGACCGCGAGGTCGCGAGCGAGGATCCCGCGCTGCTGCAGCCCGCGCTCGAGGCAATGGGTTATGATTTCGCCAAGCAAATCCCGAGCATCGGAAGCATCGCGATTATCTTCCTCGCCTTGCTCGGCCTCAGCGCGCTGTCGGGCTTCACCTACGGCCCCGTCGCGGCGCTGCTCTCAGAAATGTTCCCGCCGCACGTCCGCTATTCGTCGCTGTCGATCCCATATCATCTCGGCACCGGCTATTTCGGCGGTTTCCTGCCACTGATCGCGAGCTTCATCATCGCGAAGACCGGCAATGCCTATGCCGGGCTGTGGTACACTTGGGGCGTCGTCCTCGTCGCTTTCCTCGTCACCGCCTTCATGCTCAAGGACCCCGTCGAAGGGCAGTGGGACAAGCCGGCGGCCCGCTGATCACCCCATTGGCGCAGCCCGCGAAGCTGTATAGGGGCAGGGGCATGATCGAAGTCCCGTCGCCGCTCCGTCTCCGTCTCGACAGCCACGCCCTCGTCGCCAACTGGCGCTGGCTCGCCGCCCAGAGCGGCGGCGCGGCGTGCGGCGCCGCGATCAAGGCCGACGGCTACAGCCTTGGCGCGCGGGCGGTAATGCAGCATCTCACCGCCGCGGGCTGCCGCGATTTTTTCGTCGCGACCTGGGCCGAGGCCGCCGCACTGATGCCCTTGGCCGAAGGCGTCTCATTGTCGGTGCTGCACGGTGTCGGCGCAAGCGATATGGTGGCGGCGCGCACCCTCGCGGTACGCCCCGTGCTGAACAGCGTCGAACAGGTCGCGCGCTGGCGCGAAGCGGGCGAGGGGCGGCCGTGCGATGTGATGGTCGATACCGGGATGAACCGCCTCGGCCTCAGCGTCGACGAAGCCCTGGGCGGTGCGCTCGACGGGCTTTCGATCGAAACTCTGCTCAGCCACCTCGCGTCGGCCGACGAGGACAGCGACCAGAATGCGCGGCAACTCGCGGCGTTTCAGGCGATCCGGCAGGTCATTCCCGCGCGGCGATACAGCCTCGCCAACAGCGCGGGCATCTGCCTTGGCACCGACTATGCGTTCGAGCTGACGCGCCCCGGCATCGCGCTTTACGGCGGAACGCCGCGCGGCGAAGCGCAGGGCCATATTCGCCAGGTCGCCTTTCCCGAGACGCGCGTGCTGCAGCTGCGCACGGTGCGCAAGGGCGAAACAGTGGGATATGGTGCAACCTGGACCGCACCGCGCGATAGCCGGATCGCGGTTGCCAATATGGGCTACGCCGACGGCTATCTTCGTTGTCACGCCGGGGCAGGTGGCGGTGCGACGTGGCAGGCGCGCGCGCTGCCGCTGATCGGCCGCGTTTCGATGGACCTCATCGCCTTTGACGCGAGCGACGTCGGCGTGGTCGGCGAGGGTGACTGGCTCAGCCTCGACTATGACCTGCCCTCGGCGGCTGCGCGCAGCGGGTTATCGCAATATGAGTTGCTGACGGGGCTCGGTGTGCGGTTCGCGCGGGTGTGGAGCTAGACTCCCGGACGATAAGTCCACGGATCATAACGAGCCTCACGGATCCACCGCGTCGCGATCCACTTGACGCCCCGAGCGACGGGCAGGCCCGCGTGCCGCGATGCCGGATCGGGCGATCCATCGCTTTTGACATTGTCGAAGACGATGACGTCGCCCTGCCGCCCCGCGATTTTCGGGCCATACTCGAACAAAGTTTCGCCGCCTTCATAGCCATGGTTCAGATAGATGATCGCGGTTTTGATCCGCTGATTGTTCGTGCCCGACAGCGCGTCGATATGCATCCGGTATTGTTGCGAGATGTCATAACGCATGACCGACAGCGGTTCGCCCTGTTCGGTGGCGGTGCCGGTGATTGCGGCAAGACGGTGATTGATCGCACGAATGACAAGGCCTTCGTTTGCGGGTCCGATCACGGCCGCCATCGCGGTCCGCACAGGATGTGGGCGGACCGCGCCGGTGGATGGATCGACGATCGCGGACGGTTCCAGCATCGGTCCGGCTACCGCCGCGATGCGCGCGCATTCCTCGGGCGAGAGCAGCGCAGGATAGCGGACGACATGGGGGACGTCGGAAAGCGGTTCGTCGCGCGGGAGCACCGCAGGTCGGCCTTCGCCGTCGAGCGTCATGCGCTCGACCAGCGCAAGCTGCTCAGCGGCGACCGGATCGCCTCGCGCCGCCGTTCTCAACAAGGCTAACGCGCCAGCCCAGTCGGGATGCGCCTGGCCCGATCCGTTTGCGACCAGCGCGACTTCCATCAACGCACCGTCGACATGACCGATTTCGACTGCGCGCCGCAGCCATTCGCGCGCCCGGCACAGGTTTCGGGGCGCGCCATGGCTCCCTGTAAGATCGAGAACCGCCAGCTGCATCAGCGCGTCGACGTCGCGGTCGTCTCCGGCGCGCGCCAACAGCGCGACTCCCTCCTCGACGCGGCCCTGCGCAAAGAACTGGTTTGCTTGTTCGATAGTCGATCCGTCCGGCATGGCCGGATTGTAACGGCCTCGACCACAAAAAAAAGGGGGCCAGATCGCTCCGGCCCCCCACTATTTTCGGTAATCGCCGATTAGAACTTGGCGGTCACGCCGGCGTAGAAGAAGCGTCCACGAACGTCGTAGATGCCGCTGCCTGCGCCGATCCCCGTCAGGCCGAACGGCGGCTTCTTGTTCATGAAGTTGTCGACGCCAAGGTAGAACTGCGAGTTTTCCTTGAAGTCCCAACCAATGCGCGCGTCATGATAGACGACCGACGGATACCACTGGCTATCTGCATAGTCGGCATCCTGCGGCGCACGGCCTTGAACCGAGAAGATATCTTCATACTGGTTCAGGACCATCTTGCCGATGTAGCGCAGCTGGTAACCAACGCTGACCTGGCCCGACTTCACGTTCAGGTCGAACTTGAACTCGTCGCGCGGGTCACCCAGTTCGTACAGCAACCGGTCGGCACGACCAGCATCCGACGGATTGAGGAACGTGTCGTTCTGCAGCACATGCGTGTAGTTCAGCTTGGCGCTGATCGTACCGAAGCCTTCGAAATTGTGCCGATAGGCGATCTCGGTGTCGATGCCGCGAACCTTCAGCGCTGCGTAGTTCAGCGGAATAACCAGCAGCGTGCCATCCAGGATCTGACCCGGATCTTCATCTTCCGGACCCTGACCCGGTCCGGCATGACGATCGAACAGATCGCAGAACTGGTTGTTCAGATCCACCGCATCGTAACAGGCGTTGACGATCTGCTGCGCCGTCGGCGAGGTGATCACATCATCGACCTTGATGCTGTAATAGTCGACAGTGAGCGACAATCCGGGGGCGAAGCTCGGCTGATACACGCCGCCGATCGTCCACGAATTCGACTTTTCCTGCTTCAGGAGTTCGTTGCCGCCGCTCAGGGTTTCGAGCGAATAGGCCGGAAGATCGAAGCCCGCGAAATTGGCACCCAGCTCAGCGCGGCAGTTGGCCTCACGCGTCGCCGACCCGGCACCGATGTTGGCCGGACGGCACGGATCCTGGAAGCCCGGCGCGAAGTTCTGACCAACCGACGAACCGGTCTCGACCAGGTTCGGGGCGCGAACCGAGCGAGCATAGTTCACGCGGAGCCGCAGATCCTCGATCGGCTTCCACTCGGTGCCCACATTATAGGCGAACACCGTACCCGTCGTACCCTTGTAGTCCGCGACGCGGCCAGCGGCGGTAACCGTCAGCTCCCGAACCAGCGGGACGTCGGCGAGCAGCGGCAGGCGAAGTTCGCCGAACAATTCCTTCACTTCGAACGCCGGAGCCGAGAAGGTCGGCAGGGCGTTATAGAAGGTCATGCCGTTTTCGACGAGCGGATCGGCCTGGAACTTCAGCTTTTCACGGCGATATTCACCACCGAAAGCAAAGCCGACCGGGCCGCCCGGGAGTTCGAACCACTGGCTCGAATCGCCGCTCACGAACGCGCTCAGGATGAACTGCGTCTGCTTCGCACGCGAAATCGTGTCCTGCACGATATAGTCGCGCGCGCCGCTCACATCGCCGCGTCCGAACGGATTGAGCGGGACGCAGGCCGCGATATCCGCAGCAAGCTGGGCGTCGGCAAAATCGCCGCCGATGCCGTCGCCGCCACCCGGACGGGGAGCGAACTGCGAGCGGCAGCGGATCGTGTTCGTCACCGGATCGAGGCCGGCGTCCATCGCCAGCAGGAAGCGCTGGACATTGATGTTGCCAAGAACCTTCGTGTCTTCCTTGAACTCGCCGTAGTTGGCCGAAACTTCATACTGCCAATCTTCGTTGAACGTGCCGCGAAGGCCGGCAACCGCACGGAAAGTGCGGCGATCCGAATCTTCGTTGCGAACGCCGAGGTCGGTGAAGTTCTTGCGATACGCGACGCGGAAGGTGCCGGCGGCGATCGCTGCGAGGTTTGCAGCGGTGAGCGCCGTCGGCGTCGTCAGATTGGGGTTCACGCCCGAAGCAAGAATCTGATCCGTGATCAGCGTGCGCATCTGCGGCGTCAGGAACGGGTTGTCGAGACGGATACGCTCGCGGTCGGCGTCGATCGAGCTACCCTGGACGAAGGCCGGACCACTGGAGCGACCCTGTGCGCGCGTCTTGGTGTATTTCACTTCGACGAACGGTTCGAGCGCGTCCGAGATCGTATAGTGAGCAAGCAGATTGGCGCTGTACCGGTTGTAGTTCGGATAGAGAACCATCAGATTCTCTTCGCGGTTGCTCGGGCCATTGCCACCGATGAACGCGCCGTTCGGGCCGAAACCCGCACGCGTGCCGGTCTGCGGCGTCAGCGTGCGCCCGTCGTCGGTCACGAGGAAGTTACAGTTATACGCCTGTTGCGACGATCCCGGGTTGGTGCCGAGGCCGCAGCGCGGGTTTGCGACACGGTTGACGAACGAGAACATGCCGGCGCTCGAGATGGTCGAGCCGCGGATGTCGCGGAAGAAGACGCGGTCGGGATTGCCGTCGCTGCCGTTCGGCGTGCCACCCGGATCCGAGTCGACCTGGACAAAGGCGTCGTTGCGCAGGATATGCGGACGCTGCGCGCCATACACGAGATCCTGATGCGCATATTCGCCGTGCAGCACGACGTTGCCGCGGCCGTCGGCGAAATTCTTGCCGATCATGCCGGCGACGACGTACGAACCGGCATCGCCATATTTGCTGAGGCCGCCCTGCGCACGCAGACGGGCGCCTTCAAAGTCCTTTTTCAGGATGAAGTTGACGACACCCGCGATCGCGTCCGAACCATAAACGGCCGAACTGCCGCCCGTCACGATGTCGACACGCTCGACCAGATCCGAAGGAATGGTGTTCACGTCGACCGACACGCCGCTGGCGAGCGGATCGCCGGCAACATGGCGGCGGCCGTTCACCAGCACGAGCGTGCGCTCGGTGCCGAGGCCGCGAAGGTCGAGAAGGTTCAGGCCGACGGTGCCAAGGAAGCGACCGGCGTTCGACTGGCTGAACGTGCTGCGCAGGGCGGGAAGCTCGTTCAGCACGTCACCGACGGAGATCTGGCCGGTCTCGAAAAACTGCTCACCCGAAATTGCCGTAACGGGAACGGCCGATTCAAGGTTAGGGCTGCGAATGCGCGAGCCAGTGACGACGATCGTTCCTTCGTCCGCCGCTTCCGCCGTATCGTCTGCAGGAGCAACCTCCTGAGCCATCGCGGGCATTGCGCTGAACAAAGCAAGAGTCAGAGCGGAGCCCTGAACTAGCAGGCTAGTCTTCTTCATGATGTAATTCCCCGGTTACCGTTCAGAAAGTGGGAGTGAACGGATTGCGCTCTAGAAAGACAGAAATTTTCGGCGGCACAAGCCTTTGATGTAAAATTTCTGACAGTCTTGAGACTCCGCTTCGGCAGTGTGGCTTTTTCGCAACAGGGTCAGCCGTTCGCCAGCACGGAGCCATTGAAATCAAAGTGCCCGACCGCGAAAGGAACAACCTTGGCGAGCACTGCCAGGCGTCAAAAATGCCAGCAGACTGATTTCCATTGAAACTAAATTACGTTTACCCAATTGGGGCCTGCGCGAGCCGGCACGCGGACCGCCGATTGCGAGGGGCGCTTCGTCGCAATCAGATGCGCCTTTTCGATCGGATGCGATTCGCGGCTCCGTGCCTTATTTCGGCACGAGTAGCGCATGTTGCGATGCATCATAATTTGATGCTAATGTGGGGCTTCGCATGCCCGGGCGGTGCCACTCGTCATATCCCGGAAATACCATGTCCCGATATACAAGGAGCGCAGGTCAAAATGGCGAAGTCCAGGGCGGGGGCGACGGAAGATGACGTCGTCACGATCAAGAAATACGCCAACCGGCGGCTCTACGATACCGAGCGCAGCTGCTACATCACGCTGGAGGATCTGGGCACGATGGTCCGCGACGGCCGCGATTTCCGCGTCGTCGATGCCAAAAGCGGCGACGACATCACGCACAATGTCTTGACGCAAATCATCATGGACGAGGAAACGCGCGGCGAAACGCTGCTCCCGGTCAATTTCCTGCGCCACCTGATCGGCATGTACGGCGACAAGATGCAGTCGATGGTGCCGCAATATCTCGAAGCCTCGATGACCGCGTTCCGCAAGAACCAGCAGGACGTCCGCTCGGCGCTCGAAGGCGCTTTGGGATCGAATCCGCTCGCCGAGCTGACGCGCCGCAATATGGAGATGTTCCAGCAGGCGGCGGGGGCGTTCATGCCAGGCGCCGGCGGCAGCAAGACCAAGGATGCCGAGATCGCTGCGCTCAAGGCCGAAGTCGCCGAACTCAAGGCGGCACTCGCCAAAAAGAATTAATCGGGCCGCCACGGCGCCCCAGCTACGGAAAATACGAAATATCATGGTCAAACATGCGCTCAGCGTAACCCGGCAGGCCGATTTCGCGGCCTGGTATCAGGATGTCATTGCCGAAGCCGATCTTGCCGAGGAATCGGGTGTGCGCGGCTGCATGGTCATCAAGCCGTGGGGCTATGGCATCTGGGAACGCATCCAGACGGTGATGGACGCCGCGATCAAGGATGCCGGGGTCCAGAATTGCTATTTCCCGCTCTTCATTCCTTTGAGCTTCTTTGAGAAGGAAGCCGACCATGTCGATGGTTTTGCGAAAGAAATGGCGGTCGTCACGCACCACCGCCTGATCGCTGATGGCAAGGGCAAGCTCGTCCCCGATCCCGACGCGAAGCTCGAGGAACCGCTGATTGTTCGCCCGACGTCGGAAACGGTGATCGGCAACGCGATGAGCCGCTGGGTGCAGAGCTGGCGCGATCTGCCGCTCAAGGTCAATCAGTGGGCAAACGTCGTGCGCTGGGAAATGCGCACGCGCATGTTCCTGCGCACCAGCGAATTTCTGTGGCAAGAAGGCCATACCGCGCACGCCGACAAGGATGACGCGATGGCCGAGACGCTGCGCGCGCTCGAAATGTACCGCGCCTTTGCTGAGGATGTGCTCGCGATGCCCGTCATCGCCGGCGAAAAGCCCGAAAATGAGCGTTTCCCGGGCGCCGTCGCGACCTATTCGATCGAGGCGATGATGCAGGACGGCAAGGCCCTGCAGGCCGGCACCTCGCATTATCTCGGCACCGGCTTCGCCGAAGCGGCGAACATTCGTTACCAGGACAAGGACGGCGGCCACAGCCTCTGCCACACGACAAGCTGGGGCACGTCGACGCGCATGATCGGCGGGGTCATTATGACGCATGGCGACGACGACGGCCTCCGCTGTCCGCCGCGTATCGCGCCGCACCAGATCGTGATCGTACCGATGCTCCGCGACAATGAGGAGGATCAGGCGATCCTCGACTATTGCCGCGACCTCGAAAGCCAGTTGAAGGCGCTCGACGCCTTCCGCGAACCCGTGCGCGTGCTGCTCGACGCGAGTGCGAACAAGGCGCAGACCAAGCGCTGGGGCTGGGTCAAGAAGGGCGCACCGATCGTCGTCGAAATCGGTCCGCGCGACGTCGCCGGCGGTAATGTCGCGGTGATCCGCCGCGACCGGCTGTACAAGGACGACGGGAAGCTCAATTCGGCGTTCGTCGCCAAGGGCGACTTCGTGGCCGAGGCGGTGGCGACGCTGGAAGATATCCAGTCGAGCCTCCACGCCGAGGCAAGGGAACGCCTGCATGCGAACATCCGCCGGGACGTCACCGACCTGAAGGCGCATTTCGCCGGCGACGACAAATTCGTCGGCTGGGCCGAAGTGCAGTGGTCGCGGCCGAGCGGTGCGGCGCTCGACGACATCGTTGCCCAGCTCAAGGCGCTCAAGCTGACGATGCGCAACACGCCGCTCGATGCGGCGCCGGCAGACGGCGCCTGCTTTTTCACCGGCGAGCCTGCGGTCGAGCGCGTGCTGATCGGGCGCACCTACTGAGCCCGGTCGCCCTTGCACCAGGGGCGCCGCACCTTTAGCCTTCGCGCCGAGGGGCTCGAAGGAGACTGTCGATGCGCTTTTCCCTGTTGATCGCGGCGGCGACGCTGGCCTTCGCCGCGCCTCCCGCCGCGGCCCACCATGGCTGGTCGTCCTATGACGAGACCAAACCGGTCACCCTGACCGCATCCTTCTCCGAATTGTCGTGGGGAAACCCGCATGGCAGCGCGAAAATGCGCTGGCAGGGCAAGGTCTGGGACGTGATATTGGCGCCGGTCGGCCGCATGGAGGCGCGCGGGCTGACGCGCGCGGAGATCGAACCCGGCAAACGCTTTCGCCTGACCGGCTATCTTCGGCGCGACGGCACCGCCGAAATGCGGGTCGAGCGCGTGATGGTCGGCAAGAAGACCGTCGAGCTGCGCTGAGGGAAGCCGCATGGAGCCCGTCCTGACCGCCGCCGCGGCGTGGCTCGATGTGGCCGGCATCGGGCCGTGGTCGCGCGGATCGGCGCTGGTCTATCCCATTGCCAATACGCTGCATCTCCTGGGCCTTGTCATGCTGGTCGGCGGAATCGGCGTCGTTGACCTGCGGATCGTGGGTTTATGGCAGAGGCTGCCGGTGGCGGAACTGTCGCGCGCCCTGACGCCGGTTGCCGTCGCCGGACTGATCCTGATGGCGGCCAGCGGCGTGATCCTGTTCGCCGCCGACGGCGCTGCGCTGGCACGGTCGGCTATTTTCGAACGAAAATTGGCCATCGTCACCGCGGCGCTGGCGAACGCCGTCGCCTTTCGATGGATCTGGAATACGCATATGGCGCGCTGGACGGATGGGGCACCCCACGCAGCACGGGTGATGGCGGGGGTGTCGCTGCTCCTGTGGCTCGCAGCGGGCGCGTCGGGCCGCTGGATCGCCTATGGCTGACAAAGGGCGGACTCAATGAGCGATCGCCCGGCACGGCCGTGAAAATGGTTCGGCGCCTGTCATAAATCTGGTAGAATGCAGCGGCAAGGATCGGGCGATGGACCCGGCCTGCGTCGGGCGCATCCTTAGACTTTTGACAGGGGAAAAGGTCATGAAAAGACAGATTGCTGGATCGACGATCATCGCAGCGATGTTGCTTGGCAGCATTGCGCCGGCCGCGGCCAAGCCGCCCTCGGACATATCCGACCTGCCCGGTTCGCGCGCCGCCGGCGCCGAAACCGCTATGGAATCGCGCGGATATGAAATGACGAAGACCAGCGGCGGCGCGCAATATTGGTGGAACAGCGAGACGAAGACTTGCGTCAGCGTCGTCGTATCCAACGGACGCTACGCCAACGTCGACAAGACCGATTCCAGCAACTGCGGCCATGGTGGAGGTGGCAATGCGGCCGCAGCCGTCGGCGCGATTGCCGCGGTCGGCCTGATCGCGGCGCTCGCCAGCCACAAGAAAAAGCATGGCGATCACGGTGACGGCGACCATGATGGCGATTATGGCCGCGGCTACAATGACGGCCTCTATGGCGGTCAATATGACCGCGACGACAGCGAAGCCTATCACGACGGCTTCATGGCGGGCGAGGCCGAGGCCGCCAATCGCCGTAATGCCAACCGCTCCTATGCGCGCGGCGGCCCCGATGCGGCACGGACCGCGTGCGAACGCCGCGCCGATCAGTATCAGAACGCTCCCTGGGGCAGCAGCGTCGCGGTCAGCCAGCGCACCACGGGCGGCGGCAACTATGAGTTCACAATGGCGACTGGCCATTATCGCTCGACCTGCAAAGCAAGCCCTTCGGGTCAGGTGATCGACATTTCGCCCTATTGATCCGCGTTGGGGGTGACGGGCCGCCCGTTACCCCCTATCCGCAGACAATGGCCCGCAAACAACATCACGGACTGCCTAGTCCTGAGCAGATCCTTCGTTTCATCGAAGAGAGCAAGGACGCGGTCGGCAAGCGCGAGATTGCGAAGCATTTCGCGCTCCACGGCAACGACAAGATCGCGCTCAAGGCGCTGCTCAAGGACATGACCGACGAGGGGCTCGTCGATCTGGCCCCCGGACGCGCGTTCCACAAGCATGGTGGTCTGCCCCGCGTGACAGTGCTGCGCGTCGCCGCGATCGAAGGCAGCAATGTCTGGGCGGTGCCCGAACGCTGGGAGGCCGCAACGCCGGCACCGCGCCTGCGCGTGATCGAGCAGGGTCGCAAGGGCGCGTTCGGCGTCGGCGACCGCATCCTCGCGCGCACCGAGGAACGCGGCAGCGGCCATGTCGCGCACCCGATGAAGCGCTTGGCAGCGAGCGCCGAGATGGTGATCGGCGTCCTTGTCGAAGACACCGGCCCCGGCGGCAAGCCGATGGTCTGGCTGCGTCCCGCCGACAAGCGCGCGCGCTATGACTTTGCCGTCGCCGACAAGGGCGATGCCGATATCGGCGATCTCGTCCGCGCCGAACTCACCGGACGCGGCCCCGCGATCAAGGCAAAGGTCGTCGAGCGCCTCGGCGATCCCTTCGCACCGCGCGCCCTCAGCATGATCGCGATCGCGCGCCACGAAATCCCGCATGTCTTCGGCGCCGAAACGCTCGCCGAGGCCGAGAAGGCGGCGAAGCTACCGCTCACCCCCGAGGGCCGCGAGGATCTGCGCGACCTGCCGATCGTCGCGATCGACCCGATCGACGCGCGCGACCATGACGATGCCGTCTGGGCGATCCCCGATGACGACACGTCCAACAAAGGCGGTTTCCGTGCGATCGTCGCGATCGCCGATGTGAGCTATTATGTCCGCCCCGACGGCGATCTCGACCGCGAAGCACGTCGGCGCGGCAACAGCGTCTATTTTCCCGACCAGGTCGTGCCGATGCTCCCCGAAACCCTCTCGGCGGGCGTCTGCTCGCTGAAGGCGGGGCAGGACCGCGCCGCGATGGCGTGCCATCTTGTCATCGACAAGCATGGCAAGGTGACGTCATGGCGCTTCACGCGCGCCCTTGTCCGGCTCCGCGCCAACATCGCCTATGAGCATGCGCAAGCCGCCTATGACGCCGACGCGCCGCGCGACGAATGGGATGCCGATGTGCTCCCGACGCTCAAGAATCTGTGGGCCTGCTGGACGCTGCTCGCCAAGGCGCGTGCGGCGCGCGCACCGCTCGATCTCGACCTGCCCGAACGCCAGGTCATTCTCGACGAGCAGGGCGGGATCGCCGAAATCCGCGTCCGCGACCGGCTCGATTCGATGCGGCTGATCGAGGACTATATGATCGCGGCGAACGTCGCCGCGGCGAAGGCGCTCGAGGCGAAGAAATCGCCCGTGATGTACCGCATCCACGAGCCGCCGAGCCGCGAAAAGCTCGTGAGCCTCAAGGATTATCTCGAAACCTTCGAACGGAGCTTCGCGCTCGGGCAAGTGATTACGCCCGCGGTCTTCAACCGCCTGATCGACGGTTTTTCCGAGGACGACCGGTTGCCCGAGATCATGCAGGCGATCCTGCGCAGCCAGACGCAGGCCTATTACGGTCCCGCCAACGCGGGCCATTTCGGCCTCGCGCTCGGCAGCTATGCGCATTTCACGTCGCCGATCCGCCGCTACGCCGATCTCGTCGTCCACCGTGCGCTCGTCGATAGCTATAAGCTCGAAGTGCCGGGCAAACCCAAGGATCTGCCCGCGCGCACTGGCCTCGGCGAAGCCGACGCCAAGGGTCTGTCACGCATCGGCGAGACGATCAGCGCGCTCGAACGCCGCGCGATGGAGGCCGAGCGCGAAACCGTCGACCGCTATGTCGCCGCCTACCTATCGACCAAAAAGGGCGAGATCGTCGCGGCGCGGATCACCGGCGTGCAACCCTTCGGCTTCTTCGCGACCGTCGACGGGCTGGGCGGCGACGGGCTGGTGCCGGTCTCGACGCTCGGCAGCGAGCGCTTCTTCTACGACGAAGCCGCGCGCAGCCTCGACAGCGAACATGGCCGCGTCAGCTTCACGACGGGCCAGCGACTCGACCTGAAGCTGATGGACGCCAACCCGATCAGCGGCGCGCTGCGCTTCGAACTTCCCGACGCGCCCGAGGGCGGTTTCCGCAATCGCCCGCCACGCCGCGACGGCGTGAAGGGGAAGGGAGCAGGGAAGGATAAGGCCGGCAAGCATATGGTCGGCAAGCGCGGCCGGCCGGCGAATATCAAGCACAAGGGCAAGCGGCGCTAAATCTCTAACTTCGTCATTCCCACGAAAGCGGGAAGGCGGGCGTTACTGACTTCCAGATGCTAGCGCATTGCCATCACGTAGGCGTCTCGTTCTATTTCAGGTAGCGTCGAGATATAGCCAGCTTCCGCAGCCTCGCCGAAGTTCCGCAATGAAATCAGATCGCCATTCTCAAATTTGCCGCATATATACTGGATAATGCGGCCATCATCCCCAACCAGTTTCAGCTCCGCACCTTTTCGATTGAAAAGATCCCAACCTCGACCCGGAAGCTGAACTCGCAGGCCATATCGAGCCAGCCCAGACGCGATTGTTCCCAAAAAATATCGCTCGATATGCTGTTCGCCCGCTGGCTGAAGCGTGATGCCATTTCCTGCGCGCGTGAACCGGAACGACGTTTCCGTCCCAAGACGTTCCACCTCACGATAGCGTATCGCCATAAACAACGGCCAGTCGAAGAGCACCAAGCAATGACGTTGAGCCGTCGAAAGCTCAGGCCAAGGCTTGGCATTGGTTGCCCGAAAAATTGCCTCATGCGACATCGGGAGCCGGTCGATAATCTTTTGTATAACCAATGCTAAGCAGACCAATAAGCAGAACAAGCCCCATGCAGCAGGAGCGGACCCGCCCGCCACATTCTGAGCAATTAGGTACAATCCCGTTGCGACCACCAACAAGCAAACGGTCGACAGGCTAATCTGGTATCGCGACATGGCGCCCACTTTTTCTCCATCGACGGGTGGTCGCGCACTTCCGGTGTGGCGGCAGCCGGATGAAACCGGCCTTTCGAGTGAACTGCAGTTTGGGTGTGCTTAGTTCCGCAGGCGATCGATCGCCTGTGCCAGCGCGACATACAGCTTGCCGATATCCGACGAGAGCAAGGTCACGCTGATCGCCGAGCCGTCGCGCGCGCCGATGAGCACGCGCAGCATCGCTTCGAAATCGTGGATGAACTGGTTCACCGCTGCGTGGAAGCCATCGTCGGCCTGATAGATGCGCAGGATTTCCTTGGCCTCGCTATTGTCGATCAGCTTGACCGCGCGCCGCGCGAACACGCCGCGATCGCCCTTGAGGTACGCGTCCCATGCGATGTCGCTGACTTCGCTCGACAGGATCTTGGTGACGTCGATCGCGGTCGATTTCAGCGACTCGGTCAGCAGACCGACCTGTTTCGCGAGCGAGTCGCGGTCCGACGCCGCGATCGCCTGTTCGGCTTCGCTGACGCGCTGCTCGACGCTCGCACTGGTGTCCATGATCGTGATCAGCTGGCGCATCAACCGGTCGGCGGCGCCGTTGGCGGCGGCAACCGCGCGCGCCGAGGCATCCTCGATCGCGGTCAGTTGTGCCATGATCTCGTTCTTGAACGCGGCGTCGATCGCGTCGGTCGCGGTCGCCTGCATCGTCTCGCGCGCGCTCGACACCAGCTTTTCGAGCGTCAGTCGCGCTTCGTCGGCCGCCGAATCGGCGGTGGCGCGAACCTCGCCGAGCGTCGCAATCATGCGCGCGCCGCCCTGTTCGGCGAAGTCGTCGGCGCCCTCGCGCAGCTTGGCGAGCGCCGTCTCGGCGTCGGCGAGCGAGCCGTTGATGCGGTCGACGAGCGCCTGCTGGCTGGTCGCATGACCCACCATCTGTTCCTCGTTCGCTTTGAGCGTCGCCTGCACGGCGTTGACGTGCGACGCCGTCGATTGCGCGACGAGTTCCGACGCATCGAGGATCGGGCGGAGCTGCGACAGCGCCGTCTGCGTCGTCTTGCCGTGCGAGGTGATCCGGTCGAGCGCGTGCGGCAGCGTTTCGTCGAGTTCGCGCGTCACGGCATCGAGCGCGAGAAGCAGCGATTCGGCATGGGTGATGAGTTGATGCGCCGAGGCGTTGCCGCTCTGCACTTCCTGAATGAAGGCGACGAGCTGCGCCTTGGTGTCGTCGATCGAACGGCCGATGACCCCGGTGCTGGCGCTGACGCTGACATCGAGGATTTCAAGCTGCTTGCCGACTTCGGCGACATGCGCGGTGATGCGTGAGGCGAGTGCGTCGCTCGCGTCGGCATGCGCCGCGAGCTGCGCGCCCATAGCATTTCCGGCGTCGCGGGCGAGGCCGAGCTTCGCATCCATGAGAGCGCCGGCGTCGTCGACGCCTTCGCGAAACTGCCGCCAGCTTTGATCCATCTGGCCCGTCATCGCCGTGACGGTCGAGGCCATTTCAGCGCGTGCCGAGGCGGCCACATTCGTCATTTGCGTTAGCGCCGCACCTTGCACGTCGGCGACCCGGGCCGACGCGGCGAGCAGATCCGATTCGGTTTCCTTCGTCTGCTCCTGCAGCGCGACGATCGCCTCGAGCATGGTCGCGGTCGTTTCGGTTCCGGTCTGCGCCGCCTTCGCCGCTTCCTCGCCGAGCGCCGCGAGCCGGGCTTCGAGGTTGGCGCCCTGCTGGTGCGCGACGAGTCCCGCCTCGCGGAAATTGACCGCGAGCCGCTGCGCGACGTCGTCGATCCGTGGTAAGCCCGCGAGCAGCCCATCCATCCGCTGCAGCGCGACATCGCCTGAGCGCGCGAGCTGGTCGTGCGCATTGGCGATGACCGAGGCGTTGCTGGCGAGCTTGTCGCTGCTTTCGCCCAGCCGCAACACGGTGTCGAGCCCGAGCTGCTGGACGATCTTCGCCTGATCGCCGAGCTGCTTTTGGGCATCGGCAAGATGCAGGCCGAGCGAATGCATCGACTGGTTGAGCGCCATATTCTCTTCGCGAAGCGCGGCCGCGACCCGGGCGAAACGCGCCTGTTCGGACCGGCCCGATCGGAGCAAGGCCATCCACAGCACCACCAGCAGCGTCAATGGCATCGCGATCGTCGCGACGAGCGACGGCCAGGCGGAGAGGGCCGGGCTGCGTGCAAAGCCGCCCGTCGCGACGGAAAGCGCAAACCCCGTCCAGCCGATCGCCAGAAGGATAAGCAGTGCCGGTGCACCGCGTTCGCGCCAGGCCGGCGCAGCGCGTGGCGCTTCGTCGATATCCCCGGCGTCATCGAGCGAGGACATGTCGAGCCAATTCCGTTCGGTGGGCGCCTCGATTTCGGGCGAGAGCGCGGGTTCGGACGCCGTCACTTCTGCCGGTTCCGCGCTGTCCGCTTCCGGGTTCGCCGCGGAATTCCGCCACAAACCGACAATTTTCTTTTCCCCCGTCATCCTGCCATCTTAGCAGCAAATGGCCGCCATGAAACGGAAACTTAACTACAAGCTGCCAATCCTGTGGAATGTCTTTCGACAGCGGCCCTCTTGACCGATATCTCAGCGCCGCTTTCGGCGATGACCCCGCTATGGCGATGGATTTGCGCACCGCCTTCACGGGCAGCGCGCGCGACCTGTCCGATCTGATGCGCCGATCGCGCTGCGATGCGAACTGGGAAATGGCGGCAATCCGCCTGAAAGGGCTCGCCGCGACCTTTGGCATCATCCCGCTGATCCAGCTCGCCGAAGCGGCGATCGAGGGCGCGCCGGGCGACCCCGCCGTGCTGCGCCGGATCAACCTGGCAATCGACGCGATCGCCTGACCGCCGGCCCTGACGCTGCGCGGCCCGGACCGGCAGACCGGGTTCAATTTCGGTTCAGCCGCTTTTCTCCATTGAAATATCGATACTGCCTGTCTTGCCTTGGCAACGCGACGGGTTTAGCCGCGTTAACGACGCGCGGCCGAACCTGTGTGCGCCAAAGGTGCATGCTTGGGCGAAGGCGGCCGAGTTCTAAGGAGAGATTTCGATGTTCAACCGTTTCCGCTCGATGCCCGCAACGGCGATAGCCGCTGTGCTGGGCTGCGCGCTGATGGCGACTGCGACCCCGGCTGCCGCGCAGAAGAAAGAAAAGCCGAAGAAGGAAGAAGCGGCGAAGGGCAAGGGCCTGTCGGCGAGCAAGGGGTTCGGCCCCGCACTCAAAAAAATGACCGACGCGACCACCGCAAAGGACGCCGCGGCGTTGCAGGCGGCGCTGACCGAAGGGCAGGGGACCGCCACTGCGCCCGACGATAAATATCTCCTCGGCTTCTACCAGCTTCAGCTCGGCATCTTGAACAAGGACCAGGCGGTTCAGGGACAGGCGCTCGACGCGATGCTCGATTCGGGGCTGACCCCGCCGGAAAATCTCGCGGTTTACAGCTTCTTCTCAGGCAATTTCGCTTATGCGGCGAAGGATTATCCGAAGGCGATCAAGCGCCTCGAAGCCGCGCGCGCCGCAGGATCGACCGAAGCCAATGTGCCCGTACTGTTGATGGACAGCTATCTCAGCTCGGGTCAGGTCGATCAGGGCATCGCGACCGCTAAGGCCGCGATCGAAGCAAGCCGTGCGGCGGGCCAGCGTCCGTCGGACGAACTTTATGTTCGGCCGATCAGGGCTCTGCAGGCCGCAAAGCGCAACGATGAGATGCTCGGCCTGATGACCTTGCGCCTGCGCGACTATAGTCTGCCGCAGGTCTGGCGTCAGACCTTGTTTTCGGTGTTGCAGGCCGGCCCGGCTACCGGGACGCCGAAAGAACAGGAATCCGTCACACTCGACGTCATGCGCCTGATGCGCGCGGCGGGCGCGATGACGGAACGCCTCGAATATGACGAGTATAGCGCGCTTGCGGCCAGCGACGGCCTGCCGGGCGAAGCCGTCGCCGTTATCCAGGAAGGCGAGCGGAAGAAGGTTTTCCCGGGCACCGACGCGAAGCTGGCGGCCCGACGCGATGACCAGAAGGCGCGCGCCGGCAACGAGGCATCGACCATCGTGGCCTATTCCAAGCAGCCTTCGACGCTGACCAACCCCAAGACGGCGGGGGCCACGGCCGACGCGCTGGTCGGCTATGGTCATTATGCCGATGCGATTCCGCTCTATCAGGCGGCAGCAAAGGGCGCAGCGGACAAGGACATGTGGACGTATCGCCTCGGCGTTGCCCAGGCACTGTCGGGCGACAAGGCAGCCGCCAAGGCCAGCTTCGGCCAGGTAGCTGGCCCCCGCAAGCGGCTGGCCGACCTGTGGGTGGTCAAGTTGGATGCACCCGCGGCGGCTCCCGCTGCGGCGGCCACCCCGGCGGCTCCCGCGACGAACTGATCGCGCGCTTCGCACAGCACAAAAGAAAAGGGCGCCATCCGGTCAGGATGGCGCCCTTTTCTTATGGCCGACCGGCAATCTCAGGGTTCGACGGGAATTCCCGCCAGCTGTTTCGCGGTGCGAATCGTCAGCGACGTTTTGACGCTGGTGACATTGGGCGCCGACGTCAGGTGCGCGGTCAGGAACGACTGGAAGCTCTGCAGGTCGCGCGCGACGACCTTCAGCAAAAAGTCGATCTCGCCGTTCAGCATATAGCATTCGCGCACCTCGGCGAGCCCGCCGACATAGTCCTCGAACGCCTTCAGGTCGGACTCGGCCTGGCTGCGCAGGCTGACCATCGCAAAGACGGTAATTCCATAGCCGAGCTTCGATGCATCGAGGTCGGCGTGATAGGACCGGATGACCCCCGATTCCTCGAGCGCCCGGACTCGGCGGAGGCATGGCGGCGCCGTCAGCCCCACCATCTGTGCCAGTTCGACATTCGTCATCCGCCCGTTTTTTTGCAGCTCGCCCAATATCTGCAAATCAATCTGATCGAATTTCTGACTAGCCATCGTTGAAACATCCGCTTTCCAAAACTGCGGCGACCATAATATTATTTCAGGCGATTGCAATTGTCCCACAATGCGACGTGGACGGTTAAGGCACTTTCATGGCCGGATGATTCACGCTAGCCGGTAAGCATATGCTAACCAACGACCAGGGCTGTGGGGCTGATTTCGCGTGACTGCTGACTCGATGATTGCGACCATCTTGCGCCAGGCGCCTGCGGATCGCCGGGCGAGCATCACTGCCTGGCGGCAACTTACCGATATTCTGGCGCAGCGCGGCAATCAACTTTCCGATGACGATATTCGCCGCAGCCTGCACGCGCTCGCCGTGCTCAGGCCGCGCGTTCCCGAATCCGTACGCCGCGACTGTGCGCGCGCCGTCGCGCGCCATGGCCGCTTCGCACCGCTGGTCGCGCTTTACGCCAACGATGTTCCCGCGGTGTCGGCGACCATGCTGCGCGATGCGCGGCTCGCCGAAGCTGACTGGCTAGCCCTCTTGCCGGCAACGAGCGCGATGGCGAGGTCGGTGCTGGCGGGCCGTTCCGACCTGCCCAGAGGTGTCTATCGCGCGCTCGCCAGTCTTGGCTGTGCGTCGGTGGCTTTGCCCCAGCCCGAAGCCGTGGTGCAGGAGGAGCCTGCGCCGTCAACGGACGCGGCGCCCGTACCGGCAACCGCGACCGAGAGCCATCCGAGCCAGATCAGCGAGCTCGTCCGCCGTATCGACAAATATCAGTCCACGCGCGCCCAGCCCGCCCAATCGCGGGCGCCGCGCGCGGCATTCCTGTTCGAAACGGGCCCCGACGGCGTGGTCCATTGGGTCGAGGGCGTAACGCGCGGCGCGGTGATCGGCCTGTCGATCGCCGAGGCGGCCTATGGCGGTGAGCCCGGCACCGATGGCGTTGCGGCCGGCGCCTTTCGCCAGCGCGCCGAGATCATCAACGCGCGAATGCTGCTGGAGGGGGCGCCGGCGGAGGCGGGCGAGTGGCGTTTTTCGGCGCTGCCCTGGTTCGACCCGGCGACGGGGCAGTTCCGCGGCTACCGCGCGAGTGCGCGCCGCCCGCACCGCAATGAAATACCCTATGGGCGGCCGACGGCCGAAGATTCGGGCGATTCGATCCGTCAGCTCATCCACGAGCTTCGCAGCCCGCTGAATGCCATTTCGGGTTTTGCGCAGATTATTTCGGGGCAGATGTTCGGACCCGTCAGCCACGGTTATCGGGGGATGGCCGAAACGATCGTCGCCGATGCGGCGTCGGTGCAATCGATCATCGACGATCTGGAAACCGCGGCACGCAGCAGCTCGGCGGGCACCGGCGCCCCGTCGGAAGAGGTCGTCGACATCGGCGCGGTGGTGGCGCAGGTCGAAAGCGAACTTGCGGCACTGCTCGCCGACCAGCGCGTCGATCTCAGCATATCGCGGGTCGGAGGGCCGTTCCGTGGGCTTGCCAGCGACGCCGATGTCCGGCGGATGGTCGGCCGCCTGCTGACCGCGCTGGTCGATGTGTCCGAACCGGGGGCAATTTTAGTCGGGCAATTGGTGACCGAGTCGCGGCACGACGACATGCTTCAGCTGCGCATCGTCCGCCCCGCGGCGATCCGTTTTGCCACGGCCGCCGAGCTGCTCGACCCGGGCTTCAGTCCCGAAGGCGAAGCGCCCGGCGCCGCGGTGCTCAGCCTCGGTTTCTCACTCCGCCTCGTCGACAGCCTCGCGCGCGCCGGCGGCGGACGCCTCGATATCGGGCATAACGCCTTGACCTTGCACCTGCCCTCCGCCAACTCAAAGGCCGAAGTCGAGCTGGAAGCCCAGCAAGGCGAATAGGCCGGTCCGTCGGCTTTCGGGGCAAAGGGGAGCATGGTGCAGCCTGCGGGCAATTTCTTTGCGTATCCGGCCGCATCGGACTTGATCGAGCTGGAAGCGGACGAACGGCCGCGCTTTTGGGTCACGATCGATACCGAAGAGGATTTCGACTGGGCGGCGCCCTTTTCGCGCACGGGTTACCGCCTCGCATCGGTCCCCGCGCTTGCCGAATGCCAAAGCTATTTCGAGCGCGCCGCGGTTCGACCCATCTATCTGGTCGACTGGCCGATCGTCGCCGACGACCGCGCGGTCGAAATTCTCGGCGCCGCGCGGGATGGCGGCCGATGCGAAGTCGGGGCGCAGCTCCATCCCTGGGTGACCCCGCCGCACGACGAGGATGTGAGCGAGCGCAACAGCTACACCGGAAACCTGCCGGCCGATTTGCAGCGCGCGAAGATGATGGCGCTGCGCGATGCGATCCGCGACCGTTTCGGCATTGCACCGATCGTCTATCGCGCCGGGCGATATGGTCTGGGCCCCGATAGCGCCGCGATGCTCGCCGAACTGGGCGTCCGCTGCGACACGTCGGTTCGCAGCGGCTTCGATTATCGCGCCGGGTACGGCCCCGACTATCGCGAGGCGCCGCTGCATCCGTGGTGGGTTCGTACCGGGCAGGGCGCCGTGCTTGAGATGCCGGTCACCACCGTCTTTGGTGGCTTGTTCGGGGCGGCGGGGCGCCGCGTCTATCACCGCGTTGCACGAAACGGCACGCACGCCGGCGCCGCGCTCGCGCGTCTGAGGCTTGTCGAACGGATCGCGCTGACGCCCGAAGGAATTCCCGCCGAACGGGCGTGCAAGGCGATCGATATCGCGATCGCGGCGCGTCTGCCGGTGCTCAACTTTTCGTTCCACTCGCCGTCGCTGCAGCCGGGTAACACGCCCTATGTCCGCAGCATTGCGGATCTCGACCTCTTCTATCGCTGGTGGGACATCGTGCTCGACCACCTGGCGCGTCGCGGCGTGGAGGCGACGACCGCCGCCGAAATATTGGCGATGGCCGAACGGAAGGCGCTGACAAAGCCCGCATCCTGATCGTTCACGCTTGCCAATGCGGCGCGGCCTCCGCTATCGCCCGCACACCCCCACCGGGTTGAAAAGGGGGCCTGTAGCTCAACGGTTAGAGCTGGCCGCTCATAACGGCTAGGTTGCGGGTTCGAGTCCTGCCGGGCCCACCATTTCCCTCAAGTTTCCCTTGCAAATCGAAACCGATACCTCTCCATTGCGCGGGCAGAAGGAGAGGGACATGGGGAAGCGGCGGACGATTTTGCTCGGCGGTCTTGCGATCGTTGCGGTGGTTGCGGGGACGGTGGCGGTACGGACCGCGACCTTTGCGCCCAAGGACATCGCGGACGGCAGCGCTATCCGGCTCGCCGCCGTGCCGGCCTATGATCTCGATGCCGCCGTCGGGCATCTGAGCGCCGCGGCACAGATCAAGACGATTTCGCATCAGGACCCGGCCGAGAATGACATTGCCGAATGGGACCGGCTACACAGCTGGCTCGCGGCGACTTATCCGGCGACCCACCGCGTCATGGCCCGCACGATCCTGCCGAACCGGACGCTCGTCTATCATTGGCCGGGCAGCGACGCGTCGCTCGCGCCGATCATCGTCATGGCGCATCAGGATGTCGTGCCGGTCACCGAGGGGACCGAGGGCGACTGGAAATATCCGCCCTTCGCCGGGACGATCGCCGAAAAGGCGGTGTGGGGCCGCGGCACGGTCGACGACAAGGGCTCGCTCATTGGCCTGTTCGAGGCGATCGAGGCGCTGGCGGCGCAAGGCTTCCAGCCCAGGCGCGGCATCTACCTCGTGTCGGGGCATGACGAGGAAGCGGGCGGATCGGGCGCTGTCGCAGCCGCCGCCAAGCTGAAGGCCGAGGGCGTGCGCGCGCTCTACACGCTCGACGAGGGCAGCGTCGTGCTGCGCGACACGCCGGTGATCGACGGGCCCGCCATCCTGATCGGCGTCGCCGAAAAAGGCTATGCGACGCTCAAGGTCACCGCCAACGCACCCGGCGGGCACAGCTCGATGCCGCCCGCCGAAACCGGCGTGACGACGCTGGCGCGCGCCGTGCTTGCGATCACCGAAAACCCGTTCCCGATTGAGATGCGCGGCCCGGGCGCCGCGATGGTCGAGGCGCTCGCTGCGCACAAGGGCGGCACGACGAAGCTGGCGGTCGCGAACCAGTGGCTGCTTGGTTCGGTGCTGAACAAGCAGCTTTCGGCGTCGCCCTCCTCGGCGGCCGCTTTCCACACGACGATAGCACCGACGATGCTGCAGGGGAGCCCCAAGGAGAATGTCCTGCCGCAATCGGCCAGTGCGTTGATCAATTATCGGATCGCGCCATGGAACAGCTCGGCCGATGTGATGGCGCGCGCCAAGGCGGCGGTCGGCGATGCGCCGGTCGAACTCAGCTGGGTGAAGCCGCCGAACGAGCCGTCGCGCGTGTCGTCGACCAGCTCGCAGGGCTGGAAATACGTCGTAGCGGCGGCGCGTGCCGATGCACCCGATGCCATCGTCGCGCCTTTCCTGGTCGTCGGTGCGACCGACAGCCGCAGCATGGGGCCGATTTCAGAGGATGTGTATCGCTTCATGCCGATGCATTTCACGCTCAAGGAAACCGCGATGATCCACGGCACCAACGAGCATATGACGATCGACAGCTTCAAGCGGATGATCGATTTTTACGCGCGTTTGATTGCGACGTCGGCCGGGTAAGATTGTTGGGAGGATAGTGGTCGGGGAGACAGGATTCGAACCTGCGACATCCTGCTCCCAAAGCAGGCGCGCTACCGGGCTGCGCTACTCCCCGACTACTGCCCCGCGCCTTAGACAGCGCGGGGCCGCAAGTCTATATGCTGCTTGTCGCGGGACCCTTGAGTTCGATCAGATTTCCCTCGGGATCGCGGAAATAGAGCGACGGGCCTTCACCCTCTGCGCCGTATCGGGGTCCCGATTGCTCGATCGCGACGCCGTGGTGATCGAGGTGTGCGCGGATCGCGGCTTCGTCGAACGGGTCGATGGCGAGCGCGAAATGGTCGACGTTGCGCCCCTCGGCCCCCGGTGCGGTGCCGCCGGCCGCGCCGAGCGGGCCGTCGATCGTCACAAGGTCGATCAGCGAATGGCCGGCGCGAAGCTGGAATAACCCGATTTCCGCCTGTTCGCGCTCGTTGCTGCAGCCAAGGATCTCCTGGTAAAAGGCGCGCATGCGGTCGAGGTTTGTGACCCGCAAGACGATATGATCGAGCCCCTTCAGCGAAAAGGGCGGGTTGGCGATCGGCATCAGTGCAGTCCTTGCAAAAATCGGGATGATGCAATGACGCTCCATCCCCTAGACGGGTTTCATGTCCGCCGCGTAGGCATAAAAAAAGACGGCCTTCCCGAAGGAAGACCGCCCTTTTTTTGTTTCAGTCAACGCCCCGAAGGGCTGCGACTTACTTCTTTTCTTCAGCCGGAGCAGCAGCGGCCGGAGCAGCAGCGGCGTCAGCCGGAGCAGCGGTGGCAGCAGCAGCGTCAGCAGCCGGAGCAGCAGCTTCTGCACCAGCAGCAGCAGCGTCGGCACCAGCGGCAGCGGCTTCAGCGCCAGCAGCAGCGGCGTCGGCGCCTTCTTCAGCAACCGCTTCAGCGGCCGGAGCTTCGGTGGTGGCTTCTTCAGCAGCCTTTTCACCGCAAGCGGCGAGGGCGAACATGCTGGCAGCAACGGCGATAGCAGCAAACTTCTTCATGATGTGTGGGCTCCCTAAAATGCCTTAACGCGTCCGGGAAAACTTCCCGTACCGCGAGCCGCGGGATTTAGCCGTTCCGCATGAATCGTCAACAAAAATAATTGAGATGGTCGGCGGCGGCGGGATTCTGTCATTTCTCCGTCACACTAGGGAAGCTCGTCGTTCGAGCTGTTCGCCAGAATCGCCAGAGTCGCGGCCCAAACCGTCACATTTTGCCGCAATTGCACGGGGTCGATCTTGTCGAGCGTGTCGTCCGGCGTGTGGTGGAGGTCGAAATAACGCGTGCCATCCTGGGCCAGATCGATCGCCGGAACCCCGGCCTGCACGAGCGCGCCGATATCGGCCCCACCGTTCGCCGGCAGCTTGCCGCGGACGACCCCGAACGGCATCACCGCGGCGGCGATCCGGTCCGAAAGCCCCTTGGCGCTGTCGGGCAGCTTGAAGTCGACCCGCCATACGCGGTCGGCGCCGAAATCGGATTCAAGAGCGACGGCATGCTTCTCTTTCCCATGCGCATCGAAATAGGCCTTGCCGCCGAATACGCCGACCTCTTCGGCGCCCGCCCACAATATGCGGATCGTGCGGCGCGGCTGGCCGGCCGCCATGACGTGCTTCGTGGCGGCGGTGATGATCCCGCAGCCCGCGGCATCGTCGATCGCTCCCGTACCGAGGTCCCAGCTGTCGAGGTGGCAGGCGATGATGATCGGACTCGCACTGGGGTCGCTGCCCGGCACTTCGGCGATGACATTGCCCGACTTGCGGGTGCCCAGGTTCTGCGGGGTCAGGATGAGTTTCATCTTGAGTAGTGGGGTTGTGCTGGTGCGCACCGGCTGCGGGCGCCGCCACTGCCGGACAAGCTGATCGGCATCGGGGTTCGAGATCGCGCCCGCCGGGATCGGCTTCACTCCGGCGTCGAAATTGGTGATGCCGGTGTGCGGGTTCCGGTGGTTGTCGGTGCCGATCGAGCGGATCACGATCGCGATCGCGCCCTTCTTCGCTGCGACATTGGGTCCGGTGAACCGGCCGCGCCCATAATAGCCATAGCCGCTTCCATCCTGCGTCGGCTTCATGTCGTGGTCGATGAAGACGATCTTGCCCCTCACCGCCGCGTCGGGCGCCGCGGCGAGCGCGTCGAAGCTCTCGAAATAGGCGATTTCGCCCTCGATCCCCTTTGGTCCGGTCGAGGCGCTGTTCCCGAGCGCGGTGATCGCGAGCTTCTGCGGCACGAGGCTGCTGGTCAGCCAGGCCTCTTCGGCGCCGCGTACCCACACGGGCATGTCGAACGCTTCCTCGCGGACATGAGCGAAGCCCATTGCCTGCAGCCGCTGCACGGCCCAGCGGCGCGCGACGGCTTCGGCGTCGGTCCCGGCCATGCGCGGACCGACGTCGGTCGTCAGGTCGCGGGTGATCGCCCATGCGGGATCCTCGCCTTGCTGCGCCAGTTCAGCGGCGCTCTGAGCCGGTTGGGCGGAAGCAGCGGAGGAAAGGAGAAGGGCGGCGATCCCGGCTAAGCGGGTGGAGCTATGGGGGATTTTCATGCCGCTTTCGTAACGGCGCGCCCCGCGCGCGCAAGCGCCGATTGCCAACCGCGCGCCCATTCGCTAACCGGCGCGCAACTCAAACTCTCCCCGGCCGCGCCCGCGGCCCAGCCCATACCGGAGCATATCCATGGCCGCCCAATATAGTTTCGTGATGAAGGGTCTGACCAAGACCTATCCCGGCGCGCAAAAGCCGACACTGAACAACCTCAGCCTGCAATTCTATCCCGATGCCAAGATCGGCATCGTCGGCCCGAACGGCACGGGTAAGTCGACGCTGATGAAGATCATGGCGGGCATGGACACCGAGTTCACCGGCGAAGCATGGCCGGGCGAAGGGATCACCGTCGGCTATCTGGCGCAGGAGCCCGAGCTCGACCCGACCAAGACGGTCAAGGAAAATGTCATGGACGGCGTCCGCCCGGTTGCCGACATGATGGAGCGTTTCAACGAGATCAGCACACTGATGGCCGATCCGCCCGCCGACGCCGATTTCGACGCGCTCATGGAGGAAATGGGTACGCTCCAGGAAAAGATCGACGCGGTCGATGGCTGGACGCTCGACAACCAGCTCGAAATCGCGATGGAAGCGCTCCGCTGCCCGCCGGGCGACTGGAGCGTCGAGAATCTGTCGGGCGGCGAACGCCGCCGCATCGCGCTGACCCGCCTGCTGCTCGAGAAGCCTTCGATCCTGCTGCTCGACGAACCGACCAACCACCTCGACGCCGAAAGCGTCGCCTGGCTCGAAAAGCATCTCGTCGACTATCCGGGCAACGTCATCCTCGTCACCCACGATCGCTACTTCCTCGACAATGTCGTGAACTGGATCCTCGAACTCGATCGTGGCCGCTATTTCGTCTACGAAGGCAATTATTCGACCTATCTCGAAAAGAAGGGCAAGCGCCTCGAACAGGAAGCGCGCGAGGACGCCGGCCGCCAGAAGGCGATCAAGGACGAACTCGAGTGGATCCGCCAGTCGCCGAAAGCCCGTCAGGCCAAATCGAAGGCGCGTATCAAGAGCTTCGACCAGCTCATCGAAGCGCAGGAAAAGCGCATTCCCGGCAAGGCGCAGATCGTCATCCAGGTCCCCGAACGCCTCGGCGGCAAGGTCATCGAGGTCGAGGGCATCTCGAAAGCTTATGGCGACAAATTGCTCTTCGAAGACCTGTCCTTCACGCTCCCGCCCGGCGGCATCGTTGGGGTCATCGGCCCGAACGGCGCGGGTAAATCGACTTTGTTCAAGCTGATTACCGGGCAGGAAACCGCCGACAGCGGCAGCGTCGCGATCGGCGACACGGTGCGCCTCGGCTATGTCGACCAGAGCCGCGACGCGCTCGATCCCAACAAGAATGTCTGGGAAGAAATCTCGGGCGGCTCCGAGATGATGAACATCGGCAAGCACGAGATGCAGACGCGGGCCTATGTCGGCGCGTTCAACTTCAAGGGCGTCGATCAGCAGAAAAAGGTCGGCCAGCTCTCGGGCGGTGAACGCAACCGCGTCCATATGGCCAAGATGCTGAAACAGGGCGGCAACGTGCTGCTGCTCGACGAACCGACCAACGATCTCGACACCGAAACGCTCGCGGCGCTCGAAGAAGCGCTCGAGAATTTCGCCGGCTGCGCCGTGGTCATCAGCCACGACCGCTTCTTCCTCGATCGCCTCGCGACGCACATCCTCGCGTTCGAGGGCGACAGCCATGTCGAATGGTTCGAAGGCAATTTCGAAGCCTATGAAGAGGACAAGATTCGCCGCCTCGGTGACGATGCGACGCGCCCGCACGCGACGTCGTACAAGAAACTGACGCGCTGACCGGCATGACCGGCATGACCGGGGAAGGACAGTCGCCAATATCGTCGAGCGCAATCCGTTTGGATGCGGACGCGCTCAACGCCTTCATGGCGGAAGCCTTCCCCCATTCGGCCCCGGGGTCGCGCGGTCATGTGGTTTCGGCGTCACCCGGGCATATCCAGGCACGGCTTGACCCGAATGAAAATGCGCTGCGTCCCGGCGGGCTGATCTCCGGCCCGACGCAGATG
Organism: Sphingopyxis sp. CCNWLW2; assembly: GCF_037095755.1. Lineage (NCBI taxonomy): Bacteria > Pseudomonadati > Pseudomonadota > Alphaproteobacteria > Sphingomonadales > Sphingopyxidaceae > Sphingopyxis > Sphingopyxis sp. CCNWLW2. Next base: position 560,724 of record NZ_JBAWKJ010000002.1, read on the forward strand.
GGGTTCGCCGACATGGCGGCCTATGCGCTCGTCCTCGCCCATATCGGCCCGGTCGCGATGGCGGTGACGAGCGCGCTCAACTACCAATTCCTGCGCCCGTGCCGCCCGGGACCGCTGTTCGCCGACGCGCATATGCTGCGCCTTGGCAAGCGGCTCGCGGTGATGGATGTGCGGATATGGACCGACGACGCCGACAAGCCGGTCGGGCAGGCGAATGTAACCTACGCGATTCCCTGACGGGATTGCCGATCGTCCGTTGTCGGTCAGTTGCTGCCGCTAGAGATGCTGCCGCTAGAGATGTGTGCCCCGGCGAAAGCCGGAGTCCAGAAGCCTGGCGCAAACCTAGCATTTTTTGCACTGGGCCCCGGCTTTCGCCGGGGCGCACAAAAGGAAGTTCCCGCCCTATAGCAGACCCGTCGCAGCTCAAAACACAGCTTTCCTACATTGTGTCGCTGTGCCAGCATCCCTGCTGGCTCTTTGAACCGTCAGAATTCCGCTCTTTCGCCTAAAGCGACAAAGGACACAATTCCGATGCGCGCATGCGGGGCTTTTGTGGCTTTAAGCCTCAATATTCCAGCGACGGATACCAGTCGGTCCCGCGGCCCGAGGGCGTGAGGTCGAGGATGTTCCACAGGCTCGCAATGTCGGGCGCGTCGCGCGGGTCCTGGCCCGGATCGGCCATCTCGCTCGTCATCTCGCTTCGCCAGAACAGCCGCACGTCGTTGCCGCGCTTCTTGAACACCGCGAGCGCAGGATTTTCGCTGCCGTCGGCGTTCAGCAGCCGGAAGTCGCGAGCGTAGTCATCGCCAACCAGTTGCAGGAAATCGAGCGCCTGCCATCCGCGTTCGAGCGCAAACGCCTTTTGCCGCTCGACCGGGCTGCGGCCGAAGATCTTGAACGCGACGCGCTGTTTCAGGTCGTTGGCGTTGCCGTCGACCGAGCCCAGCCAGTTCGTGCACATCGGACAAGGACGCTCGCGCTCGGGGCCGTACATCCAGAAATAGGCGACCAGCGTATCATGCGCGCCGAACAACTCGGCTAGCCCCAGTTCGGCGCCGTTGGCGTCCTTGAACCGGTAATCCTTCATCAGCGGCCCCGGCGGCAGCTGACGCCGCTGTTCCGCGATCCGCGTCATCTTGCGCCGCAGGTCGATTTCTTCGGCCAACAGCGATTTTCGGGCCTTGGTGTAGGATTCGTCTTCGCCGGGAAAAGCACGTCTACGGGAAGCAAGCGCCGGCGCAGCCGACAGGGTTTGGCGAAGGGCCATCAAGTTCTCCTTTTTTGGGAGAACGTGCCGTTAACGCCATTGTTGCAGCGGGATTTCACGGTTGCCCGCAGCCCTGCGTCGGTTCGTCGCGCGCGGTCGCGTCAGGCGGTCGCGGCCTCCCACAGCATCAGCTTGGTCGCGTGGACATTCTCTCGCGCGCTTTTGGCGTCGAGCCGGGTCAGTTTCACGTCGCCCTTGAGCGCGCCCATTTCGATCATCGCGTGGATTACCACGACGCCGCCCGCGCCGATATCGATCTCGAACTCGGCGGGCCGCGCGAGGCTCGCCTTTGCGGTCGCGACGTGGAGATGATGCTTGCCGGAATCGATATCGGCCATCAGCATCTGGCCCGATTTGATCTGGCCGCTGGTCGTGCCGTCGAGCGTGACGTTCATGCCCTGGAGCGCGGCGACGAAGCCGCGGCGACAGACATAGATGCGCGCTTTGCCTTCAGGGGGTTCCATCCTCCGGGCATCGGCGACAAGGCTCTCGTCGGCCTTCACCGCGCGCTTGTTGCTCGACAGCGCCCAAACGATAACGCCGATGAACAGGATAAGCAGGATGGGCGCGACGATCATCATCGTCTCGTCGCCGATCGCTTCAAAGACTGGCGGGCCGATGAAGGCGCCGAAAACGGCCGCGATCGCAATGATCGTCAGCCACATGGCATTTTTGCCGCTCATCCCACTCTCCCTCTCAGGCGGGAGAAAATTCTCCCGATGTTTCGTCCATCACGTGCAGTACGCCGTCGCTGATCGCGAAAAAGGCGCCGCGCAGCTTCAGCGTGCCGCGATTTTCCTTTTCCTGGATACAGGGGAAAGTCCTGAGATTCGCTATGCTCACGCGCACAGCTTCCATCTCCATGGCGCGGCCCGCATCGCGATTATCGAAATCGGGATATTGCGCGCGAATCTCTTCGCTCGCCTCGTCGAGCATCGCGATCCAGTCGGCGATGAAGCCGCCGCGGCCTGGCTCGGCGCCCGCCATCGAACGGTGCAGTGCGGCGTGGCAGCCGCCGCACATGCCGTGACCCATCACGACGATTTCCTCGACCTTCAGAAACTGGACCGCGAATTCGAGCGCGGCGGAGACGCCGTGACGTCCGGGTGTCGTTTCGAACGGCGGCACCAGCGCCGCGACATTGCGAACGACGAAGATTTCGCCCGGATTGGTGTCGAAAATCTGCGACGGTTCGGATCGGCTGTCCGAACAGGCGATCACCATCACCTTGGGCGATTGGCCCTCGGCAAGTTCGTTCCAGCGTTCGCGCTGTTGCTGCCAACCGCCGTTACGGAAACGACGGTAGCCATCGATCATATCTGCAAAGTGAGTCATGCGTCGCCCTTAGCATAGGTAGAGAGGTTGAGAAGAGGCGCGTGCGCGACTATGTGGGCGAAATGAACGCTCCCGCATCGCCCGCCACCACGCCCAGTCAGCGCCAGCGCAAGCCCGACTGGATCCGCGTCAAAGCCCCGACCAGCCCGGGCTACGCCGAAACGCGCAAGCTGATGCGCGAGCTCAACCTCAACACGGTGTGCGAAGAAGCCGCGTGCCCGAACATCGGCGAATGCTGGACGAAAAAGCATGCGACGGTGATGATCCTCGGCGACACCTGCACGCGCGCCTGCGCTTTCTGCAACGTTAAGACCGGCATGCCGCGCCCTGTCGACCTGCTCGAGCCCGAGCATACCGCGATCGCCGCGGCGAAGATGGGGCTCAGCCACATCGTCATCACCTCGGTCGACCGCGACGACTTGCCCGACGGCGGCGCGAGCCAGTTCGTGAAGGTCATCAACGCGCTGCGCCGCGAAACGCCGCAGACGACGATCGAGATCCTGACGCCCGACTTTCGCAACAAGCCCGAAAGCGCGGTTGCCGCGATCGTCGATGCGCGCCCCGACGTCTATAACCATAATCTCGAAACCGTCCCGCGACTCTATCCGACGATCCGCCCCGGCGCGCGCTATTATGCCTCGCTCCGCCTGCTCGAAAGCGTGAAGCGCCGCGATCCGTCGATCTTCACCAAGTCGGGCGTGATGCTCGGCCTCGGCGAGGAGCGGATGGAGGTGCATCAGGTGATGGACGACATGCGCAGCGCCGACATCGATTTCATGACGATGGGCCAATATCTCCAGCCGACCCCGAAGCATGCGAAGGTGATCGACTTCGTGACCCCGCAGGCGTTTGACGCCTATGCGCAGATCGCGCGCGCCAAAGGCTTCCTGCAGGTCGCTTCGTCGCCGCTGACGCGTTCGAGCTATCACGCCGGCGACGATTTCGAACGCATGCGCGCCGCCCGCGAAGCGCAGCTGGCGCGCGTCAAGGCCGGCTGATCGGTCTTTGCCAAGGCACCACGAAACCCGCGTCCTGCCGTACAGCGACGAGCAGATGTTCGCGCTCGTCACCGATATTGCGCGCTATCCCGAGTTCCTGCCGTGGGTCATCGCGCTGCGCATCCGCAGCGACAGCGAGCATGAGGCGGTCGCCGACATGATCGTCGGTTTCAAGGGACTGCGCGAAAGCTTTTCGTGCCGCGTTCACAAGCAGCGGCCGGGCGAGGTTTGCGTGAGCTATATCGACGGGCCGATGAAGCATCTCAACAATGAATGGCATTTCCAGCCCGCCGAGGGCGGGGGCTGTCGCGTCGATTTCCTCGTCGATTTCTCGTTCCGCAGCCGGATGTTCGAGGCGCTCGCCGGGCAAATGTTCGACAAGGCGCTGCGCAAGATGATCGCGGCGTTCGAAGCGCGCGCCGACGAACTTTACGGCGTTGTGGCCTGACTCAAAACCGGCCGTTGCCGAATCAGCGCCAGCGACGTAAGACAAAATCAGCATCAAGAGTTGGGGCGACGCCCAACGCCAACCTGCCGATCCGGGCAAGGTGGCACTCCGCAAGGAGGATGTGGCCGGGCCGGCAACTAAAGCGGATCAAGCCACCAAGCGTCGAACCCGAAACAGGAAACGACGCACCGTGCCCATAACGATACCCGATCAACTCCCTGCTCGACATACTCTCGAAGCCGAGGGCGTCATGGTGATGGGTGAAGCCGACGCCGTACGCCAGGACATCAGGCCGCTGCGGATCGGCTTGCTGAACCTCATGCCGAACAAGATCGACACCGAAACCCAGCTAGCCCGGCTGCTTGGGGCAACTCCGCTTCAAATCGAATTGACGCTGGTGCGGATGACGGATCATGTTTCGCGCAACACGCCGGCCGATCACATGGCGGCCTTCTATCGGCCGTGGAGCGACGTCAGCGCCGAGCGATTCGACGGCTTCATCATCACGGGCGCACCGGTCGAGCGGCTACCTTATGAGGATGTTCGCTATTGGCCCGAACTGCGGTCGATCCTTGATTGGACCCAGACGCATGTCCATCGCTGCTTCACGATCTGCTGGGCTGCTCAAGCCGCCCTTTTTCACTTTCACGGCGTTCCAAAGCGCGACCTGTCGCGCAAAGCTTTCGGCGTGTTCAGGCACCAAAATCTGGCCCCCACGTCGCCTTATCTAAGGGGTTTTCCGGACACATTCGATGTACCCGTCTCGCGCTGGACAGAGGTTTGCCCGTCCGCTTTGGTCGGCGCCAAAGGGCTGCATGTTCTTGCAGGCAGTGTCGAAGTCGGCGCCGGCCTTGTCGACGACCGCGCCAACGGAATGCTGCACATGTTCAACCATCTTGAATATGATACCGGCACGCTTGCCTCCGAGTACAACCGCGACGGCGCCACGCATTTACCGAAAAGCTATTTTCCTGCCGACGATCCTGAGCGGCCCCCGCAGAACCGGTGGCGCGGCCATGCTCACTTGCTGTTCGCGAACTGGATCAACGAAATTTATCAAACAACGCCATTTGATTTCACGGATAGCGTGAACGCGAAAACTCCGAAGCCGAAGGCGCCGCTCCTGCGCCCTCAAGCCGGCAGGGTGATATCTTCCGACGGCCGCAGTTCGTCCTTGCCGGGCTGAAGCAGGTCGAGCGCGAACAGCGTAGCGGCATGGCGGATCGCGGCGCGATCGGTCGATTCGAATTGCACCCGCTGGGTAAAATAATCGTCGGGATCCTGCCCGCGCAGTGCGCGTGCAAACACGACCTGACCCACCGGCTTCTTCTCCGACCCGCCCCCGGGTCCGGCGATTCCGGTGATCGCGACCGCGACATCGGCGTCGCTGTTGGCCAGCGCGCCCGCCGCCATCGCCCACGCGGTCGCGAGCGAGACTTCGCCAAAGGTTTCCAGGATCTCGCTGCTGACGTCGAGCTGGCTCTGCTTGGCATGGCCCGAATAGGTGACGAAGCCCGCGCTGAACACGTCCGAGCTTCCGGCAATATCGGTCAGCGCGACCGATACCATGCCGCCCGTGCAGCTTTCGGCCACGGCGACTTTCCGCCCCGCGACGCGGTTGTTCGCAAGGACGGTTGCGGCAAGGTCGTCGCGCGCGGTAAGGCGCGTTTCAGCATCGGACAGCACGAGTTCAATTCTCCGGAAGTTGCAGGGTCGCGACGGCCTGGGCCGCGATCCCCTCGCGGCGGCCGGTGAAGCCCAGCCGCTCTGTCGTAGTCGCCTTGACACTAACCCGTTCGAGCGGAATCGCAAGGATTTCGGCAATCCGTGCCCGCATCGCGGCGCGGTGCGGGCCGATCTTCGGCGCTTCGGCGATGATCGTCAGGTCGACATGGTCGATGCGCCCGCAGCGTGCGGTCACACGCTCGGCGGCAAAGCCAAGGAAGCGGTGCGACGCCGCGCCGCGCCATTGCGGGTCGCTCGGCGGGAAATGATCGCCGATATCGCCGTCGCCGAGCGCGCCGAGGATCGCATCGGTCAGTGCATGAAGCGCGACGTCGGCATCACTATGGCCTTCAAGTCCATGACTATAGGCGATTTCTATTCCCCCGATCCACAGCGGCTTGCCCGCCACAAGGCGGTGGACGTCATATCCCATACCGACGGCAGTGCGCGTCATTCGATCGATCCCCAGCAAGCCGTTCAGGATCGCCATATCCTCGGCATATGTCAGTTTATGGAGGCGGGCGTCGCCGGGCACCGTAGCGACCGGCACGCCGAGCCGCCGGACGAGTTGCGCGTCGTCCGTCGCGGCCGCCTCGACGGCTTCGGCATGCGCGCGGCGCAATGTGCCAAGATGGAACGCTTGCGGCGTCTGGACGCGCGCCAGCGCGCTGCGGTCGACAACATCACCGGCAAGATGGGCGGCTTGTTCGACCAGCGTGTCGGGAACCGGAAGCGTCGGGATCGCCGCTTCGGCATCGTACATCGCCGCGAGCAGGCGATCGATCACCTCGGCGGTCACGCCGGGCCGCGCGGCGTCATGGACGAGCACGAACGCATCATCGCCCCAATCGGCCAGCATCGCGATCGCATTCGCGACCGATTGCTGTCTTTCGGCGCCCGGATCGGCAGAAATCCATCCCTTCGGCAGGCTGGCGATTGCTGCCGTGACGTCATCGTTGGCCACCAATACGCCGCCGTTGATCGCGGGATGCGCGGCAAAAGCGTCGAGGCTCCAGCGCAGCACCGGCTTGAGCCCAAGCGGCGCAAGCTGTTTCGGCAGCTCGAAGCCCGCGCGCGTTCCCTGGCCGCCGGCGAGCAGCACGACCGCGACAGGCGGCAAGAGGGAAGGGGCGGACTCGGTCATCTCGCGCGCCGTTAGCGTAGCCGCGGCTTGCGGGAAAGCTGCTTAACGTGTAGGGGCGCTGCTTATTTTTTAGGCAATTTGACGAAAGCATCCCGCCATGGCGCCGCTGCGGCCCATTCAGATCGGCAACATTACCATCGCGGATCCCGTGATCCTCGCGCCGATGACGGGCGTCACCGACCTGCCGTTCCGTAAGCTCGTCCGCTATTATGGCTCGGGACTCAACGTCACCGAGATGATCGCGAGCCAGGCTGCGATCCGCGAGACGCGCCAGTCGATCCAGAAGGCGGCGTGGGATCCGGTCGAAGAGCCGGTGTCGATGCAGCTTGTCGGCTGCACGCCTTATGAGATGGGCGAAGCGGCCAGGCTCAACGAAGATCGCGGTGCGTCGATCATCGACATCAACATGGGCTGCCCGGTACGCAAGGTCACCAACGGCGATGCGGGCTCGGCGCTGATGCGCGACCTGAAACTCGCGGCGGCGCTGATCGAATCCTGCGTGAAGGCTGTCTCGGTGCCGGTGACGGTCAAAATGCGCATGGGCTGGTGCCATGACAGCCTGAACGCGCCCGAACTCGCGCATATCGCAGAGGATCTGGGCGCAAAGCTTGTCACCGTCCACGGCCGCACCCGCAACCAGATGTATCGTGGCGAGGCCGACTGGGGCTTTGTCCGCAGCGTCAAGGATGCGGTGTCGATCCCCGTTATCGTCAACGGCGACATCTGCTCGGCCGAGGATGCGCGTACCGCGCTGGCGCAAAGCGGCGCCGATGGTGTGATGATCGGCCGCGGTGCTTATGGCCGTCCTTGGCTGCTCGGACAGGTCATGGCGGCGCTGCGCGGCGAAACCAATCGGCCCGATCCCGGCATCGACGAGCAATATGACGTAATTACATCGCATTACCGCGCGATGATCGACCATTATGGCGAAGTGACCGGCGTCAATATGGCGCGCAAGCATCTCGGCTGGTACGTCAAGAGCCTCCACGGCTCGGCCGAGTTCCGCAACAAGGTCAACCGGATCCCCGACAGCAAGGGCGTGCTCGACGCGCTCGAAGCCTTCTACGGCCCGCATCTGACCAAGGCGGCGGCGTGAGCGCGCTCACGTCGAGCATCCCGAATTTCGACCACGACGAGCTGATCCAGTCGCACCCCGTTCCGACGCTGTTGATCGACGGCGGCGGGGTGGTGCTGTTCGTCAATGCTGCCGCCGAGCAGCTCTGCAACGTCAGTCGCTCGGCGATGGTTGGCCGTGTCATCTATGACGTCATCGAGATGGATCGCAGCTATCGCCAGCGGATGAGCGACGCCTCGACGTCGGCGCTCTTCGCGCATCGCACTGAGATTTCGGCGGCCGGTCGCCGGTCCTTTTTCGTCGATATGCAGATGGTGCCCTATGGCCAGAGCGGCCACCGTATCCTCGCGCTCGTGCCGTCGCAGAGCGACGCCGAGTTGATGGGCGGCGCGATCGGGCGTTCGGGCCGCGCGGCGGGCGCGGCGGCTTCGATGCTGGCGCACGAGATCAAGAACCCGCTCGCGGGCATCAAGGGTGCCGCGCAGCTCCTCGCGCGCAAGACCGACGCTGGGGGCGAGCGCTTCACGACGCTGATCTGCGCCGAGGTCGACCGGATCGCGACGCTGATCGACCAGATGGAGCATTTCTCGCGCGGGCAACCGATCGCGTGCGGCCCGATCAACCTCTATCAGCCGATCCATCAGGCGATGGAAACTGCGCGTGCGCGGCAGTTCGCTGGCGTCCGCTTTGCCGAGGATTTCGATCCGTCGCTGCCGTTGGTGCACGGGAACCATGACGCCATGGTGCAGATATTGCTCAACCTGCTCACCAATGGGTGCGAGGCATTGGGCGGGCGCGACGATGGCGTGGTGCGGCTGACGACCGCCTATCGTCACGGCCTGTCGATCGACAATGGCGATGGACGCGGCCGCATCGCACTGCCGATCGAGGTCAGCGTCAGCGACAATGGTCCGGGCGTCCCCGCCGACATCCGCGGCGATCTGTTCGATCCCTTCGTAACGACGAAGCGCGAGGGAAGGGGGCTCGGCCTTGCGCTCGTTGCGAAGCTCGCGCGCGATATGGGCGGCACCGTCCAGCATATCCGCGACGGCGAATGGACCCGCTTCCGCGTCCACCTGCCCGTCGCGCAAAAAGGACGCCCGGTATGAGCAAGGCGAAGACGATCCTGCTGGTGGAGGACGACCCGACGATCGCGATGATCATCCGCGAAACGCTCGTCGGCGAATGCGGCCATTTTGCATCGGTAGCCAGCATCGCTGAACGCAATGCCTGGCTCGCCGACAACCGGCCCGACCTCGTCATTACCGATGTCGTCCTGCCCGACGGCGACGGCATCGATTCGCTGCGGGTCGATGCCCGTACGCCGGTGATCGTCCTGTCGGCGCAAAATACGCTCGACACCGCGGTGCGTGCAACCGGGATCGGCAGCTATGATTATCTGCCCAAGCCGTTCGATCTCGACGAACTGACCGCGAGCGTCCGAGCCGCGTTACAGAGAAAGGCGGAACCCGCGGCAAGGGACGCGGCGGCGCCGGCGGACAGCCATGGCCTCGTCGGCCGCGCCCCGGCGATGCAGGCGGTTTATCGCACGATCGCGCGGCTCGCCTCGAACGATCTGGCAGTGCTGATCCTCGGCGAATCGGGGACGGGCAAGGAGGTCGTGGCCCGCGCGATTCACGCGACCGGCCTGCGCCGGAGCGGACCTTTTGTGGCGATCAACATGGCAGCAATCCCGCGCGAACTGATCGAAGCCGAACTGTTCGGCCACGAAAAGGGCGCCTTCACCGGCGCGCACAGCCGCAATGCCGGTCGCTTCGAACAGGCTGCGGGCGGCACGCTCTTCCTCGACGAGATCGGCGACATGCCGCTCGAGGCGCAGACGCGCCTCCTCCGGGTTCTGCAAAGCAACGAATATTCGACCGTCGGCGGTAGCCAGGCGTTGCGCGCCGATGTGCGCGTCATCGCCGCGACGCATCGCGACATGCGCACCCTGGTCGCCGACGGCCGCTTCCGCGAGGATCTCTTTTACCGTCTTAACGTCATTCCCGTGACGCTGCCACCGCTCCGCGACCGGCGCAGCGACATCGCGGCGCTCGTCCGCCACTTTGTCGAGGCCGGGCGCGGTTCAGGGCTGCCCGATCGACAGTTCGCGCCCGCCGCGATGCAATGGCTCGAACGTTACGACTGGCCGGGCAATGTTCGCGAACTCGGCAACGTCGTCCAGCGGCTCGCTGTCCTGTCGCGCGATGTCGTCGTGACGGTGCGCGATGTCGAGACGGTGCTGCACGAAAGCGGCGAGGGCGGCGGCACGGTCGAGCCCGCCGCGCTGATCGCCCGCGCGGTCGATGATTGGGCGCGCGAGCAGATGGCGGATACGGCGAGCGACGGCGATATCCACGACCAGCTGGAGGCAATCGTCGAGACAGCACTTTTTCGTCGCGTCTTGCGCGACGTTCGCGGTAACCAACTGGAGGCGGCGCGCCGCCTTGGTATCAACCGTAACACGCTGCGCAAGCGCCTCGGTCAGCTCGATATCGATCCCGCTCAGCCTTGATTGGCAAAGACAAACCCGGAATCGGGGCAATTGGGCGACACTCGCGTAGATTGTGTGTTTTCTATGCAACAGGATTGTCGTAGCGTGGCAACAATGACGCAATCCCCCACTCTGGCTCTCGACATGGATTCGGACGGCCAGGAAGTGCGCTCGGGCTTCTGGCGCTTTGCCGCACCGGAATATTATACGCTCGCCATCATCATCAGCGTGGCCATCGCGACCTACATCTTCGTCACCGGCGATGCGCAGAGCGAGCGGTTGCTGACCCCCGCGCTGGTCGCGGCGATCATGGTCGTCAATCTCGTGCCGGCGATGGCGCTGATCGTGCTCATCGGCAGCCGCGTTGCGCGTGCGCGCGCCGTGCGATCGATGGCGGGCGGCAACGGCCGCCTTCATGTCCGGCTCGTCGCACTCTTTTCGTTGATCGCCGCGGCGCCGACGTTGCTCGTCGTGATCTTCGCCTCGTTGCTGTTCCAGTACGGCGTCGATTTCTGGTTTTCGGATCGCTCGCGCGGCATGTTCGAAAATGCCGCCAATCTTGCAGAGGGATATTATCAGGAAAACCAGCGCCAGGTCGGCGCGAACACCTATGCCATGGCGACCGATCTCGGCAAGCAATTGAGCCTCGTTCCGATCGATAGCCCGGCCTTCAGCAACTATTATCTGCAACAGGTTGTGGTGCGCAGCCTCAATGAATCGGCGATCATCGAAATCGGCAGGGATGGCGTCGCGCGCACGGCGACGGCGATCAACCCTGACGACCGGGCGGCCGAAACCCGTCTCGGTTCGGCGATGGTTGGCCGCCTCGACGCGGGCGAGGATGTCGTCGTTGTTCGTCAGCCCACGCGAATCGAAGCCGCGGCGCGGCTGCCCGGCACTGATCGCGCCTACGTCTATGCCTCACGCGACACCAACGTTCCGGGCTTCCAGCAGTCGGCCCGCGCGAGCGCGGTTCTGGCCGACTATAACAACCTGTTCGAACGCTCGCAGCAACTCCAGCTGCAATTCAATGGCGCGCTCTATCTTGGTTCATTGCTGCTTCTCGCGCTTGCCGTCATCGCGGCGATCGTGGTTGCGGATCGTATCGTTCGTCCCCTCGGCACATTGATCGGGGCGACGCGAACCGCTGCCGGCGGCGATCTGTCGGTCCGGGTTACCCCGCCGGCACGCGATGATGAAATCGCGGTGTTGACGCGCGCTTTCAATAGGATGACCGAGCAGTTGCAGGGCCAGACCGGCGCGCTCGTCAGCGTGAACGAGCAGCTCGAAGCCCGGCGCAGCTTTATCGAGGCGGTGCTGAGCGGCGTGTCGTCGGCGGTGGTCTCGGTCGATGCCGATCACCGCATCCTGCTCGCAAATGCCGCCGCCGAGCGCTTGATTTGCCAGTCGGCCGAATGCCTGACGGGGCAGCCCCTCGACGATGTCGCGCCCGAACTGGCGCGTCTGCTGATCAGCGACGAGCGCGAGGCGATTGTTCAACTCTCGCGAAAGGATGCCGAGCCCGCGACGCTTGCGGCGAAAGCCGTGGCGCAGGGCGATGGTTTTGTCCTGAGTTTCGAGGACATCACGCAGCAATTGCTCGATCAGCGCCGCGCCGCCTGGTCCGACGTGGCGCGGCGCATCGCGCACGAGATCAAGAACCCGCTCACCCCGATCCAGCTCGCAGCCGAACGGCTCCAACGGCGGTTTGGCGATAAGGTGGAGGGCGATAGTGCCACCTTCCGCAAGCTCACTGACACGGTGATCCGGCAGGTGCACGACATGCGGCGCATGGTCGACGAATTTTCGAGCTTTGCCCGGATGCCGAAACCAACCTTCGGGGTCGAGGATGTCCGCGATATCCTGCGCCAGACGGTGTTCCTGTTCGAAGTCGCAAAGCCCGACATCGCGTTCGCGGTCAAAACGCCCGCCGAGATCGAGCCGCTTGTCTGCGATCGTCGCCTGTTGTCGCAGGCCATGACGAATATTGTGAAAAATGCTGTCGAAGCGATTGAAGAAAAATACAAAAATTCAGACTCGATTGTCACCGGACATATTGCGGCCGAACTTTTTTCGGGCGCGGATGGCGAGATCATCATTCGCGTCTCCGACGACGGCATCGGGCTGCCCGAGGCGCGCGACGCTATTGCCGAGCCTTATATGACGACGCGCCAGGGCGGGACGGGCCTCGGGCTCGCAATCGTCAAGAAGATCGTCGAGCAACATTATGGCGAACTTGAATTTTCGGACAATCCGGCGGGGCAGGGGACGTGCGTCACCCTGACGCTCCACCCCGACCGGCTGAAGTCGTTGGCCGGCAAGGGCGGGGAAGCAAGCATGGGGCATAGTGAATCGGTTCCCGGACGCATCCGGAACCGGCAGGACAGAGAAGATCATGGCGCTTGATATTCTGATCGTCGACGACGAACGCGACATTTGCGACCTTGTCGCCGGCGTCATGGAAGACGAAGGTTATGAGGCGCGCACCGCGTCGGACAGCGACTCTGCGCTGGAAGCGATCCGCCAGCGGCGGCCGTCGCTCGCGCTGATCGACGTCTGGCTGCAAGGGTCGCGGCTCGATGGGCTGGGGCTGGTCGAGGCGATCAAGGCGTTCGATCCGACGCTGCCGATCATCGTCATTTCGGGTCATGGCGGGCTCGATACCGCGGTCGCGGCGATCCGCCGGGGCGCGTTCGATTTCATCGAAAAGCCGTTCGAAGCGTCGCGACTTCTTCACCTCGTCGCGCGCGCGACCGAGAGCGAGCGGCTGAAGTTCGAATATGAGCAATTGCGCGAGAAGGCAGGCCCGTCGGACGAACTGACCGGCACCAGCGCCGCGATCAACAATGTCCGCGCGACGCTGAAGCGCGTCGCGGGGACGGGAAGCCGGGTGTTGATCACGGGTGCGCCCGGCGTCGGCAAGGAGGTGGCCGCGCGTGTGCTGCACGGATGGAGTGGCAGGCATAACGCGCCGTTCCGCGTCATTTCATCGGCGCGGATGGATCCCGAGACGGTCGAAACCGAATTATTCGGGTCCGAAGCCGAGGATGGTTCGATCCGCGTCGGCCTGCTCGAACAGGCGCATGGCGGGACCCTGTTCCTCGATGAGGTCGCCGACATGCCGCTGACGACGCAGGGCAAGATCCTGCGCGTCCTCACCGATCAGAGCTTCGCGCGGGTGGGTGGCCGCACGATGATCCGCGTCGATGTGCGGATTATTTCGGGGTCGGCGCGCGATCTGATGACCGAAATCGCCGAAAGCCGCTTTCGCGAGGACCTCTATTACCGGCTGAACGTCGTGCCCGTCCACATCCCGCCGCTGCGCGAGCGGCGCGACGATATCGCCAGCCTCTGCGACCATTATATCCGTCGTTATGCCGCCGACCGCCGCGTCGCGCCGCCCGAAATCAGTTCCGAGGCGATGGCCGCGCTCCAGGCGCACGAGTGGCCAGGTAACGTCCGCGAACTGCGCAATGTGATCGAGCGCGTGATGATTTTGGCGCCCAGCGACCGGCTGGCGCGGATCGACGCCGATATGCTGCCGTCGGAGCTGGTGCGCGGCGGGACCGACATATTGCCTAATTCGGAATCGATCACCGCGATCCCGCTGAAGGAAGCGCGCGAGAATTTCGAGCGCGAATATCTGCGCATCCAGATCAACCGTTTTTCGGGCAATATTTCGCGCACCGCGACCTTTATCGGCATGGAGCGCTCGGCGCTGCACCGCAAACTGAAACTTTTGGGGCTTACCGAGAGTTCGGACGGCGAGGGATAGCGGCTTTGCGCTAGACCTTGCGCGTCCTTTGCCGCATATTGCATTGGCAAAGTAGGTCTTGAAAGCCGGAAAACCGGCACCGTACCCGCGGTTTTACCGCCAAAAACAGGAGGCAAATGTGTCCGATAAAAACCAGAATCTCCAGGATATTTTCCTCAACGCCCTCCGCAAAAGCAAAACCCCGGTGACCATGTTCCTGGTTAAGGGCGTCAAGCTGCAGGGCATCATCACCTGGTTCGACAACTTCTCGCTGCTGCTCCGCCGTGATGGTCAGTCGCAGCTTGTCTACAAGCACGCGATTTCGACGGTGATGCCTTCGCACGATTTCGACCTGTCGCTGCTCGGCGACAATCTGCGCGATGCGCCGGCGAGCAAAGGCAAGGCGCTGCAAGATGTCTTCCTCAACGCGGTGCGCAAGTCGGACGAGTCGGTGACGATGTTCCTCGTCAATGGCGTGATGTTGCAGGGCGATATCGTCGCATTCGACCTGTTCTGCATGCTGCTCGAGCGCGAGCGTCAGGTTCAGCTCGTCTACAAGCATGCGATTTCGACCGTTCAGCCGAACGGCCCGATCAACCTAACCGACAGCGAGCCGGACGCAGAAGCGGACAACGCCTGATCGACCCGATAATCGACAATGAAGACGAGGTAACGCGCGGCGCCGCCGCGCTTATCGTCGTGCCCGAATGGCATAGCCAGCGGCTTGCCCGCGATCTCGACGCGCGCGCCGAGGAGGCGCGGGGGCTTGCGCTTGCGATCGGGCTCGACGTCGTCGCGGTGCATACGCTCCGCCTGCGCCAGACGCGCGCCGCGACTTTGCTCGGCGTCGGGCAGATCGATGCGATTACGCCCGATATCGCGGCAAAGGATGTCCAGCTGGTCGTCGTCGATGCTGCGCTCAGCCCGATCCAGCAGCGCAATCTCGAAACCGCGTTCGGGACGAAGGTGATCGACCGCACCGGCCTGATCCTCGAAATCTTCGGCGAGCGCGCCGCGACCTCCGAGGGGCGGCTGCAGGTCGAACTCGCGCATCTCGATTATCAGGCGGGGCGGCTGGTGCGCAGCTGGACCCACCTTGAGCGTCAGCGCGGCGGCTTTGGCTTCCTCGGCGGGCCGGGCGAAACGCAGATCGAGGCCGACCGGCGGATGATCCGCAACCGCATGGCGCGTATCCGGCGCAGCCTCGAAGATGCGCGCCGAACGCGGCAGCTACAGCGATCGAAGCGGCAGCGCGCACCGTGGCCGGTGGTGGCTCTTGTCGGCTATACCAACGCCGGAAAATCGACGTTCTTCAATCGGTTGACCGGAAGTGACGTCATGGCGGAAGATATGCTTTTCGCCACGCTCGACCCGACGATGCGCGAAATCCGGCTGCCCGGCATCGACAAGGCGATCCTGTCGGACACGGTGGGTTTTGTGTCCGACCTGCCGACCGAATTGGTCGCGGCGTTCCGCGCGACGCTGGAGGAAGTCACCACCGCAGACCTGATCGTTCATGTCCGCGATATCGTTCATCCTGACAGCGAAGCGCAATATGACGACGTGCGCGCCATTCTGAACTCGCTCGGTGTCAACGGGCCGCAGGATGGGGAGGAGGGCGATGCGCCGCCGGTGATCCAGCAGATTGAAATCTGGAACAAGATCGACACCGCCGATGGCGATCGCCGGGCGGACATTGAAGAGATGGCAGCGCGGCGCCCCGACGTGGCCGTGATATCGGCCGTGACGGGCGAGGGCGTCGAAGCCGCGCGAACCCTTATGGCGTCACAATTGACCGCGCTGCATAAGGTGCGGCGCATCTATCTGAGCTACGGCCAGGGCGAAGCGGCGGCGTGGCTTCACGCGCGGGGCGAAGTACTCGCGGACGAGCCCGAGGCGGAAGGTCATGTGCTGACGGTGCGGCTCGATCCCGCCGACAGCGCGCGGTTCGAACGGCTCTGGCCGGCTACGGACGCTCCGACGCCTTAACCGCCAGCCAGTGGCTTTCCTGCGCGTCGAGCGACAGGCCCGACAGGCTGCCACCCGCGCGATCTTCCATGGCGGCAAAGCGCCGCGCGAATTTGGCGTTGGCATCGCGCAAGGCGCCTTCGGCGTCGACGCCAAGGTGGCGTGCATAATTGACCACCGCGAGCAGCAAGTCGCCGACCTCTTCGTGGCGTTCGGCATCGGTGGTTGCGGCCGCGACCTCGGCGAGCTCCTCGGCAATCTTGTCACGCGGGCCATCGATGTCGGGCCAATCGAAACCAACGCGTGCTGCACGGCCTTGCAGCTTTTGCGCGCGGAGCAATGCGGGCAATGACAGCGCGACGCCGGCAAGCGCGCTTGCGGGACCATCGGCGGTGCGCTCGGCCGCCTTGATCTGCTCCCATTGCTGGCGGACATCGTCGGTCTTGCCGCCGCCGAATATATGCGGATGGCGGCGTTCCATTTTGTCGCTGATCGCGTTGGCGACATCGTCGAAACCGAACAGGCCATCATCGGTCGCGATCTGGCTGTGGAACACGACCTGGAGCAGCAGGTCGCCAAGCTCGTCGCAGATCGCATGGGGGTCGCCGCCGGCAATTGCATCGGAAACCTCATAGGCTTCCTCGATTGTATAGGGCGCGATCGTCGAAAAGCTTTGCGCCAAATCCCATTCGCAACCGCCGTCAGGATTGCGCAACTGCGCCATGATAGCGAGCAGGCGATCGATGGGAGATAGCGCCACAGCCTCGGTCATATCTTAAACTCGTTTTGAAAAGGGACATTGTTTACGCGACTGGAAATGAAGTCGCTGGGGCAGCGTCTAGCCTCGACATAGCGCAACGCGGCCTCAGCTCAAGTATGAGGTATCGAGAGGTCACGAACTCGGGCAATGCCCTTCCGCTTTTCCGCCGTCATCGCGCCCGTTCGTAATGGAGGAGAATCGTGCCCCGCTCGAACGTCCGGACATGTTTGAGGCGTAGGTCGGTGCGCCCGTCAATGTCGGTGAACAGATGCCGACCCTCGCCGACGACGACGGGATGAAGCAGAATGCGATATTCGTCGACCAGCCTGGCGTTGGTGAGCGACCGAACGAGGGCAGGGCTGCCGAATGTTATGATATCGCCTCCGTCCTCGGCTTTGAGAGCTCCGATCTGTCGCTCGATATCATGGCCAACAAGCTGCTTCGGCGGATCGAAATCGCCCCATTTGATATCGGGAATTTCGCGTCCGGTAACGATCAGCTTGGGCGTTTTGTTGACGATGTCGCCGAGGTGCAGGCTGACATCGTCGACGCCCGGCCAGTCCCGGACATAGGGCCATTTCCTCGACAAATCGTCATAAGTGCCATGCCCCATCAAGATCGTGTCGACGGTGTCGAAATTCTCGTGAAATGACGAAGCACTGTCCTCGATGCCAGCGCCTGCCCAGAGCATGAAGTTGGTTTCGTCATCCGCGGGCCCGGTGACCACGCCGTTGAGCGTGCTGTGGATTGAAACGATGAGCTTGCGCACCGACTGTCTCCTTATATTCGAGCCGACCAGACCGACTTGATATTGAGACGACGAATGGAGCTGTCGGAAATCGACATCGTTCCACAATTATTTTTTGTCGGATGGCGTGCGGGGGAGCCCTTATCGAACTAGAAAGTTTATTCGATAATATATATTATGTTAAATTCCTTGAGGCCCACGAGAGGCAAGGCCCCCGCTATGTCATCATCTGCCACGTGCGGATGACGAGGAATATGAGCCCAAAGATCGCCACCCACGCCAGCGCCATTTTGAGCCAGTCCGCCATTGGCAAGCGCCGCGCCAGCAATGAACTCAGGACCAATGTGAACGCGCCGGCGAACCACAGGATTTGAACCGTCGTGTCGCCACTCATAGTTGCACCTCCAGCCCGTCATATCCGGGTTCGACACCCGGCGGCAATTCGGCCGCAAGGTCGTCATAATCCATCGTATTGTCCATATGTGTGATGATTGCGCGCGGATTGCCCACCTTGCCAAGGCCATCGAGCGTCATCGCCAGATGCGGATGCGTCGGGTGCGGATAGCGGCGCAGCGCGTCGATGACGAACAGGTCGACGCCTTGGAAGAAGTCGACCATTTCGTCAGTAAACTTCGAAAAATCAGTTGCGTAGGCGATCTTGTGCGCACCGTCGCTGAAGATCAGACCACTGGCCTTGATCGGCCCGTGCGGCATTTCGATTGCTGACACTTCAATGGGGCCAATCGACTGATGATCGTGGAGATCAATCGGGTCGACCGACGCTGGATAGCCGGCATTGCCCGCAAAGGCATAGGTGAATCGCCATTTGAGGATATCGAGCACATGGTCGCGCGCATAGACGGGAACGGCGGACCGGCGCAGGTGCATGACCTGGCGCAGATCGTCGAGGCCATGCGTATGGTCGGCATGCTCGTGGGTCCAGATGACGGCATCGATTTCGCCCACGCCGGCATCGAGCAGCTGCAACCGCATATCGGGGCTGGTGTCGACGAGGATACGAAAGCCCCCGAGCGACACCATGATCGACGCCCGGCTGCGCAGGTTGCGGGGGTTGTCGGGATCGCACTGCCCCCAGTCGTTGCCGATCCGCGGAACCCCCGAAGACGTTCCGCAGCCGAGGATTCTCAACCTCATAATGTTTGTAACATCATGGCAGCGCCTTATTGAAAAGGCGGTAAAAGTTAACACTCGTCGCCTCGGCGAGCACATCTTCATCCTCGTTGCGCAAATGTGCGAGGAACGTAAGCGTATCGGCGACGAAGGCGGGCTCGCCGGTTTTGCCACGATGCGGGACGGGGGCGAGGAAGGGGGAATCGGTCTCGATCAGCAGCCGGTCCTGCGGCAACCATTTGGCTGTGGCCTGGAGATCGGCGGCATTCTTGAAGGTCACTATCCCCGAAATCGAGATGAAGAGCCCGAGGTCGAGCGCCTTATGGGCAAAATCGTCGCTCGCGGTGAAACAGTGGATCACGCCGGGGAACACCGCCCTGCCCATCTCTTCGCCGAGCAGCGCCAGCGTATCGGCTTCGGCATCGCGCGTGTGGACGATGATCGGCAGGCCGGTTTGCTGCGATGCGTGGATATGGCGGCGAAAGCTATCCTGCTGCCGCTCGCGGTCGCTCTTGTCGTAGTAATAATCGAGCCCGGTTTCGCCGATCCCGATCACGCGCGGATGCGCGGCGCGTTCGAGCAGCTTCGCGGTATCGACATCAGGATGGTGGTCGGCGTCGTGCGGGTGGATACCGACGCTCGCCCACACATCCTTGTTCGCTTCGGCAGCAGCGAGCACATCGTCCCATTCGCTTTCGCGCGTTGCGATGTTGAGCATCGCGGTGACGCCCCGCGC
This sequence comes from Sphingopyxis sp. CCNWLW2, assembly GCF_037095755.1. Taxonomy (NCBI): domain Bacteria; kingdom Pseudomonadati; phylum Pseudomonadota; class Alphaproteobacteria; order Sphingomonadales; family Sphingopyxidaceae; genus Sphingopyxis; species Sphingopyxis sp. CCNWLW2. The sequence goes on from NZ_JBAWKJ010000002.1 coordinate 580,307, forward strand.
GCGCGCGCGCTCCAGCACCTCGCCTTGCTGCTCGGCGAGGCCCTTGTAGTTGAGGTGGCAGTGCGAATCGACGAGCATTACGCCTCCCCTTCCCCTTCAGGCAGCTCGAGGCGGGGGAAGATCGGGACAGGCTGGCCGACCGTGAAGCCGCTGGCAGATAGTTTTGTCAGCCAATCCTTGTCATCCAGCGCAGTAAAGTCGCGCGCGTCGGTGGCGATACCCATCTGGTCGAGGAGCTTATCGGCGGCCGCGGGCACGACCGGGCGGATCGCGATTGCGAGGGTGCGCACCGCCTGGAACAGGGTCATCAACACCGCACCCATGCGCTCAGGGTCGGTCTTGCGCAGTGCCCAAGGCGCTTGCGTGTCGACATATTGGTTGCAGGCGAAGACCGCGCGGATCCAATCCTCAATGCCGATCGAGAAGGCGAGTTGTTCGAACTCGCGCGGCAGGCGGACGGCCGCCATGTCGGCGAGGTCCGCGAGCAGGTCGATATCCCCTTGCGTGGATACATAGTTCGCCGAAAGTTTGCCGTCCAAATTCTTGAAAATCATCGACAAGCTGCGCTGAGCGAGATTGCCGAAGCTGTTCGCGAGGTCGGCGTTCGCGGTGCGCACGATCGCATCGGCCGAATAGGTGCCGTCCTGGCCAAAGCTGACTTCGCGGAGGAGATAATAGCGTAGCGCGTCGACGCCGAACTGATCGGCAAGCGCCATCGGATCGACGACATTGCCGAGCGATTTCGACATCTTCTCGCCACGGTTGAGCAGGAAGCCGTGGCCGAACACTTGGCGTGGCAAGGGCAGCTTTGCGCTCATCAGGAAGGCCGGCCAGTAAACCGCATGAAAACGCACGATATCCTTGCCGATCATGTGGATATTCGCTGGCCAATATTTGCCGAAATCGCTGTTCAGGTTGGGATAGCCGAGGCCCGAGAGATAGGTGGTGAGGGCGTCGACCCACACATACATCACATGACCCGGCGAGCCCGGCACCGGCACGCCCCAGTCGAAGCTAGTGCGCGACACGCTGAGATCCTTGAGTCCGCCTTCGACGAAGCGCAGCACCTCGTTGCGGCGGGTTTCGGGCCGAATGAAATCGGGCTGGTCGTTGTACAGCGCGAGCAGCTTGTCCTGATATTCCGACAGCTTGAAGAACCAGCTTTCCTCGACGGTCCATTCCACCGGCGTTCCCTGCGGCGAGAGGCGGACGCCCCCTTCCCCGTCGGTCAGTTCGCTTTCGTCGTAAAAGGCTTCATCGCGAACCGAATACCAGCCTTCATAACGGTCGAGGTAGAGATCGCCATTGGCTTCCATCGCCTTCCAGATCGTCTGCGAGGCCGCGTGATGCGCGGCGTCCGACGTGCGCATGAAATTGTCATAGCTGATATTCAGCCTAGCATACATCTCACGGAAATATCCCGACATTTCATCGGCAAGGTCGATCGTCGCGCGGCCCTGATCGCGCGCAGTCTGGAACATTTTAAGACCATGTTCGTCGGTCCCGGTGATCAGCCGGACATCGCGGCCGCGCGCGCGCTGGAAACGCGCCATGACGTCGGTCGCGATCGCTTCGTAAGCGTGGCCGATATGCGGACGGCCATTGGGGTAGCTGATCGCGGTGGTGATGTAGAAAGGTTCGGTGTTTTCGGACATGCGCGCGCCTTAGCCGCTGGCGCGCGCGAGGGAAAGCGTCAGCGTGCCATCTGGCCCGTCCTCGGCGCCAATTCGGCGAGGCAGTTGCCGATTTCGAAACCGACCATCGCGCCGTCGTACGATCCGCGGATCGCGTCGCGGACGGTGCGCTGGACGCGGTCCCACTGTGCGAGGATCGGTGCGATTTCAGCCACCGGCCGTTCGCGCGCCAGGCGCGCGAGCAACCCTGGAACAATGTCGATGACCAGTTCGAGTCGGGCGCGATTGCTGGTCCCGCCGACTTCGCGCGCGAGCGCCTCGCGCAGCCGGTTCTCGGGATCTCCCGACGTGGCAATGGCGAGCAATTTCTTCTCCATCAACGCGACATCGCTGTCGATCAATGCAAGCGCTTTACCCGGTACACCGCCTGACGCGGCGACGATCGCGCGCACCTCGGCCACCTCCAGCATCGGGCGCAACTCGTGCAGCCACGGCGTCATGGCGTCACGTTCAACCGGTTGAAAACGCAGTGTTCTACAACGTGACCGGATCGTCGGAAGCAAGCGTCCCGGCGAATGGCTGACGAGCAGGAAGAGCGTTTTTGCCGGCGGTTCTTCGAGCGTCTTGAGCAGCGCGTTGGCGCCATCGGTCTCCAGATCGTCCACCGCGTCGACGATGATCACGCGCCACTCGCCGAGCGACAGCGACAGGTGCAGGCGGCGGATCATCTGCCGGACCTGTTCGATCGTGATGTTGCGGGCGAGTTCCTTGGCCTTGTCTTTCGGCTGGCGCGCGAGGCGGAGGATCTCGGGATGGTTTCCAGCGTCAACAAGGCGTGCTGCCGCACCGTCGCCCGGATCGTCGAGACTCATCGCCTGACCGTCACCGCCGCGGCCATGGGTCACGAGAAAGCGCGCGACGCGTTCAGCAAATAGGCCCTTCCCCATACCCTGCGGTCCGGCGAGGAGCCAGGCGTGGTGAAGGCGGCCGCCCTGCCAGGCTTCGAGAAAGGCCTTTTCGACGTTCTGATGGCCGATCATCACAGCCATTCGGCGAGTTCGGTGAGGATCGCAGCGGTGACATCCGATGCTGCCGCGTCTGCATCGACGATTCGCCATCGCGCGGGTTCGGCTTTCGCCATCTCGACAAAACGCGCCGCGAGCCGCGCCTGATAGTCGGCGGGCTTGTTGCCCATGCGGTCGCTTCCGCCGCGTTCGGTCAACCGCCGTGCGGCTTCGCCGGCGCTGACGGTGAGCAGGAAAGTGCGGTCGGGCAGCAAGCCCATCGAACCGAATCCGTGCAGCGTCAGCAGGTCGGCGTCGGTGATGCCGCCGCCGCCGCCCTGATAAGCGCGGCTCGAATCGACGAAACGGTCGCAGAGCACCCACGCCCCGCGTTCAAGCGCGGGACGGATCGTCCGCGCGACATGATCGGCGCGCGCGGCGGCGAAGAGCAGGGCCTCGCTACGCGCATCCCAACGGTCGTCGCTTCCCTCCATCAGCAGCGCGCGGATCGCCTCCGCGCCCGCGCTGCCGCCGGGTTCGCGCGTTGCGACGGTTTCGATGCCGCGCGCCTCGATCGCGTCCGCGAGCGCGCGAATCTGGGTGGACTTACCAACCCCTTCGCCGCCCTCGAGCGTGATGAACCGCCCGGTCACAGCCCGGTCAGCCGGTAAAAACCTGTTCGTGCGCGCGCCCACACGCCGCCCTCGGCGACGTCAATGGCGGCGATCAGCGGCGTCGTTTGCGGCGGCAGGCCATCGGGCGTGACGACAAGGTCGGCGACCGGCGTCCCGCGCGTCAGCGGCGCGGCGATGGGGGCTCGGGTGCGCATCACCGCGCGATAGCCGCCCTCATAGCCCTTGGGAACCGTCATCCGCACGGCGATCCCCGCCCGAGTGGCGACCGAGGGAATGGCGCCCTTTCGGACGTCGATCCGGCCGAGGCTGGCGCCCGCGGGCACGAGTTCCCTTCCCTCCCATTCGTCGAAGCCCCATTTCATCAGCCGTTCGGCCTCGTCGCGCCGTGCTTTTTCGCTGCTCATGCCGGCAACGACCATGATCAGGCGACGACCGTTCCGCTTCGCCGAACCGAGGAAGCAATAGCCGGCTTCGGCGGTGTGGCCCGTTTTCAGGCCGTCGGCCCCCTCGAAACGCCCGAGAATGGGGTTGCGGTTGGGCTGGATGATCGGCTTGCCCTCGGGCGACTTGCCGTGTTGGAGCTTCGGCAGCGAGAAATATCGACTATAGCCATCCGGATGGTCGCGGATCAGCCGGTCGGCAAGCGTGATGAGATCAGCCGCGCTGACTTTGGTGATGCCGCCGTCGGGCCAGCCGCTCGGCGTTCCGAAGCGACTCGATGCCATCCCAATTTTGGCCGCTATGGTGTTCATTCTTTTGACGAATACATCCTCGCTTCCGTCGATGCCAACAGCCAGAACCGCTGCGGCATCATTGCCCGAGACGGTGATCAGTCCCTTGAGCAATTCGTCGACCGAGACTTTTTCGTTCGGGCGCAGGAACATCGTCGATCCGCCGGTGCTGCCGTTCCATTTCTTCCACGTCGCCTCGCTGACGGTGAATTGCTTGTCGCGCGCGAGTTCGCCCTTTTTGATCAGGTCGAGCACGACATAGGCGGTCATCACCTTCGCCATCGACGCCGGGGCGAAGCGCTTGTCGGCGCCGCGCGAGAAAAGAATCGCGCCCGAATCGAGATCCTTGAGCATGATGATCGGCGCTTGCGTGACATAGAGCGGGCGGCTCACGGGAGTATTTTTGGCCGACGCGCTCTTGGGGCGGGTATCGCCTGCCGATGCTGCCGGAAAAGCCAGCGTCAACGCAAGCGCGGTCAGGCCCGCCGCCGCGCCCTTCACGATAATCCCTGGCCTCCCCACGCGCAGGCTCGTTAGCGATCGCGCTGGACCACCGCGTCGCGGAAGCCTTTGGCTTTGACTTTGCCGAGCGCGCCTCGCGCCTCGGCGTCGCTTGCGAAGGGGCCGACGCGAACGCGCCACAGATTGCCGGCCTTGGTGACATGGCCGCCGACCGACTTGGCGGCCGCATTGGCACGGGTCTCGCTGCTGAACGCTCCGACCTGAATAGCATATTTCCCCGCGACCGCGACCGCGGCAGCGGGCTTGGGTGCGGGTTTTGTCGTCCCCGGACCTTCGACGACGAAGCGGTCGTCACCGGGCTTGGCCTTGCCCGATGCGATCGGCGCCGCCGGCTGAGCGGCGACAGGCGGTGCCGCAGCGACCGCCTTGGGCACCGGCAGTGCCTTTGCCTTGCTGCGCAGGATCGCCAGCAGCGATTCGGGTGTTGCAATTCGTTCCGGAACGGGCTTGCCCGACCGAAGCTGCGCACGTTCGGCTGCGGGCGGATTAGTGCGGCGGACGCGGACCGCGGCGACGCCGTCGGTCAGGCCCAATTGTTCGGCAGCGCCGCGCGACAGGTCGATCAGGCGGTCGCCGACCATCGGGCCGCGGTCGTTGACGCGCACGAGGATCGTCCGCCCCGTATCGAGTGCGGTGACCTCAACATAGCTCGGCAGCGGCAGCGTCTTGTGCGCTGCCGATATGCCCGCGGGATCGAAAGTCTCGCCGTTCGCGGTGGGGCGCCCGGCAAGTTCCTCGCCATACCAGCTGGCATAGCCGACATCGTCATAATCGGGGATATCGGCGGGCGTATAGGTGATGCCGCCGACCGAATAGGGATCGCCGACCTTGACCGGCACGTCGGCCACTCCCGCGACTGAAGATGCCGGCGTCGGGCTTGCCGTCGGCCCACCTTGGCGCTTGCCATCCACACTTCCACAGCCGGCGAGCATCAGCATCGCTCCGGCCATCAGGCCCCCGCCCCTAACGATCGATTTCATCCGCCAGCAACCCCACAGACAGTGCGTAAAAGTTGGAACAATTATAGTCCAATATCGCACGATAGTTACCGGTCAGCAAATAAGCCGTTCGACCGGGGCCATCGGGTTCGAGAAGCGTCGCCTGCACATTGCCGTCGGGCCAGCGGCCGCCAAGCGGCGCGATGCCGTCGGCGCGCCATTCAGCGATCGAGCGCCAGCGGCTGTGGCGATCGAAAACGCGCGGGCAACGCGTGGGGGTAAGGCGGTTGGCGACCGCGCCGCGGTTGAAGCCCGCGGGAACGGTGACCGCAACGCCCCATGGCTGCCCGGCGCGCCACCCGGCGCGGCGAAGGTAGGAGCCGATCGATTCGATCGCATCGGCCTCGCTCGACCAGATGCGCGCGACGCCGTCGCCATCGCCGTCCTCGGCGACCTGCAAATAGACCGACGGCAGGAATTGCGGATAACCGAAGGCCCCGGCCCAGCTTCCCTTGAGCGCGCTGCGCGGTACGCCGCGTTCGACCATCACCATCGTCGCGATCAGTTCGGGTTCGAACAGGCTGCGGCGGCGCCCTTCATAGGCCAGCGTCGCCAGCGCTTCGGGGAGGTCGAAATTTCCGGTCACTTGACCATAAGCGGTTTCGTGGCCGTAGATCGCGATCATTATGCTGGTGGGAACGCCCGTGCGCTGTTCGATCCGCGAGAGCAGCGGGAGCAGCCGGTCATGGACGCGGCGACCGCCGCCGATGCGCGCCGCGTCGACATGTTTCGCCTTGTAAGGCGCGAACGACGGGATCGGGGTGTTGGGGCTCGGCGGACTGCCGAGGTTGTCGCGATCGAGCGCGACGACGCGCGGATTATAGGTCAGCCCCGCGGTTACCCGGTCGAAGGTCGTGCGCGACACACCGCGCGCCTGCGCCTTCGGCCAAAGCGACTGGACATAGGTGTCGAATCCGGACTCGTTACTCTGTGCAAGGAGCGGCGCCGACGCCGTGAGCATCCATGCCGACAGAAACGCCGTGACAAATTTGAAAAGGCGTCCGATTCTGAAACCTATAGCGTGCATCATGTCCCCACCATAAGACGTGTCTCGCACAGATGCGAGCGGCTTGACTAGGTTGCCGCGAGACAAAGCGAGTCATTCGCGGGGCGGGCCGAACGGGCAAGGTTTCGCTTGCCGCAAGGACATCACGCGCTATGGCGACGCCGTGCGGACAGGTGGCCGAGTGGTTTAAGGCAGCGGTCTTGAAAACCGCCGTGGGTGCAAGCTCACCGTGGGTTCGAATCCCACCCTGTCCGCCAACCATCAGGCGAAATGCAGCCGCCGATACTTCCCGCGAAAATAGAGCAACGGATCGCGGTGCGGTTCGAACTGCGCACGCACGACCCGGCCGACGAGAATGAAATGGTCGCCCGCTTCGTGCAGCGATTCATGCTGGCACTCGAACGAGACGAGCGAACTGCCGAGCAACGGCACGCCGGTTGAGCCGGGCGCCCACGGCTGGTTGGCGAAACGGTCCTCGCCCTTTGCCGCAAAGCGGTTCGACGTTGGCTGCTGGCCGATCTGTAGGACATTCACGCCGAAATGTTCGGCCTCGCGGAGGGCCGGCGCGGTTCCCGCCGTGTTGGCAATGCACACGAGCAAGAGCGGTGGATCGAGCGAGACTGAGGTGAAGCTGTTCGCGGTGAGCCCGACCGGCGTGCCAGCATTGTCGAGCGCGGTGACGATCGTGATACCGGTGGCGAAGCAGCCCATCGCGTCGCGCAGCGTGCGCGGATCCGATCCAGCCTTGAACTCCATCGCCTCGCGCGGCTGACGTCGTTCAAGGAATTCGAGCAGCTGGCCGAGTAGCGCCTCCTTGCGGTCGGACGCGAGTTCGAGGTCGCATTCGTTGATGTCGACGCTCTCGCCCATGGGTAGTGCGGCGTTGAACGTGTCGCTGACCGCGCTGCACTGCGCGGGTGAAAAACCGCCGCGGACGACAAGCGCCGGGACGGCCAGTCGCGCGGGCACGTTATTCGCGATCGCGTCTTCGTCGACCGGCATGTCGACCAGCACCAACCCGGCGGCGAGGAGGGCGCCATCGAGCGCCAGTGCGCGCGTCGCGATCCATCCGCCGCGCCCAGCGGTCACGACGACCGGGCGTGAGCCCATTTGTGCGAGCACCGCGCGCATATCCTCGATATGCGGCGCCAGTCCGTCCGTCTCGCTCGCTTCGCGAAGGTCGAGATTGACGACGCGGCGCCCCGAAAGCACCAGCGCGTCGGCGACGTCGCGCCATGCGGTGCGGCCCTGCCCCAGGTCGGGAATGAGCAGCACGGCGGGGTCGTTTTCGTCGCCCAGCATGTCGGCCGACAGAGGGACGCCGCCGAAACCCTTATATTCGATGAGACTCAAAAACCCCCCTTGCCGCGCCGGCTGGCGCGGGCGCCGGCGGCTTTCGATGTGATCAAGTTGCGAAGAATCGGATCATATCGAAAGCTACCGCGCCGCGCCAGCACGCCGGGCAAATTACGCGCGCATCGACGCGAGCCGCTGATCGACGATGGCATCGGCCTCGGCGATAATGCGGTCGATGAGTTGCTGGCACGTCGGAATGTCGTGGATCAACCCCTGAACCATGCCCGCCCAGAACACACCCTTGGTGAGGTCGCCGCTCTCCAGCAATTCGCGGCCCGCCTTGCCGTTCACCAGTTCGGCGACGTCGGCGAAGGTCGCGTCGGGCACCGCAAGGCGGCGCACCACCTCTTCGCTCACGTCGCTCTTGCCGACGCGCGCGGTATTCTTGAGGCTGCGGAAGATCAGGAAGCTGCCGCGTTCGTCATTGTCGACATAGGCTTGCTTCACATTGTCGTGGATCGGCGCCTCGACCGTCGCGCAGAAGCGCGTGCCCATGTTGATGCCCTCGGCGCCCAGCGACAGCGCCGCGACGAGGCCGCGACCATCGCCGAAGCCGCCCGAGGCAAGCATCGGGATCTTCACCTTGTCGGCGGCGGCGGGGATCAGGATCAGGCCGGGGATATCGTCTTCGCCGGGGTGCCCAGCGCATTCGAAGCCGTCGATCGAGATGATGTCACAACCCGCGCGCTCGGCCGACAACGCGTGCCGCACCGCAGTGCATTTGTGGAGGATGGTGACGCCATGGGGTTTGAGCATCTCCCAGATTTCGCGCACCGCCTGTGTACCCGCGGTCTCGACGATCTTGACCCCGCCGTCGATGATCGCCTGCGCGTAGGCCTTGTAATCGGGGGCATTGATCGTCGGGAAGACGGTCATGTTTACGCCGAAGGGCTTGTCGGTCATCGACCGGCACTTTTCGATTTCCTCGCGCAGCGCTTCGGGGCTCGGCTGTGTCAACGCCGTGATGATCCCAAGGCCGCCGGCGTTCGATACCGCGCTCGCCAGTCCGGCATAGCCGACGCTCTGCATCCCGCCCTGGACGATCGGATGTTCGATACCCAGCATTTCGGTGATGCGTGTCTTGAAAGCCATTCGATCTCTCCTGTGCGGTCCTGCCCTTACGGCACCTTCGCCCCGATCCATGAAATAACTTGACGCTTACGTCAACGTCGGGTTGACTAGGAAAATAGTTAGATAGCGAAGGGAATCGAAATGACGGCGGGCGAAGGCATATCGGATCGGGCGCTGGCCATTGCCGCAAAGGTCGAAGCGTTCGTTCGCGAAGCCATCATTCCCTACGAGCAGGATCCGCGCCGCGACCATCATGGCGCGCCGACCGACGAGCTGGTGATGGAAATGCGCGAACATGCACGCGCAGCTGGCGTATTGACGCCGCATATCTTCGATGATGGCAGCCACCTCAACCAGCGCGAGACCGCAGTTGTGCTGATAAAGAGCGGCCTGTCACCGCTCGGCCCGCTCGCGTGCAACACGATGGCGCCCGACGAGGGCAATATGTATCTGCTCGGCAAGGAAGGAAGCCCCGAACTCAAGGAGCGTTTCCTGAAGCCGATGGTCGAGGGGCGCGTCCGCTCGGCCTTCTTCATGACCGAGCCCGCCGAGGACGGCGGGGCCGGGTCCGACCCGTCGATGATGAAGACGACGTGCCATCCCGATGGCAATCATTGGGTCATCAACGGCCGCAAGACCTTCATCACCGGCGCGCAGGGCGCGCGCGTCGGGATCGTGATGGCGAAGTCCGAGCAGGGCGCGTGCATGTTCCTCGTCGACCTGCCCGACCCCGCGATCCGCATCGACCATGTTCCCAACACGATCGACAGCTCGATGCCCGGTGGCCATGCGACGCTGACCATCGACAATTTGCGGGTGCCTGCCGACCAGATGCTGGGCGAGGCCGGCGAAGGCTTTCGCTACGCGCAGGTCCGTTTGTCCCCTGCCCGCCTGTCGCACTGCATGCGCTGGCTCGGCGCGTGCATCCGCGCGCATGAGATCGCGACCGACTACGCCAATCGCCGTGAGGCGTTCGGCAAGCCGCTGATCGAGCATGAGGGCGTCGGCTTCATGCTCGCCGAAAATATGATCGACCTGAAACAGGCCGAACTGATGATCGACTGGAGCGCGGGCGTGCTCGACACCGGATCGCTCGGCACCGTTGAAAGCTCGATGGCGAAGGTTGCGGTGTCGGAGGCGCTGATGCGCATCGCCGACCGCTGCGTCCAGGTGATGGGCGGCACCGGGGTGACCGACAAGACCATCGTCGAACAGGTGTTCCGCGAGGTTCGCGCGTTCCGCATCTACGACGGCCCGACCGAGGTCCACAAATGGAGCCTCGCCAAGAAGATCCGCCGCGACTGGAAAGCCGGGCTCGCCTGACACGACCGCCAGTTGCGCGGCGAAAAGCGTAGCGTCAAAGGGCTTGACGTTTACGTCAACGTCCGGTTCACTGGCCGCAACGAGATAATGGGAGAAGGACGGGTGCGCGCATGACGATCCTCTATGACGAAGGCCAGCAGGCGATCGCGACCGAGTCCCGGCGCGTTCTCGAAGCGCGGGTCAGCAAGGATGCGCTGTTGCCGCTGCTCGAAGCGACCGGCGAATATCATCGACCGTTCTGGGACACCGCAAAGGAACAGGGCTGGACCGCGCTCGCGCTTCCCGAAGCCGTCGGCGGACTGGGTCTTGGTCTCATCGAACTGGGTCTGATCGCGCATCAGGCGGGACGCAGCATCAGCGGTGCACCATTCCTGACGTCGGGTTTCGGCGCGGCGAAGGCGATCGAGCTTTTCGGATCGGGCGCACAAAAGATGCGCTGGCTGCCGGGTCTGGCGAGCGGCCAAATCATCGGCGCGATCGCCTTTGCGGCTGGCCCTGACGCCCTTCCTGCACGCCCCGACGTGACCTTTACCGGCGATAGGCTCGACGGCACAGTGCGCGGTGTTTCTGCGGGGCTCGCGGCCGATGTCGCAATCGTCTTTGCGAACGGACCGGGCATGCCGGTGCTCACGCTGGTCGATCTCGCCGGCGCACAACGCTCTCCCGTCCCAAGCTTCGACAATAGCCGCCTGATTACCGACCTCAGCTTTTCTGGTGTGCCGGCCCAAACGCTCGCGGTTGGTAGCGCGGCGCGCGATGCGGCGCTTCACATCCTCGCATTGCAATCGGTCGTCACCGCGCATGAACAGACCGGCGGCGCCGAGGCGCTGATGGAAATCGCGCGCGACTATGCCCTCACCCGCCGCGCGTTCGGCCAGCCGATCGGTGCTTTTCAGTCGGTGAAGCATCGTATTGCCGAACTGTACGGCCTCGTCGAACTTGCCCGCGCGAACTGCATCCACGCCGCGGCGCGCGAAGGCGCCGCCGATTTCATCACCGCGGCGGCTGCGGCGCGCCTGTCGGCGACCGAAGCCTATGATACCGCGGCGCGCGATTGCATCCAGATCCATGGCGGTATCGGTGTGACCTGGGAAATTGGTCTGCACCTTCATATGCGCCGGGCGCGCAGCCTCGCGATCGAGCAAGGCAGCAGCCTGTTCTGGGAGGATGTTCTCGTCGACCGGCTGGCAGGAGAAGCCGCATGAGCGATCTTGAAGCCTATCGCGCCAAGGCCGCAGCCTGGCTCGCCTCGATGGCGCCGACCTATGGCCGCGACGCGCGCAAGGGCCTGGCCGAAGCCGATGATCTGGCGCTGGGTCGCCGGTATCAGAAAGCTAAGTTCGACGCGGGCTATGCCGGGATCAACTGGCCGACCGAGTATGGCGGTCAGGGCCTTGGCCACCTCGAAAAAGTTACCTTCGATGCCGAGGAAATGAAGCACGGCTTCCCGAGCTTCTATTTCGGCATTTCGCTTGGCATGCCGGTGCCCGTGCTGATGCAGTTCGGCAGCGACAAGGAATTCGTCAAGGAGCGCGTGCTCAAGGCGCTGCAGGGCGAGGAAATCTGGTGCCAGCTCTTTTCGGAACCCTCGGGCGGATCGGACCTTGCAGGGCTGCGCACGAAGGCCGAGCCTGACGGTAACGGGTGGAAGATCAACGGCCAGAAGGTGTGGACGAGCTGGGCGCATTACAGCGATTATGGCGTCATCGTCGTCCGCACTGACCCGACCGTTCCGAAGCACAAGGGCCTCACTTACTTCTGGGTCGATATGAAGGCGCCGGGCGTTACCGTGCGGCCTATCAAGCTCGCGGGTGGTGACAGCCACGTCAATGAAGTGTTTTTCGACGATGTGAAAATCACCGACGATCACCGCATGTCGCCGGTCGGCGGCGGCTTTGCCGTTGCGATCGCGACGCTGATGATCGAACGCTATGTCGCGACCGACAGCGCGGGTTTCGGGCCGCATCTCGACCTGTTCGTCGAACTGGCGAAAGAGGTCCAGCTCAATGGGCGTCCGGCGATCGAGGATGGCCGTATCCGACAGCAGATCGCGCGCAACCATGCGATGCGCGCGGGACTTGATTCGATCAATGTCCGCGCGCGGCTGATGATGCAGGCGGGAATGATGCCGGGGCCCGAAGGTTCGCTCAACAAGCTCGTCGCGGTGCGCTCGCGCCAGAAGCTGTCGGAGCTTGCGCTCGATCTTCAGGGCAGCGACGGCTTCCTGTTCGACGAGCACGCCTCGCAGAAAGAAGATTGGGCGTCGAGCTGGATCAACGCCCCTACCGGCCGCATCGCGGGCGGATCGGACGAGACGCTGCTCAACACGATCGCCGAAAAAGTCCTGAGACTGCCGCAGGACCATCGCCCCGACAAGGGCATCCCTTTCAACCAGATTCCGGCCTGAGGAGGCGCGCGCATGAAAATCGATTCCTGCATTTCCGCAGTTGTCACCGGCGGCGCGTCGGGCCTCGGCCGTGCGACCGCCGAAGCGCTGGCCGCGTCGGGCGTGAAAGTTGCGATCTTCGACATCAACGACGCGCTCGGCGAGGAGGTGGCGGCGTCGATCGGCGGACTGTTCGTGCATGTCGACATCACCGACGAACAATCGGTCTTGGATGGCTACGCCAAGGCGCGCGCCGCGCATGGGCAGGAGCGCGTGTGCGTCCATTGCGCAATGACCTCGCGCCGCGGCAAGACGCTCGCTTACGACAAGGAAACGGGCACGTTCCGCCGCACGCCGACCGAAGATTATGCCTATGGCGTCGCGGGCATATTGACTGCGAGCTACCGCATCGCATCGATCGCCGCCGAGGGCATGGCGAACCTTCCCGAAATGGACGACGGCGAGCGCGGCGCGATCATTTTCACCGCATCGGTCGCCGCGCAGGACGCGCAGATCGGGCAGGTCATCTACGGATCGGCCAAGGCCGGCGTGAACGGCCTCGTCCTGCCGATGGCGCGCGACCTGATGGACCTCGGCATCCGGGTCAATTCGATCATGCCCGGCGTGTTCGGCACCCCCTTGCTCGGTAATATGAACCCGAAGGTGAAGGAGAGCCTCGAAGCCTCGGTCCCCTTCCCCAAGCGCCTCGGCAAGGCCGAAGAATATGCGAGCCTCGCGATGGAGATGGTTCGCAACACCTATTTCAACGGCCAGGCGGTCCGCCTCGACGGCGCGATCCGCATGGCTCCCCGTTAATCTCGCCGACCAAAAGGAATTTCATCATGGCCGAAGCCTATATCATCGACGCCGTTCGCACCCCCCGCGGGGTTGGCAAGCCCGGCAAAGGCGCATTGTCGCACCTCCACCCCCAGCATTTGGCCGCGACGGTGCTGGCCGCGATCCGCGACCGCAACAATCTCGACACCGCGACGGTCGACGACATCGTCTGGTCGACGTCGAGCCAGAATGGCAAGCAGGGCGGCGATCTCGGCCGCATGGCAGCGCTGTCGGCGGGTTATGACACCAAGGCGAGCGGCACGACGCTCGATCGTTTTTGTGGAGGCGGGATCAGCTCGGTGAACTTCGCCGCGGCCAGCGTGATGAGCGGCATGGAAGATTGCGTCATCGCGGGTGGCACCGAGATGATGAGCTACACCACGGCCTACGCTGCGGAACAGGCGAACGCCGGCCTGCCACCGCGCCTGATGGGATCGGGCCACGAGGCGCTCGACGAATTGCATCCGCAATCGCATCAGGGCGTGTGCGGCGATGCCATCGCGACGATCGAAGGGATCAGCCGCGAGGCGCTCGACGCCTTGGCGCTGGTCAGCCAGCAGCGCGCCGATCGCGCGATCAAGGAAGGCCGCTTCGCCAAGTCGGTTGTGCCGGTGTTCAACCCGGACGGCAGCGTCGCGCTCGACCACGAGGAATTCCCGCGGCCCGAAACGACGGCCGAGGGGTTGGCGTCACTCAAGCCCGCCTTCACCGGCCTCGCCGATTTCGACCTTGGAGGCGGCTTCACCTTCCGCAAGCAGGTCAATCGCCGCTATCCCGACGTCGAGATCCAGCATTTCCACCATGCGGGTAACTCGTCGGGCGTCGTCGATGGCGCCGCGGCGTTGCTGCTCACCTCAAAGGATTACGCCGACAAGCATGGCTTGAGGCCGCGTGCGCGCGTCGTCGCCTATGCCAATATCGGCGACGATCCGACGCTGATGCTCAACGCCCCCGTCCCGGCGGCCAAGAAGGTGCTCGAAAAGGCCGGGCTGACCAAGGACGACATCGACGTCTGGGAAATCAACGAAGCCTTTTCGGTTGTGGCCGAGAAGTTCATCCGCGACCTCGACCTCGACCGCGAGAAGGTGAACATCAACGGCGGCGCGATGGCGCTCGGCCATCCGATCGGCGCAACGGGTTCGATCCTTATCGGCACCGCGCTCGACGAACTCGAACGGTCGGGCGGTCGCTATGGCCTCGTCACCATGTGCGCCGCGGGCGGCATGGCGCCCGCGATCATCATCGAACGCATTTAAGGCACAGGAGAGTCAAATGACCGGGCCGTTGAAGGGTATCAGGATCATCGAATTTGCCGGCATTGGTCCCGGTCCCTTCTGCGGCATGATGCTCGCCGACCATGGCGCCGAGGTGATCCGTATCGATCGCCCCGGCGGCTTCATGGACCCGCGCGATCCGCTGAGCCGCAACCGCACCTCGATCGCGCTCGACATGAAAAATCCCGCGGCGGTCCAGATCGCGCGCGAGCTCTGCAAAAGCGCCGACGGGATCATCGAGGGTTATCGGCCGGGCGTGATGGAACGGCTCGGACTTGGGCCCGACGTGCTGCTCGCCGACAATCCGAAGCTGGTTTATGGCCGCATGACCGGTTGGGGCCAGTTCGGCCCTTATGCGCAGGCGGCGGGGCACGATATCAATTACATCTCGCTGTCGGGCGTCCTTCACGGCATCGGACGCGCGGGCGAAAAGCCCGTTCCGCCCGTCAATTATGTCGGCGATTTCGGTGGCGGCGGGATGATGCTCGCCTTCGGCATGTCGAGCGCGCTCGTCCACGCTGCGCGCACCGGCGAGGGTCAGGTGATCGACTGCGCGATGACCGACGGCTCGGCGCTGCTCGCGGGAATGACGTGGGGGTTTCACGCGGCGGGCCGGCTCAAGGACGAAGCCGGGGTCAACATGCTCGACGGCGCGGCGCATTTTTACGACAGCTATGTCTGCGCCGACGGCAAGTTCATCTCGATCGGGTCGATCGAGCCGCAATTCTATGCGCTGCTGCGCAAAAAGACCGGGCTGACCGACGACGCCGATTTCGATGCGCAGCTCGACCCGTCGAAATGGGGGGCGCTCAAGGAAAAGCTGACCGCGCTGTTCAAGACAAAGACGCGCGACGAATGGTGCGCGATCATGGAGATGACCGACGTCTGCTTCGCGCCGATCCTGTCGCTGAGCGAAGCGCCGCAGCATCCGCACAATGTCGAACGCGAAACCTTCCTGACGGTCGGCGGCGCGGTTCAGCCGGCCCCTGCCCCGCGTTATTCGGCGACGGTCAATGACACACCGCGCCCGGCACCGGCGGTCGGTGCCGATGGTGACGCGGTGCTGGCTGGGCTGGGCTATGATACAGACAAGATTGCCGCGCTCCGCGAAGGCGGTGCGGTGCGCTGACGCCTAGGCGCCGCGCGCGGTCATCGCTTCCCAGAGGCCGCGCCCGCCAAAGCCGGCAACCTGACGCCCCAGCCGCGCCGCCCAAAAGGCATCGTTTCCGTGTGCTCCGCGCCAGCGCATTAGCGGGACGGTCACCCGGTGGAGGTCGTATTCTTCGGTGAAGCCGATCGCGCCATGCACCTGATGCGCGATGGCGGTGACGACGCCGACGGCGCGATTGGCGCGCAGTTTCGCTGCGGCGATCTCGAAATCGGCTGCTGCTGCATCGAGCCCCACGGCATCAAGCCGCGACGCCAGCGCCGCCGCTGCCGCCTCGACCGCGCGGACTTCGCACGCCATCGCGGCCAGCGATTGCTGCACCGCCTGGAACTTGCCCAGCGGGCGGCCGAATTGCTGGCGGGTATTCACATGGTCGATCGAGAGCGAAAGCGCCCGCCCCATCGCGCCCGCCATCAGGCTGACCGTTGCCGCAGGCTGGAACGCTTCACCCGCGATCAGCTCGGCGACCGGGAGATCCGGCACGATCACACCGGCGATCTGCAGCACCGCGTTCACGTCGCCCCAGTCACCGCCGAAACCATTGTTTTCCTCGGGAACCAGCAGCAGGCCAAAGCCCGCTTCCTCGACCGGAGCGATCCCCGCCGTCGCGGCCTCGGCGAAGACCGCGCGTGCCGTATCGCAGAGCATGTCGCGTGCCGCGCTCATCTGAGGCCCAATCCGCGTGCGATGATCCCGCGGATCACCTCGCGCGTTCCGCCGCGCAGCGAGAAGCTGGGCGATGCGATGAGGAGGGCGCGGAGCAGTTTCGCGAGATCATTTTCATCGTCCCAGCCGCTTGTCACAATCGCCTGCACCCGGCGCGGCATATCCTGTTCAAAGGCATTGCCGAGTTCCTTGACCACCGACGCCTCGACCATCGGGTCTTCGCCAGCCGCGAGCTTCGCCGCGGTGGACATGGAGAGTTGGCGCAGCGTCCATATTTCGGCGGTGAGTTCGCCGATCAGCGTGGTGATTGCCGGATCGGGTTCGGGGCCCGCTGCATCGATGAGCGCCACGAGCAGCGCATGGCTCGACAGATAACGTTCGGGGCCCGAGCGCTCGAGGCCGAGTTCGGCGGTGACCTGCTTCCACCCCTGCCCGCGTTCGCCAACCAATGCGCCGTGCGGGACGAGTACATCGTCGAAGAAAACCTCGTTGAAATCATGATGCCCCGCCATGTCGATGATCGGACGGATCGTGATGCCTGGGGTGTCGAGATCGATCAGCAATTGACTGAGCCCCGCGTTGCGTTCGCTCCCTTCTTCGGTGCGGACGAGCGCGAGCATGATATGCGAGAAATGTGCGCCGGTGGTCCAGATCTTCTGGCCGTTGATCCGCCAGCCCTCAGCAGTTTCGCGTGCCGTCGTTCGCACTGCGGCGAGGTCGGAACCGGCGCCGGGTTCGGACAGGCCGATGCAGGCATAAAGCTCGCCCGCCGCAATTCCCGGGAGGTAGCGCTGCCGCTGTTCCTCGCTGCCATAACGCAGGATCAGCGGGCCGGTCTGGCGATCGGCGATCCAGTGCGCGCCGACGGGCGCTCCGGCGGCCAGCAATTCCTCGATCACGACATAACGTTCGAGCGGATGGCGGTCGCTGCCGCCGTATTGCGTCGGCAACGTCATGCCGACATAGCCCGCTGCGCCGAGCGCGCGACTGAAACTGGCGTCAAAACTCGCCCAGCAATTCGCTCGCGCTACCACGTCGCTCTGCGGCTGGTTCGCCGCAAGCCAGTCCCGCAAATCGGTACGCAGTGCGGCAATGTCGCCGGGCGGATCGAAAGGATAGAGCGCAAAGCCTTGCATGTCGCACCAGCCATGCAATAGCTTTGGTTAGTCAGCAAAGGATAATTGAAGATGGGCGAATTTCTGAGTGTCGAGCGGCGGGGCAAGATCGCGATCCTGACGATGATCAAGCCCGAGAGTATGAATGCGATCGGCACGCACGAAGATTGCCAGGACATCATCGACACGCTCCGCGCCCTTGGCGACGACCGCAGCGTCAGCGCGATTATCCTGACCGGCAGCGGCAAGGCGTTCAGCGCGGGCGGTAACCTCAAGGGTATGCAGGATCGCCAAGGCATCGGCGTGCTCGATCAGCCCGATTCCACGCGTGCCAACTACCGCAAGGGCGTGCAGGCGGTGATTCGTGCGCTGATGGATTGCGAGGTGCCGATGATCGCCGCGGTTAACGGCCATGCAATCGGCCTCGGCGCCGATCTTGCCTGCACCTGCGATATCCGCATTGCCGCCGAGAGCGCGAAATTCGCGTGCAGCTTTATCAAGGTCGGGATCGTTCCCGGCGACGGCGGAGCGTGGCTGCTCCAAAAGATACTCGGCTATCCGCGTGCCGCCGAGCTGTTCCTGACCGGGGACCGCTTTGACGCGGTGCAGGCAAAGGAATATGGTCTGGTCACGGACGTCGTGCCCGATGCGGAACTGCTCGACCGTGCAATCGCCATTGCCGAGCGGATCGTCTGCAACCCGCCGCGCGCGCTGCGTCTGACGAAGCGTTTGCTGCGCGAAGCGCAGCACAGCCGGATGAGCGATATTTTGGAACTTAGTGCAGCCTATCAGGCGATCGTCCATGAAACCGCGGATAACCGCGAGGCGATCAACGCGTTCGTCGAAAAGCGTCCGCCGGTGTTTACAGGAGAATGATGATGATTGCCGAGCGTGTCCTGCCACTGGCCGGCGTCCACAATTTCCGGGACTATGGCGGTTACGCGGTCGAGGGTGGCGGGCGGCTGCGTGACGGGACGCTCTGGCGCTCGGCGCACCATGAGGCCGCGACCGACGATGATCTGGACGCACTCGATACGCTGGGGCTGGAGACGGTGATCGACCTGCGCGGTGACGACGAACGCGAGTTGCACCCGTGCCGGCGCTCCGAGACTTTCTCGGCGCGCGTGCTGTTCGCGGGCGGCATTACCGCCGGGCTCGCGCCGCACCTGCAGGCGGCGGGCGGGACGATCGACGTAGAGACGGCGCGCGAGCGGATGATCGATACCTATGCCGGCATGCCCTATCGCCCCGCGCTCGTCGCAACGCTGCGGCTCTATCTGGCCGCGCTCACGGAATATGATGCGCCGAGCCTTGTCCACTGCGTCGCGGGCAAGGACCGCACCGGATTTGCGGTGGCAATCGTCCACCGGCTGCTCGGGGTCCACGAGGACGATTTGATGCAGGATTATCTCCTCACCAACACCGCGGGCAAGATCGAGGAACGCATCGCGCAGGGCGCGGCGCATATCCGCTCGCGTTACGGCGCCGAAATCCACGACGATGCGATCCGCGCTTTGATGTCGGTCAACCCCGCCTATCTCGACGCCGCGCTCGCCACGGTGCGACGCGACCATGGCGACATTCCGACCTATGCCGAGGCGGTGCTGAACTTCACCCCCGACATGCGCGAAGCATTGGTCGACCGGCTGGTGCTGTAGGGGCTATTTGCCCCTGACGAGCACCCCGCCCTTCACCACCGCGTCGACGCTTTCGAGCTGGCGCACTTCGGTCAGCGGATTGCCGTCGACCGCGACGATATCGGCGTAGCGCCCAACCGCGATCGCGCCGACATCCTTCTCGCGGCCCAGCGCCTCGGCGGCGTTCTTTGTCGCGGCCTGGATCGCCTGTAGCGGGGTCATTCCATATTCGACCATGACGCGGAACTGGCCGCCGACCTGCCCGTGCGGCATCACGCCCGCGTCGGAACCGAACACCATGCGCACGCCGGCCTTCACCGCTTTCCGGAAATTGTCGCGCTGGATTTGTGCGACTTCGCGGTCCTTGCGCAGATTATCCTCGAGCACGCCATTCTTCGCGCCTTCGGCCTGCGTATAGTCGGTGTTGTAGATATCCATCGAGAACCACACCGGCTGCTTGCGTGCGAGCGCCATGCGGATGCCCTCGTCATCGACGAGGCTGACATGCTCGATCGTGTCGATCCCGGCGGCAATTGCGGCGCGGATGCCCGAAGCGCCGTGCGCGTGCGCCGCGACGCGCAGACCCCATTGATGCGCCTCGTCGGCGATGGCGGCGAGCTCCTTTTCGGAGACCTGCAACTGGCCGGGTTCGGTGTTGCGCGAGAATACGCCGCCGGTCGCGCAGACCTTGATCACCTCGGCGCCATATTTGCGTTGGCGGCGGACCTGGAAGCGCAGTTCTTCGGGCGTGTCGCCGATCCCCTCTTCCTTGCCGTCCTTCTTCTCAAGGCTGGGCGGCAGGAAGGTGCTGTCGCAATGCCCCCCGGTCGCGCCGAGCGCATAGCCCGCAGGGACGATGCGCGGACCCGTTGCGTAGCCCGCGTCGATCGCCTGCTTCAGCCCAATATCGTTGCGGTTGTCCGACCCGACGTTGCGCACGGTGGTGAAGCCCGCGCCGAGCATGTCATTGGCATTTTTGACCGCGGTCATGCTCCAGAAGCTGTCGGTGAATTCGAGGCCGCGATAGCCGCCGATGTCGGCGGGCCCGTCGAGATGGACGTGCATATCGATCAGACCCGGGACGAGCGTCTTGTCGCCGAGGTCGATATGTTTGACGTTCGATCCCCAGCGCACGGTGCGCGCATCGGCGATGTTCGTGATGCGGCCGTCGGCGCCGACGAAGATCGCAGGAAACTCAACCGTCTTGCCGGTCAGCACGTCGACGTAGCGCGCGGCTGTGATGACGGTCTGGCCGGCATCTTCCTGCGCCTTCGCGGGGGCGATCGAGGCGACGAAAAGCGCCGTCGAGCCCAAAGCGATTCCCCGCAGAAAACTGCCTAACTTCACTCGCGATTGCATATCTTACCCGCCTGTTGTTGGTGCCCGGATATCGTGATGGCAAAGCGGTGCGAAATAGGACAGCGGAAAATGCGTCAGGCGGTCGCCCTGTGCCTTGCGACCCACCAGACGCCGAGCAACGCGAAGCCGGTGCCGAGCATCGTGCCGCCGACGATGTCGCTCGCCCAGTGGACGCCGAGCATGATGCGCGAGAAGCCGTTGAGGATGATCATCGCCGCCGCGAGCGTCCAGGCATAGGGGCGCCAGCGCGGCGGCGCGAGCCAGGCGAGAAGCAGGTAGACGGCAGCGGCGCTGGTCGCGTGGCCGCTGGGGTAGGAATAGCTGGTCTGATGGTCGAGGTGATCGATCAGGTCGGGGCGCGCACGGGCGAAGCCGAGCTTGAGCAGGCTGGACGCGAGGTTCGAGAGTAGCGACGCGCCGCCGAGCGCGACGGCACAGCGCGGGCCGCACCAGTGCCAGACGAGCCCGCAGAGCAGGATCACGATGATCCAGCGCGGTGTGCCGCCGCCGATCCAGCTCGCGCCTTGCATGAAGGCGATGAAGGCGGGATCGCGTTCGTCGACGCGGATCGCCAGCGTGTGCGAGATTTGCCAGTCGGCGGTCTCGGTCCAACCCGCGCCGACCGCGAAGCCGAGCAGGATGACGGCGAGGAGGAGCGCCGCCGCGATGGCGGGAAAGCGATAGGATTCGGCGTTCACAACTCCCCCTTCGTCATTCCCGCGAAAGCGGGGACCCAGTTGCGACCTCGGCTCGCTGGGTTGCTTACCAGAGTCACGTGCCTCTGGCCGCCTTTCGCGGGAATGACGAGGTTGGTGAAGATCAAATATGCAGCGGCCGTCCGAATGCCGCGAGCACGCCTTCGTGCATCGTTTCGCTGAGCGTCGGATGCGGGAAGACGGTGCCGATGAAATCATCCTCGACCAGCTCGGCGGTCTTGCCGATCGTATAGCCCTGGATCAGCTCGGTCACCTCGGCGCCGATCATGTGCGCGCCGAGCAATTCGCCGGTCTTCGCGTCGAACACGGTCTTGGTGAAGCCTTCGGACTCGCCCAAAGCAATCGCCTTGCCGTTGCCGATGAAGGGGAAGGTGCCGGCCTTGACCTCGTAACCCAGCTCCTTCGCCTTCGCTTCGGTCAGGCCGACGCTGGCGATCTGCGGGCGGCAATAGGTGCAGCCCGGGATGTTGCGCGGGTCCATCGCGTGCGGATGGTTGCCCGCGATCGCCTCGACCGCGATCACCGATTCGTGCATCGCCTTGTGTGCGAGCCACGGCGGCGCGGTGACGTCGCCGATCGCCCAGATGCCGGGGACGTTGGTGCGGCACATCGCGTCGGTGTCGATATGGCCCTTGGTCGTCTTCACGCCGAGCGCTTCGAGCCCGATATTCTCGGTATTCGGGACGATGCCGATTGCGACGATCGCGTGGCTGAACTCGGCGCTTTCGGTCTTGCCGTCCTTGGTCTTGATCTTCGCGGTGACGCCGGTCGCGGTCGCTTTCAGTTCCTCGACGCCCGCGCCGGTGAAGATCGTCATGCCCTGCTTCTTGAGCGCCTTTTCGAGGAAGGCCGAGACATCGGCATCCTCGACGGGGACGAGGCGGTCGAGCATTTCGACGACGGTCACGTCGACGCCCATGTCGCTGTAGAAGCTCGCGAATTCGATCCCGATCGCGCCCGATCCGATGACGAGCAATTTCTTGGGCATTTCGGGCGGGACGAGCGCGTGGCGATAGGTCCAGATGCGCTTGCCGTCGGCGGGCGCGAACGGCAGGTCGCGGGCGCGGGCGCCGGTCGCGACGATGATATTCTTCGCAGTGAGGGTCTCGGTCCCCTTCTCGCCCTTCACTTCGAGCTTGCCGGGTGCGGTCAATTTGCCCTCGCCCATATGGACGGTGATCTTGTGCTTCTTCATCAGGAAGGCGACGCCCTGGCTGAGCTGTTTCGCGACGCCGCGCGAACGCTTCACGACCGCGTCGATGTCGGCGCTGATCTGCTGCGCGATCAGGCCATAGTCGCCCGCATGCTGCATATAATGATAGATTTCGGCCGAGCGCAGCAGCGCCTTGGTCGGAATACAGCCCCAGTTGAGGCAGATGCCGCCAAGGTTCTCGCGCTCGACGATCGCGGTTTTCAGCCCGAGCTGCGCCGCGCGGATCGCCGCGACATAGCCGCCGGGGCCCGAGCCGAGGACGATGAGGTCGTAGTTGGTGTCAGCCATTATCCGTTCAATCCCTCGTCATTGCCCAAGCAAATGCTGCAAAGAATGCAGCCACGGCGAACACGCCAAACGCAATGGGCCAACTTGAATCCGTTTCGTCTTTTCTAACGATCTCAATCGTGATTTTGCCGTCTTTCGCCGCTTCCACAGCTTCTCGACCAATCACGATTGGTTCTCTATCATTTTGGGCAACCAAGAAAGTGGCCGTGCCGCCGATTCCTGCCGCTAAAAGGGGAATGGCGCCTAGATAGATAAGCTTCTCTTTGGGCGACATTTACGCGACCAAGCCTAGCGGCGCCTCCACCAGTTCCTTGAAGGTCTTCATCAACAGCGCGCCGTCGGCGCCGTCGATCGCGCGGTGGTCGAAGCTGCCGGTCGCCGACATGACGGTCGCGATCGCGAGCGCGTCGTCGACGATATAGGGCCGCTTCTCGCCCGCGCCGATCGCCATGATCATCGCTTGCGGTGGGTTGATCACCGCGGTGAACTGCTTGATCCCCATCATGCCCATGTTCGAGATCGAGGCGGTGCCGCCCTGATATTCAGCGGGCTGGAGCTTGCCTTCCTTCGCCTTCGCCGCGAGCTCGGACATTTCGGTCGAGATTTTCGACATCGACTTGCCGCCCGCATCGACGATGATCGGGGTGATCAGGCCGCCCGGAATGCTGACCGCGACCGAGATGTCGGCGCGTTTATACTGGCGCATCACATCGCCGCCGAAGCTGACGTTGCACGCGGGCACGCGTTCGAGCGCGACCGCGAGCGCCTTGATCAGCATGTCGTTGACGCTGAGCTTGACGCCGCGGCTTTCGAGGCTGGCGTTGAGCTCGCCGCGAAGCTTGAGCAGCGCATCGAGACGGATGTCGACCGTGAGGTAGATGTGCGGCGACTGCTGCATCGATTCCGTCAGGCGCCGCGCGATCGTCTTGCGCATGCCCGACAGCTTCGTGTCCTCGTGCGGGATGCCGAAATCGGGGATGGCCCCGGCGGTGGCCGGTGCGGGAGCTGCTGCCGGAGCAGCGGTGGCGGAGACCGGTGCGGCGGTTGCGGCGATTGCGGCAGGTGCCGCGGCGCCAGTGGGGGCGCCTTCGAGGTCGGCCTTTACGATGCGGCCACCCGGGCCGGTGCCGGTCAGACTCTTGAGGTCGATACCCTGCTCGGCGGCGAGGCGCTTGGCGAGCGGGCTGGCCTTGATGCGGTCGCCCGACGCAGCGGGGGCGGCTGCCGGAGCCGGGGCCGGTGCGGGAGTCGGAGCAGACGCAGCGGCGGGCGCTGGCGCTTCGGTCTTCTGTTCAGCGGCGGGAGTCGCGGCCGGGGCCGGCGCCGGCGCAGCCTTCGCGCTCCCGGCATCTTCGCCCTCACCCGCGATCACCGCAATCACGGTGCCGACCTTCACATTGTCGGTGCCTTCGGCGACGAGAATCTGGCTGACGACGCCTTCGTCGATCGCTTCGAATTCCATCGTTGCCTTATCGGTCTCGATCTCGGCGAGCAGATCACCCGATTTGACCGTGTCGCCTTCCTTGACCAGCCATTTGGCAAGCGTGCCCTCCTCCATCGTCGGCGAGAGAGCGGGCATTTTGAGTTCGATTGGCATATTCGGGCTTGTCCCTGTCAGTCTTGCAGGCTTGGGCCTGCCGCTACGGATTCTTCCTCGCCATAAGCCCTGCGTCGGTCAAGGTCTAGCGGGCCAACTTGCGTTTCATACGAATGTGACGCACTCTTCGCCCCAAGCAAAAACACGAGGGGTCGGGGTGATGCGGACATATCTGGTGGTGATCGACGATAGCCCGGAGGCGACGCTGGCGCTGCGCTTTGCCGCGCGCCGCGCGGCGCGGACGGGCGGCGGCCTCATCGTGCTGGCGATCATCCCGCCGCAGGATTTCGTCGCATTCGGCGGCGTCCAGGCGACGATTGAGGCCGAAGCGCGCGAGCATGCCGAGGAACTGGTGGCCGCTGCCGCCGATGCGGTGGTGCAGGAAGCGGGTGTGACACCGCAGATCATGGTGAAGTCGGGCAAACCCGCCGAGGTGGTGCGCGAAGTGATCGGTGCGAGCGACGAGATTGCGGCGCTGGTGCTCGCGACGGCGGCGTCGGGTGCGCCCGGCCCGCTGGTCGCGCATTTCACCGGACAGGATGCGGGTACGCTTCCCTGTCCGGTGATGCTGGTGCCGGGCGGGATCGATATCGCCCGGCTCGATGCGCTGAGTTAGACGACAAGGCTGCGCGGCGCGCCCGCGTCCTTCCATTCGAGGATGGCAAAGCCGAGCACGCCGAAGGCTTGCGCCACGACGACCGCGATGCCGAGGCCGGTCATCTGCGCGGCAAAGGTCGCGACCACGGCGAAGCTCGCCGCGACCCAGCCGAGGTTGCCGATTGCGATGAGCTTGACCAGCGCCGGGCTCGGCACCGCCTGCCGGGCGGCGACGATCATCAGCAGCGCGGCGGCGAGACAGATCCAGCCACCGATCGCGACGATATTTTCGGGCAGCCCGAGCAGCGCGCCGACCGGCGCGGCGGCGAAGAGGCCGATGGCAAAGACACCCCCGCAGGTGATGGCGTCGGCGACGAGGATATTCTTCAGGTTGAGGATCGACATATGGGTTCTCCTTTCGACCTCCTCAAACTGGACTCGAAAAGGAATGGCGTCGATTACGCCGGAGGTAATGGAAAACAGGAAGGCGGAGGTATAGCTCTCCGGACGAAGGAGACGATCATGCAAGTCGCGACGCTGGGCGAGCAATTGCGCGAATGGCGCACCCGCCGCCGGATGAGCCAGATGGACCTCGCGCTCGATACCGAGATTTCGACGCGCCACCTGAGCTTTATCGAAACGGGGCGGTCGAAGCCGAGCGCGGCGATGTTGCAGCGAATCGCCGACTGCCTCGACGTGCCGCACCGCGCGCGCAACGCGATGCTGCTCGCGGCGGGCTATGCCCCCAACTATCAGGAGCGGCCGCTCGACAGCGCCGAAATGGCGGGGATGCGCGCGATCGTCGAGCATGTGCTGAAGGGGCACGAGCCCTATCCCGCGCTCGCGGTCGACCGGCACTGGAATATGGTGGCGGCGAACAGCGCCGTCGAAATCCTCGCGGGGCTTGCCGCACCACACCTGTTCGAACCACCCGTCAACGTGCTCCGCATTGCGCTGCATCCCGAGGGGCTCGCGCCGCATATCGCCAATCGGGGCGAATGGCGCGCGCATCTGCTCGAACGGCTCGATCACCAGATCGATGCGAGCGCCGACGCCGGGCTGATCGCGCTGCGCGAGGAACTGGCGGGCTATCCGGCGACGGAGGATGTGCAGCATCGCAGCGCGGCGAACGGCATTGCGGTGCCGCTGATTCTCGACACGCCGATGGGTCAAATTCGCTTTGTGTCGACGGTGACGATTTTCGGCACGCCGGTGGATATCACCTTGTCTGAACTCGCGATCGAGGCATTTTTCCCGGCCGATGCGGAGAGCGCAGCACTGTTGCAGAAGCTGGCAAACCAATAGCTCGTTATTCCCGCGAAAGCGGGAACCCAGCAGCAACGCCGGAATAACCGCCCATCCGCTCCCGACGCCAAATTGGGCCAGTCAGATCTGCGCTACTCAGGCCCGCCCGGTCAGCACGTCGGGATCGGCCCAGCCATTCACATAGGCGACATAATAGAGGACGAAGGTGGCCGTCGCGGCAATCGTCATCTGGAGCAGGATGCGTCCGGGACGGAAGGTCGCCGGTGCGCCCGGTTCCTGCCCCCGCACGAGCGGCGTCGCGTCATCGCTCGCGCGGCGGCCATGGAAGGGCAGCACGAAAAAGGCGCTGAACGCCCAGAACAGCAGGTAGATGGCAAGCGCCGAGGTCCATTTCATCGTCGTGTTTCCGTGTGTCAGATGGTGACGAGCATGACATCGACGACGGGCTTCTTGCCCGTCCAGTCGGTTGCGACGCGGCGCACGCCGAGGCGGATCGCCTCGCGCAGCTTTTCCTCGTCGCGCGCGGGTCCGGTCGCGGCCTGTTCGGCGGCTTCGCGCATCTCATCGATAAAGGCTTCGCGCTCATCCTCAACGGGCACGCCGCGGTAGCTGACCGCGCTTTCGATAAAGCGCTTGTCCGAAAAGATCACCGCGACGGTGATATGCCCGTTGAGCGAGAGTTTGCGCCGTTCGTTGATCGTCTCGCCGTCGGCGGGCAGGATGACGTCGCCGTCGAGGATCAGCCGCCCCGCGCGCACGCGCTCGACGATCTTCGCGGTGCCGGGCGCCAGCTTCACCAGGTCGCCATTTTCCTGCACGAGCGCGTCGGGAACGCCCTTTTCGAGCGCGAAGCGCGCCTGTTCGTGCATATGGCGGATCTCGCCATGCACCGGCAGGACGAGCTTGGGGCGCAACCAGCCGTACAGCGCGGCAAGCTCGGGCTGTCCCGGATGGCCGCTGACATGGATATGCGCCTGCTTCTCGGTGACGGTCAGGATGTCCTTCGCCGCGAGCTGATTCATAATCCGCCCGATAGCGACCTCGTTGCCCGGGATCTGCTTCGACGAGAAGACGACGGTGTCGCCCGCTTCGAGCTTGATCTGGTGGATGTCGGCCGCCATGCGCGCGAGCGCCGCGCGCGGTTCGCCCTGCCCGCCGGTGGCGATCACCATCACCTTGTCGCGCGGCAGCCGCATCGCTTCGTCGAAATCGACCGTCGGCGGGAAGTCCTTGAGGTAACCGACCGAGCGCGCGACGCCTAGAATGCGGTCGAGCGAACGGCCCGCGACACACAAGGTGCGTCCAGTTGCTTTGGCGACCGCGCCCAGCGTCGCAAGCCGTGCCGCGTTCGATGCGAAGGTGGTGACGACCACCCGGCCCTTCGCCGCACCGACCGCCTGCTCCAGCCCTTCGCGCAAGCCGCCTTCGCTGCCCGAGGCTTCAGGGTTAAACGCATTGGTCGAATCGCAGACGAGGACGTCGATGCCCTCGTCGCCGACCGCGGTCAGTGCCGCGGCGGTGGCAGGAACCCCAAGGATCGGTTCCTCGTCGAGTTTCCAGTCGCCGGTGTGGAAGACGCGGCCATAGGGCGTGTCGATCACCACCGCGCTCATTTCGAGGATCGAATGCGCGAGCGGGATCAGCCGGATGCCGAATGGGCCGATCTGGAAATTGTCGTCGATGTCGACAGTCTTGAGCGTGACCGCCTTCTCCAGCCCCTCTTCGGCGAGCTTGTGCGCGATCAGCCCCGCGGTGAAGCGGTTGGCGTAAAGCGGCACACCGAGGTCGGCGGCGAGATAGGGCAGCGCCCCGATATGATCCTCGTGCCCGTGCGTCAGCACGATGCCGAGCAAATCCTTCTTGCGGTCCTCGATGAATTCGAGATCGGGCATGACGATGTCGATGCCCGGATAATCGTGGCTACCAAAGGTCACGCCGAGGTCGAGCATGATCCATTTGCCGTCGCAGCCATAGAGATTGGCGTTCATGCCGATCTCGCCCGATCCGCCCAATGCGAGAAAAAGCAGCTCCTTGCCCGGAGTCGTCATATTGTTGGCTTCCGTTGATGATAGAGGTGCATCAGCCCGTTCAGCGTCAGGTCGGGCTCGATACGATCGAACAGGTGCGCCTGTTCCTGAAAAAGTGTCGCAAGGCCGCCCGTCGCGATAACGGTGAGCGGCTTGCCGATTTCGGCCTTCATTCGCGCGATCAGCCCTTCCATCATCGAGACATAGCCCCAATAGACGCCGATCAGCATCTGGCTTTCGGTAGTGCGCCCGATAACGCTGCTCGTTGCCGGGGCTTCAATCGCAATACGGGGGAGTTTTG
Source organism: Sphingopyxis sp. CCNWLW2 (assembly GCF_037095755.1). Classification (NCBI taxonomy): domain Bacteria; kingdom Pseudomonadati; phylum Pseudomonadota; class Alphaproteobacteria; order Sphingomonadales; family Sphingopyxidaceae; genus Sphingopyxis; species Sphingopyxis sp. CCNWLW2. The sequence goes on from NZ_JBAWKJ010000002.1 coordinate 609,034, forward strand.
CGGCCGCCGCGACGAGCGCCTCAAGCGAGAGATTGACGCCCGGCGCGATGATCCCGCCCAGATAGGCACCGTCGGGGCCGATATGGTCGAGCGTCGTCGCGGTGCCGAAGCTGATGACGAGCTTGTCCTTGCCGGGCTCGACCGCCTGCGCCGAGATTGCATTGACCGCGCGGTCGGCGCCGACCGACTGCGGCTCGTCGACCTTGAGCGCGATACCCCAGGTCACGGGCTCGCGGCCCGCGACCAGCGCATCGACGCCGAAATATTTATGGGCGAGCAGCTGGAGATTGTGGAGCGCGCGCGGGACGACGGTCGAGATGATAACCGCTTCGACGTCGGCGCGGTCGTGCCCCTCGATCCGCATCAACTGGTCGAGCCAGACCATATATTCGTCGGCGGTGCGCCGGTCGTCGGTCGCGATGCGCCAGCGCGCGAGCAGCTCGGTGCCGCGAAACAGCGCGAATTTGGCGTTGGTATTGCCGACATCGATCGCGAGCAGCATCTCAATTCCCCTCGACCGGGCGCCGCAGTTCGACGTCTCCCGCGTGAATCAACATGGTCTCGCCACCCTCGCGGCGCAAGCGCAGCGCGCCATCCTCGGCAAGGCCGTCGAAGAAACCGTCGATGCCCTGTTCCGAGACGCGAAGCGGCGTGCCGACGGGATGCGCCTGCGGAATCCACGCGCGCACGATGCTTGCCACGCCTTCCTGCCGCCACGTCCACAGCGCATCGATCATCGCGATGCCGAGCGCGCCCGCGAAATGATCACGGTCTATGTCGGCGCCCTTAGCCGCCAGCGTCGCGGTCGGACGGTCGGGGAGTTCGGGCGCGGCGGTCAGATTGACCCCGATGCCGATCACCACCGAATTGCCCGTGCGTTCCATCAGGATGCCGGCGCATTTCGCGCCATCGATCAACAGGTCGTTCGGCCATTTGAGCTGCGCGTCGACGCCCGGCGCGAGCGCCGAAACGGTCTTGGCGAGCGCGACTCCGGCGACGAGCGCCAACGTTGCGGCAGAAGGATCGCCGATCGTCAGGTGGACGACGGTCGAGCCCATGAAATTGCCCTGCCCGTCGTTCCAGCCGCGGCCGAGGCGCCCGCGCCCGGCGGTCTGGCGGTCGGCGACGAGCCAATGGCCTTCACCGACATGCTCGCCGCCTGCCAGCCGCGCCAGCAGGTCGGCGTTGGTCGAACCTGTCTGCGCGATCCGCTCGATGGGCGGTATCAGAACAGCACCGCGGCGGCGCTGGCCGAAAGGACCGCCAGCACGGGAATGAAGAGATAGCCGATGACCGAGAGCCACAAGGCGCTCGCGGTAATCACCGCATCCTCGACGATCGCACCGCCGCCCGCGGGGAATTCGGTGTCCGATTTGTCGTCGAAGTACATCGTCTTGATGATCGCGATATAATAGAAAGCGCCGATCACCGAGGCGACGATACCCGCGACCGCCAGCGGCACGAGGTTCGCGTTCACCGCGGCCTCGAAGACCAGATATTTCGGCCAGAAGCCGAAGAGCGGCGGGATACCGGCGAGGCTGAACAGGAACACCGCCATCGCCGCGGCAAGGCCGGGGCGGCGCTGCGACAGGCCGGCGAGCGCCGGGATGCTCTCGACCTGGTTGCCATCGGCATCGCGCAACTGGAGCACGACGAGGAAGGCGCCGAGCGTCGTCAGCATATAGACGAGCAGATAGGTCAGCACGCCCTCGACCCCCTGCTGCGTTCCGGCGGCGAGGCCGACGAGCATGAAGCCGACATTGTTGATCGACGAATAAGCGAGCAGGCGCTTGATATTCTTCTGCCCGATCGCGCCGACCGCACCAAGGATGATCGAGGCGAGCGACAGAAAGATGATGATCTGCTGCCAGGCGCCGACCGCGGGGCCCATCGCGTCGATCACCACGCGCGTCATCAATGCCATCGCCGCGACTTTCGGGGCGGTAGCGAAGAAGGTCGTCACCGGGGTCGGCGCACCTTCATAGACGTCGGGGGTCCACATGTGGAACGGCACGGCGCTGATCTTGAAGCCGAGACCCGCGAGCACGAACACGATGCCAAAGATCAGCCCGATGTTGAGCTCGCCGCCGAGCACCTTCGCGATCCCGGCGAAATCGGTCGTGCCGGTGAAGCCGTAGAGCAGCGAAATGCCATAGAGCAGCATGCCCGACGCGAGCGCGCCGAGGACGAAATATTTAAGACCCGCTTCGGTCGACCGCTCGTCGGTGCGCATGAAGCTGGCGAGCACATAGGCGGCAAGGCTGTTGAGCTCGAGCCCGACGTACAGCGTCATCAGGTCGCGCGACGAGGCCATGATGCCCATGCCGAGCGCCGCGAACAGGATCAGCGTCGGATATTCGGCGCGCATCCCGCCGTTGAAGAAGCGCGGCGCGATGACGATGCAGACGAAGCTCGCGGCATAGATCAGCAGCTTGGCGAACCCGCCGAAGCTGTCGACCGACAGCGTGCCCGAGAAGACGGTCGTTTCGATGCCGAACAGCGCGACGACCGCGGCGGCGGCGGCGGCGAGCGTCAGCAGCGAGCTTAGCTGATAAAGACCGACATTGCGGTCACCGAAGAAGGTGCCGAGCATCAGCGTGATGAGCCCGCCGATCGTCAGGATCAGTTCGGGCCAGATGAGCATCAGGTCGGCGGTCATTGGACGCCTCCTGCATGGCTCGATCCGTGGGCGGCTTCACCATGCGCCTCGGCGGGTTTCGGCTTGCCGGCGGCAAGATGCGCGTCACCCGCGGGCTTCGCCGGCGCGAGGCGCGCAACGACGGTGGTCACGTCACCGCGCATCGGCGCGAGGAAGCTTTCGGGATAGACGCCCATCCACAGCGCCACGGCGGCCAGCGGCACCATGATCGTCCATTCGCGTGCGTTGAGGTCAGGCATCGCCTTCACATCGTCCTTGGTCAGTTCGCCGAACACGACGCGGCGGTAGAGATAGAGCATGTACGCGGCACCGAGGATGATCCCGGTGGTGCACACAAAGGCGACCCAGCTCGACGCTTCATAGATACCGGCGAGGCTCAGAAATTCGCCGACGAAGCCGCTGGTGCCGGGCAGGCCGATCGACGCCATGGTGAACAGCATGAAGAACAGCGCATAGGCCGGCATGTTCACCGCGAGGCCGCCGTAACGGTCGATCTCGCGCGTGTGGAGCCGGTCATAGATCACGCCGACGCAGAAAAAGAGCGCGGCCGAGACGACACCATGGCTGAGCATGATGATCAGTGCGCCCTCGATACCCTGCTGATTGAACGCGAAGAGGCCCGCGGTGACGATCGCCATATGCGCGACCGACGAGTAAGCGATCAGCTTCTTCATGTCGCTCTGCGCCAGCGCGACGAGGCTGGTGTAGACCACCGCGATCATCGACAGGCCAAAGACGATCCACATCAGCTGCGCCGACGCGTCGGGGAACATCGGCATCATAAAGCGGATGAAGCCATAGGCGCCGAGCTTCAGCAGCACGCCCGCGAGGATCATCGAACCCGCGGTCGGCGCCTGCACGTGCGCGTCGGGAAGCCAGGTGTGGACCGGCCACATCGGCATCTTGACCGCAAGGCTGGCGAAGAAGGCGAGCCACAGCCACGTCTGCATCTGAACCGGGAAATCATAGTTCAGCAGCGTCGGGATGTCGGTCGTCCCTGCCTCGGCGATCATCGCGATCATCGCGATCAGCATCAGCACCGATCCGAGCAGCGTGTAGAGGAAGAATTTGAACGCCGCATATTTACGGTTCGCGCCGCCCCAGATGCCGATGATGAAATACATCGGGATCAGGCCGGCTTCGAAGAAGATGTAAAAGAGCAGCAGATCCTGCGCCATGAAGACGCCGATCATCACGACTTCCATGATCAGGAACATCGACATGTAGAGGCCGACGCGGCTCTTGATCGCGTCCCAGCTCGCGAGGATGCAGAGCGGCATCAGGAAGACGCTGAGCATGATCAGCATCAAGGCCATACCGTCGATGCCGAGCGCATATTGGAAACGCCCGAACAGGTCGGCGCGCTCGGTGAACTGCCACTGCGCGCCGCCGATGTCGAACTGCGCCCACAGGATACAGCCGAGGACGAAGGTCGCGAGCGTCGCGCCGAGCGCAACCCAACGCGAGGTCTTGTCGCCGACGAACAGGCAAAGGATGGCGGCGACCGCGGGGACCGCCAGCATCAACGAAAGGATCGGAAAGCCGCTCACAGGAAATTCACCATGGCCCAGCTGGCGAGGCCGACAAGACCGAGCAGCATCACAAACGCATATCCATAAACATAACCCGATTGCAGCCGGACCGCGAGACGGGTCCCCCCAGCGACGAGCGCGGCGGCGCCATCGGGACCGAAGCGGTCGATGGTGCCTTCATCCCCGCGCTTCCAGAAGAAGCGGCCGATCGCGAAGGCGGGCTTCACGAAGAGGATGTTGTAGAGCTCGTCGAAATACCATTTATTGTACAGGAACTGGTGGAGCAGCTTGAACTGCGCCACGAAGCGCGCCGGCAGACTGGTGTTGCGAATATAGCTGTTCCACGCGAGGAACAGGCCGATCGCCATCACCGTGAACGGCGTCCACTTCACCCAGAGCGGCACTTCGTGCGCGGCGTGCATCAGATGCTCGTCGAACGCGAGGCTGCCCTTCCAGAACGCCATGCCCTCTTCGGGATAGATGAACTGGTGGTGGAACGCGATGCCCGCGAACACCGCACCGATCGACAGCACGATCAGCGGGATGAGCATCGAAAGCGGGCTTTCGTGCGGGTGATAGCCCGCGGTGCCGTCGCCGTGCGTTTCATGGTGATGCGCGTGCGCATGATCGTCGGCCGAATGTTCTTCGGAAGGATCTTCATGCTCGCCATGAACCGCGTGCTGGATATGCTCGCTCTGTTCCCAGCGCGCCTTGCCATAGAAGGTCAGGAAGACGAGGCGCCACGAATAGAAGCTGGTGAGGAAGGCCACGAAAATGCCGACCCAGAAGGCCACCACACCGCCGCCACCGCTCGCATAAGCGGCCTCGAGGATGCCGTCCTTCGAATAGAAGCCGGCGAAGCCCGCGACGCCCGCGATACCGACGCCGGTGATCGCCAGCGTGCCGAGCATCATCGCCCAATAGGTGATCGGGATCGATTTCCGCAGATTGCCATAATAGCGCATGTCCTGTTCATGGTGCATCGCATGGATGACCGAACCGGCGCCAAGGAACAGCAATGCCTTGAAGAAGGCGTGCGTGAACAAGTGGAACATCGCGGCGCCATAAGCGCCCGCGCCCGCGGCGAAGAACATGTAGCCGAGCTGCGAACAGGTCGAATAGGCGATGACGCGCTTGATGTCCCACTGCGTCGTCGCGACGGTTGCGGCGAAGAAGCAGGTCGCGGCACCGACGAACATCACCACGCCCTGCGCGATGTCCGAGGTTTCGAACATCGGCGACAGGCGGCAGACCATGAACACGCCCGCGGTGACCATCGTCGCGGCGTGGATCAGCGCCGACACCGGGGTCGGGCCTTCCATCGCGTCGGGAAGCCAGGTGTGCAGGCCAAGCTGCGCCGACTTGCCCATCGCGCCGATGAACAGCAGCAGGCAGAGGATCGTCATCGTGTCGAGACGCATCCCCAGGAAGCTGATCGTCGATCCCGCCATGCCCGGCGCGGCGGCGAGGATCTCGGGGATCGAGACGGTGCCGAAGACAAGGAAGGTACCGAAAATGCCAAGCATGAAGCCGAGGTCGCCGACGCGGTTGACGACGAACGCCTTGATTGCCGCGGCATTGGCGCTCGGCTTCTTGTACCAGAAACCGATGAGCAGGTACGACGCGAGTCCGACGCCTTCCCAGCCGAAGAACATCTGGACGAGGTTGTTCGCGGTCACGAGCATCAGCATCGCGAAAGTGAACAGCGAGAGGTAAGCGAAGAAGCGCGGCTGGTCCGGGTCTTCCTCCATATAGCCCCAGCTATAGAGGTGGACGAGCGCCGACACCGTCGTGATCACGACGAGCATCACCGCGGTCAGCGCGTCGACGCGAAGTTCCCAGTTGAACTGGAGCGCACCCGACTGGACCCAGTGCAGAACCGGGGTCACCGTCGCCTCGCCGCTTCCCGTCACGAACGACAGGAAGATCGGCCAGCTCAAGGCGCAGCTGATGAACAGCGCGCCCGTGGTCAGGATTTTCGACGGCACATTGCCGATCACGCGCTGGCCGAGACCTGCGATAAGTGCCGCGAGCAGCGGCAGGAAAACGATCGCCTGGATCACCGGTTTACCCCTTCATCCGGTTGGCATCGTCGACGGCAATGGTGCCGCGGCCGCGGAAGTAAATAACGAGAATGGCGAGACCGATCGCGGCTTCACCCGCCGCAACGGTCAGCACGAACATCGAAAACACCTGCCCGACGAGATCGCCGAGCGCCGCGCTGAACGCGACGAGGTTGATGTTCACCGCCAGCAGGATGAGCTCGATCGCCATCAGGATGACGATGATATTCTTGCGGTTGATGAAGATGCCGAGCACGCCGAGCGTGAAGAGCACCGCCGAAACGGCGAGATAATGGCCGACCGAAATCACAGTTCCATCCCCTGCCCGACGCCCGGATCGACCAGCCGCGTTGCGTCCTGCGGACGGCGCTGGTTCTGCTTCGAAATATTCTGCGTGCGCACCCCGCCGCGCTTGCGGTGCGTCAGCACGATCGCGCCGATCATCGCGACGAGCAGGACGATACCCGCCGCCTCGAACAGGAAGATATAGCGCGTGTAGAGCAGTTCGCCGATCTGCTGGATATTGCTCTTGTCGCTGACGACCGGCGCCGCGCGCGCCGCGAGGTCGACCCCGCCCGCGCTCCATGCGCCGACCGCGAACACGAGTTCGGCAGCCAGGATGATCGCCACCAGCGCGCCGAGCGGCAGGTAACGCACGAAACCGGCGCGCAGCTCGGCGAAATCGATGTCGAGCATCATCACGACGAACAGGAACAGCACCGCGACCGCACCGACATAGACGATGACGAGCAGCATCGCGATGAACTCGGCGCCCGCGAGCAGCATCAGCCCCGCCGCATTGAAGAAAGCGAGGATCAGCCACATGACGCTGTGGACCGGGTTGCGTGCGAAAATAACCATCGCGGCCGACGCAATGACGATCGTCGCGAACAGGTAAAAGGCGAAGAGTTGGATCATGTGCGCGCGCCCTTATCGATAGGGCGCGTCGGCGGCAAGATTCGCCGCGATCGCGCGTTCCCATTTGTCGCCATTGGCGAGCAGCTTGGCCTTGTCATAGAGCAGTTCTTCGCGCGTTTCGGTCGCGAATTCGAAGTTCGGCCCCTCGACCACCGCATCGACCGGGCACGCTTCCTGACAGAAGCCGCAATAGATGCACTTGGTCATGTCGATGTCGTAGCGTGTCGTGCGGCGCGAGCCGTCTTCGCGCGGCTCGGCCTCGATCGTGATCGCCTGCGCCGGGCACACCGCTTCGCACAGCTTGCACGCGATGCAGCGTTCCTCGCCGTTCGGATAACGGCGCAGCGCATGCTCGCCGCGGAAACGCGGCGACAGCGGGTTCTTCTCGAACGGATAGTTGATCGTCGCCTTCGGCTTGAAGAAGTACTTCAGCGTGAGGGCATGCGCCTTCACAAACTCCCACAGCGTGAAGCTTTTGATGAGGTGGGCAATGGTACTCATGAATACCTCGTCAGCATCAGATAGCCGGAGATCAGGAAGATCCAGAGAAGCGAGATTGGCAGGAAGACCTTCCAGCCCAGCCGCATCAGCTGGTCATAGCGATAGCGCGGTACGGTCGCCTTGACCCAGCTGAAGACGAAGAAGAAGAAGAGGATCTTCGCGAACAGCCAGACAATGCCCGGAACGGCATAGAGCGGCGCCCAGTCGATCGGGGGCAGCCAGCCGCCCCAGAAGAGCACGGCATTAAGCGTGCACATCAGCAGCACGTTGGCATATTCGCCGAGCCAGAAGAGCGCGAAGCTCATCGACGAATATTCGGTCTGGTAACCCGCGACGAGCTCCGATTCAGCTTCGGTCAGGTCGAACGGCGCGCGCGCGGTTTCGGCGAGCGACGAGATCAGGAACATCACCGCGAGCGGGAAGAGCAGCAGGTTGAAGCCGAAGGCGTTGACGATGCCGAGCCCGTGGCCCTGCTGCGCCTTGACGATCTCGTTCATGTTGAAGCTGTCGGCGAAGAGCACGACGCCGATCAGGATGAAACCGATCGACACTTCATAGCTGATCATCTGCGCCGATGCGCGCATCGCCGAGAAGAAGGGATATTTCGAGTTCGACGCCCAGCCCGACAGGATCACGCCATAGACGCCGAGCGACGAAATCGCGAGGATATAGAGCAATCCGACGTTGATGTCGGCGAGCACTGCGCCCGAATTGAACGGGATCACCGCCCAGGCGAGCAGCGCCACCGTGAAGGTGATGATCGGCGCGATCAGGAACAACCCGCGGTTCGCGCCCGACGGGACGATCGTTTCCTGAAGGAACACTTTCAGGCCGTCGGCGAAGCTCTGCAGCAGACCGAAGGGGCCAACGACGTTCGGACCGCGGCGCAGCGCGATCGCCGCCCAGATCTTGCGGTCGGCATAGATGATCATCGCAACCGCGAGCATCAACGGCAGCGCGATGAGCAGGATGCCGACGATCGTCGCGACGCCCCACGCCCAATTCGGGTCCATGCCCCAGGAGATGAAGGTCTCGGTCATTTCCGGGTCCCGTCCTGGTTGCGCCAACCGTTATGCGGGCCGGGCTTTTCCGACTTGCGCGGATTGAACCCGCGCCAGACCGAATAGCCCATCCCGACCAGCAGGATGCTGGCAATCGCATGCACCGGGGTCATTCCGCGGCCTCCGCAAAGTCTGCGCCATGGATCAGCTCTTCCGAGCAGCGCTGCATCGTCGGCGACGCGCGGCAGATGGCGTTGGTGAGATAGAAATCCTTGATCGGCGACGGGATCGCGCGCGCCTCGGGCTTCGCGGGCAGCTTCGGCACCGTCCAGCCATAGTCGGCAATCCCTTCGACGCCGAGCGCCGGCACCGCGGTGATCATCGCCGCGCGGCACTGGGCGAAGCTGTCGAAGCCGAGCGACACGCCGAGCGCATCGGCGAGCGCGCGGAAAATGCTCCAGTCCTCGCGCGCGTCGCCGGGTGCGAACACGGCCTTTTCGCTGCGCTGGACGCGGCCCTCGGTGTTGACCGTGGTGAAGTCCTTTTCGGTCCACGCCGCGGCGGGCAGGATGACGTCGGCGGCATGCGCGCCCTTGTCGCCATGGTGGCCGACATAGACTTTGAACGTGTCCGGCAGCGCCGCGAAATCGACCTCGTCGGCGCCGAGGAAGAAGGCGAGCTTCGGCTTCGCCGCGATCACGTCCTTGATCCCGCCAGGCAGGCCGTAGCCGAGCATCAGCGACCCCATACGCGCGGCCGAGAAATGCACGACATTATAGCCGTTCCAGCCGTCCTTGATCGCGTTCACCGACTTGGCGAGCGCGAGGCCCGCGCCGTGGACGCCGGGCACCGACAGCGCGCCGCCGCCGAAGACCAGCATCGGCCGCTCGGCGCCCTTGAGCGCGTCGAGCACCGCTGCGGGCAGCTTCGAAACGAGCGAAGCGTCGTCGCCGAGCCACTGCGCCTTGTACGTCAGGTCGGTTTCCGGGCCGATGGCGAAAACCTTCGCGCCCTTCTTCCACACCGCCTTGCGGATGCGCGTGTTGATCAGCGGCGCTTCCCAGCGAAGGTTCGTGCCAACGAGCAGGATCACGTCGGCATTTTCGGCCTCGGCGATACCGGTGTTGAAATTGACCGCCGACAGGCTGGTGACATCATAGTTGAGCCCGGTCTGGCGTCCTTCGAGCAGATTGCCGCCGAGCGCGTTCACCAGCGACTTCGCCGCGAACATCGTCTCGCAATCGGCGAGGTCGCCCGCGATCGCAGCGACCGACGAACCGGCGTTGACCGCCGCGATCGCGGCAAAGGCTTCGGCCCAGCTGGCGGGCTGAAGCGCGCCGTTCACGCGAACATAGGGCTGATCGAGGCGGCGGCGCGTCAGGCCGTCGACATGGTGGCGCGTCTTGTCGCTCGCCCATTCCTCGTTCACGTCGTCGTTGACGCGCGGCAGCACGCGCAGAACCTGACGGCCGCGCGCATCGATGCGCACATTGGTACCGACTGCGTCCATCATGTCGATGCCGAGCGTCTTCGAAAGCTCCCACGGACGCGCTTCGAACGCATAGGGCTTCGACGTCAGCGCGCCGACCGGGCAGAGGTCGACGATATTGCCCGACAATTCGCTGCCTACCGCGCGTTCGAGGTACGACGTGATCTGCATATTCTCGCCGCGATAGATCGCGCCGACATCTTCGACGCCCGCGACTTCCTCCGCAAAGCGGACGCAGCGCGTGCACTGGATGCAGCGGGTCATCACCGTCTTGACGATCGGACCCATATACTTCTCGGTGACCGCGCGCTTGTTCTCGTCATAGCGCGTCGCGCCGCGGCCATAGGCGACCGACTGGTCCTGCAGGTCGCATTCGCCGCCCTGATCGCAGATCGGGCAATCGAGCGGGTGGTTGATGAGCAGGAACTCCATCACCCCTTCGCGCGCCTTCTTGACCATCGGGCTGTCGGTCTTGATCACCTGCCCCTCGGCGGTCGGCAACGCGCACGACGCCTGCGGCTTCGGCGGGCCCGGCGACACTTCGACGAGGCACATGCGGCAATTGCCGGCGATCGACAGGCGTTCGTGGTAACAGAAGCGCGGGATTTCCTTCCCCGCCAGCTCGCACGCCTGCAGGACGGTCGCGCCCTGCGGGACGTCGAGTTCTACGCCATCTACGGTGACTTTAGGCACCCGACACCTCACTCATTCGATACAATGCGTCTGCGATATGATTGCGCACGTCGCGGACGTCGACCCGATATTGCGCGCTTTCTGGCATGCAACCGGACAGCGCGGCGGCCATGGCGCGCATGGCGGCAGTTTCCTCATGCGAACCGACGGCCGTGCCGAGGAGCGCCAGCGATCCGGCTGGATCGGCCGCGGCGATACAGCCGGAAAAGCTGGCGACAAAAGCGCGGCCGCGCGCAACGGGGACGCGGACTGCGGGAACGGGAGCCAGAGAGTCAAGCTTCACCTTGCGGTCCTTGTCGGCGTGGATTGCGTTCTCCGCCAAAGCCCCACGAAACTCGCCGCTCCTGCCGCTGATGAACGGCACCTTGGCGCAAGCGTCAAATTGCGCAATCGAATTGAGCGCCGCGCGCTCCGCCGGAGTATCGACCGCGGTGCCGAGCGCCGCACGCACCCTGTCGGGTGCCTGCCGCCAGATGCAAGCGGCGAAATCGTTTATCACCTGCTGTTTCGGTACAAGCTGCTGCGCCAACGCCGGTCGCGCATCGCGCATCTCGTCCTGCCGGTCGAGTTTCTCGCGAAGTTCACGGTGCTTATCCCACTGCCCCATATTGGTGGGCGTTGTGACGGACGAAGGCTGCGAACCCTGCGCGAAGGTTGACGCAGGTCCGGCGAGCAGAGCCGACACAAGCAGCGCGTGCTTCATACCCATCACTCCGCAGCCTCCAGCGCGCCGCCATTCTCGCGGATGCGGCGTTCGATTTCGGGGCGGAAGTGCCTGATCAGGCCCTGGATCGGCCACGCCGCGGCATCGCCGAGCGCGCAGATCGTGTGACCTTCGACCTGCTTGGTCACGTCGAACAAGGTGTCGATCTCGCTGATGTCGGCGTCGCCGGTGCGCAGGCGCTCCATCACGCGCCACATCCAGCCGGTGCCTTCGCGGCACGGGGTGCACTGGCCGCAGCTTTCATGCTTGTAGAAATAGCTGATGCGGCTGATCGCCTGGACGACGTCGGTCGACTTGTCCATCACGATCGCGGCGGCGGTGCCAAGGCCCGATCCGACGGCTTTCAGCCCGTCGAAATCCATCGGCGCGTCCATGATTTCGGCCGCGGGGACGAGCGGAACCGACGAACCGCCCGGGATCACCGCGAGCAGATTGTCCCAGCCGCCGCGGATGCCGCCGCAATGCTTGTCGATCAGTTCGCGGAAGGTGATGCCCATCTCTTCCTCGACGACGCACGGGCGCTCGACATGACCCGAGATCTGGAAGAGCTTGGTGCCCTTGTTGTTCTCGCGCCCGAAGGAGGCGAACCACGGCGCGCCGCGGCGCAGGATCGTCGGCACGACCGCGATGCTCTCGACATTGTTCACCGTCGTCGGGCAGCCATAAAGGCCGGCGCCCGCCGGGAACGGCGGTTTCAGGCGCGGCTGGCCCTTCTTGCCCTCGAGGCTTTCGATCATCGCGGTTTCTTCGCCGCAGATATACGCGCCGGCGCCGCGGTGGACGAATACGTCGAAATCATAACCCGACTTCGCGGCATTCTTGCCGAGCAGGCCGGCGTCATACGCTTCCTGCACCGCGGCGAAGAGCGTCTCGGCTTCGCGGATGAATTCGCCGCGGATATAGATGTAGGCGGCGCGCGCGCGCATCGCGAAGCCCGCGATCAGCGCGCCTTCGATCAGCTTGTGCGGATCGTGGCGGATGATTTCGCGGTCCTTGCACGAACCCGGCTCGGATTCGTCGGCGTTGATGACGAGGAAGCTCGGGCGGTCGGCGCGCGGTTCCTTCGGCATGAACGACCATTTAAGGCCCGTGGGGAAGCCCGCGCCGCCGCGGCCGCGCAGGCCCGACGCCTTGATCTCCTCGATGATCGCGTCCTGGCCGCGCTTCATCAGGTCCTTGGTATTGTCCCAATCGCCGCGCGCCTGCGCGGATTTGAGGTTCCACGGCTGGAAGCCGTAGAGATTGGTGAAGATGCGATCTTTGTCAGCGAGCATGGCGGGCCTCACTCACCCTTCTTATTGTTGTCGCGGCGGGCGATGGTCGCAGCGAAGAATATGATGCCGATCCCGATGAAGGCGGAACCCAATGCAATCCAGACCGCCATTACCAATCCTTCCGATAGTCATGGTTGGCCTTGACCATTTCCTTCAGCGTCGTCGGGCCGCCCTCGGGCTCGCTCGTGTGGCGCTTCGGTGTCTGGGGGCCGGTCTTGGGCTGTTCGCCCGCGGCGAGCGCATCGAGGATGCGGACGGTGCTGTCGTAGTCGAGATCTTCGTAGTTATCGTCGTTGATCTGGACCATCGGCGCGTTGGTGCAGGTGCCCATGCACTCGACCTCGGTCAACGTGAACAGGCCATCGGGCGTGGTCTTGCCCTTCACCATGCCGCGGTTCTTGCACGCGGCCATGACATCGTCCGACCCGCGCAGCAGGCACGGCGTCGTGCCGCAGACCTGCACATGATAGCGGCCGACAGGGACGAGGTTGTACATGGTGTAGAAGGTCGCGACCTCATAGGCGCGGATGAAGGGCATATCGAGATGCGCGGCGACATATTCGATCACCGGCACGGGCAACCAGCCCTGCGTCTGCGTCTCGGCGCCGACCTGGCGCTGCGCAAGGTCGAGCAAAGGCATCACCGCCGAGCGCTGGCGTCCCGCGGGATAGCGCGCGACGATCGCCTTCGCCTTTTCGGCATTTTCCGCCGTCCACGCAAAGGCGCCCCAGCGCGCGCGGGTTTCGGCTTCGTCGGGAATATTGGGTGCGTCGGCCATTATTGCTTACCACTTTGCGAATTGGGCATTGGCGGTGCCGGCGGGGCAAAAACCACTCCGCCGAAGTTCGAGATCGTAACCGACTGGCCCATGTCCGAAACCTGCGCTTTCCAATTGGCTCCGCTACAGTTCCAAATGACTTCAAAACTCTTGCTCTCAGCGTCGGTGAACACCGTGCTCCGAACTCGTTCAACATCGCAATTTCGGATCGTTTCGACAAAAACCGCACCGTCGATGGAATATTGCCCCGGGAAGGCGGGCAAGGGACGGGAAAGGCCGACCGAACCATCGATCATCACTTTTGCGGTTGCAGCTTCGCCGGAAAACAATTTTGCAATGAAGCCGGCGGCCGGACTGGGTTGTGCCGCATGCGCGGTGGAACAACACGCGACGATGCCAACACACGCACCAAAGGCTTGGGTGATCCGCGACACCTTCACCGGTCACACTCCCCGAACACCACGTCGATAGCGCCGATAATTGCAGTGGTGTCGGCGAGCATGTGGCCTTTCGACATCATGTCCATCGCCTGAAGATGCGAAAACGCCGTCGGGCGGATCTTGCAGCGGTACGGCTTGTTGCTGCCGTCGCTGACCAGATAGACGCCGAATTCGCCCTTGGGGCTTTCGGTCGCCACATAGACTTCGCCCGCGGGGACGTGGAAGCCCTCGGTGTAGAGCTTGAAGTGGTGGATCAGCGATTCCATCGACTGCTTCATCTCGCCGCGCTTCGGCGGGACGACCTTGCGGTCGAGGCTGGCGATCGGGCCCGTGGGCATATCACGCAGGCATTGCAGGATGATGCGCGCCGACTGATAGACTTCCTGCACGCGGACCATGAAGCGGTCGTAACAGTCGCCGCGCGTGCCGACGGGAATGTCGAATTCCATCGACGCATAGGCGTCATAGGGCTGCGACTTGCGCAGATCCCACGCGATGCCGCTGCCGCGGATCATCGGGCCCGAGAAGCCCCACGCCAGCGCGTCTTCCTTCGACACCGTCGCGATGTCGACGTTGCGCTGCTTGAAGATGCGATTGTCGATGACGAGGCTCATCGCGTCGCCGAACAGTTTCGGCAGGCGTTTTTCGCACCATTCGCCGATGTCGTAGAGCAGCCGTTCGGGCACATCCTGATGGACGCCGCCCGGACGGAAGTAGGCCGAGTGCATCCGCGCGCCCGACGCGCGCTCGAAGAAGTTGAGGCAATCCTCGCGCAGTTCGAACACCCACAGGTTCGGGGTCATCGCGCCGACGTCCATGACGTGCGAGCCGATGTTGAGCATATGATTGCAGATGCGCGTCAGCTCGGCGAACAGCGTGCGGAGATATTGTGCGCGCGCCGGAACTTCGAGGTCGAGCAGCTTCTCGATCGCGAGGACATAGCTGTGCTCCATGCCGAGCGGCGAGCAATAGTCGAGCCGGTCGAAATAGGGCAAAGCCTGCAGATAGGTCTTATACTCGATCAGCTTTTCGGTGCCGCGGTGGAGCAGCCCGACGTGCGGGTCGACGCGTTCGATAATCTCGCCGTCAAGCTCAAGCACCAACCGCAAGACGCCGTGCGCCGCGGGATGCTGCGGGCCGAAGTTGATCGTGTAGTTGGTGACGGCCTGATCGCCCACCGTATTGGCGGTGTCGACCGGATAGCCTTCGAACAGATCGCCACCATAATGATGGACATTCGGAGAGTCGGTCATGCGTCACCTCCCGTTTTGCGCTTGCGAGGCGCACGCGGTTTCGGCGGGGCCTTTTCGGCCTTCGCTGTCGCCGGCGTTTTTGCGGCCTTGGTCGAAGGCTTCGCGCTCGCACCATCGCGGCTCGTCTTTGCGGCCTTGATGTTGGCCTTCGCCCCTGCCCCGGTTTGTTCCGGCTTTTCGGTCGTCTTCGGGGTCGGCGGCGGCGGCGCCTTCGCCGTGTCATCGGCCTTCTTGACCTCGACCGCGGTCATCGGCGTCGGTGCACCCTTGCCCGGCGCTTCGCCGGTGCCGCCGGCCTTTTCATCGCCGGGCAGCACATAGTCGGCGCCTTCCCATGGGCTGAGGAAGTCGAAATTGCGGAAATCCTGCGCGAGCTTCACCGGCTCGTACACGACGCGCTTGTCTTCTTCGGAATAGCGCAGCTCGGTATAGCCGGTCAGCGGGAAATCCTTGCGCTGCGGATGCCCCTGGAAACCATAGTCGGTCAGGATGCGGCGCAGGTCGGGATTGCCGGCGAACAGCACGCCATACATGTCGAACACTTCGCGCTCGAGCCAGCCGGCGACCGGCCAGACAGGCACGATGCTCGGCACCGGCGTCGCTTCGTCGGTGCAGACGCGGACGCGCAGGCGATGGTTCTTGGTCACGCTGAGCAGGTGATAGACGACCTCGAACCGCTCGGCGCGGTCGGGATAGTCGACCCCGGCGATTTCCATCAGCTGCTGATATTCCATCTTGTCGCGCAGCGCGATCATCACGCCCGCGATCGCTTCGCGATCGACGGTGATGCTGTCTTCATCGGCGGCATGGACGTGCACGAGCAGGTCCTTGCCGAGCAGCGCCTTCAGCTCCGCGTCGATATGGGCGCGGCGGGCGACGAGGGGTGCGGCATGGGTCATCAGCGTTCGATCGTCCCGGTGCGGCGAATCTTCCGCTGGAGCTGCATCACGCCGTAAAGCAAGGCTTCGGCCGTCGGCGGGCAGCCGGGGACATAGATGTCCACGGGCACGATGCGGTCGCAGCCGCGCACCACCGAATAGCTGTAATGATAATAGCCACCGCCATTAGCGCAGCTGCCCATCGAGATGACATATTTGGGGTTCGACATCTGGTCGTACACGCGGCGCAGCGCCGGGGCCATCTTGTTGCAGAGCGTACCCGCGACGATCATCACATCCGACTGGCGCGGCGAAGCGCGCGGCGCGGCGCCGAAACGCTCCATGTCATAGCGCGGCATGTTGACGTGGATCATTTCGACCGCGCAGCAAGCGAGGCCAAAGGTCATCCACCAGAGCGAGCCGGTGCGCGCCCAGTTGAACAGATCCTCAGTCGAGGTGACGAGAAAGCCCTTGTCGCCGACTTCGCTGTTGAGGTCGTCGAAAAATGCCATGTCGGGGTTCGTCCCCGGGGCAACCGGCATCTGGCCGGGCGGCAGGATGATCGAGCTGCTCATTCCCAGTCCAACGCCCCTTTCTTCCATGCATAGACAAGGCCGAGCGTCAGTTCGGCGAGGAAAATCATCATCGTGGCCCAGCCGGCCCAGCCGATTTCCTCAAGGCTGACGGCCCAGGGAAAGAGGAAGGCGGCTTCGAGGTCGAAGATGATGAAAAGAATGGCGACGAGGTAGAAACGCACGTCGAACTGGCTGCGTGCGTCTTCAAAAGCGGGGAAACCGCATTCATATTCGGTCAGCTTCGCCGGATCGGGCTTGTGCGCCCCGGTCAGCCGCGCGACGCCCATCGGCAGGAAGACGAAGGCGGACGACAGGCCGACGGCGACGACCAGAAAGATCAGGATCGGCAAATATTGCGTCAGATCGACCATGGGAGCTCGCAGTTCTGTTGTTCATATTTTGGGGTGCCTGGCACCCGTTTATCGGGGGCGCTTTAGGCCACGAAGCCGCGTGTCGCAAGCGCTGCGGGCAGGATTTTCGTATCGCGTGTGACCAAAAGCATAAAGGCCGCTGGTGACAGCCCCTATCGCTGTGATACCCCACGCAAAAAGGGTCGGAGTACCGCGCTTTCGGGGCGCAACTTGGATAAAGGGAGCTTCCATGGGACCAATTACCACTCGCGCCGCACTGGCCTTGGGCGTTGCCGCACTTTTCTCGGCGACTCCAGCCCAGGCAGAACTGATCAACGCGTCGAATCCGGCAACGATCAAGGCGATCCTCGAGTCGCAGGGCTGGCCCGCGACGCTGGTCAGCAAGGCGGGCGACGATCCCTATCTGGAAAGCAATCGCAACGGCCTGAAATTCCTCGTCCTCTTCATGAACTGCGAAGAGGGCAAGAAGTGCAAGACACTGCAATATTATATGGGGTTCAGCGACGCGAAGGGCGTCTCGCTCGACAAGCTCAACAAGTGGAACAAGGACAAGCGCTTCGCCCGCGCCTATAAGGACGACGAGGGCGATCCGGTGCTCGAAATGGACGTCGACCTTGATTTCGCGGGCATCCCGCGCGAGAATGTCGGCGAGACGTTCAACACCTGGGCGTCGCTGATGGACAGCTTTCGCGAGTATGTTTTCGAGAAGTGATGTTGCGGCCCTCCCCTTCGCGGGGAGGGCGCAAGATTATCAGGCGTTGCGAAGCGCGCCCGCGACGAGCTTTTGCAGCTTCGAATGCACCGCGGCGCTGCCGGCGATGAATTCGCTGCGCTCGATCGCGCGGTCGCCGCCGCGGAAATCGCTGACGAAGCCGCCGGCTTCGCGCACGAGCAACATGCCCGCAGCAACGTCCCAGACCTTGAGGTCGCTTTCCCAGAAACCGTCGTAGCGGCCCGCAGCGACCCACGCGAGGTCGAGGCTGGCGGCGCCGAAGCGGCGGATGCCGGCGACTTCAGGCGCGACGGCGCCGAAAATGCGGCTCCACTGGGCCATATTGCCGTGGCCCATGTACGGGATGCCCGTCGAGATCAGGCATTCGTTGAGGTGGCGGCGCGATGCGACGCGCAGGCGGCGGTCGTGCAGCCACGCGCCGCGCCCGCGTTCGGCCCAATAGCTTTCGTCGGTGACGGGCTGGTAGACGAGCGCCGCGGTGACGTCGCCCCAGCCGCCGCCGGGCTTCGGTTCCTGTACCGCGATCGAGATCGCGAAATGCGGGATCGCGTGGAGGAAGTTCGAGGTGCCGTCGAGCGGATCGATGATGAAGCGCGGCTTGCCGGGCTCACCTTCGATGATTCCGCCTTCTTCGAGCACAAAGCCCCAGCCCGGACGATCGCGGCCGAGTTCGTCATACAGCGTACGCTCGGCCGCCTGATCGGCTTTCGACACGAAGTCGGCGGGGCCCTTCTGCGAGACCTGCAGATGCTCGATCTCGCCGAAGTCGCGGCGCAGCTTCGTGCCGGCCTTGCGCGCGGCGCGTTCCATGACGGTGATGATGCCCGATACGGCCACTATACGGATCCCTTACGTTCTACGACCAAAATGCGGGCCTCGCCCACCGGATGCGCGACATGTTCGTCGCCGACATCGGCTACAAACATGTCGCCGGCGGCGAGGCGCACAACATGCTCCTCGCCCGCCTCTCGATAATGCATGTCGACCGTCCCGGCGATGACGCAAAACAGTTCGGCGCCGTCGTTGACATGCCATTTATAAGGCTGGTCCGTCCAATGCAGACGGACGCTGGCGCCTTCGACCTCGACGAGATCGCGCGCCCCCCACGCGCGGTCGGCCCGAAAGCTCCGCGCGTCGGTGACGATCTTAGCCATCAGTCGGCGCGGCGGACATATTCGCGGTCGTACACATGCACGACGATCTTCGTGCCGCTCGTGATGTGCGGCGGCACCATCACGCGCACGCCATTGTCGAGGATCGCGGGCTTGTACGACGACGAGGCGGTCTGCCCCTTCACCACCGCGTCGGCCTCGACGATCGTCGCTTCGATCGTTTCGGGGAGCTCGACCGAGATCGGGCGCTCTTCCCAAAGCTCGAGCACGACGTCCATGCCGTCCTGCAGGAATTCATGCGCCTCGCCGACAACATCCTTCGAAATGTTGATCTGCTCGAAGCTGTCCTTGTCCATGAACACCAGGTCGTCGCCCTCGGCGTAAAGGAACTGGAAATCCTTGGTGTCGAGGCGGACCTTTTCGACCGTGTCGGCGCTGCGGAAACGGTTGTTGAGCTTGCGGCCGTCGATCAGGTTCTTGGCTTCGACCTGCATATAGGCGCCGCCCTTGCCCGGCTGGGTGTGCTGGATCTTGGTGACCTTCCAGATCCCCTTTTCAAATTCGATAATATTGCCGGGACGGATTTCAACGCCGGTGATTTTCATCGCGCACACTCACAGTTCAAGGATGGAAAGAGCAAAGCGGCGCCCGCCGGGCACAGCTATCAGGTGCGCGCCTTTAGCCGCGCCAGCGCCGAAGGGCAAGTCGCCGCGTCAGGGCGTCGCGACGACCATCGCGCGCGTGCGCTTGTAGCTGAGCCAGACAAGCCCGACGAACAGTAGCAGGCCAACCCATGGCGCGAAGGGCGCATAGCCCTCGCCGACGACCGCCAGCGGCGCATCGCTGCCGCTGCCCGCAACAATCCCCGCATAGAGCACCCCGAACAGGCTTTCGCCGACGATCATGCCCGTTGCCGTCAGCACCCCCATGCGGTGCGCAAAGCTCGCGTTCGGGCGCTTCGCCGCCCAGCGATCGTAGAGCCAGCCGCCGACCGCACCGATCACGACGGGCAGGATCACCGCCATCGGGAGGTAGATGCCGATACCGATCGCGAGCGGCGGGAGGCGCAGCTTACCCGCGCGGCCGAGCAGCGCATCGACGATGATGAAGCCGACGCCCGCGAGCGCACCATAGCCCAGCATCGTCCAGTTCAGGTTGCCGCCGAGCACCCCCTGCGCCAGCGACGAGATCAGCCCCGCCTGCGGCGCCGCAAGCGCATTCGGCCCTGCCCCCGGTGCGCCGACGAAGCCCAGCGTCTCGTTGAGCACGTTGAGCACCGGCGGGACGACGAGCGAGCCGAAGATCACGCCGATGATCAGCGCGACCTGCTGTTTCCACGGCGTCGCACCGACGAGCTGGCCGGTCTTGAGATCCTGGAGATTGTCGTTCGAGATCGTCGCGATGCCGAAGACGAGCCCGGTGACGATCAATGCATAGGCGACCATCGCATTCACTTCGGCCTCGCCCCCGCCGCGGCCGAGCAGGCCGAGAAGGAGCAGCGACGATGCGATGATCGCAAGGATGCCGATCCCCGACACCGGCGAGTTCGACGCGCCGATCAGGCCCGCCATATAACCGGTAACCGAAGCGATCATCAGTCCGACGATGATGATGAACAGGATCGCGCCCGCGATCAGCGCGAACGACGCGCCCGCGAGCGGCCCACTCGCGAGTTCGGACCAGAGCAGCCAGCCGATCGGCAGCATCAGCGCGAGCGAGCCGCCGAACACCCAGTTGATCGACATATCCTGTTCTTCGATGGCGAGCGCCGTCCCGCCCTGCCGCGCGCGGCTCGCCGCCATCGCCGAACGGATTCCGCCGAGCACAGGCCCCGCGATCTTGACGAGCGTCCAGATCGCGGCGACCGCGATCACGCCCGCGCCGAAAAAGCGCACGTCGGCGCGGAACACGGTGTTTGCCAGGGTCTCGGGATCGCCCGCGCCGCCCTGCGTGAGGATCGGCAGCAGCACCCACCAGCCGGTGACCAGCCCGACGAGTTGCGCCATGCCGACCGACAGGCCGACGAGATGGCCGACGCCGAACAGCGCAAAGGCAAGCCCGCCCGCGACGCCGGTTGCGCCGCTGCCGACCGCAAACCAGCGCGCGACTTCGGCGCCCGCGAGCTTCATCTGGGTGAGCAGCGTGAATCCCGCCGCGACGATGCTATTCCACATCAAGGCCGAAAGTCCGGCGCGATTCTCCTCGGCGCCCTCGGCACTCGCAGCGCCAACCTGCAGAACTTCGGCGGCGGCGCGACCTTCGGGATAGGGAAGATCCGAATCGACGACCAGCGCGCGGCGCAACGGCACCGAAAACAGCACGCCCAATATGCCGCCGAACATCGTGATCGCGGTGGTTTCGAGCAGCGGGAAGCCCTGCCAATATCCGACCATGACGAGCCCCGGCAGCACGAAGATGATCGCAGCCAGCGTTCCCGCGGCGCTTGCGATCGTCTGGACGATATTATTCTCAAGAATCGTCGATCCGGCCATATAGCGCAGCAGCGCCATCGAGATCACCGCCGCGGGGATCGACGTCGCGAAGGTCAGCCCGACTTTCAGCCCCAGATACACGTTCGCCGCCGTGAACGCCAAAGTCAGCAGGCCGCCGAGCAGGATCGCGCGGATCGTGAGTTCGCGCCCGCGCGAGGTCGGCGTGGTTATTTCGGTCATCAATAATCTCCCCGTCCGCTGTCTTGCGGGGCACCGCGCCCAGCGCAAGCAAAAAGCCACGAATCGAGGTCAGTTGGACCGAAACGCCAAAAGCGACGGACCGATATTCTTTTGACGCATCGATCCAATATGAAGCGCCCCGCCCCTGCCATATCGGCGGCCATGATGAGTATCGATCTTTCGGGCCTTACCCCGCCGCCCCCACGCGGCAACGCAGCAACTTCGTCGCGCGGGGCTCCCTGCGCCGGCCTTTTTGGCTGGCGCAAGGACGCGGCGGCGCCGCCTGCGTCCAAGGACAGCCCGAAGACTCCGGGGCGCGATTACCCGGCGGGCTGATTTTCGAGGAGCGCACCGAACGCCCGCACCGCCGCTCCCGGGCCTTCGGGATACGCCCAGACACCACCCGATACCGCAAGGAAATCGGCGCCGGCGTCGATCAGCACCGGCGCATTGTCGACCGTGATCCCACCGATCGCGACGCAGGGCAATTCGAACATGCCCTGCCACCATTCGAGAATCTCGGGGTCGGCGTGATGCTCGACCATCTTGGTGGTCGTCGGGAAAAATGCGCCGAAAGCGACATAATCGGCTCCCGCCTCGCCCGCTTCCATCGCCAGATGGCGGCTCGCATGACAGGTGACACCGATCTGCGCCTGCGGACCGAGTAGCTGGCGCGCCTCGCGCGGGTCGCCGTCATCCTGCCCCAGATGCACGCCATCGGCATCCAGCCGCTTCGCGAGCGCTACATCGTCGTTGACGATAAACGCCACGTCGTGCGCGGCGCAGATCGCCTGCAACGGTTCGGCGAGCCGCGCCGCCTCGTGCTGGTCGATGTCCTTGACGCGAAACTGGAACGCTGCGACGGGTCCGGCGCCCAACGCTTCGGTTAACCGATCGGGAAAATCGCCGCCGACATCTAGCGGCGAAATGAGGTAAAGTTGGCAGGTTGGTGCTTTCATGGCGCGTTCATAGCGGCGAGGTAACAGACGGGCAAATGCAGAACTTACACCGCCTCGCGATCCTCGCTCTCCCCGCCGCGCTCGCCCTTTCCGCCTGCGCCACGACGCGCGGCGCGCCGCTGCCCGATGGGAGCGACGTCGCGCTTGGTCAGAAGGCCTATGTCGACGGCCCGATCGTCCAGCCGATCGAGGTGCTGGAGGACAGCCGCTGCCCGATGAACGCACTCTGCGTCTGGGCGGGCCGCGTGCGGGTGAAGATGGTCTGGATCCGCGGCAATGGTGAGAAACAGCCGTTCGAGGCGACACTGGGCGAACCGACCCATATTGCCGACGGTCAGTTCACGCTCGAATCGGTCCGCCCCGAAAAGCGCACCGACAGGGCGATCAGACCGGGCGACTATCGCTTCTCGCTCCGCTTCGCGGGCGGCCTCTAAAGCACTCGCGCCAGCACGAACCCGTCCCATTTTTTCGCGCCGACGGTCTGGATCGCGGTCGCATCGAGGCGGGGGTCGGCGGCGAGCATGTCAAACAGCGCGCGGGTGCCGATGATCCGCTCGTCGTCGCTGTCCGACTCCAGCACCCCGCCTTCGCGGACGACATTGTCGACGATGATCGTGGTGCCCGGGCGCCCGAGCCGGATCGCTTCGGCGACATAGAGCGCGTTGCTCTGCTTGTCGGCATCGATGAAGACAAAATCGAACGGCCCTTCGCCGGTCATCGCCGCAAGGCTCTCCGCCGCCGGGCCGACGCGGATATCGACCTTGTCCGACACCCCGGCGCGTTCCAGATTCTGACGAGCGACCTTCGCGTGATCGCCTTCGAGTTCCAGCGTCACCAGCTCGCCGCCATTAGGCAGCGCGCGGGCAAGCCAGATCGTCGAATAACCGCCGAGCGTTCCGACTTCGAGGATGCGTTTCGCACCCGCCATCTGCGCCAGCAGAAAGAGCATCTTGCCCTGCGCCGCCGACACGTCGATCAGCGGCAGACCTTGCTCGGCATTGTTCGCAAGTGCCGCAGCCAGCGGTTCGTCGCCGCCGAGAAGTTTCTCCGCGATATAGCTGTCGACGGCCTTCCATTGCGCTTCGGTCATGCATCTTCTCCCGGATCGATCTCGCGCAGCGGATTGCCGCCATCGATGAACAACCGCCCGCCAGGTTTCAGCGCCGCGCGCAGCCGGGCAAGCGCCTTGACGCCTGCCGCGGGGTGGCGCCCATCGAGTGCGCCGACGCGAACGGCAAAGGCCATGTCGAAACGCCGCTCGCCCGGCGGTAGCTCGAAATCCTCAATGGAAATGGCACGATAGGCCAGTCGGCCGCCCGCCATCTCGGTTGCCGAAAGCGATACGGCTTGTGCGATCGCTGTCGGCGACCGGTCGATTGCGAGGATATGGCCGTCGCCGATCCGGGCGGCGACGGCGCGGGCCGCGGCACCGGGGCCGCAGCCGATCTCGATCACGCGAAGCCCCGGCGCAAGCGGCAAGGCATCGACGATTTCCCGCAGCCGGGGCGAAAGCGCCGCGGCCACCGCTGATCAGGCCACGGAGGCCGCGTGAATTTCCTTGATCGCGCCGCCGAGTGACGCGTTGAATTCCTCGTCGCTCATCTGATGGCGCAAATCCTCGAGCAGCGCGCGGCTGAAGCTCGCGATGATGCCAGGATTTTTCGCCAGCTCGACGCACGCTTCGGGGCGGGCGAAGCCGCCCGACAGCGCGACGACGCGCAGCACCTTCGGATGATCAACGAGCGGCTGGAACAGGCCGGCCTCGGTCGGCAGCGACAGCTTGAGCATCACCGGCGCGCCGGTCCAGGCGTCGAGTGCCGCGAGCGTTTCCTTTAGCAGCAGGCGATCGGCAGCGTCGCGTTCGGCGCTCTTGATGTTCACTTCAGGCTCGATGATCGGGACGAGGCCGTGCGCCGCGATGCGCGCGGCTTCGGCGAACTGCTGCTCGACAATCGCCTTGATGCCGACCGGATTGGCGAGATTGACGACGCTGCGCATCTTGGTGCCGAATACGCCCTTCGCGACCGCACGCTCGCAAAGCGCATCGAGACCCGGGTTGGCCTTCATCAGCTGGACACCGTCGGCTTCGTCTTCGAGCCCCTTGTCGACCTTCAGGAACGGCACCACGCCGCGCTCCCAGAGCAGCGCCGGAACCGGCTTGCCGCCCGCTTCGCCGTCCATCGTGCGCTCGAACAGGATCGCGCCGATCACCTTCTCGCCGTTGAAGCAGGGCGCGGTGACGATGCGGCTGCGCATGTCGTGGATCAGGCCGAACATTTCCTCGTCGTTCGAGAAGGCGTCGGCTTCGATGCCATAGCCCTTCAATGCCTTGGGCGTCGAACCGCCGCTCTGGTCGAGTGCGGCGATGAAGCCCTGCCCCGATTTGATCTGGTCGAGCATGGCGGCATTGGCGGTGGTCATAGGATCTCCGGTTGTTTGCATACGTATGTGGCGCTGCGCATAGCTGCCCCTTGGGCGCGATGCAATGCGACGGGGAAGTCTATGCCTTCAGCGCGTCGACGCCCGGCAACGGCTTGCCTTCCATCCATTCGAGGAAGGCGCCGCCGGCGGTCGAAACGAAGGTGAAGTCGCCGGCCACGCCGGCATGGTTGAGCGCGGCGACGGTATCGCCGCCGCCCGCGACCGAAATCAGCGAGCCTTCGCGGGTCAGCGCGGCAGCGGTCTTCGCGAGCGCGACGGTCGCGGTGTCGAACGGCGGCGTCTCGAACGCGCCGAGCGGGCCGTTCCACACGAGCGTGCGGCAGTTTTTGAGCACGTCCGCCAACGCCTCGACCGCAGCCGGGCCGACGTCGAGGATCATCTCGTCGGCGGCAACCTCGTGGACGTTGACCGTGCGCGTCGGCGGATTCGGGGCGAACTCCTTCGACACCACGACGTCATAGGGCAGATGGATCGTGCAGCCCGCAGCATCGGCCGCGTCGAAGATCGCATTGGCGGTATCGACGAGGTCATGCTCGCACAGTGACTTGCCGACATCGACCCCGCGTGCGGCAAGGAAGGTATTCGCCATGCCGCCGCCGATGATCAGATGATCGACCTTGCTGACGAGGTTGCGCAGCACGTCGATCTTCGACGACACCTTGGCGCCGCCGACGACCGCGGCGACCGGATGCTCGGGGTTGCCGAGTGCGGCGTCGAGCGCCTTGAGTTCGGCTTCCATCGCGCGCCCCGCATAGGCGGGCAGCCGCCGCGCGATACCTTCGGTCGAGCCATGCGCGCGGTGTGCGGCCGAAAAGGCGTCGTTGACGTAAATATCGCCAATCTCGGCCAGCGCGTCGGCAAAGGCCGGATCGTTCTTTTCCTCGCCGGGGTAAAAGCGCGTGTTTTCGAGCACCGCGACGTCGCCCGCGGCGAGCACCGCGATGCCCGCCTTCGCGCCCTCGCCCACGGCTTCGGGGATGAACATCACCGAATGGCCGAGGACATCTTCGACACCGCCCATAACGAGCGACAGCGACTGGGTCGGGTTCTTCGCGCCCTTCGGCCGCCCGAAGTGCGCGAGAAGCAGGACGATCGCGCCCTTGTCCGACAGTTCGCGGATCGTCGGCATTGCCGCCTGGATTCGGGTCGCGTCGCTGACCGCGCCTTCGAACAGCGGGACGTTCAGGTCGACGCGCACGAGCACGCGCTTGCCGGTGACGTCACCGATATCGTCGAGGGTCTTGAAAGCGGTCATCGACGTTTCCTTTTGGATCAGAGGAACTTGGCGACCACACCTGCGGTGTCGATCATGCGGTTCGAGAAGCCCCATTCATTGTCGTACCAGCTGAGCACGCGCACCAGCTTGCCGTCGATCACCGCGGTTTCGAGGCTGTCGATCGTCGAGCTGTGCGCATCGTGGTTGAAATCGATCGAAACCAGCGGCTCCTCGGTAAAGCCGAGCACGCCCTTCAGCGGGCCTTCGGCCGCAGCCTTGAGCACCGCGTTGACCTCTTCCTTGGTGGTTTCACGCAGCGGCGTGAAGGTCAGGTCGACGACCGAGACATTCGGGGTCGGAACGCGGATCGACGAACCGTCGAGCTTGCCCTTGAGTTCGGGCAGGACCAGGCCGACGGCAACCGCGGCGCCGGTCGAGGTCGGGATCATCGACATCGCGGCGGCGCGGGCGCGGCGCGGGTCGTCGTGGATCTGGTCGAGGATCTTCTGGTCATTGGTATAGGCGTGGATCGTGGTCATCAGACCGCGCTCGATCCCGATCGCCTCGTGCAGTACCTTGGCAAAGGGCGCGAGGCAGTTGGTGGTGCAGGACGCGTTCGAGATGATCAGGTGATCGGCGGTGATCTTGTCGTCGTTGACGCCGTAAACGACGGTCAGGTCGACTTCCTTGGCGGGGGCCGAGATCAATACGCGCTTGGCACCGGCGTCGAGATGCTTCTGGCCGCCGGCCTTGTTGGTGAAGAAGCCGGTGCATTCCATCACGATGTCGATGCCGTTTGCGGCATGCGGCAGCGCCGCGGGGTCGCGCTCGGCGGTGACCTGGATACGCTTGCCGTTGACGATCAGATCGCTGCCGTCGATTTCGACGCTGCCGTTGAAGGCGCCATGGACCGAGTCATGACGAAGCAGGCGGGCATTGGCCTTGGCATCGCCCAAGTCATTGATCGACACGAGTTCGAGATCGTGGTCGGTCCGCTCCAGAATCGCGCGAGCTACATTGCGGCCGATGCGTCCGAAACCGTTGATTGCGACTTTCACTGCCATGTCGAAATAACCTTTCTGCGTGTGGGAGAACCGGCTTTCTTAGTTGCCGAGCCGTGCCAGGATCTGGGGGGTAATAGCATCGGCGGTAAGGCCGAAATGCTTGAATAGGTCTTCAATCGGTGCCGAGGCGCCGAAGCTGTCGATGCCGAAGCGCAGGCCGTGACGGCCGGTATAGCGTTCCCAGCCGAAGGTCGTGCCCGCCTCGATCGACACGATCAGCGCGTCGTCAGGCAGGGTATCGGCCTGATAGGCGGCACTCTGCTCGTCGAAGAGTTCGGTCGAGACCATCGAGACGACGTCGGCGCCGTGGCCGGCGGCCTCGAGCTTATCGGCGACTTCGATTGCCAGCGATACTTCGGAGCCGGTTGCGACGAGCACGACCTTGCGCGCCGCAGCAGCATCGCGAAGGCGGTAACCGCCTTTGAGACAAAGATTTTCGCTGACGTCATGACGCAGCGGCGGGAGGTTCTGGCGGGTCAGCGCGAGCAGCGACGGCCGGCTTTCCTGTGCCAGCGCCAGCGCCCAGCATTCGGCGGTTTCGACCGCGTCGGCGGGGCGGAGGACGAGCAGGTTCGGCATCGCGCGAAGCGACTGGAGATGCTCGATCGGCTGGTGTGTCGGGCCGTCTTCGCCAAGCCCGATGCTGTCGTGCGTCATCACATAGACGACGCGCTGCTGCTGGAGCGCCGACAGGCGGATCGCGGCGCGGCAATAGTCGGCGAACACGAGGAAGGTGCCGCCATAAGGAACGACGCCGCCGTGCAGCGCCATGCCGTTCATCGCCGCCGCCATGCCGAATTCGCGGATGCCATAATAGATATAACGACCCGAATAATCGTCCTTTGTCAGCGGCTTGGTCGACGATGTTTTGGTGTTGTTCGAACCGGTCAGGTCGGCGCTGCCGCCGACGAGCGATGCGATATCGGCGGTCAGCGCGCCGAGCGTGTTCTCCGACGCCTTGCGCGTCGCGACCTTCGGCGGTTCGGCAACGAGGCCGTCGAGATAGGCTTTGAACGCGTCGCCCAGAACGATCTTGCCGCTCAGACGATCTTCAAATTCCTTTTTCTTTTCGTTGCTTGCAACGCGATCATTCCATGTAGCATGAAGCGTCTTGCCCTTCTCGCCAAACGCCGCCCACGCCGAAGCGATATCGGCGGGAATGACGAACGGTTCGGCGGTCCAGCCGAGTTCCTTGCGCGCCGCGGCGATCTCGTCGGCGCCGAGCGGGGCGCCGTGCGTTGCCGAGGTGCCCTGCTTGTTGGGGGCGCCGAAACCGATGATCGTGCGGCACGCGATCAGCGACGGGCGCGGATCGGCGAGCGCGGCGTCGATCGCGCGGCGGATGTCGGCGGGATCGTGGCCGTCGCAGCTTTCGACATGCCAGCCGGTCGCCGCATAGCGCGCCGGAATGTCCTCGCTGGTCGACAGGTCGGTCGACCCGTCGATAGTGATCTTGTTATCGTCCCACAGCACCGTCAGGCGGCCGAGGCCGAGATGGCCGGCAAGCCCGATCGCTTCGTGGTTGATGCCTTCCATCAGGCAGCCGTCGCCCGCGATCACCCAGGTGCGGTGGTCGACGAGGTCATCGCCATAGAGTGCGTTCAGATGCCGCTCGGCGATCGCCATGCCGACCGAGGTCGCGAGTCCCTGCCCGAGCGGCCCGGTGGTCGTTTCAACGCCGGCAAGCTCGAAATTCTCGGGATGCCCCGCGCAAGGGCTGTGGAGCTGACGGAAATTGCGGATGTCGCCGATGGTCGGGCGCGCATAGCCGGCGAGATGCAGCGTCGCATAGGCAAGCATCGAGCCGTGCCCGGCCGACAGAACGAATCGGTCGCGGTCGGCCCATTTGGGGTCGGCCGGATCGAACTTCAGATAGTCCGAATAAAGGACGGTGGCGACGTCGGCCATGCCCATCGGCATCCCCGGATGACCGCTGTTTGCGGCCTGTACGGCATCCATCGCAAGCGCGCGGATTGCGTTGGCGAGCTGACGTTCGGACAGTGTCATTGGTCCCCCGGAAAATGGCTGGGCTGGCACCGGACGCTACGTCCGGTTTGATGCGGACAGCCCTTTGCGGCGGCGGGGGCAGGAGTCAACCGCCCGTGACGGAAAATCGGCGCATTTTCGACCGACAGGGCAATTGCACGGCCTCCCCGGCACTGCTAACCCTTCGTCATGGAACTCGATCTCGACGAATCCAGCCTGGCCATCGGCCGTATCGAACGCGCATTGAGCCGGATCGAAAAGGCGCTCGCCGACCGAGCGAACCGGCCCGAATCGGCCGCTGCCGCACCGTCCGCCGACCAATCGGCGCTGAAGGCCGAGGTCGCCGCCGTCATCGGCGAGCTCGACCGGCTGATCGCGGAGGCCGACCGTGGCTGACGTCAAACTCACGATCGCGGGACGCCCCTACGACCTCCATTGCGAGGACGGGCAGGAATCGCAGCTTCTTCAGCTTGCCGCCGTCGTCGACGAAAAAGCGCGCGCGATGCCGGGTGGGACGGAGGTTCGCCAGCTCCTTTTCGCGGCGCTGATGCTGGCCGACGATGCACAGGATGCGAAGGGCAAGATCGAAAAGTCCGAACCGCAGTCCGATTCGCTTCGTGCCGCGGTGGCGCTCGCCGAAAGCCGCGAAGCGGCTGCGCGTGAGGAACTTCGCGCGGCGGTTGCGCGCGAGCAGGCGGCGTTCAAGGAGCTGGAAGCAGCGCGGCAGACTGTCCCGGCCGCGCCGGCGCCGACCAACCCGTCGAACAACCGGGCATTGCTCCAAATCGCCGACCGGATCGAAGCGCTGGCCGCGAAAGTCGAGCAACTCCCCTAAGCGCGCGCGCCGCGCGCTCAAGCCAAACCCCTTGAGCAAGCGGGCCCGCGCTCCTACATAGGGGGCGGCGGGCACTGCCCGGCACGAGCTTTTGCGAAAATCCCTGAGGCGATACATCATCCTAGGGGGCTGTCCCTGCCCGGACCCTGGTCCGACGTACATGGTCCCCACCTGACGTTACTGGCGTCAGAGGACTTTCCAGCAAACGACCTCGGCGGTCCCGCCAACCACCCAGCAAGTCCCAGAGGAGGCGATGACCGACTTGTCCGCCAATCTGGTCCAGCAAAAACAGAAACTGCGCGAAAAGCTGCGTTTTCGCCGCAAGCATTTCGCGGCGAATCTCGACGGGATGGCGCAGCTCGCGGCGTTTCGCGCGCTGCCCGCGCCGCTGTCCGATCTTCTCGCCGATCACGCCGTCGTTGGCGCCTATGCCGCGTCGGGCGACGAGCCCGATATCATGCCGATATTCGCCAGCGTGGCGGAAGCGGGCGCGCTCGCCCTGCCCCACCATGCCGGGCGGATCGCCGAAATGACCTTTCGCCTTTGGCAACCCAATGAGCCGCTGATGAAGGGGCCTTGGGGCACGCGCCAGCCTGCGGACGACGCTTCTTTGGCCACACCCGACCTCATCTTCTGTCCGCTCGTCGGGTTTGATCGCCAGGGCGGCCGGATCGGCCAGGGTGGCGGGCATTATGACCGCTATTTCGCCGCGCATCCCGATGCCTTGCGGATCGGAATCGGCTGGTCTGTGCAGGAAATCGACGCCACCCCGCGCGAATCGACCGACATCGCGCTCGACGCGATCCTGACCGAACAAGAATTCATCCTTTGTGGAGACCGTTTGTGAGCCAAATACCACCCGGGCCCCAGCCGAGCTGGCGCAAGCCCGCGGGCATGTTCCTGATCCTCGCACTGATCGCGGGGTGGACGGGGATCGTCGTCAGCCTGTCGCCTTGGGTCGGTACATGGCCGGTGCTGGTGCAGGCAGTCTTCTACCTCACCGCAGGGATCGTCTGGATCCTGCCGCTGAAGCCGCTGCTGCGCTGGATGGAATTGGGGAAATGGCGCGACTGAAACGTCGCGCCATTTTTCCCTATTTCCTATGATGGAATGGTCCCAAGACGCGGTGGCCATTCCGTCCGAAAATGGAAGGAATGGCGCGAGTGACGGGGCTCGAACCCGCGACCTCCGGCGTGACAGGCCGGCACTCTAACCAACTGAGCTACACCCGCGTGTGCTTGGGAGCCGCGCCAATATGGCCCTCGCCCCGACCTGTCAACCGTCGCTTTCGTCATGCGTGCGATTTAATCGATCGCGCACATCGTCGGTCGTCGTCAAAGTGCCATGTTCGAACAGGAAACCCGCCAAATCGGGGGTCCCCGTCGATGCGAGCACCGTCTGCAGGATCAGCAGCAACGGCACCGCCAGCAACGCACCCGGCGTGCCCCACACCCATCCCCAGAAGCTGAGCGACACGAGAATCAGCAGCGGGTTGATCGTCAGCCGCTTGCCGAGCACCAGCGGGGTGATCAGATTCGCCTCGACCAGATGAACGCCGATGAAGATCAGCGCGGGCAATAGCGCGAGCCCGACGGCGTCGAAGGTCATCAACCCGCCAAGCCCGAGCAGCACCGCGGCGACGATCGGCCCCAGATAAGGCACGAAATTGCAGATGCTGACGATCCCGCCCCACATGAAGGGCGACGGCATCCCCAGCGCCCAGAGTAGCAGGGAAACGGTTAGCCCCAGAATCGCGTTGATCATCGTGATCGTCGCCAGATAGTCGGCGGTGGCATCGACGACATTCTGGATCACCCGCGCCGTCTGCATCGCGCCATCGAAGCTGCCGCGCCTGCGAATCGTGCCTTTGCGCAGCCGCGTCCAGCCCGACAGGAAGAAGAAGATCACGAGCACCGCGAAAAAGAGCTGGATCGCGGCCGAGGGCGCCGACGAAATGAAATAGTCGACGACCGACGTCGGCGCCGTCGCGGCCACCGCCTGCGCCGTCGCTTCGGTCCCGCTGGCGACCGACATCAGCGTGCGATCGACGAAGCGTTGCAGCGTCGAATAGAAATCGATCAGCGGTGCCAGATTGCTCTGAATGCGCGGGATCGATTCAGGAATGCGCGCAAACCAGCCGGTGGCGGGTACGACGATGATCGCGAGCGCCGCGTTGATAATCGCCAGAAAGACAGCAAGCGCGAAGAAAGCCGCGAGCGCCGACGGCAGGCCGCGCCGTTCGAGCCATTCGAGCAGCGGGACGAGCGCGATCGCGATGACGATCGCGGCGGTCAGCGGCAGGAAGAATTCGGCGCCCGCCTGCAATGCGAAAGGCAGCCCGAGACAAAAGCTGGCGCCAAAAAGGAGCGCGAGCGCGGCGAGCAGCCGGTCGCGGCGGAAATCGTCGATCTCGATCTGGTGCAGCGGATTGATGCGCGGCGGACGCCCATCCTTGCTGCCCCGGTCCTCCGCCACCCCTGCTCTCCTCATTATTTGCCTCATCTTACGCGCGCTTGGCGTGTCGCGCCAGTCGCCCCATTTTGCGACGAACCAGCCCCCTTCCCTGTCCCCATTTGGAGCAAAATGCGTCTTTCTACCTGCTTTTTAACCAGAAATTACCCTTTATCGGCGACTGAAGGCTCCAAGGACCAACCTATTCGGAGTCAAAGTGATGATGATAGCGCCTGTGGGGGGCGCGAAGCATCGGCTTCTTCCCTCTTGTTCACTCATTGCCTTGCTGGCAGCGCTCGCGTTGCCGGTGCAGGCCGAGGCCGCCGGCACACGCGCCGGCTCCACCATCAGCAATACCGCGAGCGCGAGCTTCGATACGGGGGGCGGCACGACGACGGTCGATTCGAACCGCGTCGACCTGCTCGTCGACGAACTGCTCGACGTCACGGTCGATTCGAGCAATCCCGCCGACGTTCCGACGACGCCGGGCGCGACGGGGCAACTGCTGACCTTTTCGGTCACCAACAATGGCAACGGCCTCGAAGCGTTCGGACTGACGACGATCGCGAACGCCGGCGGCGACAATTACGACCCTGCCGTCACGCAAATCTATCTCGATAACGGCGACGGCCTTTTCGACGCCAGCACCGACACACTCTATACGCCGGGCGCGAATGATCCGTCGCTGGGTCCCGACCAGAGCATCACCGTCTTCGTCCTCGCGACGACGCCGGGCACCGTGGTCGACGGCAATCGCGGCATCGTCAGCCTGGTTGCCGCGGCGAAGACGGGCACCGGCGACCCCGGGGACAGCTTTGCCGGCCAGGGCGAAGGCGGCGGCAACGCCGTGGTCGGCTCGACCGGCGCCGACGGGCAGGATGCGGGCGCATTCATCGTGTCGGCCGCGACCGTCACATTGGTCAAATCGGCAGTCGTGACCAATTCGCTCGGCACGACCGACCCGGTCCCGGGCGCGACGATCACCTATACGATCGTCGCCACGGTCGCGGGCAGCGGTTCGGTCAGCGGGCTTGCGATCACCGACAATATACCCGCGGACACCAGCTATGTGACCGGCTCGATCACCCTCGGCGGCAGCGGGCTGTCCGACGCGGCCGACGCCGATGCGGGCGATTATAACGGCACGCGGATCAACGTCGCACTCGGCACCGTCGCCGGCGGCCAGACCCGCACCGTCACCTTCCGTACCACGATCGATTGATGGAGATGCGTATGCGCACCGTCCTTTTCCTTTTGTTTGCCGCGCTGATGCCCGGCCAAGCGCTCGCCGCGAATCAGGTCGCGCTCGACAATGCCGTGTTCGTCGAACGCGTATCGACCGACGCGCAGGGCAAGCAGAGGATCCTGCTCGAAGAATCGAAGGTCGTCGTTCCCGGCGACCGGTTGGTCTTCGTGCTCAACTATCGCAACGCCGGCGCGCAGCCCGCCGACAAGTTCGTGATCACCAATCCGATGCCATCGGCGGTCCGCTTTGCGGACGCCGGCGACACGCGGCCGTTCGTCTCGGTCGATGGCGGCAAGCAGTGGGGACTGCTTTCCGACCTCAGCATAACGATGTCCGACGGCGCGCGCCGTGCGGCACAGCCGGCCGACGTCACCCACGTCCGCTGGGCCTTCCAGAAGCCGATTCCGGTCGGTGGGACGGGCAAGCTCATGTTTCGGGGGATTGTCAAATAAACAAATAAAACAAACCGCTTAATGGTTGCCAGCGGTGGGGAAACGGCAACCAACATAAAGCCCAGGAGCTCAGCTATGACCAGCAAGCTGACTTATATGGGTGCCATCGGTCTGGCGGCGCTTTCGAGCGCCGCCGCCACGCCGGCGTTTGCCGCCGGAACGACCGCGGGCACCACGATCACCAATACCGCCACCGTCGATTTTCAGGTCGGAGGCGTCAGCCAAACTCAGCAAAGCGCGTCGAACAATTTCACCGTCGACCGCAAGATCAACCTGCTCGTCGAAGAAGTCGGCACGGCCACGACCAATGTCGTGCCCGGACAGACGAATGCCGTCACGACGTTCCAGCTGACCAACAGCTCGAACGAAATACTCGACTTCGCACTCGTCGCGTCGCAGATCGTCGGCGGGACCGCCGCGCATGGTGGAACCGACACGTTCAACGCCAATAACGTCCGGATTTACCGCGACAATACGTCGACGGGTACGATCGGCAGCTGGGATGTCGGCGATGCGCTCGTCACCGCCTATATCGACGAGATCGTCACCGACACGGCGATTCGCCTGTTCGTCGTCTCCGACATTCCGGCGGGGCTCACGAACAATGCGGTCGCCGGGGTGACGTTGCGAGCGACCGCGCGCGAGGGCGGGCTTGCCGGCACCCAGGGTGCGGCGATCACCGAAACTACCGGCGCAAACACCGCGGGCAAGGATACGGTCTTTGCCGACATCGCCGGGGTCACGGGCGACGCGGCGCGCGACGCATCGCATAGCGACAACGACGACTATACCGTGGTCACTGCGACGCTGGGGGTCACCAAGACCAGCCGCGTCATTTCGGATCCGTTCAACAACACGACGAATCCGAAGCTGATCCCGGGTGCGGTCGTCGAATATTGCATCGCGGTCGCCAACACCGGCAGCGCCGACGCGACGTCGGTCCTCATCAACGATCCGGTCCCCGGCCAGTTGACGTTCAGCGCAGGCACGATCCTGCTGAACGGCACGGTCACCGCGGGAACCTGCAACGCCGATGGCGCTGCGGGCGGCAGCTATGCCGCACCGAACGTTTCGGGGACCATCGCGACCGTTGCCGCGGGCGCCACGCGCACGCTCGTCTTCCGCGCGACGGTCAACTGATCGGGTAACGGACGGGACAGCGGAGGCACTGGCGAAAGCCGGGCTCCGCTGCCCCCTTCGGGGCTTATGGCACTCGGAACAAAATATTTCGGCCTTGTGACCGCCTTGGTCGCGGCAGCGCTGCTGCCCGCGATCCCGGCGGCGCGCGCGCAGGTCATTTCCAACACCGCTTCGGCGCAGTGGACGCACGACGGGCAGCCTGGACAGGCGCTGTCGAACCGCGTCGATGTGACGGTCACGCCGCGTCCGGCGCCACCGCCGGCGATTGCGACATATCGCCTGACGAGCGGCAGCGGCACCAAATCGGTGCAGTTGGCCCCGACCCAGTGCAGCCGTGCGGGCGCGCGCAACGCGGCGGCGCGCGGCGCCAGCAGCACCATCCCGCTTGGCGGCGTCTATGAAGGCATATCGACCGCACCCGCCGCGCTGCAAAGCACCGACAATTTCCGCGCCGGCGAAGTGCTGGTCGTCGGTGTCACACTCGCGTCGGCCAATGCCGATCCGCAGCAGCGCGACACCCTGCCCGTTGCCCTCGATCTCGAGAATGGCGATCGCGAGCAGATCGTCCTGACCGAGACCGCCAACAACAGCGGCGAATTCGTCGGTTTCATCAACACGGTCGGCGTTCCGCCCGCGGTGGTTCAGGGCGATTGCCGCCTGTCGGTTAACCCCGGCGCGCCGTTGGCGCTCCGCGTTACCGATCAGGCGAATGCCAGTCTCGTCGCACTGGCGACGATCAACTTCCTCGTCGATCCCTTCGGCATCGTGTTCGACAGCGGCGACGGCGCCCCCGTCGCGGGAAGCCGTCTGACGCTCGTCGACGCCGTGACCGGCCAGCCCGCGCAAGTGTTCGGCGACGATGGCGTCTCGGCCTATCCGTCGAGCGTGGTCACCGGCCAGAGCGTCACCGACGCGGGCGGCACGACGTATAATTTCCCGCCGGGCGACTATCGCTTTCCCTTTGTCGCGCCGGGCACCTACCGTCTGATCGTCGCGCCGCCCGTGCCCTACACCGCGCCGTCGCGGTCGAGCCCCGCCGACCTCGCCGGTCTGCGGCGTCCCGACGACGGCCAGCCGTTCACGATCACAGGTGCGAGCTATGGCAATGTGTTCACGCTGAATAGTCCGGCGCCGGTGCGCGTCGACATTCCGGTCGACCAGCCCGGACTGCCGCTGATCCTGCGTAAGACGACCTCGACGCAGGTCGCGGTGCCCGGCGACGTGATCCAGTATCGCATCGAGGTCGCGAACCGCGACGCGCGCCGCAGCACCGGCGCGGTGACCGTGCGCGACATGCTGCCCGCGGGAATGCGCCTGCGCGCCGATACCGTTCGCGCCGATGGTGTCCGCGTCACAGCCAACGTCGCGGCGAACGGCCGCGAGTTCGCGGTTACGCTGCCCGGCATTGCGGCATCGCGCTCGACGCTGCTCACCTATCTGGCCGAAGTCATCGTGTCGGCGCAGCCGGGCAATGCGCTCAACCGCGCCACCGCAACCGACAACCGCGGATCGACGAGCAACATCGCCGAAGCGACGATATCGATCAAACGCGACCAGCTCGGCGACCGGATGACGATCATCGGCCGCATCACCGACGGCGGCTGCCGTGTCGATCCGGGCAAGGCGGGCGGGATCATGGGTGTGCGCGTGATGCTTCAGGACGGCAGCTATACCGTCACCGACGCGGACGGCCGCTATCATTTCGAAGGCGTGCGCCCCGGCCTGCATGTCGTCCAGATCGATCCGTCGACGCTCCCGCTCGACCGCGAGGCGATCGACTGCGCGCGCTCGACGCAGAGCGCGGGCAGCCCGATCTCGCGCTTCGTCGAAGGCCGCGGCGGCGCCCTGAAGCGCGCCGACTTCCGCGCCGTCGCCAGCACGCCGCGCGCCGCGCCGAACCATGTCGCCATCGAAGCGCCCAAGGTGCTGAGCGATCCCGAAGCCGCCGGCGCGGGCCGCGACTGGCTCGCGGGTCAGGCACCAGGCATCGGCTGGCTTTTCCCCGACGCAGACCACAATCCGCGCGCCAAGGCGATCCGCGCGGCGATCAAGCACGCCCCGGGGCAAACGGTGTCGCTCCACATCAACGGCAAGCCTGCCGACGCGCTGACGTTCGAGGGCGTGAGCAAGTCGGCCGACGGCAGCATCGCGATCAGCCTGTGGCGCGGGCTCGAAATCCGCGAAGGCGAAAACCGCCTCGTCGCCGAGGTGAGGGATGCGAACGGGGTCACGATCGAAACGCTCGAACGCGGCGTCCATTATTCGATCACCCCGATGCGCGCGTCGCTGATCCGCGAAAAGTCGGTGCTGGTCGCCGACGGTGTAACGCGCCCGGTGATCGCGGTGCGCCTGATCGACCGCAACGGCAAGCCGATCCGCGCCGGCCTGACGGGCGATTTCAGCGTCCCCGCGCCCTATTATCCCGCGGTCGAAGCCGATGCGCAGCAGGCGCGCCAGCTCGCCGGCCTTGAGCGCGCACAACCGGTGTGGAAGATCGATGGCGACGACGGCATCGCCACTATCGAACTCGAACCGACGACTGCATCGGGAACGCTCGCGATGGATTTCACCTTCCGCGACGACAAGGTGACACGCAAGCAGACGATCGAAACCTGGCTCGATCCGGGCGATCGCCCGTGGACCGTCGTCGGCTTTGCCGCGGGTACGCTCGGTTACAACACGCTCGATGACCGGATGGAGCCGATGGCAGAGACGCTCGACGATCTCAACGCCGATGCTCGTCTCGCGCTGTACGCAAAAGGCCGCGTCCGCGGAAAGTGGCTGATGACGCTGGCGTATGACAGCGACAAGGACAAGGATGACGCCCGGTTCGGCGGCGTGATCGATCCGCGCGCCTATTACACCATCTACGCCGACCGCAACGAGACGCGCTACGACGCCGCCTCGGTGCGCAAGCTCTACCTGCGCCTCGAGCGCCCGCAATTCTACGCGATGTTCGGCGATATCGAGACGGGGATTTCGGAACCCGAACTCGCCCGCTACCAGCGCGCGCTGAACGGCGGCAAAGCCGAATATCGGGGCCGCAACGTCGCCGCGACCGCCTTCGTCGCCGACACGCCGTACCGTTTCCGCCGCGACGAGATTCAGGGCAATGGCCTGACGGGCCCGTACCAGCTCGGCGCCAAGGATATCCTGCCAAACAGCGAGCGGATTGTCATCGAAACGCGCGACCGGCTGCACAGCGAACGCATTGTCGAGACGATCAGCCTGACGCGCCATGTCGATTATGACATCGACTATCTGTCGGGCACGCTTCGCTTTCGCGAACCCGTGCTTAGCCGTTCGTCGGACCTCGACCCGCAATTCATCGTCGCCGAATATGAAGTCGATGGCGTCGGCCAGCGCGTGCTCAACGCCGGCGGCCGCGTCAGCTATCAGTCGAATGACGAGAAGCTGCGCGTCGGTGCGACCTTCATCCACGACGAAGATGGCAACGCCAAGACCAACCTCGGCGGTGTGGACGCGCGTTATCGCCCGACGATCGAAACAGAAGTCCGCGCCGAACTCGCGGTCAGCGATGCCAAGGCAACCAATGGCAGCGCCGCCGCCAATGGCACCGCGAAGGCGTGGCTGATCGAGGCCGAGCATCACAGCAGCAACGCCGATTTCCTCGCTTACGTCCGTGAGCGCGAGACCGGTTTCGGCACCGGTCAGCTCAACAGCAGCGAGAACGGCACGCGCAAATTCGGCTTCGACGCGCGCGTAAAAGTCAGCCAAACGTTGTCGGTCACCGGCAGCGCATGGCAGGAGGATTATCTCGAAACGAGCGCGCGTCGTCGCGCCGCCCGAGCGCTCGTCGAATATGACAATGGCACCAGCGTCGCGCGCGCCGGATTGACGCACGCCGACGACCGTTTGACCGACGGCACGCGCAATCGGTCGAACATCGTCCAGCTCGGCGCGACGCAGCGATTGATGGGCAAACGCCTCGAACTCGACGCACAGACCGAATTTGCCCTCGGCGGCAAAGACGCGAGCATCGATTTCCCGACGAGGCATCGCGTGGGCGCGCGCTACGCGATCAATCGCGACGTCAACCTCGTCG
This sequence comes from Sphingopyxis sp. CCNWLW2, assembly GCF_037095755.1. Lineage (NCBI taxonomy): Bacteria > Pseudomonadati > Pseudomonadota > Alphaproteobacteria > Sphingomonadales > Sphingopyxidaceae > Sphingopyxis > Sphingopyxis sp. CCNWLW2. The sequence continues at coordinate 648,557 of NZ_JBAWKJ010000002.1, forward strand.
GCAGCTACGAGATCGCCGACGGGGACACGATCAAGGCGCGCACCGCGCGGGTCGGTTTCGACCTGACGCCTTGGTCCGGCGGGCGCCTGCTCGCGACCGCGAACAGCCAAGAAATTGGCGAATATGGTCCGCGCAGCTTTGCCGCTTATGGCCTGTCGCAGTCGCTGAAGCTTGGCGAGCGCTGGTCGGTCGACCTGTCGGTTGACGGCAACCGCACGATCAGCGGCATCCGCGCCAAGGACGTGCTCAATGTCGACCATCCCGTCGCATCGGGCGGGTTCCTTGGCGGCAATGGCACACTCACCGAGGATTTTCTCGCGATCAGCACCGGCGCGACCTATCGCGCCGATCGCTGGACGCTGACCGGCCGCGCCGAATATCGCGATGGCGAGATCGCCAATCGTTACGGCCTGACGCTCGGCGGGCTCCGCCAGCTCGGCGAAGGCCGCGCGCTGGGTGCGCTCTTTACCTACGCCAAGGCGAGCGGCAGCGGTCCGACCCCGACGACCGAAGTGATCCAGTTCGAAATGAGCTGGGCGCATCGCCCCGCCGATTCGCGGATTGCGTGGCTCAACAAGAGCGAATTCCGTTCGGATAAGGTCCGCGACGCGGTCGCGGGTCAGGCCGGGCCGATTGGCGGCACCCTGACGATCGATGGCGACGCGACGAGCCGCCGCCTGCTCAACAGCCTGTCGGTCAACTGGACCCCGCTCGGCGATCGCGGCGACCGGCGCGACAATGACCGCATGTGGTACGAGCGCGCCGAAATCGGTTTCTTCTGGGGCACGCGCTATAATTTCGACCGCTTCGGCGTCGATGATGTGAAGGGCTGGTCGAACCTGATCGGTGCCGACTTCCGCTTCAACCTTGGCGAAGATGTCGGTGTGGGTGCGTCGGGAACCGTACGCGTCGGGACCGATGCCGATACCGTCAGCTGGGCGGGCGGCCCGACGGTGACGCTGGCGCCGATGAAAAATGCGAACATCACCTTCGGCTATAATTTCACGGGCTTCCACGACCGCGATTTCGAAGACACGCGTTTCTCGCGCTCGGGCGCCTATGTGACCTTCAAGCTGAAGTTCGACCAGACGAGTTTCGCGGGGCTGGGGCTATAGACCGACCGCGGGAGGAACGAAGCAATCCGGGGCGATGTCCACCGCCCCGGATTGTTTCGTTGTCATCGCTTCGCGATCAGTCTGCGAACAGCAGGACGGGCGTCTCGATCAACTTCTTGAGCGCCTGCACATAGCTTGCGGCATCCCAGCCATCGACGACACGGTGGTCGCAGCTGATCGACAGGTTCATCAGCTTCGCGCGGCGGATTTCGTCGCCGTCGAAGACCGGGCGTTCGACGATCTTGTTCGGGCCGATGATCGCGACTTCGGGCCGGTTGATCACCGGGGTCGTCGCGATGCCGCCGAGCGGGCCCAAGGAGGTGACGGTCAGCGTGCCGCCGGTCAGTTCCTCGACCTTTGCCTTGCCGGTGCGTGCGGCTTCGGCAAGGCGGGTGATCTCGCTCGCGAGCTGCCAGACATTTTTGTCCTGCGCATCGCGGATGACGGGAACCATCAGCCCGGCGTCGGTCTGCGTCGCCATGCCGAGATGCACCGCGCCGTAACGCGTCACCACGCCGCCTTCGTCATCGTAGCGCGCGTTGATCATGGGGAACTGCGGGATCGTGCGGCAGATCGCGACGATCAGGAAGGGCAGCATCGTCAGCTTCGGACGGCCGCCGCGGTTGGCGTTGAGGTCGGCGCGCATCTCTTCGAGCGCGGTGACGTCCATTTCCTCGACATAGGTGAAATGCGGGATCGCGCGCTTCGACGCCGCCATATTCTCGGCGATCTTGCGGCGCATGCCGATGACCTTGATCGGTTCATCGGTGCGGGCGCGGCTGGCGCCGGGGGCATGATAGCCCTGCCCGCCGCTGTAGCGGAGGAAGGCGTCGAGATCGGCGTGACGAATGCGGTCGCCTTCGGCCTGAACCTGGCCAAGATCGACGCCGAGGTCCTTGGCGCGGGCGCGAACGGCGGGCGACGCCAGCACGGCGCGGCTGTGGTCTGCGGTCACGACCGGCGCGGGTGCCGGGACCGGGGCCGGGGCCGGAGCTGCGACGGGCGCAGGCGCAGAAACCTCGGCGACCGAAACCTCTTCGGCCCCCGGCGTCTCGGCTTCGATCTGCTTCTCGACCGGCGTGTCCGCAGGCGGCGCCTCGACATCGCCATCGTCGTCGGTTTCGATCACCGCGAGCGTCGAGCCGATCGGGATCAGGTCGCCGACCTCGCCCGCCAGTTCGACGACGATCCCCGAAACGGGCGATTCCATTTCGACGGTCGCCTTGTCGGTCATCATATCGGCGAGCTGCGCGTCTTCCTCGACGCGCTCGCCGATCTTGACGTGCCAGGCGACGATTTCGGCCTCGGCGATGCCTTCGCCGATGTCGGGCAGACGGAATGAATAACGGGCCATGGCGTCAGTCCTTCAAAATCTTGGTCAGCGCGGTCGCGATGCGCACCGGGCCGGGGAAATAGGCCCATTCGAGGCTATGCGGATAAGGCGTGTCGAAGCCGGTGACGCGTTCGACCGGCGCCTCGAGGTGATAGAAGCAGCGTTCCTGCACCAACGCGGCAAGTTCGGCGCCGAAGCCCGAGGTGCGCGTCGCTTCGTGGATGATCAGGCAGCGGCCGGTTTTCTTCACCGAGGTTTCGATCGCGTCGATATCGAGCGGCAGCAAGGTGCGCAGGTCGATGATTTCGGCGTCGATGCCCATTTCCTCGACGATCGTCTTGGTCACATGGACCATCGTGCCATAGACGAGGATGGTAAGCGCCTCGCCAGCGCGCACCGTCGCGGCCTTGCCGAGTTCGATACGATAATAATCTTCGGGCACCGCGCTCGCGTCATGCTTCGACCAGGGTTCGACCGGACGGTCGTAATAGCCGCTGAACGGGCCGTTGTAGATACGCTTGGGTTCGAGGAAAACGACGGGGTCGTTGTCCTCGATCGCCGCGATCAGCAGGCCCTTGGCGTCATAGGGGTTCGACGGGATCACCGTCTTCACACCGCAGATGTGCGTCATGATGCTTTCGGGCGACTGGCTGTGGGTCTGGCCGCCGAAGATGCCTCCCCCAAAAGGAGTACGCACCGTCATCGGACAGATGAAGTCGGCCGCCGAACGATAACGCAAGCGCGCCGCTTCGCTGACGAGCTGGTCGAGCCCCGGGTAGATATAGTCGGCGAACTGGATTTCGGGGACCGGGCGCAGCCCATAAGCGCCCATGCCGACCGCGACGCCGATGATGCCGCATTCGTTGATCGGCGTGTCGAACACGCGGGTCTTGCCATGTTTCTTCTGCAGGCCCGCGGTCGCGCGGAACACGCCGCCGAAGAAGCCGACGTCCTCGCCCATCACGACCATGTTCGGGTCGCGTTCGAGCATGACGTCCATGGCGCTGTTGATCGCCTCGATCATGTTCATGGTCTTGGTGGCGGTTTGGGTCTCGGCGCTCATCATTCGGGCTTCCAGTTGGGGCCGAACTTGGCCTCTTGCTCGGCGAGCATCTGTGCGCATTGTTCCTTGAGGTGCCAGGGCAGCTCCTCGAACACATCGTCGAACATCGTCTCGAACGGCTGGTGCATGCCGTGGCCGAGGATGCCGAGCTTTTCCGACTGTTTCTGGGTCGTCTTGACCAGGTCGTCGAGTTCCCTCGCCTGCGCCTCGTGGCGTTCGGCATCCCATTCGCCGAGCGCCTCGAGATGCTGGCGCAGCCGCGCGATCGGATCGCCGAGCGGCCAGGCGGTCGCCTCGTCGGCGGCGCGATAGGCGCTCGGATCGTCCGAGGTGCTGTGGCCTTCGCTCCGATAGGTGAAATGCTCGATCAAAGTCGGGCCGTTGTTCGTCCGCGCACGATCCGCGGCCCACTGCGTCGCGGCATAAACCGCGAGCGGATCATTGCCGTCGATGCGCAGCCCCGCGATGCCATAACCCACCGCGCGTGCCGCGAAGGTCGTGCGCTCGCCGCCGGCGAAGCCCGAGAAGCTGGAGATCGCCCACTGATTGTTCACGACGTTGAAGATGACCGGGGCGTTATAAACGGTCGCAAAGGTCAACGCCGAGTGGAAATCGCCCTCGGCCGACGAGCCCTCGCCGCACCAGACGGTCGCGATGCGGCTGTCGCCTTTCGACGCCGAGGCCATCGCCCAGCCCACCGCCTGCGGATATTGCGTCGCGAGGTTGCCCGACACGCTGAAGAAACCATGCTCGGGCGCCGAGTACATGATCGGCAGCTGGCGTCCCATCAGGTGATCGCCGCGGTTCGAGTAGATCTGGTTCATCATCTGGATCAGCGGATAGTCGCGCGCGATCAGAATGCCCTGCTGGCGATAGCTGGGGAAACACATGTCGCCGCGATCGATCGCCATCGTCGAGGCGACCGAGGTCGCTTCTTCGCCGGTACACTTCATATAGAAGCTGGTCTTGCCCTGCCGCTGCGCACGGAACATGCGGTCGTCGAAAGCGCGGGTGAGCATCATGTAGCGCAGCATCGTGCGCAGCCGCTCGGGCGACAGCTTCGGATCCCACTGCCCCTTCGCCTGCCCGTCGAAATCGAGGACGCGGACGAGGCCATAGCTCAGCTCGCGCATCGCATCGGGCTTGGTCGCTTCGCTCGGGCGCGGGGTCGCTTCGACCGCGGGAACTTCGATATCGCCAAAGTCCGGGGTATCGCCGGGGCGATAGCGCGGTTCGGGGATATGAAGCGACAGCGGCGGCAAATTGCTCGCCGGGCGCTGAGGCGTCTCAGGCATATCTTCTTCCCTTTGAAGGCGCGAATCGGCGCCTAGTTATATTTCAACGTGGCGACATATTATTACGGTCGCCATACGAATGCAACGGCGGCCATCAGACCGCGACGGGCGCGGAAATATGCGCTTGCGGCGCATAATCCTCGACCGCGAAATCCTCGAACCGATAGTCGAAAATGCTCGAAGGCTGCCGAAGGATGCGGAGCTTGGGCGCGCCATCCGGAACGCGCGACAGCTGTTGTTCGACCAGCTCGGCGTGGTTCAGGTAGAGATGCACGTCGCCGCCGGTCCAGACGAGTTCGTGGGCGTGAAGCCCCGCTTGCTCGGCAACCATCCGCGTGAGGAGCGCCGCTTCGAAGACATTGAAGGCTTTTCCGGTCAGTAGGTATTTAGCCCGAATCGCTATTCTAGGTTTATGAGGCTGGGGGAGGCGCTGTGCCCTCACCATAGCTCGGCGCCTCCCCCAGCCCTTCACATCGTTAGCGAAAGCATGCCAACGGACCCAGCGCCCCGCGCTGGGCCCGGTCAACTCTAGGGAGCCACCGCAGTTCGTTTTCGTCGCCACAACCATGATCAATTGATACGGCCCGGGAATATTCAAGTCTACGGCTGAGACTAGCTCGGATAGGCTCCGAAGGCGAAGGCAAACAAATACGATCAAAATGCATAGGGGACGGTGTCAGCTCGCCGAGGCCATCGCGCTTTTATCAACCTATGCGGCTCTTGAGGACCAGCAAGGCATGAGCGGCATTTGCTAGTTGGGCGCTTTGACGGACTTGCAGTCCTTGAGAGTGACCTCCACTAAAAGTTCACTTGGCTGAATGACGTCACCGCCAAATTGCTCGACTATGCGAGGGTCATTGACCATGATGATGACGTGCCACCTCGCTCGAGTACGAGGGTTGCCCCAATCGATGACAATCTGCTCGGCGCATGGATCGGCGACGATCATTTGACCGAACTGCCCAATCACGCGAGCCGCGGCCATATGGAAAGCGATCTGTCAAGATATGCTTTTGCTGCGGCGTTTGCCGAAATTTTCGGCCAGTCGCCAAAGGCGGATCAATTCCCTGCGGGCCTCGCGCCCAACCACAAGAATTGGGACAGCGGCAAATTCGCTGATCGCTTTCGGGTACAGGGCTGGGGATCGCCATCCACGACCGTCACGAGCCATATCTCCAAGGACGGTCATTATTTTATCCACCCTGATCCCAGGCAATGCCGCAGCCTCACGGTAAGGGAAGCTGCGAGATTGCAGACCTTTCCCGACAATTACTTCTTCGAGGGGAACCGGACGCAGCAATATGTGCAGGTCGGCAATGCCGTTCCCCCGTTGCTGGCCAACCAGATTGCGGAGGTGATCGCCGAAATGCTTGGCGCGATCTGATTGCCTCGACATACCGCCAAGTCATCCATTATCTGTCGGTCAGGCACGACATTTTTCATGAGATCGACAGTTCCTGATCCAGCGGCGCAGTTCGGCACGACTGACGCAGCAAGGCCCTCCCCCTGCAGCGATCAGGATGAGGGGTCCGACGTCAGCAGACGCACTGCCGGGTATGAGCGGCATCTCCGTGGAATGACCAAAGGAGAAATCGGACACGCAGCGGAAAGCGCGTTTCGCTTGACGGCTCCCGTCAGGACCTGATTTCCGGAATCCTGTTCTCCGATGGAGGGAAGTCGGCATTCTGCACGGCTTTCCAGGTGTCGCCACGCTTGGCGACTTCGGAAAACTGCCGCCCCGGAGCGATCCGGTCAAATGTGGCATTCACTACCTTGGCCCATTCCCAGAGCAGCTTGCTGAAGCTTTCGGAAATGCCCTGCTGTTGCCATACCAGTTCGAAATCGATCTGATCCGGCATTTTCTGGGCAAGAATGGCAACCGTATAGGTTGCAATATTGACCCAGCCCTGACGAAAGGTTTCTTTCGCATCCCTCTTCTTGATCATGCCTTCGATGGTCCGAAAGATGATGACCTTCGCAATGAGCGCCCGATACCATTCCGGCGTAAGCGGATTCGGCACCAGATCGGGCGCCTCGTCCAGAGCTGCCATGAATGCGGCGAAATTCTTTTCACCCGCCAGCGCGACTTGAGACGGCTTGCCACGCCACGCCTCGTGAAACTTGGCGACGTCATTCTTTGAAAGCTTGTGCTTCGTGGGCACGATCTTCTGGAATTCGCGTCGTTTGGCATCGGTGCGCTCGCGAAGCAGCCTGACCTGATAAGCACCGGCAGCACGTTCGTAGAACCACCGGCTGGCTCCGTCAGCGCACCAGATTTCCTCTGACAATTTCTCGAGCTGGACATGGAAAGGCCGGTTTGCCGAGAGATCGGACGTCTTCACGGCATTCTGGCTGTTCGCAAACTTCGAAATGCTTGAAATCAGACGCTCGCGAGCATCGTCATCGTCGCCTTTCAGGATGATGACCTTAGCGGGCACCATCACGTGACTCAGATCGATCTCCTTCCGATCACGCGATGCAAAGAAGATGGATGACGTGGTCTGCCCACCGTTGACGATCTGCAGGCCCTTGATCAGCGAGAACCCCAGACCGCCATCCTCGCACCGGCTGAGTTCGGCACTGTCGCACACGATGACGAGGCCGTTGTTGAAGGCCATGAAATGCTCGGGCTCTTTCAACAGCGTTTCCGCAATCCCGGAATTCACTCTGCTGCGGTAACCTAGGAAAGTCCGCACATTGGCTTCGAGCAATCGGGAGTTGTACCGCAGGTAAAGTTCGCGGATCACTTCACCGGGAATGGCCGTGAGCGCATATTCATAATCAGCATCGGGATCCGGCACATGTATACAGGGGAGAGGTCGCCCCAATGTCTGTTCAAAGCTGATGGAGACTTCGTCACGAGGCTTGCCGGTCGTGTGCCGGTAGAGCCGCTCGATGTCCATTGCCTCGATCGAGACGATCTTCCCCTGAACCTCCCTGGGAGCAAACCGCTTGGATTTAGTCTGGCCATCGGTAACGACGAAAACGCGCAATTGCTCGAGGCTCGACCAGCGCTCCTTGATAAACAGGACGAAGTCGTAGATTTCGCCGCTCGCCTCCATCCGGGATGCAAGGCGGCCACTCGCCGATTCAAAAAGGAACTTGATGCCTTCCTTTGCCGTGGAGGCTGCCTCGGAGTCGCGGAGATTCTCTATTTCATCGGTTCCGAAGTAGCGGGTGACGAACAGGTCGAGGCATGTCTCGTCAACCGATAACGCATAACCGGTGATCCTGAGACGCGCGTTTCCGATGGAGCCAGTCCAGTGGCAGATCGTCGGTGAATCGCAAATGTTGGCATTTGCGACCTGTTCCATTGCAAGCTCTGCGTAGACCAGTTCCTCCGAGGGAAAGTTGCCCTCATCACTCAATATTCGCTCGGCCACGATTCCCTGAATTTCCGAACGGATTCCCCGGTGAAATTCCTCGATGCTCATTCGTTGATTCCCAGTTCCGAAAATGCGCCGTCCATTCCCATGTCGGGTTGTGAAATCGCACTCAAATCAAGCGTGTAGGTCGCGGCAGTAATTTGTGCAGGCAGATATGCACGGCGCAGGATCGGAAATTCGTCATCAATCCTGAAAATTCTGAATTCATCAACAGACAGAGGCCGCTCGTAGTGAGAGGCATGCTCGTCATAATAGCCGGCCATGATGAGGAGTGCGTCGAATCCTCGCCTGCGACCGCGCTCGTCAGCGAGATCGCGAAGCTGTCCGACCAAGTCATTGAGACTCGAACCGCCAAGATCCTCCTTCAGGCGCAGGGCACCCAGAAACATGGGTTGACGCTCTGAATCGAGCTGCTCAATGCTGTTTATGCGCGCCTTGAAGGCATCGGAGGTGGTGGTGCTTTTCACCTCGAGGGCGCCCGATCCGAGCAGGAAATCCTGCGCTGCGTGCATCGGCCCCTTCCACGCGTCGAAAGCCGATCCGCCGGGCATCGCCTCGATAAGCCTGCGGAGGGCGGCAAGTTCTCCATAGAGTCCAGCCTGGGCTTCCTGCGAGAGCGGCCTGATTCCTCGAGACATGAAGCTCTGCCATTCTCTCACGCGCTCGAGAAACCCGGCTACCAGTGCTTTCGCATCCCTTGATCGGCTTTCTTCGAGAAAGCGCAGCAGGTCGAAGACCATGATGGCGAAGATGTCGAATGCACCTTCGAACCTCCGGATCAGGGCAATGACGTCCTTTCCGGCGAAGGACGAGCTTCCTTCGATCAGCGTCGCCTCGAAGCCCCTGCCATCGGGAAGGCCCGAGACCTTGCCCAGCCATCCCGCCGGAAACGCCACGACCAAGGCTTCCCTGCTGTCCGGGAAATGCCGCCCTGCCTGGACCGTCACGAGATCGATGACGGCCAGATTCACAAGTCGCCATTCCTCGTCGCCCTGCCGCGTGGCAAGCGCGCGCCACGAACCGATCAGGCCTTCCTCAGTCCACCCAGTCATTCAACGCCCCCCACATCACACTGTTGGCCATATAGGCCGCGTTGCTGACGCGCCGCTCGGACGTACTCCCGGGGAAGCTGATCGCAAAGGCAACGATCGGGTCGGCGTCCTGCAATTCAGCAATCTCGCTTGCCTGGGGATCGAGGAGGTAGATCAGCAACAAGCCTCGCTGTGGAACAGCAGGCACCGCCAATCTGGGCCACCCTTCGCCAAGCACTTTGCGGATGGCAGGGCCACGAGGCTCCGCAGGCGGCTCCTTGCCCTCGTTTCGTTCCGTATCCCGCCGCCAGGTCTCCCTGCTGAGTTCGAGAGCGGCTGTCCATTGAGCTTCGGTAAGGTCGATGGCCTGATCGCGGGGAGAGATCAGAGTCTTGATCGAATAGCGGTCATCGTGATCAACGGTCTTGCGGCGGGTCGGGCTACCCGACCCTGTCGGTTGAGCTGGACGCCCGCGCCATCCATATCATTCTGGAGAATCTCGCCAAGCTCAACATTGAGGCGATCGATCGCAGGACCTCGCCGTCCGTAGCCCGCGGCGAAGCGTATCGCCGGTGAAACGGGCTCAGTTTCTATTGCGATGTCCGATGGAGCTTCCACACTTTCGCACGCCATTTCGGTTGGCTAGACAGCTACTTCACCGTGAATTGGCGGGTGCGGATCGTATTCGCTCACTTCGAAATCTTCGATACGATAATCATCAATCGACGCAGGATATCGCGTGAGCCGCATAGTCGGAAACGGTCGAGGGTCGCGCGAGATTTGTTCCCGAACTTGGTCGACGTGATTCGAATAGACGTGGGCATCGCCCACGACCCAAATTAGCTCTCCCGGCGTAAGATTCGCCTGCTGCGCTAGGATCAGTAAGAGAGCGGAAGCGGCGGCGAGGTTGAAGGCGCCCCCTAAGAAGAGGTCACACGACCTTTGGAAAAGTAGGCAATTTACCTCACCCCGAGAGTTCACATGATACTGATAGACCATGTGACACGGCGGCAAAGCCATCCGGTCCAATTCGCCGACGTTCCATGCATGAAATAGCATTCTTCGACTTGAAGGATTACTCTTCAGCGTGTCCACCAGCGTGGAAATTTGATCATGCTCCCTCCCCTGCGCATCAACCCAGCGCCGCCATTGCTTGCCGTACACGGGCCCCAACTCACCCCATCGTTTCGCAAACACTTCGTCTGCGACAATCCGAGATTCAAAATCGCTCTGAGAGATTTGTTCGCCGGTTTCTTGTCGGTAGTGCGCAAGCGGCCAGTCGCTCCATATACGAACGTTTTGGAGCAGAAGTTCACGAATGTTGGTGCCGCCGGTAAGAAACCAGAGCATCTCCTTGATCGCAGTTTTCCAGTATACGCGTTTGGTCGTGATGATTGGCACTTCGCCACGGCTGAGATCGAACCTCAGCAACTCGCCGAAAAGAGATTTCGTGCCAACGCCCGTTCGGTCGACGCGCTCGTCACCTTTTTCGAGAACGCGTCTGAGAAGCTCTAAAAATTGATACTCAGGATGAACCACGTGCTGTCGCGCCCTTCGAAGCTACCGCCATCACCCCCGGCTGGGGCGTCTTTCGAATTAGGACACTAACCGCCGGTGAGCATCGCAACAAGGCACCCCCACAACAAGGCACCCCCACATCATAGCGCTATCTCAGTTCAAATGCGGTCAAACGGCGTGTTTCTCAGTGGATTGACACGCCGCCCCTGGCCTCTATGCCGGAAAAATATGGAAAGCCCAGGCCAAGATCGCACGAGCGCTGGAACAACAGGCACGACAGGCCGCCATCGCTGCGGACATGGAACTGATAGGTCATATGGCACGGCGGCAGCGCCATGCGGTCGAGGTCGGCGACGTTCCAGCCGGTGAAGATGTGCCGCCGCGACCCGGGATTGTTCTTCAGCGAATCGATCAGCGCCGCGATCTGGTTGTGCCCTTGGCTTGCACGGCGGAAGAGCCCCTCGCCTGCCGGCTCATACCGCGGCCAGTTCACCCATTGATGGCCGTAAACTGGCCCGAGATCGCCCCACTTCACGGCGAAGCCCTCATCCGCGATGATTCGCGCCTCGAAATCCTCGGCGCTGATCGCCTCGCCGGTCGCGCGGCGATATTTGTCGAGCGGCCAGTCGGTCCAGATCTTCACACCCTGCGAAACGAGCGAGCGGATATTGGTGTCGCCGGTCAGGAACCACAGCAGTTCACGCAGCCCCGTCTTCCAATAGACACGCTTGGTCGTGAGCAACGGGATCGCATCGTCCTTGAGCGAGAATCGCATCGTCTCGCCGAACAGCGAGCGCGTGCCCACGCCGGTGCGGTCGACGCGCTCGTCGCCTTCGACCCAGATGCGGCGCATCAGGTCCAGATATTGAAGTTCATAATGGATGGAATCAGGCAAGACTCGGCTCCCGGCTTTGTCCCTCGGTGCTAGGCTTCGCGCCGCGAGCGGACAAGGGAGCAACATGGGGCGCAACAGGGCAGGCGGCACAAAGCCTCCGATGCGGGGCAGTCGGCCGTTGGGAATCGCGCTGCCTGAGCGCATGGGGACGGCGATGACCCTGTTCGAACCCCTCGGCAAAGCGCCGGACCCGTCGGCGCTGGCCGGCTTCGTGCCGTGCCCGCTTGAGGATGATGTCGCGCGCCTGTTGCTGCGCCCGATGTTCGATGACGAGCGCGAAACCCTGCTCCTCGCCGCATTCGACGCCTTCGAACGCCTTGTCCGGCTCGAACGCATCGATGGCGATATGACGGGCCGCTGCGTCATCCCGCCGCGCGCTTGGCGCACGCTCGTCGACGGCAGCATTGCGGCGGTCGTCATGGCGCACAACCATCCCTCCGGCACGCCCTGGCCGAGCGATGCCGACATCGGCGCGACGCACGACGCCGCACTTTTCCTGCGGACCATGGGCATCGATCTGGCCGATCATCTGATTTTCGTTGCGGGTGGTCATTTCAGTTTTCGAACTGCCGAAATGCTCTAGTTCGGGCAATCATCTTCAATGTGCCGATTGGCGCTTGAAGTTCACAGATTGCGCGTCTAGAGGACCGCCCTGCCTTCGCGGCGACCCCGGTCGGCGCGCAGATCGGTCGGGGAGTAGCTCAGCCTGGTAGAGCACTGTCTTCGGGAGGCAGGGGCCGGAGGTTCGAATCCTCTCTCCCCGACCAATTTCTTGCATATTGCAGATTCTGCACCGTCTCTTCTTGTAAGTCGGCGCACAACATCCTAACTTAACTCTACGCCGCCATGGTTTTCCCCCTTTCCATCGCGGCGAGTGTCCCGTCATCACTGACGCGGACGCGTCCTCCCTGGACCCTGGCCACCTCGTACTTCGGTACGAGGTGGTTTTTTATTCAGCGGCTTGCGCGAATATTTCGCCGTCGGGCCGGCCATATCCCGCTTCAGCGACAAGGTTCGAAAACCAGCGCGCCAGCCGAGCAATACCGGCCGTGTCGGGCAAATGCTCCGGCGTGAGGTACAGGCTGCGGTCGATTTCGATCTGCACCGCATGGATGGCCTCCGCCGGGCGGCCGTGCGTCCGGATGATATGGCCGCCAGCATAAGGCTTGTTGCGCGCGACAGGCTCGTTCAATCGCTCGGCCGACGCCACGGCGAGGTCGATCAGCCAATCCCCCGCGGTTTCGCCAAAACGATCGCCAACGATGATTCGCGCGCCGTGCCCCGGCTGGCCCGCCGGAATCGACGGCATCGAATGGAGATCGATCAGGATCGCATGGCCATATTCATCACGCGCCGCGGACAAAGCGTCGGCGAGCGCCGCGTGGTACGGTCGGTGGAAGGATTCGAGGCGCCACTCGAGCGCGGCGCCGTCGATCGGCCGCTTCCACAGCGGACCGCAATCGGCGAGCCGCGTCGGCACGACGCCAAGCCCCGCGCGTTCCTTGCGCCCCGGCGCCGAAAATTGCGCCCGGAGCTGCATGGCAACCTCGCCCGGCGCCATCTGCCCTTCGCCGCGGTTGAGGTCCGCGACTGCGCGCGCCCACAGCGCGTGGACGACCGTTGCCCCAGCATCGACGGCGCCGACCGCGATCAGGTCGCACCAGCTATCCTCGAGTCGTTCGAGGTTCGGCCGGTCGACCCGCGCCGCGCTCAATATCTCGGGCGGATAGATGCGCCCGGCGTGCGGCACCGACACGACGACGGGCCCGCTCGCCGCGGGCCGGTTGACAGCGATGGCGGCGGGCGAGATGGTGGGGGACGGCATGAGCCATGGGTGGCAAAAAAAGCGGGACGAATCCAGCACCGCGCGTCAATTTGTTAAATCTCTGACGCTATGCAGGGCGTGACAGAGGGGGCAGCCGACCGGAACCGGCTGCGCCGAAGGACCAGGGAACAGATTTCAACATGATTCGCATTTTGCTGGCCGAAGATGACGACGTGATGCGCGAATATCTCGCCCGCGCGCTGACCAGCGCCGGCTATCACGTCACCGCGGTCGATCGCGGCACCGCCGCCGTCCCCTATATCGATTCGGGAACCTTCGATCTTTTGCTGTCGGACATTGTGATGCCCGAGATGGACGGGATCGAACTCGCCCAGCACACCGCGAAGGCCGCGCCGCAGACGCAGGTGATGTTCATTACCGGCTTTGCCGCGGTTTCGCTGCGTGCGGAGGAAAATGTGCCGCAGGCGAAGCTGCTGTCGAAACCCTTTCACCTCAAGGATCTGGTGCGCGAGGTCGACAATATGTTCGGCCGTAGCGACCGGTCGAGCCAACAATAACGACGCCGCCGCACGCGAAGGGCTTGCCAAGTCGCGCGGAGGCATTTAGGGGGCGCGTCACCCCAAGGGATGGGCGTGTAGCTCAGTGGTAGAGCACTGTGTTGACATCGCAGGGGTCGCAAGTTCAATCCTTGCCACGCCCACCATTAAAAACGCCGCCACCCGATGGGTTGGCGGCGTTTTTGCTTTCAGGCCATGCCGCGCGCGAGATCCCCGCGTGACGCGTCGCCGATCTGACTGCCGCCGTCGCAGTCGAGGATCGTGCCGGTGATATAGCCGGCAGCGGGCGAGCAGAGGAATACCGCCGATTCGGCGACCTCCTCGACCTCGCCCCAGCGCTTCATGGCGATGCGGTCGAAATGCGACTGACGCGTCGCGGCGTCGGGCGCCAAGCGCGCCATGCCCTCGGTCCCCGCGATCGGCCCCGGCGAGATGCCGTTCACCCGAACCTCGGGACCCCATTCGAGCGCGAGAACGCGGATCAGCTGGTTGATCCCTGCCTTCGCCGCACAGGCGTGCGCCTGCAGCGCCGAAGCATTGACCGCCTGCCCCGCGGTGATCGCGATCAGCGACGCGCCCGGGCGGTTGAGCAAATCGTGACATCCGCGAAACACGTTGAAGGTGCCATTGAGGTCGATATCGACGACGGTGCGAAACGCGTTCGCCGACATGCCGAGCACCGGCGCGAGGAAATTGCCGGCCGCGCCCGAAATGACGATATCCATCGGACCGAATTTTTCGACAACCGTCTCCATCACCCCGCGAATCGCGGCATAATCGCGCACGTCGCCCGACAGGCCGATCGCGTCATGGCCGATTTCGCCGGCGGCGCGCTGCGCTTTGTCCGGGTCGCGCCCTGCGACCGCGACCCTGGCGCCGAGTTCGGCGAAACGCTTCGCAATGCCGAGGTTGATGCCGCTGGTGCCGCCGGCGACGAAGGCGATCTTGCCGGCCAGCAGATTGTCCCGGAATGTCGTCATGCTACTCTCCCTTCGCTTGTCTCTATAGGCCGATGGCACCGATGCGGGGTTGACGGATCGAAACCAGTCGCCTTTTGAAACTGGAACAGACAGCAAGGATGATCCGATGGCAAGTGCCGGCCCGACCTCGAACAGCTTCATCTCGCAGCGGCTGAAGCTGCATTATGTCGACTGGGGCAATCGCGGCGCGCCGCCGCTGCTGCTCGTCCACGGCGGGCGCGACCATTGCCGCAACTGGGACTGGGTCGCCGAGAAATTGCGCGATCGCTATCATATCATTGCCCCCGATCTGCGCGGTCATGGCGACAGCGCATGGTCGCCCGACGGCAATTACGCCATGGACACTTTTGTCTATGACCTCGCGCAGCTGATCCACCAGCTCGACCTTGGTCCGCTCTCGATCGTCGCGCATTCGATGGGGGGCAATATCGCATTGCGTTATACCGGCCTTTACCCCGAGAATGTGCGCAAGCTCGTCGCGATCGAGGGACTCGGCCCCTCGCCCAAGGTGATCGCCGAACGCGCGAAGACGGGTTATGCCGAACGCTTCCGCAAATGGATCGACGACAAGCGCCAGGCCGCCGGGCGCACCCCGCGCCGCTACGCGACGCTCGAGGACGCGCTCGCGCGCATGATGGGCGAGAACAGCTATCTGACCGAGGCGCAGGCGCGCCACCTGACGATCCACGGCATCAGCCGCAACGAGGATGGCACCTGGAGCTGGAAGTTCGACAATTACCTCAACGTCTGGCCCGCCTTCGACATGCCGCAGGATGACATCGCCGCGCTGTGGGGCGCGATCACCTGCCCCACTCTTTTGCTCTATGGCGCGAACAGTTGGGCTTCGAATCCCGAAAAGGACGGCCGCCTTCGGCATTTCAACACCGCAAAGGTGATCGAGTTCGAAAATGCCGGCCACTGGCTGCACCACGACCAGTTCGACCGGTTCATGTCCACGCTAGACGAATTCCTCTAAGCAGGTCGCCGGTTGCGCGCCGCGGCGCGCGATGAGAGGCGGCGCGATGGCCTATACGGGGCAGGTTTCGAGACGACAGAAATTCGTGTCAGGCGGCGGCGCGCTGCTTGCCGTCGGCGCCGTCGGATTTGGCTTCGCGAGCGGCCTCGATCTCGATGTCGTCCGCAAGGTCAGCGACGCGATTACCGCAATTGCCCTCCCCGCGCCCACACCACTGCGCGAAGAGGTCGCGCCAGTGAAGGCGCCCACCGAAAAGGCCAGCGGCAAGGCGTCGGCTGCGAACAAGCATGCCAAAGCCGCCGCGGTCGCCGCACCGCCACCCAAGCTGCGCCCCATCGCGCCGCCGATCGCCGCCGCGCCGCGCCCTGGCGCCGGGAATGACGCGTCGGCGGGCGCGACGCCGAATCCCGGCCCCGGATCGGGCGCAGGCGGGCGCGGCGACGGGACGGGCGCCGGCGGCGCGGGCAGCGGAACCGGTGGCGGAACCAAGGCCGTGTGGCGCAGCGGC
Source organism: Sphingopyxis sp. CCNWLW2 (assembly GCF_037095755.1). Classification (NCBI taxonomy): domain Bacteria; kingdom Pseudomonadati; phylum Pseudomonadota; class Alphaproteobacteria; order Sphingomonadales; family Sphingopyxidaceae; genus Sphingopyxis; species Sphingopyxis sp. CCNWLW2. Next base: position 665,000 of record NZ_JBAWKJ010000002.1, read on the forward strand.
ACGATCCGTGACCGCGACTATCCGCGCGAAGCCAGCCGCGCGAAGACGGGCGGCGAGGTCGAAGTGCGCTTCACCATCGAAGCCAGCGGCCGCGTCAGCGGATGCCGCGTGACACGGCCCAGCGGCGACGCCTCGCTCGACCGGACGACGTGCGAGCTGATTGAGGAGCGTTTCCACTTCAAGCCCGCGACCAATGCCGCCGGCGAACCCGTCGCGAGCCAATATGGCTGGCGGCAGAGCTGGTGGCTCGAACGACGGCGGTAAGCAACTCTCATGCCTTCCAATATCGCGACAAATTGCGACGTAGATGCGACTAATTCGCATTAGAGTTGACTTTGCAATCGACTCTCAATAGCGGCGCCCCGAACCAATCACAAAACAGGGGGTTTACCGTGAAGCCATCGACATCTGCCTCGTTCCTCGCGCTGTCCTGCGTGGGCAGCCTTATCAGCGCTTCGGCATTTGCAGCTGAAACCGGCGAGGCACAGGACGCGCCCGGCGGCCGCGGCGAGATCGTCGTCAACGGGGCGCTTGCCAATGAGGTGGAATCGCCCAAGTCGACCGCTCCGCTCGTCGACACGCCCCAGACCCTCACGGTCGTGTCGCAGGAGCAAATCCGCCAGCAGAACCTGCTGACGCTGCGCGACGCGCTCTCGACTATCCCCGGCATCACCTTTGGCGCCGGCGAAGGCGGCGGCGGTTATGGCGACTCGATCAACCTGCGCGGCTATTCGGCGAACAACGACCTGACCGTGGATGGCGTGCGCGACAGCGCGCAGTACAGCCGCACCGACCCCTTCAACCTGCAGCAGATCGAAGTCTATAATGGCGCGAACTCGGTCTTCAACGGATCGGGCAGCGTCGGCGGCACGATCAACCTCGTCAGCAAGGTCCCGTTCGCGCGCAACGCGACGACGGTGCAGGCGGCGGTCGGCACCGACAATTATTATCGCGCCGCGGTCGACAGCAACTGGCGCGTCAGCGATCTGATCGCTTTCCGCATCAACGCCATGTACCATGAAAATGACGTGCCGGGCCGTGACGTCGAATCCTATCAGCGCTGGGGCGTCGCGCCGTCGATCACGATCGGTGTCGAAAGCGACACCAGCCTGACGCTCGCCTATATCCACCAGGACGACGACAACACGCCGATCTATGGCGTCCCTTTCTTCCTGAGCGGCGTAAACGACGGTCCGCTGGCCGGCGTCGACGACAGCGATTATTTCGGCATCGTCAATCTGGATGAACAGAAGACCAAGGTCGACCGCCTGACCGCGACCTTCCGCCACGCGTTAAGCGACAATATCTCGATCCGCAACCTGACGCGCTGGCAGCGTGTCCACCAATATAGCCAGACGAGCGCGCCGCAGGGTGTCTTCTGCCTCGCGAACGGCCTGCAGCCGATCGGCGGCAGTGCCAATGCGACCGTCGGCAGCGCCTGCCCGGCCGGCCAAAACACGCCCGGCTTTTACTATCCCGCCGGGCCGCGCGGCCTTGTCCGTGACCAGGTCAACGACTTGATCCACAACCAGACCGACCTCACGGTCGTCAACGGCGCCAAGGGCGGCCTGTTCAACACGCTCGTCATCGGCGCGTCCTATAGCCAGGAAGATTATTCGATCGAGAATGCGCAGCTTCTGCGCAACCCCGGCGGCGCACTGCCCAACCCCGCCCAGCCGCCGATCAGCCTGTCGAACCCGAACACGGTGTGGAACGGCCCGGTCAACTATGTCCGTACCGGCAACAGCTATGGCGATACGCGCAACTTCGCCGTCTATGCGTTCGATACACTCGAAATCTCGCCCATGTTCGAGCTGAACGCCGGTCTCCGTTATGAAAGCGTGCGGACGGTCTTCCGTGCCGACACGGTGACGACGCCCGCCACCGGCGCGGTCTATGTCCGCGGCATCGATCAGGTGAGCGACGAGAATCTCTTCTCCTATCGCGTCGGCGCGGTCTTCCACCCTGTCGAGAATATCAGCCTCTACGCCGCCTATGGCAATGCCAAAACGCCGACATCGGCCACCGTCCGTGCGGGCTGCGGCCTGCCGACGGCGCCGGGCGCCGCCGATCCGTGCGCCGTGGCACCCGAAAAGGCGCGCACCTACGAGATCGGGGCCAAGGCCGAGCTGTTCGACAAGAAGCTGCTGCTGACCGCAGCGCTGTTCCGCAACGAGCGCACGAATTTCCGTACCCCGTCGAACGATCCGGCGCAGCCCAACTCGTTGCAGGTGCTTGACGGCCAGTCGCGTGTCGACGGTGTGGCCCTCGGCGTCAGCGGCAATGTGACGCCCGAATGGGCGATCTTTGCCAACTACACTTATCTCGACAGTGAAGTGCGGCAGAGTGTCTCGGATTATTGCCTCGCCAATCCAGATCCGCAGCCGCTGACGGTTCCGGCCCGCCCGGCTTGCGCCAACACGGCCGCGCTTCGCGATCCGCAGGCTGGCGATCAGCTGATCCAGACACCGAAACATTCCGGCAGCCTGTTCACAACCTACGTATTCCCGTTCGGGCTGCAGATCGGTTATGGCCTTACCTATCAGGGCAAATTCGCGACCAACCAGCGCAACGTCGCGCAGCGCACTCAATTCATGGTCGACGACTATCTGATCCACCGCGCTTTCGTGTCGTATGACTTCAAGAATGGACTTGTGGCGCAGCTCAACGTCAGCAACCTGACGAACGAGGATTATTACACGGGCGTCCGCAACAACGTCGGTGCGGGCGTGGTAGCGCCAAATGGCAGCGCGAACCCCGGTGCGGTCACGGGCGGCGCCGTCAGCGGCGGCTGGGCAACCCCCGGCGACGCGCGCTCGGCGGTGTTCAGCCTCTTCTATAACTTCTGATCCCGGTGGGGCGGGTCCGGCGATTGCCGTTCCCGCCCCTTTCAGCCTAGAAGCGGCGCATGATCCGCATCATTCCCGACGTGCTCGACGCCGACGGTGTCGCAAAGCTCCGCTCGATTCTCGACGCCGCCGACTGGATCGACGGCAACGAGACATCGGGTCCGCAGGCCGCGCTCGCCAAACGCAACCAGCAGCTCCCCGAATTTGGAGAGGCTGCCGGAGAAGCGGGGCGCCTCGTGCTCGATGCGCTGGGCCGCAGTCCGCTGTTCATCGCCGCGGCGCTGCCGCTCAAAATCTACCCGCCCTATTTCAATCGCTATGCCGGCGGCGAGAATTTCGGCGATCATATCGACAATGCGATCCGCATCCGCCGCGGCAGCGATTTCCGGATGCGCAGCGACCTGTCGGCAACGCTCTTTCTTGCCGATCCCGACAGCTATGAGGGCGGCGGACTGGTCGTCGAAGGCTTTGCGGAGGCCCCGGGGATCAAATTGCCCGCCGGACACCTGATCCTCTACCCCTCGACCACCGTCCACCGCGTCGAGCCGGTGACCGCAGGCGCGCGCGTCGCGAGCTTTATGTGGATTCAGTCGATGGTGCGCGATCAGGGACAGCGCAACCTGTTGTTCGATCTCGATATGGGGGTTCAGGGTGCCGCGGCGGCACTGGGCCAGAGCGACGCGACGGTCGTCCGCCTGACCGGCGTGTATCACAACCTCTTGCGTCGCTGGGCCGACAGCTAATCCAGCATGTCGCGCCATGCGCGCGACAGATATTCACGGTCGCCCGCAGCGATACACGCCGCGAGGTCCTGCTCATCGGCGAGCGCGATCGCGGCCTCGGTCCCCAAAACCGTCAATGCAGTCGCCCAGCCGTCGGCGCTGATGCAGTCGCGGTGGAGCACCGTCACCGATGACACGCCATTGACGATCGGGCGTCCCGTCGCCGGGTCGAAGCTGTGCGAATAATGCTGGCCGCCCGCGCTGAAGCCGCGGCGATAATTGCCCGAGGTCGCCACCGACAGGTCGTGCAGCGCAATGCGCCAGGGCGGAATGGACGAGGTGGGCGGCATCTCGACGTCCACCCACCAAGGCTGTCCGTCGGCACGAATCCCCTCGCCGCGCAGCTCGCCGCCGACTTCGAGCAGGAAATGTCGCACGCCGATGTCGAGCAGCCATGCGGCGGCGAGGTCGACGCCATAGCCCTTGGCGATGCCCGACAGGTCGAGCGCCGCCGCCTCGCCGCGCCGGATGCGCCGCGTTGCCGGATCGAAATCGATCATGCGGTCTGCGCCGGACCGGACCACCTGCGGCACCCGTCCGGTACGTCCGACGCTGCCGAAACCCCAGGCGTTGGTGAAGCGGCCGAGGCCGGGGTCGAAAGCTCCGCCGCTGGCGCGCGCGATATCGAGCGAAACCTCCACGACATGGGCGAATTCGGCCGGAATTTCGCACCATGTTCCGGGCATCGCGCGGTTGAAGCGCGAGAGGTCGGATTCGAGCTCCCACTGGCTCATCTGTTCGACGACGAGGTCGAGTGCGGCCTGAACGCCGTGCTGCGTCGCGGCGGGCGGCGAGACCGCCTGCAGCGACCAGCCTGTCCCCATCGTTTCGCCGGCGAAGCGTTCGATGGCCGCCCCCGCGTCGCGCCCGGCGAAAGCCGCGGGCGTCAGGGCGCGGGGGATGAGGATGCGGTCGGTCAGGGCGCGAGCACTTCCAGCGTCGTGACATAGCTCGCGCGGCGCTGCGGCGTCGCGGGTTCGGGTGCGCCTTCCTCGCGCTCGGCCTGCGGCGTCGTGACGTTCAGCCAATAGAGGCCAGGTTCGGTCCAGTTGACCGCAACCTTGCCGTCGGCGCCGGTCTTGAGGTCCATCTGACCGAGCTGGTCGCGATAGCGGATGCCGCCTGGGATCACCGTGACGGGCAGGCCCGCGGCGGGCTTGCCGTCGAGCAGGAACTGGAAGGTCGCCGCCTCGCCCGCGATCAGGTCATTGGGGTGCGTCACCGGAACCAGCTCGATGCCCTTGCCCGTTGGTTTGAACAAGGTCGTCGTCGGTTCGCCAACGGTCACGAAAATCTCGTTGCGGTTGTTCGATTCGGCGGTCTTCACATTGGTCGCGCCGGCAGGGATACGCTCGGTGAGGTTCGTCGTGGTGGTGCCGCGCGGCAGGCGCTCGGTCTTGCCGTTCAGGTCATAGCTGCCCATCACGCCGTCCGAGACCGACGCGATGCGCCAGGTGCCTTTCTTGGTCAGATGGACGTCGAAGGTGCTGCGATAGCGGCCGGTCGCCTTATTCTCGATCGCCGCTTCGGTGCCGTCGGGCGCCCACGCCTTCAGCGCGTCGAGGCGCAGCGGCTGATGCTCGAAATAGAAGAGATCGTTCGACACCGCGGCGTCGACGGTGACCCATACGTCATCGCCCGACAGCACGGTCGACGACGGCAGCATCCACTGACGGTGCGCCGAAGCCGGAACGGCGACCATGGCCGCCAGCGCGGCGGTCGCGGCGAAACCCCAAATTCGCTTCTTCATTTCCCTGTCCTTTCAAGCTTTAACGGAAGGCGACCGAGACGGCGCCCAGTTCAGTCGTTCCAGCGGCGCGCCCGCCCGCCCCGGCCTTCGCGGGCCAGGTGAAGGGGATGCGCAGAAGTTCGCGGCCGCCAACCTCGCGCGCCGCCTCGATCACCAGCGTGTACTGGCCGGGCGCGGCGGCACCGAGCTGTGCGCGCGAGAAGGAGACCTTGTGCGCGCCGGGCGCGCGCGTCGCGCCGGTGATGCCGTTCGCGGGGAAGGTCATCGAGCGGCCCGCGGCGCGCCACCACTGGCGCACGTCGCGAAGCCATTTGGTGCCCTCGTTCGCCTTCATGTCATAATCGTACCAGACAGCGACCGTCTTCGCCGACGCACCGGCTTTCTCGACCCAGATCGCGACATAGGGCTTGTGATATTCGGCGACCTTCAGCCGCGGGATGTTGATCGTGACGTCCATCGCGCCCGGATCGGCGGCGAAGGCGGGCGCGCCGAGCACGGCGCCGAGGCCGATCGTGCCGCCGAGGATGCGCGCTGGAGTGGAAAGCTGCATGGACTGGTCTCCCTAGTGAATGAAGATGACGGCGATGGCGGCAGGGATCGCGAGCCCCATGCCGACGAGCGGCCAGGTGCTCTTGCGCTTCGCCGAATGCAACCAGAGCAGAATCAAACCGGTGATCGCAAAGATGAGGCAGGCGAAGGCGAAGATGTCGATGAACAGACTCCACTCGCCGCCCGAATTGCGACCTTTGTGGAGGTCGTTGAGATAGGAGATCCAGCCACGGCTGGTGACCTCGCTCGACGCCGCGCCGGTCGCGAGGTCGATCGCGACCCACGCGTCGCCGCCCGGGCGCGGTGCGGGCAGATAGACTTCATCGGCCGACCATTCGGCCTCGCTCGCTGCCTTTACCGGAAAACTCTGCTCGACCCATTCGGCGACGGCAGGGGGCAGCGGCGCCTTTTCGGTGTCGGGAACCGCCGCCTTCAGGCGCGTCAGCAACGCCGGCGGCATTTGCGCCGATTTCTGAATGACGACCGGCGACCCTTCGATGTCGGCCGCGTGATTAAGCGTGAACCCGGTGATCGCGAACAGCAGCAGGCCGATCAGGCTGACGGCCGAGCTCATCCAGTGCCACATGTGCAGCTGTTTCAGCCAAAAGGCTTTCCGACTTTTCTTCGTCGCCGGTCGCGGGGTTGTGGGTGCATGCATCCGGAAGCTCTACCAAAAGGACGCATGGCCATTATCGAGAACGATTCGCAATTACAATATGATTCCGGATCATCGGCCAGATGAGGTCTTATGCCATCGATTTCCGATCGATGGGCCGGGCCTAATTCTCGCGCCCCGCCATCCAGAGCGTCTGGGTGAGCGGTTCGATGAGGTAGGAGAGCGCGGTCCGTTTGCGCAGCGGGATCATGATGTCGACGGGCAGGCCGGCACGAAGCCCGCCATCCTCGCGAACACGCCGGAGTTTCGCGAGTTCGCTGGGCGGCACGACCAGCTCGATCTTGAAATAGCGCATTCCCGAACGCTCGTCCTCGAAGCTGTCGGCCGAAATTTTGGAAATTTGACCGACAAGGATCGGCAAGTTGCGTTCCTGCAACGCGGTAAAGCGGATCTGCGTCTCCATCCCCGGCGCAAGGTCATCGGCGTCGGTGGGCGATGCCTTGCCATCGATGACGAGGGCGCGGTCTTGCGGAACGATCTCCATTAGTGTGTCGCCCGCCGAAACGACGCCGCCGACGGTGAAGATTTTAAGCCCCACCACCCGGCCGCTTGCGGGAGCACGCACGGTCGACCGGGCCAGCTGTTCGCGCACCGCGATCAGCTTGGGCTGAAGTTCGTCGAGGCGAACCTGCCCCGCCTGCTTCTGTGTCGCCACCTCTTCGAGCATCTGCTTGTCTATGCCGACCATCTGCATCTGCGCCTCGCCGATCGCTTCGGAGGAGCGGGCGATGTCGGCGCGATATGCGCCATAGGAGCCGTCGAGTTCAGCCGCGGATCGTTCCATGCCGCGAACCCGGTTGATCGATACAAAGCCTTTCGGAAGCAGGGCGCGCAGGCCATCCAGCTCTTCGCCGATCAGCTGTTGCTGCACCTTGTTGGAATTCATCTGGTAGCTGTAGCCGTTGATCTGTTCAGAATGCTGGCGCATCCGCTGGCGCAAGACGTTGCGCTGTGTGTGCACGGAATTACGCCGCGCTTCGAACAGCTGGCGCTGGCCGCGCAAGGCTTCGGCCGCCAACTCCCGGTTTTCGGGCGCCAGCGAGGCAAATTCCGCCGGTTCGGCGACGCTTCGCAGACCGCCCAATTCGGCGACCAGACGCGCACGCTGCGCCAGCAAAGCGATGACTTCGCCGGTCAGTCCACGTTCGGCCGCCACCAGCTCCGACGCCGAGATCGTAAGGAGCGGCTCGCCCTTTTTGACCGTTTGCCCCTCGACGACGTGGAGCTCGGTCACAATCCCGCCTTCGCGGTGCTGAACCGCCTGACGACTGCCCGACACCGCGATCACGCCGGGCGCATAGGCACCGGCATCGAGCGGGGTCAGCGACGCCCATCCGAGCATCCCGACAAAGAAGAAGGCCACGATGAGGCCGCCGATGCGTAGTTCGCGATGCGGGCGATCGGCGGAATCATGGCCCGAAGGGTGATCGCCGCCCATCGGCGGTTTCCAGGTCATGTCGGTCATGGCCGCGCTCCTTCATGGATTGGAACGACATTCTGCTTTGCCGCCGAATTCTGCAGCGCCTGGAGGATTTCGTCGCGTGGTCCCACCCCGACGATCGCGCCGTCGGCGAGGATCGCCAGCCGGTCGGCGCTGGCCAGAACGGCCGCACGGTGGGCGACGATCATAATCGCCGCGCCGTGCAACTTTGCCGCACCGATCGCTCGCGACAGTGCTTCTTCGCCGTCGCTGTCGAGCGCCGAGTTGGGCTCGTCGAGCACCAGAATGCGCGGGCTGCCATAGAGCGCGCGTGCCAGCGCGACGCGTTGCGCCTGCCCCGCCGACAGCCGGTGCCCGTTGCCTTCGATATAAGTGTCGTAGCCGCCTGGCAGGTGCAGGATCAGCTCGTGGACGCCCGCCATGCGCGCAGCCTTCACGACCAGTTCGTCAACGACCGCCTGCGAAATGCCGCGCGCGACGGCGAAGCGCGAGACATTTTCGCTGATCGTTCCGGGAAGCAGGCCGCAATCCTGCGGGAGATAGCCGATATGCTGCGCAAGCTGTTCGGCATCCCAATCGGCCATACTGGCACCATCGACCCTGATTTCGCCGAGGTCGGGCGGCAGCGCACCCGCGACGACGCGCGCGAGGGTCGTCTTGCCCGCTCCGGACGGGCCGACAACACCCAGCACCTCGCCGGGAGCGAGTTTCAAAAATATATTCTTGAGCAGGATCGCGCTGCCTTCGGCATTGCGGACGACAACGCCCTGGAGTTCGACCTGCCCCTCTGGATCGGGCAAAGTGGTGCGTTGGGCCGGACCGGCCGCCTGATCGAACAGTCTGCCGAGCGTCTGAATCGCCTGGCGCGACTGGACGATGTTTGGCCAGAGGCCGACGAGCTGCTCGATCGGCTGCAGGGCGCGGCTGAGCAGCACCGAGGCGGCGATGATCGCGCCGACCGAAATCTGCCCGTTGATGGCGAGCCAAGCACCGACGCCCAGCGCGAAGGATTGCATGAACATCCGCACGAATTTGACGAGCGAATTGTAGCGGCTGCCCGAAAACTGGAGATCGGCGACGGCGTTCAGCCCGACGCTGCGCTGCTGGATATGGCGCGAGACCAGCGCGCGCCGCATCCCGAGCGCGCGTACGATCTCGGCCCTGCGCAGCATCGCTTCGTGCGTTTCATAGGCCGCCGCATTGGCGTGATGCGCCTCTTCGGCCTTTGCCTTGCTGCGCCTTTCATTGGCGATCGCCAGCGAGACCAGCACGCCTCCGGCACCGAGCACCAGCACTCCCAAAATCGGGTGGATGAGGAAGGCCACCAAGAGGTAAAGCGGCGTCCACGGGACGTCGAACAAGGCGGTCGCCGCCGGTCCCGCAAGCGATTGACGCAAGAGGTCGAATTCGCGCATCGCCTGATGGGTCGAAGGGTCGCCGGGCCGCGCGCGCGACCGTGCCAGCAGCCGGTCCAATATCTCGCCCGAGAGCAATCGGTCGAGGCGCAGCGACGCGCGGGCCATCAATCGCACCCGGATCGCATCGAGCGCCGACAGCGTGGCGATCGCAACGCCGACGACAACGGTGATGAAGACCAGCGTCAATACGCCATTGGTCGGCACAACCCGGTCATAGACCTGCATCATGTAGATGGTCGGTGCGAGATAGAGGATGTTGATCAGCGCACTGAACGTTGCTGCGAGGATGAAGTGAGTCCGACAGGCGCGGACGGCTTCTGACAATGCCGGTGGAACGGGCATCCAGAACAGACGCATGCAATCCTCCCTGATTTTCGAAAAAGGTGGCGCCGGGAGGGGGGGAGGTCCCGGCGCCGAGCTGGTCAAGCAAACGGATAGTCGCCGTCGACATACATCCGAGCGAAGCGCCCGTTTCCGTCCACCCAGTCGTCGATCAGTGCCCGGATCATCTGGAAGGGGTTGTCCTGCTGATGGGCAGAACCGCCGCCGTGGCCATTTCCGGAACTGCCGGAATTGATCACATCTTGCGGCCGCGTATCGCCGATAACCTGATCGCCACCGCCGCCGGTGTTGAATACCAGCCGATGCTCGGAGGTGAGTCCGGATATATCGACCGTGTCGGCGCCCCGGCCACCGTTGACGGTGATCGTGTTGAAGTTGAGGCTGGTCGGGTTGAAATCGCCGATGACGAGGATCGTGTCGCCACCGTTCCCTCCTGTGCCACCCGGCGGGACGCCTCCGGGCGACGACACATTCAGGGCGTTGACGTTGATCTCCTCGATATTGTCGAGTTCGGCCACAATCTGCGCGTTCCCGGTGCCGTTGCGCGTAACGACGATTTCCGTGTTGGCATTCAGTCCGGTCATGCCCGCGGCTTCAGCTGCGGCCCGGGCATAGATGCGGAAGGTTTCCGCACCAGCCACACCGTTGAGCACGAATGTATCCGTGCCGGCGCCGCCATCGACCAGATCCCTGCCACCGGTGGCTCCGGTCTGCGTTACGGTATCGGTCCCGTCGCCGCCATTGACGATGTCGTTGCCGGCGCCGCCATTGATCGTGTCGTTGCCCGCAAATCCGAACACCGCCTGCGACCCCCCGGCACCACCGGCGCCGTTGAGGTTGTTGTTATTGCCAGCGGTTCCGGTGACAACGTCATAGTCGACGCCATTGAAGCGCAGCGTTTCGACATTGCTCACCGTATCGACGCCCTCGGCGCCGGTGTTGTCGGTGACGACAAGCGAGGTTCCGGTGGTCGTGACGGTATAGTTTCCGACCGCTCCGACGAACACCGCGACGTCGTCGCCGCCATTGCCGTCGATGCTGTCATTCCCCGCGCCGCCAGTCAGCGTGTCATTCGCTGCCCCACCGGTCATCGTGTCGTTACCAAGACCACCGGTAACGGTGTCGTTACCGCCGCCGCCGTTCAGCACATCGTTGCCCTGACCGCCGGAGATGGTGTCGTTGCCGGCATCGCCATTCAGCTGGTCGTTACCGTCGTTGCCCGACATCGTATCATTGCCGCCGCCGCCATCGCCGATATCGTCACCGGCGGTGCCGATCAGATTGTTGTTCGCGCCATTGCCGTCCCAGTTGACCCCGGTCGGTCCGGTCGCGGCGGATATGACCTGTTCGGCCGTACCACCGCCATCGGTGAAGCTCACCGCGACGCGCAGCCGAAGCCCCGCCTGGTCGCCGAACACGAGGCCGGCATTGTCGTCGGGCGTGAAGGTCGCAGCGGTGGCCCCGGCGATATTCGCCCAGGTCACACCATCAGCCGACTGCTGCCACTGGTAACTGAACGCCCCCAGCCCGTTCGGATCGGCGATCGCCGCGGTGTTCACCGTCAGCAACTGGCCTTCGGTCGGCGTCAGGTCGCTGATGACGGGCTGCCCTGTCGCCGGCTGATTCACCGCGATCTCAACATCCGAGAACCGCATGCGTTCGATGTTGCGCAAATTGTCGGTGCCGTCGAGCTGCGTGCCGCGCGCGTGCGCCACGCTGATCGTGCCATTGGCATTATAGGTGATGTCATAATTGGCCCGAAGGTCGGAGAACACGGCGATGTCCGTATCGCCCGCCGTGGTGTCGGTCAGGATTTCGCGGACGATAACCAACTGACCAGGATTGAATGTCCGGTTGAACATCCGCGTCACCAGTTCGCTCATGCTATCGGCGGTCGCGATTTCCGCGCCGGTGCCGCCATCGGGGCCGACATTCTGGCGAACGCTGATCCGCACATTCAGCCATTTGTCGCCATCGATGATGTCGTCGCCGGCGTTGCCCCGGATAAGGTCGCTGCCGTCGCCGCCGAGGATGATGTCGCCGGCATTATACGAGGTGACACCTGCGCCGACCACGGCCTGGAGCCCGGCGATGCGGGCGATGCCCGCGGCGTCGAGGTTGCTTCCCCGATAGCCTTCCGATCCGCTGATCGTCGGATCGGGATCGAAGGGCGCGCGTTCTGCCGCGGTGACGTTGGAACCCGATAGGATATCGTTGAACCGCGACCCCGACAGCCCTTCGACGCTTTCATACGCATCTTGCGTCGCATTTGCCGGCGGCGTCGGATTCTCGTCGAACACGATCCCGCGCGTCAGGTCGGCGTCGGTGCCGGCGTTGTTATTCTTATAAATCGCCCAGTCCCAACCCGACATGCCCGCCATCTTGGCGCGGCCGGGGCTGCCGACCATGATGTCATCGCCGCCTTCGGCGATAAACTCGTCGAAGCCGCCGAGCCCGAAGAACACATCATGGCCCACGACACCATCCTGCGCGAAAATTTCGTCGAAATTGTCGCCGGGCGCGCCGTCGAAGGTGCCATGTTCGATCCAGTCGTCACCCTCGTTACCGAGGATGCGTTCGGCGGTGATGTTGCCAAGGATGAAGTCATTGCCTTCACCGGCGAACACCTCCGTTCCGGCGTCGGTGCCAAGCACGATGAAGTCCTGGCCTCTTCCGCCCATCACCAGATCGAGTCCGGGACCGGTGTTGACTACATCATGCCCGTCCTCGAGCTTGATGTTGTCGTCGCCGCCGATGTCGCGGACCACGTCGTCGCCCGCACCGGCGTTGAAGATGTCATTGCCGGCGCCGCCTTCCATCGTATCGTTACCGCCGTCGCCAAACAGCGTGTCGTCACCCTCGCTTGCAATGAGGATGTCGGCGCCTTCGGTGCCACCGAGAACGACGTGCTCATCGCCGGTATAGCGAAGATAGTTGTTGTCGGGACCCACGGTGCTGGGATTGTTGCGCACCACCAGCGGCGTCAGGATGCCACCACCCGCCGGATCTGTGCTTTCGAGCACACCGTCGCCGTTCAGATCGTTGAACTGTTTGGTGATATCGACCTCGAGGATCAGACCTGGGGTGGAGAAGACGTCCGAAGGCAGATGCGTGGCGTTGGTATGCCGCATGATCATGCTGGCAAAGGAATTGCCTTCCAACTCGCCAAACAGGTGCATGCCATCGAGGCGTTGCAGATAATAGAAGCGGTCAGCATTCTGCAGCTGTTCCATCTGCACTTCGAAGACGAAGTTGAAGGTCGAGCCAAGCATGCCGCCAAAGGGCAGGATCTTTTCGGCGAGGCCGCCGATCCACAGGTCGACATTGTCGAGCCCGGTGGTCGTGACCCCGTTTGGCAGGCTGGTCCATGCCCCTTCGCCATTGAGGAAGTCGAGCGCATCGGGCGCATCGGCCGCCAGAATCACGCGATCGTCCAACGGATCGTCGGGATCACCCAGCACCACCTGATCGGTGCCGAAGATGATCGCCATCGCCGCGGCGCGCTTGCCCTCTACCGTCGTTTCGCCGGTGATCAGCGAATGCGTGCCATAAGCCGCGACGAAGTTGATGATCGACGCCTCATTCTTGAGATTGCCGGCGAAATCGACCCAGCTCTCATAGGGTTTCAGCCGCGCGTCATTGTTCGTCACCTCATAGAATTCGCGGCGCGCGGCGTTCAACGAGGGAACGCCGGTGTCGCGGCCGCGGGCAAGGTTGATCGTCGCGAGATCGAGCGGCAGGCCGAGCAGATTGTTGCGCAGCGCGCTGGTGACGAATTCGTCGATCTCGTTGCCGACCTGACGCGTCATGCCGCGGATGATGTCGCCCGCAGCCAAGCCGTCGGCGATGGCGCCGTTAACCCCGTTGAACGCTATGGGGTTCAGGAAGCCGTCGATCAGGCTGATGTCGTCGGGCGTGAAGGTCGGGCCGAACCGCGAGATATCTTCGGTCAGCATCGAGTGGCCAAAACGATAGACGACGTGCGCGAATTCGGCGACGATGTCCGGATTGATCGTGGTGTCGAACCCGTCGGGCACGATGAAGAAGTCGACCTGCGGCTGGACCTTGCGCGCGAATTCCTCGAACACGAGGTGCTGATACTGCATCTCGGTGCCGAATTTCGCGGCCTGGAACAAGCGTTCGCCGTCCCATACCAGCGCGTCGATCTGTGCCGGCGTGGTCGGCAGCGCCGCGACGTCGTCGGCCAGCCATTCGTTGAGGAATGCGAGATCCCCAGTGGCCAGGACGACCTCCTTGGTGTGCTCGACCAGGCGGTTATGCTCGGCATGGAAGACATGGTGGACCGCGGTCAGGCCGATATTCTCGTTCACCCGGCCATCGCCCGCCATGAAATGCGCGTCGAGCAATTCATCATCATACACCAGCGGGTTGTTGCCCGGGTTCTGCAGGCCGATCGTGATGTCACCGTCTTCGATGCCGTTCGGCACCGCGGTGTGGGCGATGTCGGCGAGGAAAGCGCTGTTGGTGCGAATCGCGGTGGCAAGACCCACCGGCGCCAACGGCGTACCCGAAATCACGACATCATCGGCCGTGTTCGGAATTCCGTCGCCGCCGATACCCGTGATCACCTGCGCATAGCCTGCAGCGTTAGGGATGAAATTGCCGTAGGCGTCGGTCCGCAGCAAGGGCACCTTGCCGACGTCCTGATCGGTGAGCAGGATGCCGAGCATCAGCGCCTGTTCCTTGACCTCGCCCCACGTCGCCATGCCGCCGGGGGAGCCGCCGGCACCCTCGATCAGCTTGCCGGTCGCGACCGGATGGCCCGCCGCATTCACTTCATATTGGCGCAGGAACACCTGATGCGAGGCATGCGAAGCATAGGTCTGGTTCTGATCGACGTAAGATGTCGTCGTGTTGACCGGCCGCACATCGTCGGCGGTTCCCATGATGCCGTCGGTGCCCGCCGAAACCGTGGCGCGGGTCAGCACCATGAAGTTGGTGTGGCTGCCCGGGACATAGAGCGGATCATCGGGCTGGAGCGGAATGAAGACGGTGCCGCTGCCACCCTTATTTACCAGATCAAGACCATGATCGAAGAATTGACCGAACAGGGTGAACCACGAGTTGAACGAGGCCGACAGGCCGACATCGGGCGAAACGTTAGGAAGATGGACATTGTCGCCGTCCATCGCGAGACCATAGGGCACAAGCGCGGCGTCGCGAACGACGCGCGCGGCCTCCAGATCGGCGACGGTCAGGTCGTGCGCGGCGGTCGCGGCGGCCAACGCATCCAGCGCCGCCTGTTCCTCGGCACTCGGCGGCGTAAGGGGGTCGCCATCGTCCAGCTCATTGGCTGCGACCCGTGCGTTCTCCTTGACCACGCGCGCCTGATATTCCGCGTCGGAGGCCGGTTTGAAGGTCTGATAGATCGCCGTAATCGCCGCCAGATCAGTCAGTGGATCAGCACTACCCGCCCGGTCCAGCCCCTCTAGGATCGCGGCGGGATTGCCCAGCGTCTGATCGACGAGCAGGTTGGAGATTGTCCGCAGGCTGCTGTCGAAGACGAGCGAGTCAGGATCGTTCGACGGATTATAATTTGCCTGCGTCGGCATCGCCGGGGCCGGTCCAGGCCCGTCGGGGTCGAATAGCGTGCCGTCGGCCGGCCGGTAAACCGGATCGAGCAACGACGGGAACTGGACGTCCGCCGCACCCCATTTTTCCTGGCCGGGAAGCAGGTGGTTGTTGCTGCCGTCGACCGTACGCAATCCGAAGGAAAGATTATACGCGGGGATAAGTCCGCCCGGGCCGTAAAGCGGCTGACCGGCGGCATGGGCTTCGGCAATCTTGATCTGGGCCAAAATGAAGTCGAGATCGCTGCGGATATACGTAACCATGCTTACCTCCCTGCAGTAAACCCGCGCGCGCCGCACACCAGTCGGCTCGATTTTCGACTCACAGTACGCGGTCGATCTGCGGATTTTGTGGTTGCAAGCTAAGTCTTAACGAGCGCCGTCGTCGAGTTGGACTGGTGACCTATTACATTCCCGCCGTTCTATATTCACGCGCTCTAATACGGTGTCACAATCTATATAGTCCTTTTCATATAGGTGACGATCGCGCAAGGCGCAGTCCAACGGACCCTTGGCAGGCGGGCAAGGCAAAAGAGGGAAGCGAGCTGGTTTGGGGCGACCGCGAAGATGGTCGGCGAATGGCGATGAAACTCCGCTCAGCGCCGGTACGAGATTTGGGAAACCCCGCTGAAATTGCGCTGCAACATCGGCCTTCCGCGCTTCTCTTCGAGAAGGCCAGGCAGATATGTCTCGTCCGCGCTGTCGTTGAACGCCCGCGCCTGCATCACGGCGACCGCGCTGACCCGGTTGTGGACACCGAGCATACGAAATGCCGCGGCGATGTGAACCTTCACGGTTCCCTCGGCGATGCACAGGAGCCGCGCAATTTCCTTGTTCGAGCGTCCGGCGGCGAGGAGGTTGAGAACCTCGAATTGACGCCCGGTCAGCGCCGTCTCGTACGCACCGCCATCGTCGTCGACGATGCTCGCCTTCCGGGCGTTCAGATCGGAAAGGAACGGCGGCACATATATCTGCCCCGCCAGCACCTTTCTTAATGCGTCTGCCATCTCGTGGACCGGAAAATCCTTTGGAATAAAGCCGTGGACGCCCGCGCCGAGCGCGTCGAGCACCATCTCGCGGTCCCGCGACGCGGCCACGACGACGACACGCACCTCTGGATATTTAACGCGCAGATCGCGCAAGCCTTCGCGCTTGTGCATTCCCGGCAAGCCGAGATCTATCGTCACAAGATCGATCGATCGCCGCGACGCCATTCGGGCGATGACGGAGGGAAAGTCCCAAGCTTCGATCAGATTGGATAGGCCGAGATTTCGCGCGAAAAGTGTAGTCAGTCCTTCGCGGCAAAGCGGATGGCTATCCGCGACCAAAATCTCACCTGCTTCATTCGCCACGGATTTGTCCCCCACGGGTACTTGCCTAGGCACGCGCCGACAAACATACGCCCGCTCGACCCCTTCCCGCCGCCGCGACCCGTGCGAGAAGGCACTCTTTTTGTTATGAAACGAATCGGTCCCGTTAAGACTATGCGCCTAAGCTGACGCCAACCTGACGGTTAACTTAGCTGACGATCGGATTGGTCAGCAATTTGGTAGGCGCCTTGAAATAACAAGCCAATTTCTTTTCGGTCAGGATTTGTAATCAGCCTGGCATGGTGGATTTCGGCAATTCGCGCCACGATCGCGAGGCCCAGGCCCGCCCCGCCGGCGTTCGCATGATCGGCGCGAGCGAACCGCTGGCTGAGCGCCGCAAGGTCCGCAGACGACAAGCCAGCCCCCTCATCCCTGACACATATGCGGGCATCCGGCCCGACCGCGATCACGACCGTTCCGCCCTCGGGGGTCACGCGCAGCGCATTTTCCACCAGGTTCGACACCGCCGCCGCGAGCGTTTCCCTGATTCCCGAAACGATGGGCTCGCCCTCGACCGCCAGCGCGACATGCCTGCCCTGCTCGGCCGCCAGCGGTGCAAAGCGGTTGGTCACATCCATCGCAACGTCCGGCAGGGAAACGATATCGTGAGAGACAGGGCGCGCCACATGGGCCTCCACCTGCGCCATCATCATGATCTGACCGACGAGCCGCTTCATCGCGGCAACGTCCTTCTTGAGCCGGAGAGCGTCGGGCGAACCCAGTCGGTCCAGTTCGATCATCAGGATCGCCAGCGGCGTCCGCAGTTCGTGGGCGACATTGGCGGCAAAGGCCTCGCGCTGCTCCGCGACGTCGTCGAGGCGCGCCAGCAGATCGTTCAGTGCGCGCGCGAAGGGCTGTGTTTCGAGGGGAAATTCCTCAAGATTGACACGGAAGCCGCGGTCGGTGCCCACCACCGAATCCGTGTGGGCAGCCGCCGTGCTCAGCGGGGCGAGCGATGTCCGAATGACCCATCGGACCGCGAAAAACATCGGCACCATAAGCAGGAGGAGCGGCAGGACGACATGTTCCGCGATTTCGAGCCATTCGCCGCGCCAGCCATCTGCCGACGACTTTTGCTCGAGCATCACCTCGACATCGAAACTGACGAAAATGATCAACGCAAGACCGCCGAACACGCCGGTCCATGCAAGGCCGCGCGTCAGCCGGCGCGATACGGAATGCGGCGCTTTAATCCCCGTAGTCCCGAAGCAGATAGCCCATTCCGCGGACGGTCACGAGCCGGTCGGGATGATCGGCATCGCTCAGCTTATGGCGAAGCCGGGACACAATGGCCTCGACCGCATTGGGCGTCACGGGTTCGTCGAACCGGTACAGCGCTTCCTCGATGGTCGACCGGCGCACGACGGCTCCAGCCCGGCGGATCAGCAGTTCCAGCAAATCGGCTTCGCGGCGGGTCAGTTCGATGGCGTTGTCGCCGCTCCGCGCCGTCCGCGCCGCCACGTCGAACGCCAGCTTCCCGGCCCTGATGATCGGCAGGCTGCGCGTTCCCGGCCGGCGCAGGAGCGCGCGAAGGCGGGCGGCGAGCTCCTCGATTTCTACAGGTTTGACGAGATAGTCGTCCGCCCCGCCATCAAGCCCGGCGATCCGATCCCCCATCCCGTCGCGCGCGGTCAAGATCAGGACAGGCGGCAGGGGATGACCCGGCCGTTCGCGGCGCAACCACTCGAGCCCATCACCATCCGGCAGCCCCAGGTCCAGAATCACCGCATCATATGTCACGCTGGCAAGAGCGACCTCGGCTTCGTCGATATTCCCGACGCCATCCCCGCTGAATCCATGCTGAGCCAGGCCATGCGAAACGAGCCCCGCCAGACGATCGTTGTCCTCTATGATCAGGACGCGCATGTCGCACCAATTGGCAGCGGAGCCCCCCACGGTCATCGCCAGGCACGAACCCTTAAAACCACCCCGCGCGTTAAGGGAAACTGTCTGCCGGGCGGGCTGAGTATGAACTCATTATTCACGAAATCAAGAAGGCCGGGATTCGCATCCTCAGCGCAGTTGGCAAGAACCCTGCCGATCAAACTGCAATTACCCCCGACCTTCCTCAAGCCGGAATTGTCCGATGACCGGAACTAACCGCGACCAAGTTGGCACGGAGGCCCTTATCCAGTCGGGTTGAAACTAGGGAAATAGTGGCGGAGACGGAGGGATTCGAACCCTCGGTACCGGATTTACCAGTACGACGGTTTAGCAAACCGTTGGTTTCAGCCACTCACCCACGTCTCCGCATGGCCTGTCGCGCTAACGACAGTCTGGCCTAGGCGGGTCGCTATAGCCATGCACTTCGCACCCCGCAACGGCAAAGATTGTGCAATTTTGGTGTCGAAGCAGGCATTTCGTCGCCCGGATGATTCGGCCTGGCGTAAATTCGACTCAAGTCATCGCCGGTTCATTGCTCGAGCGCGAAAGCGAGTCATGATTAACGCAGAATATGGCGCGTGTGCGCCGCTCGATCTTTGGGGGTCCAATATGCGCAAAACGATTACCAGCCTTGCCTTGGCAGCAATGGCATCGCTCGGCCTCGCGCTGACGCCGCTTCCCGCAGCCGCGCAGATGCGCGAAGTCGATCCCAACAGCACCGCAATCGATTCCGATCTCAACAATCCTGCACCGCCGCCGGTATCGAGCGATTCGACGGTCGGCACGTCGTACGATAGCGACCTTGCAACGGGCGACCAGCAGACCAGCGAGACACCGCCCATGGACGGCACCGCGGCCAGCGCCGACGTCTCGGCGACCACGATCGCGGCGACGCCCGGGTCAACCTATAAGAAGGACGATCTGATCGGAGCTGCCGAAGGGGTGTTCGGTAAGGGCGCGCAAGGGCTTGCGGGGCTGATAGAGGACATATTGAAGAAGCAGGGCGAGCCCAACGCCTATATTGTCGGGCGCGAGGCCGGCGGCGCGCTGGTGCTCGGCGTGCGTTACGGCTCAGGGACGCTGCATCACAAGATCGAGGGCGAACTGCCCGCTTATTGGACCGGCCCGTCGATCGGGTTCGACGCCGGCGCCAATGCGGGCAATACCTTTGTCCTCGTCTATAATCTGTTCGACAGCGAGGACCTCTACAAGCGCTTCCCCGCGGGCGAAGGCGCCGCCTATCTGGTCGGCGGCTTCAACGCGAGCTATATGCGCCGCGGCGACGTCGTCCTGATCCCGATCCGCGTCGGGGTCGGCGCGCGGCTTGGCGTGAACGCCGGCTATATGAAGTTCCGCAAGAAACAGAACTGGGTGCCCTTCTAAACCTCGGCATTGCCACGGGGGCGACGGGCCCGCGCTCTCGGGCGCGGGCTTTTTCTTTGCCTCGAACCTAGGCCGCCGTTACCGAACCTTAACCTTATGAGCGCACGATCCACGTTATGAGACGATCGGATTCCCCCGCACCGATCCAGCCCCCTTCGCGCTTGCACATTTTCCCAAGCCCGGCGGCTCTTCCACTCCCCGTGTATCGCGATTTCGTCGCCATGCTATTCAGCATGTGGGTCCCGATATTCGGACTCGGAATCGTTTTTGTCGGGATATGCCTCCTGGTCGGCCGGGAGCTCGACAACCCCTTCCTTCTCGCCCTCGCCGGGCTGGGCGCCGTCACCACCTTTGTTCGCCTGGCCACAATCCGCGCCTGGTTTCGCGCGGGGCCCGTCGGCGATTTCGTTGCCCTAAGGCGCTGGGAACGTCGCTATGCGATCGGCAATTATGCGTCGGCGATCCTTCTCGCGCTGCTCAACGTCATCGCCATATCGTCGCATTATCCGCTGCTGCACCTCATCACGGTCAGCCTGGTCTTCAGCTTTGGCGCGGGCATCGTTTCGCGGACATCGGTTCGGCCGAAAATCTGCGTCACCAGCCTTTTGATCGCGACCATACCCACGATCGTGGCCCTCGCGCTTCACGCTTTCGACGCGCATCCCATTCCGCTGCACGGCGAGCTGTTCCTGATCGAGGCATTCATCGTCGCGATGATCACCGGGCTCAGCCTCCAGACCGTGGTCCATCTCTATCGGTCGGCGGTCGAGCATCACACCGCGCGGCACGACATGGCGAAGTTGGCCCGAACCGACGCGCTCACCGGCCTTTCGAACCGCCTGCTGCTGCGCGAGCAGTTCCAGTTTCACACCGCGACGGCGCTGCGCGCGAAAAACCAGGTCGCGCTCCATTTCCTCGACCTCGACGGTTTCAAGGCGATCAACGACCGCTACGGCCATCCCGCCGGCGATGCGCTGCTCGAACAGGTCGCGCGCCGTCTGGAAGGGATGGTGCGCAGCGAAGACGTCGTGTCGCGCCTCGGCGGCGATGAATTCATCGTGCTGCAGGTCGGAGTAGGCGACGACAGCGAGGCCGAACTGCTCGCCCGCCGGATCATCCGAGAGATAAGCAAGCCCTATCTGGTCGACGATATTTCGATGTCGATATCGGTCAGCGTCGGGATTGCAACGGCGCCCAAGCTGGGGGTCGAGCTGGAACGGCTTCTGGCATGCGCCGATGCCGCGCTCTACCGCGCCAAGGCGGGCGGGAAAGCGCGTGCGCTCTTCTGTGTCGAAGCCGATGCGGCGATGGCCGACATGGCGGCCTGAATACCCTAGGGTCGGAACCCTAATCGCCGTCGAAGGCGATCAATGTTTCGCAGGCCAGCCCCGCCGTTTCGAGCCGCTGCGATCCGCCGAGATCGGGCAGGTCGATCACGAATAGCGCGGCCGCGACCTCGGCCCCGACACTCCGCATCAGCGCGGCGGTGGCGAGGATCGTCCCGCCGGTCGCGAGGAGGTCGTCGACAAGGACGACGCGGTGGCCCGGCAGCACCGCACCTTCGTGCAGCTCTAGGCGATCGACGCCATATTCGAGTTCATAGTCGACGCCGATGGTGACGCCGGGCAGCTTACCTGCCTTGCGCACGGGAACGACGCCGAGGCCCATCGCGGTCGCCATCGCGGCGCCGAACAGAAAGCCGCGCGCCTCGACCGCGACGATGAAGTCGGGACGGTGAACGGCGGCGAGCGCGCTCAGCCGGCGCGCGCTTTCGGCAAAACCGGCGGCATCGCCGATCAGCGTCGTGATATCGCGAAACTGGATGCCCGGCTTGGGAAAGTCCGGGATGGTGCGGACGAGCGACGCGAGGTCGAGGTCCGGTTGGGGCGGGAGGGCGATCATGTTGGCCGCCCTCCGCTATGCCCTCAATGCTTCTTGTCGGCCCAGATGTTCCGGTACGACAGGTACGTCAGCACGGTGAAGATCAGCAGGAAAAAGAAGACTGCATAACCCACCTGGATGCGCTTGATCAGCTTCGGTTCGGCGGTCCACACGAGGAACGCGGTGACGTCCTTCGACATCTGGTCGACCGTCGCCTTGGTGCCGTCGGCATAGGTGACCTGATTGGGCGCCAGCGGCGGGGCCATCGCGAGGTTGAGGTTCGCGAAATAGGGGTTGTAGTGCAGCCCCGTGCCCGGCTTCAGTTCCGCGGGAAGATTCTTCGGCGGATTCTGGAAGCCCGTCAGCAGCGAATAGATATAATCCTTGCCGCCTTCGCGGGCCTTGGTGATCAGCGAGAGATCGGGCGGCAGCGCGTTGTTGTTGGCAGCACGCGCGGCGACTTCATTCGCATAGGGCGACGGGAAATAATCCGACGGCAGGCCATCGCGCGTTGCCGGCTCACCCGTGTCGGGGTTGACCGACGGAACCTGAAAACCCTTGGCGAAGGTCTTGATCTGGCCTTCGGTGTAGCCAAGGTCCGCAATGTCGCGGAAGGCAACGAGGTTCAGGCTGTGACAAGCCGAGCAGACTTCCTTGTACACCTGCATCCCGCGCTGCAGCTGGGCCTTGTCCCAATGCGGCAGGACGATGCCATCGCTGGCCAGCTTCAGATGCCGGGGATGCTTGTGAAACTCGTGCGCGACATTCGGTTCATTGGACCAGGGCGTCGTGAAGATCGCGAGCACCAGCGCGGCAATGAAACCGAGACCGACGAGAAAACCGAGCGGACGAACCATAGCTGTATCAGCTCCTATTAGAGTCCGGCGCTCAGGCCGTTGCCGAAGCCGACGAGGTGTCGGTGGCGTGTTTGGCGAGGACCGCTTCGGTAATCGAATTCGGCATCGGAAGCGGGCGTTCGATCCGCGACACGATCGGCAGAATCACCAGGAAGTGGGCGAAATAGTAGATCGCGCCGATCTGGCTGGCGAACACCCACGGCTGCTCCGCCGGCTGCATGCCGCACCAGCCGAGAAGCAGCACGTCGAGGACCAGGATCCAGAAGAAGACCCGGTACAGCGGGCGATAGTTCGACGACTTGATCGGCGAGCTGTCGAGCCAGGGCAGGAAGAACAGCAGCGCGATCGAAGCGAACATCGCAATGACACCCCACAGCTTCGCGTCGATCCACAGGAAGTTGAAGGTGAAGGCCTTCAGGATCGCGTAGAAAGGCAGGAAGTACCATTCGGGAACGATATGCGCGGGGGTCGAAAGCGAGTTCGCCGGGATATAGTTGTCGGCGTGGCCGAGCGTGTTCGGGCTAAAGAAAGTCAGCGCGACAAAGATCAGCAAGAAGACGCCGACGCCGAAGCCGTCCTTCGCGGTGTAATAGGGGTGGAACGGGACGGTGTCCTGTTCGTCCTTCACCTCGATACCCGTCGGGTTCGACGAGCCCGGGATGTGCAGCGCCCAGATGTGCAGGATGATGACACCCAGGATCACGAACGGCAGCAGATAGTGCAGCGAGAAGAAGCGGTTGAGCGTGGCGTTGTCGGGGACGAAGCCGCCGAGCAGCCATTCGCGCACCGGTTCGCCGACGATCGGTATGGCCGAGAAGAAGCCGGTGATCACCTGCGCGCCCCAGAAGCTCATCTGGCCCCACGGAAGCACATAGCCCATGAAGGCGGTCGCCATCATCAGGAGGAAGATCACGACGCCGAGCAGCCACACCATTTCGCGCGGCGCCTTGTACGAACCGTAATAGAGGCCGCGGAAGATGTGCAAATAGACGACGATGAAGAACATGCTCGCGCCGTTCATATGCGCGTAGCGGATGAACCAGCCGGCGTTCACGTCGCGCATGATATGCTCGACCGAATTGAACGCGACGCTCGCGTTCGCGGCATAGTGCATCGCCAGAACGATACCGGTGATGATCTGGATCATCAGCGCGGCGCCGGCGAGGACGCCGAAGTTCCAGAAATAGTTGAGGTTGCGCGGCACCGGATAGCCGGGACCCGTGGCATTATAGACGAGGCGCGGAATCGGCAGCTTCTCGTCCATCCACTTCATCAGCGGATGCGTCGGTTCGTAGGGTTTGGCCCAGGGAAAGCTCATCTTATCTCGCTCCTCAGCCGATCGTCACGACGGTGTCGCTGTTGAATTCATAGGGCGGCACAACCAGATTCTTGGGTGCCGGGCCCTTACGGATGCGCGCCGCGGTGTCGTAGTGCGAACCGTGGCACGGGCAGAAATAACCGCCGAAATCGCCCTTGTTCTCACCCTCCGCAGCACCGAGCGGCACGCAGCCGAGATGGGTGCAGACGCCCAAGGTGATCAGCCAGTTTTCCTTGCCGGGCTTGGTACGCTGGTCGATCGTTTCGGGATCGCGGAGGTCGCCCATCGGGACAGCCTTGGCTTCGGCGATTTCCTTGGCAACGAGGTTGCGGACGAACACAGGCTGCTTGCGCCAGCTGGTCTTGATCGCCTGGCCGGGCTGGATCGCCGAAATATCGATTTCGGTCGTCGACAGCGCGAGCACGTCGGCCGACGGGTTCATCTGGTTGAGCAGCGGCAGCACCACGGCGACCGCACCGACACCAGCGAAACTCACCGCCGCAATATTGATGAAATCCCGGCGGCGTACGCCATCCTCGATACCGGCGTTGAGTTCAGATTCACTGGCCATTCGACTGCCCTTGCATGGGTGAACTAACAAAGTTCTCGAAGTTATAGCCGCCCTGTTGCACGCGCACGAAAGCGCACAACCCGGCGGCCCCTCCGGGAATTGCGGGCCTGATAGCCGCACTGTCCGGGCTTGCCAACAGGCAATTTCCGCATAACGCACTGTACCAAGCGACGGCCGCCAAGCCTCTCGATTCCCGGCGCCTTCGCCTTTATGGGGGCACCATGGAAATCGCCCTGTTTCAGCCGGACATCGCCGGTAATGTCGGCACCATATTGCGCACCGCCGCCTGCTTCGGCGCGCCCGC
Source organism: Sphingopyxis sp. CCNWLW2 (assembly GCF_037095755.1). Taxonomy (NCBI): domain Bacteria; kingdom Pseudomonadati; phylum Pseudomonadota; class Alphaproteobacteria; order Sphingomonadales; family Sphingopyxidaceae; genus Sphingopyxis; species Sphingopyxis sp. CCNWLW2. Next base: position 689,966 of record NZ_JBAWKJ010000002.1, read on the forward strand.
GCATATCATCGAGCCGTGCGGATTCCCGTTTGGCGACGCCGCGCTGAAGCGCGCGGGAATGGATTATGCGGTGCGCGCCAATGTGCGCCGGCACGCCGATTGGAATGACTTCACGCACTGGCGCGCCGAGACGGCTCGGAGGCTCGTACTGTTGACCACCGCGGGGGCGACGCCCCTGCCCGCCTTTACGTTCGAGCCCGGCGACCTGCTATTGCTCGGCGCCGAATCCTCGGGCGTGCCGCCTTATGTCCATGATGCGGCCACGGCACGGGTCGCAATTCCGATGCGCGAGGGCTTTCGCTCCTTGAATGTCGCGGTCGCGGCTGGCATCGCGCTCGCCGAAGCGCTCAGGCAAACGAAAGGCTTTCCGGCATGATCTCGCTCGACCCGCAGCAACAGACGGCACGTAACTGGTTCGAATCGCTCCGCGACCGAATCTGTGCCGAATTCGAGAAGATCGAGGCCGAGGCGGGTAGCGACGCCCGCTTTGCCTATACACCGTGGGACCGCGAGGCCGAGGGGCTGGCGCCGGGCGAAGGCGGCGGCGGCGTGCGCGGCGTGATGACCGGCAAAGTGTTCGAAAAGGTCGGCGTCAACGTCTCGACTGTTGCCGGCGAGTTCGCCCCCGACTTTGCCGGGTCGATCCATGGCGCCGGCGAAGACCCGAGCTTCTTCGCGACCGGAATCAGCCTTGTCGCGCATATGGCGAACCCGCACGTTCCCGCGGTGCATATGAACACGCGCTTCCTCGCGACGACGAAGCGCTGGTTCGGCGGCGGCGCCGACCTCAATCCGCCGATCCCCTATCAGGAAGATACCGATGCCTTCCACGCGCGGCTGCGCGCCGCCTGCGCGCCCTTTGGCCCCGACGTTTATGAACGCTATGCGAAATGGGCCGAGGATTATTTCTATATCCCGCATCGCGGCGTCCATCGCGGCGTCGGCGGGATTTTCTACGACCATCTCGAATGCGGCGACGACGCCGAGTTCGACCGCAATTTCCAGCTGACGCAGGCGGTCGGCGAAGCGTTCCTCGACATCTTCCCGCAGATCGTGCGGCGCCGGATGGGCCTGCCCTTCACCGAGGCCGAGCGCGAGGAACAGCTGATCTGGCGCGGGCGCTACGCCGAATTCAACCTCGTCTATGACCGCGGGACGCTGTTCGGGCTCAAGACCGGCGGCAATATCGACGCGATCCTGATGAGCCTGCCGCCGCTCGCCAAATGGAACTGACATAGAAAAGGGCGCCCCGTCGCCGGAGGCGCCCTTTCTATTTTTCGTTGGCGTCGATCAGGCGAAAACATCCCCCGACGCGCGCGGTGCGAGAGCGCGATAAACGCCGACCGGCATCGAGAAGGTAATCATGATGACCGGCAGGTACACGACCGCGGCCATGACGATCATCGTCAGGATCGCGCCCACCGCCGAACCGCCGAGAATCGCGCCCAGAACGCCGCCGAAGATCATGCCCGCGATCATTGCATAGATGAATATGCCGATCGTGAAGAGCAGATAGAAGCCGACGATCGTCCACTGCGACGGCCCCGTCAGCCGCCACGATTCACCGAGGCCCGTCACCGGATTGCGCGTCAGCTGATTGGCCATGACAGGACCGGCAACCAGGAAGCGCCCCTGCACCCACAGTAGGAAAACGATCATCGCGACGTAGAGGATAATTATCAGGAAGATCGCGCCGCCGCCGATCGCGCCCGCTCCGCCCGATTCCAGCATCCCCGGGGAAAAAGCCCCCATGCCGCCAAGCGCCGCGCCGAAAATCAGCGTCAGGACGAACATGACGATGAAGATGACGATATAGGCGGCGATCATCACCACCAACATGCCAAAGGCCAGCGCCGGCCCGGCCTGAAACGCCCAAGCGAAATTCGGCGCCTCTCCGGGGTGCATGCCGCCCCGCCAGATGAGCATCGAAACGCCGTAAAAAATCACCGCCGCGATCAGCGCGAAAAGAGCAATCTTGCCAAAAGCACCCATCACGAGCGACGGGTCGTTGGGCGCCAGCGCCATTGCCGAGAAAGTCGATCCAAGGAGCAAATAACCGAGCAGACCGACGACGAGCAGCGCCCCGCCCATCCAGATCAGCATCTGCATCCAATTCGCCTTGAGAAACGCGAAGGTTTCCGAGAAGGCTGCTCCGATACTCATTTTCGTCATGTCACTTCCCCCTGTTTTTAAACCAGACTCTCACTCCATCCAAGGCGGGCAAAAGCCTGACCGGCTTCGCCCATTTGCGACACATCATTGTTATTGGCGGTGACCCGCATCACTGAAACACGTCGGACGAAGTCCGCAGCGCGAGCTGGCGATAGGCAGCCGCCGAAACGGCAATCGACGCCAGGCTGCCGACGGCGCTGAAGACTGCCTCGACGAAGCCGCCCAGCATCCGCCCGAATCCCGGGTCGCTGCCCGCGATGACCGAGACGACGCCGCCGATGATCAACGCCGCGATCACGATCACCAGCGCAACGAGGAAAAGGAAAAAGAAGATCGCCCAGCCATTGCCTCGCGTCAGGTCCCAGCTCGTCCGGATCGCCTCGAAGGGGTTGTAGAGGCTGCGGTCGGCCACGGCGGGGGTGACGAGCGCGAGGCGCCCGAGCAAATAGAGGCCGGGGACGAGCAACAGGATGAAGCCGAGGCCGATCACGATGCCGCACAATATCTGGATCGCAAGCATCGTCGGAAAGAGCGTGAGTGCGAAGGTCAGCGCCTCGCCGACACTAGTCCCGGTCCGCGACAGCCAGAGCCGCAGGATTCCCGCCGTGCCGATGAGCGCTGAGAGCGCGATAGCCAGCTGTCCCGGGATCATCTGGCGAAAGCTTTCGCGAAACGTCTCCATGACCTGATTGAAATCGGCGCCCGCCGCGGGCTCGATCGGCACCGGGCCGAACCATGCGACCGCAAGCGCCGGCAGGAACAGGAAAACGCCGGCGATCGTGCCGACCAGCGCCGTGTGCGACTTCAGAAGTTGCAGCGTGTCGTCCCACGCGGCGCCCATGTCGAATTTTACCATTGATACCCCGTCATTTTTTCGATTTCCCAGTTGCGGCGAAGGTGACGATCTTCGGCGCTCCTGTCCAGCCCTGTCGGCAAGCGCAACGGAGGGTCTTGCGCGAGGCGCCGCGGCGCGCCAGATAGCCCGCGTAATGCCCCCTCCTTCCCCGCCCGAATGGACCATCAGCCCCGGCCTGACCGATTATGATGCGGCGCTTGCCGACATGGAGACGCGCGCCGCTGCGATCCATGCCGGCGAGGCGGGCGAGCGCATCTGGCTGATCGAGCATCCGCCGCTTTATACCGCGGGGACGAGCGCCGATCCCGCCGAGCTGCTCAATCCGCAATTTCCGGTTTATGATGCCGGGCGCGGCGGCCGCTATACCTATCACGGCCCGGGCCAGCGCGTCGGCTATGTTCAGCTCGATCTGACGAAACGCGGGCGCGACGTGCGCGCCTATGTCTCCGCGCTCGAAGGCTGGGTGATCGACGCGCTCGCATTGCTCGGCGTCGAGGCGCGGCGTGCCGAGGGGCGCATCGGCATCTGGACCGACGACGCCGACGGCCGCGAGGCCAAGATCGGGGCGATCGGGGTGCGCGTGAAGCGCTGGGTGACGATGCACGGCTTTTCGCTCAACGTCGCGCCCGATCTGGCGCATTTCGGCGGCATCGTGCCGTGCGGCATCGCCGAATTTCCGGTGACGAGCCTCGCGGCGCTCGGCCGGGCCGCATCCTTTGCCGACGTCGATGCGGCACTCGTGCAAACGCTGCCTGCCTTTCTCGACAAGCTTTCGCCGAAAGACTAGGAACGCCGCATGACCCGCACTCTTCTCGCATCGCTCTCCCTGCTCGCACTCGCTGCCTGTGGCGGCGGCGACACCGCCGGCAAGTCGACGACCAAGCTCGACGCAGTCGAGGTTCAGCCGGGATCGGTGAGCGATTCGATGATCATCCTCGACGATGCGGTCAGCGACGGCACCGCGGTCGACAACAGCGTTCCCGACGATGGCACCAAGAAGGATGCGGCGAAGACCGACGAAGCGGATACTGCGGATGAGGCTGCGCCCGAAAGCGAAGCCGACGACAATCCCGAAGCGGTCGACATGCCGGTCGCGAAGAAGGCGATCACCGCCGATTCCTCCGCGAAAAAGACCGAATAGCCCTAGCGCAATCCCAGATTTTTGTGCGTCTGCAACGACAGGCGCCAGCGCGGATCGTCCATCACCAGATCGATGCACGCCTGCACATTGGCGGCGGTGTGCGGATCGTCGAGCGGCTGGACGAGCAGATGCTCGAAATCGAGCGTCGCGAGCCGCGCGATATCGCTGCCCGGTTGCGGCCAGACGAGTTTCAGCTCGTCACCGCTCGTTTGCACCAGTTCGCTCCCCGCCTTCGGGCTGACGCAAATCCAGTCAATGCTGCGCGGGACCGGAAAGGTGCCGTTGCTTTCGATCGCGATCGTGAAGCCGCGTTCGTGCAGCGCGTCGATCAGCGGGGCGTCGACCTGCAACATCGGCTCGCCGCCGGTGAGCACGACATAGCGGTCGTCGCGGCCCCGCCCCCAGCTTTCGGCGATGACTTCGGCCAGCGCGTCCGCCGTTTTATATTTTCCGCCCAAGGTCCCGTCGGTGCCGACGAAATCGGTGTCGCAGAACTGGCAGACCGCCTTGGCACGATCCTTCTCGCGCCCCGTCCACAAATTGCAGCCGGAAAAGCGGCAGAAGACGGCACGGCGTCCTGCCTGTGCGCCCTCACCCTGCAGCGTGAGGAAAATCTCTTTGACGGCGTAGGTCATCGGCTCAGGCGTAGCGCGTCGGGTCGGCGAGCCCCGCGTCGGCGAAGCCCTTGGACCGCAAACGGCAACTGTCGCACGACCCGCAATGCAGTCCCTCGGGCGTCGGGTCGTAGCACGACCAGCTCATCCCCGCGTCCATGCCGAGCCGCGCCGCCTCGGCAGCGATATCGGCCTTGGTCATATGCTGGAGCGGCGCGTGGATATGGAAGTCGACGCCCTTGTCGCCGTCGCGCGTCGCGAGCGCAGCAAGCTTTTCGAACCCCTGGATGAATTCGGGGCGGCAGTCGGGATAGCCCGAATAATCGAGCGCATTGACGCCGATGACAATGTCCTGGGCTTGGCGCGCTTCGGCGAGGCCGAGCGTCAGCGACAGGAAGATGAGGTTGCGCGCCGGGACATAGGTGATCGGGACATCGTCGCTAACACCATCCTTCGGCACGTCGATATCGGCGGTCAGCGCCGAGCCGCCGAACCGGCGAAGGTCGAGCGGTAGCACGATATGTTCGGCCGCGCCGACATAGTTCGCGATGCGTGTCGCCGATTCCAATTCGACGCGGTGGCGCTGATTATAATCGATCGTGAGCGCGACGATCCGCGCGCCCGCTTCGCGCGCGAGGCCCGCGCAGACCATCGAGTCCAGGCCGCCCGACAGGAGGACGATCACCGTTTTTCCGGAAACTTTCTGCATCGGCGCCAGATAGGCCCGCGCCGCGGGGCGCGCAAGTGCTGCGCCGCATCAAAGAAAATGGGCCGCGAGGCAATTGCCGCACGGCCCAGTTCGGCATGACAGCCGTTAGGGAGAAGGGCATATGAAGAAGCCCTCCACCTCGTTTAACGCAGCATGGTTAATATTTCGTTCGCTCAGCAGCCGCCGGTGCGGCGCGCCTCGATCGCCTGCGAAAACGGCCTGCCCTCGGCAATGCCCTGCGTGTCGATCTGGACGAGCCGGTTCGTTTCGCTGCGGATGCTCGTGCGGCCATGCCCTGCACCGGGGCAGGTATAATGGACGGTCACCGAATTCGGCGTGTCTTCGATGACATAGCGCGAACAGGTCGAGCGTGGATGCTGGATCTGGATCATCCGCCGCGCGTCGCCGACGCAAATCGTCTGCAACACGGCATCCTTGCCGCGTTCGCGAAGCTGCCAGCTGCCTTTTTCGAGGCGATCGAGCATCGCCAGCGAAGGCGCCTGCGCCGGAACCGTGCTTGCCGCGGCGCAGCCGAGCGCGATGAGAGACATTCGCAATGTGGGAGAGAAGATCGCCATTCCACCTATCCATTGGCCGCCCGCGAGCGAGCGAATATGCGACCCTGTTCCCGTTCAGTTAGCAAGCCAGGGATGCGTTTTCAACCACTTGGCGCTGGACAGCCTCGCCTCGTCGCCGAAATTTGTGGGAATTCCGTCACTATTCCGCGCGATTGTGCGTCGAGATTTCATCGAGCGGGATCGGAAAGAAGCGCGAACAAAAGGCGCAGTCGACAACGATCCGGCCATTTTCATCGGCCATGTCGGCACGCTCGACCTCCGGAAACTGCGCGAGCACTCCGGCGAAATAGCCGGTGCTGCACCGGCAGCCACGCGACACCCCGATGCCCGGCTCGACGCGCACCTCATCCTCGTGGAACAGCCGCCAGGCGAGCGTCTCGAGCGACGTCGCCGGATCGGTGAGTTCCTCGTCCTTCAGCGTCGCCGCGATGGTCTTGGCATGCTCCCATTCGGCATTGTCGTGGCGCACGTGCAACCGGTCGCGGCCGACTTCGCCCTCGGGCAGATGCTGCAAGAGCAATCCGCCGGCGAGGCAGCCCGCCTCGGGATCGTGGCGCGCGGCGAGCTTGATGAGGCTCGGGATCTGCTCGGACTGCTCGAAATAATGCTCGGCCGCCTCGCCGATCGACGCGCCCTCGAGCGGCACGATGCCCTGATAGCGCTCAGCGGTCGTCGCCTGATCGAAGGTGATCGCAAGGAAGCCCTCGCCGAACAGCGCGAACAAGGTCGGGTCAGCCCCGACCTCGGCGAGCCGCTCGGCATCGAATTTGAGGTAGCCACGCAGTTCGCCGCCGCGATAGTCGCAGACGAGCAGCTCAATGGGGCCGCCGCCGGTCTGCGCCTGCAGCGTCATCTGGCCATTCTCGTCCTTCAGCGTCGAACCGAGCAGCACGGTCAGCACCAGCGCCTCCGCGAGCAGCTTTTCGGCCACCGGCGGATAATTATGCGCGCCCATGATCGTCTGGAGCGTCGGCCCGAGCCGCACCAGCCGCCCGCGCACATGACGTTCGGCGATGGTGAACAGCAGGGGCTGGTCGAACCAGGTTTCGATGATTTCACTCACGTCTTCGAACTCACAATTTTCCGAGCGCCCACAGCAGGATCGACTTCTGCGCATGGACGCGATTTTCGGCTTCGTCCCAGACGCGCGACTGCGGGCCGTCGATCACCGCATCGACAACCTCGTCGCCGCGATGCGCGGGAAGGCAATGAAGGAAGATCGCGTCGCCCTTGGCGCCCGTCATCAGCCGTTCGTCGACCTGATAAGGCGCCATTGCCGCGATCTTGTTGTGCGCATGATCCTGCCCCATCGACACCCAGGTGTCGGTGACGACCAGATCGGCGCCCGCAACGGCTTCGCGCGCGTCGCGCACGATGTCGATACGCGAGCCCTTGGCGCGCGCGGCTTCGACAAAGTCCGGATCGGGATCATAGCCCTGCGGAACGCCGGCGCGGACGTGGAAACCGAACAGCCCCGCTGCCTCGATCAGCGAGGAGAGGACATTGTTGCCATCGCCAAGCCATGCGAGTTCGAGCCCCGGCAACGCCTTGCCGCTCTCGACGACCGTCAGCAGATCGGCAACGATCTGGCACGGATGCGACAGGTCGGTCAGGCCGTTGATCACCGGCACGCTCGCATATTCGGCAAGCTCTTCGACTTTCGCATGGTCGTCGGTGCGGATCATAATCGCGTCGGCGTAGCGCGACAGTACGCGCGCGGTGTCGGCGATCGTCTCGCCGCGCCCAAGCTGAGTCACGCCCGCGTCCATGATCATCGGCGTGCCGCCAAGCTGGCGGATCGCGATGTCGAACGAGGCGCGCGTGCGCGTCGAATTCTTCTCGAACACCATCGCGAGCACATGGTCTGCGAGCGGCGCATCGGCGTCGACCTTGCCCTTTGGCCAGCCGGCGCGCGCCGCCTTGCGATCGATCGCATCGGCGAGCATCGCGGCGACCGCGTCCCCGCCCGCGTCGGACAGGTTCAGGAAATGCCGCATCAGCCTTCGGGCGGCGTGTAGCTCGCCGCGCCCGCTGACAATTTTTCGATGAATTCGGCAATGTGGCTGTCGTCGATGTTGAGCGGCGGCAGCACGCGCACAACATTCTCGCCCGCCGCGACCGTCAGCAACCCGTGATTGTCGCGCAGATGCGCGACGAACGCGCGGCTGTCCGAATTGAGCTTGAGCCCGAGCATCAGGCCGACACCGCGGACGCTGTCGAACAGCTGGTCATGGTTGGGGATGAGCTGTTCAAGCGCGCCGCGTAGACGCTCGCCGGTCGCCTTTACCTGGTCGAGGAAGCCGTCTTCGAGCACGACGTCGAGCACCGCCTGGCCCGCGGCGCAAGCGAGCGGGTTGCCGCCATAGGTCGAACCGTGGGTGCCGATCACCATACCGCGCGCGGCTTTCTCGGTCGCGAGACACGCGCCCATCGGGAAGCCGCCGCCGATGCCCTTGGCGCTCGCCATGATGTCGGGCGTGACGCCGAAATGCTCATAGGCATAGAGGTGGCCGGTCCGCGCGACGCCGCACTGGACTTCGTCGAACACGAGCATCAGGTCGCGCTTGTCGCAAATGTCGCGCAGCGCCTGCAGGAAAGGCTGCGACGCGGGGCGGATGCCGCCCTCGCCCTGGATCGGCTCGACGAGGAAGCCCGCGGTGTTGTCGTCGACAAGGTCGAGCGCGGCGTTGATGTCGTCGAACGGCGCATAGGCGAAGCCGGGCAGCAGCGGGTCGAAACCCTTGCGCAGCTTTTCCTGATTGGTCGCCGAGATCGTGCCGAGCGTGCGGCCGTGGAAGGCGTTGTTGAATGTGATCAGCGTATGTTTTTCGGCATTGCCCGCGCTCGAATGATAGGCGCGCGCGGTCTTGATCGAACATTCGACCGCTTCAGCGCCCGAGTTGGTGAGGAAGACCGTGTCGGCAAAGGTGTTCTCGACGAGGCGCGCCGCATAGGCTTCGCCCTGCGGGCTGCCGTAGAGATTCGACACGTGCATCAGCGTCGCGGCCTGATCCTGGATCGCCTTCGTCAGATGCGGGTGGCCATGGCCGAGCAGGTTGACCGCGATGCCGCTCGCGAAGTCGAGATAGCGCTCGCCTCGCTCGCCGATCAGATAGGCGCCCTCGCCGCGAACCGGACGTACACCGCAGCGGGGGTATACGGGCATCAGCGGCGTGATCGTCATGGCAGGCACCTTTCAGTCAAAAAGTAAAAGGCGACCCTCCTTGCGGGCCGCCCTTGGTCGGGCCGCTCCTATACTGCCGCAGTCCGAGGCGCGTCAACACAGCGCCGCGAGCGCGGCTAGAGCGTTTTTGCCGCCTCCATCGTCAGCGCGAGCGAATGTTTGCGCGCATCATGGTCGTACATCGACGACGCGATGATCACTTCGTCGACGCCCGTGCGCTCGACAAAGGCCTTGAGCCCCGCCGCAATATCGCCGGCGGTGCCGACCGCCGAACATTGAAGCACATGGTCGAGGATCGCGCGCGCGTTCGGTGGCAGGCTGTCCTTGTAGCCCGCAAGCGGCGGCTTCATCTTGCCCGGATTGCCCGTGCGCAGCGCGACGAACGCCTGCTGCTGCGACGAGGCGAGCAGTTCGGCTTCCTCGCGCGTATCGGCTGCGAAGGCGTTGAACGCCGCGGCGGCGTAGGGTTCGGCAAGCTGCGCCGACGGCTTGAACTGACGGCGATAGATGTCGAGCGCTTCGTCGAGCGCGTCGGGGGCGAAATGGCTGGCGAACGCGTAAGGAAGCCCGAGCATCGCCGCGAGTTGCGCGCCAAAGGTGCTCGATCCAAGAATCCACAGCGGGATATGCGTACCCGCACCCGGAACCGCGGTGATACCGAGTTGCTCGTCGCCGGCGAGAAAGCCCTGCAATTCCAGCACGTCCTGCGGAAACTGGCGCTCGTCGCTGGCGAGCGTCCGGCGGAGGGCGCGCGCGACGCGCTGATCCGATCCCGGCGCGCGCCCCAGACCCAGGTCGATCCGGCCGGGGAACAGGGCTTCGAGCGTCCCGAACTGCTCGGCGATCACCATCGGGGCATGGTTGGGCAGCATGATACCAGCCGATCCGATGCGAATGCTGTTGGTGGCATGGCCGATATGCGCGAGCACGACCGAGGTCGCGGCGCTCGCGATCCCCGTCATGCCATGATGCTCGGCGACCCAATAGCGTCCGTAGCCGAGCGCCTCGGCGTGGCGGGCGAGATCGGCGGCATTGGCGAGCGATTGGGAGATCGTGCCGGTGTCGGTCACGGGCACGAGGTCGAGGAAAGAGAGTTTCGTCATGAAACCGATATGCGGTCGCGGGGACCGCGGTTCAAGCGCACCGCTTCGCGGGCATGGCGAAGAAAAACTATGCCCGCTCGTCCTTTGGCGAATCCATCAGCACATAGGTGGTGATCGAATGGACCTGCGGAAGCATCCCGAGCACCTCGGTATGGAAATGCTTATATGCCGCCAGATCCTCGGTCTCGATGCGCAGCAGATACTCGATCGCGCCGGTGATATTGTGGCATTCGCGCACCTCGGGGGCATCCGCCATCGCCGCCTCGAAATCGGCCTGCGCCTTCTTGGTGTGCGTCGACAGGCCGACGGTCACATAGGCGAGGAAGGTCAGACCAAGCTTCGCCGGGTCGATTCGCGCACGATAGCCCGCGATCACGCCGCTGCGTTCAAGCTCCTGAACGCGGCGCAGGCACGCCGAGGGCGACAGCCCGACGCGCTCGGCAAGCTCAAGGTTCGAGATTCGCCCGTCGCGCGACAATTCATGCAATATCTTGCGGCCAATGGCATCAATCTTGGTCATAGATTGCGTAATCTACCTCATCGACGCCGATCTTTGCAATCCATAGCATCGCAAAACGCATTATATTGCGCACATGAACCAGACCACCCTGCTCGCGCTCTCCGCCTTCGCGCTCGTCTCGTCGATCACGCCGGGGCCGAACAATATGATGCTGATGGCGTCGGGCGCCAATTTCGGGCTGCGCCGTACCGTGCCGCACGCGCTGGGGGTCGGCATCGGCTTCACGCTGATGATCGTCCTCGTCGGCGTCGGGCTGATGGGATTGTTCGACCTGTTCCCGGTGCTGAACATCGTGCTCAAGGTGGTCAGCGTCGTCTATCTGCTCTGGCTGGCGTGGAAGATCGCCAACGCTGCCGCGCCCGACACCGAAAGCGGGGCGCGCGGCAAGCCGATGACTTTCGTGCAGGCCATGCTGTTCCAGTGGGTGAACCCCAAGGCATGGTCGATGGCGCTGACAGCGATCGCGCTCTACGCCCCCGACCGCAATTTCGGCGCCGTGCTGCTCGTCGCGGTGATCTTCGGCATCATCAACCTGCCCTCGACCAGCCTGTGGGCGGTGATGGGCCAGGTGATGCGCAGCTGGCTGTCGAGCCCGGCGCGGCTCAAGGCGTTCAACTGGACGATGGCGGCGTTGCTCGTCGGATCGCTCGCGCTCCTGATCTGACCCGATTGCAAGGTTGCTAAGCGCAACCTATGCACGGCGCTCCCCTCTTCTGACCGGAGAACAGAGCATGCAGAGTCGTCGCCTCGGCAAGAGCGCAATCCATGTGTCCGACATCTGCATGGGGACGATGACCTTCGGCAGCCAGGCGGACGAGGCGACGGCGTTCCGCGTCCTCGACCGCTGCTTCGACGCGGGGATCAATTTCTACGACACCGCCGAAGGCTATCCGGTGCCGCCCGACGTCAAATGGGTCGGCCGCACCGAGGAGATCGTCGGCCGCTGGATGAAGACCAAGCCGCGCGACGCGATCATCCTGGCGACCAAGGTGTCGGGACCGAGCCATGTGTGGTTCAAGTCGCCGTGCCGCAGCGGCATGACCGCGCTCGACCGCAAGAACATCATGCAGGCGGTCGACGACAGCCTGACGCGGCTCCAGACCGACTATATCGATCTCTATCAGACGCACTGGCCCGACCATGACGCGCCCTATTACGAGATGATGGACGCGCTCGACGAACTCGTTCGCATCGGCAAGGTCCGCATCCTCGGCTGTTCGAACGAGACGAGCTGGGGGCTGATGAAATCGCTCGCGGCGTCGGATCGGCTCGGCGGCGCGCGTTACCACACGATCCAGAATAATTTCAGCCTCAACAACCGCCGCTTCGAGGACGAGCTGGCGCAGGTGTGCCGGCAGGAAGGCGTCAGCCTGATCCCTTACTCCCCGCTCGCGGGCGGGGTTTTGTCGGGCAAATATCAGGGCGGGGCGACCCCCGAGGGCGCGCGCTTCTCGCGCTACCTGAAGATGGAGGGGCGGCAGGCCGCGATGGGGCGCCGCTTCGTCAACGAAAAGAGCCTTGCCGCGACCGAGCGCTATCTGGCAATCGCCGCCGATGCGGGGCTGCATCCGGTGACGATGGCGACCGCCTGGTCGAAGCAGCATGACTTCGTCGCCTCGACGATCGTCGGGGTCAGCGCTTATGATCAGGTCGATCCGATCCTCGATGCGATGGAACTGGTGCTGTCCGACGACCTGATGAAGGCACTGTACAAGGTCAGCAAAGATATCCTCTACCCGATGAGCTGAGCGGACGGCCATTCGAGGATCAGCGCCTCGCCGACGGGCAGCGTGCGCCATGCCCTGGAAAGCCGCTCGAAAGCTTCGAACACGCGCGGCTGCGCCGCGTCGATCCGCGCGCGCTCATCGGGACTGAGCGATGCGCGGGTCCGTTCGGACTCGCCGAGCGCCGCGCGCTGTGCCGCGCTGTCGGGGCGCGACTGGCTCCGCCACCCGATGTCGAACACGAACGCGGCGAGTTCGGACAATTCGCCCTCGCGGCCCTGGCTCTTGATCAGCTTCGCGCCCTTGGCGACCTGCTTGCGCGCCGCGCGCTGGCGCTCCTTTGGCGACAGTGCGCCGCCCGCCTCGACATGGAAGGAGCCGGCGTCGCCACCCGCCGCAATCTGGCCGAACACGCCCGCCTTGAGGCCCAGCGCCGCCTCGACGACGAAATGCACCATATCGTGCGGCAGGTCGGGATCGAAACCCGGGGCCGGGTCCATCACCAGCACCGGCGCACCGGCACGCTCGATCCGCATGCCATAGCGACGCTCGCCCGACCGGATGAAATGGACTTTCATGGGGTCAGCCTATAGGCTCCGTAGCAGTTCCACCAAAAGGATTTGCGATGCCTCCTGCCCGCCGCGCGTTTTTCGCCCTCGCCGCTTTTTCCGCCGTGATCGGCACCGCGCACGCCGCGAACCCGACGATGTTTCGCGATGCGGGCTGCGGCTGCTGCCTCAAATGGCTCGAACAGGTGAAAGCCTCGTTCGGGCAGAAGGCGGTCGTGGTGAATTCGCCCGACATGAATGCGGTGAAGGACAAGCAGGGCGTGCCGCAGGCGCTGCGCAGCTGCCACACCGTGCTCGTCGGCGGCTATGTGATCGAAGGCCATGTGCCCGCGAAGGAAATCAGCCGCCTGCTCCGTGAGAAGCCGAAAGGCGTGAAGGGCCTTGCGGTCGCCGGGATGCCGACGGGATCGCCCGGCATGGAGCATGGCAATCACCGCGAGGCCTATAAGGTGATGACCTTCGGCCCCGGCGGCCAGCGCGTCTATGCGAGCTATGCCGCAAGCGGCGGCGCGCACGCGCACTGATCGGGCGGCGGCTCGATGCTTTTCCGCGCCGCCATTCTCGAACGCATCAGAACCGGCGAGGTCACGCTGGCCTTTCGGCGGTGGCGGCGCCCGACCGTCAAGACGGGCGGGCGGCTGCGCACCGCGATCGGCGAACTGGCGATCGAAAGCGTGTCTCCCTGTGCGGCGGCCGCGATTACCGACGCCGATGCGCGCTCCGCAGGTTTCGGATCGTGTGCCGAGTTGCTGACCGAACTCGACGCGCGGCAGGAAGGCGATATCTATCGCATCGCCCTGCGTTTCGATCGGCCCGATCCGCGCATCGCGCTTCGCGAGGCCGGCGATCTTTCGGCGGACGAGGCGGCGTCGCTCGCGCAGCGGCTCGATCGCCTCGACCGGCGTTCGGGTCCATGGACGCGGCCCGTCCTGCACCATATCGCCGCCCACGAAGGACAGGCGGCGGCCGACATCGCAAAATCGCTCGGCGTCGAGAAGATGTGGCTCAAGCAGAATATCCGCAAGCTCAAGGAGCTTGGCCTGACGGAAAGTCTCGAGACCGGGTATCGGCTGTCGCCGCGCGGCAAGGCGCTGATCGAGGCCCTGCCACGTTAGCGGCTTCAGGCGAGCTCGGCCTTGAATAGCGCCAGCATCCGCGCCCACGCTTTTTCCGCCGCGGCTTCATTATAGGCGCGGCCATCGGGCGGGCACCAGCCATGCATCGCGCCTTCGTAAACCTCGACCTCGTGCCACTGCTTGCGGGGTTCGAGAACGGCCTTCAGCAAGACCTTCTCGTTCGGGGTTTCCTTGTCGTCGTTATCAGCGATCGCGAACAAATAGCCGGCGTTGGTTTTCGGAATCAGCAGGTGCGGGCTGTCGGGTTTATCGGTGCCGACGCCGCCGCCATGGAAGCTCCCCGCCGCGCCGACGCGATCGGGCTTCAGCGCGGCGGTGTAGATCGTCATCGCACCGCCCATGCAATAGCCCGTGGTGCCGATCTTGCGCTTGGTGTCGACCTCCTTCTGCGCGTCAAGGAAAGCGAGATGCGCCTTGGCGTCAGTCTCGACGATCGGGCGCGTCAGCAGCTTCAGGTAACCGAACAATTTTTCGCGGATCGCCGGATCGTTGAAATCGCTCGTCGCGGTCACGACGGGCGACTTCTGCCAGCGGTAGAAGGGATTGACGCAGAGCACCGCATAGCCCTCACCCGCCAGCCGGTCGGCCATCTGGCGAAAGGCCGGCCGAAGCCCGCGAATGTCGGGCCAGATCAGCACGCCGGGATGCTTACCGCTCGCGGGTGCGACGAAATAGGCGTCACAAGTGCCATCGGCGGTCTTGATGTCGACATCGCGGCCCTTCACCGGCTTGCCCGCGATCGCGCGCGCGGGCAGCGCCGCGACCAGCGCACCGGCGCCCGCAAGCGCGGCAAAACTACGCCGCCCGACGGGCAATCCCGCGCGGTCGAGATCGGCTTCGGTGTTTTCGGTGCACATATCTCTCTCCTCGAAGGGTGTTTTGGAAAGTCGCGGAAAACTGCGCAACTTCACTCGCGATTGCATATTTCGTCCCGTGATCGGGATCGAACCGGGCGCGAAGCTAATCCAGCTGCCCAAAGTAGGACAGCGATTTTTGAGCGGGTCAATCGCCCTATCTTTTGTCATTCCCGCGAAAGGCGCGGAGAGGCACGCGACTCTCCAAGCCACCCAGCGAACCGCCGCTACTGGGTTCCCGCTTTCGCGGGAATGACGAAAGGAGAGATAGCGGTAGCAACGTCGTCGAACGTCAGCGCCACATGATGCACGCCAACCTCTTGCAGCATCGCGCCATGTCCCGCGCGGTCGACGATATGCCCTGCGCCGCAAAAGCCGATCACGGTCATCCCCGCCGCGATCGCTGCCTGCGCCCCGGTCGGCGAATCCTCGATCGCAAGGCAGGTTGCCGGATCGACGCCCAGCCCTTTTGCGGCGGCGAGATAGATGTCGGGATGCGGCTTGCCGCGGTCCCAGCCGTCGGCGCTGTAGACATGTTCGCCGAAATGGTGGCCGAGGCCGAACAGGCCGAGCGCCCAGCCGATATATTCGGCGCGGCTCGACGAAGCGATCGCGCGCGGGAGCGGTCCGAGCGTGTCGAGGAAGGCGGCGACGCCGGGGACGGCATCGAAGCCCTCCATATAACGCGCCCGCGCGCGTTCGCGATGCGTCTCGCGGAAATCGGCGGGCAGCGGCCGCCCGTAGCGCGCGACGATCCGGCGCTCGGTTTCCTGCCAGTTATGGCCATAATAGTCGCGCAGGCACTCGTCATAGGTCGCGGGCATGCCGGCGGCGGTCAGGCTTTCGGCGAGCGACAGGTTGGCGCGCACCTCGCTGTCGGCGACGACGCCGTCGAAATCGAAGATGATCGCGGCGGGAGGGGTCGGTCTGATATTCTTCATATTTCCCGCCTAGAGCATCGGGGATCAGGAGACACCCCAATGAAATTCATTTCGCTCAAGTCGCGCGGCGGCAATTACCTTGTCGTCGCCGAAAATGTCGCCTGGCTTCGCGACTATGAAAATGGCCAGACGCAAGTCGGCATGGTCGGCGGCGCGCCGTTGTTGATCGTCGGCAAGATCGACGAAATCGCAGCGTCAATTCTGGAGCAGGCGAATGCGGCGGAGTGATGGGCGGGCGCCCTACTCCACGGTAACCGATTTCGCCAGATTGCGCGGCTGATCGACGTCGGTCCCCTTGGCGACCGCAACATGATACGCCAGCAATTGCACCGGCACCGCGTAGACGAGCGGCGCGATCAGCGGGTGGACCTTGGGCATCTCGATCGTCGCCATGCAGCCGTCGCCGGCTTCGGCGAGACCTTCGGCGTCCGAAATCAGCACGACCTTGCCGCCGCGCGCCATGACTTCCTGCATGTTGCTGACGGTCTTTTCGAACAGCGGCCCGCTCGGCGCGAGGACGATCACGGGGACCGCCTCGTCGATCAGCGCGATCGGGCCGTGCTTCATCTCGCCCGACGCATAGCCTTCGGCATGAATGTACGAGATTTCCTTGAGCTTGAGCGCGCCTTCCAATGCGAGCGGATAGTCGGGGCCGCGGCCGAGGTAGAGCACGTCGCGTGCGGGGGCGACGAGATGCGCCATCTTCGAGATTTCCTCGTCGTGGGCGAGTGCAGCGTTGAGCGCGGCGGGTGCCTCGATCAGATGCCTGACGATCTCGCGCTCTTCATCGGCGCTGAGCTTGCCCTTCTTGAGCGCGAGGTGCGCGGCGAGCGCGGCGAGCACCGCAAGCTGGCAGGTGAAGGCCTTGGTCGAGGCGACGCCGATTTCGGGGCCCGCGTGGGTCGGGAGCAGCAGATCGGCCTCGCGCGCCATGCTGCTGGTCGGCACGTTGACGACGACCGCGATCGTCTGGCCGTTCGCCTTGCAATGGCGGAGCGCCGCGAGCGTGTCGGCGGTCTCGCCCGACTGCGAAATGAAGAGCGCGAGCCCGCCGGGCTGGAGCACCGGGTCGCGGTAGCGGAACTCCGACGCGACATCGATGTCGACGGGGACGCGCGCGAAGGTTTCGAACCAATATTTGGCGACCATGCCGGCGTAGAAGCTGGTGCCGCACGCGACGATGGTGATGCGTTCGACCTTCGACAGGTCGAAATCCATCTGCGGCAGCGCGACGGTCTGTTCGAGCGGGCGGATGTAGGAGGAGAGCGTCTGCGCGACGACGGTCGGCTGCTCGAAAATCTCCTTCTGCATGAAGTGGCGGTAATTGCCCTTCTCGATCGTCGCGGCGGTGACGCCCGAGGTGGTGATTTCGCGCGTTACCGGGTTGTTTTCGGCGTCGAAGATCTGCGCGCCTTCGCGGGTGATGACGACCCAGTCGCCTTCGTCGAGATAGGCGATCTTCTGCGTCAGCGGCGCGAGCGCGAGCGCGTCCGAGCCGAGATAGGTTTCGCCCTCGCCATAACCGACGACGAGCGGCGAGCCGAGGCGCGCACCGATGAGCAGGTCGGGATGCTGGCGGAAGGCGATCGCAAGCGCGAAGGCGCCGCGGAGCTGCGGGAGCACCGCCTTCACCGCGTCCTGCGGCGACAGGCCGGCTTCGACCTGTTCGCTGACGAGATGCGCGACGACTTCGGTGTCGGTCTCGCTTTCGAACTTGCGACCGCGCGCCTGCAAGGCTTCGCGCAGCGGCTTGAAATTCTCGATGATCCCGTTGTGGACGAGCGCGACTTCGCCCGTCGCGTGCGGGTGGGCGTTGCTCGTCGTCGGCGCACCGTGCGTCGCCCAGCGCGTGTGCGCGATGCCGACGGTGCCCGGCGCCGGATTGCCCGCGAGTTCCTTGACGAGATTGCCGAGCTTGCCCTCGGCGCGGCGGCGGATCAGCTGACCGCCCTCGACCGTGCACACGCCCGCCGAGTCATAACCGCGATATTCCATGCGCTTCAGCCCGTCGACGAGGCGGTCCGCGACCTGGGCCGTGCCGATGATTCCGATAATTCCGCACATGAATGAGGCTTTCTTTTACAGCGTGTAGGGAACGCGAATACCCGGCATCGCCGCCGGAAACACCTTGATATTGCGCGTGACGAGGATGCGCCCGCTGATCTGCGCGGTCGCCAGTACGAAAGCGTCGGCCAAGGTCAAGCCCTTGCGCTCCGCGCGCAGTGCCGCGGCGCGGCGCGCGACCGCATCGCCGACCTCCTCGACCTGGAAACAGCCGAGAAACGCCTCGACTACTTTCACCGACGCGGGATCGGCGGCCGACATGACTTCGGTCCAGCTGATCCGGCTGATGCTTTTGCGCCCCGCGCGGCGGATTTCGGCGCGCGCCGCCTCGACGCCGTTCAGCGCGTCGATGAGGATATCGCTGTCGAACTGCGCGTCGATCATTCGCGCTTGCCCCGCAGGCGTCGCTGATATTTTAGCCCGTCGCCGATGTCGGTGCGGCCGCGCCAGATGCCAAACGCATTGTCGATCGCGTCGCCCGACACGTCGGCGCGATAGGCCGTCACGGCGCGGCGGACGAGTTCGGCGCGCGACACGCCCTGCTCGGCCGCAAGCGCGTCGAGCCACTGGATATCGTCATCGGGGATGTCGGCGAGGAAACGCATGTCGCAC
Organism: Sphingopyxis sp. CCNWLW2; assembly: GCF_037095755.1. Classification (NCBI taxonomy): domain Bacteria; kingdom Pseudomonadati; phylum Pseudomonadota; class Alphaproteobacteria; order Sphingomonadales; family Sphingopyxidaceae; genus Sphingopyxis; species Sphingopyxis sp. CCNWLW2. The sequence continues at coordinate 708,743 of NZ_JBAWKJ010000002.1, forward strand.
TGATATCATACCATGATATCAAATCAAGCCGGCAGTATCTTTCGATAGACGACAAATCCCGATTTTTCAGCGATGCGATCATAGAGCATCATCGCGGTGTCGTTCGTTTCATGCGTCAGCCAATAGACGCGCGGCAGCGAAGCTTCTTTTGCGGCGTCATAGACGGCCTCGATCAGTGCGCGGCCAACGCCCTTTCCGCGCGATTCGGCGGTGGTGAACAGGTCCTGCAGGTAAAGCGACGGCAGCAACGACGTCGTGCTCCGGTGCAGGAGATAATGGGTGAGGCCGAGAAGCGCGCCGTCCTGTTCGGCGACGAGCGCGAACATTGGTTCATACGGATCGAAGAAGCGCTCCCACGTCGCAGCCGTGATCTCCGGCGCGAGCGCCGTATCGCCGCTGCGGCCGTAGAATGCGTTGTAGCCGTCCCACAAAGGCAGCCAGCGATCGTAATCGGCGCGCACCGCCGGACGGACGATCAGGCCGCTCATGCCCGGCCGAAATTCCGGTCGACGAAGATCATCGCGAACTGCACCGGATCGGGCGCCTCGCCATTGCCCGCGGCGAAGCGCGCCTTACCGTCGGTCCAGATTTTCAGGATCTGTGCCTTCAGTTCGGGGCCGAACTTCATCTGCTGCTCGACGATCTGTTCCCAGCTGCCCGTCACGCCGAAGCTCTGTTCGAGCTGCGGCACCATCGCCTTGCAATAAGTCTCGGTCGCCGCGTCGAGATGGCCGATCGCCTTCAGCACCCAGGCGTCGACAAAGCGCAGGAAGGGCTTGTCGGTATAGCGATCACTCATCTTGTCTTCTCCATCGTCCATTCGTCGCGCAGCAAGCCGTAGATCAGCGAATCGCGCACGCCGATATGCGTTTCCCACTCGCCGCGCAGCCGGCCTTCGCGCTGAAAACCAAGCCGTTCGAGCAGCCCGATCGAACCGGGATTTTCGGGGTCGGTGTCGGCAAAGATCCGGCGCAGGCCCATCTCGCCGAAACCATGGTCGATCACCCGCGCCACCGCCTCGCGCGCGATGCCGCCGCCCCAGCGGTCGCGGCGCAGGATATAACCGATCTCTTTCACGTCGGGCTTGCCGTCGATCAGGATCACCCAGCCGAGCGCCGAATCGTCGCCCGCGGTGATCGCCCAGCACAGATAGCCCTGCCCTTCGGCGGCATTGCCTTTGACATAGTCCGCGGTCTCGGCGGGCGATGCGTGCGGCCCACTCGACCACCAGATCATCACCTCCGGATCGGACAGCACCGGGAACAGCGCGGCGGCGTCGTCCTCGCGCAGCTGGCGCAGCACGAGGCGCGCGGTCGTCAGCGTCGGGGCGGGCATCGGGCTACTTCTTTTCCGCCGCTTTTTTCTTGCGCATCGCATCGTGGAAGCGGTCGGCCCAGCCGGGCTTGACCAGTTGCTCGGCGCGAACGAGGCGAAGTTCGCCGTCGGCGACGTCGAGCGTCACCGCGCTGCCCGCGGCGACGATCGCGTCGCGGCCGATCCTGACCGGCGCGATCAGTGCGCTGTTCGATCCGATGAAGGCATTTTCGCCGATCTCGGTCTTATATTTGAAATAGCCATCATAGTTGCACGTGATCGTACCTGCGCCGATGTTCGCGCCGGCGCCCACGGTGACGTCACCGAGATAAGTGAGGTGGTTCGCCTTCGCGCCCTTGCCGAGCACGGCTTTCTTCGTTTCGACGAAATTGCCGATCTTCGCCTTTTCGCCAAGGATCGTGCCGGGGCGCAGCCGCGCGAACGGACCAACCTCGCAGCCCGCGCCGACGATCGCGCCTTCGATATGGCAGTTCGCGCGGATCTTCACATTGTCCGCAATCTTCGCGCCGGGGCCGAAGAAGACGTTGGGTTCGATCATCACGTCGCGGCCAAGCTCGGTATCCCAGGCGAACCAGACGGTGTGGGGGGCGATCAGGCTGGCGCCGTCAGCCATCGCCTGCACACGCCGCCGCGCCTGCCATTCGCCTTCCATCGCGGCAAGCTCGCCGCGGCTATTGATGCCCGCGACGTCATAGGGATCGGTGACGACGACCGCGCAATGGCGCCCGTCGGCGTTCGCGATATTGACGATGTCGACGAGATAATATTCCTTAGCAGCATTGTCGTCGGTGACGCGCGACAGCAGCGCGAAAAGGTCCGCCGACTTTGCCGCCATCAGCCCCGAATTGCACAGGCGCACCGCGCGCTCCACGTCGGTTGCGTCCTTGTGCTCGACCATCTTGGTGACATAGTCGCCTTCGGTGATGACGCGGCCATATTGCTGCGCATCGGCGGGCTCGAAGGCAAGCACGACGACGGCGGGCGCGTCGGGGGCGCCCAGCCGGTCGATCATCGCCTGCATCGTCGCTGCTGGGACGAAGGGCACGTCGCCATAGAGGATCAGCACATCGCCATCGAAACCCGCCAGCGCCGCCTCGCCCTGCTGCACCGCATGACCGGTGCCGAGTTGCGGATCCTGCACCGCCAGATCGGCGCTTCCCGCCAGCGCGGCTTCGAGCTGGTCGGCCTTGTCGCCGACGATCACGACCTTTTTCGCCGGGCTCAGTTCATCGACGCTCGCCATCAGGTGCAGCAGCATCGGCCGGCCGGCGATCGGGTGCAGCACCTTGTGCAGGTCGGACTTCATACGGGTGCCCTTGCCCGCGGCAAGGACGATAGCGGCGATCTTGTTGCTCATGCGCGTTGCCATGCCAGCAAATCATTGCGGTTTCCAGAGCATCGCGGCATGCGCGGCGGATGAACGGATTTCCTTTTGCGATCGTCGGCTTCGACCTCGACGGCACGCTCCTCGATACGCTCGGCGACCTAGCGGCGGCGGTCAATCATACGTTGGGACTGATGGACCGCGCCCCGCTGGCCGAGGCGGCGGTGCGGCCGATGATCGGGCGCGGCGCGAAGCATATGCTCGAGGAAGGGCTGCGCGCGTCGGGCGGCGTCCCCGATGGCGCGATCGAACGGCTTTATCCCGAACTGCTCGATTTCTACGAAGCGCATATCGCGGTCCACAGCCGCCTATTCCCCGGTGTGATCGAGGCGCTCGACCGGCTCGACGCGCTGGGCGTGCGCACCGCGGTCGTCACCAACAAGAACGAGCATCTGGCACGCGTCCTTCTCGGCGAACTCGACCTTGCGGACCGCATGGCGACCATCATCGGCGGCGACACGCTGGGTGTCCGCAAGCCATCACCCGAACCGATCCATGCCATGACCCAGCGATGCGGCGGCGGGCGCGCGGCCTTCGTCGGCGACAGCATCTATGATGTGATGGCCGCGAAGAATGCGGGCGTGCCGAGCGTCGCGGTCAGCTTCGGCTTTCTCGACCGGCCCGCCAGCGAGCTCGGCGCCGACCATGTGATCGATCATTTCGACGAACTGGTGCCGCTGCTCGAAACGCTTTAGCGTTTCCGCCACTTCGTCCAGAGATGCTTCGCGAGCATCGCGGGCGGCATGCGCAGCCAGTGCGAGCGGATGTAGAATGCCTGTTCGAGCGCCGGTTCGGTGACGCGCCCCCAATCGTCGCGCGCGAAGAGGCGGCGGCGGAACCACGCATCGCTCGGCTCCTGCCGATCCCACCCTTTCGGCAGCGCCGCGCCATAAAGATCGCGCGACAGCCGCGCGGCGCGGTGCACCGCAGCCCCCAACCCGTGCAGCGCCGCCCGCCCGTCGAGCTGCCCCCAGAACCCCGGATCGGCGGCGGCGAAATCGAGCGTCATCGTGTGAAAATCCCACAGATTGCGTAAGCCTCCCTGCAGATCGCCGTCGGCGAGCATATGCGCGGCGCAATGGCACGCCATGTCGGCCGGGTTCAGCACCGTGAAGCCCGCGCCGCTCGTCACCGCATCGCTCACCAGCGCCAGCGCGTCGGGCGTAATCCGATGGGTGCGCGGCAGGATCGTGTGGTGGACGTCGATCATCCGGTCGCGCGCCTTGTGGATCATCGGCGGCAGCTCGTGCATATGCTGGCGGTAATAGGCGTCGTCATAGGGGTCGGACTTCACCCACTCCCACCCCGCCTTGAGCAGCAGGTTTTCGGCGCGGCGGATGTCGGGCGCGAGAACCAATATGTCGAGGTCGCCGATCTGCCGCCCCGCGGCGCACGCCATGCCCGCGGCGGCATAGGCTGCACCTTTCAGCAGCACGAATTCGATCCCCGCGGGCGCGAGCGCGCGCCGCGCCATCTCGGCCTCCCACAAGGCTTGCGCCTGCGTGACTTTCGCGGTGGCGCGCTGATCGGCGAGGAGCGCGGCGACCGCCGACGGCAGACCGGCATCGGCGAGGCGGTGCGCGAGCGTCGCGAGCATCGCCTCGCTGCGCGCGACCCCGATCACACCGTCCCAGTCGCGCGAGGTCAGCGCGGCGGGGGCGCGGCGACCGGCGAGCAGGTCGACGAAGCTTCGCACCGCGCTCACTTGGCAGCCTCGGCCCAGAGCTGCTCGACCAGCGCGATACCGGCGGCGCTGTCGGGATAGGAAATGGCGAAGGCGGGGGTTCGAACGAGCCGCGTCAGCGCCGCAAAACCCGCCTCGCCAAGCGCGACATAGTTGGTCGACGCCTCAGTCAACCGGACAAAGGCCTCGCCCTCGCCCATCGGCTCGACCGATACCTCGCCGCCGAAGCGTGGGAAGAGCAGCAGCGCCGGGCGCGCGGGTTCGTGCATATCCGCGATCGCGTCGGCACGCGGGATCAGGTGACGGATATCGCCCTTCGGCGTTGCGGCGAGCAACGGGCCGAGCCGCGACGGGTCGACGCGGGCCGCGACCTCGGCGATCGCTTCATTCTTCAGGCTGACCGCGCGCGGGAAAGCGAAGGCGTCACCGCCGGCGGGATCGATCAGCGTGAACTCGTCGCCCATCAGCCGCCAATCACCCTCGCCAAGCAGCGCGGCGAGCGTCGATTTGCCCGACCCCGACTCGCCCGACATGATCAGCGCGCGGCCGTCCTTCGCGACCGCGCTCGCGTGCAGCAGCATATGCCGTCGCCAGCCGAGCGCGACCTGCAAATTCATCCCCATTTCGGCGGCGAGCAGCCCCATGGAGAGCGGCAGCGGCAGCGCGTCGGGAACCACGAAATCGCCGCCGATGTGGACGGACGGCCGCAGCCATCGCCGCCACGGTCGCGCCGCGAACAGACGAACGGTTGCATCGGCGGGGCGCGTATCGTCCTGCGGATATCCAGCGTATAGATGTTCGAGCGCCGCGATCGGCTCGGCCCAGTCGCTTCCGATCCGGAACTGCACCGGGCCGACGGCAATGCGTGTGCTGTACTTCACGCGCGCTCCACCAACCCCATCGCCGCGAGTTCGCTCAGCCGTTCGGCCAGGATAGGCTGCACATCCTCTGCCGCGTCGAGATCGAAGGCGGCCGCAAGGCGCGTGGCGAGACCGGCGGCAGTACAGGCATCGGCGCCCATCGCGCCCAATATCTCGGGCATCGGCGATACGACGAGATGCGTCTGCATCGACCGTCGGTCGAAAATCGCGGTCAGTTCGCCCAGCGGCTCGACGCGCAATGCATCGGCCGGTGCGGCGCGATAGGTGCGATCAGCCATAATCTTCGGCGGCGGCAGTCAGTTTCGCAAGAATGGCCATCAGCGTCGCGCGTTCGCTGGCGCTGATGTTCGATTCGAGCTGCGCCTCGCTGGCCAGCGCCGCTGGGACGATCGCGTCATAGAGCGAGCGCCCTGTTTCGGTGAGTTCGAGATGGTGCGAACGCCCGTCGGCCTCATGCGCCTGGCGCGCGATCAGCTGGCGATCGGCAAGCGCCTTGGCGGCGCGGTTCACCGTCACCTTGTCCATGCGCGTCGCCTCGACCAGCTCGCGCTGCGTCTTCGGCTGCCCCTCACCGAGCACGGCCATCAACCGCCATTCGGGGATCTTCAGCCCAAAGCGATTCTCATATTCGGCGGCGATCCGGCTCGACAGGGCGTTGGAGGCGATGGACAGGCGGTAGGGCAGGAAATTATCGAGATTCAGCTTCTTCGCGGCCATGAATTGGTCACCCCCACACGCTCAAAAAAATCCCGGCGCGCCCATCCTATCGCCTGTTTCGGGCCTGTGAAGGGCGGAATGACGCGAAAGTCAGAAAGACAGGCGCGCGCCGATCCACAAGGTCCTCGGGGTCGCGCGCTCGACGATGCCCGACGACGAGATCGCAGCGGGCACCAATTCGTCGAAGAGATTCTCGCCGCGCGCCTCGATGCTGATCGCGTCCGAAAAGCGCCACGACAACCCGGCGTCGAGCGTCAGCGCGTCGTCGAGCGCGAGCAGCCCGACGTCATCCTCATTCTGCTTACCGACATAACGAAGCGTCGCAAAACCGCCGAACGGGCCGCTCGCGTTGCTGCGCAGCGACACGCTGCCGCCATGCTTAGCGATCTGCGCCGGGCGTCGGCCGTCGAGCCCAAGCGCCGCGCCCGATGCATCGACCTTGGCATCGGTGAAGGCATAGGTCGCGCGTAGCGTCGCCGGGCCGATCCACTGCTCGGCGCTGACCTCGACGCCCTTGCTGTCGATCGCGTCGAGATTCTGCCGCTGGTTGAGGTTCGGCGCGAGGGTCACATTGGCGATCGCGTTCGTCAGATGGTTCACGAACAGCGTCGCCGACAGCCTCGTGTCGCCATTGTCCCAATCAACGCCGACCTCGCCGCCCCACAGGCGTTCGGGTTTCAGCGCGGCATTCGCGATCGTCACTTCGGCGCCGACGCGGAACGGGCGATAGAGTTCGTTGAGCGTCGGCAGGCGCCAGCCGCGATAGCCCGCGGCGCGCAGAGAGAATGCATCCGACGTCCAGCGCACGCCTGCGCGGCCGCTGCCTTCCCATCCCTGCCGCGTGGCGAAGCGCAAGTCGGTGATGACGGGGCCGGCGATGTTGCGTTCGAGCCGATAGCCCTCGCCCAGCCACCAGCGATCGACGCGGCCGCTGAGCGTCCAGAGCAAGTCATATTCGGAATCGCCCAACGTCCATTCGGCGAAGGCGCCCACGGTGTCGCTGCTGCCGCCCGCGATCCGGTGGCGGCCGGGCACACCGGTTGTGAAGAAGAAATCCTCCTCGGTACGCCCTGTCGTGCGGCGCCAATCGATGCCGGCGCGAACGGGATTTTCGCCATTTATGAGCGGGCGCAGTTCGAACCGTGCCCCCAAGCCGGTAGCCGGAACGCGCTGGAAGAGCGCGGGCGCGACGCTGCCTCGCCCCGCAGCGACGCTAGCGAACCCGCTCTCGAAATCGCGCAATTGCGCGTAGGCGAGCGCGAGCCATTGCGTTTCGCCGTAGCTGTCGTGAACGATGCGCACGCTCGCATCGACGCCATCGACCTTACTGCCGGAAAAATCGGTCCCGCGGTCGCGCCGGTCGGCGAAGGCCCGCACGCTGGCCTCGATTCGGCTGCCCCGGCCGGCATCGAAGCGCAGGCGAAGACCAAGACCGCCTTGTTCATAAGGCGCCGCGCGATCGACCGCGCCGCGCTGCCCCGTGGAGACCGGAACGAAGCCATCGCCGCGGCTGTAGCGACCATCGATAGCAACCCGCCCGCCGTCTCCCAACGCGGTGCCGGCCGAGGCGGACGCGTCCCAGCTGTTGCGACTTCCATAAGCGAGGCTTGCCGAACCGCCGTTGGTCATATCCGAATGCAGCGCGATCGTTCCGGCGAGCGTCCCCGCGCCATCGACGCCGCTGCCCCCGCCGCGGGTAATAAAAATGCCGCCAAGGTTGATCGCGTCATACGCTGTCCACGCGACCCATCCACCGAAAGGGTCGGCCTGCGGGACCCCGTCGAGGGTCACCAGCGCACGGCTCGACGCATTGCCGCCAAGACCGCGCAGCGTGATTCCCTGGCTCGTGGGATGCGCCGAACGCCCGTCGGAGCGGCGAAACTGGACGAGGCCCGCCTCGTCACGCAGGCGGTTTTCGACGCGCGTGCCAAGGCCGGGATCGACATCGGTCAGGAACTGGCTGCCTTGGACAGCGTCGCCGTCCGAACGGCGGAGTACGCCGCTGCCGTTCACGACGATCACGGCCTTCGGCAGCGGCACGAAATGAACGCAGCAAAACGGGTCTTCGGCCTCCTCTTCCGCTTCGGCCTGCGCCATCGCCGCCGCCGGCAGCGCCAGCGCGGCCACTCCCGTCAAAAGGCGGATCACGCGGGCTTCACAGCGTCGGGGTGGGCGCGCTGGAACGCCTCGTGCGCCATGCACGCGGCATCGATTTCGACGAGCCGCGGAAACGCGTCGAGCGGCACCTCGAAGCGACGCGCGTTATAGATTTGCGGGACGAGGCAGCAGTCGGCGATCCCGGGCGTATCGCCGCCGAGATAGCGACCGTCACCCGCCATCGCTTCGAGCGCCTCGAACCCCTGCGTGATCCACGTCGCGATCCAGCGTTCCTTGGTCTGCTCGTTGAGGCCGAGGTCGCGTTTCAGATATTTGAGGACGCGCAAATTGTTGAGCGGGTGGATGTCGCTCGCGATAACCTGCGCGCGCGCCAGCGCGACCGCACGCGGCATCGCTTCTTCGGGGATCAGCCGCGGCTCGGGAAAGGCGCGGTCGAGCCAGTCGATGATTGCCATGCTCTGGATGATCGGCTCGCCGTCGACGACGAGCATCGGGACGAAGCCCTGCGCATTCTGTTCGAGATAGGCGTCGCTGCGCTGCTCGCCCGCGATCAGGCTGACCTCGACGCGCTCATAATCGAGGCCTTTCAGGTTCAGCGCGATGCGGACGCGAAAGCTGGCCGAGGAGCGGAAATAGTCGTGGAGAACAAGCTGGGTCATGGCGTCGTCTAATGCGATGCTTTGGGCATCTCCGCAATCCATTGCCGCAGCAGCGCGGCGCCTTCCCTGTGCACCGTCGACCGCCCGACCTCGGGCATGGCGATGCCGGGGTCGGTGCTTTCGAGGCGATAGATCAGGAAGCTGTGGTCGGGATCGCCGGGCGCAATCGCGAAATCCATGCCGCCGCTGCCGCGCCCGGCCGCGGTCGGGCGCTTGCCGATCCCGTAGTTGACGCCCGCCGGGTCGTCGGTCCAGCGCAGGAAAAGCCCGCTGTTCGACGCGCTGCCCGCCGGGTTGTGGCAATGCGCGCAATTGACGTCGAGATAGGCGCGGGCGCGCGTCGCGACGCTGCCGCTCTTGGGGTCGTCCCACTGCGGCATCGTCGGTTTGAGCGCGGCGGGGTTCTCGAAATAGACGCTGCGCAGCTTGTCCGAGGCTGCCGGGTCGAGGATGAAATTGCGCGCTTTGGGCCCGATCGGCACGATCTCGCCGCCGAGGCTGTGGCATTCCTTGCACTGGTTCTTGTTCGGCACGGCATAACGGATGCTGTGCGTCTCCCCGTCGGGGCTCTTGAAGGTCACCGGCACGCGGCGGCCGCCCAAGGCCAGCGTCGCATCCTTGCCGTCGGCGTCCCAGATATAGGGCAGCGCGGTCCAGCCCGATGCGCGGAGGATCAGCAGCCGCGTCTCGACCGGACGGCCGTCGTTGACGTCGCTCCAGCCGAAGCTTTTGACGAGCACGGTGCCGACCGGAAACTCGATGACGCCGTCGGCCGCGACCGTCGCTTTCTTGCCCGCGGGGATCGAGATGAAACGATGCTTGTCGGCATAATCGCTGAACAACGGCGCGCGCAGCGTGTAGCCGATGCCGGTCGAGGGTGTTTGCGGATCATTGCCGCGGAACAGCCCGAATGCCGACAGTTTCGGAGGCATCGCATCGCTTTCGACCACCGCCTGCTCGACCCCGGGCGGCGACAATGCCGCCCCGCCGCTCGCACATAGCAGCGCCGCTCCAACCGCGGCGAAAACGCGTCTCACTGGACCTTCGCCTCCATCGCATCGGGCAGCTTGATCACGGGCAGCGCCGCGGGCCGCGTGCCTTTCGACAGGTCGGCGGGCGACGGCTTCGCCTCGCTCTGCGGCGTCTTCACGTCGGGCAGGTTCAGCGACAGCACGCCGACCTTGTCGAGCACGATCGCATCGCCCGCACCGTCCCACAGCACCGGCGGGATGCTGCCGCCCATCGCGGCCGCGATCATGTCGCCGCCTGCGAATTTCGGCGCATAGCCCGCCTTGCCGTGCTGGTTGCCGCGCACGACGATCGCACGGGGCAGCGGCTGATATTTCGGGTCCTTATGCTCATAGCGATAGCCGACAATCATCACGTTCGCGGTGCCATTGTTGTCGAACACATTGTCGAAAATCTCAACGTTGCGGTTCGCCATCACGAGGACACCGGTGCCCGTCGGCACGCTCGCGACGATATTGCCCTTGGGCGCGAAGTTCGGCGTGCTGTTGTCGTTCACGATATTTTCGAAGACCCGGACATTGTGCCCGCCCTGCATCGGCAGGCTCGGCAGGTCGAACACCAGGATGCCGCCGGTGTTCTTCGTCGCGACATTGTCGTGGACGTCGGCATCATAGCTGTTCTCGATCTCGATCCCCGCGACATTCTCGGTCGCGATCGAATCGCGGACGACAATATTCTTCGACTGGCCGACATAGATGCCGGCGTCCGACGCGCCGCGTACGTAAACGCTGTCGATCAGCACGTCGCTGCTTTCGACCGGGTAGATGCCGTAGGCGCCGTTGGTTTCCTTGGGCCCCGCGGTCCATTCGACGCGCAGCTTGTGATAGACGACGCGGTCGGCGCCTTTCGACTTGATGCCGTCGCCCTTGGTGTTGAGCACCGCGAATTGGGTCAGGAACACATCGTCGGAGGTGACGAGAAGCCCCTCGCCTGCGCCCTGCTGCCCCGCGAAATCGAGGATCGACCCGCCCTCGCCCGCCCCCGCACCGCGCAGCGTCACACCCGCGACGTCGAGCGACAGGCCGTCGGTGAGCTCCCACACGCCCGCGCCGAGCTGCACCGTGTCGCCCGGCTGCGCGAGGATCAGCGCTTCTTGCAGCTTTTCGTTCGCGTCGGGCGTTGTTGCACTGACGCTGATCACTTTCGCCGCCGCCGGACTGGCGGCAAAGGCCGCCACGATGCAGAGCGTCGCCGCGTGGCGCAGGCCATGGAATCGCATATGTCTCTCCCCTTATTTTCGGGGAGCATGGTGCAAGACTTGACGGATGCCAAGCGATGTTGCTGACATATGTGTAGCTAACCCGGGGAGAGGTCGCTTTGATTCACAGATTAGGTTTGGCGCTTGTCGCCTTGATTGCCGTGCCGTCGATGGCGGCGGCGCCCGCGCCGATTGCCGGGCGCTGGAAAACCGACGATGGCAAGGCGGTCGTTGTCATGGCCGCGTGTGGCAACAAGATGTGCGGGCGTGTCGAGCGCCTGCTGATCAAACAGCCCACGGGTGGCCAGCTCGACGAGCGCAATCCCGACAAGGCGAAGCGCGGCCGCAAGGTCACCGGACTACAGATTTACTGGGATCTCGTGCCGCATGGCGACGGCTGGAAGGGCGAAGGCTATAGCCCCGAGGATGGCCGCTATTACAAGGCGCACCTGCGCGTGAACGGCGGCAAGATGACGATGAAGGGCTGCGTCAGCCTGTTCTGTCGCACGGTGACATGGACGAAGATGAGCTAGGCTAGCTCCCCTCCCGCTTGCGGGAGGGAGAAGGGTCAACCTTCGCCCAAAATCCAGTTGACGCCCTCGGCGACGTGTATCCGCGTGGTGTCATAGATCGGCAGCAGATTGGCGTCGGTGTCGACGAGCATCACCAGTTCGGTACAGGCGAGCACGATCGCCTGGATATCCTGCTTCGCGATATCGGTGATGAAGGTTTTCATCGTGCGGCGCGAACTTTCGTTTGCCTTGCCGAGCATCAGCTCTTCGTAAATGATGCGGTCGATCTCGTCGACGCGGCTCGAGTCATAGGGCGCAAGCGTCAGGCCGTGGCGCACCAGCCGCTGGCGGAACCAGGGTTCGGTCGTCACATTGCGCGTGCCAATCACTGCCGCCGACTTGATCCCGTCGGCCTTCATCTTCTGGCCGGTTTCGTCGACGATGTGGAGGATCGGGATCGAGATCGCCGCGGCGACATCCTCGGCCACCTTGTGCATCGAATTGGCGGCGATCATCAGCGCGGTCGCGCCTGCGGCCTCAAGCCGCTGCGCCGAGGCGATCAGCACCTCTTTCGCATGCGTCCACCCTTCGGGGGTCGTGATGCGCGAGAGCTCGCAATAGTTGAGGCTCTCCATCAGAATCGGCGCCGAACAGGCGGTGCCGAGGCGCTTTTGCACGCCCTTGTTGAGATGGCGGTAATAAAGCTCGGTCGACGCCCAGCTCATCCCCCCGATCAGGCCGATTTTGCGCATATTGCCCCTTTAAAAACACGTCGCCCCTGCGAGGACAGGGGCCGCTGGCAGCTTTGCGCCACCTTGATAGCGGCCTCTGCTTCGCAGGGGCGACGATTCTTGTCTAGTGCCCGCTGCCGCTGAGCGCCTTGACGATGTCGTCGGCCATCTTCTTGGCATCGCCGAGCAGCATCATCGTCTGGTCCATGTAGAAGACGTCGTTGTCGACGCCGGCATAGCCGACCCCGCCCATCGAGCGCTTCACGAACAGCACCGTCTTCGCCTTTTCGACGTCGAGCACGGGCATGCCATAGATCGGCGAAGTCTTGTCGGTCTTTGCCGCCGGGTTGGTGACGTCGTTCGCGCCGATGACGAAAGCGACGTCGCACTGCGCGAACTCGCCGTTGATGTCCTCGAGCTCGAACACCTCGTCATAAGGCACATTCGCCTCGGCGAGCAGCACGTTCATATGGCCGGGCATACGTCCCGCGACCGGGTGGATCGCATATTTGACGTTGACGCCTTCCTTCTTCAGCTGGTCGCCCATTTCGCGCAGCGCATGCTGCGCCTGCGCGACCGCCATGCCGTAACCGGGGACGATGATGACATTCTCGGCCTGGCTCATCAGGAAGGCGGCGTCTTCGGCGCTCCCGGGTTTCCACGGGCGCTGTTCCTTCGAACCGCCCGCGCCCGCTGCCGCATCGTCGCCGCCGAAGCCGCCTGCGATCACGCTGATGAAGCTGCGGTTCATCGCGCGGCACATGATGTACGACAGGATCGCACCCGACGAGCCGACGAGCGCGCCGGTGATGATCATCGCTGTGTTACCGAGCGTGAAGCCCATCGCCGCCGCGGCCCAGCCCGAATAGCTGTTCAGCATCGACACGACGACCGGCATGTCGGCGCCGCCGATCGGGATGATCAGCAGGAAGCCGATCAGGAAGCTGAGGCCGGTGACGGTCCAGAAAACCCACGGCGACTGGTCGAAGGTGAAATAGGCGACGAGGCCGATGATCGCGGCGAGTGTGCCGAGGTTGATGACATGCCGCCCGGGCAGCATGATCGGCGCGCCCGACATATTGCCGTTGAGTTTCAGGAAGGCGATGACCGATCCCGAGAAGGTGATCGCGCCGATCGCGATGCCTAGGCCCATTTCGATGCGGCTGACGGTGAAGATCTCGCCCGCCGCATCGGCAATGCCGAACGCTTGCGGATTGAGATACGCCGCCGCCGCCACCGCGACCGCGGCAAGGCCGACGAGGCTGTGGAACGCCGCGACGAGCTGCGGCATCGCGGTCATCGCGATCTTGCGCGCCATCACGACGCCGATCACGGCACCGATGCCGATCGCGACGAGGATTTCGACCAGCCCGACCGTGTCGAGAAGGCCGTCGGCGGTGGCCGGCGCATGCGTGAGCAGCGTGGTCACGACGGCGATCAGCATGCCCGCCATGCCGAAGCGGTTGCCCGCCTGCGCCGTCGCCGGGCTCGACAGCCCGCGCAGCGCGAGAATGAACAGGATGCCCGAAACGAGATAGGCGACCGCCGCCCAGGGATTCACGGCGCCGTGGCCGCCGGCTGCGGCGGAAAGGATCTGCTGGACGTCCATCTCAGCGCTCCTTTTTCTTGTACATTGCAAGCATGCGCGCGGTGACCGCGAAACCGCCGAAGATATTGACGCTCGCCATCACGACTGCGGCGAGGCCGAGCCAATTGGAGGAAGCCGACCCCGCGGCGGCGCTGGCGATCAGCGCGCCGACGATGATCACCGACGAAATGGCGTTGGTGACACTCATCAACGGCGTGTGCAGCGCCGGGGTCACCGACCAGACAACAAAATAGCCGACAAAGCAGGCCAGTACGAAAATTGAAAAAATCGCGATAAAATCCACGGGCTCGCTCCCCTGCTGATTCCGTTTCGCGCACCTCTTGCCGCGCGCCGCCGAATCTGTCGACTCCAAAGCTCCCAAAAAGAAGCGTCCGCATTCCTCAGCGTGAGAAATGCGGGCGCTTTGCGACATAAAATATCGCTTTGCCTGGCAAGCCGGCGATGTTTTTTACATTTTCGGGACGAGCACCGCGTCGATGACATGGACGACACCGTTCGCCTGGCCGACATCGGCCTGCGTCACCGTCGCCTTGTTGCCGCTGGCGCTGGTCAACAATATGGCATCGCCGCTCTTGGTTGCGGTCAAATCCTGCCCGTCGGCGGTCTTGAGCACGGCCTTGCCGCCGCCTTCGGCGATCTTCGCGCTAAGGTCCGCCGCGGTCAGCTTGCCCGGAACGACATGATATTTGAGCACGCCCGCGAGCACATCCTTCTGCGCCGGGCGCATCCAGCCGTCGCGCGTCACCGGCGGCACCTGTACAAAGGCGGCGTCGTTCGGCGCAAAGACCGTGAACGGCCCCACATCCGACAGCGTCTGCACAAGACCAGCCTGCGTCACCGCCGCGGCCAGCGACTTATGGTCGGGCGAGGCCGCAAGATTCGCGGCGATCGAACTGCTCGCGATCATCGCCGACGGGCTGGCAGCGGGCGTCGCGGGCACCGCCGTTTCGCCGCCCGCGACGGTCGTCGTCTCGGTCGGCGTTTCCTTCTTGTCGCCGCAGCCCGCCAGCGCGAGCGCGGCCGCTGCGGCCGTCAAGATCAGATGGGTTTTCATATCCTTATCCTTTCAAAAACCGGACGCAGCGGCGCGAATCATCAGCCGAGGCTGGGCATCAACACGCCGTTGATGACGTGAATATTACCGTTCGACTGTTCGATGTCGGGCTGCGTGATGAAGCCGCTGCTGCCCTGCGTGCCGTCGACCTTGATGTTGCCCTGCACCTCGGTGAAGGTCAGCGTTTCGCCCTCGACGGTCGCGAGCGTCGCCTTGCCGCCGCCGGCCTTGATCTTCGCATAGAGGTCCTCGGCGGTCACGCGGCCCGGAACGACGTGATAGGTTAGCACCTTCGCGAGCGATTCGGTGTTGTTGGGGTTCATCAGCCAGTCGGTCATCGGCTGCGGGACTGCGGCGAAAGCCTGGTCGGTCGGCGCGAAGATCGTGAACGGCTGGCCAGCGAGCTTGTCCGACACGCCCGCCGCGGTCAGCGCGGTGGCCAGCGTCTTGTGGTCGGGCTTGGCGGCGATTTCGAGCGCGATGCCGGTGGGCTGCGCGGGTGCGGCAGGAGCCGCGGCTTCAGCCGGAGCGGCGGCGTCGGCCGCGACTTCAGCGGCTTCGGCCGGCGCGGGGGTTTCCTGTGCGTAAACGGGCGACAGGGTGGCAAGCACAAGGAGGGGAGTGGCGAAAAACTTCGCAGACGACATCAATCATTCTCCAATTGGTTGAAAGTCAGGGTTAAGGAAACCCTGAACGCATAGTAACCAAAGGAAGTTTCATGAAAAGGCCGAAATCGGCCATTTTTTTCATTTTTGGCTCGCGTTTCGCCCCTTGGGAGGCTCGCCCCGCCTCAGCGGCCGATCACCAGCCGTGCCGCGCTGAAAAGGCCCATCTTCCGTCTCCGCCGGATTGCTGCCGCCGGCCACTATGGCTTGGGCTCGAACACCGGATATTCGAACGTATCGACCGGCTTCTCGATCCGGATCGCCAGCTGATCGGGACCATGCTGGCGTACCGCAAAAACGCCGCCGCGATAGTTGAAGCTCTGCCAGTTCGCCGTGGGCTCGATCTTCACGCCGTCGGTGAAGCAGGTCGGCCCGAAATCCTTCACGGGCGCGCCGAGACAGATCACGAATTTCGAGCCGACATAGGCACCAAAGAACGACCGATAATCGTCCATCTCTCCATAGGCGCGGACCGGAACGGACTCGTATCGAACCGGCGGCATCGGGCGGAAGTCCTTCTTCTCCTCGGTCTGGACGTGGAAATCCGCATAGGGATAGTCCTTGTTCAGATAATAGGATTCGAAGGCGCCGTCTTTGTCGAAGTCTGCAAGACACAGCTTTTTGTAGACGGTCCAGAGCGTGTCCTGCGGCGCATCGCGCTCGCAGCCGTAGATTTCCTTGCCTTGCGCCAGGATGATGACGTCGCCGCTGCGGATCGCGTTGCCGAATTCGGCGTCGGGCACTTGGACATCGCCGAGCACGCGCACCGACCTGCTGGGGGTACGTCGTCCGAAAAACCACGCGTCGCGCTTGGCGATCAGCCGCTCCTCGCTCGCCGCCGCTTCGGGAACGAAGATGGTGCTGAACTGATAGCGGAACTGGTCTGCATTGGCCTTCGCAAACGCCGGCGTGGCGCCCGCCGAAACGAGCGCCGCGACCAGTCCCGCGATCAGCGCGCACCTCAACCCAGCAGCCGCTCGTTCACGACCTTGCCGCCCTGCGTCAGGCGCACGGCGTTGCCGATTTCCTCGTCGAGCACGGGCTTGCCCGCTTCCTTGTCCCAGAAGGCCGAGAGGAAGTTGAACAGGTTGCGGCTGAACAGCGCGCTGGTGTCCGCGGGCATCAAGGCCGCGATATTCTTCGCGCCGATGACGGTGACGCCGTGGATGCGCTTCGCTTCGCCCGAAACCGAACCTTCGACATTGCCGCCGCTTTCGGCCGCCATGTCGACAATCACGCTGCCGCTGCGCATCGTTGCAAGCTGCGCATCCGAGATCAGCCGCGGCGCCGGGCGCCCCGGGATCAGCGCGGTGGTGATCACGATGTCCTGCTTGGCGATGTGCGACGACACGAGCTCGGCCTGCGCCGCCTTATACTCGTCGGACATTTCGGTGGCATAACCGCCCGCGCCCTCGCCCTCGATCCCCGCCACCGTCTCGACGAAGATCGGCTTGGCGCCGAGCGATAGGATCTGTTCCTTGGTCGCGGCGCGCACGTCGGTCGCGCTGACCTGTGCGCCGAGGCGGCGCGCCGTCGCGATCGCCTGAAGCCCGGCGACGCCGACGCCCATCACGAACGCCTTCGCGGCGCTGACGGTGCCCGCAGCAGTCATCATCATCGGGAAAGCGCGGCCATAGGCGTTCGCCGCGATCAGCACCGCCTTGTAGCCCGCGAGATTCGCCTGGCTCGACAAGATGTCCATCGACTGCGCGCGCGTGATGCGCGGCATGAATTCCATCGCCAGCGCTTCGAGTCCGAACTTCGCATAGTCGTCGATGCGCGCGCGTTCGCCGAACGGGTTGAGGCCGGCGACGAGCCAGGCGCCGTCGGCGAAGCCAGCAAGGCCCTTGGGATCGGGACCCTGGATCGCGAGAATGATATTCGCGCCCTTCAGCACATCGGCGCGGCTGCCGACCTTCGCGCCCGCGGCGCTATAATCGGCATCGGCGATCGAGGCTTGTTCACCCGCCCCCGATTCAATGGCAACTTCAGCGCCCAGACCAATGAATTTTTTCACGGTTTCCGGGGTGGCAGCGACGCGGGTCTCGCCTTCGGCGAGCTCCTTCAGGACAGCGATGCGCATGCGCGAAGCCCGGTCAGGACGCGATGAGAAGGACGACGCCGACGGTCACCACCGCGGTAATGATCGAGCCGATCTTGAACAGGCTGATGAAACCCGCATAGGTTTCTTCGGCTGCCTTCATTTCCTGCTGTGCCATCGCTTTTCCCCTATAATGGCCGTTTTCTGTGCGCGAACGCACAGCGCCGCATCCCAGAATCGGTTATCGCGCCGGTCTTAGCCACGCGTCTCGCGATGCTCAAGTGCGGGTTTGGCTGCTAGACTCTGATGCGGGAAAAGACGAATGCCCTTAATCGCCCTTTTACCCCTATCGGATAGATATGCAGCCCTCAGCAGAACAAACCCATAGCAATGTCGGTTCAGGGGGCAGATTCGGAACGATGACGAACACGCGCGACACGCGAATGGTGATGATCGTCGACAGCGAGCCTGCCCAGCAGCGCTTCCTGGCGGCCCTTGTTTCGCGTGGCGGCTGGCGCAGCGTCATCGCCGCCGACACCGACACCGCCCTGGCCAAGCTCGGCACGCAGGAAGGCATGGCGCTCGACGCGGTGCTCGTCGACCAGGGCGCACCGGGCATGGACATTTCCGAATTCGTCGGCGAGCTCCGCCGCTGGCGCCCCGCGCTGCCGCTCGTCGTGATCACGATGCGCAACGGGGTCGAGGTCGCGGTTGGCGCGATGCGCGCCGGGGCGAGCGACTTCGTCCAGAAACCGATCGCGCCCGACCGGCTGCTCGAAGCGCTCGACCGCGTCGTGTCGACCAGTGGCCCGCAGGGCGAACTGCGTCCGCTCACCGAGAAACTCCGCGCGCCATTGGCGTTCGAGGAAATCATCGGATCGAGCCCCAATTTCCGCAGCGCGCTGGCGATCGCCGCCAAGGCCGCGCGCGCCCGCGTGCCGGTGATGATCAACGGCAAGCCCGGCACCGGCAAGGAAGTCTTTGCGCGCGCGATCCACAGCGCGAGCCCGCGCGCGCGCGGCCAGCTCGTCATGGTCGATTGCTCGGCGGTGTCGCCGGGCCTGATCGGATCGGGGCTGTTCGGCCACGAACGCGGCGCTTTCGCGGGCGCGTTCGACCGCCAGGTCGGCCGTCTCGTTCAGGCCGACGGTGGCAGCATCATCATCGACCATGTCGAGTGCATCCCGCTCGAAACGCAGGCGAAGCTCGTCGAATTCCTGAACAGCGGCGAAGTGCAGATGATCGGCGGTTCGATCCGCCAGAGCGTCGATGTGCGCATCATCGCGACGAGCACGAGCCCGCTCGACAAGCTGATCGAGGCCGGCCACTTCCGCGAAGACCTGTTCTACGCGCTGTCGAGCGCGCAATTCACCCTGCCCTCGCTCTCCGAACGCCGCGGCGACGTCGGCCCGCTCGCGCGCCACCTGCTCGCGCGCATCGGCGGTCTGCCGGGCATGGGACCGATCGGGGTCACCGACGACGCGCTGCGCCTGCTCGCCGCCTACGCCTGGCCGGGCAACGTCCGCCAACTGCAGGACGTGCTGTTCCGCGCGGCGGTGAACAGCACGACCGATGTCCTCACCAGTGCCGATTTCCGCGCGATCGAGGCGACGCTCGGCGGCGGCAGCCCGAGCGGCGAAGGCGAGATCGCGATCAACGGCGAGGCGATCGGCGTCACGCTGTACCTGCCCGACGGCAACCTGCGCCCGCTCGAGGAAATCGAGGCCGACGTCATCCGCCTCGCGATCGGCCATTATCGCGGCCGCATGAGCGAAGTCGCCCGCCGCCTCGGCATCGGACGCTCGACACTCTACCGCAAATTGAGCGACCTCGGGATCGACACCGCCGCCTGATCAGGCGGTCAGCGCCGCATCGCGCAGCCCGCGCCAGACGCGGAGCGCCTGCCGGTTTTCGGCGATGTCGTGGACGCGGAGCAATTGGGCGCCCTGCGTCGCCGCCTGATAATGTAGCGCCACCGTGCCGCCGAGCCGCTGGTCGGCGGGCGCCTCGTTGTCGAGCGCTCCGATCATCCGCTTGCGGCTCGCGCCGAACAGGATCGGGCACCCCAATGTGTGAAACAGCGCGAGCCCGTTGATGAGCGCCAGATTGTCGCCGACGCCCTTGCCGAAGCCGAGCCCCGGATCGACGATGATCTTCGCCGGGTCGACCCCGGCGGCGACGCACGCCGCGACGCGCTCGGCGAGCATGTCGTAGACGTCGAACAGGACATGCGCATAATTGCCGCCTTCGTGCGGATCGCTCTTTGCCGAGGGCGCGTGCATCAGCACGACCGGGCAACCCGCGTGCACGACGACTTCCATCGCGCGGTCGTCGTAGCGCAGCGCCGAAATATCGTTGACGATCCGCGCGCCGGCGGCGAGCGCGGCCTCCATCACCGCAGCCTTGCGCGTATCGATCGACACCGCGACGCCGCCCCGCGCGAGCGCCGACACTACGCCTTCGATGCGCTTGATCTCGTCGCCTTCCCAGACCAGCGGCGCGCCGGGACGCGTCGATTCGCCGCCGACATCGATGATCGCCGCCCCCGCAGCGCCCATCGCGAAGCCGGCCTCGGCCGCGGCAACGGCATCGACATGCTTGCCGCCGTCCGAAAAACTGTCGGGAGTGACGTTCAAAATGCCCATGAGCTGCGGCTCGTTCAGCCGGATTTTCCGCTCGCCAAGTTGGAGCACGCCGCGCGTCCGCACGACACCGGCGCGCTGCGCATTTGCCGCCTGCGCCAATGCGTCGGGCATCGCCGCAATCCAGCCATCCCATTCGGGAACCGGAACGATCGCCGATTTGACGGTCAGACCGTCGCGCAGGCTGATATGCCACGCCGCGAACCAGACCATAGAGTCGGCGATCCGCAGGCAATCGTCATCAAGCTCGTGCGGGCGGTCGACGAAGCAGGTCGGGCGGCAATAGAGTTGCGCATCCGCCGACGCGGCGCCGAGGTCGGGCTTGGTCAGCGGCTGAAACATCAGGCTTCGTTCGCCAGCAGCCAGTCCTGCCGCACCGCGTCGATCACGCGGAGTTCCTTGCCATTGTCGACATGCCAGAAGGTCCAGCCGTTGCAGCTCGGCGCACCCTGCAGCCCCGCGCCGACCTTGTGGATCGAGCCTGCGGGCTGGCCTTCGCAATCGAGGCTGCCATCGACGCGCACTTTCGCCTTCCAGCGGCGCTTGGTATCGGTCAGCACCGTTCCCGGCGCGATCATGCCGCATTCGACCAAAGTGCCGAACGCGACGCGCGTCGCGGCCTTCGGCGCCATCATCGTCTTCACCGCGCTTTCGTCGAGCGGCAGCGCCAGCTCGATACGTTCCAACGCGGCCTCGATATAATCATCCTCGCGCTCGATGCCGATGAAATGGCGGCCGAGGCGTTTCGCGACCGCGCCCGTCGTGCCGGTGCCAAAGAAGGGATCGAGGATCACGTCGCCGGGGTTCGAGCAGGCGAGCAGGATGCGATAGAGCAAGGCTTCGGGCTTTTGCGTCGGGTGGACTTTCGTTCCGCCCTTCTTCAGCCGCTCCTGCCCGCCGCAGATCGGGATCAGCCAGTCCGAACGCATCTGAAGTTCGTCGTTCAGCGTCTTCATCGCGCGATAATTGAAGGTGTAGCGCGACTTTTCGCCCATCGACGCCCAGATCAAAGTCTCATGCGCGTTGGTGAAGCGTGTGCCCTTGAAATTGGGCATCGGGTTCGCCTTGCGCCACACGATGTCGTTGAGGATCCAATAGCCATTGTCCTGCAGCGCGGTGCCGACGCGGAAGATATTGTGATAGCTGCCGATCACCCAGATGCTGCCGTTCGGCTTCAGGATGCGCTTCGCTTCCTTGAGCCACGCCTGGGTGAAGCGATCATAGGTCGCGAGGCTGTCGAACTTGTCCCAGTCGTCGTCGACCGCGTCGACCTGGCTGCCGTCAGGGCGCAGCAGGTCGCCGCCGAGCTGGAGATTATACGGTGGGTCGGCGAAGATCATGTCGACCGACGCGGCGGGCAGCGAGCGCATCATTTCGACGCAATCGCCCTGCAAGATGCTGTCGAGCGGCAGGTCCGCGGGGTCGACTTTCGGCGTCCGCTTCTTCGTCGCCGGCGCCTTGACCCGTTCCATCACACCCATGCTTCACCCCGTTCCTTGCTCGTAAGAAGGCCCTGATGAGTCCAGCGGAGTCCGCCGTCAAGCGCAGGAGTCTAAGGATTCCGCCTCTCTAACTGGTTAACGCGATGAGAACGAAACGAGTCTGGCACACCATATGGAGTCGGCCGCGACTCGGAGACTCAACCACTGGTGGTGTGGCGACGAAGACTCACCCCCGAAAAAAATTTTGCGTTGCGGGGTCAAAGCCCCGGATCGACCCCGGTGAGGTCGATCGAATGCTGCCACAGCTCGCGCGCGAGCTTCGGATCGCGCGCGTCGCGTGTGGCGCGCGCCGGCCCCGAGCGGCCCGACACCTCGCCGAGCCCCTGCGGCCCCAGATAGTCGCCGCCCTGAACCCGCGCGCCCGTCGCCGCCTGCAACGTCGGCCACGCGCCCTGCGCCGCACTGTTGAAAAAGGGGCCGGCAAGCGGGGTCATCGTGCGCAGCGGCAGCGGCAGGTGGCGCGTGAGTTCGGTGAGCGCGACCCCCGGATGGCAGCCGATCGCCTGCGTCGCGCGCCCCGCGGCGCTCAACCGCCGGTCGAGCTCGAACATATGGAGCAGGTTCGCAAGCTTGCTCATCTGATAGCGCGCCCAATTGTGATAGCTGCGCGACGCCGACAGGTCGCTGTAATCCATCGCGCCGTTCCGGTGCGCGATGCTGCCCGTGATGACGACCCGGTCGTCGACATGGGGGTGGATGAGGCCGGTCAGCGCGAAGGTGCCGAGGTGGTTGACCCCGAATTGCAGCTCATACCCCTGCCTGGTCAGCGTCCGGGGCGGGATCATCACCCCCGCATTGTTGATGAGGACGTCGATCCGCGGTCCCGCGAGCACCGCCTTCGCCGCATCGCGGACCTGGTCGAGGTCGGCGAGATCGAGCGGCTGGAACGACAGTTCGGCCTTTGGCACGTCGACCCAGATGCGGTTCATCGCCACCTCGGCCTTGTCCTCATCGCGGCAGGCAAGGATCACATGCGCGCCGCGCGCCGCGAGGATTTTGGTGGTTTCGAACCCGATTCCGGCATTGGCACCGGTAACAAGAAAGGTGCGGCCGGTCTGAACCGACACATCGTCGGCCGAAAATCCTCTGCTCATCGCCTGTTCCCCTCTTAGGCTTTTAGGCTTCGGGCGGTCAGACCAGCTGCATTTGTGCGACCGGGGCAAAACTGGTCCGATGGTGCGGCGTCGGGCCATGCTGGCGCAGCGCCGCGAGATGCTGCGCCGTACCATAGCCCATGTTGGTTTCCCAGCCAAAGCCGGGGAAGTCGCGTGCCGCCGCGACCATGAAGCGGTCGCGATGCTCCTTCGCGATGATGCTCGCGGCCGAAATGCACGGATGGAGCGCGTCGCCGCCGATGATCGCGGTCGCGGTATAGCGCCAGCGCGGCAGGCGGTTGCCGTCGACGAGGACCTCGGCGGGCTCGAACCCCAGCGCCTCGACCGCGCGCGTCATCGCGAGAAAGGTCGCCTGAAGGATGTTGATGCGGTCGATTTCCGCGACGCTCGCCTCGCCGACGCCCCAGCGACAGCGCGCCTTGATCTGCGCTTCGAGTTCGGCGCGGCGTTTGGCGGTGAGCTTCTTGCTGTCGTCGAGCCCGGGGATGCCGCCTTCGCAGAGCAGCACCGCCGCCGCGACGACGGGCCCGGCGAGCGGCCCGCGCCCGGCCTCGTCGACGCCGACGATCATATGCGCCACGGTGGGTAACGCCGATATTCGGCCGCCTGATAGAGACACAGCCGATTGCCGGCGGGATCGGCCAGCCGCGCCTCGCGCCACCCCCATTCCTCGTCCTTCGGCATTTGCTCGAACCGCACCCCGCGCCGCGCGAGGTAAGCTACCCACGCATCGAGCGCGCCGCTTTCGAGATAGGCGATCGCCCCGCCCGCCGCGCCGTCTCCAACATGGATCGACAGCGTCACGCCATTGGCGGCTTCGAAGCGCGCATAACCATTGTCGGGGCTATCGACGATCTGCTTCAGACCCAGCTGTTTGTAGAAAGCGACCGACACCACATAGTCGTTCGCGGGCAGCGTGACCTGATTCAGCGCCGGGCCGGTGAACAGCCCGTCGTTGCGCACATATTGCTGCCCCATCGGGCCATGCCCTTGCCCCAGCCCCGGCGCATCGTGCAGCGAAAGCCGCACGAAATCGCGCGCGCGCGCGATCGCCGGTTCGAGCGGCATGCCCTGCGCCAGCCCGGTCGCGATCGCGCTCGCTAGCGTGCAGCCGGTGCCGTGGCTGTGCGGGGTGTCGATACGCGGAGCTTCCCAGCGCGCGACCTCGCCCTCGCCGGTTTCGAGCAGCCGATCGATCACCGTCGCGCCCTCGGCATGGCCGCCCTTCACGAGCAGCGAACAGCCGTGCGCGAGCACCGCTTCCTCGCCACCCAAGGCTTCCAGCTCGGGCAGATTCGGCGTTGCGACCATCGCGCGATCAAGCAGCGCGCGAAACGCGTCAATCGTCGCCGTGTCGGCGAGCACCGATCCGCTCGTCGCGATCATCACCGGATCGAACACGAGCGCCGCCTGCGCGAGATCGGGCCGCGACAAGAGCTCCGCGACCGCCGCGGCGGTTTCGGCGCTGCCGATCATCCCGATCTTGACCGCATCGACGCCGATGTCCGACGCGACACTGTCGATCTGCGCGAGCACCATATCGGTCGGGACCGGATGGACGCCCTGCACGCCCAGCGTATTTTGCGCGGTGATCGCGGTGATCGCGGTCATCGCGTGGCCGCCGAGCATCGTGACCGCTTTGATGTCGGCCTGGATGCCCGCACCACCGCCGCTATCCGAGCCGGCGATAATCAGGACGCGCGCGGTCACCCCTTATGCTTTCGCTCCGTCGAAGCGGGGAATTTCGCCAGCGCCGCGCCCTCGCGCAGCGGCCGGTCGAGCAGGTCGCCGCCGCAATTGGGGCAAATCTCGTCGAGCTTGTCGGCGCAGTTGGCGCAGAAGGTGCATTCGAACGAGCAGATGAAGGCGCCGTGAAGGTTGGCGGGCAGATCGCGTCCGCATTTTTCGCAATCGGGTCGCATTTCAAGCATGGTAAGTCTCTTTCGGTTCTAGAAAATCAAATGGTTATGCTGTCGCCGCGCGCACGGCGTCGCAGATCATGTCGACGACCTGCTCGACCTGCCCGGCATCGTCGCCCTCGGCCATCACGCGGATCAGCGGTTCGGTGCCCGACGGGCGGATGACGAGGCGGCCGCGGCCGTTGAGCGTCGCTTCGCCCTCGGCGATCGCCGCGATGACCTGCTTGTCTTCGAGCGGCTTGCCGCCGGCGAAGCGGACATTCTTCAAAAGCTGTGGCACGGGGTCGAACTGGTGCAGCAATTCGCTCGCGGGCTTGCCCGACGCGATGAGTTCGGCGAGCACCTGCAACGCGGCGAGCGTGCCGTCGCCGGTCGTCGCATGATCGGACAGGATCATATGCCCCGACTGCTCGCCGCCGACGTTGAATCCGCCTTCGCGCATCCGTTCGAGGACATGGCGGTCGCCGACCTTGGTGCGCTCGAGCCGCAGCCCTTCGGCTTCGAGGAAACGTTCGAGGCCAAGGTTCGACATCACCGTCGCGACGACGCCGCCGCCTTTCAGCCGTCCCTGCCGCGCCCAGCTCGCGCCGATCAGTCCCATGATCTGGTCGCCATCGACGATCCGGCCTGTTTCATCGACGACGATCAACCGGTCGGCGTCGCCGTCGAGCGCGATGCCGATGTCGGCGCCGCTCGCGACCACGGTTTCCTGCAACAGCGCGGGGGCGGTCGATCCGCATTTGTCGTTGATGTTGGTGCCGTTCGGATCGACGCCGATCGCCACCACGTCGGCGCCAAGTTCCCAGAACACCGTCGGCGCGCTGTTATACGCCGCGCCATTGGCGCAATCGAGCACGATGCGCAGCCCGTCGAGGCGGACCGATTCGGGCAGGCTCTGTTTCACCGCATGGATATAGCGCCCGCGCGCGTCGTCGATGCGCTTGGCGCGCCCGATGTGGCTCGGTTCGGCGAGCTTCGGCTCTTCCCCGAGCAAATGCTCGATCTGCGCCTCGTCCTCGTCGGACAGCTTGTATCCGTCAGGACCGAACAGCTTGATCCCATTATCCCGATACGGGTTGTGGCTCGCCGAAATCATCACGCCCAGATCGGCGCGCATCGAGCGCGTGAGCATTGCGATCGCCGGGGTCGGCATCGGGCCGACCTGCACCACGTCCATGCCGACGCTGGTGAAGCCTGCGACGAGCGCATTTTCGAGCATATAGCCCGACAAGCGCGTGTCCTTGCCGATCACGACACGGTGCTTGTGGTCGCCGCGCAGGAAGTGTGCGCCCGCCGCCATACCGACGCGCATCGCGACTTCCGCGGTCATCGGGACCTGGTTGGTCAGGCCGCGAATCCCGTCGGTTCCGAAAAACTTGCGCATATTCCCTCAGCTACCTAACCATCGCCCGGCAAATGCCTGCCCCGGCTTCCCACGGGATGGCCCCCGCGGAGCATTTCCCGGCCCAAAAACCGGTTCCCGTTTCTTTCGGGAGGTGCTCTAAGTCACCCTCTTTTGCTTGGCAAGCAGGCCAGAAAAAACGCCGGGAGAATCCGTCTTGAAATCCGCTTGGTTCATCCTTTCGGCGCTCGTCGCCGGCATGCTTTTGGGAATCGGCGTCGAGCTGGTGTCGCCCGATGCCGGAACCGCCTCGCTTCCCTTTGTCGAACCGATTGGGCTGCTCTGGCTCAACGCATTGAAGATGACGATCGTCCCGCTCGTCGTCGCGCTGCTCATCACCGGCATCACCGCGACCGCCGACGCCGCACGCGCGGGCAAGCTCGCCTTCCGCGCGGTGATGATCTTCCTTGGCGCGATCACGCTTTCGGGCCTGATGACGTTGCTGCTGGCGCCGCTCCTTCTCCGGCTCTTCCCGCTGTCGCCCGGCGCCGCCGAAGCACTGCGCCACGGGCTTGGCGGCACGACGCAGACAGGACCGTCGCCGACCTTTGGCGATTTCCTGCTCTCGCTGATCCCGACCAACCCGATTGCCGCGGCGGCCGAGACCGCGATCCTGCCGCTGATCGTCTTCACCACGATTTTCGCTTTCGCGATCACGAAGCTCGAGCCCGTGCAGCGCGCGACGCTGTCAGGGCTGTTCAAGGCGCTCGGCGACGCGATGCTGATCGTCATCGGCTGGGTCCTCGCGCTCGCGCCGATCGGCGTTTTCGCGCTGGGCTATGCGCTCGCGGTCAAGGCCGGGGTCGCGGCGTTCGGCGGCCTCATTCATTATGTGCTGATCCTCTCGGCGATCGGCGTCAGCTGCCTTCTCCTCGGCCTGCTCCTCGCGTGGCTCGTCGTCGGCATTCCGTTGCCGCGCTTCATCCGCGCCATGGTCCCGACGCTCGCGGTCGCGATCAGCACGCAAAGCTCGCTCGCCAGCCTGCCCGCGATGCTGAAATCGTCGGAGGAGCTTGGCGTCGATCCCAAAAAGGCCGACGTCGTGTTGCCGCTCGCGGTCGCCCTGTTCCGTTTCACCAGCCCGGCGATGAACCTTGCGGTCGTCGTCTATGTCGCGTGGCTGTTCGGGGTCGAGCTGACCCCATGGGAGATGGCGGTCGGCCTTGCGGTCGCGATCGCCGCCGCGCTCTCCTCGGTCAGCCTACCCGGATCGATCAGCTTCGTGACCTCGATCGCGCCGATCGCAGTGTCGATGGGTGTCCCCGTCGCACCGCTCGGGCTGCTCGTCGCGGTCGAGACTTTTCCCGATATCTTCCGAACCCTAGGTAATGTCATCGGTGATGTCGCCGCGACCAAATATGCCGCCGACGGCGTCGAGAAGGAAGCAGCAGGAGAAGCCTCATGAAATATCGCAAGCTCGGCCACGGCCTCGAAGTGTCCGCGATCGGCATCGGCTGCATGCCGATGATCAAGGGCGGCAATATCCTTTATGGCGAGGCCGCCGACCTCGATGAATCGACGCGCACGATCCACCGCGCGATCGACCTTGGCGTCACCTTTTTCGACACCGCGCAGATCTATGGCCCCTTCAGCAACGAGGAGCTGCTCGGCGACGCGATCAAGGGCAAGCGCAACGGCCTCGTCATCGCGACGAAGTTCGGCTTCAAATTCGAGGGCAAGGCGATCACCGGGGTCGACGGTTCGCCCGCCAACGCGCGCGCCGCGTGCGAAGGCTCGCTCCAGCGGCTCGGTATCGACACGATCGACCTCTTCTACCAGCACCGCGTCGACCCGTCGGTCCCGATCGAGGAGACTGTCGGCGGGATGATGGAGCTGGTGAAGGAGGGCAAGGTCCGCCACATCGCGCTGTCCGAAGCCGGCCCCGACACGATCCGCCGCGCCGCAAAGGCCGCGCCGATCACCGCTTTGCAAAGCGAATATTCGATCTGGGAGCGCGACATCGAGGACGAGATCCTCGGCGTCTGCCGCGACAATGGCATCGGCTTCGTCCCTTACTCGCCGCTCGGCCGCGGTTTCCTCGCGGGCGCGGTGCGCAGCCGCGACGAGCTTCCCGAAACCGACTGGCGCCGCAACGACCCGCGCTATTCGGACGAGAATCTGCCCGCCAACCTCGCGATCGTCGATGCGATCGGCGCGGTCGCTGACAAGCATGGCGTGTCGAAGGCGCAGGTCGCGCTCGGCTGGCTGCTCGCGCAGGGCGACGATATTGTCCCGATCCCCGGCACCAAGCGCCGCGCGACGATGGAAGACAGCGTCGCGGCGGCCGAGGTCACGCTGACCGCCGACGACCTCGCCGCAATCGACGCGGCGGCGCCAAAGGGCGGCACGAGCGGCCCGCGTTATGGCGAGGTAGGGATGCGGATGGTGCGGTTGTAGGCTGCCCGCCGGGCGTCTGCTAACGACCGGAAGCGGACGCTAACGGAGCAATATTATTGGTCTCGGTACCGGGCTTCTTCTGCCTCCGACAATGGCTTTTGAGGGCTGCTTTCAATCGAGCAAAATCCGAGATGCGCGCCCGGCAGGTTTCTATTGTCCCTTCGGCGTGTGATCACGGCACCATACACCAACGGCCCAGACGCATTGCCCGACAACTCGGGCGTGTCGGTAAGCTGTATCATAACCCATGCCTTACCGTCTCGAAATTGCATGAGAGAATCGTAACTTGAGCGAGAGCGCGCATCCCAACGATAAGTTTCGAGGCGAGACGGCTTATCACCAGTACTGGCGCCAAGTAGCGGATTTTCGATAAGCCCGCTGTCATCTTGTATGACTTTTAGAGATACGGGTGTGCTCACGAAACCCCGCCAAGCCGGCATGGTCCAAAGCTCCCCTTTTGTTCCTCGGACACCGCGTCCCCCGGTTTGCTCGAGTTTGAGCTGGCCGACCTTGCCGCCACTGTCGCTGAGCTTGCAATTTACTTTGTATGCCGGAAGCGTCTGACGCTCTGCGCTGTCCGTCAAAGCCTCAATTGACATCATTGGCGGCGTTGGCGGTTTCAATTGGGTAGCAGCCTGCGCCATGAGCAAAAAACCGACGATCATACCGCGGCCCCCTCAAATCTGATGTCTAGCAACTTCTCCGCGTAGCTAGCAAAGTCAGGCACTTGCGCAATGTCCGCTCCCCGCCCCAAAGCCGCCATCCGCCCGCCCTACCCCTTCACATCCAGCCGCGCACACAACGCATCGACCTTCTCCGCCAGCTCGGCGATCCGCATCTGGTCGATCTTTTCGTGCAGCCGCATGATCTCCAGTTCGGCGCGCAGGTTGATTTCGTAATCGACGCTCGCGGTCAGCCGGTCCTTCGCCGCCTGCCGGTTCTGGCTCATCATAATGATCGGCGCCTGGATCGCCGCGAGCGTCGAGAGCATCAGGTTCAGGAAGATGTAGGGATAGGGGTCGAACGCGAGGCCGAAGCGCTGGAGCACCTCCGAATTGAGCAGCATCCAGCCGAACAGGATCAGCGCAAAGACGATGATGAAGCCCCATGAGCCGCCGACCGCCGCGACCCGGTCGGCCAGCCGGTCGCCGGTGCTCGCCTGCGCATCCTCGATATCGGCGGCGTCGCGGCTGCTGGGCGCGCGCTTTGCGATCGACGCGACCACGCGCGATTCCTCGGGATCGAGCTCGTCGAACGCGCGGCCAAGCAGCCGCAGCGACAGGTCGTTGAGATGCGTGTCCGCGTTCATTCGGCTCCTATCCCACCCAACGCCAGATCCCGGCGACCATATAACCAAGCGCGCCATGCGCCCAGGTCGCGACAAGCCATAGCATGATCCCGCCGAGCAGCGCGTGCGGGCGCGGGATCGTGTCGGCCCATGGTGTCGCCCCGCCGACCTGCCGCGCATAGGGCACAAAACTCGTCCGCGCCGCCCACTGGCGCCAGGCATCGCCCATCAGCCGCGCCTTTTTTGCATCCTGGCCCGCCGAACCGACGAGCGCGAGGAAGATGATCGTCGCGGACAATATGATCTGCGCCGTGGTCGGCATCACCAGCACATGCGCAAAGGCCCACAGCGCGAAGCCCCACATCATCGGGTGCCGCGTGATCGCGAACACCCCGCGCGGCGTCGCCGCCGCATCGCGCGCGGCGTGCGGTGCGGGCAGCGCCGGATTGCCGATCAGCGATCCGATGAAGAGGATGCTCGCAAAGAGCACGATCAGCGACGCGAGGATCCACAGCGGATCGTCGACCGCCCACAAGGGCGGCTCGGGCGGCATCCCCCGCCACGCCTGCACCATCATGATGAAGGTCGCTATCGCGACGATCGAATAGGTGATCTGGAACCCGCGCTCGCCAAGCCGCCCTGCGAGCCCGTCCCGAAGCGGATGCGACAGCGCAAGATGCGACCCGACGAACAACACGCAGGTCGTGATCAAAAGCGACACCGGCTGCATGACCAATCCCTCCTCCAACAATGTCATCTATCGCCCAGGCGTCGCGATGCGCGACTCGCGATGGGCTCAGCGGCGATAATTGTGCGACAAAGGTAACAGTGTCAACATGGAGAGCAAGGGATGGAGCAGGCGGTGAAACGCCTGCCCCGCCCTATCGGTCGTATGCTTTGGGCAATGCCCCTTCCTGCGGCGTCGTATAGCGGTCGCGCAAACGGTCCTGCCGTGTCGTCAGCGATTGTGCCTTGCCATCGATCCACACCGCCGTCGGGCGGCTGCCGAGTTCGAGCGGGTCATTGTCCCAGATCACGACATCGCCGGCGCGGCCCGGACGCAGCGAACCGATGCTGCCCTCCATGCCGACGGCGCGTGCCGGGACGCTGCTGATCGACGCGAACGCCTGATCCCACGTCATGCCGCTGGCACCGGGCACGCGCGCGAGGCCGACGAGGTTGCCGGCATATTGCGTCGCATAGCCCATCTTGTGCGCGTCATCGTCGTCGAACACGCCGACCGACACGTCGACGCCCGCGGCCTTGAGCCGCCCAGCGTTCGATTGCGTCGCGCCAAGTTGTTCGAAGGTCGACGGCAGGTCGGTGAGCGGCGACACGAGCACCGGCACCTTTGCCGCCGCGATGTCGCGCGCGACGAGCCAGCCCTCGGTCACCCCGACGAGCACCAGCTTCAGCGCGGGAAACTCGCCCTTCAGCTTGATGACATTCACGATGTCCGCGGCGCGGTCGACGCGAACGAAGAGCGGCGTCGTGCCGTCGATCACGCGGACGAGCGCATCGGCATCGGCGCGCTGGATCATCGCGTCATTGCCCCATTCGGCAAGCGTCGCGGGGTTGCGCGCATAGCTGCGTGCCGCCAGCAATTGCTCGCGGAAGAGCAGGAAGGTCGCCGCGCGGCTGCCCCCCGCCTTTGCCGAACCATCCTCGCCGAACGCGACATATTGCAGCGCGCGGGGCTTGGTCACCATGTCCATATCGTCGGCGAGGTCGACGACCGCGCCTTGGCCGGCGAACAAATTGCTGCTGCTGCCCGGCGCGACGATCGCGCGCGTCACGCCCGACGCGCGGTTGACCGCGACGGGCGATCCCATCGGATTCAGCGCGGGCGCGATATCGAGCCCCGCCGAAAAGCGCGTGCGCGGTGCCGACCGATCGTTGGTGCCGGTTACGGCATCGACTTCGGTCAGCCCGACGCGGCTGAACGCCGCGACGATGCCCGGCGTGACATATTTGCCCTGCGCGTCCACGCGCTCGACGCCCGCGGGCACGGCAACGCCCGCCCCCGCCGCGACGACCTTGCCGCCGCGCACGACGACGGTGCCGCCGTCGATCGGCGCGCTGCCGTCGCCGATGACGAGCTTTGCGTTGACGATCGCGACATCCTGCGCGGTTGCGGGAACCGCGATGATTGCCGCGGCGGAGAGAAGAAGCGCGCGGATCATTTCACGTCTCCTTCGCCCGGCTGGCCGAGCTCGAAATCGCTCACCGGACGCCGCTTCGGGTCGTTCGCGTCGAACATCAACGCGCCGTCGATCCACACCTTTTCGGGGCGCGTATAAGCGCTGAACGGATTGCCGTTCCACAGCACGACGTCGGCCATCTTGCCGGGTTTCAGGCTGCCCGTCTTGTCGCCGATACCCAGCGCCTTGGCGGGATTGTACGACAGCCAGGTCCACGCCAGCTCGTCGCTGACGTCGATCCCGATGCGGCGGCCCGCTGCGCGCGCCTTCGCGGCTTCCTGGTTGAGCCGCTGAATCTGGTTCGCATCATCCGAGTGGACGATCGTGCACGCGCCGGCCTTGTAGACGAGCGGGATATTCTCGTTGACGCTGTCATAGGCTTCCATCTTGAAGCCCCACCAGTCGGCCCACATCGCCGAGCAAATGCCTTCCTTCGCAAGGATATCGGCGATCTTGTAGCTTTCGACCGCGTGGTGGAAGGTCGACACCTTGTAGCCGAATTCCTTCGACATATCGATGACGAGCGCCATTTCGTCGGCGCGATAGCAATGGTTGTGGACGAGGATCTCGCCCGACAGCACGCCGACAAGCGTTTCCATCGCAAGGTCGCGGTCGACGGCCTTTCCGTCGTCCATCTTCTTCTTGTAGGCCGCCGCCTTCGCCCAAGTCGCGCGATTGACCGCATAATTGCCCATGCGGGTCGAGGGCGCGCGGCCCTTGCCGCCATAGACGCGCTTCGGATTCTCGCCGCACGCCATTTTTAGGCCGTAAGGCGCGCCGGGGAACTTCATTCCCTGCACCGTGCGCGAGGGCACATTCTTGAGCGTGATCGAGCGCCCGCCCATCAGGTTCGCGCTGCCCGGCAGGATCTGCAGGCTCGTCACGCCGCCGTTCGCCAGCGCGCGGCTGAATCCCGGGTCCTGCGGCCAGACACTATGTTCGGTCCAGACTTCGGGCGTCGTCGGCGACGTCATTTCGTTGCCGTCCGAATGCGCCTCGACGCTGGGCGAGGGATAGTCGCCAAGGTGGCTGTGGATGTCGATGATGCCGGGGGTCAGGAACTTGCCGGTCCCGTCATAGACCGCGATATCCGCCGGGATTGGCGTATCGGGACCGCCGACGGCCTCGACCTTCCCGTTCGCCAGCAGCACGGTGCCATTGTCGATCCGCCCGCCCTCGCCGTCGAAGATCGTGACGTTACGGACCGCCGTGACTTGCCCGGGATAAGCCTTGTAGGTCGACGGATACGGATCCTTGTTGAACTTCACCGGCTTCTCGGCGGGCTTATCGCCCGCCGAGGCCGTCTCTCCATTACTCGCCGCACAACCGACGAGCGCCAGCGACACCGCAGCCAGCAGGCTGCCCTTCACACCGCGGATCATCGATTACGCCCCCTTGGGTTCGGGATGAACGCCAGCCGCCTGCGGCTCGCCGAGTTCGCTCGTGCCCGCGACGTCGTCGCGGTCGCGCAGCGTGTCGAGGTGCATCCAGCGCTTCACGATGGGGCTGACCAGCAGCACCGCCACCGCTGCACCGATCGCGATCCAGCCGAACATCTCGTAGATCTCGAGCAGCTTGGCCTTGCTCATCTCGCCGCCATGGC
Source organism: Sphingopyxis sp. CCNWLW2 (assembly GCF_037095755.1). NCBI lineage: Bacteria > Pseudomonadati > Pseudomonadota > Alphaproteobacteria > Sphingomonadales > Sphingopyxidaceae > Sphingopyxis > Sphingopyxis sp. CCNWLW2. The sequence goes on from NZ_JBAWKJ010000002.1 coordinate 742,429, forward strand.
CGCCGGTGGCTTCACCGATCTTGCCGGCGACGAAATTGCCGACCGCGGTCATATAGAACCACGCGCCCATGATGAGCGACGCGACGAAGGTCGGCGCGAGCCGGTTCATCGCCGAGAGGCCCACGGGGCTGAGGCACAACTCGCCGGTGGTGGCGAGGAGGTAATAGAGGAAAACGAAGATCACAGGGGTCATCGCCGCGATGCCAAAGGCCTGCGCGCCCCAGACGAGGACAAGGTTCGCAAGCCCCATCTGCGCCAGCGCCAGCCCGAATTTGGCGGGAGCCGACGGTTCCTTGCCGCGCTTGCCGAGCCGTTGCCACAGCGCGGCGAACAGCGGCGCGAGCAGGATGATGTAGATCGGGTTGATCGACTGGAAGATCGAAGCCGGCACCGCGCCGCGATCGACATAGCGGTCGGTGAACAGGTTCATCGATCCGCCCGCCTGTTCGAACAGGCCCCAGAACAGCGGATTCAGGGCGATCAGGAACAGGATCGCGAACATCCGGTCACGCGCATGGTCTTCGCGGTTCATCTTCTCGACCACCATCACGCCGAGGAGAAGGAGGAAGCCGAACAGCGCGACCCACGCCGCGGGCGCAAGCCCGAACGCGACAGGTCCGCTGGCGATGCTGAGGCCGAGGATGAGCGCTAGCGGCAGGAACAGCATCAGCGCGAGGCCCGCGAGCGCGACGTTGACGCGGCTCCGCGGACCGGCGCCGATCGATCCGTACGGCAGCTGGAACGTCGCCACGAGGACAACGTAGCCAAGCAGGAGAATGCCCGAGACGAGCAGCAGGTTCTGGATGACGTCCTGATACTGGACCAGCGCCCAGATCACCGCAACTGCGGCCAAACCGACGGCGTAGAGCGTCCACTCGCTCGACCGCGACAGCGGTGCAGGCGCCTCGCCCGCGCCCTTGAGCGCGCTCTTGCCGAGAACGAAGACGACAAGGCCGGCGAGCATGCCGATGCCGGCGAGCCCGAAGCCATAGCCCCAGCCGATCCGCTGGCCGAGATAACCGACAAGGATCGTGCCGAGCGCGGCACCGACGTTGATGCCCATATAGAAGATCGTATAGGCGCCATCGCGGCGAATGTCGGTGAGCCGGTACAGCTGGCCGACCATCACCGAGATATTCGCCTTGAGGAAGCCCGAGCCGACGATGATGAAGGCGAGCGCGGCCCAGAAGACGTTGATCGTCGGATCATTCTGCCCGCCGACACCCTCAACCGCCATCAGGCTGTGGCCGGCCGCCAGCAGCAGGCCGCCGAACAGCACCGCCTTGCGCTGGCCGAGGTAGCGGTCGGCGAGATAGCCGCCGAGCACCGGGGTGATGTAGACGAGGCTGGTGTAGGCACCGTAGATCAGGTTCGACTTGCTGTCGGAGAACAGCCAGTGCTGGGTCAGGTAGAAAATCAGGATCGCACGCATGCCGTAATAGGAGAAACGCTCCCACATTTCGGCGAAGAAGAGCATGTAGAGGCCCTTGGGGTGTCCGGCGAATTCGGGTTTCTTGCCGCCGGCGATCAGCGCACCGATGCTGAGGAAGACGCCGAGGACCAGAAGTGCGATTACCGCAATCCAGTCCCCCTCGTCCCACGAGCCCATATTTTTCATTATGTTGCGTCCCTTTTAGGATTGTCTGGCGCGGCCTCCCGCCGCGCGAATGCGGCAACCTAGCGCGAAAATTGCGTATTGGAAGAATCTAATTGCGCATGAAACCGTCTCGATCGGGCCAAAAATTACTGCGAATCATTCGCAACACTTGCGCAAAGTGACGCGAAAGGCCACATGGCGCACCATGTTCAACGACACCTCCTCGCTCCTCGCCCATCTCGCCACGCGCCGTTCGGGCAAGGCGCGCGACATAATCGCCCCCGGCCCCGACGCCGCACAGCTTCGCGATATCATCGCGCTGGCGCTGCGCACCCCCGACCATGGCAAGCTGGCACCCTGGCGCATCGTCACCGTCGCCGACGATCAGCGCACAGCCTTCGCGGCGCTGCTCAAAAAGGCATGGATCGTGGAGAATCCGGGCGCCGCGGGCATGGACCTGTCGGCGCTCGACCAGTTCGCGCATCAGGCGCCAAGCTTGCTCGTGCTCGTCTCGACACCGGTGCCCGGCGCCAAGGTTCCGGTCTGGGAACAACAGATGTCGGCGGGCGCCGTTGGCATGAACCTGCTCCACGCCGCGCACGCGCACGGTTTTGTCGGCAGCTGGCTGACCGGCTGGGCGGCCTACAGCGCCGAGGTTGCCGCCGCGTTCGGCGCCGGCGAGGCCGACAAAATTGTCGGCTATTTCTTCCTGGGAACGCCCGCCCGCGAGCTCGACGAACGGCCCCGCCCCGAATATAATGACATCGTTCGGGCTTGGGAAATTTAGTTTCAGTTTCCGAACCTAATTTGTAATTAGTGGCATTTGACTGTGCTGCTGTCTTATGGCATTAAGGCGGCATGCTCGATCAGTCCAAACCCGTGTACCAGCGTCTGCGCGATGTCATCGCCAACGCCATCCTCGACGGCCAGTTTCGCGATGGCGACATGTTGCCGTCGGTCCGATCGCTCGCCGCCGAAGAAGGCGCCAACCCGCTGACGGTGGCGAAAGCGTATCAGACCTTTCAGGACGAAGGACTGGTCACGGTGAAACGCGGCGTCGGCATGTTCGTCGCCGAAGGCGCGACCGAGCGCCTCCGCAACCTGATGCGCGCCGATTTCCTCGCCAATGTATGGCCGCCGGTCGCGCAGCAGATGCGCCGCATCGGCCTCGACGCGCGCACGCTTCTCGATTTGACCGAAGCCTGATCGCAAGATTCGGGCGCCCGTCGAACCCTTAGATTAAATCGCGGGACAAAGGACGTGGCCCTGAACCTTGATAAACGGGCAATCAGGCGCATCATCATCTGTGGTGTATTTTTCGCACTGCTCGCTGCCTTATACGGCCCGCTGACAATAAAATATGAGACCGGCCCGACGGCAATTTTTAAGTTTCGGGCAGGGAGCCCGGAAGATTTAAGCAGATGCCCGCCAAAAACCGAAAAGGACTGGTACAAGGCCGAATTTGAAGCTGAGGGCTATCATTACGAATTCGTAAGCCCTCTCGGTCTCATCTGCGGAAAGGATGCATCCGGGCGATATATGAGAGTCTATGTGAGTGAAGGTGCCCATGCCACCCATCGTCTCGAATTAGGCAGCACGAAGAACTTCATCGAACAGCCCCCCACATTTCAGGCTTTGACCAGATAAGCACAGATTCCTTTCGGTAAATTGGGCCTCGGCACACGGGAAGCTCACATGTTTACGCGCTCTTGCCCCTGACCGGATACGCCTTGCCCTTTGACGACGCTTGGCTAACCCAAGATCGCTCTTCCCCGACGTTATTAACGCCCGATCTGCGCCGCCTTGTCGCGCAGGTCCGCCGCCGCTTGGCTTTTGCCGCGCCGTTCGAGCAGATCGGCGTAAAATTCCATGATCCCGGCATTCAGCGGCTGCAACCGATAGGCGCGGTCGATCAGCGGCAGCGCGCGCGCGTCGTCGCCCTTTGCCGCCCACGCGCGCGCCAGTTCGCGTAGGACCACGGCGTCGCGGTTTCCGATCCGGCGGCGTACGCGTTCGAAATGCGCGATCGCCTGATCCCAATGCTCGATGTCCATCGCCAGATGCCCGGACAATCGGCCGGCGGCGATGCTCGACGGCTGGCTGCGCTGCAGCGCGAGGATCGCGGCGCCCGAACCCGCGGCATCCCCCGCGCGGAACAGCGCATTGGCGAGCCGCAATGTCGTGCGCTCGCTCGCATCGAGATCGCGCGCGGCGCGATACGCCTGCACCGCAAGATCGGTTCGCCCGGCCGCCAGCGCCGCATCGCCCAGCAGGATATGCGCGTCGGCAACGCCGCGGTTCGCATCGCGGAGCCGCGTGGCGCGCGCGATCGCTCGCGCGCCATTGCCGCTCGACAGATCTGCCGAAATAGCGGGAATCGCATAGGCGGGATTGAGCGGCTCGGCGTCGGCCGCCATCGTCAGCAGGCCATAGTCATTGTCGGCGGCAAAGGGCACCGCTTCACCGGGCGCCAGCGCCGCCGCGCGTCCGAGATAGTCGGTCGATTCGATCGGCCTACCGAGTTCCGCCGCCGCGCGCGACGCGAGCAGAAGCGACCAGCTGTCGGCGTCGGGACGCTGGACCAGCGGCAGCAAGGCGACGAGTGCGGCGTCGGCATCGCCATCGGCCCATTCGGCTGCGGCGAGGATGCGGCGCGCGGTGAAATTCTCCGGCTGTTCGGCCAGCAGCCGGTCGGCCCAGGTCGCGGCCACCGCTTCGCCGCCGAGTTCGAGTTCGACGATCGCGCTCAGCAGCATGAACGACGGCTGCGCGTCGAGTTCGCCGCGCGTGCGCTGGAGCAGGCTGCGCGCGAGCCGGTAATTGTCGGCGCGTGCCGCGAGCACCGCCTGCAGATAGAAGAGCCGCGGATCGCGCGGCACGATCGTCGCGACGCGGCGCAGCGAGGTCAGCATGTCGCGGTAGCGCCCGAGGTCGCCGAGCGTCGCCGCCTGCTCGATCAGCGCATCTTCATTGCCGGGATCGGCGGCAAGCGCGTCTTCGTACCAGGCGAGCGACGCGTTGAGCCCCTCCTCGGTCCGCACGAGGTTGGCCTTGAACGCCAGCGCCGCGCTGTTCGCCTTGTCGAGTTCGATCGCATAGTCGACCGCGTCGCGCGCGCCGAGCGTGTCGGCATTGGCGTCGCGAAAACGCGCGACATCGACCCAGAGCGCCGACGAGCGCGGCAGTTCGTGCACCGCGCGGTCATAGGCTTCGCGCGCCGCATCCAGATCGCCGTTGCCCAGATGCACATCGCCCGCGACCCACGCCGCCTCGCCGATCATCTCGGGGATGATCGGGCCGCCGTCGAGTGTTTCAAGCGCGCGGCTCCCCTCATCCTGCATCGCATAGGCGCGCGCCAAGAGCGGGCGAAGCGCCGCGTCCTTGGCCCCCGCCCCTAGCGCGCCCTTGACCGCCGCCTCGGCACCAACGCCATCGCCCAGCTTGATCGCGACACGCGCCAGTTCGACGCGTTCGACAATGACGTTGGGGTTGCTCGCGATGGCGTTCTCGAGGGCGGCGCGGCGCTCCTCGAGCGCCTTGCGCGGCGCGGACGAAGCCCCGTCGCCGCATGCTCCGAGCAGCAGCGCCGCCAGCAGCAGCGCTTTTGTCCAGAAGCGGCCCAAATCCATTCAGGCGTGCATCCGGTACTGCTTGAGCAGGTCGTAGAGCGTCGGGCGACTGATTCCGAGCAGCTTGGCGGCGGCCGAGATATTGCCCTCGCTCTGCGTCATCGCGCGGCGGATCGCGACGCGGTCGGCGGCTTCACGCGCGCTACGCAAGTTGAGCCATGCCTCCTCGCCCTCTTCCCCGCCGCCCGCCATGTCGAGATCCTCGCGCATCACCAGCTTACCGTCAGCCATGATCACGGCGCGCTTGATGCGGTTCTCCAGCTCGCGGACATTACCCGGCCAGCGTCCCTCGTCGATCGCCTGCAACGCGTCGGGCGCGAAGCCTCGCACCCCGGGATTCATCTCAGGCGCATATTGGTGGAGGAAGTGCCGCGCGAGCAGCACCGCGTCGCCGGGCCGCTCGGCGAGCGACGGGATCTTCACCACCATCTCGGCGAGCCGGTAATAGAGGTCGTCGCGAAAGCTCTGTTCGGCGATCATCGCATCGAGGTCGCGGTGCGTTGCGCACACGATCCTTGTATCGACCGCGATCGCCTTGCGCCCACCAATCCGCTCGATCGTCCGCTCCTGCAGAAAGCGCAGCAACTTGACCTGGAGCGGCAGCGGAATGTCGCCGACTTCGTCGAGGAACAACGTGCCGCCGTGCGCAAGCTCGATCTTGCCCTCGGTCGTCTTGACCGCGCCGGTGAAGGCGCCCTTTTCATGCCCGAACAATTCGCTTTCGAGCAGATTTTCGGGGATCGCGGCGCAATTGATCGCGACGAACGCCCCGTCGCGCCGTCCGCTCGCCTCGTGCAGCCCGCGCGCGAGCAATTCCTTGCCGGTGCCGCTCGCGCCGAGCAGCATCACCGATACGTCGAGGTTCGCGACGCGCTCGATCGTGCGCGCGACCTTCTGCATTTCGGGCGCCCCGGTGATCATCCCGCCGAGCACGCGATTGTCGCTCGAACCCTGCTCGGCGAGCCGCGCATTCTCGACCTCGAGCTCGCGGACATGGAAGGCACGAGCGACAATCAGCCCCAGCTCGTCGATGTCGATCGGTTTCTGATAGAAATCCCACGCTCCGCTCGCGATCGCGGTCAGCGCGCTCGCGCGTTCGCCATGCCCCGACACGACGATGACCTTGGTGTCGGGCTTGGCCTCGAGGATCGCCTTCAGCGTCCGAAACCCCTCGCGCGTCCCGTCGGGATCGGGCGGCAGGCCAAGATCGAGCGTCACCACATCGGGCTCCTCGGCACGCAGCAATTCGATCGCCGCGTCATGGTCGCCCGCGACGAGCACCTGATAATCCTCATACGCCCATTTGAGCTGCGTCTGCAGCCCCGGGTCGTCCTCGACCACCAGCAATTTGCGCAGTTTGGCCCCGCTTTCGGTCATTTATGTTCCACTTTCATCACACGCGCATCGGCACCCGCGCCGCCCCGCGTATCGGCGAGCGGCAACCACAGCGTGAAGCTGCTCCCCTTGCCCGGCTCGCTCGCCACTTCGATCGCCCCGCCCATCGCTTGCGCGACCTGCAGCGCTTCGAACGCCCCCAGCCCGAAACCCGATTCCTTCGTCGACACGAAGGGTTTGAACAGCTCGTCGCGGATGAAATCGCGCGTCATGCCGCACCCCTGGTCGATCACGTCGATCCGCACGCGCCCCTGTTCGACGACCGCGACGACCTGCACCGGCGTGTCGGGCGCCGATGCGTCGATCGCGTTGGCGACAAGATGCTGGACGATCTGCCGGATCGCCCCCGCATCGCCCCACGCCGACAATCCCGCCTGACAGCCGACGAACAGCGCCCGGCGCGGGCGCATTTCGGCCGCGATCTCGTTCAGCACCGGCTCGACCAGCGTCCGTCCCGCCTCCGCCGCCGGACCGCGCTCGCGCGGCGACAGGCGGACGAGCAGGTCGCTGAGACGCCCCGCCGAAATTTTCAGCGTCTGGACCATATCGGCGCGAAAATCGGGCTTGTCGGCATGGCGCTCGGCGTTGCGCGCGAGCAGACCGATCTGGCTCGCCAGATTCTTGATGTCGTGCATGATGAAGGCAAAGCGCCGGTTGAACTCATCGAACCGCCGCGCCTCCGACAAAGCCTGCTGGCTCTGCGATTCGGCCAGATAGCTAGCCGCCTGCTGCCCAGCGATGCGCAGCACGTCGAGATCCTCCCAGTCGAGCGCGCGCGACACCGCGGGCCGGTGCAGCACGACGATCGCAATCATCCGCTGGAAATGCAGCACCGGGACGACGACCCACGCGCGCGGATCCGCGATCAGCCAGTCGGGGATCGCCAGATCCTCGCCGGGATGCCCCCGGCGCTCGGCGTCGAGATCGACGATATGATGCGTTTCCTGCAGCATGAAGGCCGACCGCAGCGACAGCGTCGCGTCCTCGCTCGCGCCGCCCGGCCAATGCCAATGTTCGGCGATGCGAAAACCGCCCGATGCGCCGGGCAGCATCAGCAGCGCGCCGGGGCTTCCGGTCAGTTCGGCGAGCGCCTTGGCGACGCGGCGGTGGAGGTTGCGGTCGTCCTCGCCCCCTCCTTGCCCCAGCGTCGCGGTGAAACGCATCCATTCGGCGCGATAGTCATAGCGATGTTCGAAGAAATGCTTGGAAATCATCACCGATAGCCACGCCCGCGATCGCGCCGAGGCGAGCATCAGGCCGCCGGTGCCGAGCGCGACGAGCAACGAGATCGCCTGCGCCAGCTCGGCATAATCGCCGCCGGCGACGCGCGCGACGGCACCCGTCAGCGCAATCACGATCAGATAGGCGGCGGCGCCGAGCAGGATCAGCGTGCGCGTCGCGGCGGTGCGCGACAAACGCATCCGCTCGCGTCCGATATCCATCGCGGCGACGACATAGACGGGCAGCGTGAGCAGCACGATCGCCGGAAGCAGCGCGATCAGCATCGATGCGATCTTGCCGGTCAGCGCGCCGATCAGCTGGACGTTGAGCTCATAGGCCCATAGCATCGCGAACCCGCCCGCAACCGCCATCACCGGCATGCGCTGCCCCGCGCTCGCGTGGCGAACCCCCGCGTCGATCATCAGCAGTCCGCCGATCGCCACGACCGTCGCGGCAAAGCCCATCGTCGGCTTCATCCAGGGTTCGGCCGCCGCACCGGCGCCCAAATGCGCCGCCGCGCCGAGCAGAAGCGTCAACAGGCAGATCGTCGCGAGCATGCGCGCGATCAGGCGCAACGGCCGCGACATCGGCGCACGCGGCGACCAGAAAGTCGCCCCCAACCAGAGGAGCATGGCGAGGTCGCGCACCATCTGCACGACCAACGATTGCGACGATCCTGGGCCATAGGCGGCCAAGGCCGCGCACCACAACGCCGTGGCGGCGGCGGTGGCGGCGAGCAATCGCGGCGCCGGCATCAACGCCGCCATCCGCGCGCGCGGCCGCATCAGCAGCCACAAAGTGACGCCGGCAAAACCCGCCAGCGCAAGGCTCGACAGGATCTGGGACAGGCCGGTCAGCGCGCCCACGAGAGGGTCAGGACCTGCCATTGGCGCGTTCGAGGCGTCGAAATGGCGAAGATATCGCCTTCGCGTGGCCGCTGCGGATGGGGGTTCCATCTGCGAGGCCGCGCGGAGGCGAGATCGAAGCCATTTCGACGTCGCTTCGCGATTTGACCGATTTTGTCCATGGCTGCGTCAGCGAGCCTTGTGATATATTCATATGCCTGCGTCTCGCCTCCTTGCCCTGAACAAAATCGCTTCAAACCTCGAACGTGCCAGTGGCAGGTCCTGACCCTTTACCGCGCGCCCTCCGGCCACAGCACGACGCGCACCGTCTGGAGCAGGATCAAAAGATCGAGGAAGGGCGAATAATTCTTCGCATAATAGAGGTCATATTCCAGCTTCACGCGGGCGTCCTCGACCGAGGCGCCATAAGGATAGTTGATCTGCGCCCAGCCGGTCAGGCCGGGCTTCACCATGTGGCGCTCGGCATAATAGGGCAGCTTCTTTTCGAGTTCCTCGACGAAGCTAGGCCGTTCGGGGCGCGGCCCGACAAAGCTCATGTCGCCCTTCAGCACGCACCAGGTCTGCGGCAATTCGTCGATGCGCAGCTTGCGGATGATGCGGCCGACGCGCGTGACACGCGGGTCGTTTTCGCTCGCCCACACCGCCTTGCCCGATGCCTCGGCATCGGTGCGCATCGAACGGATCTTGAAGATGTCATAGGGTTCGCCGAACAGACCGACGCGCGGCTGGCGGTAAAAGACCGGCCCGCGGCTGTCGAGCATCACCGCAATACCTGCGATGATGATCAGCGGCAGGCCGACGATCAGCACAAGCAGGCTGGCGAGGATGTCGAACAGCCGTTTGCCGACCTTCGAAATGCGCTGCCCGGCCGAGAATCCGTCGGAAAAGATGAGACCGCTGGGGTTCGTCGTCGCAAGGTCGACGCGCCCCGTTTCGCGCTCGATGAAACTCGCGATGTCGTTGACATGCACACCCGTCGTCTTGACGCGCAGCAGGTCGTTCAGCGGCAGCGCGTTGCGCCGTTCCTCCAGCGCCAGCACCACTTCACCCGCGCGCAGCATCACGACATGGTCCGACAGATTGTCGAGAGCTTCGCGCGGTACGGCGCCCGGTACGGTCTTTTCGGTCGCACTCATCGCAACGAAGCCAACCATCTCGAGCCCACTTCCGGGCGCCTCGGCCAGCGCGGCCAAGCGGGCGGCGCGTGGCCCGGCACCCAGCACCAGGATGCGACGCCGGAACGCCTCGGCTCCCCCCGACTGGGTCAACGCGAGGCGGATGACGAACAGCACCGCGATGGCAAAGATCATCGCGTACAGGCTGTTGGCGCGCCACAGCGTCGCGGTCGGCAACAGGAAGCCGAGCACCGAAAGGAAAATCACCCCGAGCGATATCGCCGCGAGCAGGCGCGCGGTGGCGAAACGCATCGAGCGCAGTCCCTCGTTCCCGTACATTCCGGTCGCCATCATCGCGAGCGAATTGGCGAGGCCGAAGGTCAGCAGGGGCAGCCAGCGCCCCGCGAGCGGCCCCGCGTCGAATCCCGCCTGATGCGCATAAAGATGCCACGCCCCCTCGGCCGAGCCGAGCAGCGCGAAAAATTCGATGAGCGCCAGCCAGACGACGGCGTGCGGAACATAATGTTTAAACAGCCGGAACATGGGGACCTTTCGCGCCCCCGTACTACAGCCGAGGCGTCAACTGTCGGTTAATTTTACACCCCTTATATCCGCAATGACAGGGTGACCCGCCGCTTCCAACACGATAGACCCGAACCTATGACGCTGATGATCCAGCCTGTTATCCTCTGCGGCGGTGCCGGTACGCGCCTTTGGCCCGAATCGCGCGGCACCCGCGCTAAGCAGTTCCTGCTGCTTCACGGCCAGCGCAGCCTGTTTCGCCAGACGGTCGAGCGCACCCCTGCCGGTCCTGATTTTCTCCCTCCGATCGTCCTCTGCGGCGACGGCCATGTCGCGATGGTCCGCGAACAGATGAACGACCGCGAGGAATCGCTGCTCGTCGAACCGATGCCGCGCAACACCGCCGCCGCGATCGCGCTCGCGGTCGCGCAGGCCGATGCGGACACGCTGCTGCTCGTGATGCCGAGCGATCATGTCATCGCCGATGTCCCCGCCTTTCACGCCGCGATCGCCAAGGGCGTGCGCCTCGCGCAGCAGGACTGGCTCGTCACCTTCGGCATCACCCCCGACAGCCCCGAAACGGGTTTCGGCTATATCGCCGCCGGCCGTGCGCTGGGCGGCGGGGACGAAGATGGGAGCTTCGCGGTCGACCGCTTCGTCGAAAAACCCCCACTCGCCGACGCCGAGGCGATGCTCGCCGCGGGCGGATACAGCTGGAATGCCGGCATCTTCCTGTTCCGCGCCGCGCGGATGCGCGATGCGATGCTGACGCATTGCCGTCCGATCTTCGAGGCCGCGGACAAGGCCGTCGCGGCGGGGATGCGCGACGGCGACGCGCTCTATGCCGACGCGATCGAATTCGCGAAGGCGCCCTCCGATTCGATCGATTATGCGGTGATGGAAAAGGATGATCGCGTCGCGGTCGTCCCCGTCGCAATGGGCTGGTCCGACCTCGGCAGCTGGCACACCATCCACGCGCTCGCCGACAAGGACGACGCCGACAATGCGATCACCGGCGACGCCTTTCTTCACGAAAGCAGCGGCAATCTGGTCCGCGCGGGCGACAAGCGCGTCTCGATCCTCGGCATGGACAATATCGCGGTGATCGTCGACGGCGACGACATATTGGTGATCCCGCTCGAACGATCGCAAGAGGTGCGCGCGGCGGCCAAGGCACGCGAATAGAGCCGAGCCGCATCAGGCACTTGCACCTGCGGTGACTTGCTATACCAGTACACCCATGAGGCGGCTCCGCAAGAGCACGCCATAGCTGTTCTGGAGATCGCCCATGTTCGACCGTCGCACCCTGCTCGCCGCCGCCGCGGCTTCCTCGATGCTTGCCGGCGTCCGTCCCCGCGGGGCCTTCGCCGCGACGCCCGATAGCGAAGGCGCGCGGCTGACCGCGATCTACGAACGCATCTATGACATGCTGCTCGACCAAGACCCCGAATTCGCGACCTCGCTCGGCGCCGACAAAGGCGACCGCGCCGCGGCGAAAGCGAAACTCGCCGACCGCTCGCCCGCGGGGATCAAGCGGAGCCAGGACCTCTATCGCACCGGGCTCAAGGAACTGAAGACGATCGACCCGAAGAAGCTCTCGGAGATGGACCTCGTCAATTACGAGACCTTCCGCGGCCCGTGGGAGGATTATGTCAAGGCTTACGATACCTTCAGCTACGGACTTCACAGCTGGCCCGAACCGCATCCGGTGACGCAATTGAGTGGCTCCTACCGCTCGATCCCCGATTTCCTCGTCAACCAGCACAGCATCGCGAACGCCGCCGATGCCGAAGCCTATCTCGCGCGCTGCGCCGATTTCGCGGTCCAGATGGATAATGAGACGGGACGCATCAAGGCCGATCACGCCGCGGGCATTATCCCGCCCGATTTCGTCATCGACCGCACGCTCGGCCAGTTCGATCGTATCTGGGCGCCCGCCCCCGACGCCAACGGGCTGACGAAGAATCTCGCCGCAAAGACGAAGGAAATCCCCGGCGACTGGGCCAGGCGCTGCGCCGCGATCGTCGAAGGCAAAATCTATCCGGCGATGCGCCGTCAGGCTGACGAACTTCGCGCCGTGCGCCCGCGCGCTACGCACGACGCCGGCGTGTGGCGCCTGCCGAAGGGCGACGAATATTATGCCTATGCGCTGCGCTACGCGACGACGACAGGCATGTCGGCCGAGGACGTGCACAAACTGGGGCTCGACCGCGTCGCTAACCTGAGCGCGCAGGCCGATGCAATCTTCAAAGCGCAGGGGATGACCAAGGGAACGGTCGCCGAACGGATGCGCGCGCTCGGCAACGATCCGCGTTTCCTCTATCCGAACACCGACGCGGGCAAGGAAAAGCTGATCGCCGAACTCAACAGCCAGATGCAGGCGATCCAGGCACGGCTCCCCGAAGCCTTCGGCCGCCTGCCCAAGGCGAAGGTCGATATCCGCCGCGTCCCCGCCGATATCGAGGATGGCGCAACCGGCGGCTATTACCAGATCCCCGCGCTCGACGGTTCGCGGCCGGGCGCCTATTATATCAACCTCCGCGACACCGCCGAAAACCCGAGCTGGACGCTGCCAACGCTCACCTATCACGAAGCCTCGCCCGGCCATCACCACCAGATCGCGCTTGCGCAGGAGGCCGAGGGTATCCCGCGCCTCCGCCGCCTGCCCGTTTACTCGGTCTACACCGAAGGCTGGGGCCTCTATGCCGAGCAGCTCGCCGACGAGATGGGGGTTTATGAAAAGGACCCGTGGGGCCGGCTCGGCTATCTCCAGTCCTATATGTTCCGCGCCGCGCGGCTCGTCGCCGACACCGGGCTCCACCACTATAAATGGACCCGCGAGAAGGCGATCCGATATTATAACGAGACGCTCGGCACCCCCGAGGGGTCGAACGTCACCGAGATCGAACGCTATTGCGTGTGGCCGGGTCAGGCGACGAGCTATATGGTCGGGCAGACGCGCTGGGTCGCGATCCGCGAGAAGGCCAAGGCCGCGCTCGGCGACAAGTTCGACCTCCGCGGTTTCCACGACACCGCTTTGTCGGCGGGCGCGATGCCGATCTCGGTCCTCGAATCGGTGATCGATCGCTGGGTGGCCGCGCAAAAGGCCTGATGCGGCGGCATGCGACGACCCGATCGTCAGTTTCCTGAATTGAGCTCCAGAAGCCGGCGCGCGACTTCAAGTACCGCCGTCCGGCTCTCGCCGCTGCGCATCCCGACGAAATGCGCGACGGGGTTGGGCTCGGCGCGCGGCGACACATAGGCGAGCCGCCCCGCCGCCACCGCCGCATCGGCGAGCGGGCAGCGGAGCAAGGCGACGCCCAGCCCCGCTTCGGCGGCGGTCAGCACCGTGTCATAATCCTCGAACCGCCGGTCCTGCCAGCGCGGGCGATAACGCACCCCGGCACTGCCCAGCCAGGCGCGCCAGTGCGCCATGTCCGAATCGTGGAGTAGCGGCCGCCCGAGCAGCGCCGCGGCGTCGGCATCCTCGCCGAGCTGCGCCGCCAGTGCCGGTGCCGCCGCAGGGCGCAGCGTCTCGCGGAACAGGAGCTGGCTGTCGAGCCCGTCCCATAGCCCGCGGCCATAGCGGATCACGACATCGGCTTCCTGCGCATTCAGATCGCTCGGGCGATGGTCCATCGAGACCTCGACATGGATATCCCCGCGCTCGAGCTCGGCGAGCCGCGGCAGCAGCCACAATCGCGCGAACGCCGGCACCACCGCCAGCCGCACCGTCGGCTTGCCGCGCCGCGGCCGCCACTGGTCGGCGCTGCGCGACAGGAGGCCGAGCGCCTGCCGCGCCTCGACGGCGAAGCGCTGTCCCGCCGGGGTCAGCCGCACCCCGCGCCCGTGCCGCTCGAACAGGCCGGTGCCGAGCCACGCCTCCAGCGCGGCGATCCGCCGGCTGACCGAGCCGTGGGTGATGCCGAGCATGTCGGCAGCCGCGGTGAAGGAACCCGCCTCGGCGGCGGCCAGCATCGCATTGAGACCGTCGAGCGGCGGCAGCGTATCAGAGCTGTGCATATCATGCACAGGAAACACGCGAATGGTGCGATATGTCAATGGTGTCCGTCGTGGCAACTTCAGCGGCATGATACGAAAACTCCTGTCCGTCCGCGCTTTCGCTACGTGTTCCGCCCTCCTCGCGCTCGTCTCGCCCGCGCTCGCGCAGCGCGTCGACGAAAATGCCGCACTCGATGCCGAGGATGCCTTCGGGTCGAACATCGGCGGCGAAGGACTTGGCATCTACACCCCGTCCGATGTGCGCGGCTTCTCCCCCACCGATGCCGGCAACGTCCGGATCGAAGGACTCTATATCGACCGCCAGACCGAGCTCACCAGCCGCCTCGTCGCAGGCAACCGCATCCGCATCGGCCCCTCGGCACTCGGCTACGCCTTCCCCGCGCCCTCGGGCATCGCCGACTATCGCATCCGCGCCGCCGAAGCCGATGCGGTGCTCAGCATCGCGGCGAAGGGCGACAGCTTCGGCGGCTGGCTGGTCGAGGCCGATGCGCTTCTTCCCCTCGCCGGGCGCGCGCTCGGGGTCGCGGCCGGCGCCGGCTTCTATCGCAACCAATATGCCTACCGGAACAGCAACGACGTACTCTCTACCTCGCTGTCGCTCGTCTGGCGGCCGGACGACAGCACCGAGATCAAGCCCTTCTGGAGCCGCGTCGGGGTCGACGACGAGGAAGCCTATCCGCTCGTGATCGGCGACGGACAAAAGCTGCCCGCGCGCATGGCGCGCCGCCGCTTCCTCGGCCAGGACTGGGCCGATTTCGAGGTCGAGCGCGTGACCTGGGGCGGCGTCGGGCGCACCCGGCTCGGCGAGTTCACGCTGCGCGGCGGCATCTTCCGTTCGGCCAATATCACCACCGAAGGGCATACGCTGCTGCTCGACGCCGCGCCGCCCGGAACGCTCGCCGCCCGCTCGGTCATCGCCGGTCCGCGCCGTTCGAATGCGTCGACGAGCGGCGAAATCAATATCGCGCGGCCCTTCGCCACGGGCCGCGTGCGTCACGAACTGCTCTTCGCGATGCGCGCGCGTTCGCAGCAACGCCTCTATGGCGGTTCGGATCGGCAATCGCTCGCTCCCGCGCCCTTCGACGAAGGGCTGGCTGTCCCTCGCCCAACCTTCGCCTTCGGCCCCCGTACCGAGGACCGCGTCCGGCAATGGACGGCGGGCATTGCCTGGCAGGTGCGCCTCGACGGGGTCGGCCGCATCAATCTCGGCCTCCAGCGCAGCGATTATCGCAAGCGCGTCACCGCCCCCGCGGGCCCGCTGCCCGAATCGCGCGCGAAGCCATGGCTGTTCAATGTCGCCGCCGAGGTCGAGCTGACGCCGCGCCTCGCGCTGTATGGCGGGATGACGCGCGGGCTGGAGGAAAGCGACGTGGCCCCCGAAATCGCGGTCAACCGCGACGAGGCGCCGCCCGCGATCCGGACGCGGCAAATCGATGCCGGGCTGCGCTGGCGCGCCGGGTCGCTGACGCTTATCGCCGGCGGGTTCGAAATCGAGAAACCCTATTACGGCCTCGACCGCGCCAACATCTTCCGCCGCCTCGGCACCGTAACCCATCGCGGGATCGAAGCGTCGCTCAGCGGATCGCCCGCCGAGGGCCTGACGCTCGTCGCCGGCGGCGTGCTGCTCGACGCGCGGCTTGCGGGAGAAGAGGTCGCGGGCGGCAGCATTGGCCGGCGTCCGATCGGCACCCCGTCGCGCAGCCTCGTCGGCAATATCGACTGGCGGCTTCCCGGCCTCCCCGCCCTGTCGCTCGACCTCGCCGTCGAGCACAGCGGCGGGCGCCACGGCGATGCCGCCAACCGCGTGCGCATCCCGGCGCGAACGACGGGCGACATCGGCGCGCGCTACCGCTTCCGGCTGGGCGACCTGCCCGCGGTCCTGCGCGTGCAGGCAACGAACCTCTTCGACAGCTACGGCTGGGACGTCGAGGGCAACAATGCCTTCGTCTATACGCCGTCGCGCCAGATCCTCGCCCGCATCGCCGTCGATATCTAGGAATTCCCGGCCCGGTAACCGCCACTTAGGGTCAGGACCCCAAGCCTCAGTCCCCGGCGAAATCGAACGCGCTCACCCCGCGTTCGCCCTCACGGAAACGCAGCGGACGCCCCAGCGGCGGCATCGACCGCTGGACGCAGCCGGTGCGCGTGCAGCGGCGGCAGCCGAGCCCGATCGGCGTCGCTCGCTCACGCATCAAGTCGATCCCGCGCGCCGCGATCAGCGGCGCCGCGACCTTGGCATCGACCCCAACGCAGACGGCGAAACGCGCGGGTGTCCCGCTTCCGGTCGCGCCGGGCGCGGCGACCGAACGCGACTGGGTGAACCAGCGCGAGCCGTCTTCGAGTTCGACCAGATCGGCAACCACCTCGCCCGGCCGTGCGAAGGCTTCGTGGACGCCCCACAAGGGGCAGCGCGCGTCGCCGTCGACGAGCGGCGACTGGCTCGCCCCTGCATAGCGCTTGCTCCCCAGCCCCGCGCGGTCGATACGCAGCATGAAGAAGGGCAGTCCGCGCGCGCCGACGCGTTGGAGCGTTGTCAGCCGGTGCGCGACCTGCTCATAACCCGCGCCGAACCGGCGCTGGAGCAGCAGCAGATCATAGCCCGTCGCGTCGCACGCCCGCAGAAAGCGGCTGTACGGCATCATCAGCGCCGCGGCGAAATAGTGGATCAGGTGGCGCTCGAACAATCGCGCGGCGGCGCTCTCGGCGAACTCCGCCCCCACGACGAGCGCGTCGATCTCGGCCTTCGCCTCGATCTGCGCCAGCGTCGCCGCCGCCTGAAACGTCCGCGACGCGGGGCGCAGCAGCTCGTTCAGCATCAATTGCCGCGCGTGCCAGTCGAGCCAGCGCAGCCGGTCGGGCATCACGTCGCTCGGCAGGATCCGGATGCCAAGCTGGTGCCGCGTGCGCAAACGCTCGGAAATCGTACCGTAAAGATCGCCGCCCGCGAGCCGCAGTTCATCCGCCAATTCCTCGGCGCGCGCATCGAGATCGGGAAAATGGTTGCGCCATTTCTCGATCGCGCGGCGCACCGCATCGACTTCGGGCGCTTCGGCGAGCGCGGGCGCCGCCGCTTCGCCCGCCGCATCGAAGAGCCGGGCAAAGGCTGCGGCGGTCGCAGGCGCACTCTGCACCCATTCCTCGACCTCCTGCGTTCCGATACCGAGGTCGGCGAAGCGCGGGTCGGCGAGCCGCCGCCGCAGCCCGGCGAGCCCCCCGGGCAAGTCTTCGGCGCTGAGCTTTGCCGCATCGAACCCGAAGCGTTCGGCCAACTTCACAATCACCGTGGCGCTGAGCGGCCGCTGGCCATGCTCGATCAGGTTGAGATAGCTCGGCGAAATATCGAGCGCCTCTGCCATCGCAGCTTGGGTCATCCCCGCCTCGCGGCGCACCTTGCGCACCGCCGGCCCCGCAAACACCCGCCGCTCCGCCATCGCCTGTAACTTTCTTTACTAATTTACACGCTATTTTACACCTATCAGGCATATTTCACAAATATTATTGACAAAGCTTTTCACTTTCGGCGGCAGTTTCGCCACCTTCCACCCATCACCTCCGCACAAGGATACGACGATGGGTTATCAGGAAGACATGGCGCAGGCAGGCCGCCTCATCCGCGACTACGACGGCACGTGGGACGGCATCAGCGGCGAAAGCATCGCCCGCATGCGCGCCCAGAACAAGTTCCGCACCGGCCTCGACGTCGCGCGCTACACCGCGCGCATCATGCGCGCCGATATGGCCGCCTATGACGCCGATCCCGCGAACTACACCCAGTCGCTTGGCTGCTGGCACGGCTTCATCGCGCAGCAGAAGATGATCTCGATCAAGAAGCATTTCGGCACCGTCAAGGGTCGCTACATCTATCTCTCGGGCTGGATGATCGCAGCGCTGCGCAGCGAGTTCGGCCCGCTGCCCGACCAGTCGATGCACGAAAAGACGAGCGTTCCGGCGCTGATCGAGGAAATCTACACCTTCCTCCGTCAGGCCGATGCCCGCGAACTCGGCGGCCTGTTCCGCGAACTCGACGCTGCACGCGCCGAGGGTGACGAACTGAAGGCGAAGCAGGTTCAGGCCGCGATCGACAACCATGAAACGCACGTCGTGCCGATCATCGCCGACATCGACGCGGGCTTCGGCAACGCCGAGGCGACGTACCTTCTCGCCAAGAAGATGATCGAAGCCGGCGCCTGCGCACTCCAGATCGAAAATCAGGTCTCGGACGAAAAGCAGTGCGGCCATCAGGACGGCAAAGTCACCGTGCCGCACGAGGACTTCATCGCGAAGATCCGCGCCTGCCGCTACGCCTTCATGGAACTCGGCGTCGAGGATGGCATCATCGTCACGCGCACCGACAGCCTCGGCGCCGGCCTGACCAAGCAGATCGCCTTCTCGAAAGAACCCGGCGACCTCGGCGACCAGTATAACAGCTATCTCGATTGCGAAGAGGTCGAAGGCGCGGGCAACCCCGGCGACGTCCTGATCAACCGCGACGGCAAGCTGATGCGTCCGAAGCGCCTGCCCTCGAACCTCTATCAGTTCCGTTCGGGAACCGGCGAAGATCGCTGCGTTATGGATTGCATCGCCAGCTTGCAGAACGGCGCCGACCTGCTGTGGATCGAAACCGAAAAGCCGCACATCGAACAGATCGCCGGCATGGTCGACCGCATCCGCGAAGTCGTCCCCAATGCGAAGCTCGCGTACAATAATTCGCCGAGCTTCAACTGGACGCTGAACTTCCGCCAGCAGGTGTTCGACGCGTGGGAAAAGGACGGCAAGGACGTCAGCGCCTATGACCGCGCCAAGCTGATGAGCGTCGATTATGACGGCACCCCGCTCGGCGACGAAGCCGACAACCGCATCCGTACCTTCCAGCGCGATTCGGCGAAGCGCGCGGGCATCTTCCATCACCTGATCACGCTGCCGACCTATCACACCGCGGCGCTGTCGACCGACAATCTCGCCAAGGAATATTTCGGTGACGAGGCAATGCTGGGTTACGTCAAGGGCGTCCAGCGCGCCGAGATCCGCCAGGGCATCGCCTGCGTGAAGCACCAGAATATGTCGGG
The DNA here is from genome assembly GCF_037095755.1 of Sphingopyxis sp. CCNWLW2. Classification (NCBI taxonomy): domain Bacteria; kingdom Pseudomonadati; phylum Pseudomonadota; class Alphaproteobacteria; order Sphingomonadales; family Sphingopyxidaceae; genus Sphingopyxis; species Sphingopyxis sp. CCNWLW2. The sequence goes on from NZ_JBAWKJ010000002.1 coordinate 761,863, forward strand.
CAGCGACATCGGCGACGATCATAAGGAATATTTCGCCGGCGAAGCGGCCCTCAAGGCCGCGGGCAAGGATAACACGATGAATCAATTCGCCGCGTAACGAGTTAGACGCGGGGGCCCGTTGCAACCCCCGCGTCGCCCATCTTGGCGCGGGGGCCAGCGACCCGACCCCCGTGCCTCCCGAGCTTTCCTGGGGAGGAAAGCCTGTCCGTCGGAAGCCCTTGTGCTTCCGGCGGACATTTTTATTGCGGCAATGCGGCTTCTTCCTCGCGCGTCTTGACGAGCGACCAGATGATGCCGCCCGCGATCAGCGCGACCGTCACGCCAAGGCTGACGAGCGGCGGGAACTTCGCCCCGTCCAGCACAAAGTCGGCGACGAAGATCTTCGATCCGATGAAGATGAGCACCAGCGCGAGCGCATATTTGAGATAGTGGAAACGGTGCACCATCGCCGACAGCGCGAAATAGAGCGCGCGCAGGCCCAGGATCGCCATGATGTTCGACGTGTAGACGATGAAAGTGTCGGTGGTGATCGCAAAGATCGCCGGCACGCTGTCGACCGCGAACACGAGGTCGGCGAGGTTGATCACCACGAGCGCGAGGAACAGCGGCGTCGCGGCGAGCACGATCTTGCCGGTCTTCGTATCGGGCACGCGCACGAAGAATTTTTCGCCGTGCAGTTCGTCGGTGATCGGCATCCGGCGTGACAGCCATTTGACGACCGGATTGCCCTTCACATCCATCGGCTTTTCGCTCGCGAACAGCATCTTCACGCCGGTGAACACGAGGAACGCGGCGAAGATATAGAGCAGCCAGCCATATTCGGTCACGAGCGCCGCACCGCCCGCGATCATGATGCCGCGCAGCACGATGACCGCGACGATGCCCCAAAGGAGCGCGCGATACTGGTAGCGCGGCGGGATCGCGAAGGTCGTGAAGATCAGCGAGATGACGAAGATATTGTCGATCGACAGCGCCTTCTCGATGAAGAAGCCGGTGTAATATTGCAGGCCGGCCTCGCCGCCCTTCGCGGCCCAGACCCACGCGCCGAACGCGGTCGCGATACCGATGTAGAGCGCCGAGAGCTTGAGGCTCTCGCCGATCCCCATCTCCTTGTTTTCCTTGTTGAGGATGCCAAGGTCGAAGGCGGTGAGCGCGATAACGAGCGCGATGAACGACAGCCAGAACCAGGCCGGGGTGCCCAGCCAGTCGGCAAACAGAAATTCCATGGTGATTTCCCTGGATATGCCGAGCGCGCCGCCTTTCGGCAGCGTGCTCGGTCCTTAGTTATGATGGATTAGCGCGCGAGCACCGGGCGCAACGCGGGCCGCCCCAAAGAAGCCAGGGTCAGCGCGGCAAGCCGTCCCTTCACCGCGAGCTTCAGCGTTTTCAGGCGCAGCAGGCGGAACGGATCGGCGCCGCGCCGGCGCACCTCGCGGCGTTCGGCATCGTCGAGCTGGCGATGCAGCACGGTCAGGCGATAAAGATTGGGATTCAAAGTCATAAAGGGCCTCCTGATTGAGAAATCAAGCAGGTGACGCCGATGCCGGGACCCCGGAAACAGGGGGGAGATAGGGCCAGAGCATCGGAGTCACCCGATGCGGTCCGACATCACGTGGCGGGATATATCCCGCCGACGCCAGAGGGGCCCGGCCCGCATGTCATTTATTTAGGGTGTCGCCCCGCCGCTTGCAAGTCCCCTCGCCTCCCGCCACGCTGCAAGCAACGCAGGAGGAGTGTTCGAATGAGCGTGCTTGTCGATAAGGATGGACCCGTCACGATCGTCACCATCGACCGTCCCGCGCGCCGCAACGCCGTCGATCCCGATACGGCGATTGCCCTGCGCAATGCCTTTTCGGCCTTCGCCGCCGACAATGACGCGCGGGTCGCGATCCTGACCGGCAGCGAGGGGCATTTCTGCGCGGGATTCGACCTCAATGCGGTCGGCACGTCGCGCTACGACCCCGACGGCCCCGGCCCGATGGGGCCGACACGCATGCTGCTCGAAAAGCCGGTGATCGCCGCGGTCGAAGGCCACGCCGTCGCCGGCGGGCTCGAACTCGCGCTCTGGTGCGACCTGCGCGTCGCAGCGGCGAGCGCGGTCTTCGGCGTCTATTGCCGCCGCTGGGGCGTGCCGCTGATCGACGGCGGCACCGTTCGCCTGCCGCGCATCGTCGGCCAGAGCCGCGCGCTCGACATGATCCTGACCGGTCGGCCGGTTGCCGCCGACGAGGCGCAGCGCATCGGCCTTGCCGACCGCGTCGTTGCCGACGGCCAGGCGCTTGCTGCCGCGATCGAGCTCGCGAAACAGATCGCCACCTTTCCGCAAATCTGCATGAACAGCGACCGGCTCAGCGCGTATCGCCAATGGGATTTCGACATCGAAGGCGCGCTTGCGCGCGAAGCGCACGCCGGGGTTGCCCCGCTACGCGAAGGCGCGGCGGCGGGAGCCAAACGCTTTACCGAAGGCGCCGGACGCGGCGGCAGCTTTGCCGCCTTCAAGGAATGATGATGGTCGCAGCGGTTCGTTCCAACATCGCGAAAAAGGACAAGGCAGCCCCCGGCGGCAAGTCCGGGGGCCGAAGGTTGGGAGGGGCGTTGTTGGTGCGCGTGCAACTTTGCAGATTGCGCAAGGCGTGAGGGCCGGCGTCTCGTGGCCACCGCAGGCATGACTCGGGCAAACCTGACCTCGGACGGTTTAGCTTGCTAGCTCCCTGTGAAGCCGGCGGTGGAAGCCGGGCCGCGATCAATCAATTCGATTAAAACGCGTCGTTTCCAATTTTTGCCGATTGTCGCTGGACCAAACAATCGTTTCGGTCATGGATTTCGAATCCTTGGTGACGGTATAGACTCGGGTTGACACCCGCGCGCCTGCCTTTCCGAGTGTCATCACCAATGTGTCCGGCGCCGGCTGACGCAGGGCAACACTATCGATGAAATCCATATTGCCGGTGATCGGTACGGGAACGCCGTCAAGAGCGGCAGTCGATTCTGAATGCCGGCTGGAGCCGTCCGGCGCGACGACTTCCACACGTGTCGTCCATTTACCGTCGTGCGATGGTTGGAAAGTCATCGTGACCCGTTGCGGGCGTTCCTTTTCCGGCATCTGCGATGCGTCCAGCGACCAGCTTCCGACCAGTGGCAGCTGCTTGGGTGCGGCGCTGTAAACGGCGTCCGGTGCCCCGACCTGATCGGCGGACGGTGCGGCTGCGACCATTAAACCAACGGCAGCCATGGGTATTGCGATGAGCATGACGATCATTCCTTTCGAACCGCGAACCCCGACGGTTGCGGTGTGCCCAAAGTCCTCCACGGCGGAGCGCTGTCTCGAAAGATCGATATTTTCGTCACAAGTTTTTTGGAGGTCCAGAAGGCGCGCCAATTCGCGGCTGCTGCCGACCCCCGTCTTACGGCGGGCAGAGCGCAAACGCTCATTAATTGACGTTTCCGAACGGCCCAGACGCGCTGCGATGGTCTTTACCGTATGTCCGGCGACCAACAGGCGAAGAATTTCCATTTCCCGGTCAGTGAGGCATGCGGACAAGCCGGGAGCAGGTTCGTTGAACGACATGCCCTTTGCTCACCACAGCCTCGCGAGCAGGTCCATCCCAATTTATTTGGAGAACGGCGGCGCGGCCAAGTAGATGCGGGGTTGGTGCCTCCCGCCGGGTTCCGCGCCTCCTACTTCTTCGCCATCAGCTTCATCGTCATCGCGGTCAGCGCCTCGGTCGCGGTCGAGATGACCGCGGGCGCGTCGGGCGCCCAGAACGGCGAGTGAAGGCTGGGCAAGGTCCGCCCTTCTTTCTTCGCCGCGTCATATTCGGCCTGCGGCACGCCGCCGACCCAGACGATCAGGCTCTTGATGCTCTTGTCTTCGCGCCAGAAGCGGCTGAAATCCTCGCCGCCCATCACCGGCGGCATCTGCACGACGCGATCGTTTCCGAAGCTCGTTTTCAGATAGGCCGCCATCTCCTCGGTGAATTCCGGGGTATTGAAGGTCGAAGGGGTATATTCATTCTTGTCGACGCTCACGACCGGCATCTTGTCGTCGGGCATTCCCGCGGCGATCGCTTCGCCCTTCGCGATGCGCGCGATGCCGTCGAGCAGGTGATCGCGCACTTCGTCGCTATAGCTGCGAACGGTAAGCTGGAGCTTCGCCTCGTCCGAAATGATATTGTGCTTCGCCCCGGCGTGGAAACTGCCGACGGTCACCACGGCGCTGTCGAGTGGGCTGATCTCGCGCGAGACGAGCGTCTGCAACGCGCCGACGATTCGGCTCGCGAGCACGATCGGATCTTTCGTCGTCTGCGGATAAGCGCCGTGACCGCCCACCCCCTTCACCGTGATGTCGACGCTGTCGACATTGGCGAGCGCATAGCCCGCCGTATAGCCGATCTTGCCCGCCGGGAACTGCGCGGCGTCGTGGAACGCCAGCACATATTGCGGTTTGGGAAAGCGCGTGTAGAGCCCGTCGGCGAGCATCATGCGCGCGCCCGCGCCGCGTTCCTCGGCGGGCTGGCCGATCATCACCAGCGTGCCCGACCATTTGGCCTTGTTCGCCGCCATCAGCCGCGCGACGCCGATCCATGCGGTCATATGCGTGTCGTGGCCGCACGCGTGCATGACGCCGGTTTCGACGCCTTCCTTCGTGGTCACGCGTATCTTCGACGCGCCGGGCAGCCCCGTCTGCTCGGTGACCGGCAGGCCATCCATGTCGGCGCGCACCAGCACCACCGGCCCTGGGCCATTTTCCATCACCGCGACGACGCCGGTGCCGCCGACCTTTTCGGTGACCTTATACCCCAGCTTGCGCGCTTCGGCGGCGAGGATGCCCGCCGACCGGACTTCCATGAAGCTCAGCTCGGGATTGGCGTGTAAATCCTTGTAGATCGCCATCAGCGACGGCATCTGCTTTTCGACCTCGCCGCCGAGCGTCTGCGCCGCTGCGGGCGCAGCCAGAGCCAGCGCCGCAGCGCTCATCCACAAAATTCGCATGCTAATTCCCTTGTTGTTCTTGTCAGCCCGCCGGGACCAGTTCGATCACGTCGAGCAAGGATTCATACGCCGGTGCGGGCAGCACGAGCCGCCAGCGATTGTCGCCGATCCGCTCGATCAGCCCCGCCATGTCGCGCATCCGGTCGCTGCCGTAGTTGACCGCCATCTTCTCGTCGCCAAGTTCGAGCGTGCCGAGGAAAATCTGGCGCTTCAGATTGTCGGGAAAGATCAACCCGACCGGCCGCTGCGATCCCGAAATCTTGGTCAGGCTCGACAACCCCTGTTCGAGCGTGACGCGGCACCGGAACCAGCCATAGCCGATATAGGCGAGGTCGCGGCGCCCCTGCGCGCCGACCTTGACCGTCCGGCACCGGTAATCGCCGGCGGGCAGATGCGGGTTGGGCAAGGCCGCCATCGGTTGCAGCAGCACGCCTTCGCGGTCGATATCGGCGCCGAAGCCTTTCGCGCGGGCGTCGGCTAGCGCCGTCTGCCAGCTGCTGTACCAGCCGCGAATGCGCTGCTTGTCGGCATCGGTCGCAGTCGCGCGCCAGCTTCCCGTTTCGTCCGGCGGCGCGTCGGCCGCCGATGGCGGCACCGGCGGCACGACGGTACGGCAAGCGCCCAAGGTGACGCCCAGCGCCACCGCCAAAACCCATATGGTGCGACCCATGATTCTCTTCTTCTCCCCGGCCCCTCTACCGTTAACCTTAGGAGGGCGAAGGAGATTGCTCAAGGGCGCAGCCGGTCAGGCGGCCGTCCAGCCGCCATCGACGCTGAGGTTCGCGCCGGTGATGTTGGCGGCCTCGTCGCGGGTCAGGAAGGATGCGATCGCCGCGACCTGCTCGACGGTGACGAACTGCTTGGTCGGCTGACCGGCCAGCAGCACGTCGTTGATCACCTGTTCGCGCGTCATGCCGCGCGCCTTCATCGTGTCGGGAATCTGGTTCTCGACGAGCGGCGTCCAGACATAGCCCGGGCTGATGCAATTCACGGTGATGCCGGCGTCGGCGACTTCGAGCGCGACGGTCTTAGTGAGGCCCGCAAGCCCGTGCTTCGCCGTGACATAGGCGGATTTGAACGGCGAGGCGACGAGCGAATGCGCCGACGCGGTGGCGATGATCCGTCCCCACTTCTTCTTGCGCATGACGGGTACGGCGTGACGGATCGTGTGGAAAGCCGCGGTCAGATTGAGCGCGATGATCATGTCCCATTTCTCAGGCGGGAAATCCTCGACCGGCGAGACGAACTGCATGCCCGCATTATTGACGAGAATATCGACGCCGCCGAAGTCCTTTTCGGCACGCTGGAACATCGCCTCGATCTGCTCGGGCTTCGTCAGGTCGGCGCCGTCATAGGCGGCCTTGCCGCCGCTGATCGCCTCCAGCCCCTTGCGTTCGGTTTCGACCGCGTCGGCATCGCCAAACCCGTTGATGACGATGTTCGCGCCTTCGGCTGCGAATGCCTTCGCAATCCCGAGTCCGATCCCGGACGTCGATCCGGTGACGAGGGCGGTCTTTCCTGTGAGGCGCATAAGATAGTCCTTTCGGTGGAGAGAGTAAGGGTCCGAACCCTAGGAAACGTCGGGTTCGGCCTTTGGTCGCAACGCATTCGATTGCACCGCGAAACTGTCCGACCGCCCTTCGGCGATGCTGTCGGCGAGCAGGTGACCGTCTTTCATCGCGGCCTCGACCGCATCGCGGCCGAGCGCCCAATTGACCTCCATCGTCGAGCGCGAAAATTCGAAATCGCGCGCGCCGGTCTGCCATGACGGCGGTTCATGGATCAACTGGACGACGTTGAGCGCCTTGCAGTCGACCATCTTGCGCACCGCCTTGACCTCGGACAGGTCGGCGAACTCGGGCGGCAATTTCTGCAGCATCCGGTCGATCAGCCGGTGCTCCTTGCGGCGCCGCACCAGCCCATCCGAAATGCGGCGCGTTCGGCTGGAAAAGCGAATGTCCTTTTCGCGCGACCAGGCCTCTTCCATGTCGTGCGGGCGATCGCCGCGCGCAGGGAACAGGTCGACCTGGAACACCAGCATATCCTCATTCGCCGCTTCGACGACATGTTCGAGCGGCGTGTTCGACACAAGACCGCCGTCCCAATACCATATCCCGTCGATCTCAACCGGCGGCAAGCCGGGCGGCAGCGCGCCCGAGGCAAGGATATGCCGCGCATCGAGCGTTTCGAGTTTCGTATCGAAATAGCGGAAATTGCCCGTCTCGACCGCAACGGCACCGACCGACAGCCGAACCTTGCCATTGTTCACCCGGTCCCAGTCAACCAGCCGGTCGAGTGTCTGGGCCAGCGGCGCGGTATCGTAGAAACTGACCGCTTCGGGCGTCTGCCGCGCGGCAAAGGCGGGCGGCGGGAAACGCGGAATGAAAAAGCCCGGCACACCAAAGGCCGCGACCTGCCCCGCCGCCGCCATATGCGTCCACTCGCGCGCCCAGTCGTTGTCGGCGGTCGGCAGCGAGGGCAGCGCCGACGACACACCCTCCCAGAATTCGCGCATCTTGCCCACGGCCTGATCGCGTTCGTTCCCCGCGATGATCGCGGCATTGACCGCACCGATCGAAATCCCCGCCACCCAGTCGAGCTCGATGCCAAGATCGATCAGCGCCTCATACACCCCCGCCTGAAACGCGCCGAGCGCGCCGCCGCCCTGCAGGACGAGCACGACGAGGTCGGGAAGCGGAAGCGCGGCGCGGGCGGCACGGCGTGGCATGGACTCGAGGATCCTTGTTTGGCGGGCGCGAGATTTGTGCACCGCAACACAGCCTATTGCAATGGCTCGATTATATGCGAAGCCCCTTCCAATTGCCCGGCGCTGCTGTAACACTTGCGCCGAGACGACCATTTACCGGTGGAGAAGCCCCATGCGCCTCGACGACTATGATCCCGGCGACGACATCCGTGACCTTGGCCGAGGCAGCGGCGGCGGTTTCGGCGGGGGCGGAGGCGGTGGTCTTGGCGGGCTTCTCATCGGATTCCTTCCGATGCTGCTCGGGCGCAAGATGGGTTGCGGCACGATCCTGCTCATCGGTGCGGCCGCCTTTTTCCTGCTCGGCCCCGGCGCCAATATGCTCAGCAGCGGGAGCGGCACCGCCGATCCGGCCGTCGACAGCCGTGGCGGCACCAATGTCGCCTGCGATACGCAAAGCGAACGCTTCGCCTGCAACGTGTTCGGATCGACGCATACCGTGTGGGAGGGTCTTATCACCGGCTATCGCAAGCCGACGCTCAATTTCTTCACCGAATCCAACCGGTCGGGCTGCGGCGCCGCGCAGGCGGCGATGGGCCCCTTCTATTGCCCTGCCGATCAGGGCGTCTATCTCGACACCAGCTTCTTCCGCGAACTCGAACAGCGTTTCGGCGCGGCAGGCGACGCGGCGCAAGCCTATGTGATCGCGCACGAGGTCGGTCATCATATCCAGACGATCAGCGGCATTTCGGATCAGGTCCGCCGCGCGCAACAGCGCGCATCGCAGGCCGAGGGCAATGCGTTGCAGGTCCGCATGGAACTGCAGGCTGATTGCTACGCCGGCGTGTGGGCCGCACGCGCGAAGACCAGCGCCGGCCAGCCGGTCATGGAAGTGGGCGATATGGAAGAGGCGATGCGCGCCGCCAATGCGATCGGCGACGACACGCTGATGCGCTCGGCGGGCCAGCGGCCGGTGCCCGAAAGCTTTACCCACGGCACCAGCGAACAGCGCATGAGCTGGCTGCGCCGCGGCCTGCAATCGGGGGACCCACGCCAGTGCGACGCATTCGGCACGGCCGGCTGATCGCAGCGCTGGCGGCGGCGCTCGTCGCGGCGCCCGCATCGGCCGAAACGCTTTATATCGAAACGGGGCGGCTGATCGACGGCCTCTCGAACGAGGTCCGCACCGGCCATTGCATCACCGTCGAGGCCGAGCGTATCAAGGCGGTCGCCACGTGCGGAAAGGCGCCCGACGGCGCGAGGGTGATCGACTGGTCGGGCTTCACCGTGCTTCCCGGCCTGATCGACCTCCACACCCACCTTGCCGACCTTGGCCAGAGCGCCGACCTTGCAGCGCCGATGAAGGCGTCGCCCGCCGAAACCGCGCTCGTCGGTGCGCGCAACGCGCGGGTCACGCTGGGCGCGGGTTTCACCAGCGTGCGCGACGTCGGCACCTATCGCGGGCTTACCGATGTGACGCTGCGCAATGCGATCGAGCGCGGCGACGTGCCCGGGCCGCGCATGTGGGTCGCGGGCGCCTATTTAACGATCCCGAAGGGCGGCGGCGAGCTGAACGGCGTGGTTCCGAACGAGCAATTGCCGCCCGACATGCGGCTCGGCGTCGCCGCGACGCCTGAGGAGGCGGCGGCGAAGACGACCTACCTGCTCGATCATGGCGCCGACTTCATCAAGACGATCGCGACCGGCGCGGTGCTCGCGATCGGCACCGAACCCGGTGCGCCCGAACTGACGATCGAGCAGCTGCGCGCGATCGTGAAGGTCGCGCATGCCCGCGGCAAGAAGGTCACCGCGCACGCGCATGGTGCGATCGGCATCCAGAATGCGGTCAACGCGGGGGTCGACAGTATCGAGCATGCCAGCCTTGCCGACGAGACGACGCTGCGGCTTGCGAAAAAGCACGGCACCTGGCTCGCGATGGACATCTACAACGGCACCTACATCGACGAGGTCGGCACGAAAGAAGGCTGGCCCGAGGAATATCTACGCAAGAACCGCGAAACGACCGATGCGCAGCGCGCCGCCTTCCACCGCGCGGTCGAGCTGGGCGTCAACATTGGCTACGCCACCGACGCCGGCGTCTATCCGCACGGGCTCAACGCCCGGCAATTCGCGAACATGGTCAAATATGGGATGACGCCGATGCAGGCGATCCAGTCGGCGACCGGGCGCGCCGCAATCGAAATGGGCCGCGACGACGTTGGCGCCATCGTTCCGGGCCGCTATGCCGATTTCGTCGCGGTAAAGGCCGATCCGCTCGCCGATATCACCGTGCTCGAAAAGATCGACCATGTGATGAAGGGCGGCGTGATCGTCCGTTAGGAACCGACCTTTTCGCGCTTCCGCTTTTTCGCTTTTTCCGCCGCCAACTTGCTGCCCGCCAGGGCAAGCTGCGCCTTGGCGACGCGTTCAGCGGCATGCGCCTCGGCGCGCGCCAGCAGCAGCGCGAGGTCCTCGCGGCTGATATCGAATGTCTCGCCCAGATCGGCAAGCGCGCCGTCGATATCGTCCATCAACAGCCCAACCGGCTCCTGCGGAACCGCCTTCCCGTCGACGGGCCGCGCGCGATGCGGATAGCTGTGCCCCGAAAAACGATGAAACAGCATGCCGATCGCGACAAGGATCAGCGAATTGATGAGCACGGGCACGAGGAAGTCGGCGACATGCCCCGAAAAGCTCTGCCAGCCGAGAACCGCGCTGAGCGCGACCGCACCGCCCGGAGGATGCAGACAGCGCGCGAGCGACATCACCAAGATGGCGGTCGAGACAGCCAGCGCGGCCGCGAAGGCGGGCTCGCCGATCGCCTGTGCCACGACCACGCCGAAAATGCCGGAAATGACGTTGCCGCCGACGATCGACCAAGGCTGGGCAAGCGGGCTCGCGGGCACGGCGAACAGCAGCACCGCCGACGCGCCGATCGGTGCGATGATCCACGGCATCGTGGCCGGGAACATCGCCGCGCAGATCAGGCCGGCGAGGCTGATACCGACAAGTGCGCCGACGCTGGCGACCACCCGGTCGCGCAGGCTCGCGCCCGCCAGCAGCGGTAAAAAAATCCGACTCGAATCCGGCTTCGCCACAGATATCTCCTTGCAGGCGGCCCGATGGCGCATCGGGCGTCGCGGCGCCAGAGAGGTTTGATTTATTATCGCCAAGCCCCGATTTTCAGCGGCAGCGGGGAATCGAGGCGATCGCGGTCGGTTCATCCTTGAACCCGCGCGGCGCATCGCTAAACCGCTTTCATGCGAAACCACATCCTGTCCAGCGCGATTGCGCTCGCCGCCGCTCTCTCCACCCCCGCTTTCGCCCGGCCGATGACCGAGCTCGATCTTGCGACCTTGAAGCGCGTCGCCGCGCCGACCGCATCGCCCGATGGCCGCTGGGTCGTGTTCCAGATGACCGAGACCGAGGCTGCGACCTACAAGCGCTCGACCGGGCTATGGCTCGTCGACCGCAATGCGAAGGACGCAAAGCCTGTCGCCATCGCCGACACCGCGGGCAAGAACGAAACCGCTCCCGCCTTCGACAAGGACGGCATCCTCTATTTCCTCTCGAACGCCTCGGGCAAGGATCAGGTGTGGCGCATCGATCCGAAAGCGGGCGCCGCCGCGACGCAGGTGACCGATACCAAAGCCGATGTTTCGGGCTTCAAGATTTCTCCCGACGGCGCGAAGCTGCTCGCGTGGGGCGACATCGCGAAGGAATGCACCGACTTCGGCTGCGACGCCAAGGACAAGGGCGCGCTTCCCGGCCCGGGCACCGGCCGCCTGTACAAGGATGGCGCAGGCTTCGTCCGCCACTGGGATCATTGGGAAACCCCGGGCACCTATAGCCGCCCGTTCATCTTCAACCTCACCAATGGCAAGGCGAGCGCCGCGCGCCCGGTCGACGCCGGCCTGATCGGCGACAGCCCGTCGAAGCCGTTCGGCGGCGGCGAGGAACTCGCATGGGGCGCCGACAGCCGCACCGTCTTTTTCACGCTGCGCAAGGCCGACCGGAACGAGCCGATGTCGACCAATCTCGACATCTATAGCTGGCTGGTCGACAGCCGGATGATGCCGAGGAACCTGACGCAGGACAATCAGGCGACCGACACCCTCCCGACCCCTTCGCCCGACGGCAAATGGCTCGCCTATGCCGCTATGGCGCGGCCGGGGTATGAGGCCGACCGGCAGGTGCTGATGCTCCGCAACCTCGAAAGCGGCGAGACGAAAAAGCTGACCGACGCATGGGACCGCTCGGTCGGCTCGATCGTTTGGGCACCCGACGGCAAGTCGCTTTATGTCACCGCGCAGGACACGCTCGAACATCCGGTGTTCCGCGTCGACGCCGCGACGGGCAAGGTCGAGAAGCTGAAGGCGACGACCGAAGCCTTCGAAGGCAATATCGGCGACGTCACCGCGCTTCCCGGCGGCGCCCTCCTCTATTCGCGCAACAGCGCGCTCGCACCGACCGACCTTTTCGTTCGCGATGCCAAGGGCAAGGTGAAGCCGATCACCGCGGTCAACGCCGCGGCGCTCGCGCAGTTTGACCCGGTCGAGCTCGACCGCGTCCAGTTCGCCGGCGCGAACGGCGACAAGGTGTGGGGGATGATCGTCAAGCCGGTCAGCCCGGTCCAGAAGCTGCCGGTGGCCTTCATTGTCCATGGCGGGCCGCAGTCGAGCTTCGGCAACAGCTGGTCGACGCGCTGGAACCCGCGCGTTTTTGCACAGCAGGGCTATGGCGTCGTCACCATCGATTTCCACGGCTCGACGGGTTACGGTCAGGCCTTCACCGACAGCATCAACAAGGATTGGGGCGGCAAGCCGCTCGAGGATCTGAAGCTCGGCCTGGCCGCCGCGGGCAAGCAGGATGCGCAGCTCGACCTCAATAACACCTGCGCGCTCGGCGCCTCCTATGGCGGTTATATGATGAACTGGATCGCCGGCCAGTGGACCGACGGCTTCAAATGCCTCGTCCAGCACGACGGCGTGTTCGATCTGCGCGCGATGGCGTTCGAGACCGAGGAATTGTGGTTCGACGAATGGGATCATGGCGGCCCCTGGTGGGAACGCACCGATCCCGAAAAGTGGAATCCGGTCAATCATGTGACCAAGTGGAAGACCCCGATGCTGGTGATCACCAGCGAAAAGGATTTCCGCATCCCCTACAGCCAGGGCCTCGCCGCCTTCACCGCGCTCCAGCGCCGCAATATCCCGTCGGAACTGCTCGTCTTCCCCGACGAGAATCACTGGGTGCTGAAGGGCGCGAACAGCGTCCAGTGGCACCAGACGGTGTTCAACTGGCTGGGCAGCCATTTGAAGAAATAGAACCCTCCCAACCCGCTCGCGGTAAAAATCGACGGTGTCCCCGCGAAGGCGGGGACCCATCGCCCGTCGGTTCGAAATAGCACCCACCGGAGATGGACTCCCGCCTTCGCGGGAGCACACGGCTTTTCAATTCGAGTAACGCACGACGCGAACGGGCATAGGTTGGACCGATCCCCCCTTGCCGCCTCGCCCCCCGGCTGGCAAAGGCGCCCGGCTATGCCGATGGAAAAAACGTTCGATCCCGCCGCTATCGAGGCGAAATGGGCCCATGAATGGGAAAGCCGCGGGCTGTTTCGCCCCGCGCGTCCCGACGCAACACCCTTCACGATCGTCAACCCGCCGCCGAACGTCACCGGCGCGCTCCATATCGGCCATGCCCTCGACAACACGTTGCAGGACGTGCTCGTCCGTTACGAGCGGCTGCGCGGCAAGGATGCTTTGTGGGTCGTCGGCATGGACCATGCCGGCATCGCGACGCAGATGGTCGTCGAACGCCAGCTTGAGCAACAGCAGGACAAGCGCACCAACTACAGCCGCGAAGATTTCATCGACAAGGTTTGGCAGTGGAAGGCCGAAAGCGGGGGCCAGATCACCGGCCAGCTCCGCCGCCTCGGCTGCTCGATGGACTGGAGCCGCGAGCAGTTCACGATGGACCCGCATTTCACCGCCGCGGTGGTCAAGGTGTTCGTCGACCTTCACAAAAAGGGGCTGATCTACCGCGACAAGCGGCTCGTGAACTGGGATCCGAAGCTCAAGACCGCGATTTCGGACCTCGAGGTCGAGACGCACGAGATTCAGGGCGGCTTCTGGCACTTCAAATATCCGCTCGCCGACGGCGTGAAACTCGATGACGGTCGCGATTTTATCGTCGTCGCGACGACGCGCCCCGAAACGATGCTCGCCGACATGGCGGTCGCGGTGCACCCCGACGATCCGCGCTACAAGAGCGTGATCGGCAAGGATATTCTCCAGCCGATCACCGGCCGCCGCTTCAAGATCGTTCCCGACGAACATGCCGACCCCGAGCTGGGTTCGGGCGCGGTGAAGATCACCCCGGGGCACGACTTCAACGACTTCGACGTTGGCAAGCGCGCGGGTTTCAAGGCCGGCGAGATGCTCAACATGCTCGACGGCGACGCGAACGTGATCCAGACCGCCGACGGGCTGATCCCGGCCGAATATCTGGGGCTCCATCGCTTCAAGCGTGATGGCGTCGAAGGTGCGCGCGAACTCGTCGTGACCCGCATGAAGGAAGCAGGCTTCCTGATCCCGCATATCGACAAGGACGGCGGCGAGCATGACGCCGAGCCGCGCACGATCCAGACCCCCTTCGGCGATCGCGGCGGCGTGGTGATCGAGCCCTGGCTAACCGACCAATGGTATGTCGACGCCGAAACGCTCGCGCAGCCGCCGATGGCGGCGGTGCGCGACGGGCGCATAAACATCGTCCCCAAGACGTGGGAAAAGACCTTCTTCAACTGGATGGAGAATATCCAGCCCTGGTGTGTCTCGCGCCAGCTCTGGTGGGGCCACCGGATTCCGGCATGGTACGCCGAGGATGGCAGCATCTTCGTTGCAGAGACCGAAGAAGAAGCACAGGCCGAGGCTGGCGCTGGCGTTGCGCTCACCCGCGACGAGGACGTCCTCGACACCTGGTTCTCCTCCGCCCTCTGGCCCTTCGCCACCCTCGGCTGGCCCGAGAACACCGAACTCCTGAAGCGCCACTATCCCAACGACGTGCTGATCTCGGGCTTCGACATCCTCTTCTTCTGGGATGCGCGCATGGCGATGCAGGGGATGGAGTTCATGGGCGACGTGCCGTGGAAGACGCTTTACCTCCACGGCCTCGTCCGCGCGCCCGATGGCGCGAAGATGTCGAAGTCGAAGGGCAATGTCGTCGATCCGCTCGGCCTGATCGACCAGTACGGCGCCGACGCGCTGCGCTTCTTCATGTCGGCGATGGAAAGCCAGGGCCGCGACATCAAGATGGATGACGCGCGCCTCGCGGGTTATCGCAATTTCGCGACCAAGCTGTGGAACGCCGCGCGCTTCTGCGAAGCCAATGGCATTTCGGCCTCGGCCAACTTCGAAGCGCCCGCCGCGACGCTGCCGGTCAACCGCTGGATCATCGGCGAAGTCGCCGCGACCGTCGCCGCAATGGAAACAGCCTTCGCCGCGTACCGTTTCGACGAGGCCGCCAACGCGATCTACAGCTTTGCGTGGGACCGTTTCTGCGACTGGTATCTCGAACTGATCAAGGGCGCGATCGACGACGAGACGAAGGCCGTCGCGGGCTGGGTGCTCGACCAGATCCTCGTCATGCTCCACCCCTTCATGCCCTTCATCACCGAAGAGCTGTGGACGGGCCTTGGCGACCGCGCCGATTATCCGCTCATCACCGCGAAATGGCCTGAGCCGAACGCGGCGCGCGATGCCGACGCCGGCGCCGACATCGACTGGCTGATCAAGCTCGTCAGCGAACTGCGCACCGCCAAGGCCGAACTCGGCCTGCCTCCGGGCGCGCGGCTGACCGCGCATTTCCCGGCGTCGCTCAAGCCCCGCACCGACAAGCTCGCGGCGCAGCTCGACCGCCTTGCACGTCTCGAGAGCGTAAGCTTCGATCCCGCTCCGGCAGGCGCCTCGGCGCAGCTCGTTGTGGAGGGCGAAACGATCACCGTTCCGCTCGAAGGCGTGATCGACATCGCCGCCGAACGTGACCGGCTGAACAAGGCGCTCGCCGCTGCGGCGAAGGAGCGCGATGGCCTCGCGGGCCGCCTGAACAACCCGTCGTTCGTCGAGCGCGCCAAGCCCGAAGCGGTCGAAAAGGCGCGCGCCGACCATGCCGCCAAGGAAGCCGAGGCCGACCGCCTGACCGCCGCACTGGCACGGCTGGGTTGAGCGAAGAGGCGCCCGTCACGCCGACCCCGGTCGCCGCGGCGGCCGACCCCGCCGCAGGGCCGATCCCGCCGCGCCAGACCGCGCGCGACGGGCGGATGGACCTGACCCACGGGCCGATCACCAAGACGCTGATCCTCTTCGCGCTGCCGACGCTCGCGTCGAACATCCTCCAGACGCTGTCGGGCTCGGTGAACGCGATCTGGGTCGGGCAGTTCCTCGGCGAAAGCGCGCTCGCGGCGACCGCCAATGCGAACATCATCATGTTCCTGATGTTCGGCGCCTTCTTCGGCTTCGGCATGGCGGCGACGGTGCTGATCGGCCAGTCGATGGGCCGCGGCGACATCGACGCCGCGCGCCGCGCGACCGGGGGCGTGATCGGCCTTGCGCTGATCTTCGCGGTCGTCATCGCGATCATCGGCTGGTTTGCGTCGGACCAGATTTTACGCTGGCTCGAAACCCCGACCGAAGCCTTTGCACTCGCGCATGATTATCTGCGTGTCACCTTCCTCGCCGTGCCCGCCAGCATGCTCAGCGTGACGCTGATGATGGCCTCGCGCGGCGCGGGCGACGCGGTGACGCCGCTCCGCTTTATGATCCTTGCGGTCGTGCTCGACATCGTCTTCAACCCCGTTCTGATCCTCGGCCTCGGCCCCTTTCCGCGCCTTGGCATTGCGGGCAGCGCGCTGGCCACGGCCGTCGCGGGGGCGATCAGCCTCGCGGGCATGATCGGATGGTTCTACGTCAAGAACCACGTGCTGCGCCTGCGCGGGCATGAACTGTCCTATCTCCTTCCCAAATGGTCCGAACTGCGTTTCATCATCGGCCGTGGGCTGCCGATGGGCGCGCAGATGCTGGTAATCTCGGGCGCCGGGCTCGTCATGGTCGGGCTCGTCAACCGCGAGGGGCTCGTCACCGCGGCCGCTTATGGCGCAACGCTCCAGCTGTGGAACTATATCCAGATGCCCGCGCTCGCGGTCGGCGCCGCGGTCAGCTCGATGGCCGCGCAAAACATCGGCGCCGGGCGCTGGGACCGCGTATCGAGCGTCACGAACAGCGGCATCGCGATCAACCTTGCGATGACCGGCGCGCTGATCGCTCTCCTCCTGATCTTCGACCGCGCCGCGCTCGCGCTCTTCCTCGGCAGCGAAAGCCCGGCGATCGAGGTGTCGCGCAATATCCAGCTGATCGCGACCTGGACCTTCCTGCCCTTCGGCACGACGATCGTGCTGATCAGCACGCTGCGGGCCAATGGCTCGGTCGTGCCGCCGCTCGTCATCCTGTTCCTGTCGATGTTCCCGATCCGCCTTGGTATCTATTATTTCGGTTATCCGGCGATCGGCAGCGACATCCTCTGGTGGAGCTTTCCGCTCTCGTCCCTCGCCTCGCTGGCGATGGCGTGGGCGATCTACCGGCGCGGCAACTGGCGCCGCGCACTGCCGCAACCGGCCGGCTAACCGGCCTTCGGCTTTCGACCAAGGTGCGCAGAGCTTCGACTGGCGGCCCGGTGCCCGCTAGCCATCGGTCGGCTTTTGGCGCTAAAGCCAGCATAATGAATATCTCAAACCGCAAGGATGCGCTGCGCGATCAGCGCGCGAAAATGTTGGCGGCGGCGCCCGACTGGCGCGCCTCCGACGCCCGCGTGAACCCCCGGGTCGCGATCGGATCGATCATTGCCATGTGGGCGATCTATTTCCTGATCACCTCGGTACTCGCGATGCTGACCGGCGTGCCCGAGCAATGGCCGTCCGCCGGCCGCCGCGCGATCGTCGTTGTCGCCGGTATCCTGTGCACCTTTGTCCTCTATCAGCTGCTCCAGCGCGCCCAGCCTCAGAGTTTCGGCGCCCGGCTGGCGGCCGCCTTTGGTGCCGCGGTTCCGCTCGTGATCATCTATGCGACGGTCAATCTGCTGGTTTTCTATTATTGGTTCCCGGTCTCCGACAGCGCGAAGATCGTCGAGGAAATGCAGTCGAAATACTCGGTCGCGTGGGAAACGATGCTGATCCTCGACAGCTCGATCCGCTGGTATTTCTTCTTCGCCGTCTGGGCCGCGCTCTATGTCGCGTTCGGCTATGCGAACGAGATGCGCGCGCTCGAACGCCGCGCCAATCATTTCCGCATGGAGGCACAGACCGCGCAGCTCCGCGCGCTGCATTACCAGGTCAATCCGCATTTCCTGTTCAACACGCTCAATTCGCTGTCGACCCTCGTGCTCAAGGGATCGAAGAGCGAGGCCGAGACGATGATCATGAATCTCGCCTCCTTCCTCCGCTCAAGCCTTGCCGTCGATCCCGAACAGCTCGTCAGCCTCGACGAGGAAATCGCGCTCCAGCGCCTCTATCTCGACATCGAACAGACGCGGTTCCCCGACCGGCTGCAGGTCGAAGTCGACATGCCGAAAGAGCTGGAAAACGCCTGCGTTCCCGTGCTGATCCTGCAACCGATCATCGAGAATGCGATCAAATATGGCGTCGCGCCGAGCAAGGGAAAGATCGCGGTCCGCCTCACCGCCAGCGCCGAATATGGCCTGCTGGTGCTGCGCATCGAAAACGACATCGATCCGAAAGCTCCCGCCCCAGCCTCGGGAACCGGCCTCGGCCTCGGCAATGTCCGCGAAAGGCTGTTGACGCGTTATGGCCCCAGCGCCGGATGCGAATGGGGTCCTTCGGAAAGCGGCGGCTTCGTCGTTTCGCTCTGGTTGCCGCTGGCACGGGAGGCATGCTGAAATGCTACAGACACTTCGCACCCTGATCGTCGATGACGAACCGCTGGCAATCGAACGATTGCAGATATTGACCGGACAGCAGGACGGCGTCTCGCTCGTCGGCACCGCGAGCGACGGCGCTTCGGCGCTCCGCATGGTCGATGCGCTCGCGCCCGACCTTGTGCTCTGCGACATCGCGATGCCCGATCTCAACGGGCTGGAGGTCGCCGCCGCGATCGAGGGGCTCGACAATCCCCCCGCAGTCGTCTTCGTCACCGCCTTCGATCGTTATGCGGTGGCGGCGTTCGACGTGGCCGCGGTCGACTATCTGCTCAAACCCGTGTCGCCCGACCGCCTGGCCCGCGCGCTGTCGCGCGTGCGCGAATGGCGCGCGACCGAGCGCGCGCCGGCGCAAAAAAGCCGATGGATCAATGAATTCTGGGTCCAGAACCGCGGCGAGATGCTTCGCATCGATGCCGGACAGGTCGATCTGATCGAGGCCGAGCGCGACTATATGCGCCTGCATGTCGGCGGCCGCAGCTGGCTGATCCATCAGACGATCAAGTCGCTGGAAGCGCGCATGAACCCCGATCAGTTCATGCGCATCCACCGGTCGAAAATGATCCGCCGCGAAGGCATCGTCGGATTGAAGCATCATGGCGACGGCGCGTGGAGCGTCGACCTGGGCGAAGGCGGCGTCCACCGCATCGGCCGCACCTATCTCCACGATGTAAAGGCGATCATGCACGCCTGAACAAAAAAGCGGTCATGCCACAGGGGCACGACCGCCTTTTTTTGGGATTTACATACGGCGGGGTTCGTCAGGGCGCGGCGGCGATGACGATCCGGCCGCGATCAGCCAGGCGGGCGCTTTCGCCGTTGAACAGGCCGGCCAGTTTAACATCGGCGTCGGCCATCGCGCTATCCCTGCAGCGATTGGCCACGGCACGTTCGCGAAGGCCCTGCCGGGAATGCACCCGGATGCCGCACACTTTCTGGACGGCATATTTGACGCGGGTGGTCAGCCGCTCGCGGCCGTCGGCGCTCGACAGATTCAGGTCGTCATAACGCACGACCGCGGTGTACCGCTCGCCATCGTCTTCGGCGGCGGCAGGAACCGAAAAGCCGGCCAGCGCGACCGGCGCTGCCAACAGGAAAGAAAATTTCGCCATGGGGGAGTCCTCTCTTCAAAAGGATGCGGGATACCGGTTGGCGGACCGGGGAGACCGTCTTCCGATATCCCGCAAAGGGGTGATACCCTCTGGACGTCATCAGAATCGCCTTTGGATCGATCGGGGCGGACAGCCGCTCGATTGACAGACGAAGTGCGTCGATCCGTCGACGAATGGCCGACCGCAGGGCAATATCATGGTGCCGGACTTGCATCCGGCGCATGTTCATGGCCAAATTTACCGATGGCGAGGAAATTATCTTTCGCTGCGAGTCGCCGCGCGGGCGCGCGCCTGTTCCGTTGGTCGGCGCTCCTGCTCGCCGGCGTCACCGGCGGGGCTTTGCTGGGCGAAATGGCCGCCGGGACACGATTGGGCCGCGAAACCGGCGGTCCGGCATCCTATTCGCACCTCAGCGCCAATCCCGACGCGCTGGCGCCGCAAGGCAGCGGGGCCGCGCCGTGCCTCGACTGCGCGGACAGCTACGGTGTCGCGATACGGCTGCGGGCGCATCGCGACGAAATGATGAGCGATGACGCGTTTCGCGAACTGGGGGCGGTCGACGTCGATCCGCCGATCCTGACCGATGCCGCCGACGATTATCGATATGGCGGACGCTTCCCCGACCCCGAGCCTGCCGCAGCGGCGACGGACGAAGGCCCGCTCGCCGCCGTGCCAGCGGGCGCCCCCTCGCCGCCCGACACGACAGCGGAACCTGTGCCCGCCGAATATTGACGCTTTAGCGCGGCGGCGTCGTCGGCACGGCGCAGCGGGTCTTGTCGCCAGCCTTGCACGCTGCGGCGTCGGCTTCCCATTTCATCCGCTCTTCGGCGGACATCGCGGCGACCCGCGCCTTCTCGGCCTCATAAACGGCGGTTTCCTCGCTGAACACTTGCTGGTCATGTGCGACCTGTTGCTGCGCGGCGGAAACTTCCTGTGCATAGACCGTGTTGTCGGCCTTGGCGCGCGCCGCCTGTTCGGCGTTGAGCCGCGCGGTGTTCGATCGTTCTTCGGCCGTGGTGCCGTCCTTCATCGGTTTCGCCGCCGTCGTCGTATCGGCCGGCGTCTGGAAGGCGGCCGCCTGACCCGAGGCGAACAGCGCAAGCGCGGCGGTGGCCGCCATCAAATTCCTGGTCATCGAAGCTTCTCCTTCAAATCCACATATCTGCCGATCCAACGCTTGGCCCGATGGCCCGTTCCCGCCCCGAATTGACCTCCCCGAATTGACCTGGCGCGGGGCAAACGTCATGCTGATCCTTCTGACCATGTCCGATCGGCCGATCATTTGCCAGCGTCTCCGAAGCATCCCCTCAATCGCCCGGTGTTTTTCACGCCCCTCGCGGTGCTTCTTGCCGCCGTTGTCCTCAGCCTATGGCAAGGCCCCGCCGTCGTCGTGGCCGAGACGGCGATCAACGACTGGATATTGCGCAACTTTTCGCCGCTCTTCGCCTGGGCGGGAATCGGCTTTCTCGCGCTTCTGGCGGGCATTGCCGTTTCGCCGCTCGGCGGGCGGATCATCGGCGGGCCGGACGCGAAACCCATTTTGACCCGATGGCGCTGGTTCGCGGTGACGCTTTGCACCACGATCGCCACCGGCATCCTCTTCTGGGGCGCCGCCGAACCGCTCTTCCACCTCAACGACCCGCCCGCGATGCTGGGGCTCGAACCGGGCAGCGATGCGGCGGCGACCTTCGCCATGTCGACGATGTTCCTGCATTGGACGCTGACGCCCTATGCCATCTACACCGTCGCGGGCCTCGCTTTCGCGCTTGCCTATTATAACCGCCGCGAACCCTTCAGCCTTTCGTCGCTGTTCGTTCCGCTGATCGGCCAGCGCGCGCATGGTCCGGTTGGCACCGGCATCGACATCATCTGCCTATATGCGCTCGTCGCGGGCATGGCGGCGTCGCTCGGCGCCGGTCTGCTCGCGCTCGCGGGCGGGGTCGAAGGGATCGGCGGCTTCGACGGCGGCACGCCGCTACGCTGGGCGATAGCGGGAGCGATCGTCGCGAGCTTCTTGATTTCGGCGGCGACGGGCCTGCAAAAGGGCATCGCGGGGCTTTCGGTGCTCAACACCTGGCTGTTCTTCGCTATCATCGCCTTTGTCCTGATTGCGGGGCCGACCGCCGACATGCTCGGCCTGTCGCTGCGCGGGACGGTCGACTATTTCCAGACCTTCATCCCACGAAACCTCGGCCTCGACGTCGACACCGGCTGGCATCGACAATGGACGATCTTCAATTGGGCCAACTGGTTCGCCTGGGCGCCCGTCACCGCGCTGTTCCTCGGCCGCCTCGCGGTCGGGTACAGCGTCCGCGCCTTCATCCTCTATAATCTCATCCTGCCGTCGCTGTTCGGTGCGGTGTGGATGACGGCCATTGCCGGTGCGACGATCGCGTTCGACCAACAGAGCGGCGCCAGCCTTTATGCCGTCCTCACCGCGCAAGGCCCCGATCCGGTGCTGTTCCGGCTGTTCAGCGCGCTCGGCGGCGGCCCCGTCGTGGCCGGGATCGTGCTGTTCGCGATCTTCCTGTCTTATGTCGCCGGCGCCGACGCCAACGTCTCGGCGATGAGCGCGCTGTCGACGCGCGGCATTACGCCCGACGCCCCCGAGGCGCCGCTGTGGGTGCAGGCGGTGTGGGGCATCACCGTCGGGCTGGTCGCCATCGTTCTGGTCGCCGGCGGCGGCATCGACGGCATCCGCATGATGTCGGTGCTCGGCGGCTTCCCCGCATTGTTCGTCATTGTTGGCGCGGCCTTGTCGCTGACCGCGATGGCGGTACGGGGACGGCACGAAGCCGCCCCCGCCCGATCCTGAGAAAGGGGTCTCAGGACTTACCAGATCCTGGTGCGCTCCTCGGGCTTCAGATAATATTTGGCGCCCGCGGCGACGCTGAACGCCTTATACCACGCATCGACGTTGCGCACAGGCCCGATGATGCGCCAGCGCGCGGGGCTATGCGGATCGCTCGCGACCTGCTGCTTGATCGCATCCTCGCGCTGCTTTGTCCGCCACGCCTGCGCAAAGGCGAGGAAGAAGCGCTGGTCGCCGGTCAGCCCGTCGATCACCGGCGCGGGCTTGCCGCCGAGCGAGCGCTGATAGGCGTCATAAGCGACCTCGAGCCCGGCAAGGTCGGCGATATTCTCGCCCATCGTCAGCTCGGGGTTGATGAACGACCCGGGCGCCGCCTCATAAGTCGCATATTGCGCGCCGAACGCCTTCGCCTGCGCATCGAAGCGCGCCGCATCCTCGGGCGTCCACCAGTCGCGCACCGCGCCCTCGGCGTCGATCTTGCGGCCCTGATCGTCGAAGCCATGCGTGATCTCGTGGCCGATTACCGCGCCGATCGCGCCATAGTTGACCGCATCGTCGACGCTTTCGCTAAAGTAAGGCGCCTGCAGGATGCCCGCCGGGAACACGATCTTATTCTCGAGCCCGCCATTATAGGCGTTCACTTCCTGCGGGTTCATCGACCATTTCTTGCGGTCGACGGGCTTGTTCAAATCCGACAGCGCATAGGCATATTCGAACGCCGCGCTGCGCTTCACATTGCCGTAAAGGTCGGCGGGGTCGATCTTCAGCCCCGAATAATCGCGCCATTTGTCGGGATAACCGACCATCACATCCATCTTCGCAAGCTTCGCCAGCGCGGCGTCCTTCGTCGCGGGCGCCATCCAGCTGTTGCCGCGGATCCGGTCGCCCATCGCGAGCTTCAGGTTGGTGACGAGCACCTCCATCTTCGCCTTCGCGCTCGCCGGGAAATATTGCTTCGAATAGGTTTCGCCGACGAGTTCGCCAAGGCTGCCGTCGACGAGCGTTAGCCCGCGTTTCCAGCGCGGGCGCAGTTCGCCGACGCCGCTCAGCGCCTTGGTATATTCGAAGCGGCTGTCGACAAACGCCTTCGACAGATAGGGCGCGGCATTGTCGGCGACGTGGAACTGCTGCCACAGCTTGATCGTATCGAGCGGCGTCTTGGCATAGAGCGCCGCGATATCGCGCACCGCGGTCTTTTCGTTGACGATGATGCGCTTTTGCGGCGCGATGCCCGAACCCGCAAACCAGGCTTTCCAGTCGAGCCCCGGCGCATAGGCCGCAAGTTCGTCCGACGACATCGGATTATTGATCTTGCCGATATCGCGGCGGTCGGCGATCGCCCAGCTGACCTTCGCGATCTCGGTCTCGAACGCCATGATCGCATCGGCCGCCTTTTCGGGGTCGGCATTGCCCGCCATCTTCATCGTCCGTGCGATATAGGCGCGGTACGCGTCGCGCTGCGGCTTGAAGCTGTCGTTCAGATAATAGTCGCGCTCGGGCAGCCCGATCCCCGCCTGCCCCAGCCACAGGACGTTGACCGTCGGATCGGCGGTATCGGCATAGGGACCGCCGCTGACGATCGTCGATCCGAACGTCCCCTGCGTGCCGCCCATGAAGCGCGCCATCTCGCTCTTGTCCTTGATCGCCGCGACTGCGGCAATGTCGGCGAGCAGCGGCTTGGCGGCGAGCGTTTCGACGCGCGCTTCGTCCATGAAGCTCTGATACAGCCCGCCAACCTGGCTCGCCGCGGGCGCCCCCGCAACGACCGCGCGGAGCTGACGCTGGGTCAGGTTATAGACATCATAGTCCACCCCCGCCGAGGCCTGATCCGACGGAATCTCGGTGCGCGCGAACCAGCCGCCGTTGGCGTATTTGTCGAAATCGTCGCCGGGCTTCACCGACGGATCGCGCGCATCGAGGTCGACACCCCATTTGCCGAAGGTCAGCGCCTTCAGCGATCCCGCCGACGAAGCGTCACCCTCGTCAGCCGTCGCAGCCCATAGCGTTGCATTGACGCCCACGTCGCTCGCCACCGCCGGCACAGCCGCCAGCGCCGCTACCATCGCCAGTCCCGCGGCGCCCCAAAAAAAGCTCTTCATTTCCCCAGTCTCCCGATTGCCTGCGCCGTCGGGTCGAGACGGCGCACATGGCCATTCTTGTCCGCCTGTGACGCCAAGCGGTCAAGCAACCGACACGACGCTTGGTCGAAGCCTTTGGGATGTTGGTGGAAAGGCTGGCTTGCATAGGCGCATTGCGATGCGCTTCGGCCCACCCTATCTATGACGCAACCGCGCAAAACCGGACTTGCGCCATTAGAACAAATCTGGAACAAACCTCCCCCATGAGTCTCACCCATATTTCCGTGCGCGGCGCGCGCGAGCACAACCTTAAGGGCGTGAACGTCGACCTGCCGCGCGATGCGCTGATCGTCATCACCGGCCTGTCGGGCAGCGGCAAATCGTCGCTCGCCTTCGACACCATCTATGCCGAGGGGCAGCGGCGTTATGTCGAGAGCCTGTCGGCTTACGCGCGCCAGTTCCTCGAGATGATGCAAAAGCCCGACGTCGAGCATATCGACGGGCTGTCGCCGGCGATCAGCATCGAGCAGAAGACGACGAGCCGCAACCCGCGCTCGACCGTCGCGACGGTGACCGAGATCTACGACTATATGCGCCTGCTGTGGGCCCGCGTCGGCATTCCCTATTCGCCGACAACCGGCGAGCCGATTTCGGCGCAGACGGTCACCGACATGGTGGACCGCGTGATGGCGCTGCCGGAGGGCACGCGCGCCTACCTGCTCGCCCCCGTCGTGCGCGGGCGTAAGGGCGAATATAAGAAAGAGCTCGCGCAGTGGCAGAAGGACGGCTTCACGCGCGTCCGTATCGACGGCGAGTTCTACGAGATCGGCGAAGCGCCCGCGCTCGACAAGAAATACAAGCATGACATCGAAGTCGTCGTCGACCGTATCGCGGTCCGCGAAGGGCTGGGCACGCGGCTCGCAGACAGTTTCGAGACGGCATTGAAGCTCGCCGAAGGGCTCGCCTATGTCGACCTCGCCGACGGGCCGGTGCCGGGACGCGAAGAGGAAGACACCGGCGGCGCGATGAAGGGCGCGGGCATTCCCGCGAACCGGCTGATCTTCAGCGAGAAATTCGCCTGCCCCGTCTCGGGCTTCACGATCGCCGAAATCGAGCCGCGGCTGTTCAGCTTCAACGCGCCGCAGGGCGCGTGCCCCGCGTGCGACGGCCTCGGCGAGCGGCAGGAGTTCGACCCCGACCTCGTCGTCCCCAACCACGCGCTCAGCCTGAAAAAGGGCGCGGTGGTGCCGTGGGCGAAATCGAACCCGCCCTCGCCCTATTATATGCAGGTGCTCGAAAGCCTCGGCAAAGCCTATGGTTTCGACCTGACAACGCCCTGGCAGGACCTGCCCGGCGAGGTGCAGCTCATCATCCTCTACGGCAGCGGCGGCAAACCCGTCGAACTGACCTTTAAGGACGGCAAGCGCAGCTACACGACGCACAAGGCGTTCGAGGGGGTGATCGGCAACCTCAACCGCCGCCTGCTCCAGACCGAGAGCGCGTGGATGCGCGAGGAGCTGAGCAAATATCAGGCGCCGCATCCGTGCGAGACGTGTCACGGCGCGCGCCTGCGCCCCGAACCGCTCGCGGTGAAGATCGCGGGCGAGGACATCAGTCTGTCGGCGCAGCGCTCGGTCGCCGACGCGCTCGGCTGGTTCAGCACGCTCGATGCGAAACTCAACGACACGCAGAAGCAAATCGCCAAGGCGATCCTGAAAGAGATCAACGAGCGGCTCGGCTTCCTCAACAATGTCGGGCTCGATTATCTCAACCTCAACCGCACGTCGGGCACGTTGTCGGGTGGCGAGAGCCAGCGCATCCGCCTCGCCTCGCAGATCGGCAGCGGCCTGTCGGGCGTCCTCTACGTGCTCGACGAGCCGAGCATCGGCCTCCACCAGCGCGACAACGACCGGCTGCTCGCGACGCTGAAGCGTCTTCGCGATCTCGGCAACACGGTGATCGTCGTCGAGCATGACGAGGACGCGATCCGTCACGCCGACTATGTCGTCGACATGGGCCCCGGCGCGGGGCTCCACGGCGGCGAGATTGTCGCCGAGGGCACGCTCGACGAAGTGCTCGCGAACACGAAGAGCCTGACCGCCGCGTATCTCACCGGCGCGAAGCGGATCGAAGTGCCCAAGCACCGCCGCAAGGGCAACGGCTTCGACCTCGTGCTCAAGGGCGCGCGCGCGAACAACCTCCAGAATGTCACCGCGAAGATCCCGCTCGGCACCTTCACCTGCGTCACCGGCCTGTCGGGCAGCGGCAAGTCGAGCCTGATCATCGACACGCTCTATGCCAGCGCGGCGCGCGTGCTCAACGGCGCGCGGATGATCGCGGGGCCGCACGACAGCCTGAAAGGGCTCGAGCATTGCGACAAGGTGATCGATATCGACCAGTCGCCGATCGGCCGCACGCCGCGCAGCAACCCCGCGACCTATACGGGCGCCTTCACGATCATCCGCGACTGGTTCGCGGGGCTGCCCGAAAGCCAGGCGCGCGGCTACAAGCCCGGGCGCTTCAGCTTCAACGTCAAGGGCGGGCGCTGCGAGACCTGCACCGGTGACGGGCTGATCAAGATCGAGATGCACTTCCTGCCCGACGTCTATGTGACGTGCGAGACGTGCCACGGCAAACGCTACAACCGCGAAACGCTCGAGGTGAAGTTCAAGGGCCACAGCATCGCCGACGTGCTCGACATGACGGTCGAGGATGCCGCCGAATTCTTCAAGGCGGTGCCGTCGATCCGCGAAAAGATGGCGATGCTCGTCCGCGTGGGCTTGGGCTATATCAAGGTCGGGCAGCAGGCGACGACCTTGTCGGGGGGCGAGGCGCAGCGCGTCAAGCTCGCGAAGGAATTGTCGCGCCGTTCGACCGGGCAAACGCTCTACATCCTCGACGAGCCGACCACCGGCCTGCATTTCGAGGATGTGCGGAAGCTGCTCGAAGTGCTCCAGGCGCTCGTCGATCAGGGCAACAGCGTGATCGTCATCGAGCATAACCTCGACGTCATCAAGACCGCCGATTATATCCTCGACCTTGGTCCCGAGGGCGGGGTCAAGGGCGGCGAAATCGTCGCCGCGGGCACGCCCGAGCAAGTGGTGAAGGAGAAGCGCAGCTTCACCGGCCAGTATCTGGCGCCATTGCTGAAGTAATTGCCTTATCCCCAAACGGCGGACCCGATTGACAAGGCACTGACAGCCTTGCAAGTAACTTTCGGCCGCACTCTGCGGCTTGGGGGAAAATGGATGAATTACCTGAGGGGCGCGGCCGCTTTTGCGGTCTCTTTTACCATGCTTTCGATTTCGGTTCAGGCGCAGGAAGCCTCGGCACCCGCCGCGACAGCCGAACCCGCCGCCGTCGCCGAACCTACCGCCACGCCGGCTGCAATCCCGGCCGTCGCCGCCGCACCGGCGCTCGCCGTCGCGGCGCGGGCGCCCGGCCTGATGCTGCCGTCCTACACCGAAGTGATCCTGACGCCCGATGCCGAGGCGAACAGCAAGAAATTGCGCGAGGGGCACACGATCCCGATGCACACCGTCTTCGACGTGATGCACAATGGTGTCGTCGTGATCCCGAAGGGCACGCGCGGCATGGGCACCGTGACCTGGCGCACCGGCAAGGGCGCGTTCGGCAAGTCGGCGAAGATGGAAGTCACTTTCAACGAACTGACGCTGCCCAACGGCCATCGCCTGCCGCTGGCGGGCATGCACCGGCAGGAGGGTGAGGGCAACACCGGCGCCGCGATCGGCGCGGCGATCGCGGTCGGCGTGTTCGGCGCCTTCGTCACCGGCAAATCGGCGATCATCCCGAGCGGCCAGCATCTGATGGCACGGACGAACGAGGCGCTGGCCTATTCGATCCCGGCGGGTGCGGTGATCATCCCGACCGCGCAGCTGGCCCCCGCGGCCAGCGTTGCGGTGGTGACGCCCGCCGCCGCGGTGGCGCCCGCGGCCGAAGCGCCGGCGGCGCCCGCGGCCGGCAGCACGCCGACCACCGACTGAATGGACCGAAGGGAAAGGGTCCCGAACGAGATTTCGGGGCCCCTTCCCTTCGCGACTCCCGCTGGAGAAACCGCGCAGAGGCGGCTAGGCTGCCCGCATGATTTGCGGCGGGAGTCTCATGCAATGCCGATCGATCCTGTACGCCTTGCCCTTCCCTTCATCGCTGCGCTGCTGACGGCGGGGCCGACGGTAGCGGCACCAGCGCCGTCCTCACCCGAAGCCGCGCTCGAAGCCTATGTCGACGGGCTGCGCACGGGACGGGTCGAGCTTCTTGAGGCGCTGTTCCTGCCCGACGGACAATTCTGCACACTGGCAAAGGAAGGCGCTGCGCCGATCGGCTGCAAGCGCTTCGCCGAGGTGCTCGGCGACTGGGCGGCGCGGCCCGATCCCGCCGCGACCGGGCGCGTCCTCGACCGCCGCGACGCGACGCCGTCGATGAGCGCGGTCACCTATGAACTGCATTTCGGCGGCGACCGGTACGTCGACCAGCTCCTGCTCTATCGCACCGACGCCGGATGGCGCGTCGTCGCCAAGACCACCGCGGTCACCGCGGCCCGGTAAATCAGTGCCACACCGCCGAGAGCGGGTAGAGTGCGATCAGCCAGACGAGGCAGGCGCACACGAGGCGCCGGTCCTTTGCCGCGATCGCGAGGAGCGCGACGGGAAAGAAGCTCCAGGTGATCACGAGGTTGCGCGGGTCGAAGGGCGGCCATTTCGCGAGCCCCGCGACGGTCGCGAGCAGCGCGACGTTGCACAGCAGGATGCCGCCGAGGACCTTGCGATAATGTTTGTCGAAATGCGCGCCGAGGTCTCCCCACGCCTCGGCATCGTCGGGAAAGACGAGGCTCGCCGCGAGGAAATAGATGGCGGTGACAATAAAGCCGCCGAACAGCACTGGCCAGCTCAGCGGCAACAGGTCGCGCATCGCCCAGCCGTACATCCAGAAGGTCACGACGTCGCCCGACACGAACAGCCCGAGCAGCGCGGTCGGCCAGCCGATGCGGACGCGGTGGCTGGCCTTGAGCGCCTTCGCCAGCCCGCCGAGCCCCTCGGCGAGCGCGAGGCCGAGGATCAGCCCGAACAGCGAAAAGATGAATTCGAACCCGCTCATATGCCCCCCGGCTTTCCCCCGATGTGCCGTCCTGCCCGCGCTAAAGCCACAAAAGCCCCGCATGAGCGATGCGATTTTGTGTCCTTTGTGGCTTTAAGCCGATCCGCGGTCGGCGCACCCGACACATATTGCCGTGGCGCGCGCATCACACAAAGGGAAGACCAAAGCGATGGTGGCACGGCAAGATATTGTAGGACAGAGGTTTTTGCCCTCTCCCCATTCGTCACCCCGGACTTGATCCGGGGCCCCGCTCAGCAGCCTCGAAAAGCGGGACCCCGGATCAAGTCCGGGGTGACGATAAAGGGGAGTAGATGGCGCCGCGCCCTACCCCATCAGCGTCGCGGTGATATCCTCCGCGGCATGGATGCGGATCACCGGCGGCGCGGGCGACAGCGCGCGCATCTCGGCGACGAAGCCGCGCGAGGCGGGCAGCGCGAAATGGGCGCGGACCGCGTCGACGCTCTCCCACTCCTCGACGAACATCAGCCGGTCGGGGTTCTCGACATCGATATGGCAATTATGCGCCAGACACCCCGGCTCGGACCGCGACCGCGCGCTATGTTCGGCGCCGAGCGCGATCATGCGCTCGCGATGCTCGGGGGTGAGGATGGCGTGGCCGGTGATGAGGATCATGGTCGGCACCTTCCCCTAACTTTTATCGAGAAAGTTTCTTGCAATCTTCTCCGCCTCGGCAGTTCCCGTTGGTGAAATGCAACATAACTCTTTACTGTGGAAAATGAGCCCAGATTCATCTAATCTTTTCAAAATCTTGCGAAAATTCGTGGGATTTTTGTAACAAACGTCGATCCGCAGGTCATCTTCGGATTTATCTCCAGTAAAAGCGAGTAGGACCAACGCTTTCTCACGGGCCTCCAAGGATTGATCAAGGACCCGCGTTACGGGACCGTCTTTCCATACGATGACCTCCTGCCTCGCAATGATTCCTCTAACCAAAGCTGCCGTATCAGCCTGAGAAAGCGAAGATTCGATCCGTACAATTTCTGATATGATCCATTTCGCTCCGTTCAACAAAATCGAAGCATCAATCTCGCTTGCCGGGACTGCTCCGAGATGGCCGATGCTCCGCTTATTCCGTAGCGCATACAAGGCCCACAACAACCTCGGAATCAGTATTCTATAGGCTTCGTCTCCACTAGCACTAAGGTATTTCGCCAAGGCAGCGTCACTAAAGTTGGACAGAGCCTTAGAAATCGGCGTCGCGGCGCCAAAAAGTTTGTATTCTAAAAACCTTCGACATGCCTCCACAAAATGCCCGGCGTCCAGTCCCGCCGACTTCCAATTTCGCGAGACATAGTGCCTTACAATATCGTCGTAGGTCCTTGAGAGTGCCTCACCTATCTCAACGGTAGAGATGTCTGACAGAAAATCATTCAGCCGCATTATTTAGGGCCTCGACAAATGACTGGGCCGCCTTTCGCCCAGGAGCAGTCAGCTTGATGTCATATCCGCCGCCCGGCTTAGGATTCATCGCCACCTTGTCCTTTAATCCCTTCAAGTGACTTGCGAAATTTGACGAATCATAACATCCTTGGTCCAGACAAGATTCCTTCAAATCGTCGGAGTTAGTTGTTTGCTGACCCCTT
Source organism: Sphingopyxis sp. CCNWLW2 (assembly GCF_037095755.1). NCBI lineage: Bacteria > Pseudomonadati > Pseudomonadota > Alphaproteobacteria > Sphingomonadales > Sphingopyxidaceae > Sphingopyxis > Sphingopyxis sp. CCNWLW2. The sequence continues at coordinate 793,266 of NZ_JBAWKJ010000002.1, forward strand.
ATGTAGTTTCCAAACAGAAGCGTCAAAGCAGTGTTGCGAGTTCGGTCTGCTTTATTTCCTCCCGGCATATGAGCTATGATTTTAAGCTTTCCGTCTAGCTCATCGTATACGTTCTCATACTGACTTTCCGGATTTGCATTTCCATTAGCCTTCCCTCCCTCATTTACTGAGTTCGGCAACCCCCCGGCGCCAGATCCCTGACTAAAGTTAGGATTGGTCGACATCTCTGACCATTTCTGGTATGCGTTCAATACAAAGCTCTCGCTACCTTCTGCGGAGAAAGATGCCGAGCCAAACTGCATCGATAGTTTCACGTCATTCATTTTCATCGCTCCCAGATCGAGATGCCATTGCATCATTCGATCACGTCCTCATGTCAAGTCATAATCTTTCCTCCACCTATAGACTCTTATCGATTTTTCTGCGGTTTATCTGGTGTTTTTGCAACGCAAACGCATATGGACGTAATCCGCGTTTCTGCCGTACCGCTCCACATGTTAATGATGACATTTTTTATTGTTATATTTCAATGTATTGCTGGCGTAATAATATTGCGACATGCGGAAGCGTATATCAAAGACGTAGCTTTCGCATGACCTCCATAGGAAGGCCATTGGGATTGCGCAGCTTTTGGCCAAAGTAAAATTATCGAAATTTGACCGTGCCCATGACACTTATATGACACTTCCTGTCACATACACGTCACACAACGCGCCCAAATGGCCCTCAGCGAGTCGCCGCGGGGGTGGTGGCTTGGATCGGTAACGACCCCCACCACAGGATCATTTCATGCTGCAGAAATTCGCTCCCCGGTTGCTTGGCGTCGCTGGTGCCGCGACGTGCGCGCTGGCGCTTTCCGCGTGCCAGGATCAGGCGTCTTCGGGCGGCGGTGCGCGCGATTATATCAGCGCGGTCGGGTCCTCGACCGTCTATCCCTTTGCCACCGCGGTTGGCGAGAAGTTCGCCGAAGCGACGGGCAACAAGACGCCGAAGATCGACAGCACGGGCACCGGCGGCGGGTTCGAGCGTTTCTGCTCGGGCGTTGGCGGCGACACCCCCGACATCGCGAACGCGTCGCGCCGCATCAAGAAGAAGGAATTCGACACCTGCGCCGCGAATGGCGTCAAGGAGATCGTCGAAATCCAGGTCGGCATCGACGGCATCGCGCTGGGCGAAGCTTCGCGCGGCCCCGGCTTCAAGCTGTCGGAAGAAGATGTCTATAAGGCGCTCGCCGCGAACCCCTATGGCAAGCCGAACACCGCGAAGACGTGGAAGGACGTGAACCCCGCCCTCCCCGCGGTCGCGATTTCGGTCTTTGGCCCGCCTTCGACCAGCGGCACGTACGACGCGTTCAAGGAGCTGATCCTTGGGCGTGGCTGCGACGCCAATCCCGAAATGAAGGCGCTGAAGGACAGCGACAAGGAAAAGCATGAGGCGACCTGCACCACGCTGCGCGGCGCGCCTTATTATGTCGAGCAAGGCGAGAATGATAACCTCATCATCTCGAAGCTCGACAAGAACCCGACGAGCCTCGGCATCTTCGGTTTCAGCTATCTCGACGCCAACAAGGACAAGATCAAGGCGGTTCCGGTGCAGGGCGTCGCGCCCAGCTATGCCGCGATCGCCGATGGCAGCTATCCCGGTTCGCGTCCGCTCTTCATCTATGTGAAGAAGGCCCACGTCGGTGTCGTCCCGGGGCTCGCCGAATATGTCGCCGAGTTCCTGAAGGGTGCGGGCGAAGGCGGCTATCTGAACGCCAAGGGCCTGATCGTGTCGCCGAAGGCGATCGCGGACACCGCGGCGGCGAACGGCAAGGGCATGACCGCGCTGAACGGCGCCGAGCTGAAGTAGGTTTCCTCCCGCTGGTGGCCGGGGCGGGTTCGCCCGATCCGGCCGCCGACTTTTTTGATTTGTGCAGGACGGATATCGCGACGTGACCTTCAACGCCGCCGCCCTTTTGCTTTTGATTGCGGGTCTCGCGCTGATCGGCTGGCTCGCCGGCCGCGCGCGGTCGAACCTGCTGGCCGGCCGTGCGGGCGAAAAGCTGCATTCGCGCCCGCAATATCATGGCTGGTATGTCGCGCTCTGGCTGTTCGCCCCCGCGGCGCTGTTTCTTGCGGTGTGGTCGTCGGTCTCGCCGGCGCTGATCACCAATCAGGTGCTAGCGACCGAGGCGGCGCAGTCGCTGCCGTCGTTCGGGTTCGAGCGCGGCGCGATCCTGTCGGACGCGCGCAGCGTGGCCGAGGGTAAGCAGGCCGACGTGCGACTGCCCGCCGCGGCGCCGCTGGTGAAGCCCTACGCCGACGCGAGCCACAAATATGCGTGGATCGGCATCGCGGCGATGCTCGCGCTGGCGCTCGCGGGCGGGCTCTATGCCTTCACGCGCATCCGCCCCGATTTCCGGGCGCGGACGCGGGTCGAAAAGATCGTGATGCTCGTGCTGCTGCTCGCGTCGCTCGTCGCGATCGTGACGACCTTTGGCATCGTGCTCTCGCTGCTCTTTGAATCGATCCGCTTCTTCCGCCTCGTCTCGCCAACCGAGCTGCTGTTCGGCACCGAATGGGCGCCGACGAGCGGCGCGCCGCAGCCCGACACCTTTGGCGGCATCCCGCTCTTCTGGGGCACGATCCTGATCGGTGCGATCATCGCGATGATCGTCGCGATCCCGATCGGGATGATGACCGCGGTCTACCTCACCCAATATGCCGCGCCGACTGTGCGCAAATGGGTGAAGCCGTTGCTCGAAATCCTCGCCGGCGTGCCGACGGTCGTTTACGGCTATTTCGCCGCACTGACCGTCGCCCCAGCGCTGCGCGAGTTCGCGGTGATGCTCGGTATTCCCAACGCCTCGACCGAAAGCGCGCTCGCCGCGGGTATCGTGATGGGCGTGATGATCATCCCCTTCGTCTCCTCGATGGCCGACGACAGCATCAACGCGGTGCCGCAGGCGATGCGCGACGGTTCGCTCGCATTGGGCGCGACGCCGAACGAGACGATCCGCCAGGTGCTGATCCCCGCCGCGCTTCCGGGCGTGATGGGCGGCATATTGCTCGCGGTCAGCCGTGCGATCGGCGAGACGATGATCGTGGTGATGGCGGCGGGCCTGTCGGCCAACATGACCGCCAACCCCTTTGCCAGCGTCACCACGGTGACGGCGCAGATCGTCAAGCTGCTGACCGGCGACCAGGAATTCGACAGCGCGAAAACGCTCGCCGCCTTCGCGCTCGGCCTCGTCCTCTTCATCGTCACGCTGCTGCTCAACATCGTCGCGCTGCGCATCGTCAAAAAGTATCGTGAAGCTTATGAATAGGCAGACCGCCCCCACCGACTGGAAAGGCGCCGTGATGCAGAAACGCATCGCGGGCCGCTACGCCGCCGAACGCCGCTTCAAGCTGATCGGGCTGGGCGCGGTGCTGCTCTCGGGCGCTTTCCTCGCTTTCCTGCTATTCGTGATGGTCGGCAACGGCGCGCGCGGCTTCATGTATACGCATGTCGCGGTGCCGGTCGATTTCAAGGCGATGCCGCTGACGGTCGACACGTCGCGCCTCGGTGATGCCGACGCCGATCAGGTGATCGCGAATGCGGGGCTCGCCGACATCGTCGCCTTTGCCGCCGACGAGGCGCTGGGGACCGACGGATCGAAGCTGATTTCCGAAAATGCGTGGAAGGAAGTCCGCAGCGCGATCAAGGACGACCCCGAATTGCTGAACGGCAAGACGGTGTTCGAGCTGCCTGCCTCGTCCGAAGTCGACATCGCCGCCAAGGAAGGTGCCAGGGGCGCACTCGGTGCGAAGGTCGATGCGCTGGAGAAGGACGGCAAGCTGTCGACGGGCATCCACTGGCCCTTCTTCAAGAACGCCGACGCCACCGATCCCGCAGTCGCGGGCATCTGGGGCGCATTGAAGGGCTCGGTGCTGACGATCTTCATCGCCTTCCTCATCGCCTTCCCGACCGGCGTACTCGCGGCGCTGTATCTCGAAGAATATGCGCCGAAGAACCGCTGGACCGACCTCATCGAAGTGTCGATCAACAACCTCGCCGCGGTGCCCTCGATCATCTTCGGCCTGCTCGCGCTCGCGGTGTTCATCAACTGGTTCGGGCTGTGTCAGGCGAGCCCGCTCGTCGGCGGTTTGACGCTCGCGCTGATGACGATGCCGGTGATCGTGATCGCCAGCCGCAACGCGATCAAGTCGGTCCCGCCGTCGATCCGCGACGCCGCCTTGGGTGTGGGCGCAAGTCCCGTGCAGGTGGTGTTCCACCATGTCCTGCCGCTCGCCCTCCCCGGCATCCTCACCGGCACGATCATCGGCATGGCGCGCGCGCTGGGCGAGACCGCGCCGCTGCTCCTCGTCGGGATGCGCGCCTTTATCGGCGACGTTCCGGGCGGCATCTGCTCGCCCTCGACCGTGCTGCCGATGCAGATCTTCCTCTGGTCGGACGAAGTCGACCGGGGCTTTGTCGAGAAAACCTCCGCCGCGATCATCGTGCTGCTTATCGTGCTGCTGTCGATGAACGCCTTTGCGATCTATCTTCGCAACAAATTCGAAAAACGCTGGTGACCCCATGACCCAAGACGATCTTACCATCGCCGACCCCAAGATGAAGGCGCACGGCGTCAACGTCTTCTATGGCGAGAAACAGGCGATCAACGACGTGTCGATCGACGTCGGCACCGACCTCGTCACCGCCTTCATCGGCCCGTCGGGCTGCGGCAAGTCGACCTTCCTGCGTTCGCTGAACCGGATGAACGACACCGTCGCCAGTGCCAAGGTCACCGGCCAGATCGAGCTCGACGGCGAGGATATCTATGCGCCGTCGATGGACGTCGTGCAGCTGCGCGCGCGCGTCGGCATGGTGTTCCAGAAACCGAACCCCTTCCCCAAGTCGATCTATGACAATGTCGGCTATGGCCCGCGCATCCACGGGCTTGCGCCGAACAAGGCCGACCTCGACGTCATCGTCGAACGCGCGCTGGTGCGCGCCGGCCTGTGGGACGAGGTCAAGGACCGGCTCGCCGAAAGCGGCACCGCTTTGTCGGGCGGCCAGCAGCAGCGCCTGTGCATCGCGCGCGCGATCGCGGTCGACCCCGAAGTCATACTGATGGACGAGCCCTGCTCGGCGCTCGACCCGATCGCGACCGCGAAGATCGAGGAGCTGATCCACGAACTGCGCGGCAAATATGCGATCGTGATCGTCACGCATAACATGCAGCAGGCGGCTCGCGTGTCGCAGCGCACCGCCTTTTTCCACCTCGGGACGCTGGTAGAGTACGGCAAGACCACCGACATCTTCACCAACCCGAAGCAGGAACGCACCAAGGACTATATCACTGGCCGCTACGGTTAAGCCGCAGCCAAAAGGACAAGAGTGATGGCACTAACGAACGATCATACGGTCAAAGCCTTCGACGAAGACCTCAACCGCCTGCGCGGGCTGATCAGCGAAATGGGCGGCCGCGCCGAACAGGCGCTGCTCCAGGCAATGACCTCGCTCAGCAAGGGCGATCTCGACCTCGCGGCGCAGGTCGTGCGCGACGACAAGAAGATCGACGCGCTCGAGGCCGAGGTCGAACAGCTCGCGGTGCAGACGATCGCGCTCCGCGCGCCGATGGCCGACGACCTGCGCGAAATGATCGCGGCGCTGAAAATCGTCTCGGTCGTCGAGCGCATCGGCGACTATGCGAAGAATATCGCCAAGCGCGTCGCTCTGATGGACCAGACGCGCTCGATCGAGGCGATCCCGCTGCTGATGTCGATGTCGAACATCGTCGTCGAGCTGGTCCACGACGCGCTCGACAGCTTCGCGGCGCGCGACGCCGAACTCGCGGTGCGGGTGACGGTGCGCGACAAGAATGTCGACGATTTCTACAACAGCATCTTCCGCACGCTCGTCACCTTCATGATGGAAAATCCGAAATATATCTCGGAGAGCGCGCACCTGCTGTTCGTCGCCAAGAACCTCGAGCGCATGGGCGACCATGCGACGAACATCGCCGAGATGGTCTATTATGTCGTCACCGGCGAACATATGGAGGAACGCGAACGCGGCGAGACCCCCGAAGACAGTGCGTCAGCGGAGCAGGAGCAAGGCTGATGCCACAGCCCGATCTGCTGCTGATCGAGGATGACGAGGCGATCGCCGAACTCATCGTCTGGCATTTCGCGCGCGAGGGCTTTTCGGTCCGCCAGACACCCGACGGCGAGCAGGCGCTCGTCCTCGTCGAGGAACGCGTGCCCGACATCGTCCTGCTCGACTGGATGATCGAGAGCCTGCCCGGCATCGAGGTTTGCCGGCGCCTGCGCCGCAATCCGAAATCGGCGAACGTCCCGATCATCATGCTCACCGCGCGCGGCGAGGAAGAGGATCGTATCCGCGGGCTCGAGACCGGCGCCGACGATTATGTCACCAAGCCGTTCAGTCCGCGCGAACTCGTCGCACGCGTCCAAGCGGTGCTCCGCCGCCTCCGCCCCGCGCTGGCGGGCGAGATGCTGACCTATGCCGACATCGAGCTCGATTCGGTCGCGCACAAGGTCGTGCGCAACGCCCAGATCGTCGCGATGGGCCCGACCGAATTCCGCCTGCTCCGCCATTTCATGGAGCATCCGGGCCGCGTCTTCTCGCGCGGGCAATTGCTCGACAGCGTCTGGGGCCAGGACAGCGATATCGAACTGCGCACCGTCGACGTCCATATCCGGCGGCTGCGGAAAGCGATCAACCTGCCCGGCACGAGCGATATCATCCGCACCGTACGCTCGGCCGGTTATGCGCTGGATGCGGGCAAGAGCGTCTGACGTCGGACGGCACCGGCCCGGTTGATTCTCACCGTCAGGCCGGATAGGTCCGGCGTGCCGAGAATAGAGTAGCAGGCTGGTATCTCCTGCGCCCGCTTGACGGGTTCTTCTCCGCCACGGCGTCGACCAGCCTTTTGCGGCAGGTGGCGCGGAATTGCAGTTGCCGCCCCGCCGCTACCGACGACGGAGTACGCCCGTGCAATATATCTATCTCGCCATCGCCATCGTTGCAGAGGTCATCGCAACCAGCTTTATGAGACAATCGGAAGGCTTCACGAAGCTCGTCCCGTCGCTGATTACCGCCGGCGGATAAATTGTCGCCTTCTATTTCCTGTCGCTGACCCTCAGAACCTTGCCAACGGGAATCGCCTACGCGATCTGGTCCGGCGTCGGGATCGTCCTGATCGCGGCGATCGCGTGGGTCTTTCAGGGCCAGAAGCTCGACACGCCCGCCATGATCGGCATGGCGCTGATCATAAGCGGCGTGGTGGTGATGAACGGCTTTTCGAACAGCACCGCACATTGATCGCCGGAGTCGACGGAATGCCGCCGGATCAGAAATCGATCTGCGTGCGCAGCCCGAACGTGTCGGCCGAATAGCTGCGGTCGCCCGTCGCGGTGGCGACGCGCGCATCGTCGAGCCAGACTTTGCCGTAGTTGGCGGTGATGCGGATATAGTCGATCGGCGACCAGACGAGCCCGATCAGCGCGGTCTTTTGCTGCCCCCCGCGGACGCCGGCGTCGTTGAGGTCGAGATAGTCGTAGCGCGCATTGACCTCGATCGCGCCGATCCCGCCGGCGGTAATCGGCTTCGACGGCTTGAGGCGGTCGAACGCGCCGTCCCTGTAGCCGCGCGCATCACCGGGGGTGAGCACCATGCCGACCTCGGCATAGCCGCCGAAGAAGGTCGGGTCGGCGGCGGCGGTGCTGCGCTTGACGCTCTGCCAATAGGCTTCGCCCGCGGCGTGGAACGGCCCGGCCAGCACCGCGCCTTCGAGGCCGAGGCCGCGTTCGCTCGATATGTCGAGCAGCCCCGTGTCGACCAGCCGCACGTCGGTCGTGTGGACGAACGGCCGCGCACGATAGCGGTTCGTCGCCGCGGGGTCATTCGGGTCGCGGTAATGGCCCGATGCGGCAAGATGAAGCTGTGTATTGCCGACCTTCGGCATGAACACGACGCGGCCATCGACGCTGAGGCTGTGGTTGCTGTCGGTCAGGTCGCGGGCATTGTCGCCGAACACTCCGCCCTGGAGCAGCACGGCCTTGCCCTTATATTGCGCCGACAGGCCGACGCGGCGCTCGAAGCCGAATGCTTGCACGAATGCAGCGCGTTCCATGAAGCTGGTGAACAGGTCGCTCGTCATGTCGTCGAGTCCCCAGAAGGGCTTGATCTGGCCCGCGGTGACCGACAGCGGCCCGGTGCCGTAGGTCAGGTAAATGTCGGTGAGTTCGACCTCGCTGTTCGCGACATCGGCCTCGACGCGGTACGAAAAACCGCCCGGGATCTTGCCGTCGACGCCGAGATAGATGCGGCGGAATTCGGTCGCGGTGCCGCCGCGGATGCCGGTGACGCCCGCGGGCGCGTCGATACCCGCGACGTCGAGCTGGACGCGGCCGCGCGGCTTGAAGCTCCAGCCGTCGGCGGTCTTGATCTCGGGCGCGCCCTTCCAGCTGATCTCGGTCGCGGGCTTCGCGGTCACCGAAGGCGGCGCGGGCGGCACCACCGCGACCGGTGCGGGCGCCGGCTGCGGAGTCGCGGTGTCGAGCCGTGTCTCCAGCGTCTGGACCTTGGCCTTCAGCGCCGCGAGTTCGGCGCGCAGCTCTGCCGCCTCCTCGGCCGTCATCGCCTGGGCGTGGACGGCGGTCGGTAGGCTGAACATCGACGTCGCCAGCAGGGCGGCGGTCAGGGCATGGCGCATGAGGGATTTGCTCCGTTGCGAAAGGGTGACAATCTGCGGGCGCTGTTATGACCGATATATGACAGTTGCACGTCTTTAAGATGACATTTCCGTTGCAACCGACATTTTCTCTCCCTCTTGCCAGCGGGGTGCGAACGGCTAAGGACGTTCCAGTTTTTTCGGGCAACCTTTCTTCGGGGCATGCCCTTTCCGGGAGACCATCATGACGATCAAATTTGACGGCCGCGTTGCTATTGTCACCGGCGCCGGCGGCGGCCTTGGCCGCGCCTATGCGCTCGAACTCGCGCGGCGCGGCGCCAAGGTGGTCGTCAACGACCTCGGCGGATCGCGCGACGGCACCGGCCATTCGGACGCGGCGCTGCAGGTCGTCGAGGAAATTCGCGCCGCGGGCGGCACCGCGATCTCGAACGGCGGCAGCGTCACCGAATATGACCAGATGGCCGAAATGGTGGCGAAGGCGAAGGAAGAATGGGGCGGCGTCCACGTCCTGATCAACAATGCCGGCATCCTGCGCGATAAGAGCTTTGCCAAGATGGAGCCCGCCGATTTCGACCTGGTGCTGAAGGTGCATGTCAGCGGCAGCGCCAATGTCACCAAGGCGTGCTGGGACCTGATGCGCGAGCAAGCCTATGGCCGCATCCTGATGACCGCGTCGTCGACCGGCCTCTACGGCAATTTCGGCCAGGCCAATTACGGCGCGGCGAAGCTGGGCCTCGCGGGCCTCACCAAGACGCTCCACCTCGAAGGCGCGAAGTACAACATCCGCTGCAACACGATCGCCCCGGTCGCGGGCACGCGCATGACCGAAGACATCTTCCCCGCCGAGCTGTTCGAGAAGTTCACGCCCGAGAATGTCGTTCCGGCGGCGCTCTATCTGGTCAGCGAGGATGCCCCGACCAACATGATCGTCGGCGCGGGCGCGGGTGCCTATCACGCCGCCTATGTCACGATGACCCCGGGCGTCGCGCTGCCCGAAGGCGAGCGCACCCCCGAAGGCGTCGCCGCGGCGTGGGAGAAAATCATCGACCGCAATGGCGAAACCGTCCCGCAGTCGGGCAGCGAACAGTCGATGAATGTAATGAAGGCATTGATGGCGCTGGGCTGAACCTGATATCCCCCCGCACGGTAACGCCCGGACGGCGTTCCCGTGCGGGGGGATGATATGGCGGACATGAGCCTTGGCGACGGGATCGACCTGCTTCGGACGCGCGCCAGAATCCTGAAATTCCTGCTGCTCGCCGGGTTTGTGGTGATATTGGCGACGCTGGCCGGGCAGGTCGCCGAGCTGCAAGGCTATATTTCGCTCGACGAAAATGTCGAGCTGACCGGAGTGGCGGCGCTCTATGCGGCCGTCGGCCTCACCGACGTCCTGCTGCTGCTCGTCACGATCGTCTTCTTCAGCATGTGGATCTATCGCGCGGCCGCCAATGTCGTTTCCGCAGGAACCGTCGGCTTCGACTATACGCCGGGCTGGGCGATCGGGTGGTTCTTCGTCCCGATTGCCAATCTCTTCAAACCCTATGCGGTCATGCGGCAGGTCTGGAATGCCAGCCATGGCGGACAGGGCGACCAGCTCGAACGGCCCGAGGGGCTGCTCGCGATCTGGTGGGGCACCTGGCTGATCTCGAACATCGCGTCGAATATTTCGCTCCGCCTGACGCTCAACCCCGGCTCTCCCGCCGAACTGGAAACGGGTCTCCAGATCGGTATCTTCGCCGCGCTGGTCAGTCTTGCGCTCTATCCCGCTGCCTATCGGCTGGTCGATCGCATCACGACGGCGCAACGCGAGCGGCTCACCTCGGCACATATCTTCGCCTGACTTATTGTATTGCATCACCAATACAGTCTTGCTAGAAGCGATGCGGGGCAAGGGGATCGGACAGAAGGACGACCCCGATGTATAGTGAAACCGACCTGCAAGCTGCGGTCGATGCAAAGGTACTGACGCCGGAGGCCGCGCTGGCTTTCCGGTCGCATATCGCATCGGTGCGCGCCGCTCCCGGAGCGGATGAGGAATCATTCCGCCTCATTACCGGCTTCAACGATATTTTCGTCAGCATCGCGGCGGTGATCCTGCTCGTCGCGGTCGGCTGGATCGGCGCTTCGATCCATCCTGCGCTCGGCGGCGCGTTCGTCGCCGGCTCGGCGTGGTTCCTCGCCGAATATTTCACCCGCAAACGCCGTATGGCATTGCCCAGTATCGTGCTCGTCCTCGCCTTTGCAGGCGGGGTGTTCGCGACGATGGTGGGTGTCCTCGTCGAGCATGGCGAGGCGATTTTCGGGAGCGATCCCGGCGAAACCGTCGGCGCGATCCTCATCGGCGCCATGGCGCTCGTGACCGCCGGGGCGACCTGGGCGCACTGGAAGCGTTTCATGGTGCCGATCACCGTCGCCGCCGGGACCGCCGCGCTCGCCGCCACCGCGGTCGCGCTCGTACTCGCGATCACCGGAATGCCCAGCCCCGACGGCACGCTGCCGATGATCCTCGTGCTGATCGCCGGGCTCGGCGTCTTCGCGCTCGCGATGTGGTGGGACCGCAGCGACCGCGTGCGTCAGACGCGCCGCAGCGACGTTGCCTTCTGGCTCCACCTGCTCGCCGCGCCGATGATCGCGCACCCGATCTTCCACCTGCTCGGCGTCACGCGCGGCGACGACATCGGCAGCGCCGCGGCGGTGATGGTGATCGGCGTCTACATCCTGTTCGGGTTCATCGCGCTCGCGATCGACCGCCGCGCGCTGCTCGTCTCGGCGCTCGCCTATGTGCTGTTCGCGATGACACAGCTGTTCAACACCTTTGGCGCGGTCGAGCTTAACGTAGCGCTCACGGCTTTCGTGATCGGATCGGCGCTGCTGCTGCTCTCGGCCTTCTGGCAGAATGCGCGGGCGGTGGTGGTCGGCTTCCTGCCCGACAATCTGGCGAACCAGCTGCCCGCGACGATCCGTCCGGTCAGTCCGATACCAGCTTCATAAGCTTGCGTTCGACGGGGGCGAGCACATTCGACAGCTCGTCCCCGCGCTTCAAAATCGCCCCGGCTTCGGAGACAAGGGCCCACATGCCCTGCCGGCTCCGCAAGGCGGGGCGTTTTTCTATGCGATATTCGGGCCGCTCGGCGGCGCGGCGAAAGGCCGAGAAGATCGCGGCGTCGCGGTGGAAATCCATCGCATAGTCGCGCCAATGTCCTGCCGCGACCATGCGGCCGTAGAGGTCAAGGATGCGCATGAGTTCGGGGCGCTCGAAACCGGTCTGTTGCGGTGCCGCTCTGTTATTGCCGAACGGTAGAGGCGTGACCGTGCCCATCAGGCGCCGGTCCGGCTCCCTTTGCGCCGCGGCGCTTCGTCGTCCTCGGCCGCGAATTCGCGTTCGTCGAGCAGGGCTTTCAGCTGCTTCTGCATCAGGTCGAGCTGACATTGCAGCAGTTCGACCCTTTGCGTCGCGGGGTCGAAAGTCTCGCTGCATGGCGTGCCATAGGGCACGAACTCGCGCGCATATTCGGTTGCATCGAGCAAGGTCGAGCGCGCCGGGATGCCGACCATCACCGCGCCCTCGGGCACATCCTTGGTCACCACGGCGTTGGCGCCGACGCGCGCGCGTGAATGGACGGTGACGGGGCCCAATATCTGCGCGCCCGATCCGACGATCACATCGTCGGCCAGCGTCGGATGGCGCTTGCCGCCGATACCGTTCGCGGGGTCGGTGCCGCCCAGCGTCACGCCCTGATAGATGGAGACATTGTCGCCGATCTCGGCGGTCTCGCCGATCACGACGCCAAAGCCGTGATCGATGAACAGGTGACGGCCGATCGTCGCCCCCGGATGAATGTCGACCGCGGTCAGGAAGCGCGACAAGTGATTGACGAAGCGCGCGAGGAAGAACAGCCGCGCCTCGAACAGCCAATGCGCGATGCGGTGCATGCCGACCGCAACCAAACCCGGATAGAGTAGAATTTCCCAGCGCGACCGCGGCGCCGGATCGCGCGCCTTGATCGAATCGAGATAGGCAATCAGCCCGTTGAACATATAATGTCCCCTGCGACCCTATTTTGTACCGGACAAGATAGATGTTCGGGCGCGGCATTTCCACCCCCGGTGCATTTTTATCGTCAGCGACCGAACAGGCCGAGGCGCAGCAGGAGCAGTCCTTCGCTGCGCAAATGCCGCTCGCCATCGTGGCTCGCGATCATGCCGGCCCAGCGGTCGAGCATCAGAAGCGACCGGTTTCGGCCAAAAATCCTGCGCGACGGCGCATCCCGCGCCTTCGCCTGACCGAGCAGATCGCGGGCTTCGGCCTCGCCTTCCTCGACACCCGCACCCCAGATCAAACCCCAGCGCTTTCCGCCAGCTTCACCGCCGCCGGACAGCGCAAAGAGGTGTTCGCCAAAGCCTTCGGAGGCCGCGCGCCGATCGCCGTCGCTCTCGGCAAGCAGCATCGCTTCGGCGGCGTCGACGAGCGCGTCGAGACCGCCCTGCCCCGCCCATGTTTCCTGAAGTTCGGCGAGCAGCGGCTCGCCTTTGGGCAGCGCGCCCGGATCGCTTGCGATCATCGCCGCCATGTCGCGCCACCAGGCGAGCTTGATCTGCCCGATCAGCGGCTCGCGCGCATCGAGCAGCAGCTTGGTCAGCCGTGCGGCCAATCCCCAAAGCGCCGACATGGCGGCGCGCCGCGCGTGCGGTACGGAGACCAGCACGCGCGGATCGCGCATATCGGGGTAGAAAGCCGTCTCTTGGTCGTCAGGCGCGATTGCGGACCGCCTTCACGGCTGCGACGACGCGCGGCGTATCGATCAGCGCGGCCTTTTCGAGATTGTGCGCATAGGGCAGCGGCACATCCTCGTTGCACACGCGCATCACCGGCGCGTCGAGATCGTCAAAGCCATGCTCCATCGCGACCATCGCGAGTTCGCTGGCGATCGAACAGACCGGCCAGCCTTCCTCGACGATGACAAGATGGTTCGTCTTCTTGAGGCTCGCGAGCACCGTCGCGGTGTCGAGCGGACGGATCGTGCGCAGGTCGATCACCTCGGCGTCGATGCCCTCGCCCGCCAGCTCGTCGGCGGCTTCGAGCGCGAGCCCGACGCCGATCGAGTAACTGACGATGGTGACATCGCTGCCCTGACGCATGATCCGTGCCTTGCCGATCGGCAGGACGAAATCGTCGACCTCGGGAACATCGAAGCTGCGGCCGTAGAGCAGCTCGTTTTCGAGGAAGACGACGGGGTCTTCGGTGCGGATCGCGGCCTTCAGCAGCCCCTTGGCATCGGCGGCGTCATAAGGCGCGATCACGATCAGCCCGGGGACGCTCGCATACCAGGGTGCGAAATTCTGGCTGTGCTGCGCGCCGACACGCGCCGCGGCACCGTTCGGACCGCGGAACACGATCGGGCAGCGCATCTGTCCGCCCGACATATAGTTGGTCTTCGCCGCCGAGTTGATGATGTGGTCGATCGCCTGCATCGCGAAGTTGAAGGTCATAAACTCGATGATCGGACGCAGGCCGCCCATCGCGGCGCCCGCGCCGAGACCGGCGAAGCCATATTCGGTGATCGGGGTATCGACGACGCGCTGCGCGCCGAATTCCTCGAGCAGCCCCTGCGTGACCTTGTACGCGCCCTGATATTCGGCGACTTCCTCGCCCATCACGAAGACACGGTCGTCTTTGCGCATTTCCTCGGCCATCGCATCACGCAGCGCTTCGCGGACGGTCAGGCGGGTCATTGCAGTGCCTTCGGGGATTGCGGGGTCCGATGCGCGCTCGGACGCGGTGGGCGCCGCAACCGGAGCCGGAGCCGGGGTTTCGGCCTTCGGTTCAGGTGCAGCAGCCGGTGCGACGGCCGGCGCCGGAGCTGCGGCTTCCTCGCCCTCGCCCGTGATCGTGGCGATCACGGTGCCGACCTTCACATTGTCGGTGCCCTCGGCAACGAGGATCTGGCCGATCGTGCCTTCATCAATGGCTTCAAATTCCATCGTCGCCTTGTCGGTTTCGATCTCGGCGAGAATGTCGCCCGACTTCACCGTGTCGCCTTCCTTGACGAGCCACTTGGCGAGCGTGCCTTCTTCCATCGTCGGCGACAGTGCCGGCATTTTCAATTCGATGGCCATCTCAATATTGCTCCACCAGCACGTCAGTATACAGTTCATGAAGTTCGGGTTCGGGCGCGCTTTCCGCAAAGTCGGCGGACTCGGCCACGATCGCGCGGATCTCCTTGTCGATTTCCTTGAACTTGTCTTCGGTGATGCCCGCATCGGTCATCAGCTTTTTCAGATGTTCGATGGAATCGCTCTTGTCGCGCACCGCCTGCACTTCCTCGCGGCTGCGATATTTGGCAGGGTCGGACATCGAGTGGCCGCGATAGCGATAGGTCTTGAGCTCCATCAGCACCGGCCCCTTGCCGGCGCGCACCCATTCGAGCGCCGCTTCGGCCGCGCCGCGCACCGCGAGCACGTCCATGCCGTCGACCTGCATGCCGGGGATGCGGAAGCTTTCGCCGCGGCGATAGAGCTGGTCTTCGGCCGACGAGCGGTTCACCGACGTGCCCATCGCGTACTGGTTGTTCTCGATCACGAAGATGATCGGCAGCTTCCACAGCTCGGCCATGTTGAAGCTTTCGTAGACCTGGCCCTGGTTCGATGCGCCGTCGCCGAAATAGGCCATCGCCACCCCGCCGTCGCCGCGATATTTGTGCGCGAAGGCGAGCCCGGTGCCGAGCGACACCTGTGCGCCGACGATGCCGTGGCCGCCGTAGAATTTATGCTCAACGCTGAACATGTGCATCGAGCCGCCCTTGCCGCTCGAAATGCCCGCGGCGCGGCCGGTCAGCTCGGCCATGATGACCTTGGGGTCGATGCCGTAAGCGAGCATGTGGCCATGGTCGCGGTAGCCGGTGATGACGCTGTCCTTGTCGCCGTCGAGCGCCGACTGCAGGCCCACCGCCACGGCTTCCTGGCCGATGTAGAGGTGGCAGAAACCGCCGATCAGGCCGAGACCATAAAGCTGCCCCGCCTTCTCTTCGAAGCGGCGGATGAGCAGCATCTCGCGATAGAATTTTTCCAGCTCTTCGGGCGTCGCGTCATAGGGGACGGGATCGCGCGGTTGCTCGCGGTTGCTCGCGGCGGCCGGGGTGGATGCAGTCTTTTTGGGCGCGGGGGAGGTGCGCGCGGGTGCTTTGGCCAAGGCGGGTTCCTTTGCAGTTAGCCGTTACGGCAAGCGCTCCCTATAGGAGAGCCGCGCGGCACTTGGCAACGCCCACCATGGGCGGGGGCGGGACCAACTTACGTATGCAGCATAGGGGTGCAGCAACGCTGCCGCAAAAGCTCAGGGCTTTGCCGTCTTGTCCATCGGAATGATATACTCGTCCTGATGATATGCGCCGAGTTTCTCGCGCACATATTCCTCAGCCAAATCGGGATCGACGCTCCGGCGGTCGAGCAGATTGACGCGGTTCTGGAGCTCGTTTTGCTTCTTGGTCAGCTCGCTCAGGATGACGCGCTGCTTCTCGACCGACTGGCCGTAATCGCCCCAGGCGTACAGGCCGGTCGGGCCGAAAATGATGTAGCCGATCATCGCCAGCACCACCATCACCGCGATGGCGGGACCGGCCGCCCGGTGCATCGATTTGCGGAATTTGTGGCGCTGCGTCATTCCGGCCCTTGAATCAGAGTTGATTCGCGGCGTCAAGGCGTCAGGCCACAGTTTTCCGCAGCTTTGCGATCAGCCGAAAATCGACGCCCCCGGATAACGCGCCATGTCGCCCAGCTCTTCCTCGATACGGATCAGCTGGTTGTACTTCGCAAGCCGGTCCGAACGCGCGAGGCTGCCGGTCTTGATCTGGCCGCAGTTGGTCGCGACCGCGAGATCGGCGATCGTCGAATCCTCGGTCTCGCCCGACCGGTGCGACATCACCGCGGTGTAGCGCGCGCGGTGCGCCATATCGACCGCATCGAGCGTTTCGGACAGCGTGCCGATCTGGTTGACCTTGACGAGCAGCGAGTTGGCGAGGCCGTCCTTGATCCCCTGTTCGAGGCGCAGCGGGTTGGTGACGAACAGGTCGTCGCCGACGAGCTGGCACTTGTCGCCGACGAGATCGGTGAGCGCCTTCCAGCCCACGAAATCATCTTCGCTCATCCCGTCCTCGATCGACTTGATCGGATAGTCGTTGACGAGCGCGGCGAGATATTCGGCCATCTGTTCGGGGCTGAGCGAGAGGCCCTCGCCGCTGATCTCGTACTTGCCGTTCTTGAAGAATTCGGTCGCGGCGCAATCGAGCGCGAGCACGACGTCGGTGCCGAGCTTGAAGCCCGCCTGATCGACCGACGCCGCGATGAAATCGAGCGCGGCGCGCGTCGAGGCGAGGTTCGGCGCGAAGCCGCCTTCGTCGCCGACCGCGGTTGCAAGGCCCTTTGCCGACAGGCCCTTCTTCAGCGTGTGGAATATCTCGCTGCCCCAGCGCACGGCTTCGGCGATGCTGCCGGCGCCGACGGGCATGATCATAAATTCCTGAACGTCGATCGGGTTGTCGGCATGCTCGCCGCCGTTGATGATGTTCATCATCGGAACGGGAAGCGTGCGCGCCGAGACGCCGCCGACGTAACGATAGAGCGGCAGGCCGCGCGCATCGGCCGCAGCTTTTGCAGCGGCGAGGCTGACGCCGAGGATCGCGTTGGCGCCGAGGCGGCTCTTGTTCGGGGTGCCGTCGAGGTCGATCATCGCCTGATCGAGTTCGCGCTGATCCTCGGCGTCGAGGCCGATCAGCGCCTCGGCGATGTCGCCGTTCACCGCGGCAACCGCCTTGATCACGCCCTTGCCGAGATAACGGTTCTTGTCGCCATCGCGGAGTTCAACGGCTTCGTGCGCGCCGGTCGAGGCGCCCGAGGGCACCGCGGCGCGGCCGAAGCTGCCGTCTTCGAGCAGGACATCGACTTCGACGGTCGGATTGCCGCGGCTGTCGAGGATTTCGCGGCCGTGAATGTCGATGATGGCGGTCATGGAATATGTCCTGCTGAAGCCCTGTCGACAGGGCGTAGGGAAAGGCGCCCGCCTGTTATCGGCAGGGTGACGTTAGTGCAACCGCTGCATAGGAATTTTGCGGAGGGATGGAACCATTGGCCTCGCCTTGCTATATATTGAGGCAGGACCAAAAGGGGACGCCCGCTGATGCGGCGCCCGTATAAGAAGAAGAGGACAAAGCCGATGGCCAAAGCCGCTACTCCCGCGACGAAGAAAGTTGCCGCTCCCCGTCCCAAAGCGCCCGCGAAGGCCGCCGCCACCAAGGCTGCACCGGCACGCAAGCCGGCCGCCAAAAAGGCGAACGCCAAGGATCACCCGATCCGCGACCAGATCGCCGCGACACGCGACACCATCAAGTCCGAAGCGTCGAAGAAGGCCGCTTCGCTAAAGGAAGAAGCGACGACGCTGAAGAACCAAGCCTCGGCCAAGGCTCGCGACGCCGCGACGAAGGGCAAGGACAAGGCCGCCGAAGCCGTCGGCAGCCTAGCCAAGCTGCTCGAGGACAGCGCGGGCACCGTCGACAGTAAGTTCGGCAAGCAGTACGGCGACTATGCCCGCTCGGCCGCGACGACCGTTGCTGGCCTTGCCACGACGCTCGACAAGAAGGATCTCGACGAGCTCGCCGCCTCGACCCGCGACATGGTCAAGAAGAACCCGGCGATCGCCGTCGGTGCCGCCACGGTGATCGGCTTCGTGCTCGCCCGGATGCTCAAGGGCAGCTCGAACGATTGACAGGGCGTTGGCATCTTCCGATCCGAATACCCCGCCGGCGCCCGATGCGCGCAGCTTTGACGGCATAAGTCATGGCTATGCGCCGGACGGACGTCCGGTCACGCCGCCTCCCGTTCCGCTCGAAAAGATTGTCGGCGACGTCGTCGACAATCTCTCGGCGACGGCAAGGGCGGAGCTTGCGCTGATCGAGGCCCGCGGCGAGCTGGCGCTGCACGGCGTCAGCTGGACCGCGGCATGGGGCACGATTGCGGCGTGTGCGCTCGGCATCGCGATGCTCGCACTCGCCTTCGGAGCGATCCTCGCGCTCGCGCCGCACGTCGGGCCGTTCGTCGCGACGTTGATCGTCGTCGGCGTCTTGCTTGCCCTTGCCGCTTTTGCCGGATGGCGCGCGCAGCTCAGTTACGGCGACATTCGCACCGCGCTTCGGCGTGACCTGACGAACGAAGGGATCGACGATGCCGCGGACGCGTAATAGCCTGATCGCCGCCGCGCGCCGATCGATGCTCCAGCGCGCCGAACTGCACCGCCGGCTCGACGTTGCGCGCGCGGCGCTGAGGCCCAGTGCGCTCGTCGATCGCGGTAAATACCGGATTGGCGAGGCCGTCGACGACACCGCGCATGCGGTGCAGCAGCAGTTCCGCAACAACCGCCTGCCGATCGCGATCGCGGCGGCGGCGGGCGTCGCATGGCTGCTGCGCGAGCCGATCAAGGAACATGCGCCGCGCCTGGTGCAAAAGATTCAGGACCTGGCGACCGACGTCGCCGATCATTTTCGTTCCGCCGATGAACCGGGGGACGAGGATGACATCGATTTAGTGGAGGAAGATGATGAAGCCGTTCGGTGAAACCGCCCGCGAGACGCGTGCAAAAGCGAGTGAACTTGCGGAGAAAACCGCCGAAAATGCGCGACTGACCGCCGAGGCGGCGAAGGCGCGCATCCAGGACGGCTACGGCCGCGCCCGTGCCGCGACGGAGGATCTCGCGGCCAAGGCGAGCGAACAGGCCGGCGTCGCCCGCGAAGCCGCGGGCGAAGTCTATGAAAAGGGCAAGGCGCAGGCGAAACGCGCGAACAGCAAGCTCAAGGATGCGGCCGAGAAGCAGCCGCTGGCACTGGTCGCGGGCGCGGTCGCGATTGGCGCGCTGCTGGGCTCGCTGCTACCAAAGGGCCGCAAGGGCGAGGATTGAGCCGCACTTGCCGTAAGGGCAAAGCGCTGGTAGGGGGCGCGGCTTCTCCCCTACTAGCGTTTATCCGCAAGGAAAGCAGCCATGAGCAAATTGCATCTCGTGTTCGGCGGACGCGTCGCCGATCCGCAGGGTCTCGACTTTACCGACCTGCACAATCTCGACGTCGTTGGCCTCTATCCCGATTACAAGTCGGCCGAAAAAGCATGGCGCAGCGCGGCGCAGCGCACGGTCGACGATGCCGAAATGAAATATGTCGTCGTCCACCTGCACAAATTGCTGCAGCCGGACGCCGAAGCCTGAAAAAATCGTCGCCCCAGCGAAAGCTGGGGCCGCGATCGCCCAGGCATAGCGCCTGCGATCCCAGCTTTCGCTGGGATGACGTGATCAGCGGAAATTGTCGGCGTAAGCCTGAATCTTCAGGCGGCGCTCGGGGGTCGAGGTGATCTCGACGTCGATCCCATTCTTCTCGGCATAGGCCACCGCTTCATCGCGGCTCGCAAAACCCAGGCGCAGCTGGCGCTGCGTGTCGCCGCTGCCCGCCCAGCCCATCAGCGGATCGGCCTTGCGCGCTTCGGCAGGGGCGAATTCCAGCATCCAGCGCTGCGTCCCGGCACGCCCCGACTGCATGGCATTCTTGGGCTTCTGGAAAATACGCGCTTTCATCGGGGTCGTCCTGTACTGGTGCCTGTGCCGCCGCCTTAGCGCCAAGCGGCGCGCACGAAAAGAGGCCTATTGCGCATCGCGCCGCGCCTGCGCCGCTTTGGTCATCAGGCTTGGCCGCGCGTTCACCGGATCGTCGGGCCAATTGTGCTTGGGATAGCGCCCGCGCATCTCGCGCGCCACATCGTGCCAGCTGCCGTTCCAGAAGGAGACGAGGTCGCGCGTCGTCTGGATCGGGCGGTGCGCGGGCGAGGTCAGCGCGAGCACGAGCGGCACCGGCGGATCGCCGATCGTCGGGTGGCGTGCGAGCCCGAACAGCTCCTGCACGCGCACGCTGACCGTCGGCCCGCCGTCGGCGCCATAGTCGATCGGATGCCGGCTGCCGACGGGCGTCGTATAATCGGCGGGCGCATGTTTTTCGAGAAGCTGGCGCGCCGGCCAGTCGAGCGTCGCCATCAGCGCGTCGGTCAGCTTGCGGTCGCCGATGTCGCGAAGCCCGCGACACCCCGCGAGCAACGGTTCGAGCCAGAGTTCGAGACTGTCGGCGAGCGCGCCGGTCGATAGCGCATCGATCCCCGCATAGGAGGCGCGCTGGCGCAGCGCCTGCGCCGCCGGCCCCCAGCCGATCAGCCCCAGCCCCTTTCTGCGCACCGCTGCCAAACGCACCGCAATATCGTCCCCGGCATTTTCGCTGCGTCCCGCCTGCCCGCTCGTCAATGCGATCGCACCGAGCCTCCGTTCGCGCCGATGATCGACGCGGTCGTTCATGCCGTCGTAACTGCTCGCCGAATGCTGGGCGATGCGACCGGCGAAGAGCGCTTCGACTTCGGCCTGCGCGATCGGCGCCGCGGCGAGGATGCGCACGCCCGCAGCATGCCCCTGCGCGTCGGCGATCGCGAGCCATTCGCTGCCCGCGAGCGGGTCGACCGCGTCGATGCGATAGGCGCGGCCGCCGACGCTGAGATATTCGCCGCGCTGCCCTGCCCGCTGCCGCGCAACACGGTCGGGCCAGGCGGTCGCGATCCAGCCGCCGATCGAGCGCGGCTCGACATCGTCGGTCCCGGCCGCCAGCTTCTCGCCGATCGTCGCAAGACGGCGTGCGAGCCGCCATGCGCCCTCCGACCGCTCGTTGCGCTGCCCGCGCCAGCGCCCGAGCCGTGCCTCGACATCGACGCCGCGCCCGCCGAGCCCCGGCTCGGTGAGCAGCACCGCGAGCCGCCCCGCCATCTCGGCCTCGCCCGCACGCGCCGCGTCGAGCAGCATATGCGCGAGCGGCACCGGCAGCGGGATCGCCGCGAGCGCCTTGCCGTGCGCGGTGATGCGGCCGTCGTCGGCGAGCGCACCGATCGCCTGAAGGCGCGTTTTCGCTTCGGAGATCGCGGCCGGCGACGGCGGGTCAAGCCAGCCCAATTGGCGCGGATCGACGATGCCCCAGCTCGCGCAGTCGAGCACGACGGGCATCAGGTCATTCTCGTGGATTTCGGGCGGATCGAAGGGCGGCATGCCCGCGGTCGCCGCGGCCTCCCACAATCGGTACGCAACCCCCGGCCCCTGCCGCGCCGCGCGTCCCGCGCGCTGCGTCGCCGACGCCTGGCTCGCACGCTCGGTGACGAGGCGCGCAATCCCCGCCGCCTTGTCGAAGCGCGGACGGCGCGACAGGCCGGCGTCGATCACGATACGCACCCCATCGATCGTCAGGCTGGTTTCGGCGATGCTCGTCGCGAGGATCAGCTTGCGCCGTCCGTCGGCATCTCGAACAAGCGCCTTGCGTTGCAGCGCCGGGTCGATCTGGCCGTGCAGGCGGTGGACGACGAGCGGCAGCCGAGCGTCCTCGACCGCGGTCGCGGCGCGTTCGATGTCGGCGGCGCCGGGCAGAAAGGCGAGCATGTCGCCCTCAGCTTCGTCGGCCAGCGCCTGCCGCACCGCGCTGAGCACCGACGCCTCGAGCCGGTCCTCGGCGCGGCGGCCGATATGACGCAGGTCGAGCGGCCAGATCTTGCCCTCGCTCCTCACCACGGGCGCATTGCCGAGCAGCGCGCCGAAACGCGCGCCGTCGAGCGTCGCCGACATCGCGACGAGGCGGAGGTCGTCGCGCAGGCCCTGCTGCGCGTCGATGGCGAGCGCGAGCGCGAAATCGCCGTCGAGGCTGCGTTCGTGGACTTCGTCGAAGAGCACCGCCGACACGCCATGAAGCTCGGGATCGGCAAGGATGCGGTTGCGGAACAGGCCCGGTGTCATCACGAGCAGCCGTGTGGCCGCCGACTGCTTGCTGTCGAGCCGCGTCGCATAGCCGACTGTGCCGCCGACGGTCTCGCCCATCTCCTCGGCGATCCGCTCGGCCGCGCCGCGCGCCGCGAGCCGGCGCGGTGAGAGCAGCCACACAGCGCCCTTGCACCAGGGCTGGTCGAGGATCGCGGGGGCGACGCGCGTCGTCTTGCCCGCACCCGGCGGTGCAACGACGACGGCGTTGGGCTTCAGCACCAGCGCCGCCATGATATCGGGCAGCACGGCATCGATCGGCAATGCCTGCATCAGCTACGCGCCGCAGGGTTGCCCAGTTCGGCGTTCAGTCGAAAGGCTTCGGCGGCAAGACGCGATACCTCCTCAGCGGTGACCTCGGTCGCCGCGACCATCACCAGATTGCCCAGTTCATACTTACCGCTGGCCTTGATACGCGGATCGACCTCGCGCAGCCTTTTGCCACGCCAGAAGCCGAGCAGCACGCGATGCTCCTCGGCGCGGATCAGGATGCACGGACCGTTCGCCATGAAGACGAGGTTGGTCCATTTGATCGTTTCGTCAAAGTGTGCGGCCGCCATGATCGCCGCACGCATCATTTCGCAGCGTTCGCGCTGCCAGCCCGACAGCGCGGCGATATAGGCGTCGGGGCTTTCCGCCGCTGGGCCCATCATCGCCACCGCCGCCGCCTCAATAAGCGCGTGCGACCGCGAAGGCGACCGCTTCGGTCAACGCCGACTTTGCCTGGCTGGCGCTGAACCCCCCGATCGCATCCACCGCACGCTGGCCGTAATGGCGCGCGCGCGCGAGCGTATCGGCGATCGCGTCATGCTTGTGAAGGAGGCTCGTCGCGTAAGCGAGATCCTCGTCCGACGTCTTGTGGCCGGTGATCGCGAGCTTCCAAAACTCCCGCTCCTCGGCGCTGCCGCGCGCGTAAGCGAGGATGACGGGCAGCGTGACCTTGCCGTCGCGGAAGTCGTCGCCGACGCCCTTACCCATCGTTTCGGCGTCCGAAACATAGTCGATCGCATCGTCGACGAGCTGGAACGCGATCCCGAGGTTGCGGCCATAGGCGTCGAGCGCGGCTTCGGTCGCCTCGTCGCGCTCGGCGACGACCGCGGCGATCTTGCATGCCGCGGCAAACAGTTCGGCGGTCTTGGCGTTGATGATCGCGAGATACTGGTCCTCGCTCGTTTCGATCCGGCGCTGCGCTGAGAGCTGGTTGACCTCGCCCTCGGCGATCACTGCCGACGCACGCGACAGGATCTTTAGCACCTTCAGCGAGCCATCCTCGACCATCACCTCGAACGCGCGGCTGAACAGGAAGTCGCCGACAAGCACCGACGCGCTGTTGCCCCAGATGAGGTTCGCGGTCTCGCGGCCGCGGCGGAGGTCCGATTTGTCGACGACATCGTCGTGGAGCAAGGTTGCGGTGTGGATGAATTCGACCGCGGCGGCGAGCTTGCAATGGCGGCGCCCCGGATAGTCGAGCAACTTGCCGCACGCGAGCGTCAGCATCGGGCGCATCCGCTTGCCGCCGCCTGCGATCAGGTGGCCCGCGAGCTCGGGGATCAGCGGCACTTCGGACTGCATCCGGTCGAGAATGACCGAATTCACCTCGTTCATGTCGGCGGCGACAAGCGCCATCATCGGGTCGAGCGAAGGCGGGCGGTCGCCGTGGAGCTGATGGATTTCCGCAGTCATAACGCGGCGAGCCTTGGCGCCGTGCCCACGATTTTGCAACGACTTTCGGCTTGCTTTGAAGCCCCGCCCGGTGCCAAGCGTGCCGGAGAAGAGAGGAATCGCGCACCCATGGACGACCAACTGAGCCGCTATCGCCAGAGCATCGACAATATCGACGCTGCGCTCGTCTATATGCTCGCCGAACGCTTCAAGGTGACCAAGGCGGTCGGCGAGCTCAAGGCGCGCGAGGGCCTGCCCCCCGCCGACCCCGGCCGCGAGGAGCGCCAGATCGAACGGCTGCGTGAGCTGGCCCGAGACGCCGACCTCGACCCCGATTTCACCGAGAAATTCCTTCGCTTCATCATCGACGAAGTGATCCGCCATCACCAGCAAGCCAAGCGCGAGCAAAGCGCGTGAGCCTCGATCATCCGATCTTCGCACGCTGGCCGGCGCAATACCCCGACCGGATCCAGCTTTTCTCCGCGCCGACGCCGAACGGCGTGAAGGCGGGCATCATGCTCGAGGAAACCGGCCTCGCTTACGAACCGCACCGGATCGACATCATGGCGAACGAAAGCCACGACCCGGCCTTCCTCGCGCTCAACCCCAATGGCAAGATCCCGGCGCTCTACGATCCGCAAGGCCCGGGCGGAAAGCCGCTCGCGCTGTTCGAATCGGGCGCGATCCTGATCTACCTCGCCGACAAGAGCGGGCAGTTCCTGTCCGCCGATCCGGCAGAGCGCTACGAGACGATCCAGTGGGTGATGTGGCAGATGGGCGGCGTCGGCCCGATGTTCGGCCAGCTCGGCTTTTTCCACAAATTCGCCGGCCGCGAATATGAGGACAAGCGCCCGCGCGACCGCTACGCGGCCGAATCCGCGCGCCTGCTCGGCGTACTCGACGCGCGGCTGGCGGACCGGACGTGGGTCATGGGCGACGACTATAGCATCGCCGACATTTCGCTGCTCGGCTGGGTCCGCAACCTCATCGGCTTTTACGACGCAGCCGAAATTGTCGGCTTCGACCGGTTCTCGCATGTCCAGCGCTGGCTCGATGCGGGTCTGGCTCGCCCTGCTGTCCAACGCGGGCTGGAGGTAACGGCAGCGTAAAACGATCGGCAGCTAAAGACCGGAAGCTTGCCGCACTCTTTCCCTTCGTCATTCCCGCGAAAGCGGGAACCCAGGGATGGGCCAGCTGACGGACGCTCTGGGTCCCCGCTTTCGCGGGGATGACGAAGTAAGGAAAGGGGGGCAGCGTCCCTTCCCCCATCCCAAAGCGGACCTTTCAGCTATCCCGCCGGCAGCCTCAACCGCACGAGCAATCCGCCAAGATCCTCGCTCTCCTCGAGTGCGATGCTGCCGCCATAGATTTCGGCGACGTCGCGCACGATCGCGAGCCCCAGGCCCGTGCCCGGCTTGCCGCTGTCGAGGCGGACGCCGCGGTCGATGACGCGGTCGCGGTCGTCGGGAGAAATGCCCGCACCATCGTCCTCGATCAGGATTTCCGCCATATTCCCGTCGCGCTGGATCGTGACGAAAACGCTGCCCCCGCCATATTTGGCGGCATTTTCGAGCAGGTTTCCGACGAGTTCATCGAGATCCTGCCGCTCGACCCGCACGACGACGGTCTTGTCGCCGGCCGCGTCGAGCCGCGCATCGGGATAGAGCGCGGCGACCGCACGCGATACGCTGTTCACGCTGTCCCAGACGGTCGCGCGCGCCTGCGCCGCGCCGCGCCGCCCGACCGCGCGCGCGCGGGCGAGGTGGTGGTCGACCTGCCGCTGCATCGTCGCCGCCTCGCGCCGCACGGTTTCGGCGAGCTCCGTATCCGAGCTCGTCGCGCTGTTCACGAGGACGGTGAGCGGCGTCTTCAGCGCATGCGCGAGGTTGCCCGCGTGCAGCCGCGCCTCCTCGGCCTGTTTCTCGTTATGCGCGAGCAGCGCGTTGAGTTCGTCGACCATCGGTTGCACCTCTAGCGGCAAGGGCGCATCGACGCGGCGGTTCTGCCCGCCGCGCATCGCCGCGATCGCGCGGCGGATATGCCGCAGCGGCCACAGGCCGTAGAAGGTCTGAAGCGCGGCGAGGATGATGAGGCCGAGACCGAGCAGCGCGAGGCTGGGAATCAGCGTGGCACGCACCGCACGATTCTGGGTGTCAAGCGCTTCGCGCGACTGGGCAATCTGGAACCGCCAGTTGGTCTTGCTGCCCGGCAGGATGACGTTGCGTTCGAGCACGCGCAATTCCTCGTCGGGAAACTGGTTACTGTCGTACGTGTGGATATGGTTGTCGACATGCGGTGTCGGCGCCTTGAGCGACCGTTCCCACAGCGAGCGCGAGCGATAGGGTTCCTGATTGCCCCCGCTGATCTGCCAGTAAAGGCCGCTATAGGGTTCGAGGAAGCGCTGGTCGCCGAGCGGTTCGACCAGCCGCACCTCGCCGTCTGGGCCGATTTCCGATGAACGGATCATCGCGATCAGCACATATTCGAGGCTCGAATCGAAGTTGCGCGTGATCGCCCCCGTCAGCACGCGGTCGAGCGCGAAGCCGCCGCCGATCAGCAGCACCGAAATCCACAGCGCTGCGATCGCGATCATGCGCCGCGCGAGCGAGCCGGTGATGCGGCTGGTCAGCGCCGCCGGTTTTTCCGCCGCGTCCGGGTCCTCTACGACCGCCGGGGCGACGTCGGCCTCCCTCACGGCTTACTGCGGATCGTCGAGCTGATAACCGAGGCCGCGGATCGTCGTGATGATGTCGGCGCCCAGTTTCTTTCGGATACGCGTCACGAACACCTCGATCGTGTTCGAATCGCGGTCGAAATCCTGATCGTAAATATGCTCGATCAGTTCGGTGCGCGACACGACCTTGCCCTTGTGATGGAGCAGGTACGACAGCAGCTTATATTCCTGCGCGGTCAGCTTCACCGGCTCGCCCGCGAGCGTGACGCGGCCCGAGCGCGTGTCGAGGCGCACCGGACCCGCCGTCAGCTCGCTCGATGCATTGCCCGCGGCGCGGCGGATCAGCGCGCGCAAGCGGGCGATCAACTCTTCGGTCTGGAATGGCTTGGCCAGATAATCGTCGGCGCCGGCATCGAGCCCGGCAACCTTGTCGGACCAGCTGTCGCGCGCGGTCAGGACGAGCACCGGAAAGTTGCGCTTTTCACGGCGCCAGCGGTCGAGCACGGTGAGCCCATCGATTTCGGGCAGGCCGAGATCGAGGATCGCGGCGTCGTAATTTTCGGTCGACCCGAGGAAATGCCCGTCCTCACCATCGGTCGCGAGATCGACGGCATAGCCTGCCCCCTCCAGCGTCGCCTTCAGCTGCGGGCCCAGCGTGGGCTCGTCTTCGACAATCAAGATCCGCATTCAGGCGCCTTTCCTTTGCGCACCGGGCAGCCCGGCCGCATGTTTCGACTGTGTATCAAGTCCGAACGATCATCGCAAAATCTCGTTGCGACGAAAAATCGGTTCACGGGAATGTCAGGGTTTGCGTCCCACGATCCGGCCGGTGCGGGCGTCGACATAGACGACGACCACCTGGCTACCGTCCATGAATTTCAGGGCGTAGATCATCCGCCCCGCATCGAACTGCGGGCCGCCGAGATAGGTCATGTCATTATAGGGCGGGCGCGAACGGACGTCGGCGATCAGCTTGTTGAGCGGGATAACCTGTCCCTGCGCCGCGGCCTCGCGCAGATTGTCCTGGTCGCGGTTGCCGCGCGCCGCCGCGGGCGCGCCTGCCGACAACAGCAGCGCGGAGATGAGGGAGAGGGTCAGTGTACGGATCATGGCCGCTTCTCTAACGCGAAAGCATTGAATAGGCGATGAATGGCCGGGTCAGCTCCGGTTTCGGTTCCTGCCATGGCCGGGAAGCCATGGTGGGCGCGACAGGGATTGAACCTGTGACCCCACCCGTGTGAAGGGTGTGCTCTACCGCTGAGCTACGCGCCCGATCGGGGCGGGCCAATGGCCCGTCGTCCGAAAGCTGGACGTCCATAGCCGCTGCGACGGTGATTGCAACGGGCATTTGCTCAATCTTCACGCACAAACCACATGGATCCCATCGGGCAGATACAAATCGGGCCGCAGCTTGCGCCACGGCCCGAGATGGTTTCACCAGAAGGTGCCTGTCAACTTAGTTGACGGCGTCCTTGAGGGCCTTACCGGCCTTGAACTTCGGCTGGTTCGACGCCGCGATGGTCATCGTTTCGCCGGTGCGCGGGTTGCGGCCGGTCGATGCCTTGCGCTTGCTGACTGCGAAGGTGCCGAAGCCGACGAGACGGACTTCGCCGCCCTTCTTCAGCGAACCGGTGATTGCGTCGAACACGGCTTCAACCGCTTTGCTCGCGTCACCCTTGGTCAGGCCGCTCGAGTCAGCGACGGCGGCGATCAGGTCTTGTTTGTTCATGCCTAAGGAACCCCTGCATTATGGTTGGTTAAGTGATTCTCATGGCCCGAAGCCATGGCGCGTCACTAACGATGTTTCGACCCGGCTTGTCAAAGCAAAAAAGGGCGCAAAACGCCCCAAAACGTCGATTTTGCGACGAATTTGGGGCGAATTGCCGTCCGGCGGCGATGACTCAGTGCCGAATCGCCGTTTCGGGGTCGGTGCCCGAGGGAACCGGTGGCGACGCGGCAAGCTCGTCGGCCTCGGTCCATTCGATCGGCACGACAGGCGAAACCAGCGCTTCGGCCAGCACCTGATCGACGTGGCTGACCGGGATGATCTTCAACCCGGTCGTGATATTCGCCGGAATTTCAACGAGGTCCTTCTCGTTTTCTTCGGGGATCAGCACCGTCTTGATGCCGCCGCGCAGCGCCGCGAGCAACTTTTCCTTGAGGCCGCCGATCGCAAGCACGCGCCCGCGCAGCGTGACTTCGCCAGTCATCGCGACATCGCGGCGCACCGCGATCCCGGTCAGCGTCGAAATCATCGCGGTGACCATGCCGACGCCCGCCGACGGTCCGTCCTTCGGCACGGCGCCTTCGGGCAGGTGGATGTGGATGTCCTTGCGCGCGAACAGGCTGGGCTTGATACCATAGGCCGGGGCACGCGCCTTCACGAATGACAGCGCCGCCTGGACCGATTCGGTCATCACTTCACCGAGCTTGCCCGTGGTGCGGACCTGACCCTTGCCCGATGCGGTCACGGCTTCGATCGTCAGCAATTCGCCGCCGACCTCGGTCCATGCCAGCCCCGTGACGGCGCCCACCTGGTCCTCCAGATCGCCCATGCCGTGGCGGAATTTGCGCACGCCCGCGAATTCGGCAAGATTCTCCGGCGTCACGGTGACGCTTTCGGCCTTGCCTTCGAGGATCCGGCGTAGCGCCTTGCGCGCGAGGCGCGCAATCTCGCGCTCGAGCGTGCGGACGCCAGCTTCGCGGGTGTAATAGCGGATGAGGTCGCGCAGCCCTTCTTCGGTCAGCTCGAACTCGCCGGCCTTCAGCCCGTGCGCCTCGACCTGCTTTGCGATCAGGTGCAGCTTCGCGATCTCGACCTTCTCATCCTCGGTATAGCCTTCGAGCCGGATGATCTCCATGCGGTCGAGCAAGGGCTGCGGCAGGTTGAGCGAGTTCGCGGTGGTGACAAACATCACGTCGCTGAGGTCGACGTCGACCTCCAGATAATGGTCCTGAAACTTGCCATTCTGTTCGGGGTCGAGCACCTCGAGCAGCGCGGATGCCGGATCGCCGCGGAAATCCTGGCCGAGCTTGTCGATTTCGTCGAGCAGGAACAGCGGGTTCATCGTGCCGGCTTTTTTGAGGTTGGTCACGATCTTGCCCGGCAGCGAGCCAATGTAGGTACGGCGGTGGCCGCGGATTTCGGCCTCGTCGCGCACGCCGCCCAGCGACTGGCGAATGAACTCGCGCCCGGTCGCCTTGGCGATCGACTTGCCGAGGCTGGTCTTGCCGACGCCCGGAGGTCCGACGAGGCAGAGGATCGGCCCCTTCAGCTTGTTGGTGCGCGCCTGGACCGCCAGATATTCGACGATCCGGTCCTTGACCTTTTCGAGCGCATAATGGTCGTCGTCGAGGACTTCCTGCGCCTTCGCGATATCCTTCTTGAGCTTCGATTTCTTGCCCCACGGCAGGCCGATCAGCGTGTCGAGATAGTTGCGGACAACGGTCGCCTCGGCCGACATCGGCGCCATCGCACGCAGCTTTTTCATTTCAGCCTGCGCCTTGGCCTTGGCTTCCTTCGACATTTTGAGGCTGTCGATCTTGAGCTGCAGTTCGGCAAGGTCATCGCCGCCCTCGCCATTGTCGTTGCCGAGCTCGCGCTGGATCGCCTTCAACTGCTCGTTGAGATAATATTCGCGCTGGCTCTTTTCCATCTGGCGCTTCACGCGGCCGCGGATCTTCTTTTCGACCTGCAGCACGCCGAGCTCGCCCTCCATGAAGGCGAAGACCATTTCGAGCCGCTTCGACGGCGCATCCTCGACGAGCAACGCCTGCTTGTCCGAGACCTTGATGTTGAGATTGCCCGCAACCGAATCGGCGAGACGCGAGGCGTCCTCGATCTGCGACAGTTGCACCGCGGTTTCGGCGGGCATCTTCTTGTTGAGCTTGGCGTAATTTTCGAACTGGTCGACCACCGAGCGCATCAGCGCGGCGGTATCGACGCTGTCGTCGATCGTGTCGCCGACCGGCTTCACGCTCGCCATCACAGCCTTGTCTTCGGTGGTGAGCGCGAGCAGCTTCGCGCGCTCCTTGCCCTCGACGAGCACGCGGACGGTGCCGTCGGGCAGCTTCAGCAGCTGGAGCACGGTGGCGATCACGCCGACGTCGTACAGATCGTCGCGCTGCGGGTCGTCCTCGCCCGGATCGAGCTGCGCGACGAGGAAGATTTCCTTGTCGCTCTCCATCGCGGTTTCGAGCGCGGCGACCGAACGGTCGCGGCCGACGAACAACGGCACGATCATGTGCGGGAAAACGACGATGTCACGAAGCGGAAGAAGAGGATAAGATTGCGTCATTACGGCTCCTGGACGGGCCCCGCGACCGGGCGCACCGCCCTTCTTATAGGTGGTTCTTCGCTAATATGGCGTAATTTGGCACGCATTCAATGTCGCTGTGCTGAACAGCGGGGCCCAGAGGGATTTGGGGCCGGCTCAAAACGGCAGCTTGAAGCCCGGTGGGAGCGGCAGGCCGCTCGTCATCTTGCCCATTTCTTCGTTGCTCGCCGCATCGGCCTTTTCGCGCGCGTCGTTGAACGCGGCGGCGAGCAGATCTTCGAGCATTTGCTTGTCGGCGGGCACGATCAGGCTGTCGTCGATCGAAATTTGCTTGATGCGGCCCTTGGCGCTCGCACGAATCCGTACCAGACCGCCGCCCGACACGCCTTCGACCTCGACGCTGTCGAGCTTCGCCTGCGCCTCCTGCATCTGCGCCTGCACCGTGGCGGCCGCTTCCTGCGCCGCCTTCATCATTTCTTCGATCGATTTCATGGGTTCGACTTATGGCGATTGTCGTCGGAAGGTTCAAGTTTCGCGTCGGGAAAAGCCGCCAAAGCGGCCTTCACCACCGGCAATTCGCGGATTCGCGCGTCATTGTCGGCCAGCGTTGCGGCGCGGATCTGGCCAAGGCTCGGCCGTCCCTCGCCCTCGCCCGCGCGTACATGCCAGCGGCTGCCGGTCTGCGCGAGCAGTGCGTCGCCCAGATCGCGCGCGAAGGATGCGCCAAGCGCGGCGACGGGCGCAAAAACCAGATTGCCCGGTTCGAGCTCAATGATTCGCAGGTGATCGTAAACATCGACCGCAAGCCGATGATTTCCGGTGCTTTCAAGAAGCTGATGAATCTGCGCGACAGTCAGCGCGGACGCCGGGGTATCGGCGCTTTCAGTCGCCGGCACTTCGACCGCAGCGACAGGCTCAGCCGTCATGCTCTCTTGCGCCGCGGGCGCCGCCGGCGCAGCGAGTGGCATCGTCGGCACGCCGCCCCTTTCGAGCAATTTCGCGAGCTCACCCGGGTCCGGCATCGATGCGGCGTAAATCACGCGCAGCAGCAGCATTTCAAGATGTTCGAGCGGGTTGTTCGCACGGAGCACCTCGTCATGCCCCTTGAGCAGCAATTGCCACAGCCGGTTGAGCGGCGCAAAACCGAGCTTTTGCGCCCAGTCGCCGATGCGTTCGCGGTCGGCTTCGGCCAGCGCCGGATCGTCGTGGCGCGACACTTTGGCGAGCGTGATCGCATGCGTGAGGTCCATGAGCCCGCGCACCATCGCGACCGGCTCGATACCTAGCGCATATTGCGCGCGGGCGAGGTCGATCGCGCCGCCGGCATCGCCTTCGAGGATCGTCGCCATCAACTGCCCGATCGCCGAGCGGTCGGACAGGCCGAGCATGACGCGCACCTGATCGGCGCTAATCTTCCCGCCACCATCGAGATCCGCGTGCGCGATCGCCTGGTCGAGGATCGACAGCCCGTCGCGCACCGAGCCCTCGGCAGCGTTGGCGATCAGCCAGATCGCGGGCGCCTCGGCCTCGACCCCCTCTTTCTGCAGGATCGAACTGAAATGCGCGAACAGCATGTCGGGGGTGATGCGGCGGAGATCGAAGCGCTGGCAACGCGACAGCACCGTCACCGGCACCTTGTTGACCTCGGTGGTAGCGAACAGGAATTTGACGTGCGGCGGCGGCTCTTCGAGCGTTTTAAGAAGCGCGTTGAAGGCGTTACGCGACAACATGTGGACTTCGTCGATGATGTAGATCTTGTAGCGCGCCGACACGGCGGCGTAGCGCACCGCCTCGATAATCTCGCGCACATCGTCAACGCCGGTGTTCGACGCGGCGTCCATTTCGATGACGTCGATATGGCGCCCTTCGGTGATCGCGCGGCACGGTTCACACACGCCGCACGGGTCAATCGTCGGCCCGCCCTGCCCGTCGGGACCGATGCAATTGAGCGCTTTCGCGATCAGGCGCGCGGTCGACGTCTTGCCGACCCCGCGTACGCCGGTCATCAGGAAGGCATGCGCCAGCCGGTCGCGCGCGATCGCATTGCCGAGCGTGCGCACCATCGCGTCCTGCCCGATCAGTTCGGCAAAGGTTTGCGGGCGATATTTGCGGGCAAGAACGCGGTACGGGCCGCTCGACGGCTGCGGCGCCGTCTCGGGCAGGTCCATTCCCAGCATCGGGGTTTCGTCGTCGGCGGAATCGCTCATGGCCCCGTCTTAGGGGCGCGCCGCGGTCTTGTCGAAGGGGGAAATGGGTGGGAGCCGGAACGACCCGCAGCGAATTCGTTGCGGCTGCTTCCTTCCGGACCTGACCGGGTTGGCGAAGACTGCGTCCGCCCGACTCCCGCGGCGCATATGGCGGGGAGCGCGAGGAAATGCAAGGCACAGCTGTTCGTCATGCCGGGCTTGACCCGGCACCCGCCTTTTTCGCGTCAAAGGAAGACAGGCCCCGGATCAAGTCCGGGGTGACGGAAAAATCAGCGCGGCCCCTGCATGTTGCGGCTTTCGGCGGGGATGTGCACGGTGAGCCCGTCGAGCTCGTCGGTCAGCACGATCTGGCACGACAGGCGGCTGGTGCGGCGGACCCCGGCGGCGAGGTCGAGCATATCCTCTTCCATCTCGCTTGCGGGCGGCAGGCGGTCGAAATCCTCTTTGGCGACGATGACGTGGCAGGTCGAGCATGCCATCTGGCCCTCGCACGTACCTTCGAGCGGCATCAAATGCGCCTGCGCAACGTCGAGCAGGATCGAGCCGGGTTCGGCCTCGGCCTCGGTGCGCGCCTTGCCGTCAGCGTGGATGAAGGTCACGCGCATCAGTTCACGCCCTGCAGCCGCGCGGCGTCCTTGATGGCCTGAAGCCCGTCGCGCAATTGCTGCTCGCTTGTATAGCGGCCCCAGCCGAGGCGGATCGAGGCGCGTGCATCGGCCTCGCTGATGCCCATTGCGCGCAGCACATGGCTGACCTTCCCCGACCCGCTGCCGCACGCACTGCCGAGCGAAAAGGCGATTTCGCGGGCGTCGGACATCAGACGAAGGCCGTTCACGCCCTCGCGCCGGACGTTGAGATTGCCGTGGTAGCGGCGGTTCGAATCGCCATTGATCGTCCATTCGGGGAGCAGATCGAGCGCAAGCGACCAGAGGCGTTCGACATGCTCGGCATCGGCTTCGAACCGCTCGGTCGCGAGCGCCGCCGCGGCGCCGAATCCGGCGCAGAGTGCGGGCGAGACGGTGCCCGAGCGCATGCCCTGTTCCTGCGCGCCGCCGAACATCAGCGGCGGCAGGTCGACGCCGTCCCTGACCCATAGCGCGCCGATGCCCTTCGGCCCGTGGATCTTGTGCGCCGAGATCGCGATCAGATCGGCGTCGCCGGGAATCGCGACGCGGCCATAGCCTTGCACCGCATCGCAGAGCAGCAGGCTGTTCTTCGCATGCGCCGCCGCGGCGAAATCGGCGACCGGCTGGATCGTCCCGACCTCGTTGTTCACGAGCATCACCGCAACAATGCCGTTTTCGGGGATCGACGCATCGTCGGGCGGCAAGGCCAGTCCTTCGCCATCGACAGGCAGGATGGTCGCATTCAGCCGCTCGAGGCATTGCAACGAGGCGGCATGCTCGATGCTGAGTCCGGCGACCCCGCCCGGCTTCGCCTCGGCCCCGCGGAGCAGCGCCCAGTTGAGCGCCTCGGTGGCGCCCGAGGTGAAGAAGGTTCGGCCACCCTTGGGCAGCAGCGCGGCGACCTGATCGCGCGCGACCTCGACCGCGGCGGCGGCAGCGCGCCCGCCCTTGTGCGTACTCGACGGATTAGCGAATCCGTCGCCCTCACCCGGCCCTTCGAGCCAGCGCAGCATCGCCTCGCGCGCCTCGGGAGCGAGCGGCGTCGTGGCTTGGTAATCGAGGTAAATCATCCGGCGGACAGATCCTTATTGCGAGCGATTCGCAAAAGTTGCAACATGCTACGCAATTTCTATATAGGCGCCATCTTCGCTCCGCCACCCTGCCAGCCCGGCGATTCGGCGGCCAGCCATAAAAGATAAGAGGTGCTCCCATGCCCGACGTGATTTTCCCCGGCCCCGAAGGCCGCATCGAAGGCCGTTTCTCGCCCCCGCCGCGCCCGCGCGCGCCGGTTGCGCTGATCCTCCACCCGCATCCGCAGGGCGGCGGCACGATGAACGACCGCATCACGCAGGCGATGTACAAAAGCTTCGTCGCGCGTGGCTTCGCAGTGCTGCGCTTCAACTTTCGCGGCGTTGGCCGCAGCCAGGGCACGTTCGACAATGGTATCGGCGAGCTGAGCGATGCCGCCTCGGCGCTCGACTGGGTCCAGTCGATCCATCCCGAGGCGCAGACGACGTGGATCGCGGGCTTCAGCTTCGGCGCGTGGATCGGCATGCAGCTGCTCATGCGCCGCCCCGAAATCCGCGGCTTCCTGTCGGTCGCGCCGCCGGCGAACATGTACGACTTCAGCTTCCTCGCGCCCTGCCCCTCGTCGGGCATCATCGTCGCGGGCGGCCAGGACGAGATCGTGCCGCCGAGCGCGGTGCAGAAGCTGGTCGACAAGCTGCGCACGCAAAAGGGCATCACGATCCATCACGACGAGATCCCGCGCGCGAACCATTTCTTCGAGCATGAGCTCGACCAGTTGATGAAGTCGCTCGATAACTATCTGGATATGCGGCTCGCGCCCGATTCGCCGATCCGCTGACGACAAAACTCCTCCCTGTGCCGCAGGCATGGGGAGGTGGCAGCGGCTTGGCCGCTGACGGAGGGGCTATGACGCCTGCCCCTCCACCACTCGCTTCGCGAGCGGTCCCCCTCCCCACCGCTTCGCGGCAGGGAGGATCAAGGTTATTTCACCGGCACCAGCCAGATCGCGACATTTGCGAACATCACCAGCGCCGCGATCAGCATCAGCAGCGCGCGGCGGCGGTCGCCCTTGCGAAAAACATAGACGGCACCGCCGGTCAAAAGGACGCCGGTCAGCATCAAGATGGACATGATCGTGTCGGACATAGGGCGGCTTTATCGGCACAGTCACAAATTTGCCACCTCGCTTATGGCCAATCCGCGCCGCTTCGCCTAAAGGGCGCTCATCGATTCCCTATCGCCCCGCGGGAGCCGCATCATGCGCATTGCAATAGCCTCTGACCACGCCGCCTGGGAGCTGAAAGCCGCTCTCGCCGACTGGCTTCGCGAAGCCGGCCACGAAGTCGAGGATCTCGGCACGAACGGCCCCGACAGCGTCGATTATCCCGATTTCGGCTACGCCCTTGGCCAAGCCATCGCCGACGGCCGCGCGACACGCGGCGTTGCCCTTTGCGGGTCGGGCATCGGCATTTCGATCTCGGTCAACCGCAACCCCGCCGCGCGCTGCGCGCTGGTCAGCGAACCGCTGTCGGCGAAGCTGTCGCGCGAGCATAATGACGCGAACGTCATCGCGATGGGCGCGCGCCTGACCGGCATCGACATGGCCAAGGCGTGCCTCGACGCCTTCCTGACCACCGAATTCGCCGGCGACCGCCACGCGCGCCGCGTCGACAAGCTTTCCAATCCGCCCCAACTGGAGACCAGCCGATGACCACAGACACGCTCGCCAAGCCCATCAAGTCGGCCGGTTATTTCACTGACGGCGTCGGCACCGTCGACCCCGCGGTCGCGGCGGCGATGAAGCATGAGCTCGAACGCGAGCAATATCAGATCGAGCTGATCGCGTCGGAGAATATCGTCTCGAAGGCCGTCCTCGAAGCACAGGGGTCGGTCTTCACCAACAAATATGCGGAAGGTTATCCCGGCCGCCGTTACTATCAGGGCTGCGCGCCGTCGGACGAGGTCGAAACCCTCGCGATCGACCGCGCGAAGCAGCTGTTCGACTGCGGCTATGCCAACGTCCAACCGCATTCGGGCGCGCAGGCGAACGGCGCGGTCATGCTCGCGCTGACCAAGCCCGGTGCAACGATCCTCGGCATGAGCCTCGACGCCGGCGGGCACCTGACCCACGGCGCACCCCCGGCGATGTCGGGCAAATGGTTCAACGCGGTGCAATATGGCGTGCGCGCCGACGACCATCTCGTCGATTTCGACCAGGTCGAGGCGCTCGCAAAGGAGCATCGCCCCGCGCTGATCATCGCGGGCGGCTCGGCCTATCCGCGCACGCTCGATTTCGCGCGTTTCCGCAAGATTGCCGACGATGTCGGCGCGTTGCTGATGGTCGACATGGCGCATTTCGCGGGCCTCGTCGCAGGCGGCGCGCATCCGTCGCCGATGGAACATGCGCATGTCGTCACGACGACGACGCACAAGACGCTGCGCGGCCCGCGCGGCGGCATGATCCTGACCAATGACGAAGCGATCGCCAAGCGCATCAATTCGGCGGTCTTCCCGGGGCTGCAGGGCGGCCCGCTGATGCACGTCATCGCCGCGAAAGCCGTGGCGTTCGGCGAAGCGCTGCGCCCCGAGTTCAAGGATTATGCGAAGGCGACGATCGCCAATGCGCAGGCGCTCGCGAACCGGCTCAAGGACCGCGGCGCCGACGTCGTCGCGGGCGGCACCGACACCCACCTCGCGCTGATTGACCTGCGCCCGCTCGGCGTCACCGGCCGCGACGCCGACGAGGCGCTCGAACGCAGCGCGATTACCTGCAACAAGAACGGCATCCCCTTCGATCCGCTGCCGCCGGTCAAGACCAGCGGCATCCGCGTCGGTTCGCCCGCGGGCACGACGCGCGGCTTCGGCATCGCCGAGTTCGAGGAAATCGGCGATATGGTCGCCGACGTGCTCGAAGCGCTGCGCGACAAGGGCGAGCATGGCGACGCCGATGTCGAAGCGAATGTCCGGGGCCGCGTCCGCGCGCTATGCGAACGCTTCCCCATCTATCAGGGATAGAGCGATGGCACGGCAGCACCCCGAGGAACCGACGCTGGTCGAACTCTCGATCGAAGAGGTCAAGGCGATGGGCAAGCAAGGGCTGGCCCATCCCTCGACACGCCCGGTGCTGATCGGCGGCGCGGTCGGCGGCGCGATCGGACTGATGCTCGACGCGATCACCTGGCCGGTCGGCCTGTTCGCGGGCGCCCTCATCGCGCTGGTGATGCGGGTGAAACGCTAACCCATGCGTTGTCCCTATTGCGGCCATGAAGACAGCCAGGTGAAGGACAGCCGTCCGACCGAGGACGGCGCCGCGATTCGCCGCCGCCGTCAGTGCGAGGATTGCGGCGCGCGCTTCACGACCTTCGAACGCATCCAGCTCCGCGAAGTCGGGGTCACCAAGGCCGACGGCCGCCGCGAACCCTTTGATCGCGAGAAACTGATGCGCAGCATCCAGATCGCATGCCGCAAGCGCCCGATCGACGGTGCGCGCATCGAACGGCTGGTGTCGGGCATCCAGCGCCAGCTCGAAACCTCGGGCGAGAGCGAGGTGCAGGCGCAGCAGATCGGCGGCATGGTGATGGAGGCGCTGAAAGGCTTCGACAGCGTCGCCTATATCCGCTTCGCCAGCGTCTACCGCGAATTTACCGAAGCGAAGGACTTCGAGGAATTCGCGTCCTCGGTCACCGAGGCGGCGCGGCCGATCAAATGACCGCGGCCGCCCCGCCCCCCGTCATCGTCCTCGTCCGTCCGCAGCTTGGTGAGAATATCGGCAAGGCGGCGCGCGCGATGCTCAATTTCGGGCTGACCGAACTGCGCCTCGTTACCCCGCGCGACGGCTGGCCCAATCCCGACGCCGGCCCGGCATCGGCGGGCGCCGACATCGTGCTCGCCGAGGCGAAAGTTTTCGACAGCCTCGCCGATGCGGTCGCCGACTGCACGACGATCTATGCCACCACGGTGCGCAAGCGCGGCGTAATGAAGCCCGTGCTGACCCCCGAAGCGGCGGCACGCGAGGTTCATTCGAACGCGGGCCGCTCGGCCTATGTCTTCGGTGCCGAACGCTCCGGCCTCGAAACCGACGATGTCGCGCTCGCGCACGCTATCGTGACGGTGCCGATCAACCCCGAATTCGCATCGCTCAACCTCGCGCAGGCGGTGATCCTGCTCGCCTATGAATGGTCGAAGGGTATTGCGCTCGCGAGCCCGCCCGAAGTGCCGCTCGACCCGCCGGCGCCGCATGCCGAGCTCGAACAATTGATCGAACATCTGACGCGCGATCTCGACGCGAGCGGCTATTTTGTTCCGCCCGAGCGGACCGAGGCGACACTGCGCACCTTGCGCACCGCGCTGACCAAGACGGGCTGGTCGCACAATGATATCAGGATGATGCATGGTATCGTGACAGCACTTGGCAGGACGCCCCGATCGCGATAACGGGGCGAATCGTCTTGGAGATTATCGATGCTAACTCTCGTTCTTTCCCTTGCGCTCTCCGCGGCAGCCCCCGAGGCGGCTGAAGCGCCGGCGCCGACCACCGCCGCCGCCAAACCGGCCAAGCCCAAGAAAATCTGCCGGTCCGAAGCTGATACCGGCACCCGCATGAAAACCCGCACCTGCAAGACGCAGGAACAATGGGACAATCAGCAGCAGAATGTCGGGAACGACCTCCGGGTCGGCACGGGCGCCATCGGCCGCTGATCGACCGCCCCTTTCCATTACCGGAAATGATGCACGCCGCGATCACGGCATTCGGCTGCGTAAGCGGAACGCCGTTGGCGGCATCGTTTCAGGGAACATGACCTTATGTTGTCCGTGATACTCTCACTCGCCCTCGCGGCGGCTTCGGCAAATGCGGCCGAAAATGATACGCGCGCCAATACCGCGCAAGCGGCCAAGCCCGCGAAGCCCAAGAAGGTCTGTCAAAAGGTGGAAGTGACCGGCAGCACGGTGCCCAAGCGCGTGTGCCGTACGGTCGCCGAACCCGTCACGCCGGCGCCCGAAGCGTCGCACGCCGACGCCGCAGCATCCGCGGGCGGCAGCACCAACTAAAGCCGGCGGTCAGCTGTCGGCGCGCAGCCGATCCCACTGGACCGCCTCATAGGCGATCGATTGTTCGACCAGCTCGTTCCACACGGCACGCAGCCGCGCGGGCTCCAGCCCGGCGGCTTCGGCTGCGCGCGCGACATTGCCGAGCACCTCGCTCTTGCGCGCTTCGTCGCGAACAGCGGCGCGGTCGGTCTTGATGCGCGCGGCGGCGTCCATATAGCCGAAACGGCGAACGAGCAGCGCGACGAGTTCGCGGTCGACCTGATCGACTCCGGCGCGGACATCGATCATCGTTTCGCAGTCTTCGGGAAGTTTGGCGGACGTCATGCGCGCAGCCTTTAGCGGCTTTTTTCGCGCTGTCGAGGCATGGTGCCAAGTTGCGCCGCAACGCTTGACTTTGCGCCCCTGCCCGTCTAACCGCGCGCCTTCGCAATGGACCCCGCACCCCGGTGAAGCGGCGGTCGCATATGGCATCTGTCCATATGGTGCGACCCGGGAACCGCCGAAATCCTTCGGCACACAGCATATTGGAGACGACATATGTCGAAGCGCCAGAGCGCCAAGTATAAACTCGACCGCCGGATGGGTGAAAACATCTGGGGTCGCCCGAAGAGCCCGGTCAACCGCCGCGAATATGGCCCCGGCCAGCACGGTCAGCGCCGCAAGGGCAAGATGTCGGACTTCGGCATCCAGCTCCGCGCGAAGCAGAAGCTGAAGGGCTATTACGGCGACATCACCGAAAAGCAGTTCAAGAAGAACTATTTCGAAGCGTCGCGCATGAAGGGCGACACCGGCCAGAACCTGATCGGCCTGCTCGAGCGCCGCCTCGACGCGGTCGTCTACCGCTCGAAGTTCACCCCGACGATCTTCTCGGCGCGCCAGCTCGTCAGCCACGGCCATGTCTATGTGAACGGCGTGAAGTGCAACGTCGCGAGCCGCCTCGTGAAGCCGGGCGACGAAGTCACCCTCGGCAAGAAGGCGCAGGAAATGGCGCTGGTCGCCGAAGCGCAGAGCCTGCCCGAGCGCGACCTGCCCGAATATCTGTCGGTTGACGGCACCAAGTCGACCTATGTCCGCGTCCCGACGCTCGACGAAGTGCCCTATCCGGTGAAGATGGAACCGAACCTGGTCGTCGAATTCTATTCGCGCTGATCAGGTTTCCACCGAAACGATTTCAGAAGGGCGGTCCGAAAGGGCCGCCCTTCTTGCATCGGCTGGCCGCGGCTGGCACAAGCCCGCTCGTCGCAAATGAAACTTTCCGAGGAATTTCCATGCTTCGTTTCCCCCGCACAACCGCAGCCCTTGCGGTCCTTTTGACCGTTTCCGCGTGCAACACGTCCGACAAGGCGGCGACGTCCGCTACCGCCATTCCCGACGTCC
The DNA here is from genome assembly GCF_037095755.1 of Sphingopyxis sp. CCNWLW2. Lineage (NCBI taxonomy): Bacteria > Pseudomonadati > Pseudomonadota > Alphaproteobacteria > Sphingomonadales > Sphingopyxidaceae > Sphingopyxis > Sphingopyxis sp. CCNWLW2. Next base: position 834,714 of record NZ_JBAWKJ010000002.1, read on the forward strand.
AGATCCCCGAACTGTCGCTCGCGACGTTGCAGGAGGTGACGAAGGAATTGTCGTCGGACGCATATGAAGGCCGCGCCCCCGGCACCCCGGGCGAGGAAAAGACCGTCGCCTATATCATCAAGAAGTACGAGGAAGCGGGGCTGAAGCCCGGCAACAACGGCAAGTGGACGCAGGACGTGCCGCTGGTCGAAATCACCGCGAAGAATGCGACGCCGCTCACCTTCACCGGCGGCAAGGCGCCGGTCACCGCGCAATATGCGAAGGATTATGTCGCGTTCAGCTATCGCGTCCAGCCCAAGACCGCGGTCAAGGACAGCGACGTCGTCTTCGTCGGTTACGGCATCAACGCCCCCGAAAAGCGCTGGAACGACTATGCCGGGCTCGACGTAAAGGGGAAGACCGTCGTCGTCCTCGTCAACGACCCCGACTGGCAGACCAAGGAAGCCAAGGGCGAATTCAACGGCCGCGCGATGACCTATTACGGTCGCTGGTCGTACAAATATGAGGAAGCCGCGCGCCAGGGCGCCGCCGCGGTGCTGATCGTCCACGACACCGAGCCCGCTGCCTATGGCTGGAACGTCGTCGAATCGAGCAACACCGGCGCCAATTATCTAGCCGAAACCAAGGACGGCGGGGCGAAGGAAACGCTCGCCAACGGCTGGATCCAGCTTCCGAAGGCGAAGGAACTGTTCGCGAGCGCCGGACAGGATTTCGACAAGCTCCGCGATGCCGCGAAAAAGAAGGGCTTCAAGCCCGTAGCGCTAGCCGGTGTGAAGGCGAATTTCGGCTTCGACAATGAAATCTCGAAGAAGATGTCGCGCAACGTCATCGGCGTGCTGCCGGGCGCCAAGCGTCCTGACGAATATGTGCTCTACACCGGCCATTGGGACCACCTCGGCCGCTGCACGCCGGTCGCGGGCGACGACATCTGTAACGGCGCGGTCGACAATGCGAGCGGCATCGCGGGTCTCGTGACGCTGGCGCAGGCGTTCCACAAGGCGGGTGCGCCCGACCGCAGCATCGTCTTCCTTGCGGTCACCGCCGAGGAATCGGGCCTGCTCGGGTCGAAGTTCTATGCCGAAAACCCGATCTTCCCGCTCGCGCAGACGGTCGGCGGCGTGAACATGGATGCGCTCAACGCGATCGGCCCGGCGAAGGACATCGTCGTCGTCGGCCGCGGCAAGTCCGAACTCGACGCCTATGTCGCCAAGCTCGCCGCGATGGAAAAGCGCGTGATCAAGGACGAACCGACCCCCGAGAAGGGTTTCTATTATCGTTCGGATCACTTCAGCTTCGCCAAGCTCGGCGTGCCGATGTTCAACTTCGGCAGCGGCGACGACCTGGTCGAGGGCGGCGTCGAGGCCGGCAAGAAGGCGGCCGAAGACTATGAAAAGAACCGCTACCACGCCCCCGGCGACGAATATGAGGCGATCACCAACTGGGGCGGCATGATGTCCGACCTGCGCCTCTATTACGCCGCGGGCCGCATGCTCGCGATGACCGACGCATGGCCGAACTGGAACGACGGCGACGAATTCCGCGCCGCCCGCGACAAGTCGCGCGCCGGTAAATAAGCGAAAGAGTGCGCGCCCATGACGCTTAAAATGCCTGCCGAATGGGCGCCGCACGACGCCGTCTGGATCGGTTTCCCGCACCTCGCCGAAGAGTGGGCGGGCGCGATCGATGAAGGGCGGCGCGACGTCGCCGCCTTCGCCAACGCCGTCCATGACGGCGGCCGCGGCGAAGAGGTGCGGCTGGTGGTCAACGACGCGCGGCAGGCGGAGATCGCCGCCGCGCTCGTCGATCCGGGCGTGCGCATCCTGATCCAGCCCTTGGGCGACATCTGGCTGCGCGATACCGGGCCGATCATCGCCGGCACGGGCGCCGCACGCCGCGCGCGCAATTTCGAATTCAACTGGTGGGGCGAGAAGTTCGTCATGCCGGGCGACCAGGAGATTGGCGCCGCGCTGGCGCGGGAAAGCGGCTTGCCCGTCGACGATCAGGACTGGGTGCTCGAGGGCGGCGGGATCGACGTCGACGGCACGGGCCTTTGCGTCACCACCGAGGAATGCCTGCTCAACACCAACCGCAACCCAACGCTGACACGCGAGGATATCGCGGTGCGGCTCCGCCAGTCGCTCGGGATCGAGCGGCTGCTGTGGCTCGGTAACGGGCTGGTCGGCGACCATACCGACGGCCATGTCGACAATCTGGCGCGCTTCGTCGGCGAAGGACGCCTCGCGCTTCCGGTCACGGCGGGCGAGGACGATCCCAACGCGCATATCTATGCCGATGCCCGCGCCCGCACCGCAGCGTTCGGAGGAGTCGAGATCGTCGACCTGCCCTCGCCCGGTCGTATCGAGATCGACGGCGAGATCGCGGCGGCCAGCTATATGAATTTCTACATCGGCAACAGCGTCGTCGTGGTGCCGACTTATGGCGTCGCCAATGACGTCGCCGCGGTCGACACCCTCGCGGCGCTCTTCCCCGACCGCCGCGCGGTCGGCGTGCCCGCGCGCGGCATCATCGTCGGCGGCGGCAGCTTCCATTGTTCGAGCCAGCAAGTGCCCTCCTGATGCGTCGGCTTCGAACCATATTTTCCCTAGCGGTTCTGACATCTATATTTCCGCCGATTGGGGTTGCGGCACAAGATACCGCATCCGCTGTTATCAGCGATGCATATCCCCCTGCCGCTCTAAGAATTGATGCGGAAGGGAGGGCCTATTTTGAAGCATTTGTTACGAGCGATGGAAAACCGCAAAACTGCAGGATTACACAATCGTCCGGCAATGCGGATCTGGACGCCGCAACATGCAACGTCATAATGACGAGAACGACGATCAAACCGCCGCTAGATGAGGCCGGGTAGCCACGAGAATTCTACTACCGTCAGTCGATAGATTGGAGAATCCCCAATCTATCGTCAAAAAAGAGGAAGAAACCTCAAATCAATTTGGAGCCAGCACCGGCCACCAAAACAAAAGTGAAGCGCCCATGACCCGCACCATCACCGTCGCCGCGTTGCAGCTTCCCCTGCCCGGCCCCGTCGAGCCCAATATCGAGGCCGTCACCGCGCTCGTCGAGGAAGCGGCGGCAAAGGGCGCGCAAATCATCCTGCCGCCCGAACTCTTCGAAGGCCCCTATTTCTGCCAGGTCGAGGATGAGGAACTCTTCGCCACCGCGCGCCCGACCGCCGAGCACCCGAGCGTCTTGGCAATGCAGGCGCTCGCCGCGAAGCTGAAGGTCGCGATCCCGACGAGCTATTTCGAGAAGGACGGGCCGCATTATTACAATACGCTCGCGATGATCGGCCCCGACGGGGCAATCATGGGGACGTACCGAAAGAGCCACATCCCCGACGGCCCGGGCTATGAAGAGAAATATTATTTCCGCCCCGGCAACACCGGCTTCAAGGTGTGGGACGTCTTCGGGACGCGTATTGGCGTGGGCGTCTGCTGGGATCAATGGTATCCCGAATGCGCGCGCGCGATGGCGCTGATGGGCGCCGAACTGCTCTTCTATCCGACCGCGATCGGATCGGAGCCCTATGACGCCGACCTCGACACCAGCCGCATGTGGCGCCGCGCGATGCAGGGGCATAGCGTGTCGAACTGCATGCCGGTAATCGCGTCGAACCGCATCGGAACCGAAGGCGACGCCAATTTCTATGGCCACAGCTTCATCAGCGACGAATGGGGCGACCTGACCCACGAGTATGGCGCCAGCGAAACCGGGGTGCTGGTCGCGACGATCGACCTCGACCGCGCGGCGAAGCATCGCGCCGGCATGGGCTTTTTCCGCGACCGCCGGCCGCAGCTTTATGGGCGGCTCGTCGAGGATATCTGACAACAAAAGCTGGGGCGAAGCATGGAACTACCCGACGATATTTTCACCGAGCCCGAGGATGTCGATCCCGAGACGCTCGCCAATCTCGGCCCGCTCCGCCGCCTCGCCGGCATCTGGGAGGGACAGCGCGGGGTCGATATCAACCCCAAGGCCGACGGCCCCGAGACGCGCGAATATTATGAGCGGATCGAGATGCAGCCGATCGACCCGCAGGCGAACGGCCCGCAGCTATTCTATGGGCTGCGCTATCACCTGCACGTCAACACGCGCGAAGAGGACATCGCCTTCCACGACCAGGTCGGTTATTGGCTTTACGAGCCCGGGACCGGCCTGATCCTGCAGACGCTGGCGATCCCGCGCGGCCAGATCGCGATTGCCGCTGGACATGCCGAGCCCGATGCAAAGCAGTTGGTACTGAAAGCGACGCGCGGCCAAACCGACTATGGCATTTGTTCGACGACCTTCCTCGAGCTCGCCTTTCGGACCGACAGCTATCAGATTACGGTCGATTTCCATGACGACGGCACGTGGAGCTATGTTTCGGACACGACGCTGATCGTCAAAGGCCAGGACGAGCCTTTCCTCCACCGCGACCGCAACACGCTGGCGAAGATCGCCGAGCCCGACCTCAACCCCTGGGCAAAGATCGCCCGCGGAGGCTGAGATCAGCTTTCGAAACGGCGGATGCTTTCGAGGTCTGCGCGGTCGAGCGGCTGGGTCAGCCACAGGCCGCCGCGCCCCGCGCGCGACCAGCGGACGATGGCGCGCCGCTTGACCCCGCCCGCGAGTATCAGGTCGAGTTCCTTGCCAACTTCCAGATGACCGTCGTGGATGAACCCGGCGCCATTCTGCGACAAATCGACCAGTTCGATGCTCGTCGAGCTTTCGTCGGTCACCGCCTGTGCCTGCGTGCTCACGGGCAGGCGCGGCTGGCGATAGCCGGTGGCGCGTTGTTCGGCCGCCAATTGCTTCAGCACATCGGCAACATCGACTTCCTTGTCGAACGACACGCCGCACCGGCCGCCGTCGGACCAGACGACTTCGCCGCGGATCACAACCGTATCCGAAAGCGCGATCTCCAGCTTTTCACCGATCCCGATCGGAACGTCGGCCGCCAGCATCATGCCTTTGTCGGAAATATTGCGCACGCGCCACAAGCCCGCATCGCCATTGCGCATCACCTTCGCGATCCGCCAGACCGTGCGATAGCGGTCACCGCCACGACGATCCGTGTCGGCCGCTTTTCCCTGCTCCTCTACCGGATCGGAGAGGCGACGCTGGTTCATATTATCTACCTTATCGAAACAGCACCGAACGGAAGCATAGCTTCCTGTCTATACTGCAAAATACACATTCCCCACCACACCGTATTACTAGAATTAATCTTATAATTCAATCATAGTGCTGACCATAGCGAACATCACACCGGTCATAAAATGCGAAAGCGCGCGGTTCGGCTGGTCGTTCGATAGCGAAGCATTCGTATTTTACACAATTTACGGTGCGTGCGCGCGGGGATTAAGTGCCAAAATGACGGTTCGGCGCCAGCCATTTGCATCCGCACGCGGGGCCGGTCCGACCGAGCGATGCTTTGCGGCATGAAAGCGAAACTACGCTTGACGGCAACATCTCTACCGATCAAGTTGAGTTGCCGGTTTGATCCCACCGGCAAGGCGTTTTGCTCGGGGTCCGCGGCTTTTGACCGGGAAGCAGCTTGCTCCGCGTTACCAACAGCTAAAGCGCGCGATGCTCAGGCGACAGCGCCAGGTATCGTGTTCCCCTCATTCGATGAGGTGATACGATGCAATACTCCCCACCGCGATAGCAACCCGCGTCCGAACCGGACGCTTCCCTGAACCGAACGCATCGCCGATTTGGGCGCGGCTGTTTGTCACTGTTTTTCCGGCGCCGCCTGGCGGTTCGCCGCACGCATCGTCGCGCGCTTCGGCGCTGCGATATTAATCGAACAAGGAATTCGACATGACCGTCCAGACGCTTGAACATAGCGAAACCGCCACCAAACTCTTCAACGTCACGCCGCTGCAACCGAGCCTCGGCGCGCTGATCAGCGGTATCGACCTCGCGCAGCCGCTCGACCGTCCGACCTATGACGCGCTGCGCGCTGCGCTGCTCCAGTATCGCGTGCTGTTTTTCCGCGACCAGAATCTGACGCGCGAACAGCATATCGCGCTGGGCGCCGCATTCGGCGACCTTGAGGAGCATCCGGTCTTTTCGCTGCCCGATTATCCGCAGATCCTGCCGCTGATCTCGCAGGAGCTGAAGGGCAAATATCGCCAGTCGACCGACAGCAACTGGCACGCCGACACGACCTTCCGTACCGAACCGTCGGCGGCGTCGATCCTGATCCAGCGCGTCTCGCCCTCGCTCGGCGGCGACACCGTCTTCGCCAACGCCGTCGCCGCCTATGAAACGCTCGACGAGGAGACGAAGGCACGGATCGACGGCCTCACCGCGATCCACGACCCGAGCATCTTCATCCAGTTCCTCGACACCGAGGAGAAGAAGGACGCGCTGCGCGCCAGTTTCCCGCCGGTCGAGCATCCGGTCGTGCGTATCCATCCCGAGACGGGCGAGAAGGTCCTCTACGTCAATTCGGTGTTTACACGATACATCGTCGGGTTGCCCGAGGAGGAGAGCAAGGCGCTGCTCGCGCGGCTGTTCGACCAGATCAAGCGCCCCGAATTCCAGGTGCGGTGGAGCTGGCAGCCCGGATCGATCGCCTTCTGGGACAATCGCGCGACGCAGCATTATGCCGTCCCCGACTATAGCGAGGCGCGCCATATGGAGCGCGTGACGATCGTCGGCGACCGCCCCGTCGGCCCGAACGCCGCCTGACCGGAACTCAGCGGATGAAACTCTCCCTCACGCCCTTTCGCACGCTCGTCGCCGGTGCCTTCCTGTCGCTCGCGGCGTGCGGCGCTGCGCCCGATAGCGGCAAGACGCTTAAGGTCGGCGATCAGCTCCACGCGCTCAAATCGTCGCTCGACGTGTCGGGCGAAGGCCAGCCTACCGATTACCAGATCGAATGGGCCAATTTCGTCGGCGGGCCGCCGATCATCGCGGCGCAGACGGGCGGATCGCTCGACGTCGGCTGGATGGCCGAAACACCGCTGATCTTCGCGCAGGCGGCGGGCAGCCCGGTGAAGGTCGTCGCGGTGAGCAAGACGGTCGACGGCGGCGGCTCGCCCTATGCACTCGTCGTCAAACCCGATTCCCCGATCCGCAGCATCGCCGACCTCAAGGGCAAATCGGTGTCGTTTATGAAGGGCACGGTGCTGCACTATTTCGTCGCGCGCCTGCTCGACAAGCAGGGCCTGTCGCTGAAGGACATTAAGACCGTGCAAGCGACGGGTTTCGGCACCGGGCTGCTCGACAAAGGATCGGCCGACGCGATCACGATCGGCGAGCCCTATCTGACGCAGGCGCTCGACGCCGGGAAAGTGCGCGTGCTTGCCAGCGGCGCGCCGCCGAACACGCCGGGCTTCTTCTACCTCGTCGCATCCGAAGCAGCGCTCGCCGACCCGGTGAAGGCGAAGGCGATCGGCGACCTCGTCGCCCGCGCCGCGCGGGCGACGCGCTGGCAGCGCGAGAATCCCGCCAAGGCCGCGCCAGCACTCGCCAAACGCTATAATGTCGATGCGGCGGTCGCCGAAAAGATCATCGCGCGCGCGCCCGCCAGCTATGCGCCGATCGACGACGCGATCATCGCGGCGCATCAGGACGAGGCCGACCTGTTCTTCAAGGAAGGGTTGATCCGCAAGAAGCTCGACGCGGCGCAAATCTTCGACAAGCGCTACGACGATATCGTCGCGGCGCAGGAGGTAGCGAAATGAGCGCGCCGACGCCGATCGCGTTCGCGGGCGATCCCGGCCGGCTCGTCCAGCCGGTCGTCCGCAAGGCCGGAAACAGGTCCGAACGCTTCTCCTTCGCACGCCGCGCGACGGGCCCGCTGATCATCGTCGCGCTCTGGGCGATCTCGACAAGCGCGGGATGGATCGATCCGTCGATCCTCCCCTCGCCCGCCGGGCTCGTCGCGGGGTGGCAGCAATTGTGGACCGAACAGGCGCTCGCCTCACAGATTGCGACCTCGCTCACGCGTGCGCTCGTCGGCGGCGCGGTCGGCATCGTCTTCGGGCTGATCCTCGGCACCATCGCCGGCCTGTCGAAACTCGGCGAGGAAATATTCGACGCACTGCTCCAGATGCTGCGCACCATCCCCTTCCTCGCGCTCGTACCTTTGTTCATCGTCTGGTTCGGGATCGGCGAGGCGCCGAAATTGCTCCTCATCGCGCTCGCGACGATGTTCCCGATGTATCTCAACACCTATGCCGGGGTGCGCAACGTCGACCGCAAGGTGATCGAGGCGATGCGCAGCTTCGGGCTCGGCGGCCGCCGGCTGATCCTCGAGGTCGTGCTGCCGCTCGCGCTGCCGCAGATCTTCACCGGGCTGCGCTTCGCACTCGGCGTCTCGGTGCTCGTGCTGATCGCCGCCGAGCAGATCAACGCCTCGGCCGGGCTCGGCTATCTGCTCAACAGCGCGCAACTGTACCAGCAGGTCGACGTCATCCTGATCTGCATCGCCATCTACGCCGTGCTCGGTCTCAGCGCCGACCTGATCGTCCGCTCGCTCGAACGGCTGTTCATGCCGTGGCGCGCGGGCATCGCCATCCGATAGGAGATTTATCGATGACCGCCGTGATTTCGATCGATTTCGCCGCCGCCGAGCGCGTCGCCGTCCCTGACTTTTCGCACCGCCCGGTCGCGGTGGAGGTCGGCGACGTCAGCCGCAGTTTTACCGGAAACACCGTCCTCGACAGCCTGAACCTGACGATCCACAGCGGCGAATTCGTCGCGCTGCTCGGCGCGTCGGGCAGCGGCAAGACGACGCTGCTGCGCATACTCGCCGGGCTCGACGCCCCCGACGGTGGCGAAGCCTGGGTGCCCGAAGCGCGCACCGTCGTGTTTCAGGAACCGCGCCTCGTCCAGTCGAAGACGGTGTGGAGGAACGTCGTGATAGGCCTGCCCGGCAAGGACGCATCGCGCGAGCGTGCCATCGCGGCGCTTGCCGAGGTCGGGCTCGACCATCGCACCGACGCCTGGCCCGCGACACTGTCGGGCGGCGAGGCACAGCGTGCGGCGCTCGCCCGCGCGCTGGTGCGTGAACCGCGCCTGCTGCTGCTCGACGAGCCCTTCGCCGCGCTCGACGCGCTCACCCGGCTCAAGATGCAGCGGCTGATCGGCGAGCTGTGTCAGGCGCATGGCCCCGCGACGTTGCTCGTCACACACGACGTCGAGGAAGCGATCCTGCTCGCCGACCGCATCCTCGTGCTCAAGGAAGGCCGGATCGGATACGACACACGCGTCCGCCTGCCGCACCCGCGCCGCGCCGGCGGCGAGGAATTCGACGCGCTACGCGATACTTTGCTCGCCGAACTGGGCGTGCCGCAGGCGCACTAGCGCCGCATCAGCGAACCACAGCAAAGGCTTTGACCGCCCCGGCATGCATCGGCATGCTGGGGGTCAGGGGGATTTCGACTCATGGTAATTTCGCGCGCACGGGCCTGGGCCACGCGCATGCCCGGATCGGGCTGGATGATCGTCGCGCTGATCCTCGGCTTTACGATCGGCACCTTCATCGCGGCATCCTCTCCCGTGGTCGAGGCGGCACAGCTGGTCGGCGGCATCTGGCTCGACGGCCTCCGCATGACGATCGTCCCGCTGATCTTCGCGCTCGTCGCAACCGGCGTCGCCAGCCTTGGCATGGGCGACCATCACGAAGCCGCGCGGCTCGGACGGCGCCTGCCCCTTGTGCTGATCGGCCTGCTGGTCGTCTCGGCGGTCATCGGTGCCCTGATGGTCCCGCCGCTGCTCGGCGCGGTTACGATCGCCCCCGCCGATATCGCCGCGTTGCGCACCCTCTTCCCCGCTCCGCCTGCACCGGCAGTCCCCGGCGCGGCCGAGACGGTGCGCGCAATGATACCGACCAATGTCGTCGCATCGGCCGCCGAAGGCGCGGTCCTGCCGCTCGTCATCTTCGCCGTCATACTCGGCCTCGCCGTCGGCAAGATCGACCGCGACCGCGCCGAGGCGGTAATCCAGCCGCTGCGCGGGCTCGCCGATGCGATGATCGTCGTCGTCGGCTGGGTGCTGCGCGTCGCACCCATCGGTATCTTTGCGCTCGCTTTGGCGATCGGCGCGACGGTCGGCACCGCGGTGCTCGCGATCCTCGCTCAATATCTCGCGATCTCGATTTCCGTCACGCTGGTGCTGATCGTCCTCGGCTATGCCATTGCGCGCTTTGCCGGAGGCGTCCCGCTCGGGCGCTTTGCCCGCGCAATGGCGCCGGCGCAGGCCATCGCGGCGAGCACCCAATCGTCGATCGCGACGCTGCCCGCGATGATGGTGAGCGCCGAGCGCATCGGGATCGAGGAACGCAATGCCGCGGCGATCCTGCCGATGGCGGTCGCGACCTTCAAGATCACCGCCCCGTCGAACACCGTGATGATGGCGCTGGCGCTCGCGTGGATGGTGGGAGTCGAAGTGTCACCGCTACAGCTCGCGGTGGCCTTGCCCCTCGCGGTGCTGTCGTCGCTGGCGATCCTCGGGATGCCGGGGCAGATCAGCTTCTATGCGTCGGTGGCGCCGACCGCGATCGCAATTGGCGCGCCGATCGAACTCTTGCCAATCCTGCTCGCGATCGACGTCATCCCCGACATGGTCCGCACGGTCGCCAATGTGACGCACGATGTCGCGGCGGCGGCGGCAATCGCGCCGCCCGATCAATAGCGGCCCGACAGCAAAGCCCCTGCCCCCGGAACCTCGGTCGACAATCCGAGGCGCGTGAGCATCTGGTGCGCGGTGCAGATCGCCGCCGACACGACAGGCAAGCCGCTCGCATCCTCGATCTTCTGCACCGACGGCAGCGACGGCATCTGGACGCAGGCCGACAGCACGAGCGCATCGATGCCGGTGAGGTCGAGCCTTTTGTAATGGTCGAGCAGGTTCGCCGGATCCTGTGCGGCGACCTCCAGATTGTCAGGAATTTCGAGTGCGAGCCAGTCGCTTACCTCGACACCTTCATTCTGAATATAGGAAACGACCATCTGCGTCAGCGGCTTCATATAGGGCGCGACGAGCGCGATGCGCTTCGCCTTCAGTGCCGCCAGCCCCTCGACCAGCGCACCGGCGCTGGTGACGACAGGCGCAGCGCGGCCATTCTCGACCGTCCGTTGGTGCAGCCGCGCCTCGGACACGCGATGATAGCCCTCGCCCATGCTCATGATCGCGACGAGGCAAGCATAGCCGAGCACATCGACCGCGGCGTCGGACAGTTCGAGCGCGCAGCGGTCGGAATCGGCGTCCATCGCTGCGAGTTCTTCCTTCGTCACCTTCTTCATCCGCATCCGCGACGAGTGGAAGGTGAAGCGTTCGGGCGCGATGCTTTCGCGCGCGCGGAACAGCGCGGGGATCTCGGTTTCCATCGTGACGTTCGAGCTGGGCACGATCTGTCCGATGCGGATGGGTCTGGTCATCTCGCGCGCCTCAGACCGCAATAATCGGATTGCGCAGCGTGCCGATACCCTCGACGGTGCATTCGACGACATCGCCCGGCCACATGAACTCCTGCGGGTCGCGCCCGGCGCCGACGCCTGCGGGCGTTCCCGTCGCGATGATGTCGCCGGGTTCGAGCGTCATCACGCTCGAAATGTCGGCGATCAGCTGGGGCACATTGAACAGCATGAAACGCGTGTTGCTGTTCTGCTTCTCCACCCCGTTCACGTGGGTCAGGATATTGAGATTGTGCGGATCGCCGATCTCGTCGGGCGTGACGATGCACGGGCCCATCGGGGCGAAGCTGTCCTGCCCCTTCGACACGATCCACTGCCCCGCGCGGCGGCAATCGCGCGCCGACACGTCGTTGATGACGGTGTAGCCGAACACATGGCCCAGCGCGTCGCCCTCGGCGACGTGCCGTGCGGTGCTGCCGATGATCACCGCGAGTTCGGTTTCCCAATCGAGCTGCTGCGTGACCTTCGCATTGTGGCGGATCGGATCGTTCCAAGCGACGACCGCGGTCGGCGGCTTCGAGAAGATCACCGGCTGCTGCGGCAGTTCGTTCGACGTATCGAGTGACCGCGCGGATTCAGCGACATGCTCCGTATAGTTGAGGCCGATACCGAAGATATTCTTGCGCGGCCGCGGGATCGGCGCAACCAGCGTCACATTGCCCTCGGGCAGCGAGGTGCCGATCAGGTCGGCCGTGGTCGCCGCCGCAACGGCTTCTTGCAGGAAACGGAGCGCGATCGGCCCCAAGTCGATAAAATCGAGCATCGTCGAAGGCAGATCCTGCCCGATCGCATCACCGAAATATTCGACGTCGATCACAAGCCCGTCATGGAGAAGGCCGAGCCGCGGTTCGGTCTCGACCGTGCGATAAGTCACGAAGCGCATAATCTGTCCTGTCTGGTCAGGCGGGCTGGTGGCCGCCATTTTCGGAATAGGCTTCCTCGATCCGGACGCCGAGCGCCTCCATCACGGGGAAATCGTTGAACGAGAAAAGGAAGGCCTCTTCGGATGCATCGAGATTGACATGCTCGTGCCACATCCATGCGGGCACGCAGAAAATGTCGTGCGTGCCCCAGTCGAAGCGTTCGCCGCCGATGATCGAATAGCCGCGGCCGCCTGCGACATTGTAGACGACGTTGCCGGTGTGGCGGTGCGCCTTCCCACGAAAGCCCGGTTTGAGCATCTGCATATGCGCGCCCATCGTCTGGAGTGCCCAGCCGCCCGTCAGCGGGTTCGAATAGCGCACCATATGCCCGTCGAACGGCGTGCCGTTGGAAACCTTGGCGAGGTTCCACAGCGCGTCGCGCGTCGCTTCCCAGCGATAGACCATTACCGGTGAATAGGGCTTTTCCCAAACACCGATGCCTTCTGGCCGCAGCGATCCGCCGCCATAGCTCAGCGGCAGGTCATCGGTCGGAAAAGCCGCGGTTTGCGCGGGCTGGTCGTAGACCGCGTAAAAACTGGTCTCGAGGCTGTTCATCAACGGGATGTCGAGCCCATCCTGCCAGATCGACACCTCGCCATCGGCGACGACGCCATGGTCGTGCCAGCAGCCGCCCGGGGTCAGCACATAATCATTGGCGCCCAAGGTAATATGATGGCCGTCGACGACGGTATAGGCGCCCTTCCCCTCCATGATGAAGCGGTGCGCCGAGGCGGTGTGGCGGTGCGCGGGGGTGATCTCGCCGGGGCGCATCGCCTGCATTCCGCTGAACAGCCAGCCGCAGACCGCGACATTCTCGCGCCCCGCGTCGCTGTCGTTGAGCAGCGTGACGACGCGGCGCCCCGCCTCTTCGGGCTTCACCAGATCGAGTGCGCGCAGGCACATGTCGCGCATATCGGCATAGCGCCACAGCGTCGGGCGATAACGCGTCTCGGGCTCCCACGGCTCGATCGCATTGGCGCGCTTCCAGAAGGCGCCGGCATTACGCCCCGCAAGTTCTTGATAAAAAGCTTCGAGTTCGGGCGTATCGGTGACGCGCGCGCGCCCGAGCACATCGTCGCGCGGATCGATGATCGTGCTGTTGCCTGCCATCATGGCGTCTCCTCGTCGGGATCGACGGGCTGCGGCTCGTCGACAAACAGGGCCGACGCGCGGGGAGTCCGGTCGACCGTCAGGTTGAAGATATCGAAGCGGTTATAGCCGCCGATGATGTCGTGCATCAGCTTGGGCCGGATGCAGTCGCCGAGGTCGATATCGGCATAGACGATACCCTCGTCGTCGATCAGCGCCTCGCCCACCAGATTGCCGTGCGGGTCGATCACCCCCGAAAAGGCGCTGTTCGGCCGCGACAGCAAGTCGCGATTCTGCGGGCGGTCGGCGCTCATCGCGTCGATGATTTCGCGGCTCACCGCCGAGCAGGCGACGATCGTGAAGACCTTGCCCTCGAAGCTGTGCGCGGTCGCGCGGATCTTGATCGCTTCGGCCATATTGTACGACGCCGGCGCGACGGGCAGCGCGATATAATTTGCGACATGGACCAACTCGCCCTGCGAGAGTAGCGCGAAGCGCGCGAGCGTGTTGGTATTCTCGCCGCACGCGAGCGTGCCGAGCGGTCCGACCGGCGTGTCATAGACGCGGATCGAACTGCCATCGCCGCCCGCCCACGTCAGTTTCTCGGCCCAGGTCGGCACCAGCTTGCGATGGCGCCCGAGCAGGCTGCCGTCGGCGCCGATGATCAGGTTGGTGTTGTAGAGGGTGCCGACGCTGACCGGGTCGCGCTCGTTGATGCCGATCACGACGGTGCAGCCATGATCGCGCGCCGCAGCACACAGCGCGGCGACCTCGGGGCCGTCGATCAGGAGCGACGCGCGATAGAGGCGCTCGTGCCACTCGGCGCCCTCGATCGGCGTCATCAGCCAGTTCCAATAGGGGTAGGCCGAAACGAACACTTCGGGGAAGGCTACGAGCTGCGCGCCGTTGCCCGCGGCCTCGGCGATCAGCGCGCACGCCTTGTCAACCGTGCGGGCGGTGTTGAGGAAGACCGGCGCGGCCTGCACCGCGGCAACGCGCGACTTGGGCAGGAAGGGTGCCGACACGTCGCTCATGTCACCGCCGCCCGCTGGTGATATTGCGGCTTGTCCCACGCGCGCGTCGCGCAGACTTGCTCCAGCCGCTCGACCGTTTCGACAATGTCGCGATAGCGCAGGTAAAGCGGCGTCAGACCGAAGCGCAAGATGTCTGGCGCGCGGAAATCGGCGATGACCTCACATTCCTTGAGCGCCTGCACGATCTGGTAACCCTGCGGATGCGCATAGGCGACCTGGCTGCCGCGCTCGGCATGGCCTTGCGTGCTCACCAGTTCGAAGCCGTAGGCGTCGCAGAGCGGCTGCATATGCTCGATGAACAGGTCGCCGAGCGCGAGCGACTTGCGGCGGACCTCGACCATGTCGGCTTCGAGCATCAGGTCGACCCCCACCTCAAGCGCGGCGAGCCCCAGCACCGGCGGCGTCCCGCACTGGAAACGTTCGATCCCGGCGGCGGGGTCATAATCTTCCTCGAAGGAGAAGGGTCGCGCATGACCGAACCAGCCCGACAGCACGGGCGTCGCCGCATGGTGCCGTGCCGCCGCGAACAGATAGGCGGGCGCGCCGGGTCCGCCATTCAGGAACTTGTACCCGCATCCGATCGCAAAATCGGCGTTCACGCCATTGAGGTCGACCGGGATCGCGCCCGCGCTGTGGCTGAGATCCCAGACGACGAGCGCGCCGACTTCGTGCGCGCGCTTCGTGATCGCCGCCATGTCGCGCACGCGGCCCGACTTATAGTGAACCTGCGTCAACAGCAGCACCGCGACGTCCTCGTTCAGCGCATCGACGATCGCGTCGGGCGCAACGGTGACCGCCTTCACGCGCCCGCCCGAAAAAGCCTCGATGCCCTGCATCATATAGACGTCGGTCGGGAAATTTGTGGCTTCGGACAGGATCACGGTCCGCTCACGCCGCAACGAAAGTCCGGCCGTCAATGCCTTGAATATATTTACCGAAGTCGAATCGGTTGCGACGATCTCGCCCGGATTCGCGCCGATAAGCCGCCCGATCTTGTCGCCGATGCGCCGCGGCGCGGTCGACCATTCGGCGCCGAGCCACGAGGTGATCAGCCCCTCGCCCCATTCGCTGCTAACAACCGCGGCAAGCCGGTCGCCCGTCGCCTTGGGCAAGGCGCCGAGCGAGTTGCCGTCGAGGTAGATGAGTCCTTCGCGCAAGTGGAAACGACCCCGAAAATGCGCGAGCGGATCGGCGGCGTCGAGCGCCGACACGTCGGTGGCAAGGAGTGTGTCGGTCATGCGATTTCCCTCAAGATAGCGCGCACCGGGCTGGCGTCGGCGCCAACGATGCGAAGCGGCAGCGCGATAAGTTCGTAGCGGCCGGGTGGCACGTCATCGAGCACGAGGCCCTCCAATATCCGCATATCGGCCGCCTTCACCGCCTGGTGCGCGTCGAGCGTCTTCGACTGTTCGGGGTCGAGCGAGGCGGCGTCGGTGCCGATCATGCGCACGCCCATCGCGCCGAGCCGTGCGATCACATCGCTGGCGATCGCGGTGAAATCGCTGTCCCATTGGTCGTGCGGAAAACGCTCGTAGGTGCGCAGCAGCACGCGCTCGGCACCCTCGATCGCATCCCAGTCCACGTCGGCAATCTCGACCCGCCCGCGCGCATGGCGCACATCGAGCAGCACGCACGGCCCGATGTAAGCGCCCAAATCGCAGTCCGCCGACGACGCGCCGTCATTGGCGTAATGCAGCGGCGCATCGCCGTGCGTGCCGGCGTGGAGCGGCGTGAACATGCCACCGACATTGACCGGACAGCCGTCGCCGATCACCGCATGGCTATGCAGCGCGAAAGCCGGCTCGCCCGGCCATACCGGCACCGCAGCGTGGAGCGGCTGCGAAATATCCCAGATCCGGCTCATGCACGCGTCCCTTCGGCATAGTCGCCACCTTCGCGCGGCGCGGCCATGCGCGTGCGCATCGACCAGAGTTCGGGGAAGAAGCTGAGGTCCAGCGCCTTCACCAGATAATTGACCCCCGACGATCCGCCAGTGCCGGGCTTGTGCCCGATCACGCGCGCGACGGTCTTCATGTGCTTGAAGCGCCATTCCTGGAAATAATATTCAAGCGCGGTGATCTTCTCCGCGAGCGTGTAGAGATCCCAATGCCGATCGGGATCGGTGTAGATCTCGAGCCAGGCGTCCTCGACCGCGTCCGACGCCGCATAAGGCTTGGTCCAATCGCGTTCGAGAATATCCGCCGGAATATCGAAACCGCGCCGCGCGAGCAGCCGCAGCAATTCGTCGTAAAGTGACGGCGCTTCGAACGCCGCGCGCAGTCTTTCAGTCGCTTGCGGGTCGTCCTTGTGGACGATCATCATATCCTCGCGCTTGTTGCCGAGCAGATATTCGAGCTCGCGATATTGCTGCGACTGGAACCCCGATGCCCGGCGCAGGAAACCGCGAAAAGTCAGGAAATCATGCGGGGTCAGCGTCGCGAGCACTTCCCAACTGTGGATCATGTGGCGCTGGATAGTCGCGATGCGGTCGAGCCCCTTGCCCGCCAGCTCCAGCCGGTCGGCCTTGATCGCGTCATAGATTAGCCGCCCCTCGTGCAGCACCAGCTTCAGCCACAGCTCCATCGTCTGGTGCATGATGATGAACAGCATCTCGTCGGGCTTGTCCGACACCGGCACCTGCGCCGAGAGCAATTGCGCGGTCTGCAAGTGCCGCGCATAGGTCAGGCCATTGTCCCACTGGATCGTCTCGCCGTCGATCTCGGTCTCGAAGATATCGGTGCCGCCGTCGCGCGTCTGCCTGATCATAAAGATGCCTCTCCGCTTGCCGGCGCGGCCGGCAGGCGTCCTTCATAAGCCAAGTCGCCGCGCGAGGCATCTCCGGGTTCGAGCGCCGGTTCACCGGCGATTTTCCGGTAGACGCTCGCGAAGTCGGTTTCCTCGGTCGCGCGCAGCAACTCCCCGAACCCCGCGACGACGAAATAGGTCTGCTGAAATTCGTCGAAATTATACCGCGTGCGCATCACGCGTTCGATATCGAGCCAGATTCGGCGCGGTTCGGACGCGGTCAGCGCCGAGAGCGTTTCGGCGAAGCTCGACATCAGGCCGCCGCCGAACGCACGCAATTCGCCGTCCTCGACCACGAGGCCGAACTCGACGGTATAGAGCCATAGCCGCCCGAGGAACTCCGACGCCCCGAGCTTTTCGGCGCGCAGTCCCGCCTCGCCATAAGCGACCAGAAAGTCCGAAAACGCCGGATCGGTGAGCATCGGGATATGGCCGAAAATGTCGTGAAACATATCGGGTTCTTCGCTGTACGCGACCTGCTCGGGCGGACGGAGGAAGTTGGCGGCGGGAAAGCGCTTGCTCGCGAGATGCTCGAAGAAGGGCTCGTTCGGAATCCAGCCGGGCACCGCGACGACTTCCCAGCCCGACGCCGGCTTCAACAGCGCGTTGAGCTCGGCGAAATCGGGAACGCCGGGTTTCAACTGGCGAAGAATGTCGAGGCCGTCGAGGAACGACCGGCACGCATAACCATCGAGCGCCGCCAACTGCTGATCGAACAAAGTCCGCCATGTCGCATGTTGCTCGGCGGTGAAGGCCGACCAGTTCTGCGGCATCGTCCAATTGGCCGCGACACCTTCGGGCGGTGCGTCGAATATATGTGTCGCGGCCATCGGTCTCTCTCCAAACCTTCGGCACAAGTGATAGCGCGGGGCTGCGCGAACATTGTGCGGATTTCGCGGCAGCAGATTGCGGAAATTCGCTCATCGTTCCGCAAATTGTCATGTTTGCAGGAATTTGTTCTCAGGTTTAGAATGGATCGGCTGGATTCTCGCATAAACCCGATTCAGGACGGAACGCATGGACAAGCTCGACTGGAAAATCATCGCCGAACTCGAACGCGACGGGCGGCAATCCTACGCCGATCTCGGCGAACAGGTCGGCCTGTCCAAGTCACCCTGCTGGTCGCGGGTCAAAAACCTCGAAGAGAGCGGCGTGATCGAGGGCTATGCGGCACGGGTCGATCCGATCGCGATCGGCCTCGCGGTACAGAGCTTCGTCGAAGTCCAGATCCGCTTCGATGCGCACACCGATTTCGAGGCCGCGGTGCTCGCGCACCCCGCCGTCGTCGAATGCCACACCACCGCGGGCGAGAGCGACTATCTGCTTAAGATCTTCGCGCGCTCGGCCGACCATCTCGACGAATTGCTCCGCCACAACCTGTCCAAGCTGCCCGGTGTCCAGCGGTTGAAGACGGTCGTCTGCCTGAAGACGATCAAGCGGCACGGCCGTCTCGCCGAATGGGCGCGGACAACCGAGGGGCGCGCGTCCCTGCCCTCCTGACGCCGCCGCGGGCGTCAGTGCTTCAGATACTGGCTCGGCGGCACGCCGAAGGCGCGGCGGAACATCGCGGCGAACCCGCTGGGGCTGTCATAGCCGACGTCGTAGGTGACCTGCGTGATCGACGCGCCCGCGGCGAGCATCGAAAGCGCCTCCATCAACCGGACTTGCTGCCGCCAGACGGCGAGCCCCATTCCCGTTTCCAGCTTGAAGCTGCGCGTGAAAGTGCGCCTTCCCATCGCTGCGAGCGCTGCCCAATCGTCGATGTCGCGCGGGTCCGACGGGTCGGCGATGATCGCGTTACAGACGCGGAGCAGCCGCGGGTTCGACGGCATCGAGACCTGATAGGGCGCGTTCGGCATGCGCCCAATCTCGTCGAGCAGCAATGTGATGATCCGCCCCTCGCGCCCGTCGACGTCGTAGAGCGCGGGGAAATCGACGACCTCGAGGATCAGCGATTTGACGAGGTTCGACACTTCGAAGACACGGCATTCCTGCCCCGTCTCGCCGCCCCTGCACGGCAGGTAGAGCGTACGCAGCGACACCGGACCGCGGCACGCGACCTCGTGCCGCGTCCCCGCGGGCAGCCACACGGCGCGTTGCGGCGGGATGACGAAGCTCGTTTCGGGCGTGCGGACCGACATCACCCCCGACGACGCATAGAGGATCTGGATATGGTCATGGCTGTGCATCGGATCGATGAAGCCGGCAGGATATTCATCCTGCAGCGCAATGACCGGGCGGTCGTTCGTCAGAACATCGGCACTATGCTTCATGGCCCGATCCTCACAAGCCTTGGACAATTGCACAATATAGGCCGCGCGTGCCGCTGGCCAGCGATGATGCGCCCACTGGCCTGTCCGGTGCGGTGATTGGCCCAAATGGGCGATAGATGCGGGTGCGCAAAAGCTATCAGGCGATCAAGGATCGTTTCGAGAAGGATAAGCGAAATATGTCAAAGGGCTTAAGCGTCATGCGGAACGACATGGCCGACCCCGATATCCGGCGCTTTGTCGACGCGATCAACGCCGCATATGTGGAACATGGTGCCCCGGCGGGCGCGAGCATGGCGGTCCGCCGCGCCGTCGCCGAACGCGTCCGCCAGCCGTGGCGCGAGGGTGGCCCGATAATGGCCGAGAGCAAGGAAATCGATATGGGCGGCGTCCGCCTGCGTCTCCACCGCCCGGTCGCCGATGCGAAGCTGCCGGTCATGCTCTATATTCACGGCGGCGGCTGGACGCTGTTCAGCATCGACACGCACGACCGGCTGATGCGCGAATATGCCGCGCGTGCGGGCATCGCGGTGCTCGGCATCGATTACAGCCTGTCGCCCGAAAGCAAGTTCCCGGTCGCGCTGGAGGAATGCGCGGCGGCGCTCGACTGGATCGCGGCAGAGGCGGACGCGCTGAACCTCGATGCGACCCGCGTACTGATCGGCGGCGATTCCGCAGGCGCCAATTTGTCGGTCGCGGCGTGCCTGTTGCAGCGCCAGCGCGGCCGTCCGCTGCCGGCCGCGATGCTGCTCAATTACGGCGCCTTCGCGCCCGAGCGGACACCAAGCTATGCCCGCTTCGGCGCCGGCGACTATTCGCTCGAGGCCGACGAGATGGACGCTTTCTGGACATCCTATGTCGATGGTCCCGAGCAGCTTGCCGATCCCTTGGTGGCGCCGCTGAATGCCGACCTGACCGACCTGCCGCCCGCCTTCCTCGCCATCGCCGAGTGCGACATCTTGGCCGATTGCAACGCCGCCTTCGCCAGCAAGCTCGAGGCGGCCGGCGTACCGACGCGCGCGGTCACCTATCGGGGGGCGACGCACAGCTTTCTGGAGGCGGTATCGATCGCCCCGCTCGCGGGCCGCGCTCTCGACGAGCAGGCGGCGTGGATCCGTGATATCGTCGCGGCATGACCGGACTCTACACGCCGCGCGGCCCTGCCGACATCGGGCAGTTGATCGCCGAATATCCGCTCGCCTGGGTGATATCGGGTGCCTTCCATGCCAGCCCGCTGCCGCTGATCGCCGAGACGGACGATGCGGGCGCGGTGGTCGCGCTGTTCGGCCATTGCGCGCTCCGCAATGCACTCGTCGGCGATTTCCGCGCCGACCCGCGCGGACTGATCCTGTTCAACGGGCCGTCGGGCTATATTCCGACGACTCTATTGTCGAAGCCCGACTGGGCGCCGACGTGGAATTATGCGGTATTGCGCTTCACCGTCGAGGTCGAGTTCGTCGGCGACGAGACGCAGGACGCGATCGAGCAGCTCGTCGCGAAGATGGAGCGCGGCGGCTGGTCGACAGCGAGCCTCGGCGCGCGCTATGAAAAGATGCTCGACCAGATCATCGCCTTTCGCGCGCACGTCCGCTCCGCCGAACACAGCTTCAAGCTCGGGCAGGACGAGAGCGCCAAGGGCTTTGCCGAGATCGTCGCGGGCCATAGCGACCCGACGCTCGCGAAATGGATGGAAGGACAGAGGTGAAGCTTTTTTTCGACGATCGCCAGACCGCCCACGCCCCCTCGCGCGAACTGCACAATGGCGACTGGGTGCCCTATGCCGAAAATATCGAGCGTCCGCGTTCGATCGTCGAGCAATATAGCGATTGGCAGCCCGTGCGCGATTTCGGCATGGCACCGCTGTTCGCGGTGCATGACGCCGATTACCTCGCCTTCCTCGAACGCGCACACCGCGACTGGGTGGCGGCGGGACGCAATGGCGACGCGATCGGCTATACCTTTCCGGTCCGGCGCCGCCGGCCGCTGAGCTTCGGGCGCATCGACGCCGATCTTGGCGCGTACAGCTATGACGCCGGGACGCCGATCGCGGCGGGCACCTGGGAATCGGCCTATTGGTCGGCGCAGGGCGCGCTGACCGCGCTCGATCATCTCCAAACCAGCGGCGAGGCGCATGCCTTTGCGCTGTGCCGCCCGCCGGGCCACCATGCCGGGCGCGACTATATGGGCGGCTATTGCTACCTCAACAACGCCGCGATCGCGGCGCGCGAGGCGCATAACCGCCGCCTCGGGCCGGTCGCGGTGCTCGACATCGACTATCATCACGGCAACGGCACGCAGGACATCTTTTACGACGATCCCGATATCTTCTTCGCCTCCATCCACGCCGACCCGCGCACCGACTACCCCTTCTATTGGGGTCACGCCGACGAGACCGGCGAAGGCGCGGGCGAAGGCAGCACCCTCAACCTCCCCCTGCCCCGCGGCACCGACGGGCAAAGCTATGCGCCCGCGCTCGACACCGCGCTGACGGCGATTTCGGATTGGGGCGCGAAATTCCTCGTCGTCTCGTTCGGCGCCGATACGCACAGCAGCGACCCGATTTCGAGCTTTGCGCTCGAGCGCGAGGATTATGTCGAACTGGCGGGACGCATCGCCGCGCTCGGTGTCCCGACGCTGATCGTGATGGAGGGCGGCTACGCCGTCGGCGATCTCGGCAAGAACGTCGCCGCGTTTCTCGCGGGTTTCGATAAGTGACGTCGGCTTGCGGGTGGGCGGCGGTCATTAACGGCCCGTAAGAACGGCCTCATCAATTTCCCCGCTCATCAGTTGAGCTAGCTCCGACCGAAAGGATACAAGGTCTGTGTAGTTCGTGTTGAACGAAGTTCGAACACGATCTGGTTGATTGTTTTCGTCAGCAATCTCGACACCAACTCGAAGGTCGCCGCGAGCGTTCGCCGCTGCAATCTCAACTTTCAAGATGAGGTCGTCCTCTTCCTGCATATTGTAGCCCCACTGAGCTGATAGCGGCGCGTCTGCTGAGATCGGATATGTGCCCAATGACTCTCCGAACTCTTTCACGTCCTGCCATTGAACCCAAAACCCACCGGCTCCCGAGAAGCCGTCTGTGGATACGCGCATCTCCAATCGGCCAAAATCATCCAAGATATTCTGAGGAGTGCCGTCGTAACGATATCGGAAGCTGAGATGAGCCATTCGCTGACTGTGCGCAAAAACTGATATGTCCGCAATCGGTCGTTTCCGGTCGTTCCCAAATGACCGCCCCGCCTTTCCGGCGGGGCAGCTCCTTTCTTTATCTCAGTTCAGGCTGAACCTTACGCTCGCGCCCAGCGTGCGCGGCCGCGCGACCGAACCCGCAAAAGCGAAGGGTGCGTTCAAAATGCCATATTGGTTGAACAGATTCTTCGCGAAGAGGCTGAGCTCGATCCGGTCGCTCACCGTCACCGACGCGTTGAGATCGACGAGATGGAAGTCGCCCTTGTCGAGCGTCCCGGCGAAATCGACGGGTGCGCTCGACAGATAGCGGTGCGCGATCCCGAAACGCGGCTTCAGCGACATGTCGGGGAAGCTCAGGTCGAGCGAGTTCGAGAGCGTCCATTCGGACGCGCCCGGCAGGCGCGTTCCCTTGGCATAGCCGCCGCCCGGCGCGAAGCTGTCGGGCAAGAGCGACGACAGCCGCGCATCGTTGTACGCGATGTTCGACGTGAAGCTGAGGTTGCGCGTCGGGCGCAGGTTGAGGCTGATTTCGACGCCGTCGATGTCCGCGCCGCCGCCGTTCACCGTGTAGGCGCGGAAATCGCCGGGGGTGAACAGTCGCGCCTGAATATTGCCCCAATCGATATGATAGGCGGTCACGTCGACGCTGAGCGTCCGGTCGATCAGGTCGAAGCGCGTACCGATTTCATAATTCTTCGTCGTATCACTTTCGAAGGTCAGCGGCAGCCCCGCGGTTGCCAGCGAATAGACGTTGAGGCCGCCGATGCGGAAGCCTTCGGAATAGAGGCCATAGATCATGAAGTCCTTCGACGGCTTCCACGTCAGCGACGCCTTCGGGATGAAATCCGAATCCTTGGCTGTATCCGGCGCATAGTCGAAGGGCGGGATCAGGTCGGCGTTCGGCAGATATTGAAGCCGCGGCGCGGTGCGATATTCGAACAAGCGCCCACCGAGCGTCAGCGTCAGCGTGTCGACGATGTCGAACGACGCTTCGCCGAAAACCGCCTTTTCGGTGACGCGGTTGCTGCTGACCGTCCGCGACGCCAGATCGTCGGGGGCAAGCTCGCTGCCCGGCCGGCCGCCGAACTCGCCGGGATTGGCGTCGATATAGTCGGAGATGCCTTCGATAAAGGTGCCGTCGGTATTGTTCGAACGCAGCCGCGTATAGTTGACGCCGAGCAGCCAGCGGAAACGCCCGCCGTCGGGCGACGCGAGCCTGAGTTCGCCATATTCGGTTTTCGATTTGCCCTTGCCGCTCGCGAGTTCGGGGGTGTCGGTGCGCGGGTCGTTGCCGCCAAAGATCGAATTGTCGAACGCCAGGTCGGCCTTTTTCTCGGTATAGCTGCCCACCGCGGTCAGCGTCGCAAAACCCAGATCCTGCTCGACCCGCAGGCTGTGCATCATAAACTGCGTGTCCTGATATTCGGCAACGTTAGTGGCGCGCGCGAAGGTCTTGGGCGGGCCGAAGAGCACATAGGTCTGATCGTCGAGATCATATTCCTGATACATGCTGAGCGCCGAGACGCGCGTGGTCTCGGTCGGCGTGAAGACGATCGAACCGCGCAGGCCGCGGACGCGCAGGTCGTTGCTGCCCTTCTCGCCGAGCAATGTGTTATCCAGATAGCCGGCGTCATAGCGCTGGAGCGCGACGAGACGGACGGCGAGCTTGTCGGTCGCGATCGGGACATTGACCATCGCCTTGACCGCATAGCTCGCCTCCCCCGCGCGCTTGGTCGTCGAAAGTCCGCCTTCGAAGCCTGCGTCGAACCGCGCTGGATCGGCCTCGTTCACCACATAGTTGATCGCACCGCCGAGCGACGAGGAGCCGAAGAGCGTGCCCTGCGGTCCGCGCAGCACTTCGACGCGGCTGACATCGAAGCTGTCGACGTCGGGGATCACCAGCGGGAAACCGGGTTCGATCAGCGGCACTTCGTTGAGATAATAGCCCGTCGTCGCCTGGTTCGCCTCGTGATAGGTCGATGAGGCGACGCCGCGGATCACGACTTCGGAAACGCCCGGCTGATAGTCGTTGAAGATGACGCCGGGGACGCGCGTGATGTAATCGGAGAGGCTCTGGGCGTTGAGTTTTTGCAGCGTCGCTTCGCTGACCGCGGCGACCGAACCGCTGACGTCGCGCACCGACTGTTCGCGCTTCGCGGCGGTGACGACGATTTCATTGTCGTCGACCTCCTGCGCCAGCGCGCCCGATGCCTGACCAAGCGCCAGGATCGAGATGCCACATGCGGCGATCCGCCTGATCGATGCAAAGCCCATTTTTGCCTCCCTTATTGATTATGCCTGTTGGTAAGAAGATCCGATGCTCAAGCTATCATGCGAAATTGGCGTGTCGGCGATGGTCGGGCCAGTTTCCAGCCGGATCGGGCCAGCGGGTTTGCTCCGGAAAGCGCGGTTTCAAGGGGGCTAGCGGCCAATTTGCCCGATCGATGGATTGGGCGGCCTGATCGGCGCAGTAAGCCAATCCGGGCGACATACACTGGACGCGACATCCCCATCGGGCGAGAGAGGGTCGCATGCAGAACATCGAGAATAAGGGTCGGCGCGCGTTTATGAGGAGCGCCGCGATGGCCGCGCTCCTGCTGGGAAATCGTGCGGCGTGGGCGTTCGAACAGGGGGGTAGCGGGCGCTGGCCCAAGGTCGCGCCGCCGCAATCGCCGCGCATCTCGCATGTGATCGATCAATTGGGCCGCCAGCGCGACGATCCCTATAGCTGGATGAAGTTCATTCCGGCGACGGGCGAGCGCACCCGCGACAACTTGCCCGAGCCGGTCGGCACGATGCTGAAGGCCGAGAATGTGTACGCCGACGCGATCCTTGCGCCGCTCGCCGGCGAGCGCGCGAAACTGCTCGACGCTATGCTCGCGCGCGCATCGGGCGAGATCGCGGCCCCGGCGCTCGAAAAGGACGGCTGGGACTATGGATCGGCGCGGCCCGCCGGCGCGGCGCATGCGATCTACACGCGTAGCAAGAAAGGCGGAAAGCCCGAGCAACTCGTCGACGAGGCGGTGCGCGCGAAGGGCCAGCCCTATTTCCGCAGCACCGGGCATCAGCCAAGCCCCGACCATCGCTATTTCGCCTGGGCCGAGGATGTCATCGGCAACGACCGCCATCGCATCTGCATCCGCGACAATCAGAGCGGCGACATTCGCACGATCGTCGACAAGGACGCTTATGGCTATGGCGGGCTCGTCTTCGCGCCCTCGTCGCGCTGGCTGTTCTGGATCTGGCGCGATGCACGCAACCGTCCGACGCGGCTCTATCGCACCTCGGTCGACGGCAAGGTCACCGACCTCGTCTATGAGGAAAAGGATCCCGCGATCTTCATGCAGGTGAAGCGCACCGCGGCCGACGGGTTCATCGCGCTCACGCTCGCAGGCCCCGAAACCGCTGAAGTGCGGCTGGTGTCCGCCGCCGACGAAACCGCCGCCCCCGCCATCGTCTGGCCGCGCAAGACGGGGGTGCTCTACGACATCGACGAGTGGAACGGCGGCCTGATCACGCTCACCGATGCCGGCGACGCATTCGACATGGCGCTGCTGCGCCTCGATCCGAAGAGCTTTCGTACGCTCGGGGCGCTCGTGCCGCACCGCCCCGGCACGCCCATCCTCCAGATCCAGCCCTTCGCAGCCGCACTCGTCCGCCTCGAACGCATCGACGGCCTCCACCGGCTCGTCATCTTGCGTCCCGACGGGTCCGAGCGGACGGTTGCTTTCGACGATCCCGCCTATGCGATCGAACTGCCGCCCGAGCAAAGCTATGCCGCGTCATCGGTGATGATCATCCACCAGTCGCCCAAATCGCCGCGCCGCTGGATCCGCGTCGACCTCGTCAGCGGCAAGCAGAGCGTCGTCCAGCAACAGGCGGTCGCGAATTTCAACCCCGACGATTATGAGGTCGAACGCCTGCTCGCCCCCGCCCCCGACGGCGAGATGGTGCCGATCACCCTGCTCTCGCGCCGCGGCGCGCCGAAGGACGGCAAGGCGCCGCTCCTCCAATATGGCTATGGCTCCTATGGCGTGCCGAGCGATCCCGAATTTTCGATCCCCGCGCTCGCGCTCGTCGACCGCGGCTGGCGCTTTGCGATCGCGCATGTGCGCGGCGGGTCGGAGAAAGGGCGCCGCTGGTTCCTCGGCGGGCGCAAGTTCACCAAGCGCAACAGCTTCACCGATTTCATCGCCTGCGCCGAACATCTGGCGGCAGAGGGCTATACCGCGAAGGGTAAGGTCGTCGCCTATGGCCTGTCGGCAGGCGGGTTGCTCGTCGGCGCGAGCATGAATATCGCCCCGACCTTATGGGCCGGCGTGATCGCGCAGGTGCCGTTCGTCGACATGCTCAACACGATGAGCGACGGCGCGCATCCGCTGGTGCCGCTGTTCCGTCCCGACTGGGGCGACCCGCTCGCCGATCCCAAGGCCTATGACTATATCGCCTCGATCTCACCATATGAGAATGTTCGCGCGGCCGCCTATCCGCCTTTGCTCTGCACCGCGGGGCTGAAGGACGACCGCGTCGCCTATTGGGAACCCGCCAAGCTCGTCGCCGAAGTGCGGCGCCGCTCGACGAGCGGCAACCCCGCGCTCCTGATGACCGACATGGACAGCGGTCACCAGGGCAGCGCCGACCTAAAAAGCGAATATCAGCAAAAGGCGCTGTTCTGGGCCTTTGCCATGCGCTGCGTCTAGAAACCGCGGAAAGACGGCACCGGCGCGAACATCAACGCGATGAAGCCATAGGCGCTCGCGAGCAGCAACAGCACGCCCGCCGCGCCGACCAGCCAGTCGGCACGCAGGCGGCGGACCAGATACGCGCCGATCGGCGCGGCGATGACTCCGCCGATCAGCAGGCCGATCGCCGCGGTGCTGAAGCTTTGCCAGCCCAACGCGCCGAGGAACCCCGCCGCGATCGTCACCGTGACGAAGAATTCGGACGCGTTCACCGTGCCGATGACGGTGCGCGGCTCGGCGCCCTGCGCGAGCAGGTTGGCGCTGACGATCGGCCCCCATCCACCGCCGCCCGATCCGTCGGCGATCCCGCCGATCAGCCCGAGCGGCCCGACGAACTTGATGCTGCGATAGGTTTGCGGGCGCCGCGCGCCGCGCCACAATAGATAGATGCCGACCGCACCAAGATAGGCGAGCACGACCGGCCGCGCGATGCTGTGGTCGATATTGGTCAAAATCCATACACCGATCAGCCCGCCGACGATGCCGGGAACGACGAGGCGGCGGAACAATCGCCAGTCGACGTTACGCTGCATCGCATGCGCAAGGCCCGACACGCCGCCGGTAAAGCTTTCGGCCACATGCACCGCCGCCGAGGCCGACACCGGCGGCAAGCCCAGAACGAGGAGCAGCGCGGTGCCGATGACGCCGAACGCCATGCCGAGCGCGCTGTCGATCAACTGCGCCGCAAATCCCACGATGATGAAGGGCAGCAAAGCCCAGAGCGTCAGCCCGTCGAATATCGTCATTGCGCGGCGGGCCGGCGGCGCGTCGTCTTCGGGGTCCGGCGCGTGAAGAGGAAGACCGCGGGGAAGCAGAGTGCGATCAGCGACAGCGCACCGGCGAAGATCGGCTCGCCGCCCGCCAGCCACGGCAGCACTGCGGCCCAGATCGACACGCCGAGCACGGTCAGAAAAATCTGTTCCTGATCGATATCGGTGGCAACCGCGAGCGGGACGCCGCGCGCATCGGCACGCAGCGCTTCGAGGCGGCGCGCGACCGGACTGTGCGGCGCCGCCCGCCGCCCGGGGGTCAGCGACGACAACACCGATCCCAGCCCCGCACCGACCAGCCGGACACCGACCGCGCGGGCAAAGGCGCGCGGTTCCTCGAGCCGGTCGCCGACCGCACGTAGGCTTAGCCGCCCGCCGAACACCAGGTCGATCAACGCCTCGCCGGTCACCGCCTTGATCGGCCGGTCCTGCACCTGATGGCTCGCCTCGATCCAGTCGAAGATCGCGCCCGGCACATCGATGCTGCACGCGCGTTCCAGCCCCTGGAACCCCGGCGCGCTGTTGGCTTCGCAGATCCGGTAGCCCTCATTGTCGAACAATATGTCGATCCCGGCGACCTCCAGCCCCAGCGTGTCGGCGGCGCGCGCGGCGAGATCGGCCATTTCGCCCGTCGGCGTATAGGCGATGCCGACCCCGCCGAGCGAAACATTGGATTTGAAATGGCCCGCGGGCGAGCGCCGCTCCATCGCCGCGATCACCCGGCCGCCGATCACGAGCACGCGCACGTCGCGCCCGTGGCTCGACCGGACATAATGCTGGAACAGGAAATCGGCCTTGGCATCGGCGCTCTCGAGCAAGCCGGCGAGATCCTCGAACTGGCTGCGGTCCTCGCATTTGAGGACGCCGGTGCCGCGCGTGCCGCGCAGCGTCTTGACGATCATCGGAAAGCCCAGTTCCTCCTCGACGATGTCGACCCCGATCGGGAATTTGCCGAGGATCGTCGCCGGGATCGGCAGTCCGGCGCGCGCGAGCCGCTGCATCGTGTGAAGCTTGTCGGCGACAAGGTCGATCGCCTCAGGACCGTTGATGAGGCGCACGCCGCGGCGTTCGAAATGGCGGAGCACCGCGAGCGTGAAATAGTCGGTCTCGGCACCCGTCCGGCACAGGATGAAGTCGGGCCGGGCCAGCGAATGGCCCTCATAATGCACCGACCAGCCCTCGACCGGCGCCGCGACGATGTCGAAATTATGCGGTTTCAGGACGTGCAACTCGATTCCGCGCGCCGCCGCGGTCTCCTGAAACCGTAGGATTTCGGGAACTTCCGGCAGGGCCGGATCGAGATCGCGTTGGAAGAATATCCAGCCCAGCACCGATCGGCTCCTTCACCATCTGGTCGAACGCCCATGCTCAGTGCCAGAGAACGGTCCGTTCGTGCAATCGTTGATGCCGAACTTTCGGCTAAACCCCTGATTTGCCGGTTGGATTGAGCCGATTGCTCCGAACCGGAGCAAATCCGCCGGAAAATATGCCTTTGACGGCGCAAATCGGCCTTAAATCTCTCCCTCCGCGCTCGTTAAACATCGCATGACCACCAAAGCGACACAATCGAACGAACCGGTAGGACGGTTCCTGGGTTGGCTGGGGCTTCGCCAATCGCGCGGCGCTCCCCCCGAAGGCGGCCATGCGCCCCCGTTCGACCTTGTGCGGCAAGCGCGATACGAACTCGCCGCCTCGATCACCTCTTTCCTCGTCGACAATGACCTCGACGTGTCGCCCGCCAACCTGCTGCTCGCGCATAGCGCCTTTTCGGGCCGCAATCCCCGCCTCGCGCGGCAGGTGATCGCGCAGGCGCAATCGGCCGACGGCATCCACCAAAAATGGCTCGACGAGCTTGGCGAACAGGACATCGGCCTGCCCGACCGCGCCGATCTCGACCGCCTGATGACCCGGCTTGAAACCAATCTCGAATCCTTTCACGCGAACACCAAAGAAGCACGCAGCGTCACTAGCGACTATGGCACCGAACTCGAACAGCATGTCATCGACCTCGAACAATTACAGAAAACCGGGCGCATCGTCTCCAACCTCGCCGACCTTGCCAAAGTCATGCTCGACCGCACGCGCAAGGCCGAGGACGACATGCGCAAGAGCGAAGACGAGGCCAAAGCTCTTCGCCGCAGCCTCGAACGCGCCAAGCGCGATGCCGAGGTCGATTATCTGACAGGCCTGCCCAACCGGCGGGCGTTCGAAGTCCTGCTCGACCGGCACCACAAGGAAGCGCGCGCGGCGTGCGAACCGCTCAGCGTCGCCTTTTGCGACATCGACGAATTCAAGAAGGTCAACGACATCCACGGCCACGACGCGGGCGACCGCGTCATCAAGGCGATCGCCGACACGCTGGCGCGGATTTCGAACGATCATTGCCATGTCGCACGCCACGGCGGCGAGGAATTCGTCATGCTGTTCCGCGGCCTGACCCCGACGCAGGCGGCCGGGAAGCTGGACGATGCGCGCGAGGCGCTGGCCGACCGGCGCCTGATCAATCGCAAGACCGACGAGCCCTTTGGCCAGATCACCTTCTCGGGTGGGGTCGCCGACGTCTTTGGCTATGGCGACACGCGCGCCGCGCTCAAGGCCGCCGACGCCGCGCTCTACAAGGCCAAGGCCGGCGGGCGGAACCGGATCGAAATCGCCGACCCGGCCTGAATTTCAGCTATTCCCGCGAGGGGGCGGGAGGCCGCGGGCGATCGCGCACCAGAGCGCGATCGCCCGCGGTTTTATTCGTGAGCGCCGCCGCTCGACCGTTACGCGGTCGCCGAACGCGCCGCCCACAGCCCGAAACTCGCGATGATCGCATAGCAGGTCAGCGGCACGACCAGCGCGAGCCGGATG
The DNA here is from genome assembly GCF_037095755.1 of Sphingopyxis sp. CCNWLW2. NCBI lineage: Bacteria > Pseudomonadati > Pseudomonadota > Alphaproteobacteria > Sphingomonadales > Sphingopyxidaceae > Sphingopyxis > Sphingopyxis sp. CCNWLW2. The sequence goes on from NZ_JBAWKJ010000002.1 coordinate 865,830, forward strand.
TCGCCGCTGAGGTCGGCCACCGTTCCGAACAGGAAGGGGACGATCGCCCCGCCGATGATCGCTGTGCACATGATGCCCGACCCCTGCGGCGTCCGTTCGCCGAGCCCTTCGGTCGCGAGGCTGAAGATCGTCGGGAACATTAGCGAATTGCAGAAGCCGACCAGGATCAGCGCCCAACCCGACAGCGCTCCGGTCGTCACCGCCGACAGGATGATCAGCGAAATCGCGCCCGCCGCAAAAGTCGCGAGCACGCGCCCCGGCTTGGCCAGTCGCAGGACGAAGCCGCCGAGCAGCCGGCCGACCAGCGCCCCCAGCCAGTACATCGCGACCAGCTTGCCCGCCGCATGGAGCCCCAGCCCCATCACGCTCGGCTCGGCGAGATAGGCCATCAGGTTCGAGCCGATCGCCACTTCGGCACCGACATAGACGAAGATGCACAGCGCGCCGAACTGGACGCGGCGGTTATGGGTGAGCAGGCCCCAGGTGCCCTCGAGCTTCACATCGTCGGCTTTGGCGTGGTCGATCGCCGACCGATACATCCAGAACACCGCAGCGATCACCAGCATCAGCACGCCGAGCCACATATAGGCGGTGCCGATCGACGCGCCCTCGGCGACGCGATACGCCTGTATTTGCGCCTCGCTCGCGGTCTCGGCGTCGATCGGCTGTTCATCGCCGAGCAGGAAGGCCGCGCCGCCATAGACCATCAGGAAAACCCCGATCGAATTGAACGCCTGTGCGAAGGTCAGCCGGCTGTGCGAGGTTTCGACCGGCCCCAGCGTCGTGATCACGGGATTCATCGCGACCTGCAGAACCGTGATCCCCGCACCGATGCAAAAGAGTGCCGCGAGGAAGCCGGGGTAGGAGGCCGCGGCCGAAGCCGGGATGAAGAGGAAAGCCGCGGCCGCCACGATGATGAACCCGAGCACGAAAGTGCGGATATAGCCGAGTTTCGACATGATGATGCCGGCGGGGATCGAAAAGGCGCCATAGGCGATGAAGAACGCCATCTGCACCAGGTTCGCCTGCGCATGCGTCAGGTGGAACATCGGCTTGAACTTGCCGACCAGCAGGTCGTTGATGTTGGTCACCCCACCCAGCAGGAAAAACACCGCAAAGGCGAGGATCAGCACCACTCGCGTGCTGTTACCGCCCTTGCCCGGCTGTTCGGCCGCGTTCGTCGCGACGTTCGGCGCTAATGCCATTATCTCTCTCCCCTTGCCTTGTCTCAGGCTAACCCGGATGACGGTCTTGTCACTTTACCGCCGGTGGGCAAGGCAGATTCTCCCCGACCGCCTCGACATTCGTATTCAACAGCGTCGCGGCGAAGCCCTTGTCGCTCTGGATCGAGACGGCATAGTCGACCTGCCGCAGATTGGCGCCCGCATCAGCGAAGCAGCGGAGCGGCAACTTGATCGTCGAGACCTGCCCCTTTGGTGCCGCCTTGACCGCCGCCGAGACGTCGAACGCCTTGCCGCCGAGCGCGAGGCTGACCGGCGCGCTGCCCACTGCATCGATCCGCCAGTCGACGCGTAGCGCGAAGCTGTTGTTCAGCTGGCGCGACAGGTCGGCATAGGGTCCGCTAAGGTGCAGCGCGGCGGGACCGGTCCAAACGAAGGATTTGCCGTCCTCCTGCGCGCGCACATCGACCGAACGCGCAGCGATGAGCCCGCCGGGGCTCGATACGGGCGGAGATTCCACCGGGCGCGATCCGCCCGCATCGGTGACCGTCAACACCCAAGGCGCGCGCGCGCGGCCGCCCGAGAAGAAATTCTCGACATTCAACGCCGCCGCAATGTCGACGCCCAGCTCTTCCGAAAGCTGCGGGACCGTCGTGCTCGCGCCATATTTCAGGCCGTAGCCGACCGCGAACTGCGGCTTTTCGACGGGCGATCGCGCATCGGCGGGCCAGGCGAAAGGCAGCGTGCCGGTAAAGCCGCGCACCGTCTTGCCATCCTTGCCCGCGACGAGCACGTCCGCGACGCCGGCGCCCTGCGACCCCGGCAGCCAGCCCGCGACGAAGGCATCGGCGGCGTTGATTTCGGGGTTGGTGAACATCGGCCGCCCGGACAGGAACAGCGCGACCACGGGAATGCCCGCGGCTTTCAGCTTCTTCAGCGTCGCGAGATCGGTCGCCTCGGTCGGCTGATAGTCGAGCGTCGCGACGTCGCCCTGGAATTCGGCATAAGGCGCCTCGCCGAACACGACGATCGCAACGTCGGGTTTTTCCTTATAGACGCCGCCGTCGGACAGCGTCGCGACGCCGCCCGCATCGCGGACCGCCTTGTCCAGCGCCTCCCAGATCGTCTGGCCGTTGGGGAAGTCGGCGTGGGTAACATCGGTCCCCTGCCAGCTGATCGTCCAGCCGCCCGACTGGATCGCCATGCTGTCGGCCGCGGGACCGGTGACGAGCACGCGCGCGCCGGGCTTGATCGGCAGGACGCTGCCGTTGTTCTTGAGCAGGACGAGCGACTTGGCGACCGCTTCGCGCGCGACCGCCAGATGCTCGGGCGTGCCGACGGCTTTCACGATGCTGCGGTCGACATGGCCTTCGGGGAACAGGCCGAGCTTGTATTTGACGCGCAGGATGCGCCGCACCGCATCGTCGAGGCGCGCCGCTGATATCGTCCCGTCCTTCGCATGTTTCAGCGTGCTGTCGTAAAGCCCTTTCCAGCTGTCGGGGGCCATGAACATGTCGAGCCCGGCGTTGATCGACTGCGCGCAGTCGGTGACGCTGCATCCCGCAACCTGCCCATGCCCGTTCCAGTCGCCGACGACGAAGCCCGCAAAGCCCATCCTGTCCTTGAGCGCGTCGGTCAGCAGCCCTTTGTTGCCGTGATGCTTGACGCCCTGCCAGCTCGAGAAGCTGGCCATCACGGTCAGCGCCCCGGCGTCGATCGCGGCGGGATAGCCCATCGCATGTTTCGCGATCAGTTCCTTCTCGTCGACCTTGGCATCGCCCTGGTCCTTGCCCTCGAACGTCCCGCCATCGGCGAGGAAATGCTTGGCGGTCGCGGCAACATGTGTGCCGTCGACCGTTTTGCCCGCGGCCAGCGGCCCCTGCAGCCCCAGCACCATCGCCTTGGCATATTCGGCGATCAGCTTCGGGTCGGAGGCATAGCCTTCGTAGCTCCGCCCCCAGCGCAGATCCTGGGGCACCGCGAGTGTCGGGGCAAAGGTCCATTCGATCCCGCTGCCCGCGATTTCCGCGGCGGTGACCGCGCCGATGCGCTGGATCAGCTCGGGATCGCGCGCGGCGCCGAGGCCGATATTGTGCGGAAACAGCGTCGCGCCGGGGATATTATTGTGGCCGTGGACGGCATCGACGCCAAAGATGATCGGGATCGCGACGCCGTTCGCCTGCGGGCGCGAGGACACCGCGCGGAAATCGCCGACCAGCTTCGCCCAGTCGGCGGCGGTCGAGCGTTCATTGCCGTTCGGGCCGCTGTTTCCACCGGCGAGGATCGAGCCGAGCGGATAGGTTTCGAGATCCTTGGGCGTGATCGTGCTGATGTCGCCCTGGATCAGCTGGCCGACCTTTTGCTCGATCGTCATCTTCTTGATCAGCGCGTCGATCCGCGCCTCGGTCGCAGCGTCGGTGATGGCCGCGGGACTTTTGGCCGCGGGCCACAATTCGGGATGGACCTTGGCCGCTTCGGCTCCAGTGGTTTGCGCGGTCGCGGTTGCCGTTCCTGCCAGCAGCAGCGCGGTCGCCATACCCATTGCCTGTCGGCGCATCGTCTCTCCCATTCCTCGCATGTGAACGTTATCAATATTCATTTCGCATAGCGGGTGGATGAAAGCAAGCGCTCTGTTTTTTGAGTTATATCAGCGCAGGCGCGGCATCGTCGCGAGCAGCAGCACCGCGATCGCGGAGAGCCCTGCGAGCAATAGGAAAAGCGCGTCGAACCCGAACCCCGGGACGAGCGAGATCGTCAGCCACGGCATGATCAGCGACGGTACGGTGTTGGTCAGATTGAAGATGCCAAGGTCGCGCCCGCGCCGGTCCGACCGCGGCAGGATGCGCAACGTCTGGCTGCTATGCAGCGACAGGAACACCGTCGACGCGATGCCGAAAACGAGATAGCTCGCCTTCGCCGCGTCGAGCCCCGTCGCCAGCGCCATCCCGACCATCCCGAGGCTCGACACCGCCGCCGCGGCGACAAGCGGCACGAAGGGTCGGTCGGTGCGGTCCGCCCAGCGGCCGGCCGCCAGCGCGATCGGGATCGCGATCGTCAGCGCCATGCCGAACAATCGCGCCTTTTCATTGTCGTGCATGCCGGGATCGATCGAGCGGAACCAGAAATAGAGATAGGCAAACAGCGCCGCCTCGGCGATCTGGACGAGCAGGCGCGCCAGCCACATCCGCACCGCCGGGCCGGTCGGCCGCCGCCGCGCCTCCCCAACTGCGCTCGCAGCGGGCGGCGCGGTGAGATCGGGGAATGCGCGCGGGCGGCCAAGCAGCAGCACCGGCAGGACGGCGCTTGCCACCAGCAGCGCGATGACCACCAGCCGCTGCTCCGCCGACACCAGCCCCGGCCAGGTGACGAGCCATCCCGACCAGCCGCCGAGCGCCGGCGAAAAGGCGAGCAACCCACCAAGCAGCCCCTTCTGTTCGTCGGGAACGAGGTCGCCCGCCCATGCGGCGAGCGGCCCGAGCATCATGTTGAGCGTGAGCTGCCAGGCGACGATGATCGCGACGAGCGACCAGATATTATGCGCCAGCGGAACGACCAGCAGCAAGGCGATCGTCAGGACCAGCCCCGCCAATATCCAGCCGCGCCGATTGCGCGTCAGATCGCTGAGCCAGCCGAAACCGATGCCGCCGGCGCTCGCCGCGACGGCACCGAAAAAGGTGACATAGCCCAGCGTCTGGACGTCGGCCGTCCCCGCCAGCTCGGTCATGCGCCCGGGCAGCCAGATCGTCAGGAAGGGAACATAGGCGATCGCCCCGCCCGCCGACGCGAGCGCATAAAGCAGGAGGAAAGGGAGAGACTGGCGGCGCGGAGGCGCGGCTTCAGCCATCGACGGCGACAGGCGGCGCGGCGGTCGATCCGCGCTGGACGAGGCCGCCCTGCACGCGCGTCGGTTCGGTCGGGCGCGGCGCCCCGCGCTGCGCCGCGATGATCAGCTCGACCGCGCGCGACGCGGTTTCGGCGACCGGCTGGTCGACCGCGGTCAGCGCCGGCTGGGTGAAGCGGACGACCGGCGTGTTGTCGAAACTGACGATCGACAATTGTCCCGGCACATCGATGCCGAGGTCGCGCGCGACCTCCAAGGTCGCGAGCGCCATCTGGTCGCTGCTCGCGATGATCGCCGTCGGCGGATTGGCGCCGCCCAGCAAGTCCCGCGCCGCGGCGGCGCCCGACGCATAGGTAAAATCACCCTCGGCAAGCAGCCCGTCGGTAGAAAGCCCCGCCGCCGCCATTTCGCCTTCCCAGCCGTCGATGCGCCAGCGGCTGAGGCTATATTCGGGCGAGCCGGGAATGAACCCGATGCGCTGGTGGCCAAGGTCGATCAGGTGCCGCGTCGCGCGCCGCGCCGATCCTTCGTCATCCATCGTCAGCGCGATGCCTGCCGCGCCGCCGCGCGATCCGATGCGCGCGAACGGGATCTTCTGCTGGTCGAGCAGCCCGACGATCAGCGGATTGTCCGAATGCGGCGGGGTCAGGATCACCCCGTCGGGCTGGAGCGCCGCGATCGCCGCGCGCAGTTCGCGCTCGACATGATCATTGTGCGTGTCGACCAGCTCGAAGATCATGCGGTAGCCATATTCGGCGCATTTCAGCATCCCGCCGAGCAGCATCTGGTCGACCCAGTCGACACCCTGCCGCCCCTGCCAGTCGGCGATCGTGCGTTCGCGGTCGTTGATCGCGAGGATCAGGTAAGAGCGCGACCCGCTCATCCGCTGCGCCGCGATCGACGGGACATAGCCGAGCTTGTCGATCGACGCCTGGACGCGTTCCTTCATTTCGGGCCGGACATTGGGCTCGTTGTTGATGACGCGGCTCACCGTTTGCAGCGACACCCCCGCGTCGGCTGCAACATGCTTGATCGTAACCGACTGCCGCCGACGCCCCATTATCTTTCCCGGCCCCCTATCGTGTCGCAATCGCTAACCGCATCGTCGCCACAATGCCAGCCACTAACCCGTTCTGCTTCCATAATTTCCGCCATTTACGCCGCTTGCGGGACGGCCGCGCCGCAATAGCGGGCGACATAATCCTGATGCGCGGGCAGGCCGGCGACCGTCTGGCGCACCTCGCTGCGGATCGCCTCGAGCAACCGGTCGAGCTCGTCGTCGCGCAGCTTTTCGGCGATCGGGTGATGGCTTTGCGGCTCGATCCCCTGCCCCATCATCACCTGCACCCAGCTGTTTTCGGCGAACAATTCCTCATTCTTGCGGAACACGCGGCCGGTTTCGCGGAACAGCTCGATCTTCTGCGCCAGCGTGTCGGGGATCGGCATCGCCGCGCAATGACGCCAGAACGGGCTGTCGCGGCGGTTGGTCACCTTGTAATGGAGGACCAGGAAATCGCGGATTTGCAGCATGTCCTGCATCTGCTGCTCGTTGAATTCGGCGACGTCGCGCTCGCTGACCCGCCCCGCGGGCAGCATACGGATGAAGCGCAGCACCGAACGCTGGATCAGGTGGATCGCGGTCGATTCCAGCGGCTCCATGAAACCCGCCGACAGCCCGACGGCGACGCAGTTACGATACCATTGCTTGCGCCGCGTGCCCGCGGTGAAGCGCAGGACATTGGGCTCGGTCAGCACATCGCCCTCGATATTGCCGAGCATACGGTCGAGTGCCGCATCCCTGCCCAGATAGCGGCTGCAATAGACGATGCCGTTGCCGGTACGGTGCTGGAGCGGGATGCGCCATTGCCAGCCCGCGTCGTGCGCCATCACGCGCGTATAGGGGACCGGCGGATGGACGTTCGGGGTCTGCAGCGCGATCGCACTGTCGCACGGCAGGAAGTTACTCCAGTCGTCGAACCCGGCGTGGAGCGCGCCTTCCATCAACAGCGCGCGGAACCCCGTGCAGTCGATGAACATATCGCCCTCGATCCGCCGGTCGCCGTCGAGGACGAGCGCCGCGATATCGCCGCTTGTCCCATCGAGCTCGACGCGCGCGATCTTGCCCTCGATGCGCTTCGCTCCGTCGGCCTCGGCCAGCTCGCGCAGGAAGCCCGCGTAGAGCCCGGAATCGAGCTGATAGGCGTAATTCATGCGATCTTCGGGCAAATGCGCGAACTTGCCCGCGATCGCGGCCTTCAGCTCCATGCAATAATCGTCATAGGGCTGATCGTGCCCCTTGGTGCGGCCATAGAGCCAGAAATGCTGGAAGCCCGCCGACCAGTGATCCTTGCCGGTCAGGCCGAAGCTGTGGAAATATTGCGTCCCCAGATCCTTCCAGTCGTCGAACAAGATGCCGAGCTTGAAGGTCGCCTGCGTCGCACGCATGAAATCGGCTTCGTTGATGCGCAGGATGCGGTTGAAATTGACCAGCGGCGGAATGGTGGACTCGCCGACGCCGATGGTCCCGATCGCTTCGGATTCGACGAGGGTCAGGTCGACCGCCTGCCCCAGCGTGCGCGCGATCGCCGCCGCGGCCATCCAACCCGCGGTGCCGCCGCCCGCAATCACGATGCGCTGGACGCGTTTATCTTCATTCATCGGCTGAGTGTCCTCAACAGGAAAGCGCGGAGACGCCCGGCGCTTTCGGGGGTGAGCCGCGCGAGGATGCTGCGCGCCTTTTCGGGAATATGGTGGGTGACCCGGTCGTCATTCTCGAACACATAATGGTCGAACAGCTCGCGCCAGATCGCCTTGTCGTCGGGCGGCAGGTCGCGGATCGCGAGGATTGCGTGGTTGAGCGCGACCTGCGGCTGCCCCAGCCAGGCGGGCGTGCTGCGCCACCAGTAATTGACCAATACATTGAAGCCGGCGAGCCCTTCGACATGGTGCCACCACATCGACGGGATGAAGATCGCGTCGCCGGGTTCGAGTTCGATCGTCTGCGCCTCGGCCATCGCATCGACGAAGCGCGGGAAGGCCGCGAGGTCGGGCGCGTCGAAGTCGACCATGCTCACCGCGCGGCCCGCGGGCGTGTTGTCGATCGGGCCGAGATAGAGGTTGCGGAACTGGTGCGGCGGAAAGAGCGTAAAGCGGCGTCGTCCGACCGCGCAGCAGGCGAGATTGTCAGGAAAATCATTGTGCGCGGCGATCTTCGTACGCGTGCCGATCCAGATGCTCTTCAGCGGATCGCGCGTGCCGAGGTCGACCGAATTCGCTTCGTCGAGCCTATCGAAATGCGACGGGATGTCGATCGACGCGAGATAGACGGTGCGGCTTTCGCCCTGTTCCTCGGCGGCATCGATGCCGCCGAAGATGTCGGCGAGCTTGCCCGTTCCGATGCGGAAATTCATCTCCATCTCGGCGTCGTAGAACAGCCGCCCGTCGTGGCCGGGCGCGCCGATCGACACCTTGAACGGACGGTCGCGCGCATGACCCAGCAGATAGCGCCGTGCGTCGCGCGCCGACCGTTTGCCCGCCTCGACCAGCGGCCAGTCGGCCACGAGGCCGCGGAGGACAAAGGGCTCGCGCGCGCCTTCCAGCAACGCGTCGAGCCCCGCCCCCTTATTCCATTCGCGCTCGGCCACCGGCGCGAGGCGGTCGTATATGGCGCGGTCGCGCTCAGCCACCGGCTAGCCTGCGGTTCTTGCGCGCGACGAGCACCGACAACTGCGACAGCGAGGCGAGCGCCATGAACATCGGCATCAAATGCCCCGCCGCGTGGAGCGCGCCAAGGGCCTCGCCATCCAGCGCGCGCAGCTTCGCCTCGTCGATGATGTGGAAGCCGACGAGCGAATGGATCGCCCCGTCGTCGAGCGTGACTTCGAGGCTGAAGGGTTCGAACAGGTCATAGGCGAGCAGCGCGTCGTAAAAGGCACCGCTCTCGCGATAGCCTTCGTCGAGGTCGCCGAGCCGCTCCGCGATATCGTCGAGATAGGGCGTCGCCATGCCGTCGGTATCGAACAGCCGGATGCCCTCGCCGGTCGCGGCGATGCGCGGATGGTCCATATCGATGTGAATCTGCCCCGGACCGCCGCCACTCGCGGGCCGCCCGATCAGGAACGGCTGGATCGCGGCCGACAGCGGGCGATAGCGCGCATCCCAGCGGTCGCCATCGAGGAACAGATTCTCGCCATTCTCGAACCCGAACATCGCGAGCGCGGTAAATTCCTCGCGCCCGGTTTCGCGGCGGAAGAGGATCGGGAAATGCGCCTGCACGCGGCGGAACTCGCTCGGCACCGTCAGCGTCGCCATGATGTCGTCACCCAGCTCTGCTCCCGCGTCGGTCCTTATACGCAGGTCGCGATGGGTCTTGTTGTCGAGGACGGCGTGACGGGTCATCAAATTCCTTTCCTATCGCGCCGCGGCTTGGGCACCGGGCGCGAGGGCGTCGAGATAGTCGCGATTGGCGGGCAGCGCCGCGGCGAGCGCGCGGGCGCGCTGCCGGTTCTCGGCGAGCAAGGCGGCGGCGCGCGCGCTCGCGGGCAGATCGGCGGGCACCGGATAGCCCATGCCATAGAGGATATATTGGTGGCTTTCGGCCGAGAAAATCTCGTCGACGCGCGGGAAGTCCCATGCCGACGGCGGCTGGTCGCGCCACAGCTGCAGCATCTCCGTCAGGCGCGGCGGCATATGCGCGGGGTCGCGCTGCGCGCGCCAATAGGGTTCTTCGCGCCGGCTGAGAGCATAGTGGAGCTTAAGGAACTCGACGATGCGATCCCAGCGATAGCGGAATAGCTCGTTGAACCGATCGGCATGGATCGGCATCGCCGCGCGGCTTGCTGGAAAATTGTCGATGAGCGCCTTCAGCGACAATTCGATCATCACGATCGCCGACGCCTCCAGCGGTTCGATGAAACCCGCCGACAGGCCGACGGCGACGCAATTGCCTTCCCAAAACCGCGCACGGTGCCCGGTCGGAAAGGTCAAGCGCCGCGCCGGGACGTCGGGTGCATCGGGCAGGACGCGCGCGATATAGGCGCGCAGCTCCGCCTCCGCCGCATCGTCTTCCATGAAACGGCTGGCATAGACGCAGCCGATGCCGCGGCGGCCCGGCAGGCCGATGTCCCAGATCCAGCCTGCAGCGTGCGCGGTCGACACCGTCTGCGACGCGATCGGGCTGCCCGGCGCGACCGGAACCTGCGCCGCGAGCGCGCGGTCGTTGAACAGGACATCGCCGCGATCGATCCACTCGACGCCGAGATGATTGCCAATCAGCAGCGCCGCATGCCCACTGCAATCGATGAACAGGTCGCCCGCAATGTCACCGTTCTGACGCGTTGCGACCGATGCGATGCCCCCCGCACCGTCGCGCGCCACATCGACAACATGATCCGCTATATGGCGCACCCCGAGCCGCTGGACGGCATGCGCCGAAAGCAGCGCCGCAAACTTCCCCGCATCGAGGTGATAGGCGTAATTCGCCGCCCCCTGATAGTCGGGCATCGCGCGCTGTCGTGGAGCCAGATCAAGGTCGCAGATATGCGCCTGCGCGGTCATCGCCGCCGCGAACGGCAGGTCGGGCGCGCCGGTCTGCCAGGCCGCGAGCAGCTCGGCGGTCGATGCGGAGGGAGGCGACGTGAACGGGTGCAGATAGCGGTCATCCGCGGAGCCGGTCATCCAGCCGTCAAAGCGCGATCCCTGTTTGAACGATCCGTCGCAGGCGGCGAGAAATTCACCCTCGCCGATCCCGATCGCCGCCAATGTCGCGCGCATCGTCGGCCAGGTGCCCTCGCCAACCCCGATCGTCGGAATGTCGGGCGCCTCGATCAGCGTGACGTCCAGCTTTGCGGCGCGGCGCGCGCGGGCGATAAGGCAAGCCGCGAGCCAGCCGGCGGTGCCGCCGCCCACGATGACAACCCTCTCGATCCCGCTATTCATTACCGTCGATCCTAAGCCAGCTTATCACCGCCGTCACGCAAAAGAGCCGCACCCCGAAAGGTGCGACCCTCTTGCCTGCGACCCGGCGGACATGGCCCACCGCCTTAGAAGCTGAACCTGACCCCTGCCGCGTAGCGGGCGAAGCCCGGCTGCACGAAGGTGACATTGTTCTTGTGACGAAGATGCCCGCGGCGCCCCTCGCCGGTGAGGTTGATCGCCTCGACGAAGCCGGTCAGGCCGGGGATGAACTCGTAGCTCGCGCTCGCGTCGATCTGCCAATATTCCTCGGTATAGAAGGGGTTGGGCCCCGTTCCCGCGAGAAATTCATCGCGCCAGTTCCACGCGACACGCGCCTGAAGCCCGTTCTTGTCGTAATAGGCGACCGCGTTGGCGCTGTCGCTGAGCCCGGTCAACGCGAATTGCGGCACCGACGACGGCTGGGTGTTGTCGTATGTCGCGTCGCCGTCGACCTTCGTATAGTTCAGGATCACGCCGAAACCCGTATCCCAGAAGCTGTGCTGGAGCGCGAACTCCCAGCCGTTGAGCGAGGCCTTTTGATCGCTGTTGATCGGTGTCGTGATCTCGAAATTGACGAGCGGATCACCCGGCGCGGCGTTGATGATATTGCCCGTGACCGTGCTCGGGAAATTGGTGATGATATATTGCCGGATTTGGCCGACCGTCGCATTCGCGCCGAGCGCGGCCAGCGCCGCGTTCCAGCGCGGTCCGCCGATCGGGGTTGTCAATCCGAAGGCATTGGCGTCGATGCGCGTCGACGAGATGAAATTGCTCACATCCTTGTGGAAATAGCCCACCGAAATATAGCTGTCGCGCGCATAATACCATTCGGCCGACAGATCGATATTCTTCGACTTATAGGGGATCAGCCCCGGGTTGCCCTGCGCACCCGTGCCGCCGCCGACGCGGAACAGCGTATCGATCGTGCGTCCACCCTGCATGCTGGCATAGTCGGGGCGCGTGATCGTGTGGCTGTACGAGGCGCGCAGCTTGACATTCTCCATCGGCGAGATGTCGAAATCGACCGCGGGCAGCCAATTGTCGTAGGACCCTTTGAAGCGCGTGAAATCGCTGTCGCCCGAAAAGACGACGTTGAGCTCATTGTCGCCGACCCAGCGTGTGGTCGTCGGCACCGGCACCAGCGCCGACGACGCAATGTCGGTCGTTTCGTACCGGATGCCCGCGACGAAATGCGCCGGGTTCTGGAACAGGTCGAACACGGTCGCGACTTGCAGATAGGGCGCCAGCGTCTTTTCCGAAATACGCCGGTCGGTGTTGAAATTGGCAAGGCACGTGCCCGGCTGAGCCGAACCAGTGGCGGGATTGCTGCACGTCTGGAAATTCTGTTCGACCAGATCGGCCATGCGCTCAAAATCGAAGCTGTAGAAGCTCTGGATCATCCCCGTCTGGGCGAGTCCGGGGAATTTGTCGGGCAGCGTGACGAGCGTGAAGATATCGTCGGGAATGCTCGACGCCGGCCCCGCTCCGCCCCATGTGTCGTCGTTCTGGATCGTGCCGAACGCCGAGCGCACCTTGCTGTCGACGTAAGACACGCCGAAATCGATGCTGTCGAGGAAGCCGCCGTCATGGTCATATTGACCACGCAGCTGCACCTGGTTGATCCGGTTGCGGAAGAAAGCGTTGCGGAACGCATTGCCGGTCGGCGTGATCAGCGACGGGTTCAGCGGATCGATACCGGGGAACATATTATAGGAAATGACCGGCAGATCGTTCTCGAAATTGACCGTCTGGTTCTGGACGCCGAAGACCGCATTGCCCAGCGACATGCTCGACCCGAACCGGTTGACCGGATTCACCTCGGCGGTCGAATGATGGCCGTCGAGTTCGAAGGTGACGCCGCCCGGCCCCTTCCATTCGAGGTTGACGCCCAGCGAATTGTTCTCGGCGCGATTTTCGATCAGCGCGCCGCTGTACGACAAATCCTTGCCGCCATAGAGCGCGTTCGGGCCGGGAACGCCAGTGGGCGCGGCGAACCGCTCGGTGTAGAAGAGCGGGCCGGCGACGGGGCCGTCGGTCCATGCGCTCGACGTGTCTTCGTGGTTGAACCACACGCCGACATTGCTGTTGCGCGTTTCGACGGTGTTGCGCGAATAGATATAATCGACCGTCGCGGTGAACGCGTCGCTCGGGCGGAACTGCAATACCGCCTGGCCGTTGATGCGCTCGCGATTAATGTCCTCAAGAGCGTAGGACGCATTCTGCGGCACCTGATAGACGTCGGTCGGATCGGGACGGTTGGTAATGTTCGCCGCGCGCGGCGTGCCGGGCTGCGCGAGCGAGCCCCAGTTATTCTCGCTGCCGAGATAGCCGTCGCGCCAACCGACGCTGGCAGTGTTCGTGCTCGACTTGCGCTTCTGGTACGAACCGACGAGCGCAATGCCGATCGTATCATCGGCAAAGGTGGTGCTGAAGATGCCCGATACTTCGGGAGTGATCGGCTTGCCTTCGTTACGCGAGCTGTCGTACACACCCTTCATCGACAGGCTGCCACGCATCCCGGGATTGTCGAGCGGGCGCGGCGTGCGGATGTTGACGACCGAGCCGATCCCGCCCGATTCCATCGTCGCGCGGCCGCTCTTATAGACTTCGACCGCCGCAATGCCTTCGGACGCGAGATTGGCGAAGTCGAACGAACGCGACGACGGGGCGCTACCACCGTCACCGATCAGCGCGGTCGGCATCTGGCGGCCGTTGACGGTCACCAGGTTGAACTCGGGACCGAAGCCGCGAACGGTGATCAGCGAGCCTTCGCCATTCTGTCGGTCGATCGACACGCCGGTGATGCGCTGCAGCGATTCGGCGAGGTTGGTGTCGGGGAATTTGCCGATGTCTTCGGCCGAGATCGCGTCGACGACGCCCTGCGCCTCGCGCTTGATATCGGCTGATGCGGCGAGGCTGGCGCGGATGCCAGTGACGACGATCTCGTCGCCGTTCACTTCGCCTTCGGCCGGCGCTTCCTGCGCGGCGGCCGCTTGCGCCATGCCCATCAAGGACAGCGCCGACGTGCCGACCAGAAATTTGGCAAACCACTGCTTTTGAGACGCCCGCATCCCCATTCCTCCCAAATAGCCGCTCTTTTTTTGGCAGCATTCCGTTATGTGAACGTTATCTAAATGGGAACGTTCTCATTGTCAACGCAAAGGCTGTGGCATTTCGGTCACAATATTACAGATTCTGTGCCGCAAACGTATGCAACATAATAAGGGAAAGTCCGCTATCAGCGGCTCCAGCGTGCGAAAATCGCGGTCGGGAGCAGCAATCCCCGCGCCTCTTCGCGCACCGCGAGTTCGCCGCACTCGACCTTGCCGGGCAGGTCGGCGAAAAGCTGCGCCAGCAACTCGCCGATCGCGAGCGCCGACATGCGCACCGCATAGACGGTGAGGAAGAGCGCGCGGCTGTCGGCGTCGAGCAACTGGCGGCAATCGGTGAGCAATGGCGCCAACCCCTCCTCGAGCTGCCAGCGTTCGCCGGTCGGGCCGCGGCCGAATTTGGGCGGATCGAGCAGGATCGCATCGTAGCGCTTCTCGCGCCGGACCTCGCGCGCGGTGAACTTGCCTGCATCGTCGAGGATCCAGCGGACAGGCTTGTCGGCCATATCCGCGAGCGCGGCATTCTCGCGCGCCTGCCCCACCGACTTCTTCGACGCATCGACATGCGTGACCGATGCGCCCACCGCGGCGAGCGCCTGGCTGCCGACGCCGGTATAGCCGAACAGGTTCAGGAAGGCGGGGTCGGGCTTGTCGGCGACTTGGCTGCGCAGCCAGTCCCACACCGGCGCCATGTCGGGGAAAAAGCCGAGGTGGCGAAAAGGCGTGCACTGCGCGGTGAAGCGCGTTTCGCGCCATGCGAGCGGCCAGCCTTCGGCGGGCACGGGCTTGTTATAATACCAGCGGCCGCCGCCGTCGTCGTCCGACGCCGGGACGAACTCGCCATCGGCGGCGTCCCACTCGCTGGCGGGCAGCGCAGGCGCCCACATCGCCTGCGGTTCGGGACGGATGAAGCGATAGCGGCCATAGCGTTCGAGCTTGCGCCCGTTCCCGCTGTCGACCAGACCATAATCGTCCCACGCCTCACCGACGAGCGTGACGAGGGGCAGAAGATCAGCCACGCGCCGCTTCCGCGAGGACAAAGGCCTTTACCGCGTCATAGTCGCCCGGCAGGCGCGTATAGCGTTCCTCGCGGTCGAACAGATTGCCGAGCCGCGCGGGGAGCGGCGGGCGCACGCCGGTCGCGCGCTCGACGGCTTCGCGGAACTTCGCCGGATGCGCGGTCGCGAGCGTGACGACGGGAATATCGGCATCGATCTCGAGCGCGCGCGCCGCCGCGAGGCCGACCGCGCTGTGCGGATCGATGATCTGCCCGCCATGTTCCTGCGCCCAGCGCAGCGCGAGCGCCATCGCATCGCCGTCGATGCTCGCGCTGGAGAAGAGCCCGCGTGCGCCCGCGAGCATGTCGGCGGGGATCGTCATCGCGCGGTTCGTGTCGAATTCGCCCATCATGCCGGTGATCGCAGCGCCGTCGCGGCCCGCGAGGTCGAACAGCAGCCGTTCGAAATTGCTGCTGACCTGAATGTCCATGCTGGGGGTCGCAGTGGCGGTGACCGTGCCCGCGCTATAGTCGCCGCGGGTGAGCGCGCGGTGGAGGATGTCGTTGACGTTCGTCGCGACGACGAGCTTTGCGATCGGCAGGCCCATCTGCGCCGCGACATAGCCCGCGAACACGTCGCCGAAATTGCCCGTCGGGACGCTGAACGCGATGGGGCGGTCGGGACCGCCAAGCCGGACGGCAGCGTAGAAATAATAGACGACCTGCGCCATCAGCCGCGCCCAGTTGATGCTGTTCACTGCCGACAGTGTGACCTGGCTCCGCGCCTCTTCGTCGCCGAACAGCCGCTTCACCATCGCCTGCGCGTCGTCGAAGCTGCCGTCGATCGCGATATTATGGACGTTCGGCGCGAGCACCGTCGTCATCTGGCGGCGCTGGACGTCGCTGACCCGGCCTTCGGGGTGGAGCATAAATATCTGGATATGTTCGCGCCCCGCGACCGCCTCGATCGCCGCCGACCCGGTGTCGCCCGAGGTCGCGCCGACGATCGTGATGTTCGTATCGCCGCCGGCGAGGAACTTTTCGAACAGCTCGCCGAGCAGCTGCAACGCGACATCCTTGAACGCGAGCGTTGGACCGTGGAACAGTTCTAGCAGCCAATGGCGGTGATCCAGCTGGACCAGCGGCGTCACCGCATCATGGCTGAAGCGGCCGTACGCGGCGCGGCAAAGCGCGCGCAGTTCGTCCTCGGTCAGCACGCCCTCGACGAAGGGCCGCATGATCCGCACCGCGGTTTCGGCATAATCGAGCCCCGCGAGCGCGCGGATTTCGTCGATCGACATCTGCGGCCATTTCGCCGGCACATAGAGGCCGCCGTCGCTGGCAAGGCCGGCCAGCGTTGCGGCACGAAAGTCGAGGGTCGGCGCAGAGCCGCGGGTGCTGATATAGTCCATGACGGACAGCGCCTAGCGGCGCGCCGTCACGGCTGCAAGCGGCGGCGGACCGCGAGGATGTAGATAATCAGCGCAACGATCGCGAAGAAGAACCATTGGAATGCATAGGCAAGGTGATTGTTCGGCGTATCGTCGGCCGAGGGCACCGCGCTGGCCCGCAATCCCGCGACCGGTTGATCGGCGATCAGCATCGCGCGCGCGGGCATCGCCTTGCCCATCGCGCGTTCCATCACCGTCGGCTGCCCGGGTCCGGGAACGATCGTCCCCTGCACCGTCCCGCCCGTCCATTCGGGCGGCGTGAAATTGTCGCCGATCCCGACATCGACAAGCACGCCCGGCCCTTCGGCGCCGGTCCGGCAATCGGCGATCATGCGAATGCCCGACTTGCCTTTGATGTCGGTGCCGCTGCGCGGGTCCCAGTGCACGGGTTCGAGGCAGACGACGCTGCTCTTGCGATAGAGGAAGGCGTCGGGAACGGGCGGCAGCTCGGGATAAGCGACCATCGACGACATCGCCACATTGCGCTGGTAGAGCGCGATCAACGCTTCCTTCTCGCTCTTGCGCTGCAACTGCCAGACGCCGAGCGCGATCATCACTGCGACTGCGGCGAGCACGAGGATCGTCGGGATCAGCGGCCAGCGCCGCGTCGGCTGTTGGGCAGGTTCAGTCATTCTTGTCCACCTTACGGCCTTCGGCGGCCTGACGCTGATGCTCGCTTGCCAAAAGCGCACCCTTGCCGACGCGCAGGCCATAGATCACCGCAGCGGCGGTGAGCGGCACCCACAGGATGATATGCACCCACAAAGGCGGCCGCACCATGGCATCGAGCGTCAGCGCGATGGCGATGAGCAGCGCGCCGATGATCAAGGTCAGGAACGCCGCGGGGCCGTCGCCGACATTGTAGCGGCCATAATCGAGCCCGCAGCTTTCGCATTTCGCGCGGAACTTCACCGGTCCGTCGAACAGCGTCGGCGCGCCGCATTCGGGGCAGAGACCAAAAAGGGCAGCGCGCCAGACCGGCGGCTGCCCCTTTTGAATGTGATCGCCAGCCGGCAATTTAGTGCGCGGCGATCGGCGCGCCCCAGCCGCCCCAGACATAGACGATGATGAAGAGGAACAGCCACACCACGTCGACGAAGTGCCAATACCAGGCGGCGGCTTCGAAACCGAAATGCTGCTGCGGGGTGAAGTGGCCCTTGTAGGTGCGCACCAGGCAGACGATCAGGAAGATCGTGCCGACGAGCACGTGGAAACCGTGGAAGCCGGTCGCCATGTAGAAGGCCGAGCTGTAGTTGCTCTGACCGAAGCCCCACGGCGCGTGCATATATTCATACGCCTGGATCGACGAGAAGACCGCGCCGAGGATGATCGTCAGCCACAGGCCCTTCTTGAGCCCTTCGCGGTCGCCGTGGATCAGCGCGTGGTGCGCCCAGGTGATCGTCGTGCCCGAGCAGAGCAGAATCAGCGTGTTGAGCAAAGGCAGCGAGAAGGGATCGATGACTTCGATGCCCTTCGGCGGCCACATGGTGATCGCGGCGGCGCCATCCTGGCCGAAGAGCGAGGTGACCGCGCCTTCGGCATATTCGATCGGCACCGGGAAGAGCGAGAAGTCGAACCACGCCCAGAACCAGCCGACGAAGAACATGACTTCGGACGCGATGAACAGGATCATGCCGTAGCGCAGATGAAGCTGGACGACCGGAGTGTGGTCGCCGGCATGCGCTTCGTTGATGACGTCCGACCACCAGCTGAAGAAGGTCGCGATCACGCCCATGAAGCCGAGGCCGAGGACCCACTTGCCGATGCCGCCGAAATAGTCGGCGTGCATCGCCATGACGAGCCCGAAGAACATCACGAGTGCAGCGAACGAGCCGATGAGCGGCCAGACGCTGGGATTTACGAGGTGGTAGTCATGATGTTTCGCACCGGACATGGCGTGTTTCCCGTTTTTAGCAGCCCCAGCATGATGATTCCCCATCATCTGCCGGTCTTGTTAGACTCTTGTTCGCGGCCTTAGCTCGCCTTTTTACCCTCGTCTACAGGGTGGAAGGTGTAGCTGAGGGTGATTTCCTGCACGTCGCGCGCGTCGGGGTCGTCCATGATCTTGGGATCGACGAAGAACAGCACCGGCATGCGCATCTGCTGCCCCGGCTCGAGCCGTTGCTCGGTGAAGCAGAAGCATTGGATCTTGGTAAAATATTTGCCCGCCTGATCGGGCGTGACGTTGAAGCTGGCGGTCCCGACGACGGGATGCGCCGAATTATTCTCGGCGATAAAGATCGCCATGTCGCGCGCGCCAATGCTCACCGTATCGGTCGGATGCTCGGGATAGAATTTCCACGGCAGGCTCGGCGAGACATTGGCGTCGAAGCGGACCGAGACCGTCTGGCTTAATATTTCGGGCTCGGCCGCCGCCGCGACCGGATCGTAACGCTGCGTCGTACCGCCGAAGCCGGTGACGCGGCAGAACAGGTCGTAGAGCGGCACCGCCGCGAACCCGAGTCCGGTCATCGCGAGCGCCATCAACGCCGCGAGGCTTGCGGTCTTCGCGTTCGGGGACATGCGCCCGATCATGAGAAAATCTGCATCTTGGCGATGGTGATGAAGAAAAAGAGGATCGCCAATGCGCCCAGCATCCACGCCATCAGGTTCGCGCGGCTGCGCTGACGGCGGCGATATTCGACCTCGTCAAACGGTTCGTTCGGAGTTTCTTCGGTCATAGCGGCCACCAATGGTCGGCGACGACAGCGCCGAACAGAATGAAAAGATAGGCGATCGAATAAGCGAACAGGCGCTTTTCCGGTTGCATCAGGTCGCCCTCGCCCGTGGTGCGCGTGCCGACCTGGACCGACAGCAGGACGAACACAGCCGAGAGCACCACCGCGGTCCAGCCGTAAAGCGCGCCGGTATAGCCGAGCGGCCAGGGCGCGATCGCGGCGGCGGCCATGATCAGCGCATAAAAGAGGATCTGGCGCCGCGTCGATTTCTCGCCTGCGACGACAGGCATCATCGGAATGCCCGCGGCGGCATAGTCCGAGCGCATGAACAGCGCGAGCGCCCAGAAATGCGGCGGCGTCCACAAGAAGATCAAGAGGAAGAGCAGCACCGGCAGCGGCGCGATCGAACCCGTCGCGGCGACCCAGCCGATCAGCGGCGGGAAGGCGCCCGCCGCACCGCCGATGACGATATTCTGCGGCGTCCGCGGCTTCAGCCACATCGTATAGACGAAGACGTAAAAAAGGATCGAGGCGGCGAGCAGCAAGGTCGCCTGCCAGTTCGATGCGAACAGCATCAGGAACAACGAAAAAGCGGCAAGCCCGACGCCGAACTGCAACGCAGTCTGCGGGTCGAGGCGCCCGGCGGGAAGTGGCCGGCCCGCGGTCCGCTTCATCTTCGCGTCGAGTCCGGCCTCATACCATTGGTTGAGCGCGCCCGAAGCCCCTGCCCCCAGCGCGATCGCGAGGATCGACGAGAAAGCGAGCACCGGCGGCACATGACCCGGCGCCGCGAGCAGGCCGCATAAGGCGGTGAACACCACCAGCGACATGACGCGCGGCTTCGTCAGCGCGAACAGGTCGCGCCAATCGGCGGGAAGTGCCGTTTCGCCGTGGGTCAGGCTCTGCGCCATATTTACTCCGGCCCGAAGGGCTAAGCCCCCTGCCGGATGTCAGCAGGGGGCGAAACCAATCAGGCGATAAACGTCACGCGATCCGGGGCAGTTCGTTGAACTGGTGGAACGGCGGCGGGCTCGACAGCGTCCATTCGAGCGTCGTCGCGCCTTCGCCCCACGGATTGTCGGCGGCCTTCTTGCCCGCGAACAGCGAGTAGCCGATGTTCAGGAAGAAGAAGAGCATGCCGACGCCCATGATCACATAGCCGAACGACGAGACGTAATGCCAATAGGCATAGGCTTCCGCATAGTCGGGGTAACGGCGCGGCATGCCCTGCTGGCCCAGGAAGTGCTGGGGGAAGAACATGACGTTCACGCCGATGAAGAAGACCCAGAAGTGCAGCTGGCCGAGCAGCTCGCTGTACATCCGGCCCGACATCTTCGGGAACCAGTAATAGAAGCCGGCGAAGAGCGAGAAGACCGCGCCCAGCGACAGCACATAGTGGAAGTGCGCGACGACATAATAGGTGTCGTGCAAATTGGTGTCGACGCCGCCATTGGCGAGCACGACGCCGGTCACGCCGCCGACGGTGAACATGAAGATGAAGCCGAGCGACCACATCATCGGCGTCTTGAACGTCATCGAGCCGCCCCACATGGTGGCGATCCAGCTGAAGATCTTGATGCCCGTTGGGACCGCGATGACCATCGTCGCGGCGGTGAAGTACATCTTGAGGTTCACGCTCATGCCGACCGTGAACATGTGGTGCGCCCACACGATGAAGCCGACGACGCCGATCGCGACCATGGCGTATGCCATGCCGAGGTAACCGAACACCGGCTTCTTGCTGAAGGTCGAGATGATCTGGCTGACGATGCCGAAGCCCGGCAGGATCATAATGTACACTTCGGGGTGGCCGAAGAACCAGAAGAGATGCTGATAGAGGACGGGATCGCCGCCGCCGGCCGCATCATAGAAGGTGGTGCCGAAGTTGCGGTCGGTCAGCAGCATCGTGATCGCCGCAGCGAGCACCGGCAGCGCGAGCAACAGCAGGAAGGCGGTGACGAGCACCGACCACACGAACAACGGCATCTTGTGCAGCGTCATGCCCGGCGCGCGCATGTTGAAGATGGTGGTGATGAAGTTGATCGCACCAAGGATCGACGCCGCGCCCGCGAGGTGGAGCGAGAAGATCGCCATGTCGACCGCGGGACCGGCCGAACCGCTGGTCGACAGCGGAGCATAGACCGTCCAGCCGGTGCCGGCGCCGTTGCCGCTGCCGCCCGGAACGAACATCGAACCGAAGAGCATGACGAACGCAACCGCAGTCAGCCAGAAACTGACGTTGTTCATGCGCGGGAACGCCATGTCGGGCGCGCCGATCATCAGCGGCACGAACCAGTTGCCGAAGCCGCCGATCATCGCGGGCATGACCATGAAGAACACCATGATCAGGCCGTGCGCGGTGATCATCACGTTCCAGAAATGCTTGCCCGCAACCTCGTCGCCCGCGCCGCCCAGCATATGGGCCCAGCCCGAAAGATACTGAACGCCGGGTTCGGCGAGTTCGAGGCGCATCATGCCGGAAAGCGCGCCGCCGATGATGCCCGCGAGGATCGCGAAGATCAGGTAGAGCGTGCCGATGTCCTTGTGGTTCGTCGACATGAACCAGCGGACAAAGAAGCCGGGCGTATCGTGATCATGGTCGTCGTGCGCATGGGTGTGGCCGTGCGCGGGTGCAGTCGCTGCGATATCGGTCATCTGTCGGACCCCTTAATTAATTCTTGGCGGCCGGCGCGGCGGCGGGCGCCGCTGCCGGAGCAGCTTCGGTCGTGACGGCGGCCGGCGTCGCAGCCGGAGCGGCGGCAGCGGGTGCCGGTGCGGCAGCGGCGGGAGCCGCGGCGACCGGACCGGCCGGGTTGCCGCCCTTCGAGCGGACCCACGCTTCCCACTTGTCGACCGGAAGCACTTCGACGGCGATCGGCATATAGCCATGATCGACACCGCACAGTTCCGAGCACTGGCCGTAATAGACGCCGACCTTGTTCGCGGTGAACGTCGTTTCGTTGGCACGGCCGGGGACCGCGTCCATCTTGGTCCAGAAGGCGGGAACAGCGAAGCTGTGGATGACGTCGGCGCCGGTGATGATCAGCTTCACCTGGCGGCCGACCGGAACGACCATGCGGTTGTCGACGGCGAGGTGATAGGGCTCGCCAGCGGCCTTCGCCTTGTCTTCGGGCAGGATCTTCGAGACAAATTCGCCGATGCCCTGGTCGGGATAGGCATAGCCCCAATACCACTGGTAACCCGTGACCTTGATCGTCAGCGCTTCCTTCTTCGGCGGTTCATATTGCGCCGCGAGCAGGCGGATCGACGGCACCGCGATCACCGCGAGGATAAGGACCGGGATCGCGGTCCAGATGATTTCGATGAAGGTGTTGTGCGTCGTCTTCGACGCCACCGGGTTCGCCTTGGCGCGAAAGCGGAACATCACCCAAAGCAGGAGGCCGAGGACGATCAGCGTGATCACCGTGATGACGGGCAGCAGGATGACATGGTTGAACCAGTAAGCCTGTTCGCCGATCGGGCTGACCTGCGGCTGGAAATCGATGCCCGCGTCGACCGGCTGGCCAACCCCGGGGGTCGGCTTCATCGGGACGTAGGTTGCATCGCCAGCCGGCGCCGCAGCGGTCGTCGCGACCGGTGCCGCCGCCGGAGCAGCCGCATCGGTGGCGACCGGAGCCGGATTCGCCGGAGCCGTTGCGGCGGGTGCTTCGGCCGGAGCCGTTGCGGGTGCCTGCGCATGGCCGGCGCCCACCGCGCCCAGCGACAATGCCGCCGCAATTACAAGGGTTTTCAAGCTCTTCATAAGGATAGTGCCGCCCGTTGCCTGTTGTTCTTATTGATGCCCCATCCCCTCTTCGACAGCCGCCGGACACGCGTCGCGGCAGCCTGCCAAGGGGCTGAATCTCGCGGGCGCTATAGACCCGCTTGCCGCTTGCCTCAAGCATCTCTAACACTATTTTGCGGCTGGATAATCTTCGCCGCCAAAACCCGGTCGCCCATGATGAGCGACGCACAGGACAAAAGAACAACTCCTCCATGACCGATGATGAAATCCTGGCCGAATTCCGCGCCGCCGACGCCCTGCTCCAGGGCCACTTCCTGCTCTCCTCGGGCCGCCACAGCGAATATTATCTGCAGTGCGCGCGCGTATTGATGGACACCGAGCGCGCCGGACGGCTCGCCGTCGCGCTCGCCGCGAAGCTGCCGCGCGACCTGAAACAGGCAATCGACATCGTCGTCTCGCCCGCGATGGGCGGCGTCATCATCGGGCATGAAATGGGCCGCGCGCTCGGCAAGCCCGCGATTTTCGTCGAGCGCCCGACGGGCACCTTCGAACTGCGCCGCGGCTTTACGATCGACCCCGGCGCCAAGGTGCTGATGGTCGAGGATGTCGTGACCACCGGCCTGTCGTCGCGCGAGGCGATGGAGGCGGTGCGCGCCGCGGGCGGCGAAGTCGTCGCCGAAGCCGCGCTCGTCGACCGTTCGGCGGGCAATGTCGAACTCGGCGTGCCCTTCTATCCGCTCGTCGCGATCAATTTCCCGACCTATGCGGCGGATGAATTGCCCGAGACGCTGGCAGGAAGTGAAGCGGTGAAGCCCGGCAGCCGGAGCAAGGCGGCTTGACCGGCGCCTCCCCTGCCCGTCTGCGGCTCGGCGTCAACATCGACCATGTCGCGACGATCCGCAACGCACGCGGGGGCGAGCATCCCGACCCGGTGCGCGCGGCCGAAATCGTCGCGGCGGTCGGCGGCGACGGCATCACCGCGCATCTGCGCGAAGACCGGCGCCATATCCGCGACGACGATCTCGCGCGCATCCAGGCCGCGACCGACCTGCCGCTGAATCTCGAAATGGCGGCGACCGACGAGATGCTCGAGATCGCGCTGCGCCATATGCCGCATGCGGCATGCATCGTCCCCGAAAAACGCGAGGAACGCACGACCGAGGGCGGGCTCGACGCGGCGGGACAGCACAATCATCTCGCGCCGATCGTCTCGCGGCTTAACGATGCCGGCATCCGTGTCAGCCTGTTTATCGAACCCGACGCGCGCCAGATCGAGGCGGCGATGCGCCTCCGCGCGCCCGTCGTCGAATTCCACACCGGCCGCTACGCGCATGTCGAGGGCGAGGAACGCGCCGCGGAACTCCGCCGCCTCGCCGACGCCGCCGCGCTCGCGTGGAAAAATGGCATCGAGCCGCACGCGGGCCACGGCTTGACCTATGAGAATGTCGTCCCCGTCGCCGCGATCCCGCAGCTCGCCGAGCTCAACATCGGCCATTATCTGATCGGCGAGGCCATCTTTACCGGGCTCGATCCCGCGGTGCGCCGAATGCGCGCGTTGATGGACGAGGCGCGAGGCGCGCTGTGATCATCGGCCTCGGCTCCGACCTCTGTAATATTGAGCGTATCCAGAAATCGCTCGACCGCTTCGGCGAGCGCTTCGAGAATCGCGTCTTTACCGAGGTGGAAAAGGCCAAAGCAGCGCGGCGGCCGTTCACCCGCGCTGGAACCTATGCCAAGCGCTTCGCCGCGAAGGAAGCCTTTTCGAAAGCCGTCGGCACGGGCTTCAAGCGCGGCGTGTTTATGAAGGACATCGGTGTCGTCAACGCACCGTCGGGCGCCCCGACCCTGGCGCTCACCGGCGGCGCCGCCGAACGGCTCGCGCAAATGATCCCATCGGGTCACACCGCGCATATCCATTTGACGCTGACCGACGACCATCCGTGGGCGCAGGCTTTCGTCATCATCGAAGCAATCAAGGACTGACAATATATGGCGAAGGACAAGACAAAGGATGACGGGAGTTGGGGCAAGCTGATCCGCGATGTCGTGGTGATATTGCTGCTCGTGCTCGGCATCCATAGCTGCGTCGCCAAGCCCTTTTATATCCCGTCTGATTCGATGATGCCGGTGCTGCGCAACGGCGACCGGCTGATCGTCAGCAAATATCCCTATGGCTGGTCCTATTCGTCGGTGAGCTTCCACCTGGCGCCCAAGGTCGCGGGCCGGCTGTTCGGCAAGTTGCCCGAACGCGGCGACATCGTCGTGCTCGAACATCCGGTGACGCGTATCGACTATATCAAACGCGTGATCGGCCTGCCCGGCGACACGATCCAGCTCCGCAACGGCGAACTCAGCATCAACGGCAAGCCGGTGAAGCGCGAGGTCCAGCCGATGCTGCCGATCCCCGTCGATCCCAATCTGCCCGGCCCCGACAGCAGCCTGTTCCGCTTCGTGAACCGCGATGCGAAAGGCAAGGAAGTGCTCGAACTGCCGATCGTGCGAGAGACGCTGCCCGGCGGCGCGACGTTCGACACAATCGACATGGGCCCCGGCTATGCGACCGACGATTATGGTCCGGTTACCGTGCCTGCCAATCATGTCTTCCTGATGGGCGACAACCGCGACGGCAGCGCCGACAGCCGCGTCGGAACGAACCAGAAAGGCCTCGGCGGCCCCGTCCCCTTCGACGCGATCGCCGGACGCGCCGAGATCATCAGTTTTTCGACCGACGGAACCGCCGAGTGGTATAACCCATTGAGCTGGTTTAATGCCTTGCGATCGGGGCGCGCGGGAACCGACCTGCGCCCCGAGCGTCAGGGCAGCTAACACAACGGGGAACACGACATGGCGGCGACAAGGAAGACAACCGGAACGCGCGCCGCCACCGCCGCCGCGAAGGCCGATGCGCACAGGGAGGCCCCCGGCCCCACCGAGATCCGCAGCCAGTTGGTCCGCACCGAGCTGTTGAAAGCCGGTGTCTGGATCGGCCTCGCGCTGCTTATCGGCCTGTGCATCGTCCTGATCCAGCCGATCCTGCTGATCTTTGCCGGCATCGTCATGGCGTCGATGCTCGACGGCGGGGCTCGCCTGCTCGGCCGCGTGCTGCCAATCGCGCGCGGCTGGCGGCTGCTCATCGTCTGCCTGTCGCTGCTCGCCTTCCTTGTCTGGACGATCATGTTCGCGGGTTCGCAGATCGCCGATCAGGCCGCGACCTTGCAAACCGTCGTGATGGCACAGATCGAACGCATCGCCGCCTGGGCCAGCGATCATGGCATGGGCAATCTGGAACTCGATACCAAGACGATCACCGACAATATCGCGGGCACCGTCGGCCGCGTCACCGCGGCGGTGGGCACCGTGCTCGGCGGACTCACCAGCCTGATTATGATCCTCGTCCTCGGCATCTTTATCGCGATCGAGCCGCGGCTCTACGAGCGCGGCGTCGCGTGGATGCTGCCGATGAAAAGCCGCGAGAATTTCTACATCACCACCGCGCGCATGGGCTTCACGCTGCGCCGCCTGATGGCGGGCCGCCTGCTCGGGATGCTCGTCGAGGGGATCGGGACGTGGCTCGCCTGCCTTGCCGTCGGCATCCCGATGGCCGCGCTGATGGGGCTGCTCACCGGCCTGCTCGCCTTCATCCCCAATATCGGCGCGATCGTGTCGGGCGTACTGCTCGTCCTCGTCGGTTTCTCGGCGGGGACCGACACCGGCTTCTATGCGATCCTGATCTATTTCGTCGTCCAGACGGTCGACGGCTATCTGATCGTCCCGATGGTCGCCAAGAAGACGGTCGACCTCGCCCCCGCGCTCGTGCTCGGCGCGCAGATCCTGTTCGGCGCGCTGCTCGGCCTCATGGGACTGTTCCTCGCCGACCCGATTATCGCGATGATCAAGGTCGCGCTCGAACGCGAAGCCGAGCGCAATGCCGACACGGCCAATACGAAAACGGCGGCGGGCACCTGAGCCCACCGCCGCTTCGATTTCGTCGAGACCCCTCGCTTATTGCTGCGGGGGCATACCCGGCGGCGGACCAGCCGGGCCACCGGGGCCACCCTGCATCATCTGTTGCTGCTGCATCATCTGCTGCTGTTGCTGCATCTGCTGCTGCATCGCGCGAACCTCGGCCTCCGAACGGAAGTCGAGCAGCGTAACAGTAAAGTGCAGCGTACTGTTCGGGGGGATCGGCCCGGTCTCCCGGTCACCATAACCAAGCTGCGGCGGAATGGTGATCTTGTATTCGCCGCCCTTTTTCATGCGGATCAGTGCGTCGGAAAAGCCCTGAACGACCCCTGCGACCTGCATCGGCGCCTGTTCGTTGGCGTCGAAGACGGTGCCGTCGTCGAGCTTGCCTTCATATTTGACCAGCACGACGTCGGCCTTGGTCGGGCTCGGCCCGGTGCCTTCCTTCACGACCTCAAACCCGATGCGCGGGGTCATGTGCCAGGCGAAGGCCGCGCCCGCGACCAACAGCGCCGCGAGGCCAAACCACATCAGCCACAGGCCGCCCTTGCTCACCGGACGCAATGGAACCGTCGTTACGCTCATCTTGGATGATCCTTCCGCTGCCCCGGCCGGGGCGAAAATGCTGGCGAGGCCTATAGGCCGTGCGGCGCGGACCGGTCCAGAGGCAATATGCGAGGGCAGCGTTTATCGCCAATGTCGGTTTTGGGGTGGGAAGCGGTCGTAGCGCCACTCCACTTACGTCATCCCGGGCTTGACCCGGGACCCGCCTTTTCCTTCAAGAAGGCAGGCCCCGGATCAAGTCCGGGGTGACGATGATCGATAAGGCACCTTCCGGTCGAAAACCGCCACCCCGCCCCGCGCAAACGAAAAAGGGCGCCGCGTTGCCGCGGCGCCCTTTTCACGATCAGGATCCCGAACGGGAGACGGTCTTACTTGATGCCGTCGCGCTCCATCCGCTTGCGCTCCATCTTGCGGGCGCGGCGGACAGCGGCGGCGTGCTCACGCGCGCGCTTTTCGCTGGGCTTCTCGTAATGACGGCGCAGCTTCATTTCGCGATACACGCCCTCACGCTGCAGCTTCTTCTTGAGCGCGCGAAGGGCCTGGTCGACATTATTGTCGCGAACGATGATCTGCATACGCCGTGTCGTCTCCTGTTCGTCAAAACGATTTGGGGCCACCGGGTAACCCGGTTTGCCGTAAATCGCCGATATTCGGGCAATAAAAAGAGCGCCGCGATCACGCGACGTTCCGATGAAGCGCCAACTAGAGGGATTCGCGCCGAAATGCAAGCCCCCGCGCGGCGAACCGCGCCCGCCGCGCTCCCGGACCGCCCTGCCCGCTCGCGGGATTGTGTCCGACCCGTGCCTTATGGCATAGGTAGCAGGACGAAACTAACATCATAATGAGGGACAGGCCATGGCGACCCAGCTCAAGCGCAACAGCAAATATAGCGAAGCCGAATGGACGGCGCGGCAGGAGCTTGCCGCCTGCTACCGGATCTTCGCGATGATGGGCTGGGACGAGATGATCTTCAACCATATCACGGTGAAGGTCCCCGACGAGGAAGGTGCCTTCCTGATCAACCCCTATGGCTTGCATTTCAGCGAAGTGACGGCGTCGAACTTGATCAAGATCGACATCGACGGCAACAAGGTCGACGAGGATAATCCCTGGCACGTCAACAAGGCGGGCTTTGTCCAGCACAGCCTGTTCCACCGCGTCCTCCCCGACGCGCATGCGATCATCCACACGCACACCACTGCAACGATGGCCGTCTGCGGGCTCGAGGGCGGGTTGCAGCCGACCAACTTCTATGCCTGTAACTTCATGGGCCAGCTCGCCTACCATGATTTCGAAGGCATCACCGTACGCGAGGAAGAGGGCGAGCGGCTGGTCCAGAACCTCGGCGACAAGCGCATCCTGATGCTGCGCAACCATGGCCCCGTCGTGATGGGCAAGTCGCTTCCCGAAGCCTTCCTGAAATATTGGGTGCTCCAGCGCGCGTGCGAGATCCAGCTCGCGACGATGAGCATGGGCCAGCCGATCCTGGTCGGCGACGATGTGGTCAAGGTCCACCAGCGCGACCTTTACATGGCACAGATTCCGGGCGGCGCAGGCCGCGCCGAATTCGACGCGATGGTGCGCAAGGTCGACAAGATCGACACGAGCTGGCGTGACTAATCCCACCGCTGCGCTAACAGGGGCGGCATGACGCGATTCTCGGTCAACGACCGCCCGGTCGAATATCGCATGGAACCCGAAACGCCCCTGCTGTGGGCGCTGCGCGACGCGTCGAATTTGACGGGGACCAAATATGGCTGCGGCACCGGCGAGTGCGGCGCGTGCACCGTCGACATCGACGGCGAGGCGATTCGCAGCTGCATGGTCACCATATCCGAGTGCGAGGGGCGCTTCGTAACGACGATCGAGGGACTGGCGCGCGATCGCAGCCATCCGGTGCAGCAAGCGTGGGTCGCCGAACAGGTGCCGCAATGCGGTTTCTGCCAGTCGGGCATGATCATGGCGGCCGCCGCCCTCCTCCGGTCGAACAGCAATCCCAGCGATGCCGAGATCGACGCGGCGATGACCAATATCTGCCGCTGCGGCACCTATCCGCGCATCCGTACCGCGATCCGGCTCGCCGGTCGCGTGATCCGCGGCGAGGAACGCATTGCTGCCGCGCCGCCGCCGGGAATCCGCCCCGAAGACGCAGCGCAGGCTGTCCCCGCGCTGCGTCTGCCGCCGGGTAGCTGAACGCACCTGTTCATCTAGCTGAACAGCAGGCAACAGCGCGGTCAGCCATCGATCATCTTGCGAAGAGTAAGAATCGATTCATCATCCCGGCTGGCGTCTCCAGCACACGGGACATGAGTTGGAGAATGGCGAGATGAAGAAGATGTTCGGAGGGTTGCTGATCGCTGCGACGATCCTGACTCCCATCGCCCCGGCGGCTGCACAGGCGTCGGGCGAGCGGGTGCAGATCGCGCAGCGTGGCGACCGCGGAGAGCGCGGCGACCGCGGCGACCGAGGACCACGCGGTCCCGAAGTGCGCCGCGGCGGCGGAAACTGGGGCGGTCAGGCCCGGCCCGAGCGCCAGCAGAGCGAGCAGCCGCGCGCCGAGCGCCAGCAGCGCAGCGAAATGCGCCAGCAATGGCGAGAGCAGCGCGGCAATGACCAGCAGCGCCAGGCGCAGCGCGAACAATGGCGACAGCAGCGCGGGAACGACCAGCAGCGGCAACAATGGCAACAGCGCAGCAACGAGCAGCGCCAGCAATGGCAGCAGCGCGAGGCGCAGCGTCAGGCGCAGCAGGTCGATCGCCAACGCGGCGGAGTTTACGACCGCAACAACGATGGTCGCATCGACCGCCGGTGGGACCGCAACCGCAATGGCGAGGTCGATCGGCGTTATGATCGCAACGACAATAATCGCGTCGACCGGCGTTACGACCGCAATCGCAACGGCGACCTCGATCGCCGCTGGGATCGCAACAACAACAACCGCATCGACCAGCGCGACCGGCGTTACGATCGCAACCGTGACGGCCAGATCGATCGGCGGTACGACCGCAACAACAACGACCGCGTAGACCGGCGCTATCGCGACGGGCGCAATGATCGCTGGGACCGCGGCGACCGCCACAATCGCTGGAACCGCGACTGGCGCAGCGACCGCCGTTACGACTGGCACAGCTATCGCGAGCGGAACCGGCACTATTACCGCATGCCGCGCTATTACAACCCGTATCGCGGCTATGGCTACACGCGGTTCAGCATCGGTTTCTCGCTGAACTCGCTGTTCTACAGCCAGCGCTACTGGATCAACGATCCCGGCTATTACCGCCTGCCGCCCGCTTACGGGGGTTATCGCTGGATCCGCTATTATGACGACGCACTTCTGGTCGACACTTATTCGGGCGAAGTGGTCGACGTGATCTACGATTTCTTCTGGTAATATTCCTTTCGGTTATCAGATGACAAACTGAGGGGTCGGTTCGCCGGCCCCTTTTTTTGGTGGTGGCCGCTAACGACCGATCGCAAACTTTTGCCGTGGGCCTCTTTTCATAAGAACTGGTCGGGGGCGCCCAAGAGGATACGAGCACCTTCGTGGAAGTGGTCTACTTGCGGTTGCTTCAATCTGAACTGCCGCAGCACAACCTCATCCGCCGCCGCCTTCAATCTGAAATTGCCGCTCTCCAACAATCGCGCGACCCAGTCGAGGAACTGACCGAGAGATTCCGCGAGCACGACTTTCACATCCTCGTCGCGCCCGTAGAGGATCACTTGCCCAGCCCTGCCGCCGGGCCATGGGTCAAAGTCGAGACCGATATGTCCGCTTGAGCCATCATTGGTCAACGGTATCCAACCGGGATTGGTGTAGGCTGGGTCGACTGCGCCTTCAGGCCACCCTCCTCCTGGAATAGCGTAACGATTGCCGCCAAACTCGGTCAATGTGCTCGTCCAAGCCTTCCAATCCGCCGTCGCATGTTCCAGCGTCAGCAGCGGAAGTCCGTAGATGTGACCCCAGCGATCGTCGTTCTCGCCATTATGCCACTTGTACAGTTGGCGATATGAGCGCGGCATCCTGAAGCCGACCAGATGCTCAAAGGCATCGAGCTGCGCATCGGTGGCCGGCGGATTGAACACATATTTGTCTGCTGCCAGATTCGCGGCATACCACGCGTCGAGCCGCGCGAGCACCGGCGCAATGTCTTCATCCAGCATCGGCTTCGCTTCGCCCTCTGGACGCTTGGGGATGGCGTTCGGCGACATCGCTGGCTTCCTGGTCAACTGGCGCATGGCGCAGACGGACGGCAGCAGCCCACCTATGGCGCAGGCACCAAAGATGGAACCGCTGATCAGCAGGTTGCGCCTACTCCGATCCATGTTCATCCATGCGGACCATATACGGGGGTAATTGCTAACATCCGCTTTCCTCCCATTCCGGGCGGCGGCGGAACGGCAGTTCCCCCTTGCCCTCCCCCGCCCGCCGCGCCACGGTGGCTCGATCAGACAGGGGAGACTTCATGCGTAAATTGGGAATGGTCGCGGCAGCGACGCTCGCGCTGCTCGGCACGACAGCCTATGCGAAAACCACTATCGTTTATGCGGGCCGCGTCATCACCGACGCCAGCAAGCCCGCACAGGGCCAGTCGACCGTCACCATCACCGACGACCGCATCACCTCGATCGTCGCCGGTCGCGCCGAAGCGCCCGCCGGCGCCGAGGTTGTCGACCTTGGCGACAAGACCTTGCTGCCCGGCCTCATCGACCTCCACGTCCACCTGACCGGCGATCCAGGTGAGGATTATCGCGCCGCGACGGTCGACCCCGACGAATGGGGCGTCGTCGTCGGCGCGAAAAATGCCGCGATCACGCTGCGTGCGGGCTTCACCACCGTACGCGAGGCGGGGTCGGCGCAATATACTGCCTATTCGCTCCGCCGCGGCACGGCCAACGGCTTTATCGAAGGGCCGCGAATCGTCGCGGCGGGACCCTCATTGTCGATCATCGGCGGGCATGGCGACGTGACCGGGTTCCGCGAGGACATTCACGACGTGCTCGACCAAGGCTATACCTGCACCGGCGCGCTCGAATGCGCCGAAAAGGTGCGCAAGGCGTCGCGCGCCGGCGCCGACGTCATCAAGATCACCGCGACCGGCGGCGTGCTGTCGCAGCAGGGGCGCGGGCTCGAAGGCCATTTCACCAGCCCCGAATTGCAGAGCATCGCCGACACCGCGCACTCGCTGGGCCTGAAAGTCATGGCGCACGCGCATGGTGCGGGCGGGATCACCGCCTCGGCCGCCGCGGGCATCGACAGCATCGAGCACGGCACCTTCGCCGACGATGCGACGCTGAAGGTGATGAAGGCGAAGGGCACCTATCTCGTCCCCACGCTGATGGCGTTCGAGGGCATCCGCGAGCGGCTCGGCAAGGGCATCTATACCCCGACCGTCGAGAACAAGGTGCGCATGACGCTGAATGACGTCGGCAAAGCGGTGACGCGTGCCAAGGCGCTCGGCGTGCCGGTCGCCTTCGGCACCGACGCCGGCGTGTTCGAACATGGCCGCAACGGGCAGGAGTTCGCGCTGCTCGTCAAACATGGGCTGACCCCGCGCGAGGCGCTGGCGAGCGCGACGACAGTTGCGGCGAAACTGCTGTCGCTCGAAAACGAGATCGGCCGCATCGCGCCCGGCATGTCGGCGGACATGATCGCAGTCAGCGGCGACCCGCTGAGCGACGTCACCGTGCTGGAAAAGGTCGATTGGGTGATGGCGCGCGGCCGCATCGCCGATTGATCGCGGCCGTCACGCGGCGCGGCGGATACGTCCCCGCGCCGGCGTGACCGTCTTCGGACCGGTCAGCCCGTCGATCTCGACCGCCTCGGCAAACTTCACGCCGACGCGGTTGCCCGCCGACCAGCGCGCCTCGGCATCGAAGGTCTGGTCGGCGCCGAATTCGAGCGTCAGCACCGTCCCGGGCGGGACATTCCATAGCCCCTCGATCAGCGCCCCGCGCGACGATATGTTGCGGACGATCCCCTCATATCGATACCCGCCGCTGCCGACCTGGATCGTGCGGAAAGTCGTCAGCCGCGCCTCGCGCGCGCTCTTGTATCCCTTCGCCTCGACGCGCCCGCCGCCCTCGCGGAGCAGGGCCAGCACCTCGACCAGATCCATCGGACGCCCATAGATATAGCCCTGGACATGGCTGCACCCGAGCCCGCGGATCAGCGCGAGGTCGTCGTGCGTTTCGACGCCTTCGGCGGTCGTTTCCATGTCGAGCGCGGCGGCCAGCCCGACGATTGACGAAATGATCGCGGCATTCATGCTGCTGGGGTCGGCGGCGCCGAGGACGAAGCTCTGGTCGATCTTGATCTTGTCGAACGGCGCCTTCTTCAGATAGCCGAGCGCCGAATAGCCGGTGCCGAAATCGTCGAGCGCCAGCCGCACCCCGGTGCGCTTCAATTTCTGGAACATCGCGAGATTTTCGGGACTTTCGTCGAGGAAGACGCCCTCGGTGATCTCGAGCTCGAGCTGCTCGGGACGGATGCCCGCCGCCGACACCGCGCTCATAATCGTCGCCGGCAGCTTTTCATTGGCGAACTGGCGCGGCGAGACATTGACCGCGACGCGATATCCCGGGCCGAGATGCGCGATGGCGGCGCAGGCGGACCGGATGATCCATTCGCCGATCGGCACGATGAGGTTCGACTCCTCGGCGATCGGAATGAATTTCGAGGGGCTGATCAGCCCGTCGGTCGCATGATGCCAGCGGATCAGCGCCTCGAACCCGGTGATCCGCTCGCTCGCGACGTCGACGATCGGTTGATAAAGAAGCCTGAGTTCGTCCTTTGCCAGCGCGTCGCGCAGCGCATCCTCGATCGCCTTGCGCTCGCTCGCCTGGTTGTGCATCGCGTCGGCATAGAAACGATAGACGCCGCGCCCCGCATCCTTCGCGGCGTAAAGCGCGAGGTCGGCGTTGCGGACGAGCGCCGACGCCGGCACCCCCTGCCCGTCCGATACCGCGATGCCAAGCGACGATCCGATACGCACCTGCTCGCCCTCGATCGAAAAGGGCTTGGCGAGGCTGAGGATGATCGCATTGGCGATGCCCGCGAGCTTTTCGGGCTGGCTGAGCTGCGGCACGACGATCTGGAACTCGTCGCCGCCGAGACGCCCAACCTGTCCCTTGTCACCGACGATCTGCGTCAGGCGCCCCGCGACCTGTTGCAGCAACTGGTCGCCGACCGGATGCCCCAGCGTGTCGTTGACCGCCTTGAACCGGTCGAGATCCATCAGCAGCAGCGCGCAGGGCTGCGGCTGCCCGCTATGGCTCTTGAGCGCGCGTTCGAGCAGGTCGGTGATGTGGCGCCGGTTCGCGAGGCCCGTCAGCGTGTCGTAGCGCGCGAGCTGGTTGATCTCGCGCTCGGACCTTTTCTTGTCGGTGAGGTCGGTGCCGCTGCCGCGAAAGCCCTGAAAATTGCCAAGCTCGTTGCTGATCGGCTGGCCCGAAATCGACCACCAGCGCTCCTCGCCCGGCACCGCGGCCTGCACCGTCAGCTCCTTGAACGGAGTGCGCGACGACAGGCTGAACCCCAGCGTCCGCTCTTCGCTCTCGTCGTTGCCGATCCGCTTGCGGATGATGTCGGTAAAGGGATGGCCGAGCAGGTCGGCGAGCGGCCGGTCGAGCCGCGCCGCGACGGTCGGCGAGATATAGACGAGCTGGCCATAGCGATCGGTTTCCCAGAACCAGCCGCGCCCCGCGCGCTCGAAATCGCGCATCAGGTTCAGCGCGCGCTGCTGGTCGCTGACGCCGAGCCGCGCGGCGCGCGTCGCGCGCCGCTGATGCCGGACGTCCTCGCGCATCATGACGATCAGCAGGCCGAGGAAGACGAAGCCTGCGACAGCGAACGGCCAGGAGGCAACGCCAATGGCCCCGCCTAGCGCCGTCGCACCCGCGAAGGCGAAAAAGGCGGGGCGGTCCACCGCGACCGCCGACGCCGCGACGAGCAGCGAGCCGATGTGGATCGCGGTAAAGGCATCGAAATGGCGGCTGCCGTCGGGGACCGCGATCGCGTCGAACATCGCCGCGGCGTTGAGCAACGTGCCGAGCGCGATCAGCGCCATGCACAGCATCGCCATCAGCCGCACTCGGCTGTGCGCGATCGGACGCGGTTTACGCATCGCCTGCCCGATCACCGTCAGCGCGATATCGCATGGCAAGCCGGCGGCCATGACCAGCCAGTGCGAAGGATGATCGAGGAAGCCCGCAAGGCCCGGCACGAAAGCGAAGGTCAGAAACGCAAGGACGCGGCCGATCAGCACATAGTGCCACAGCTTCGCCACACGCATCAGGTGTGTGACGAATTCCGGTGAATCGAACAGCGATTCGCCCGCTGGCAAATCGCCGCCTCCCGGCCGGATGATGTTACGCCGAACCCCCAATGTTCCGAACTTCCCCGCTTTTCTGGTCGCGGCGACCAGTGGCCAAAAAGGGGTTTCCAAATCCTTACCGCAAGCCGGTGATTTCCGCCGATATTGTGCCAAAACGGAAGGGGTTACGTTTCGGATCGCAACTTGTTATAGTCGAGCCATGCCTGCTGTTCGCCTGTTCCCGCCCGACCGCTTTTTCGACCGTGCCGAATGGTCGGCGATCACGCGTGCCTCGTCATGGCGCGGGATCTGGCTCGTCGCGCACGCGTGGATCGTCAGCATCGCGCTTGTCGGCCTTGCCGCCTGGTCGCAAAACCCGCTGGGGTGGCTGCTGGCGGTCATCTTCGTCGGCGGACGCCAGCTCGGGCTCGCGATCCTGATGCACGACGCGGCGCATGGCGCGCTCCATCCGAACCGGAAAATCAACAATTTCCTTGGCCAATGGCTGACCGGCGCGGCGGTCGGATCGGACCTGATCGCCTATCGCACCTATCATCTCCAGCATCATAAGTTCACCCAGCAGCCCGAAGACCCCGACCTGTCGCTGTCGAAACCCTTCCCCACCACGCGCGCCAGCCTGTGGCGCAAGATACTGCGCGACATGACGGGCCAGACCTTCTTCAAACAGCGCATGGCGCAATTCGGATTCGCCTTCGTCGGCTTGAAAGCGATGCTGCGCGGCGAACAGGGGCAGAAAAGCGGCGCGAGCACCAAGGCCGGGACGCCGTTCAACAAGCAGTCCGACGACGGCATGACGTCACCGACGATCGACGTCGCGGGCGCGATGGCGGTAGCGCGCGCGGTCGGGCGTTTCCTGATCGTGCAGGCGGTGCTGCTCGCGGCGTCGCTCGCGCTCTATGGCTGGACGCCGTACCTGCTCTGGCTCGCCG
Organism: Sphingopyxis sp. CCNWLW2; assembly: GCF_037095755.1. Classification (NCBI taxonomy): domain Bacteria; kingdom Pseudomonadati; phylum Pseudomonadota; class Alphaproteobacteria; order Sphingomonadales; family Sphingopyxidaceae; genus Sphingopyxis; species Sphingopyxis sp. CCNWLW2. The sequence goes on from NZ_JBAWKJ010000002.1 coordinate 902,577, forward strand.
GGCTCGCGACGACCTTTCAGCTCTATCTGCGTATTCGCAACATCGCCGAACATGCCTGCACGACGACGGGCAGCGACGATCCTTTCACCCACGCGCGCACCACCCACGCCGGCTGGTTGGCGCGCGCGACGGTTGCTCCATATTGGGTGAATTATCACGCCGAGCATCACCTGTTCATGGGTGTGCCCTGCTACCGGCTGCCGGAGGTACACGCGGCACTCGGCCGCGCCGGACGGCACGCGGAGATGACGATCGCGCCAAATTATGCCGCGGTGCTGCGGCAGGTCACCGCAAAAGGCTGATCAGCCCTCCTGCACGAAACGCGCGCCGGCGCGGTCCTTGACCGTCTTTTCGGGGTCGAAGATCATCCCGTTCATCGCGACATAGACCCCGGGCGGCAGCGTCTGCGCCGCCGCAAGCGCGAAGCCGACGTTGAATTCGGCATCGCTCGCGCGCACCGACGCCGGCTGCATCGCGCCGGTCATCACGATCGTCTTGCCCGCGATTCCTGCGAGCACACGCCCGGTGACGACCATCGTGTCGGTGCCGTGGGTGACGAGGATGCGCGAGGCATCGCTCGCGGTGACCGCGGCGCGGATCGCCTCGCGGTCGGCATCGTCGAGTTCGAGGCTGTCCTTGCGCATCAGTTGCGTGACGCGGTGCGGGACGTGGACGTTGTTTTCGCGCAGCATGTCGGGGATCGCCGCGGGGCCGATCTGGAATTCCGAAAGCGCGTCGAAATAGACTTTGTCGATCGTCCCGCCGGTCGTGAAGATATCGATCACGTCGCTCATGCGCACTCATCCTGGATCGGCAGCGCCGGAGTGCCGTCGGGCGCGGCGAAGGGCTGCTTGAAAGTGAAAGCCTCCGCCGTCGGCCCATTCGTTTCGAGCATCGCGATCCGCGCCATGCCCTCCGCAACACTCGGGCGATGCCCCGCGGGAACCCACCACAAAGCCTGATAGACCGCCATATGGTCGAACCATTCCTTGCGCCGCTTCATCACCGTCAGATGATCGGGGGTGCGATAGACATAGGCCGCGAGTGCATCAATATCGCGCCACACCGACATGTTCGCGATCAAGTGCGGGTCGTCGGTCACCGGCACATCGGTCGCGTTGTTACCCTCGCCGGTCAGCCGCCAGACGAAGCCGTCGGCGGCCTCGGCCACCGCGTTCACATGATCGAGCGCGTCCATGAAATCGCGGTTCGCGACATGCTCGGGCGGCAGGCGGAAACGGCCGATATTGATCTGCGCGAGTTGGAAAGCAGGCACTACAGGCATGAAACCACTCCCTAATTCCCGCTCGTGTCGAGCGAAGTCGAGACACCCATCGGCATCGAGCAAGGTCGAGGGGCATCTCGACTTCGCTCGATGCGAACGGAATTTTATGCAAGCGCCTCGGCGATCAGTCGCCGCGTGTTGTCGATCCCGAACAGCGCGATGAAGCTGCCCATGCGCGGGCCCGCGCTCGACCCGAGCAAAGTCTCGTAGAGCGCCTTGAACCAATCGCGCAGGTTTTCAAAACCATAGGCCTCGTTCTTGCCGATCGCATACACGATGTTCTGAATATCGTCGGCCGAGGCGTCGGCGGGGAGCGCCGCGAGTTCGCCGTCGAGTTCCTTCAGCGCCGCACCCTCGCCGCCCTGCGGCTTGCGGCGCTTCAGCGTCGGCGCGACATAGTCGCGGTTATACGCCATGGCGTTGTCGATCAGCCGGTCGAGCTCGGGATAGGTCGTCGCATTCGCGCCGTCGACATATTGGCCGAGGTAGCGCCAGATCTGATCCTTCGACGCGTCGGCGCCCATCACCCCGACGAGGTTGAGCAGCAAGCCGAACGTCACGGGCAGTTCGGTCGCCGGAATCGCCTCGCCGCGCGCGACATGGACATGATGCGCGGGGTTGCCGAGCCGCTTGTCAGGCTCCTGCGACGGATAATTGCCGCGCATCTGGAGATATTCGTCGACCGCCTTCGGGATCACGCCGATGTGGAGCTGCTTCGCCGCCTTGGGCTCGCGATAGGCGAAAAAGGCGAGGCTCTCCTCGCTGCCATAGTCGAGCCACTGCTCGAGGCTGAGGCCATTGCCCTTCGACTTCGAAATCTTCTCGCCCTTTTCGTCGAGGAACATCTCGTAGATCAGCCCCTCGGGCTTGCGCCCGCCAAGCGCCTTCGCGATCTTGCCCGACTGTACGCCGCTGTCGGTCAGGTCCTTGCCGTACATTTCGTAATCAACGCCAAGCGCGACCCAGCGCATCGCCCAGTCGACCTTCCACTGCAGCTTTGCACCGCCGCCGAGGATCGAGTGGGTGATCGTCTCGCCCTCATCCTCGAACGACACGAGGCCCGCGTCGGCATCGACGACGGTCACCGGTACCTGCAGCACGATCCCCGACTTGGGACTGACCGGCAGGATCGGCGAATAAGTCGCGGCACGCTCGGCACGCAGCGTCGGCAGCATGATGTCGAGAATGTCCTGATTGTGGCGAAGGACATTCTTCAACGCCTCGTCGAACGCGCCCGACTTATACTTCTCGGTCGAACTCACAAACTCGTACTGGAAGCCGAACCGGTCGAGAAACTCGCGCAGCATCGCATTGTTATGATGCGCAAAACTTTCATACTTTCCGAACGGATCGGGGATCGCGGTGAGCGGCTTGCCCAGATATTCGCGCAGCATGTCGCCGTTCGGCACATTGTCGGGAACCTTCCGCAGCCCATCCAGGTCATCGCTGAACGCGACGAGCCGCGTCGGCGCGCCGCCGGTCAGCGCCTCATAGGCGCGGCGGACCATCGTCGTGCGCAGCACTTCGTTGAAGGTGCCGATATGCGGCAGACCCGACGGACCATAGCCCGTCTCGAAAAGGATCGCCTCGCCCCCGGGCTTGCCATCGGGATAGCGTTTGACGATCTTGCGCGCTTCCTCGAACGGCCAGGCCTTGGACGTTTGCGCGGGTTCGCGCAGCGAAGGGTGAAGGTGCAAGTCAGTCATAGCTGCGCCCCATAGCGACAAGAAGCGCCGATGGAAAGGAACACGGAAAACTGCGCAACTTCACTCGTGAATCGCCAACATCGTTCGGCTCTTCCGGGCTTAAGGAGACAAAGGATACGCATGCGCACATCCATTTTGTCTCCTTTGTCGCTTTATCGCGAGAGGCAGCTGTCGATCGCATCGGACAGTATCAAGCATGCCGGTGCAATGTAGGAAAGCCGATATATCGGCCGATACCGGTCTGTGCCGCCGCGTCTAAATTCAGCCCCGCGATTGCAGCGCCGGCATGAAGCTGCTCCGGCGCAGCAGCGCGGCCGACACGAGCGACACCAGCAGCGCGACCGGGAATATCTCGGTCAGCGTGAGCGCCATGCGGAACAGCGGATTTTTATATTGCTCCGCCAGCGCCCCCATCTCGGCCGAAAATCTCGCGATCTCGGCCGCCGATTTGCCGGCGGCGCGCATATCCTCGACACTCTTCGCGATATAGTCGGCCATGAAGGTCCCACCGGTCTGCCACATATAGAGTTCCCAGCCAAAGACGTAGAAAAGCGACGCGACGAGCCCGATGCCGAGGCCGACGCCGAGCGCCTTCCAGAAGGTGATCACGCCGCCCAGATTGACGTCGCGATAGCGCTTCACGCCAATGAACACGAAAAGCAGCGCGACGAGCATCGACAGATAGCCCGCGACCATGCCCATCGTGCCATGATCGGCGACGAAGGTGATGCTGATAAACATGCCGATAATGACGATGACGCCCGCGACGGCGCCGTAAACCGCAATGATCCTGCCCATGACCCTGTCTCCCCATCTGATGAATGCCATGCGCGATGGACCGGAACAACGGGCGAAATCTATCGCCCAAATGGGTGATTTGACGCCCGTCGCCCGATTTTACGGCAGGATGTCGAGCGTCCGCGCCTTTTGCACCGCCTGCGTGCGGCTGGCGACCGCCAGCTTTTCATAAACGCGCGCGACATGCGTCTTCACCGTGTTCGGCGAGATATCGAGCTGGCGCGCGATCACCTTGTTGGCGTGCCCTGCCGCCAGCATTTCCAGCACCTCGCATTCGCGCGCGCTGAGCCCCAGCGCCGCGATCGCCGCGTCGTTGCGCGCAAAAGCCCGACGCGGCCGCGCGGTCAGCCGGTTGCCGGCCCATATGCCGAGCGCAACGCAATTGACCGCGACGCAGACAATATAAAATTCGGTCGACCAGCGGTGCACGACATGTTTGTAGTTCAGCCACTCGAGCAGGAACGCCGCGGCGGCGAGACCGATGCCATAGAGGATGATCGGACGGACCATGATCCGCGTAGATCATTGTCGGCGATCGCTTGCAACATTGTCCCGGCGCGAGCCAACATCGTTACCGGAAAATTTACCATGTGGGCGTAGCGTCCCGGACATGGACAATTTTCGCACCCCCGCCGCCCGCGGCCACAAGCGCACCCAGGTATCGATCGAGGTCACGATCAACGGCGTCCTCAACTTCATCGACGGCCGGATCACCGACTTGTCCGAAGGCGGCGCGCGCATCGACGGGGCGAGCATGCCCGCGCGCTCGCGCTGCGAAATTCACTATGGCGGCGAGGTTACCTATGCGGTGGTGATGTGGTCGGAATTCGACCGTATGGGCGTGCGCTTCCCCTACGAGCTCACGCACGGCCCGCTCTACAACGCCCTGAAACGCGCGCGGACGGCTTCGATGGTTCAGCCCGCGCAGATATTCATGGGCAGCCGCCCTTCGACGTTTGGGCGCCGCGGGCTAAGTTAAACATCAGGGAGCCAAGCGTCAGAAGGGCGCGATCACCACGCCCGTGCGCTCATTGTCCCAGATCATCGCCATGATCCGCCAGCCAAGATCCGGATCCTTGAACAGCTGAATCGAATTGATCCCGCGTCGTTCGGGCTCTGCGTCGTCCAGCGCAGCGCGTGCTTCATAGGCGCTCCAGGCATGGGCGATATTGCCCAGGACATCGACCCGCCGCCCGATCTCGATCTCGAAAAAATCATTTGCGGCGAAGAAAGGCGTAGTGTCGCGCGCATAATCTTCGAGTCCCATGCTGCGGAACGTCGCGCGGCCGTCGGCATCGATCGACGTCCGGATCTGCCGTGCGTCGGGATGAAAGCAATTCGTCTGTCGCGACCAGTCGCGCGGCCCCTTGGGGCCCGAGATCATCGCGTACATCTCGTCGATCACCGCACCGATCGCCGCCTCTTCGCTCATCCGGTCTGTCCTTTCATATGGTTGGGTCCAGCGTCGCCGAACCTCCCCACAACCGCAAGAGGAAAGCTGGCGATCGACCGGATCGCCTTGCCGCGTTCGCCTTTTGTCCCTAGCGTGGGGCGATGGCTCCCGACCCGCTTACCCTGCCCGCGATTCATGCGAGCCATATCGGCATCTGGATCGCCGACACGCATGGCCGCGTCCAGCGTGTGGGGCGCGGTGAAGCGATTGCCGCGGTCGCGGCGACGCCGCATTTGCTGCTCAACGCGACGCTGACCGGCGACCGTCTCGGCTATCCCGAATTGTCCGGCCTCGACCTGCTCGAGCTGTTCGCTTTCCTCTATCCCGCGCGCTTTGCTGTGCCGACCCCCGCAGGGATCGCCGCCGCGATCGGCCTGACGCCGCCGAAAGGCGAAGAGGATATCGCCGCTTTCCTGTCGAAAGCCGCCGCGGCGATGCTCGGCAGCATCGACGACTCCGACTGGCCCGAGCGCGAGGGCGCGTGGCACGGCGTGCAGGCGCTATCCCGCCAGCGCTGGTCATGGTCGCCGCTAGTCCAGCCGCGGCTGTCGCAGCCCGACGCAAACGAACGCTGGCTGTTCGCGCGCCTGCCCGAGTGGGAGGAGGAGTCCCCGCGCGGCGCGCCGCGACAGGTGACGATCAATGCGGACGATGTGTCGGCGCGGCTCGACCGGCTGACCGGCGACGGCGCCGAGCGGCGGCCCGGGCAGCAGGATTATGCGCGCGCGACCGCCGCAATCTTTGCCCCGCGCGATCGCAAGGATGCGCCGCAGATGCTCGTTGCCGAGGCGGGGACGGGCATCGGCAAGACGCTCGGCTATCTCGCGCCGGCGAAACAATGGATCGACCAGTCGGCGGGCGCCGTCTGCATCTCAACCTTCACCAAGGCGCTGCAGCGCCAATTGTCGCGCGAGACCGAGCGCCTCTACCCCGACGCCGCGACGCACCGCGAAAAGGTCGTGGTGCGCAAGGGGCGCGAGAATTACCTCTGCCTGCTCAATCTGGAAGACGCGTTGCAGGGCGGCTTTTCGGGGCGCGCCGCGATCCTCGCGCAGCTTGTGGCGCGCTGGGCCGCGTATACGCGCGACGGCGACATGGTCGGCGGCGATTTGCCCGGGTGGCTCCCCGCCCTGTTCCGCCGCAACGGCACGACGGCGCTCACCGACCGGCGCGGCGAGTGCATCTATGCGGGCTGCCCGCATTTCCGCAAATGCTTCATCGAGCATTCGGCGCGCGCCGCGACGCAGGCCGAGATCGTCATCGCCAACCATGCGCTGACGATGGTGCAGGCGGCGCGGCCGCGCGACGGCGGCGCGCCCGCGACGCGGCTGATCTTCGATGAGGGCCATCATCTGTGGGACGCCGCCGACAGCATGTTCGCCGCGGCGCTGACGGGGCAGGAAGCGGTCGAAATCCGCCGCTGGGTGCTGGGCCCCGAGGGTAAGTCGCGCGGGCGGCGGCGCGGGCTCGCGGCGCGGCTCGCCGATGTCGCGAGCTATGACGAGGCCGGCGACCGCGCGATCCAGGCCGCGATCGCCGCAGCCGCCGAACTGCCCGGCGACGGCTGGCTCGGCCGACTATCCGAAAACGACCCGTGGGGCGCGATCGAGCGGCTGCTCGTCGCGGTGCGCGGACAGGTTTATGCGCGCGCGGTCGACACGCGCACCGCCGACGCGGGCTATGGGCTCGAAACCGAGCTCGCCGATCCCGATTCCGAGCTGGTGACCGCAGCCGCGGCGGCGAGCGACGCGGTCGAGGCGTTGCTCCGCCCACTGATGGCGCTCGGCAAGCGGCTCGAGGCGTTGATCGAGGATCCACCCGACTGGCTCGACGGGCAAGCCCGGGCAAGGGTCGACGGCGCGCGGCATAGCCTCGGCACGCGAATCGACACGCTTGGCGGCTGGCTCTCGCTGCTCGGGCGCGTCGGCGGCCCCGCCGATCCCGATTTCGTCGACTGGCTGGCGGTCGATCGGTACGACGGGCGCGAGTTCGACTGCGGGCTGCACCGCCACTGGCTTGATCCGGCAAAGCCCATCGCCGACGTCGTGTACCGCCCGGCGCAGGGTGTGCTTGTCACCTCGGCGACGCTGCGCAACGGCGGGCACGGGCGCGGCGGCTGGACCGACGCCGATATCCGCACCGGCGCGCGTCACATGGACGGCGGCGTACAGCATTTCGCGGTCCCCAGCCCGTTCGACTATGCGCGCCAGTCTGAAGTGCTGATCGTCACCGACATTCCGCGCGGCGACCTGCCCGCGCTGGCGGGCGCATACAGCCGCCTGATCGAGGCGTCGGGTGGCGGCGCACTGGGGCTGTTCAGCGCGATCCGCCGGCTGCGCATCGTCCATTCGCGTATCGCCGACCGGCTGGCGCGCGCGGGGCTGCCGCTGTTCGCACAGCATGTCGATCCGCTCGACACCGGGACGCTCGTCGACATTTTCCGCGCCGACCCGCACGCCTCGCTGCTCGGCACCGATGCCTTGCGCGACGGGGTCGACGTTCCCGGCGATTCGCTGCGGCTCGTCGTGATGGAGGGGGTGCCCTGGCCGCGCCCGACGATCCTCCACGCGGCAAGGCGCGCGGCGCAGGGCGGCAGCGCCTATGACGACATGGTCATCCGTGCGCGCATCGGGCAGGCGTTCGGGCGACTGATCCGCCGCGCCGACGATTTCGGTCAGTTCGTGATGCTCTCACCCAGCTTCCCGTCGCGCCTGCTCAGCGCCTTTCCCGAAGGCACCCCGATCCGCCGCCTGCCGCTCGACGAAGCGGTCAACCATGTCGCCGCGGCGAATGTCGAGCGCAGAAAAACCGCCTTTCCAGCCTTTTCACCGTCATAAGTTTCCGGCACAAGGCCCGCGAACGAGGACAAGAGCGTGGGAGCGCGGGGAGAGATTTTGAAGACTTTGACCATCCTGCGCCATGCCAAATCGGGTTGGGACGTGCAGGTCGAGCGCGATTTCGACCGCCCGATCAACAAACGCGGGGCGCGCGGCGCCGAACTGATCGGACAATGGCTGAAACGCCAGAAGCTGCCCGTCGACCGCATCATTGCCTCGCCCGCGGTGCGCGTGACCGAAACGCTCGATATCTTCCAGCCCGCCGCAGACCTCGACACACTCGAGCCGCACTGGGACCGGCGCATCTATCTTGCGTCGGCCGCGACGCTGATCGACGTGATCCGCGACACCGGCAAGGATTCCGAACATCTGCTGATTTCGGGACATAATCCGGGGCTCGAGGATCTGATCCTGATGCTCGTCCCCGAATCGGCGGACGATGACCTGCGCGCAAAGGTCGAGGAAAAGCTGCCGACGTCGGCGCTGGCGCGGCTCGAACTCGACATCGGCAACTGGCACGATCTCGATACGAACAGCGCGCGGTTCGTGGGCTTCATCCGCCCGCGCGATCTCGACCCGGCGCTCGCGCCGGCGATGGATAATGACTGAAACCTAGCCTATCGCCGCGGCGAGCCGCTGGCGGAGCGCGACCAGCGCCTCGACCGGAATTCCCTTCACCACGCGCATCGGCGCGGCGCTGTCGAGCGCCTCGCGGGTCAACGGTGCGCGCGCCGTCGGTGCGGCACCCGGCTCGGACAGCGCCTTGCGCGCGCCTTCGACGGTAAAGCCCTGGACATGCAGCAGATGGTGGATGCGCTCGGCAAGCGCGACGTCCTCGGCGCGGTAGTAGCGGCGGCGGCCCGAGCGCTGGAGCGGCTTCAGCTGCGGGAAACGCGTTTCCCAATAGCGAAGCACATGCGTCGGAACGCCGATGCGCACCGCCAGTTCGCCGATGGCGAGCATTGCGCCGGACGCCTTGCCGCCATCGTCGGTCATCTCAAAACCCGACATGGGTCAGGTGCGGTCTATTTGCCGGCAACGCGGGCTCGCATCGTCTGGCTGGCGCGAAAGGTCATCACACGCCGCGGCAGGATCGGCACTTCGATGCCGGTCTTGGGGTTGCGGCCGATCCGCTCCGCCTTGTCGCGGAGGACGAAGGTGCCGAAACCCGAGATTTTCACATTCTGACCGACCGCGAGCGCGTCGGACATATGATCGAGAATCGATTCGACGATTGCGGCCGATTCATTGCGCGACAGCCCGATCTGCTGGTTGATCCGCGTCGCAATGTCGGCCCGCGTAAGAGTCCCTGCGGTCATGTTGATCCCTTCCCCCTCTGAAGCGAAAATGCACGATGGGTTCTCTGACAGCCCCCACCGTCACGAGTCCCTGTACGCATATGTAACAAATGCGAATTAATCCGCCAAACTGAAACGGATGGAGCGAGAAGTTGACGCGCCGGAGCGAAGCGTCAGACGCGCAGAACCGCGGCGCCCCAGGTGAAGCCGCCGCCCATTGCTTCGAGCACCACCAGGTCGCCGCGCTTGATGCGCCCGTCGCGCACCGCGAGGTCGAGCGCGAGCGGCACCGAGGCCGCCGACGTATTGGCGTGCTGGTCGACGGTCAGCACGACGCGTTCGGGCGGCAAACCCAGCTTTTTGGCGGTTGCGTCAATGATCCGCTTATTCGCCTGATGCGGCACGACCCAGTCGATCGACTCGGCCGACAGGCCGACGTCGGCCATCACCTCGGCGAGCACCGAGGCGAGGTTGGTGACGGCGTGGCGGAAGACTTCGCGGCCCTGCATCCGGACGTGGCCGACCGTCCCCGTCGTCGACGGCCCGCCGTCGACATAGAGCATATCTGCGTATTTTCCCTCCGCATGGAGGCGCGTCGCGAGGATGCCCCGGTCGTCGTCGACATCCTTGGCCGACAGTATGACCGCGCCCGCGCCGTCGCCGAAGAGAACGCAGGTCGTGCGATCTTCCCAGTCGAGGATGCGGCTGAAGGTTTCCGAACCGATCACCAGCGCATGCTTTGTGGCGCCGGTGCGGAGCATCGAGTCGGCGACCGACACGGCATAAAGGAAGCCCGAACAGACCGCCGCGACGTCAAACGCGATGCAATCGGGGATGCCGAGCAGCGCCTGCACCTTGGTGGCGCTGGCGGGGAATGTATTGTCGGGGGTCGCGGTGGCAACGATGATCAGGCCGATGTCGGCGGGCTCAAGCCCCGCGGCCGCCAGCGCCTGCTTTGCCGCAGCGGCGGCGAGCGTTGCCGTCGTCTCGTCGGGTTCGGCGATATGGCGGAAACGGATGCCCGTGCGTTCGACGATCCATTCGTCGCTGGTGTCAACGCGCTCGGCGAGTTCGGCGTTCGAGACCCGCGTGCGCGGCAGGGCCGACCCGGTGCCGGCCAATATGGCGCGGAGCGTCATGCTGCGGCGCCGCTACGGAAATTCGCGAGATCTTCGGTCACCTGACGCGTGATATCCTTCTCGATCAGTTCGGCGCAGAGGTGGACGCAATTGGCGACCCCCTTGGCATCGGCGCTGCCATGGCTTTTGAGCACCACGCCGTTGAGGCCAAGGAACACCGCGCCATTATGGTTGTTGGGATCGAGATGATGCTTGAGCAGCTCGGTCGCGGGGCGCGAGATCAGAAAGCCGATCTTCGAGCGCGTCGAGCTGGTGAAGGCGCGGCGCAAGAGGTCGGTGACGAAACGCGCCGTCCCCTCGATCGTCTTCAGCGCAATATTGCCCGAAAAACCGTCGTGCACGATCACGTCGACATTGCCGCGCGACAATTTGTCGCCCTCGATGAAGCCGGTGAATTCCATCGGCAAGCCATGCGCCGAGCGCAGCCGCGTCGCGGCATCGCGAATCTCATCGGTACCCTTCAGCTCCTCGGTGCCGATGTTGAGTAGCGCGACGCGCGGCTTTTCCAGACCCATCGCGGTGCGCGCATAGGCCGCGCCCATGACGGCGAACTGGATCAGGTTGTTGGCGTCGCAATCGGTGTTGGCGCCAAGGTCGAGCATCACGACGTCATTGTCGCCGAGCGTCGGCAGCAAGGCCGCGAGCGCGGGCCGGTCGATGCCCGGCATCGTGCGCAGCGCGAGCTTCGCCATCGCCATCAGCGCGCCGGTGTTGCCCGCGGACACGGCGCCGCCGGCATCGCCGCGCTTCACCGCGTCGATCGCGAGCCCCATCGAGGTGCTTTTTGCCTTGCGCAGCGCCTGGCTCGGCTTGTCCGAACCCGACACCACGCCGTCGGTGTGGATGATATCCGACGCCGCACGCAGATTGGGGTGATTTTCAAGCGCCGCCTTGATCTGCACCTCGTCGCCGACGAGGATGAAGCGGAGGCCGTCGTGCTTGTGGCGCGCCATCGCGGCGCCGGCGAGCATCATGCGCACGCCGACGTCACCGCCCATCGCATCGATTGCGATTCGCGGTGTCAGTGCCATCAGGACGCCCTCCGGCTAATGCTTATGCGCCGACCGACACCACTTCACGGCCGTTATAATGGCCGCAGGCGTTGCAAAGATTGTGCGGGCGCTTCAGCTCGCCGCAGTTCGGGCATTCCTGAAAGGCTTCAACCTTCAGGCTGTCGTGGCTGCGACGCATGCCGCGCTTCGAGGGCGAGGTTTTTCGCTTGGGAACGGCCATGATATTTCCTGCATTCTTAAAGTGTGTGTCACGAATCGGCTACCCGGATTTGTCACCGCCGTCGCCGGAAATGACTGGCCCGCCCGCCACGCCGAAGCCCGTTCCCGGCCATGTGAGCCAGGAAAAGTCTTCCGCCGGAGGGTGCCTCAACGCCAGATGGTGTCGGGTGCCGGATCGGGCGCGGCTATAGCGTTTTTGCCCGCAAAGGCAAGCCCATTGCGTCCATCGCCGTGCAGGCTTGCCGCCCCGGCCGGGGGATGTCACACCCTGCCCGCTGCCGGCAAGCGAAACGCGCCGGTCCATAAGGGGGAAACCAGATGATAATCTTGCCGATCAGCCTGACGATTGCCGCCGGGGCGGCGCTGCTCAACCTGTGGCTTGCGGTGCGCGTCGGCCGCGTCCGCACGAAGGAAAAGGTCTTCATCGGCGATGGCGGCAACGACCTGCTGACGCGGCGCATGCGCGCGCACAGCAATTTCGTCGAAAACACGGCGTTCGTGCTGATCCTGCTCGCGCTCATCGAACTCGGCCTTGGCTCCTCGCTCTGGCTCTGGGGCGTTGGCGCGCTCTATCTTGTCGGGCGCATCCTGCACGCGATCGGAATGGACGGGATGATGTGGGGCCGGATGGTCGGCACGATCATTACGATGCTGACGCAGCTCGGCCTCGCGATCGGCGCGCTCGCGATCGTCTATCTGACGCCGACGAGTATCACGACGACCGAGATCGAGGAAACGGCGGTAGCGGCGCCGGAGTGATCTTCTCCCCTCCCGCTTGCGGGAGGGATCGGGGGAGGGGCTAGCCGAGGGCCAAAACATGCCCTCCCCTAGCCCCTCCCGCAAGCGGGAGGGGAACTAACCCGCCGCCCCCAGCGCCATATCGCTAACGAACGGATTGGTCCGCCGTTCGTGGGCGAAATTGCTGTGCGCGCCATGCCCCGGCAGAAAGGTCGTGTCGCCGCCGAGCGGCCACAGCTTCTGCGTGATCGAATCGAGCAATTGCTGGTGATTGCCGCGCGGAAAGTCGGTGCGGCCGATCGATCCCTGAAAGATCACATCGCCGACGATCGCGAGCTTCGACGGCGCGTGGTGGAACACGACATGGCCCGGCGTGTGCCCCGGGCAATGGATGACGTCGATGGTGAGATTGCCAACGGTCACCGTGTCGCCGTCGACGAGCCAGCGATCAGGCTCGAACGATTCGCCAACCATGCCGAAACGCGCGCCGTCCTCGGCGAAGGCATCGATCCAGAAGCGGTCGTCCTCGTGCGGCCCCTCGATCGGCACGCCGAGTTCCTTCGCGAGCATCCCCGCCTGTCCGCAATGGTCCATATGGCCGTGGGTGACGAGGAGCTTCTCGACCTCGACGCCAGTCTGCCGGACAGCGTCCTTGAGCTTGTCGAGATCGCCGCCGGGATCGACGAAGGCCGCCTTGTTTGTCTCGGTGCACCACAGGAGGGTGCAATTCTGCTGGAAAGCGGTGACGGGCACGATCGCCGCGCGCATCGGAGGATTGGGAGCGTTCATGGCGGCCGATGTGGGGAAATACGCCGGAAATGGCAAGAGCGGGAGCGACCGCTGACGGCCGATACCAGTCGTCGCCGGCAGCTAACCACCCCTGAGCTGCCTCAGCGCAGCGTCATCGTGTCGCCTTCGACGTTCACCGCGGCGAGTTTCGAGAGGAAGCTCTGCCCGAGCAGCGACACGCCCATATCGGCATCGACCACCGCCGCCTGCACCTGCCCCACCTCGATCCCGTCGACCTCGACGCTGTCGAGCATGACCGTTCGCATCGGGACATCGCCGCCCGCGGTGCGCGCGGTGCCGCTGATGGGCAGGCTATCGACGTCGATGCCGATGGATTCGGCGTCGTCACGCGTCAGCGCGACAATCGATGCGCCGCTGTCCACCATCATCCGGATATTCGTGCCATCGACTTCGGTGTCAGCATAGAAATGCGAGTCGCCTGACCGATCGAGGCGCACCGTTCCGCCCGAGGATTTGGGACTCGATGCCGAAGACCATGTGCCGCCCTTGCTACGCTGGGTCGTCCAGTTTCCGTTGTCATCGCTGCTGCTATCGGCAGGGCCCTGCGCATCGGCCATGCTTGTCGAGCGGCCGGCGATGCCCGCCATGCCGATCGACACCACCGCAATCCCGGCGGCCAACGTAAGAAATCGCCCGATCATTGGCCCCTCTTGTCGCAAAAGAGGGTTGGAGATTGGTTAAGCGGGCTCGCGCGGGGCGGCAGTGGCAAGAGCACCGCCTTCGCCTTGTTCGATGAACGCACGCCAGGCCGGAATTCCGCCACGAATGCTATAAGCGATCCGCGCGCAGGCATAGGATCGCCCCGGCCGATTATCGGCCTCGACCGCGGTCGCCGGCCATGACCCCGCGCCGTCGCTGCGCGCCGACCAGCAGACCAGCGCCTCCGCCTCCTGACCTCCCTCGATCGCCGCGCGTTCGTCCGCGCTCAGCGACGCGGGGGCGCTCCAGCCGAGGATCGCGCGGTGGGTAAAGTCTTTTGAGAAGAGCGCGTGAAGGAACGGGCCGTTCCGGTCGCCGAGCAGATTCTTGACGCGCACGCGATCCGCGGCGGACAGCCACCGCCCCCCGAGTAAAGGCCCCCATTGGGCCTCATCGCGCGAGCGTAGCGCCATCGCCAATTCGTCCGCCGCAGCTGTAAAGCGCGGCGTCCACACGGAATCCGGCGCGAGCGGCGCGAGTCTGGAAGAGGGTTGCGCCGCCTCCGGTTCGGTCGGCAGCAAGGATGTCGGCGCCGCAACGACGGGAGCCGACAGGGCGAAAGCGGCGGCGAGCGCCGACGAAATCAGCATAGCGCGCATGCCCGACACTCTAGCAGCAAAGGCTGCATCTGTCATGAACCCGCGGCAAGCCCCTCGCGGAGCCACGCGGGTGCGGCGGCCGCTTCGATATTCTCCACCCGCCGGTGCTCGACCGACCAGCCGAGGTCGGGATAGGCGATGACCTGCCGCTTTTCGTCGGCCTCGGCGATCGGGACGACGACCAGCCGCCGGTTGACCTTTTGCCGCCAGTTCATCCGCGCGGTGTTTTCCTGTCCGACATAGCAGCCCTTGGTGAAGCTGACGCCGTTCAGGTCGATGGCATTGCATTCGAGCCACAAGGTCGTGCCATCCCCCAATTCGGCGCGTCCCTCAGTGACGCCGAGCGCAAGGCGATGCGCACGCCAGGCAGCGTCGGCGCCCTCGCCTTCTCCGGCGGGGGCAAGCCAGCGCTGGCCGAGTTCGGGAAGGCGCGGGTCGACGACGCCGAGGTCGCCCTGCGGCGCCCAATGGACCGCGAGATCGGGTTCGGCCGCAATGGTGATCTCACGGCGCAGCCGATAGAGCGTCAGGCGCTTCGCCAGCGCTTCGGCCGCCTCGCGCTCGCAATCGATCAGCACGTCGCCTTCGTCGCCCCAGATCAGGAAATCGAACAGCGCCTTGCCTTGCGCGGTCAGCAGCGCCGCCCACACCGGCAGATTGCCCGAGGTGTCGTTGGTCACCAGCCCCTGAAGGAAGCCGCGAACATCCTCCCCCGACAGACGGATGAGGGCGCGGTCGTTGAGGGTGGTATTGGTCATGGCGATAATCTAGGGACGCCCCAGCCAAAACCAAGCCACAAGTTGACGAGTCCGACCATGACCGACCGCCTGACGATCCGCCGCCCTGACGACTGGCATGTCCATCTGCGCGATGGCGCGATGCTGGATCATGTCGCGCAATACACCGCGCGCCAGTTCGCGCGCGCGATCATCATGCCGAACCTGTCGCCGCCGGTGACCACCGCCGAGGAAGGCGCCGCCTATCGCGAGCGGATCAACGCCGCCGTGCCCGCCGGGCTCGACTTCACCCCGCTGATCGTCGCTTATCTCACCGATCACAGCAGCCCCGACGAGATGGCGCGCGGCCATGCCGAGGGGGTTTTCACCGCGGCGAAACTCTATCCCGCGCACGCGACCACCGGCAGCGCGCATGGCGTCACCGACGTCGCGAAGATCATGCCGGTGCTCGAGCGGATGGCCGACATCGGCATGCCGCTGCTCATCCACGGCGAGGTCACCGACCATGACGTCGACATCTTCGACCGCGAGGCGGTGTTCATCGAGCGCACGCTCAAGGGACTTGTCCGCGACCTGCCGGGACTGAAAATCGTGTTCGAACATATCACGACGTTGGAAGCGGTCGATTTTGTGACGGCTGCCCCCGCCAATGTCGCCGCGACGATCACGCCGCAGCATCTCCACACCAACCGCAACGCGATGCTCGTCGGCGGCATCCGGCCCCACGCTTATTGCCTGCCCGTCGCCAAGCGCGAGCAGCATCGGCTTGCCGTTCGCGCCGCCGCGGTATCGGGCTCGCCGAAATTCTTCCTTGGAACCGACAGCGCGCCGCATGCGGTGCACACGAAGGAAGCCGCGTGCGGCTGCGCGGGCATCTTCAACGCCCCCTATGCGCTTGAATCCTATATCCAGGTGTTCGACGAGGAAGGCGCGCTGGGCAGGTTCGAAGGCTTCGCCAGCGAGCATGGCCCGAATTTCTATGGTCTGCCGCTCAACACCGGCACGGTGACGCTCGAACGCGGAGAAACCGTCGTTCCAGACAAGATCGGCGAAGTCGTCCCCTTCCATGCCGGCGAAACGCTCGGCTGGCGGCTGGTTTAGTATTTTCGTCACCCCGGACTTGATCCGACCTCAGCGCCGCGGTGGATGCCGGATCAAGTCCGGCATGACGAGGAAGTCTAAGCGGCGGGCAACATCCGCTCAGCGCGCATCTTGCGCAGCATGTCGAAGCTGAACACCGCGATGCTGACCCAGATCAGCAGGAAGCAGGCGAGCTGCACGGGCTTCAGCGGTTCGCCGAACACGAACAGGCTGAGCAGGAACTGCACCGTTGGTGCGAGATACTGGACGAAGCCGAGCGCCGCATAGCTCATCCGCCGCGCCGCGGTGGCGAAGAGCAGCAGCGGCACCGCGGTGACGATGCCTCCCGCCATCAGCAGCAGGCTGATCGATTGCTCCGAGCCAAAGCCGCGGCCGTCGCCGACCCACAGATACCAGGCTGCAACCCCGATCGACGGCAGGAGAAGCACGGTCGTCTCGACCGCCAACCCAGGGAGCGACCCCACGGGCACAACCTTGCGGATGAGGCCATAGATGCCGAACGAGAACGCGAGCGTCAGGCTGATCCACAAGGTATCGAGTGCGCCCGCGAGAAGGATCGCCACCCCCACGCCCGCGATGACCACCGCCACCAGTTGCAGCCGCGACAGACGTTCGCCGAGGAAGATCATCCCCAGCATCACATTGACGAGCGGGTTGAGATAATAGCCAAGGCTGGCCGCGAGCACATGGTCGGTGAAGATCGAGTAGATATAGACAAGCCAGTTGACCGCGATCAGCAGCGCACTCGCGAGCAGCAAGCGCAGCGTCCGCCAATCCTTCAGCGCGGTCAGATATTCGCCGATCTGGCGGCGAAAGAGCATGATCACAAAACACAGCGGCAGCGACCAGATGATCCGCTGTGCCAGCACCTCGACCGGTGGAACCGTGCTGAGCAGCTTGAAGAAGAGCGGGACGAAGCCCCAGATGCCATAGGCGGCGAGTGCGTAGGGCAAGCCGCCCTGATTGCTCCCCGCGGGGGCCGCTGGCTGGTTCATGGTCGGCTAGTCCGGCTGGATCAGATGATGCCGCCGCCGAGCATCAGGCGGATGACGCCGATGACGATGACGACGATGTTCAGGTTGCGCCCGCTCGTCTTGTCCGACATCGCACCAAGCGCCAAGCCGATGACCGCGAAGGGTATGATCACCCAGTTCGCCCAGCCGAGCAGCGGGATGAACGCAAAAACGGCCAGAACCAAGGCGATAGCGCCAATGACGAGCGATCCGATATTGAGCATGCCGGGATTGTCGCATGCCGCCGCCGATGCGGCAAGGGCTTTCGGTTCGTCGATGGAAGCGGTCGGTTCATCTTGTTGCCTTGGGTTCATGCAACGGCTTTGCAGCCCGGCTCGTTTTCCCCATCGAAGCGCCCGGTCCTGTACAAGCGGGACGAGGCGCCGAGACCAGGAAAGGACTTTTTATGCGTAATTTCAACAAGGGCATGATGGGCGCTTTTGCTGCCGCCAGTGTCGCCCTGACCGCGCCTGCCTATGCGGGTGTCGCGGCTCCTGCGAAGGCCGAAGGCTTCCATCAGCTCGACCAGTCGAGCAGCTTTCACAAGCGCAAAAAGCGCCATTACCATGACGAGCGCGTCAGTTCGGACACGCGCATCTGGCGCGACAATGACGGCCGTTATCGCTGCAAGAAGGATAATGGCACAACCGGCCTGCTGATCGGTGGCGCGGTCGGCGGTCTCGCGGGCCACGAAATCGCAGGCGGCGGCGACAAGCTGCTCGGCACCGTGCTCGGCGCCGCGGGTGGCGCGCTGCTCGGCCGTGAGATCGACCGCGACAAATATCGTTGCCGCTAAGGCAAAAACGCAAACCGTCTCGCGTGTGAGTTTGGACCCCTCCGCTCACGCACGCTGATGGCGAGGACGCCGGTTTCACCACCGGCGTCCTCAAGCGTATCCGCTTGCCCAAACCACCCTCTTGCCGCAGAAGCATCGGCCACTGCTGCGGGAGAGAGATTATGTTGAATGGCCCCCTGCTCGTCACCGAGCGGCTGATCCTGCGCCCACCCGCGACCGAGGATTTCGACGGCTTCGCCGAAATGTGCGCCGAGGAAGAGACGATGCGCTTCATCGGCGGCACCTGCCCGCGCTCGCAGGCGTGGCGCATGTGGTGCACGCTCGCCGGTGCCTGGCATATCCGCGGCTTTTCGATGTTCTCGGTGATCGAGCGCGCGACCGGCGAATGGGTCGGACGTCTCGGCCCGTGGGAGCCCGAGGGCTGGCCCGCCCCCGAGATCGGCTATGGCGTGCGCGCCAAATTCGCGGGTAAGGGCTATGCGCTCGAAGGCAGCGTCGCCGCCTGCGATTTCGCGGTCGAATTCCTGAAATGGCCCGAATTGATGCACAGCATCGACCCCGCGAACACGCGCTCGCAGGCGCTCGCGAAACGGCTCGGCGCGACGAACAGCGGCCCGACCCGTCTGCCCGCGCCTTTTCAGGATGCGCCGGTCGATGCATGGACGCAAAGCGCCGATGCGTGGCGCGTGAAGCGCAAGGAGTTTCTGCCCGGAGCGTGAGCGAAAGCGCAAAAGCGTCTCGCTCCGAGACAGTTTTCGGCTAACAAAGCCCCGCCCGTTAACGCATTTTATTTGGGCCTTTTTGACCAGAATAGGGCATTCCCAAGCACAGGATTAAGGGAGTGTTAGCGATGATGTTGCGCGGAAAATGGCTGGTGACCGGCTTGCTGATGGCCGCGGCGCCGCTCGCCGGGTGCCGGGACAATCCCCAAGCCAAGGCCGACCTCGCGCCGCTCGACGACGGGCTGACCGACGCCGACCCGGCGATCAAGGGCTCGCTCGAAGACAAGATCATGGTCGACCCCAAACTGGCGGGCCAATCGAACCGCAACGCGCTCGGTCCGGGCAACAAGCCCGTCAACGGCGGCGTTCCTGGCGTTGCGGGTGGCAAGGCCGCGACCGCCGCCGAAGCCGCCGCGGCACTGGCTGCCGGCAAATTGCTCGCCGCGCCGAAGGCTCTACCCTTCGAGGCCGGATGCGACGGCTGCGAAGCCAAGCAGCGCCCCGTCACGATCGGCGCGCTCGCGCGCGACCAGCAAAAGGGCAGCTGCGACGCCAAGCTGACGTACGGCAACGCCTGGGCCGATCGCCTTCCCGCCGCGTTCAAGGTCTATCCGCGCGCGACGCTGCGCGAAGCCGCGGGGATCGCCGGCGGTAAGTGCAACATCCGCGTCGTCAATTTCCAGACGGCGGCGTCGATGCAGGCGGTGCTCGATTATTATCACACGGTGGCGATCCGCGCCGGCTACACCAGCGACCACCGCGTCAACGGCAACGAGCATATGCTCGGCGGTACCAAGGGTGATCTCGCCTATGTGCTGATGATGCGCCGCGACGGCGCGATGACCGACGTCGATCTGGTGGCGTCGGGCGGCAAATAAGCCACGTTACGCTACACCATGAAAAAGGCCCCGGGGAGAGGGATACCCCGGGGCCTTTTCATTGCTTGCGTGACGCGCAAGCGGTCAGATCTTGTCGCCGAGCGCGCCCTGGACCTTGCCCTTCAGATTCTGGGCTTCGCCCTTGCGCTCCTGCGCTTCGCCTTCGGCGCGAAGGCGCTCGTTGTTGGTCGCCCTGCCGGCCGCCTGCTTCGCATTGCCGGCGGCTTCGTTGGCGATGCCTTTCGCCTTTTCGGTGAATTCACCCACGGGGTTTCTCCTTGGTTTTCAGAGGCGGGAGGGGCTCGCCTCTCGTCAAACCAACGGATCGCCGGAGAGTTTGTTCCGGGCACAAGGCAAAGCGTTCCAGGCAACGGACAGTCGGTCGATCGCTATAATTGTTCTTGATACGTTCCACGTCATTGCCTACTGCGTCGACCCGCGCAACGAGGGAAGAGAGATGGCGATGAAACTCGAACCCGGCTGCATGATCGAAAACGCTGATCTTTCCGGCGTCGACTTCGCGGAGATCGATCTGGCCGGCGCGACGTTGACGCAATGCGTGCTGCGCGACGTCCAGCTTACGGGAACCTGCCTACAGGACGCGCGCTTGACCGAGGTCCGCCTGATCCGATGCCGCTTCGCGAATGTCGATATGCGCGATGCGATTTTCGAGGGCTGTTCCTTCATCGACGACGCGGGCCACACCGGCGCACAATTCGTCTTCTCGCGTCTCGACCAGACGCGTTTCAGGCGCTGCGACCTCTCCTTTGCGAAGATCGATCGTTCGACGCTGTTTGGCATCGAGTTCGATGCGTGCAACATGCGGGGCGCCGAGCTTCACAAGGCCGATTTCAGCCGAGCCTTCGGTCGCAAACTCGTCAAGACGGCTGCCGCCTTTCGCGGATGCAATCTCGAATTCGCTGATCTGAACGGCGTCCGCATGCCCGATTGCGAGCTTTCGAACTCGAACCTTCGCGAAGCGGTCCTGTTCGATTCCGATTTGGAGGGCGCAGATCTGCGCGGGAGCGATCTGGTCCTCGCGCTCACCGCCGGCGCCAAATTCGCGCGCGCCGACCTTCGCGGCGCCGATGTCGCGGACCTGAACCTCAGGGAGCTTGCGACCCTCGACGGCATGATCGTGTCGGCGGGCCAGCAGCCGCATCTGCTGGCGGCGATGGGACTGGACGTCTATCCGGACTGAGCGGCTTAAATCAGCCCCGCCAGCGGGCTCGACGGATCGGCGTAGCGACGAACGCCCATGCGCCCCGCGAGATAGGAATCGCGCCCCGCCTCGACCGCCAGCTTCATCGCGCGCGCCATACGAATGGGGTCCTTGGCCTCCGCGATCGCGGTGTTCATCAGCACGCCGTCGCAGCCGAGTTCCATCGCCACCGCGGCGTCGCTCGCCGTCCCGACCCCTGCATCGACGAGCACCGGCACCGAAGCGCCCTCGACGATCAGGCGGATCGTGACGCGATTCTGGATGCCGAGCCCCGAGCCGATCGGCGCGCCCAAAGGCATCACCGCGACCGCGCCCGCGTCTTCCAATTGCTTCGCGGCGATCGGGTCGTCGACGCAATAGACCATCGGCAGGAAGCCTTCCTTAGCGAGGACTTCGGTCGCCTCCAGCGTCTCGCGCATGTTCGGATAGAGCGTCTTCGCCTCGCCGAGCACCTCGAGCTTCACCAGATCCCAGCCGCCCGCTTCGCGCGCCAGCCGCAGCGTGCGGATCGCGTCGTCAGCGTTGAAGCAGCCCGCGGTGTTGGGCAGGTAAGTGATTTTCTTCGGATCAATATAGTCGGTCAGCATCGGCGCATTGGGGTCCGAGACATTGACGCGGCGCACCGCGACGGTGACGATTTCCGCCCCCGACGCCGCGACCGCGGCGGCATTCTGCTCGAAATCCTTATATTTGCCGGTGCCGACAATCAGCCGCGATGTGAAGGTCCGGCCAGCGACGGTCCAACTGTCGATCTTGTCCACATTCAATCCTTATTCTGTACCACATTCGCGATGTCGCCGAGCGGATCGCGAACGAAAAACCGGCGGACGCCCCACGGCTCGTCGCGCAGGGCGTATATGATCTCGTGCCCCGCCGCGACCGCCCGCGCATGCACCGCATCGACATCGTCGACGCCGACCGAATAGGCGGGACGCAACCCCGACGGATCGTCGGTCAGGATGCTGATCTGTGCCATCGGCTGGGTGCCGGAGCGATAGATGGTGATAAAATCCATCGCCATCGCGGTCTCCAGCCCCAGCACATCGTTGAAAAAGCCTTCGCCGGTCCGCGCGTCGTCGGCATAGCGATTGGGTATGATGCGACCGACCGACATCAGCCGCCGCCCACGAAATGCACGATTTCCAGCGCGTCGCCCTCGGCGAGCGTCACATCGGCAAGCGTCGAGCGCGGCACGATTTCGCGATTGCGCTCGACCGCGACCTTCTTCACGTCGAGGCCGAGCGAGGCGACGAGGTCGGCGATGCTGCCTTTGCGCACCTGCCTTGTTTCGCCGTTGAGGATGACCGAGATCACTGGGGAATCCGCCTTGCTTTGCCTTTTGCCGAGCAGCCCATATAGGGGGAGCGCGCGTCCTCGCAACCGAAAGCCAAACCCTTGACCAACGAGCGTCCCGACAAGCCGACCGTCTTTGTCTTTTCCGGCCCCAACCTCAACCTGCTCGGCACGCGCGAGCCCGAGATTTACGGGCACGACACGCTGAGCGACATCCATGCGCGGCTGGAAGCGCAGGCCGACGTGCTGGGGCTGCGCGTCGAATGCCGCCAGACGAACCATGAAGGCGTGCTGATCGACTGGCTGCACGAAGCCTATATCGCGGGCGCCAAGGCGGTGCTGCTCAATGCCGGCGGCTATACCCACACCTCGATCGCGATCCACGATGCGATCAAGTCGATCAAGGTGCCGGTGATCGAGGTCCATCTGTCGGACCCGATGAAGCGCGAGGAATTCCGGCACATCAGCTATGTCGGCATGGCCGCGGTGGCGCATTTTGCCGGACATGGCGCGAACAGCTACACGCTGGCGCTGGACGCCGCCGCCCGTCTCTGACAATAGGGCGCATCAAAAACGGGGTCAGAGCGCCGCATCCAACGGCGCCGCAACAACAGGAAATATTCTCATGGGTGACCATAAAGACAATGGCATCAACGTCGATCCGGCATACGTCCGCGCGCTCGCCGAGCTGCTCGACGACACCGGATTGTCCGAAATCGAGGTCGAGGACGGCGAGCGCAAGATTCGTGTCGCGCGCACGCTGAACGCCGCGCCCGTCGCTTACGCTCCCACCGCCGCGCCGGTTGCAGCGGCTGCTCCGGCCGCACCCGCGGCGCCTGCCGCGGCAGCTCCGGCCGCGGACAGCTTCGCCGACGCCGTCAAATCGCCGATGGTCGGCACCGTCTATCTCTCGCCCGAACCCGGCGCGCCGAATTTCGCCGCCATCGGTTCGGCGGTGAAGGCCGGCGACACGGTCCTCATCGTCGAGGCGATGAAGGTGATGAACCCGATCACCGCGCCGGCGTCGGGCACGCTGAAAGCCGTGCATGTCGAGAACAGCCAGCCGGTCGAGTTCGACCAGCCGCTGTTCACCATCGGCTGAGCCCTCACTTATGGCCATTGAAAAGCTCCTGATCGCCAACCGCGGCGAGATCGCGCTGCGCATCCATCGCGCGTGCCACGAAATGGGCATCAAGACCGTCGCGGTCCATTCGACCGCCGACGCCGACGCGATGCACGTCCGCCTTGCCGACGAAGCCGTGTGCATCGGCCCGCCCGCGGCGAAGGACAGCTATCTCAACATCCCTGCGATCATCTCGGCGGCCGAGATCACCGGCGCCGACGCGATCCACCCGGGCTATGGCTTCCTGTCCGAAAACGAGCGTTTCGCCGAGATCATCGAAGCGCATGACATGATCTTCGTCGGGCCGAAGCCCGAACATATCCGCACGATGGGCGACAAGGTCGAGGCGAAGCGCACCGCGGTGGCGCTGGGCCTGCCGGTCGTTCCGGGCTCGCCCGGCGCGGTCACCTATGGCGACGAATGCCGGAAAATGGCCGAGGAAATCGGTTATCCGGTGCTGATCAAGGCGGCGTCGGGCGGCGGCGGCAGGGGCATGAAGGTCGTGCCCGATGCCGACAGCCTCGAAAGCCTGATGGGCCAGGCGTCGAGCGAAGCCGCGGCGGCGTTCGGCGATCCGACCGTCTATATGGAAAAATATCTCGGTAATCCGCGCCACATCGAATTCCAGATATTCGGCGACGGCAACGGCGGCGCGATTCACCTCGGCGAGCGCGACTGCTCGCTGCAACGCCGCCACCAGAAAGTGCTCGAAGAAGCCCCCTCGCCGATCATTTCGGCCGAGGAACGCGCACGCATGGGCAAGGTGTGCGCCGACGCGATGGCGGCGATGCACTATCGCGGCGCCGGCACGATCGAATTCCTGTGGGAAAATGGCGAATTCTTCTTCATCGAGATGAACACGCGCATTCAGGTCGAGCATCCGGTGACCGAAATGATCACCGGTTTCGACCTCGTCCGCGAACAGATCCGCATCGCGGGCGGCATGGGGCTGTCGGTGAAACAGGAAGACCTCGAATTCCGCGGCCACTCGATGGAATGCCGCATCAATGCCGAGGATCCGCGCACCTTCCTGCCCTCGCCGGGCAAGGTCACCAATTATCACGCCGCGGGCGGCATGCATGTGCGCGTCGATAGCGGGCTGTACGCCGGCTATTCGATCCCGCCCTATTACGACAGCATGATCGGCAAGCTGATCGTTTACGGCCGCACGCGCGAAAGCTGCATGATGCGGATGCGCCGCGCGCTCGAGGAAATGGTGATCAGCGGCGTGAAGACGAACATTCCGCTCCATCAGGCGCTGCTCGCCGACCCCGATGTCATCCACGGCGACTATACGATCAAGTGGCTCGAGGAATGGCTGGCAAAGCAGGATGAAGCGGCGAAGGCCTGACATCTATTCTTGCGCCGAACTGTGCGGCAGCTCACTTTAACTGTGGATGCTTTTTGGCTATGGGCTTTAACCATGGTCAAAAACTCCCCCTTTTCGGCGCGTCCTGCTGCGGCGCTTCTTCTTCCGCTGAGCCTGCTCGCGGTGCCCGCTTTCGCGCAACCGGGGGTCAAGGAGGATTCGGTGATCCTCCAGCCCGACAAGGTGCAGGACGACGCCCCCGTGGTCGAAACCGCGGCCGAAGCGAATTTGCCGAGCTGGTCGAAGCAGAATGCCGAGGCACTGCTGGTATCGATCGAGGGCATCGGTGCCGAAGGGCTGTTCGCGAAGGATTATAGCCCCGATGCGCTCGCCGCGGCGATCATGGGCGGCGATCAGGCGCGGCTCGACAAAACCGCGACCGATACCTTCCTGCTGCTCGCGACGCATCTGCGCGACGGCCGCACGCCCAACGCGGCGCGCAAACAGTGGTTCATGGTCGACAGCGACGGCGACAGCGAACCCCTGCTCTCGCTGCTCGCCGCGGCGCTCGGTGCTGGAACCGTCAGCGAGACGCTCGCGACGCTCGACCCCGTGCACCCCGATTTCGCGGCACTCAAGGCATCGCTCAAAAAAGCAAAGACCCCCGCCGACGCCAACGCGATCCGCGTCAACATGGAACGCTGGCGCTGGATGCCGCGCACGCTCGGCGAACGTTATGTCGTCAGCAATGTCCCCGAATATCTGACCCGCGTCGTCCATGGCGGCACGATCATCGCGACGCACAAGGCCGTCGTCGGCAAGTCGGCGACCCCAACGCCGCAGCTCAATCCGATGGCGACCGGCATCATCGTCAACCCGACCTGGACACTGCCGCGCAGCATCATCAACGAAGGCATCGGCGCCACGATCGCGCGCAATCCGGGCGCCGCGCGCGCGCAGGGCTATACCTGGACGGGCAGTGGCAAGACGCTGTCGGTCGTGCAAAAGGCCGGCGCGAACAACGCGCTGGGCGTGATGAAGATGGAAATGCTCAATCCGCACGCCATCTATCTGCACGACACGCCGTCGAAGGGCGCCTTCGCCGCCGCAGCGCGCGCGTTCAGCCACGGCTGCATCCGTACCGAGCGCGCCTTGCACTTCTCGGGCCTGATGGCAGTGATGTTCGCCGGGAAAAGCCCTGAGGAATTCGGCGAGGCGATCGCCAGCGGCGCGACAACGCGCTTCGGCTTCGACAACCCCTTCCCCGTCTATGTCGCCTATTGGACCGTCATTCCCGACGGCAAGGGCGGCGTGAAGAAGCTCGCCGACATCTATGGCCGCGACGCGCCCGTCGTGGCGAGCTTTGCCAAGCCCGGCCGCCCGACCGCGACGATCATCGCGCCGACGCCGCCGCCCGTGGTTCCGACGGTGACGACAACCGCGCGTGCGACGACGCCGGGGACAAGCGGGATTTATTGAGCAACAACGCGACTTTCTTCGGCATTCCCGCTTTCGCGGGACTACCGATATTATTGCTCGCTGGGCGCAATCACTTGAATCCCTTGGCCGGACGCCTTGCGTCGCTATCCCCAACTCCTTGTCAGAAATATGCAAGCGGAGATGGTCTTTACTGGACAAGCGTTCTTTTTGACAGATAGGAGGTAGCTTCAAACGGGGGCTAAGTGATTACAATTCGGAAATTCGTAGCGACTATAGTCGCGGCGATCTTGACCACGGCCGGCAACGCGCAGGAAGCAACGAACCAGGGCGAGTTCGTCGCGCAGCGCTCAACCGAGCAATCGACCGATGTTACGCTTTCGGCCACACAGCTTTTCAAATTTGCCGATGACGCGCGCGCACGGGGCGACTTTTCGATGGCGGAAACAGCCTATCGCGCGCTCGCAAGGGATCCGGACATCGAACTGCGCACGGAGGCCAGGTTTCGCCTCGGCATGATGCTGGCCGACCACCTCAAGCGCTATTCGGATGCCGCGATCGAGTTTCGCCGCATCCTCGACGAAAAGCCGGATGTGGCACGGGTACGGCTGGAACTGGCGCGCATGCAGGCTATGCTCGGCGATCTCAGCGCGGCGCGAAGGGAATTGCGCGCCGCCGAGGCCGCTGGCCTGCCGCCGGCAGTCGAGCAACTCGTCCGTTTCTATTCGCGCGCACTCGACGCCCGAAAGCCGCTGGGCGGCTCGATCAAGCTGGCGCTAGCGCCCGACAGCAACATCAACCGCGCCACCCGGGCCGATACGCTAGGCACGGTGATCGGCGATTTCGTGCTCGACGAGAATGCACAGGCAAAGTCGGGTATCGGGCTCGATTTGCAGGGCCAGAGTTATTTCCGTCTCGGTATCGAACCCGGGGCGGATCTTATGGTGCGCGCGTCGGGTAGCGCGACGCTCTATCGCGAAGCCGACTTCAATGATGTCACGATCGGCATTCAGGCCGGCCCGCAATATACATGGGGCAGTAACCAACTGACCTTTTCATTTGGGCCGTCGTGGCGTTGGTATGGACGCGATCCTTACAGCACGACGATCGGCGGCAATGTGAGTTGGCAGCGTCCGTTGGGCAAGCGAAGCCAATTGCGGCTCGAAGGCGGGATCGCGCATCAGACCAACAAGCGCAACGCGCTGCAGACAGCCGACGACTTCACCCTCGCGGCGAGCTTCGACCGGGCGTTCAGCGCGCGAACGGGCGGAGGAATACAGGTTTACGGTTTCCGGGAGGCCGCGCGCGATCCCGGCTATTCGCTGGCAAGCGGTGGGACCACGATCTACCTGTTTCGCGAACTTGGGCGCGCCACTCTGGTCGGCACATTGGGGTACAGCCATCTCGAGGCCGACGCACGGCTGTTCCTCTATCCAAAACGCCGGGTCGAGGACCGCTATAATGCCAGTCTTGCGATGACGCTGCGGTCCCTGCGCCTCGGCAGTTTCGCACCGCTGATACGCCTCAAATGGGAGCGCAATCGCTCCTCGATCGAAATTTACGACTACCGCCGCGTTGCCGCCGAATTTGGCGTCACATCGGCATTCTGACGGGGATATGTTTATGCGATCGATACGTTCCAAAAAGGCGACGGCGATGGTTTCGTTGACGGCGCTGAGCTTGATGCTGGCTGGCTGCGGCGGCGGGAGCGGGGGCGTCAACTCAACACCCCCGCCGCCGACGTCTACGCCGACACCCACGCCGACGCCCACGCCCACGCCCGTGCCGACACCTACTCCGATCCCGACGCCCACGCCCACGCCTACACCTACGCCCGTGCCGACACCGACACCGACACCGACGCCCACACCCACGCCGACACCGACACCCACGCCGACACCCACGCCTACTCCGATCCCGACGCCTACCCCAACGCCGCCCAAAATCTTGGGAAAGCCAACGGTCAGTTCGACATTTGCGGCCTTAGCCAACGCGGTCAGCGTCGATTATGATGCCGGCCGTGCCCAACCCGCGTCCGGCGGTGCGGTGACGGATGCCAGCCTGGCCTATGACGCTGGCACGGACAGCTTTACCCTCAAAGCCGGTTCCGAACAGCTCGTCTTCGGACCGGGCGATTTTAAGGTCCTGTCCTCCAAGGGGACGCGCCACGAGAAAATCGATGGGGACAAGATCACCCAACTCGACCTCGATTGGGGCGCGCAGACTGACTTCACGACCACCCCTGGCTATGTGGTGCTTGCCCAGCTCATTTCCCGGCAGCGCGACGTTGCCACCAGTATTGATCGCTATCGCGCGATCGATTTCGCTTTCGGCCTGCCCAGTGCCGCGTCCGCCGTGCCCAGGTCCGGCAATGCCGCCTATGACCTGACCTTCAGCGGCACCCGCTCCTCCAATGCCTCAGCCAATTTGCTGGATGTGGCAGGGCACGGAACCGCGCTGGTCGACTTCGGAACCGGACGGCTCGAAATCGCCGCCAAGACTTTCACGTTCAATTTTTTCGGCGGCGGCGTCATCAGCACCGAAAGCGATGGAGAGGTGAAGGCTGTCGGCGCAATCGTCGCGGGCGAAAACCGTTTTACGGGCAGGTTCATCGCACAGGCGGGCGCATCCGATAGTTATGCGGGCGACATGACCGGATCCTTTTTCGGACCTGCCGCCGAGGATATCGGCGGGGCGCTCTATGGCGCCTCGGGCTCGCTCTATTACAGCCTCGCCTTCGCCGGCTATGGCCTGCCGGAGACCGCGGCCGGCGATACGCTTGCCAATCTGAAAGGGGTGCCCCGCTTCCGAACGGTCAAGACGACCGTCTCGCTGCCTGGCTCGGGGCTCCTGTATCCGCCACCGTTGGCGGAAACGATCCGTTACAATGCCGACACCGGCACCTATACGTTCCCCGCCGGAGCAAATGTGGGGCTTTTTCTTGCAGTCGGCCCCGCCAATCGCGCTGCGGACAAGGATGCGGGCGACCTGCGCGCCTATGCGGGGACAGAGACGGTCGCCGGTACGAAGATAGATTATTCGGTTGGCTTGTTCGATGGCAATACCGATGGCATCGAATTGACATATGCCAGCTTCATGCGTGTTTTCACGCATCGCGATAGCGGCGGCGACGGCCTCGAATATATCGGCTTCGGCAGCTTCACCCCGCCCGATCAATTGCCGCGGAGCGGCAGCGCCACCTATGCCGGCCGCCTTTTCGGCGACGTCAATGACGGCTCGAAAATCGTCGCCTCGCTGAACGGCCGATCCGACCTTACCGCGAATTTCGGAACCGGCGTGTTGGCGGCGAGCCTGTTCCCCAACCGGGTTGGGCTCGACGGCGTCTCGACGGCGCTTGGCCGGTATGATTTCGCCGGGTCGATCGACGCCTTCACGGCTGCATTCAACGGAGCGTGGAACTCGGGTACGGGGAGCCTGATCGGTCGTTTCTACGGCAATGCTGCCCAGGAATATGCGGCTGTTTTCAATATCAACGACCCGGCAGTGGGCAATATGACAGGCATCGCCATAGGGAAGCAAACCGTGCCTTAAACGCCCGGGAAACAGTCAGATATACCCGTTCAGAAAGCAGCGTCGCCAATCACCTTGGCGACCTGCGACTCCCCTGCTTGCGAGCGCGAGTTCAGAACCCCCACGCGCCGGATGACCATATCGGTGTCATGCCTTCACGGGAACGGTGCTGTGATAGGTGGAAGCGCTCAGTCCGCGGTCTTCGGCAGCGGCCCGCTGATCGAACTCGCGCGCCGCAAATTCTCCATACCCGGAAGCGGGTCGGAGGGCGGCAGTTCGAACGGCTTGGGCATCGGCGGCGGCAGGCTCAGCCGGTCGGCGAATAGCAAGCGGCCCGGCCCGAGCTTGTAGAGGATCATCGGCAACAGCTCTTCGCCGAACACGAAGCAGCCTTCGCTGCGCCCCAGCTTTCCCTGCGTCGCGATCAGCGCCGGGTCGGCGTACCAGGCGCCGTGCACGACGATCGCGCGCTGGTCAGCCGAATAATTGTCGGGTTCAAGCCCCGCGAGCCGCATCGACGAGCCGTTGGCGCCCCAATAATAATCGCTGGTACGATACGCGCCGCGCGAGGTCGCCAGGCTGCCCACGCGGTTCGAGAAATTCTTGAGCCAGCCGTCGTGCTGCGGGTCCGATCCGCGACCGTGCGTCACCGGGAACATCTCGACCTTGCCCGCGACCATGTCGACCAGCGCAAAGCGCGGGCGCGACGAAGGCAGGCCGAAATCGACCACGCCGACGCGGTCGCTCTGCGGGATATTGCGTCCCTGCATCGCGAGTTGCTTCTTCGCCACGGCGAGATAATCGACTGGCGGCGGCAAAGGCGCCACCGGCTGCTGAATCCAGTTGGGGAGCTGTGCGCGTGCGGGCACGGCGGCCATTGCCCCCGCCCCAGCCATCGCTGCCAACATCGCCCGTCGATCGATCAATTCATTCACTTGCAACCCAACCCCGCATTGGCCGCCTTTTACGGTCCTTCGACTTTGCATAAGTCGTGTGTTGGCCGCGAAAGGCAAGCGGATGGTTCCCCTTCATGCGGGAAGATGTGCCATATATGCCATGAATAGCGAGTTTACGCTGCTGTAAGGCTGCGTTAGGACACGCGCCATGAACGCAATCATCTGGCACAACCCCTCTTGCGGCACCTCGCGCAAGACGCTGGCGATCCTTCAGGAAACGCCCGGCGTCGCGCTGACGGTCGTCGAATATCTGAAAAACCCGTACAGCGCGGACAAGCTGCGCCAGCTATTCAAGGACGCCGGGCTGACCGCGCGCGACGCGCTGCGCCTGCGGGGCACCGATGCCGAGGAACGCGGGCTCAAGGATGCCGGCGAAGATGAAATCGTCACCGCGATGGCTGCCAATCCCGCCTATGTCGAACGCCCGTTCGTCGAAACCGATAAAGGCGTGAGACTGTGCCGCCCGCAGGACCGGGTGCTCGAAATCCTCTAACCGGCGACGATCCGCCCGCCCGCGATCCGGAAGCGCGTGACCGGCCCCGGCATATCGTCGAACAGCGCCGCCTCGGTTCCCGTCAGCCATGCCTGCCCGCCCTGCCCAGCGAGCCGCTCGTAGAGCGCACTGCGGCGCAGCGGGTCGAGATGCGCGGCGACCTCGTCGAGCAGCAGCACCGGCCTTTGCCCGCGAGCACGCGCGACGCTATCGCTGTGCGCCAGGACGAGCGAGAGCAGCATCGCCTTTTGCTCGCCGGTCGAGCAGCGTGCCGCCGCGCGGCCGGTCGCGGCGTGGACGGCGGAGAGGTCATCGCGGTGCGGGCCGGTGGTCGCGCGGCCCGCAGCGGCATCGATGCGGCGGCGCGACGCGAACAGCGCCTTGAGCACCTCAACGTCGTGCGGCGCCGTCCGCGCAGCGCCTTCGCTGTCGACCAGAGTCAGCAGCGGGCGCGCGAACGGCGCGTCGGGCTGGCCCGCGAGTTCGGCCGACAGCCCCGCGAGCATCTGCTGCCGCGCCGCATCCATCGCCGCGCCATGTTCGGCGAGCTGCGCCTCGAGGCTCGTCAGCCATTGCTGGTCGGCGTGCCCGGGATCGGCGAGCAGCTTCCCGCGCGCACGGAGCGCCGCCTCGTAGCGATTGCTGTGCTGCGCGTGGCGCGGATCGAGCGCCAGCACGAGGCGGTCGAGGAAGCGCCGCCGGTTGCCCGCGGTCTCGACGAACAGCCGGTCCATCGCAGGGGTCAGCCACAGGACCGCCAGCCAGTCGCCGAGCGCGGTCGCCGCGGCGGTCGCGCCATTGATGCGCACGATCCGCCGCCCCGGCTGCGCGGCCTCGATCCCCGTGCCGAGCGCCACCGGCGCGAGGTCGGTGCCCGCCTGGACCTCCGCAAAGACGGCAAAGCCGCCGCTCGCCCCGTCGCGCACCATGTCGGACAGCGCAGCACGGCGAAGGCCGCGGCCGGGCGCGAGCAGCGAGATCGCCTCCAAGATATTGGTCTTGCCCGCGCCATTGTCGCCGTGCAGCGCGACGAGCCCCGGCGCGGCCGCCATGTCCGCGCCGGCATGATTGCGAAAATCGGTCAGCGAAAGGCGGGTCAGCGTCATCTGCCTGTCCGCCTACCCCAGCCCCTCGCGCGATTCCAGTCCGACGCCGAGCGTGGTTCCGTTGAATATTTTCCGACTAGCGGGAATTTTCACCATCTTAGCGCATTTTTCGCGACGAAATAATCTGTCGCGGACCCAAAAACCCCACTTAACCGCCAATGAATGAAATTGGCACGGTCCCTGCAATAGTATCGGCATCCACCGGATGGCCCGGAATGGAAGGTTCAAGGAAGGAAAATATCATGGCCCATTTCAATGTCGACTCGTTCAAGAGCTACGCGATTGCCGCT
Organism: Sphingopyxis sp. CCNWLW2; assembly: GCF_037095755.1. Classification (NCBI taxonomy): domain Bacteria; kingdom Pseudomonadati; phylum Pseudomonadota; class Alphaproteobacteria; order Sphingomonadales; family Sphingopyxidaceae; genus Sphingopyxis; species Sphingopyxis sp. CCNWLW2. Next base: position 935,178 of record NZ_JBAWKJ010000002.1, read on the forward strand.
GTTGCCTCGCTTTACTGCTCGATGATGTTCCTCGCCGCTGTCGGCCCGAACGCTGCACATTTCGGTGGACTGGTCGCCTGACCGGTCCCCGTACCCCGCCAATAACGCCGGCCGGATGGCCGGGATGGAAAGGAAAGAAATGAAACAGGGTTTTCGCAAGAATCGTCGCGACGGGATGATCTTCGGTGTGTGTGCCGGGATGTCAGACCAGTTCGGCATCGACGTCTTGTGGACGCGCGTCGGCTTTGTCGCCCTGACGCTTTTGGGCTTCGGCCTGCCTCTGCTGCTGTACCTCGCCGTCGCGATCCTCGCGCCCTAGGACAGCCAAGGGCCGGACGCCTTCAAGGCGCAGTCGCACCGGCCCGCATATTCCCAGGACCAAGGGCTCACCGGCCACCCCGGTGGGCCCTTTTCTATTTGTCGGCTCGCGACTGATTGCGGACGTTTGGCTGTCGGCTCTATACCGTTCTGGCAAAGAGGAGCGATCCAGTGACCAAGCGGCGGAAGCCCTTAATATCGGAGCAGCAAGCGAAGGACTTGGCTGCCGAGTATTTAGCCAAACAAGACTTGCTAGGTTGGCGTTTTGATGTCGCGGAAGCACATCGGGCCGGAATTGACCCCAGTAACTGGACTGTGATTTTCGACCGATTTTCACCGGAAGGGACCGTGGTCGATGGTCCGCAAGTTCTCGTCGTAAATGGAATGACGGGCGAAGTTCGCACGCTGGAATCGTACTACGAATAACTCCGGATAGCGTCCGCTTCCCACCCCAAACCAGCCAAAGAAAAAGCCCCGCCGGATCGCTCCGGCAGGGCTCATTTCTGTCAGTCCGAAGACCGAGGAGTTTATTCCTCGCCTTCGCCTTCGGGGCGCTCTTCAACCATCACGTCATCGGTGGTGAAGTCTTCGCCCTGCACCTTGCCGAGCGGATCGTCGCCGATCGCCGCTTCGGGGCCCTGCGCCAGTTCGGCGGCATGCTCTTCGGCGGCGGTCGCCGGGGCGATCAGATGCTCCTGGTTCGCGGCGCGCATGGCGGCACGAAGCGCAGCATCCTTCGACGAGGCGGTGACGCGGACGCGGTTCATGGCAGCGCCGGTACCCGCCGGGATGAGGCGGCCGACGATGACATTTTCCTTGAGGCCCTGCAGCGAGTCGATCTTGCCCTGCACCGAAGCCTCGGTGAGAACGCGGGTCGTCTCCTGGAAGGATGCCGCCGAAACGAAGCTGCGCGTCTGCAGGCTCGCCTTGGTGATGCCGAGAAGGACCGGACGGCCCTCCGCAGGCACGCCGTTCTTCGGCAGCTTGGCGTTATACTCCATCATCTCCAGATAATCGAGCTGTTCGCCCGGCAGCAACGTGGTGTCGCCGCCTGCCGTGATCTCGACCTTCTGCAGCATCTGGCGAACGATCACCTCGATGTGCTTGTCGTTGATCTTCACGCCCTGCAGTCGATAGACTTCCTGGATTTCCGCGACGAGATATTCGGCCAGCGCCTCGACGCCCATGACGTCGAGGATGTCGTGCGGGTTCGGCGAGCCCGAAATCAGCGCGTCGCCGCGCTTGACCTGGTCGCCTTCCTGCACTTCCAGCACCTTCGACTTGGGAATGAGGTACTCGATCGAATCGCCTTCTTCCGGAACGATCGCGATCTTGCGCTTCGCCTTGTAATCCTTGACGAATTCAATGCGGCCGCTGATCTTCGCGATAACGCTGTTATCCTTCGGAATGCGCGCTTCGAACAGCTCGGCAACACGCGGCAGACCGCCGGTGATGTCGCGCGTCTTCGACGCTTCGCGGCTGACACGCGCCAGAACGTCGCCCGCCTGCACTTCCTGACCGTCCTCGACCGACAGCATCGTGCCGACCGCGAGCAGGTAACGTGCAGCTTCACCCGACTGGTCGTCGAGCAAGGTCAGGCGCGGCTGAAGGTCTTCCTTCTTGGCGCGGCCCGCCGAGCGATATTCGATCACGACGCGCTGGGCGATGCCCGTCGCTTCGTCGACCTGTTCGATCAGGGTCTTGGTGTCTTCCAGATCCTGATACTTCACGACGCCCTGCTTTTCGGTGATGAGCGGCATGGTGAACGGATCCCATTCGGCAATCCGGTCGCCCTTCTTCACCTTTTCGCCGTCCTTGTGCATGATCTGCGCACCATAGGGCAGCTTGTGCGTCGCGCGTTCGCGGCCTTCGGCGTCGATGATCGCGATTTCGCCCGAACGCGACAGCGCCAGACGGCGGCCACGCTGGTCGACGATCGTCGCCATGTCGCGATATTCGATCGTACCGTCCGAAATCGCTTCGGCGTTCGACTGCTCGTTGACCTGCGCCGCACCACCGATGTGGAAGGTACGCATCGTCAGCTGCGTGCCGGGTTCACCGATCGACTGCGCGGCGATAACGCCGACAGCTTCACCGATGTTGACCGGCGTACCGCGGGCAAGGTCGCGGCCATAGCATTTGCCGCAAACACCCAGCGTCGCTTCGCAGACCAGCGGCGAACGGATCTTGACCGACTGGACTTCGGCGTCCTCGATCCGCTGCGTCGTCGCTTCGTCGAGCAGCGTGCCAACGGGAGCAATGACATTGCCGTCCTTGTCGGTCACATCCTCGAGCGTCGTACGGCCGAGGATACGCTCGCCGAGCGAGGCGATGGTCGAACCGCCCTGCACGATCGCACGCATTTCCATGCCGCGTTCGGTGCCGCAATCTTCCTCGATCACGACGCAGTCCTGCGACACGTCGACCAGACGGCGGGTCAGGTAACCCGAGTTCGCCGTCTTGAGCGCCGTATCGGCCAGGCCCTTACGCGCACCGTGCGTCGAGTTGAAATACTCGAGAACGGTCAGACCTTCTTTGAAGTTCGAGATGATCGGCGTTTCGATGATCTCGCCCGACGGCTTGGCCATCAGGCCGCGCATGCCGGCGAGCTGCTTCATCTGCGCCTGCGAACCACGAGCACCCGAGTGCGCCATCATATAGATGGAGTTGATCGGGGCCAGACGGCCGTCGTCGAGCTTCGGCGTCGCACGGATTTCGTCCATCATCGCGGTCGCGACCTTGTCGCCGCACTGCGACCAGGCGTCGATCGCCTTGTTGTACTTTTCCTGCTGCGTGATCAGGCCGTCCTGATACTGCTGCTCGAAATCCTTCACGAGCGCGCGGGTTTCGTCGACCATCCCTTCCTTCGACGCCGGAATGATCATGTCATCCTTGCCGAACGAGATGCCCGCCTTGAACGCGTTGCGGAAGCCCAGCGCCATGATGGCGTCGGCGAACAGCACGGTCTCTTTCTGGCCGGTGTGACGATAGACCTGATCGATCACGTCGCCGATTTCCTTCTTGGTGAGAAGGCGGTTGACGACGTCGAAGGGCACGGTGTGCGACTTCGGCAGGCATTCGCCGATCAGCATGCGGCCCGGAGTGGTCTCGAAACGCTTGAGATACTCGTTGCCCTGCTCGTCGGTCTGCGGAACGCGGCTGATGACCTTCGTGTGCAGCGTCACCGAACCGGTGAACAGCGCCTGATGCACTTCGGCCATGTCGGCGAGCAGCATGCCCTCGCCCGGCTCGCCTTCGCGCTCCAGCGAGAGATAATAGAGACCGAGAACCATGTCCTGCGACGGAACGATGATCGGCTTGCCGTTCGCGGGGCTGAGGATGTTGTTGGTCGACATCATCAGCACGCGCGCTTCGAGCTGGGCTTCCAGCGAAAGCGGCACGTGGACCGCCATCTGGTCACCGTCGAAGTCGGCGTTGAACGCGGCGCAGACCAGCGGGTGCAGCTGGATCGCCTTGCCTTCGATCAGCACCGGCTCGAACGCCTGAATGCCGAGGCGGTGAAGCGTCGGGGCGCGGTTCAGAAGGACCGGGTGCTCGCGAATGACTTCGTCGAGGATGTCCCAGACTTCCTTGCGCTCCTTTTCGACCCATTTCTTCGCCTGCTTCAGGGTCATCGACAGACCCTTGGCGTCGAGGCGCGCGTAGATGAACGGCTTGAACAGTTCGAGCGCCATCTTCTTCGGCAGGCCGCACTGGTGCAGCTTGAGTTCGGGGCCGGTCACGATGACCGAACGGCCCGAATAGTCGACGCGCTTGCCGAGCAGGTTCTGACGGAAGCGGCCCTGCTTGCCCTTGAGCATGTCGGACAGCGACTTCAGCGGACGCTTGTTGGCGCCCGTGATCGTGCGGCCGCGGCGGCCGTTATCGAACAATGCGTCGACGGCTTCCTGAAGCATGCGCTTTTCGTTGCGGACGATGATGTCCGGCGCGCGCAGTTCCATCAGGCGCTTCAGGCGGTTGTTACGGTTGATCACGCGGCGATACAGGTCGTTCAGATCCGACGTCGCGAAGCGGCCGCCGTCGAGCGGCACCAGCGGGCGCAGTTCGGGCGGAATGACCGGCACGACTTCGAGGATCATCCATTCGGGACGGTTGCCCGATTCGATGAAGCTCTCGACGACCTTCAGGCGCTTGATGATCTTCTTGGGCTTCAGCTCCGACTTCGTCGTCGCGAGGTCTTCCATCAGGTCGACGCGTTCCTGCTCCAGATCGAGATTTTCGAGGAGCACGCGGATCGCCTCGGCGCCGATGCCGGCCGAGAAGGCGTCTTCGCCATATTCGTCCTGCGCGTCGAGCAGTTCGTCTTCGGTCAGAAGCTGGAACTTCTCGAGCGGGGTCAGGCCGGGCTCAAGAACGATATAGGCTTCGAAATAGAGGACGCGCTCGAGCTGCTTCAGCTGCATGTCGAGCAGCAGGCCGATGCGCGACGGCAGCGACTTCAGGAACCAGATGTGCGCGACGGGCGCGGCGAGCTCGATATGGCCCATGCGCTCGCGGCGAACCTTGGTCACCGTGACTTCGACACCGCATTTTTCGCAGACGATGCCCTTGTATTTCATGCGCTTATACTTGCCGCACAGGCATTCATAATCCTTGATCGGACCGAAAATGCGCGCGCAGAACAGGCCGTCACGCTCGGGCTTGAACGTGCGGTAGTTGATGGTTTCGGGCTTCTTGATCTCGCCGAACGACCACGAGCGGATACGCTCGGGGCTCGCGATGCCGATCTTGATCATGTCGAAGGTTTCGGGCTTCGCGACCGGGTTCATGAAGTTGGTAAGCTGGTTCATATTCTAAGCTCCACTCTTCCCCCCTCGCCGCAGGCGAAGGGGGTGAGGAAAATCATTATTCGGCGGCTTCGGGAAGGGCATCCGGGGCGTTGTCGGGATCTTCTTCCGCATAGGAAGAAAGTTCGACGTTGAGGCCCAGCGAGCGCATTTCCTTGACGAGCACGTTGAAGCTTTCGGGAATGCCGGCCTCGAAGGTGTCGTCGCCCTTGACGATCGCTTCGTAAACCTTGGTGCGGCCGATCACGTCATCGGACTTCACCGTCAGCATTTCCTGAAGCGTATACGCCGCGCCATAAGCCTGCAGCGCCCACACTTCCATTTCACCGAAGCGCTGGCCACCGAACTGCGCCTTACCGCCCAGCGGCTGCTGGGTGACGAGCGAGTACGGCCCGATCGAACGCGCGTGGATCTTGTCGTCGACAAGGTGATGCAGCTTCAGGATATACATATATCCCACCGTCACCTTGCGGTCGAACCGATCACCGGTGCGGCCGTCGTACAGATCGACCTGACCCGACCGGTCGAGACCGGCGCGTTCCAGCATCGCCGACACGTCGCCTTCGCGCGCACCGTCGAACACCGGGGTCGCGAAGGGCACGCCCACCGACAGATTTCCGGCGAGTTCGACGACTTCATCGGTGCTGCGCGCCTTGATTTCGTCGGCATATTCATCGCCATAGGCCTGAAGCAGCGCTTCGCGAACCGCCTCGGGCGGGGCGCCCGCCTCGGGATCGGGGTTCGCCATGCGCCAATCCTCGAGCGCCGCGGTGATCGTGCGACCAAAGCCGCGCGATGCCCAGCCGAGGTGGGTTTCGAGGATCTGCCCGACGTTCATACGCGACGGCACGCCCAGCGGATTGAGCACGAAATCGACGTGCGTCCCGTCTTCGAGGAACGGCATGTCCTCGATCGGCAGGATGCGGCTGATGATGCCCTTGTTGCCGTGACGGCCGGCCATCTTGTCGCCCGACTGAAGCTTGCGCTTCACCGCGACGAAGACCTTGACCATCTTGAGCACGCCCGGGGCGAGTTCGTCGCCGCGCTGCAGCTTTTCGACGCGGTCTTCGTACTTCGCGCTGATCCGCTTGATCGCGTCGTCATACTGCGCCTTGATCGCTTCGAGGGCGGCCTGGGCATTGTCTTCGACAACGGCCAGCTTCCACCAGTCGGCGCGGTCGAGGTCGACAAGCATCTCTTCGGTGACGACGTCGCCCTTCTTCAGGCCCTTCGGCACTGCGCTGGTCGCCTGACCGATCAGCAGTTCCTTGAGGCTCGAGAAGGTCGCACGGTTGAGGATCGCGCGTTCGTCGTCGGCGTCCTGCTTCAGACGTTCGATCTCTTCGCGTTCGATCGCGATCGCGCGTTCGTCCTTGTCGATACCGTGACGGTTGAAGACGCGGACTTCGACGACCGTGCCCGACACGCCCGGCGGCAGGCGAAGCGAGGTGTCGCGCACGTCGCTGGCCTTTTCACCGAAGATCGCGCGCAGCAGCTTTTCTTCCGGCGTCATCGGCGATTCACCCTTGGGGGTGATCTTGCCGGCCAGAATGTCGCCCGGGCCGACTTCGGCGCCGATGTAGACGATGCCCGCTTCGTCGAGGTTGCGAAGCGCTTCCTCGCCGACGTTCGGGATGTCGCGGGTGATGTCTTCGGGCCCGAGGCGCGTGTCGCGTGCGGTGACTTCGAATTCCTCGATGTGGATCGAGGTGAAGACGTCGTCCTTCACGATGCGCTCACTGATGAGGATCGAGTCCTCATAGTTGTAGCCGTTCCACGGCATGAACGCGACGAGCACGTTCTTGCCGAGCGCCAATTCGCCGAGTTCGGTCGACGGACCGTCGGCGATGATGTCGCCCGCGCGGACGATCTCGCCCACCTTCACCAGCGGACGCTGGTTGATGCAGGTGTTCTGGTTCGACCGCTGGAACTTCTGGAGACGATAGATGTCGACGCCCGACTTGCCGGGTTCGACCATGTCGGTCGCACGGATAACGATACGCGTCGCATCGACCTGGTCGATCACGCCGCCGCGGCGCGCCGCGATGGCCGCGCCGGAGTCGCGCGCAACCGTCTCTTCCATGCCGGTGCCAACGACCGGCGCCTCGGCGCGGATCAGCGGCACAGCCTGACGCTGCATGTTCGAACCCATGAGCGCGCGGTTGGCGTCATCGTTTTCGAGGAACGGGATGAGCGACGCAGCGACCGAAACGAGCTGCTTCGGCGACACGTCCATCAGCGTGATCTGATCGCGCGGGGCCATCAGGAACTCGCCCGCCTCACGCGCCGAGATCAGCTCGTCGATGAAGCTGCCGTCGGGGTTGAGATCGGCGTTCGCCTGCGCAACCGTATGCTTCTGCTCTTCCATTGCCGACAGATAGACGACGTCGTTCGTCACCTTGCCATCGACGATGCGGCGGTACGGGGTTTCGATGAAGCCGTATTTGTTGACGCGCGCAAAGGTTGCGAGCGAGTTGATCAGACCGATGTTCGGGCCTTCCGGCGTTTCGATCGGGCAGATACGGCCATAGTGCGTCGGGTGAACGTCGCGGACTTCGAAGCCCGCGCGTTCGCGCGTCAGACCGCCCGGCCCGAGCGCCGACACGCGGCGCTTGTGCGTCACTTCGGACAGCGGGTTGGTCTGGTCCATGAACTGGCTGAGCTGCGACGAACCGAAGAATTCGCGTACCGCGGCGACCGCGGGCTTCGCGTTGATCAGGTCGTTCGGCATCACGGTCGACACGTCGACCGAGCTCATGCGCTCCTTCACCGCGCGCTCCATGCGGAGCAGGCCGACGCGATACTGGTTTTCGAGCAGCTCGCCGACCGAACGGACACGACGGTTGCCGAGGTTGTCGATATCGTCGATTTCGCCCTTGCCGTCCTTCAGGTTCACCAGTTCCTTGACCACGGCGAGGATGTCCTCGCTGCGCAGCGTGGTGACCGTGTCCTCGGCGTCGAGGCCGAGGCGCATGTTGAGCTTGACGCGGCCGACGGCCGACAGGTCGTAGCGCTCTGCGTCGAAGAACAGGCCGCCGAACAAAGCTTCCGCGGTTTCGCGCGTCGGCGGTTCGCCGGGGCGCATGACGCGATAGATGTCCGACAGCGCCTGGTCGCGGTCTTCGGCCTTGTCGGCCTTCAGCGTGTTGCGGATCCAGGGACCGGTGTTGTTGTGGTCGATGTCGAGCAGGACGAGCTTGTCGAGACCGGCCCCGTCGATCTTCTCGAGATTGTCGGCCGACACTTCGTCGCCGGCTTCGATGTAGATCTCGCCCGTCGACTCGTTGATAAGGTCATAGGCGCTGTAGCGGCCGAAGATTTCCTCGGTCGGGATCAGCAGCGTGTCGAGACCGTCCTTCGCGGCCTTGTTGGCAAGGCGCGGGCTGATCTTGTGGCCGGCGGCGAAGACGACTTCGCCGGTCTTGGCGTCGACGACGTCGAACGCGGGCTTCGCACCGCGCCAGTTTTCGACCATGAAGGGCACGCGCCAGCCGTTTTCGGCGCGTTCGAAGACGAGGCGGTCGTAAAAGTGGTTGAGGATTTCCTCGCCCGACATGCCCAGCGCGTACAGCAGGCTGGTGACCGGGAGCTTGCGCTTGCGGTCGATACGGACGTTGACGATGTCCTTGGCGTCGAATTCGAAGTCGAGCCACGAACCGCGATACGGGATCACGCGCGCGGCGAACAGGAACTTGCCCGACGAGTGGGTCTTGCCGCGGTCATGGTCGAAGAGCACACCCGGCGAACGGTGCATCTGCGACACGATGACGCGCTCGGTGCCATTGACGAAGAACGTGCCGTTCTCGGTCATCAGCGGCATGTCGCCCATGTAGACGTCCTGCTCCTTGATATCGAGCACCGAACGCGTGTCGGTTTCGCTGTCGACTTCAAAGACGATCAGGCGCAGCGTGACCTTCATCGGCGCCGCATAGGTGATGCCGCGCTGACGGCATTCCTCGACGTCATATTTCGGCGCTTCGAGTTCGTAATGGACGAAGTCGAGCTCGGCGGTGCCGGCGAAATCGCGGATCGGAAAAACGCTGCGAAGCGTCTTCTCGAGGCCCGAAACATAACCGATCGAGGGATCGGACCGCAGGAACTGCTCATAGGATTCGCGCTGCACCTCGATGAGGTTGGGCATGTCCACCGCTTCGTGGATGTTGCCGAACAGCTTACGGATTCGCTTGCTTGCGGTTGCTTCGAGGGCCTTGCCCACCGACTTCGCCTTGGTCGCCATAAGTGATTGTCTCGCCTTAGAAAAATAGCTCGCGAGCGCAGGAGAAACGCAAAAAGGCCGCGACCAACCGTTGCCGGTTTACCGCAGCTTTCCAACGCATCTCGAAATCCCCGCCGCCCTATCCGTACAGCCCGTTGCGCAAAGTCAGGCTCTATCTCGGACGATGGGGTATGACGGCAATATAGGATTGGGGGTGTCGGGTGTCAACGGGAGCACCCGATCGAAATCCTAGAAAATGCCTTTCAGGAGGTTTGCCGGGTTCCGTCGCAGCGCCGCCTCCTCCCCCGCCATATAGTGGAATATGCCCTTCAGCGCCTGATCGGTCACCGACCGTGTCAGCCCGTCACGCGTCAGCCCGGCCGACGCAAGCAATTGATTGCCCTTCGACAACTGGTCGAGCTGGCGATAGGCACCGACATTTTCCAGCGCCGATCCGATCAGCGGCGACACCCTGGTGAACAGCACGCCGCCCGCACTCGACTGAAGATAGCGCGTCGCGCCGTCGTTTTGCGTCACCAGCCCCGGCGCGTCGGTCCAGCGCAGATTGTCGATCGCGGCGCGAAACACCGGCTTCGCCTCGCCCGCCGCCTTGCCGCCCGCATCGTTCAGGCTTTTGGTCAGATTGGTGGCGAGCCCCAGCCTGTCGCCCATGCCAAAGAGTTTCGACGCCAGCTTCCCGCCCGCGCCGGGTAACAATATGCGCACCGCGGTATCGCGATAAAAGGCGCCGGGCTCCGCGAGCTTGTCGAGCGCGCCATCGGACGCGCCCGCGATCAGCCCCTTCACTCCGCCCTTCGGCAGCTTCGCCATCACCCACGGCGCGTGAATCAAAGCGAGCGCCCCGATCGCGCCGGTAAGTAGCATCCGCCGCGCCATCATTGCTTCGTCCGATTCCATGAGGCGACCTTTCCTGCCCGTGATCGATGCGGAGCCTATCAGCAAAACTGCCGCGGCCAAAGCGCGACGGCGGTTTGGGGGTGGGGAGCCGCACTTGTGCACCCCGGCGAAAGCCGGGGTCCAGAATTCTAACGCGAACCTAGCGTGTTTCCGCACTGGGCCCCGGCTTTCGCCGGGGTGCACATCTCTATCGTCTACAATCGGTCGGAAACCGATACTCACGCCGCACTGCGCAGCCGGTTCCGTCCCTCGCGCTTGGCGACATAGAGCGCCTTGTCGGCGCGGTAGAGCAGCTCTTCAACGTCGGCCTCGCCGTCATAGATCGCGAGACCGACGCTGATCGTCGCGCTCGGGAGGTCGTCTTCGGCGGCGGTCCCGATCTCGACCGCCTTGCGGACACGCTCGGCGACGATTTCGGCGGCCTGCGCGCTCGATCGCTGGAGGATGCAGACGAACTCCTCGCCGCCGATGCGACCGAGCATGTCGGCGTCGCGAAGCGCCCCCTTCGCGCGCTGGGCGACGCGGCGGATCACATCGTCACCGACTGCATGACCGTGCGCGTCGTTGATCCGCTTGAAATGATCAATGTCGAAAATCGCGACGGCAAGCGGCGCGCCATGGTCGCGCGCACCGGCGAGCGCCTTTTCGAGGAACGCGAGCGTATGGCGGCGGTTGGGCAGTCCGGTGAGCATGTCGGTATTGGCAACGCGTTCCGCCGCGCTGCGCGCGGCCTCCAATATCCGGGCATTTTCGACCGTCTCGGTCACGTCCTGGACGGTGCCGAAAATAGCGACCGCCTTACCGCCCCGTCCCGTTTCGATCGAACCGTGCGATTTGACGTGCCGGATATTACCGTCGGCGCGCAATATCCGTCCCTGAAATTCGAAAGGCTGGCCGGTTCGCACGGCCTCCGCCAAAATCTTGCGCACCGCCAACCGGTCCTCGGACACATATTGTTTGACACTATAGTTGACGTCGACCGGCATACCCGGTTCCAGCCCATGGATGCGATAGCTCTGATCCGACCAGGTTATCGTCCAATGGACCAGGTCGACGCGCCAATGCCCCACCAGCGCCGCGGCCTCCGCCTGCAGCAGCCAGCGGTTGCTCTGCTCGAGCCGCCTCGAAAGCCGCCGCTGCACGACGAGCAACGCGGCGAGCGGCAGCGCGACGACCAGCATCGACAGCAGATAGAATTGCAGGAAAAATATCTTGACCTTCGGCTCACCGTCGATGGCCGCGATCGGGCCAAAACCCTGGGCCGTCAGCAACGAAGCGATGATCGTGACAATCAATATGCCGGCGGCGGCGCCAAAAGGCCCTAAGCGGTAGGACGCGACAATGACCGCTACATAGGGCAGGAAATTGACCGGAAACTGCGATTGCGAAAAGCAGATGGCCGTGATCGCGGCGGCACCCATCAATATCGCCGTCGCTTCGGTTTTCATGCCCGCCGGCGCATTGCTGAACGCATTCGACACGATAAGCCGCGCGAGCATGACAATCGGCGGGGTGACGATCAATATACCGAGCGCGACCGTCGTCAGCCAGGACAGGAAAAAATCGAAGCCGGTGCCGGCGAACAGTGTCGCTATGCCCGCGCCCACGAAACTCGCAGCCAGCGCGGCGCCGCAGAAACGCACGACATCGCGCGGCGCCGTAAAGGATAGTTCGCCGGGTTCGCGCCGACGCAACAGCCACAGCGCGACGGCAGCCTCGACGCCATTGGCAAGAACGAAGGCGGCCGACATCGCGAACGCCGTGCCGCCAAGCATGTTTGCGGCCATGCTGGACGCCGCCATGCCAGTGAAGGACGCGATTCGCCAGCGCGCGGGCATCAGGAGGAGAAGGGCAAGGAAATATCCACTGGGCGGCCACACCGCAGCGATATTGTCTGCTCCCTTGGTCGCATACAGCGACAGGCTGGCCAGCAGGAAATAGCCCGTTGCGGTCAGCAGGAGCCAAAAGATCGCTTCGACTCTGGGGGGCAGCGACCGGGTCATGCGCCCAGATAACCAAAAACCGGAAAAGAAACCGCTAAATTATGCCGGCTGTGTCTGCGCCCGGTCGCGCCACGATATCTGGCGGCTCTTCAGCCAACCCCGCCAAAGGTCAGCCCGACCACTTCGGCGACCTTCGCCTCGTCCCATTCGATGCGCCGGTCGAGGATCAGCATCGCGAGGCCGTGCACCAGCGCCCACGCATGGAGCGCCGCGGTATCGGGGTCTCGGGCGCCGGGAAGCGCCTCACCGACTCCGGCGCGGAGCAGATTATATGCAACGTCGCCGCCGTCATTGCTGCCGTCGGGACAGCGTTCGGACATCTGGCGCGTGAAGCTCAGCCGAAACAGCGCCGGCTCGTCGTGGGCAAAGCGGACATAGGCAATGCCGGTCGCCTTGAAGCCCGCAACCCCGCCGCCCGCCTTCAGCCACGCCTGCGCCTGGAGCGCCCCGAGCCGCCGCAGCCCTTCGTCGGCGAGCGCGTCGAGCAGCGCCTCCTTGTCGGGGAAGTGCCGGTAAAGCGCGGTCGCGCTGACGCCGACGTCGCGCGCCAGCGCACGCAGCCCGAGCTCGGCGCCGTCGGCGTCCTCCAGCCGCTTCAGCCCCGCCGCGATCACCGCCGCGCGCAGGTCGCCATGATGATAAGCGCCCGCCGCCTTCGCGCCGTCGCTTTTTATGTTGACACTGTTATCTTTGCTCGCCATCATGTTGTCACTGTAAACATATCGAGTCGTCCGCACAAGCCCCCGCCACGCGGTACTTTCGCCAACATCCGTAAGGAGCAATATCATGGCAAGCAATGTCGAAACCCTGATCCGCGGCGCGGTTGTCAAAGGCATCGGCAAGGTCGCCGACTTCAACCGCAAGCGCCTCCCCCGCCCCACCGACGCGCACCCGTTCCTGACGGGCATCCACAAACCGATGACCGAAGAGGTCACGCTGGAGCAATTGCGCGTCGAGGGCGAAATCCCCGCCGCGCTGACCGGCCGTTATCTGCGCAACGGGCCGAACCCCGCGGCCGCCCCCGATCCCGCCAGCTACCACTGGTTCACCGGCGCCGGCATGGTCCACGGCATCCGCATCGAAGGCGGCAAGGCCGACTGGTATCGCAATCGCTGGGTACGCGGCAGCGAAGCATGCGCCGTGCTCGGCGAGGAATTGCCCCCGGGGCCGCGCGAAACCAGCGACGCGCCGAACACCAATGTCGTCGGCCTCGCGGGCCGCACTTTCGCGATCGTCGAAGCCGGCGGCAAGCCCGTCGAACTCGGCTATGAACTGAACACGATCGCGCACAACCCGTTCGACGGCACATTGGCCGGCGCCTATACCGCGCACCCACATCACGACCCGCTTACCGACGAAATGCACGCGATCACCTATCGCGGCGACGAGCCGAACAAGGTCTGGCACGTCGTGCTCGACAAGGACGCACACGTCGTCCGCGAGGAAGCGATCGCGGTCAGCGACGGGCCCTCGATCCATGACTGCGCGATCACCGAAAATTACGTGCTCGTCTTTGACCTCCCCGTCACCTTCTCGATGAAGATGCTGCTTGGCGGCTATCGCTTCCCCTATGCGTGGAACGACGCGCATCAGGCGCGCGTCGGCCTCCTCCCCCGGAAAGGTAGCGGTGACGAGGTGATCTGGGTTCCCGTCGAACCCTGCTATGTCTTCCACCCTGCCAACGCCTATGAAGCAGCCGACGGCAAGGTGATCGTCGACGTCGTCGCGCACGAGACGATGTTCGCGAGTTCGAAGCGCGGCCCCGACAGCGAAAAGTCGCGGATGGAACGCTGGACGATCGACCCGGTCGCCGGAACGACGACCCGCACCGTCATCCACGATCATGCGCAGGAATTCCCGCGCTATGACGAGCGGTTGACGACGAAGCCCTATCGCTACGCCTATACGATCGCGATCCCCGACGGGAAATCGGCCGAATGGGCACTCGCCGAGACGCGCCTGTTCAGGCACGATTTGGGCAAGGGCACGACCGCCATCCACGATTTCGGCCCCGGCCGGCATCCGGGCGAGTTCGTCTTCGTCCCGCGCAGTGAAAGCGGTGCCGAGGATGACGGCTGGCTGATCGGGCTGGTCGTGAACATGAATGACGAGACGACCGCGCTCGTCATCCTCAACGCCGACGACTTTACCGGGTCACCGCAAGCTGTCGTGCATCTGCCGCACCGGGTTCCCCCTGGCTTTCACGGGAACTGGGTCGCGGATTGACGATGTCGGGACGCTTCATCAGCGCCTCGGTCACCCGCAGCGACCTTTCATTGTCTACGTCGATCGCCGTCGCCCCGTTGCTGACCAGCAGCGGGGCGATTTCGATGTCCAGATGGTGCGAAATGCGCTGGAAGATGTGGTGGATCGGACCGAGCCCGAAGCGGAAACGGAGCAGGTTGATCAGGCCGAACGCCTGCATCACGCGAAACGGCTTCTTGACGAACTGGCCGCCGCCGCGAAACGCCTCGGCCGCGCGGAGCGCGTTCGGATGCCCGATCCAATAGGCATTGCAGTTCGATACCGCGACGTCGGAAAACTCGTAAAAGCGCCGCTGGCCTTCGGGATGGACCGCCAGCACATCCTCGCGCCGCGCCAGCGCGACCCCGGCATCGGCGCCGAGCCGTTCCGCCTCGGTTTCGATCTCGGCGATCGTCGCGGAGGTCAGCAAGCAATTGTCTGCGGTCGTGACGAGCAGCGGGAAGCTGGCCACGCCCGCGACCGCGAGAACCGAATCCGCCAGATTATCTGCCGCATGTACGATGATCAGCCGGTCGCCGAGCAGATCGACGACCGGGTCGCTCAATTCGGCGAGCAGCGCCGCGTGATGCGTCGAAACGAACACCTGCCGCGCACTGCTATCGGCCGCGCTTTCCAGAACATGCGCGATCATCGGCCGCCCCGCGACCGGCACAAGGCATTTGTCGCCGACGCCAGATGCCTCGGCGAGCGCATCGACCGCCCCGGGGCGGCGACCCGCAAGGATCAGGATCGACCCGCTCATGCGGCGCTCCTCCGCGCCGCGGCCGGCGCAATCTGACGAAGCATGCTTTCGGCGACGATCGTTTCGATCAGTGCCGCGTGGGTGAAGCCCGCCGCGACGGCCGAGCGCGAGAACAGTTTTTCGGACCACAGATTGCAGTTGAGATTGACCTCGAGCAGCCGGACGTCGCCGGTCGTGTGGTCGACGCGAAATTCGAACCGGCCATAATCGAACGGGCGGAAGATATCGGCCATCCGCTTGGTATAGTCGACAATCCGCGCCGCAATCGCCGGATCGTCGAACCGCTTGATGCAATATCCAACGTTGCCGACGAGGTCGCGCTTTTCCTGATAGGTACGCAGCTGGGTCGGATCATCCTGCTCGAAAATCATCATGGGCAGCATCGCGGGTTCGCCATCGAGCGTGATCACGGGCACCTCGATGTCGCTGCCGTCGATAAAGGGTTCGACGAGCGCATCATGGTCGAGCGCGTGGATTTCGGCGACCGCCTGCGCAAGTTGAACCCGGTCGTGCGCGTCGCGGACGCCCCACGACGCCGAGCTGTTGTTCGGCTTTATCACCCAGCGCCGCGCCGGCGGGCAGCGCGACACATCGACGGGCGCGCCGCGGCGGAACAGCGCCCAGGGCGCGGTCGGCACGCCGCGCGCCGCGGCCTCGAGCTTGGTCAGATGCTTGTCGTCGGACAGCCCGCGAACGATCGGCGAGGCGCCAAGATAGGGCAGACCATGCTGGTTGCAGAGCAACGGCAGCAGCATTTCCGAATTGAAGAAGCCACCGCGGTTGAGCAGCGGAAAGACGAAATCGGCGGCAGGCCGGTCGAACAGCGCGGCATAGCTATCGGCGATCAACAGCTCGATGCCAATCCCTTCGAGCGTCTCGCGCATTTCGCGGTGATAGAGCGCGTGATTGCCGTCGTCGGCATGCAGCCCGCCGGTCCAGCGCGCATGCTTGGCGATGAACAGAAGCCGCTGCGTTTCGCGCAGCTGGTTCGGCAGCCGGGTCGGGGCAAGGTCGGTGGTTTTCATGCGCGGCGTTGATCACGGCCAGGTTGCGCGGGAATGACGAATTGGTGACCCGGCCGACACCAAAGCGCAAAGCCCCTGTCATATTGAAGCGCACGTCCTCGGAAATGCGGGCTCCCGGGCCCGGCCCGGGCGATCGATCGCACCGGTCCGCCCGGCCGCAAAAATGATGAGACGGCACGACCAGCCGCACCGGAATCCTCGCCGCGCCGTTCGGCAGCCACGGCTCATCCCGGAAACCGCGTTGTCCGAGCAGCATTTTCGGGGAGTGGCTCGTTCGTGCTTTCACTATGACAAGAAATATCGCCCTCTCCCGCCCCGCCATGAGCGCGATTGCCGCGTTCCTGGTTCTGTCCACCCCCGGCGCTCTTGCGCAGGAAGCCCCGACCGTTACGATGACCCCTCCGGTCGCGGCGCCGACCCCGCAGACCCCGCCCACGGTGCCCGAACCGAGCACCACCGCCCCGGTCGCAACCCCGCAGACCGCGCAGCCCGCCGCACCGGCACCTCTTATCCGCGTCCCGCTGGACATCCCCGCCGAAAAGACCGCTCCCGCACCCAAGGCAGCGCAGCGCGCCGCGGCGCCCGCCCCGGCGCGCGCCGAACGCGCAGCGCCGCGTACGCGCTCTGCAGCGCCCGTAGCGGCGGCAGCCACCCCTGCCGCGGCGCCCGCCGCCGAGGCTCCGGTTATCGAGGAAGCCACGCCAATCGCCGCCCCGATGGCAGCGCCGACCGAACCGATCGCCGAGCCCACGCCGCTGCCCGCTGAAGCCGCGAGCACGACCGGCGATGCCTTTCCGTGGGAGATTGCGGGTGGCGCAGCCGCGCTGCTGATCATCGGCGGTGCCGGATTTGCCTTCGCCCGTCGCCGCCGCGTGGTCGGCGAGGAAGCCACCGTCTATGACTATGAGCCTGCGCCGCGCGCTGCAGCCGAGCCGGTGACCGGCGAAACGCAACCGTGGATTACGCCCGCCTATGCCCCGCGCGAAGAGGAAGAGGTCGCTCTGCGGACCGTTCCCGCCTTTGTCGCGGCACCGAGCGGAAGCATGGGTCGTCACGAAGCGATGGCGATGGCCGGGCCCACCGACGACAATCCCTTTGCGACGCTCAGCAAGCGGCTGAAGCATGCGCGTTTCCTCGATCGCCAGGAACGCACCGTCTATGACGAGACGCTCGGCGCGCAGAAAGACATGACCCGCAAGCCGGTCAGCGCTTGGGAAATCGCCCAGCGCCCTGCCCCGGCGACGCAGGAACAGGATGTGCGCCGCCCCGAACCCGCGCGTGTCCGCACGTCGACCAGCTTCCGCCCGGGCTATTCCAAGAGCTGAGCGCCCGATAATCTGCGGTGGTCCCCTCACCGCATAGAAAAAGGGCGGTGCCTCGCGGCACCGCCCTTTCTCATTTTCGCTGGAACCCGGCCGGATGATCCGGCCGGAACCCATCCAACCGAATTACTTCAGTTCGACGGTGCCGCCGGCAGCGAGAATCTTGGCCTTCAGCTCTTCAGCTTCTGCCTTGTTCACGCCTTCCTTGATGGCCTTCGGTGCGCCTTCGACGAGTGCCTTGGCTTCGCCCAGACCCAGACCGGTGATCGCACGGACTTCCTTAATCACGTTGATCTTGTTGCCGCCGTCACCCGTCAGGATGACGTCGAATTCGGTCTGCTCTTCAGCAGCCGGGCCAGCAGCGGCAGCAGCCGGAGCGGCAGCAACAGCAGCGGCAGCCGAAACGCCCCACTTTTCTTCGAGCAGCTTCGACAGGTCAGCCGCTTCGAGGACGGTCAGCGCCGACAGTTCTTCAACGATCTTTGCAAGATCAGCCATGTTCATTCTCCATCAGAACCGGGATATCCCGGTAGTAAGTTTAAAGGGTTAGTTCGAAATCACGCTGCTTCTTTGGCGGCATATGCGCCAAAAACCCGCGCCAACTGGCCCGCCGGGGCTGCGGCAATCTGCGCAACCTTGGTGGCCGGAGCCTGCACCAGACCGATGATCTTGGCGCGGAGCTCGTCGAGCGAGGGAAGCGAAGCAAGCGCCTTCACGCCATCTACGTCGAGGACCACGTCGCCCATGCCGCCACCAACGATTTCAAGCTTGTCGTTGGTCTTGGCAAATTCCACGGCGATCTTTGCAGCCGAGACCGGATCGGTCGAGGTTGCGAGGGCCGTGGGACCGGTCAGCAGTTCGCCGATACCGGTGTAGGACGTGCCATCGAGCGCGATTTTGGCAAGACGGTTCTTCGTGACGCGAAAGTCGGCCCCTGCATCGCGCATCTGCTGGCGCAGCACCGTCGACTGAGCGACGGTCATGCCGAGGTTGCGGACGACCACAACAGCAGCAGCTGATCCCAGCGTAGCGTTCAGCGAGGATACGGCTTCGGCCTTTTCCGTACGATCCATGCCTATACTCCACTCATCTGCCCGGATGCGCGCACGCCGAAACGCATGCGCCGCCGGGCGGCTAACACACGCAAATGCCGATGCGAGCCAAGGCTCACCTGCATTTGCGCAACGATGTCCGATGGGGTCGGTCAAGACGCGTCGCCTGATCAAACAGGCGGGCGACCGAAAAAGACTGTTCCCCGTCTCGGCTGGAAATTAAGAAGGGCAAATCCCCTTCACCAACTGTCTCGGACGGAATTGCCACGGCCGAGACCGAGGCAACACGGGGGCGCTAATAGCGTGGGTGGGCGCGGAGTCAAGGCCAATGGCGGGATTTCGGTCGCCTTCGGGCTTGGCGAGCCTTGTCGCGATCGACTAAAGCCCCCGCCATGATACGGATCCGACAATCGACACCCGCCGACGGCGAGCGCGCTGTCGAGATATGGCGCGACGCCGTCGATGCGACGCACGACTTTCTAACCTCCGAAGACCGCGCCGCGATCGAAGCCGAAGTCCAGTCCTTCCTTCCCGCAGCGCCGCTCTGGCTCGCGGTCGACGCCGATGACCGGCCGATCGGCTTCATGCTGCTCGACGGATCGAGCATGGAGGCGCTGTTCATCGATCCCGCATATCGCGGGGCGGGTGTCGGGCGGGCGCTGGTCGCGCATGCGCTGGAACGCCAGCCGACGCTGACAACCGAAGTGAACGAACAGAATGGGCAAGCCGTCGGCTTTTATGAGCGCCTGGGCTTCGTGCCCACCGGTCGATCAGAACGCGATAGCCAGGGGCGTGCCTATCCGCTGATTCACTTGCGCTTCGCGCCGCAAAGCTGATCGCCCCGCGTTTCCGTCGATAAATTTTCCCGGCGCCTCTTGCACATTCTATCTTAAGATATATCTTAGACGCATCTAGAATCACTCTAAGGAACGAAAAATGATATTCTATGCGAAAATGGAAGGCCGCGGTTGCGGCGGGCGGCATGCGATGCATCGCGGCGGACGTGGCTTTGGCCATGGGTTCGGGCACGGCTTTGGCGGCGGTGGCCGCCGTGGCGGCGGCCGGGGCGAGCGCGGTGAACGCCGACGCATGTTCGACGGCGGCGAGCTGCGGCTCGTATTGCTCAAGCTGATCGCCGACGAGCCGCGCCACGGATACGACCTGATCCGTCACATCGAGGAACTGACGGGCGGCAGCTACGCGCCAAGCCCCGGCGTCATCTATCCGACGCTGACGATGCTCGACGACATGGGCCTGATCGAAGCGCAAGAGAGCGACGGCGCGAAAAAGCTGTTCGCGATCACCGACGCGGGACGCGCCGAACTCGAAGCCAATAGCGAGATTGTCGACGCCGCGATCACCCGCCTGACCGCGGTCGGCGAGGAAACGCAGCGCACGGACTCGGCGTCGGTGCGCCGCGCGATGGGCAATCTGCGCCAGGTGCTGATGAACCGGCTCGGCGACCGCGACCTCGACAATGCCGCGTTGCACGACATCGTCGCGCTGATCGACGAGGCGGCGCAAAAGATCGAGCGGCTGTGATGAGCAGCGCTGTCGCCAACGTGCCCACGGCGCACGCGAGCAAATATCTGCAGCAGCTGTGCAAGCATTGGCAGCATAATCTCGCGGTCGAATTCACCCCCGACCACGGCACCGTGGCCTTCCCCAAGGACGCGCGCGGCGCGACATGGGCGGGCGATGCGCTGGTGACGTTCGATGCCGGACCCGACGCGCTGTCGGTCCGCATCGACGCCAGCAGCGCCGAACATGTGGAAGCGATGAAGGGCGTCGTGGCGCGCCACCTCGACCGCTTCGCCTTTCGCGAAGCGCCGCTGGCGTTCGACTGGCAGGCGGCTTGACACCCTGCCCCTCGCCATCCCGGACCTGATCCGGGCCGGATCCGTAGCGTCCTCGGTCGGAAGCACGGGACATGCAGTCATAGACCCCGGATCAAGTCCGGTGTGATGGTGAGGAAAATGCGTTTCCCACACGCCGGTCGCCAGTCATATCGTTTTTCAATATTATCGATTGACGATAAGAAGAAATCGGAATATATCGCTCTTCGATAAACAACCTATCGGAGAACGATATGCCTGTTCCCAACTCGACCCTTCTCGGCGCGACGCGCGGGCTGCTCTGGCTGATCCTCGGATTGATCGTGGCGTCGGCGCTGCTCGTCGTCGGCATCGCGGTCGCGCTGATCGTCGCCTGGCCCGAAGTCATGGCCGGATTCCGCGACAGCCCCGAATTCGTCGATGTCACGACGCTTCGGCTCCCGGTCGGCCTGCTGCTGGGGCTGCTCTTCGCCATCCTCGCCGGGGCGGCTTACATAATCCGCCAGTTTCAGGCGCTCGTGGCGAGCGCGGCGCGCGATCCCTTCATCGCTGCGAACGCGGCCCGGCTGCGCCGGGTCGGCTGGGCGCTCGTTGCCGTCCAGTTGCTGGCGATCCCGCTGCACTGGACCGCCAGCAGCATCGCGAAAGCGGGCAGCGCATTCGCCGACATGGGCGGAATCTCGCTCGGCAATCTGCTCGCGATCCTCCTCGCCTTCGTCCTCGCGGCGGTCTTCGAACAGGGCGCCGCGATGCGCGACGAGCTGGAAGGGACCGTGTGATGGCGATCGTCGTGAAACTGGATGACCTGCTCCACGCCAAGCGGATGACGCTGACCGACCTGTCCGACCGCATCGGGATCACGCTCGCCAACCTGTCGATCCTCAAGACCGGTAAGGCAAAGGCGATGCGCTTTTCGACGCTCGAGGCGATCTGCACCGAACTCGATTGCCAGCCAGGCGACTTGCTGGCGTTCGAAGCCGACAGCTGAACAGAGCACGGCAAAACTCGGCCCCGTTCCGCCTCCCCGGTCGGAACGGGGCCTTTTCTGTTTGCGGAACGCAAGTTGGCCGTGGCACGTTAGGGACATGGCGGCCCGCCGGGTCGCCTTTGCCTTGAAAGGAAACTTCGTGTCCGATGCCCAGGGGCTGCTTTGCCCGACCTGCCGCGTGAACCTGACCATGTCGGAACGCCAGGGAATCGAGATCGACTATTGCCCCCAATGCCGCGGCGTCTGGCTCGACCGCGGCGAACTCGACAAGATCATCGAGCGCAGCGAAGCCGCCAGCGCGCCGGCACCGCGCGCGTCCGCCCCTCCCCCGCCGCCACAGCCCGAATATCGCGAGCGCGGCTATGACGACCGCCATTACGGCGGCAAGCCGTACAAGAAGAATTACAAGAAGAGCTTCCTGAGCGAGCTGTTCGACTGATCAGCCGACGACGGCGTGTCGGCGGGCGTAGAGGAAATAGACCCCCAGCCCGCCGACATTCCACACAAGGAACCAGAGCTGCGTCTGCACCGGCAGGCTGAAGAAGAGATAGATGCAGCCGAGCACCGCGATGCCGCCGACCACCCACGGCATCGGCGCGCGGAAGGTACGTGGCGCTTCGGGCGCGCGGCGGCGCATGATCAGCATACAGATCGACACCGCGGTGAACGCGGCGAGCGTGCCGGCATTGGCGAGCGCAGCAAGTTCGCCGAGCGGGATAAAGCCCGCGAGCACTGCAACGACGAGCGCGGTGAAGATGGTGATCCGCACCGGCGTCCCGCGCGACGACAGCTTGGCGAGGCTCGCGGGCAACAGCCCGTCGCGCGCCATCGTGAAGAAGATGCGGCTCTGCCCATAGAAGAAGGCGAGAATGACCGTCGGCAGCGCGATGATCGCCGACACCGCAAGATATTGCGCCGCGAGCGGGCTGCCGAGTTCGCGCAGGATCAGCGCGAGCGGTTCGGGGCTGTTGGCAAAGCGCGTATAGGCGATCGCGCCGACCGCGGCGACCGCGACGGCGATATAGATGATCACGCAGGCGAACATCGATCCGACGATGCCGATCTTGAGATCGCGGTCGGGATTCTTGGCTTCCTCGGCCGCGGTCGCGATCGCGTCGAAGCCATAGAAGGCGAAGAAGATGATCGCCGCCGCAGCCATCACGCCGCGCTCGACGCCATCGGGCCCCATATGCTTGGCGAAGCCATAGGGGCTGAAGGGTTCGAGATTGGCGGCGTTGAAGGCAGGCAGCGCGACGGCCACGAACACAATGAGCGCGACGATCTTCACCAGCACCAGGATCGCATTGAGCGTCGCGCTTTCACGCGTGCCGACGAGGAGCAGCCCCGCGACCACCGCGATGATCGCAATTGCGGGCAGGTTGACGATGCCGCCGAGTTCGGGTCCCTGCATCAGCGCCATCGGAAAGCCCGCCCACGCCTGTAACAAGGGCGCGGCATAGCCCGACCAGCCGACCGCGACCGCGCTGACGACGAGCGAATATTCGAGGATCAGGCTCCACCCGACGACCCACGCGAGCAATTCGCCGATCACGACATAGCTATAGGTATAAGCGCTGCCCGAAGCGGGGATCATCGTCGCCATTTCGGCATAGGCAAGCGCGGCGCAGGCGCAGATCAGCCCCGCGATACCGAAGGACAGGATGACCGCGGGCCCCGCCTTGTCGGCGCCGACGCCGATGAGGGTCAATATGCCCGTGCCGACGATCGCCCCGACGCCGAGCGCGATCAGATGCGGCCAGCCGAGCGTCCGCGCCAGCACCTGCTCGCCCTCCCGCCGTTCCGGAACGATCGGTTTGCGGCGGAACAGGCTGTCGGTCATGCGGTGGGCTCCCCTGGGGCGTTTGCTGTGCTTTGCGCCGCTTGTAAGGACATGAGGCGTCAGCGCAAGATAACAACAATCGCGATCGGGTTACAGTAGCGCCTCGATCGCCTCGGCGAGCTTCGCGTCGCGCTCCGACAATCCGTCGGCGTCGTGTGTGGTGAGCAGAATATCGACGCGGTTGTAGACGTTCGACCATTCGGGGTGATGGTCCATCTTCTCGGCGATGATCGCGACGCTCGACATGAAACCGAAGGCTTGCGCGAAATCGGCGAATTTGAACTGGCGCGTGATTGCGTCACGTTTCGGTTCGTGCGTCCATTCGGGAAAGCGGGCGAGGAGCGCGCTGCGCGCTGCATTGTCGAGTTTCTGGACCATATTCTTTCTCCCGCTGGTCAATGTGTCGCGCTCGCCATAAGGAAGGGCGCGATGAGCGACAAGCCTGCCCTTCCCGATTTGCCCGCCGGCTGGACCGGCGGCGCGCCCGACGCCGATGCGCTGTTCGCGATGGCCGAGGCGGCGTTGGCGACGATGCCGGCGGTATTTGCCCCGCAAATCGAGGGAGTGGTCATCTCAATCGAGGAATTCGCCGACGATGAGATGCTTGCCTCGCTCGACATCGAACATCCTTATGAACTCACCGGGCTTTACGAGGGCCGCCCGCTGACCGAACGCAGCATCGGCGAAAGCGGTGGGATGCCCGACCGCGTCACCCTCTATCGCATCCCGATCCTCGTCGAGTGGATCGAGACGGGGGAGCGGCTCGACACGCTGGTGCGCCATGTGCTGATCCACGAGATTGGCCACCATTTCGGCTTTTCCGACGACGATATGCACGCGCTGGAAGATATGGCGTGACCGAACTGCTGCGGCTGGACAGCGTAGCGTGCATTCGCGGCGACCGGCTGCTGTTCGAGAATTTGTCGCTGGTGCTGAACCGCGGTGACGCGCTGTGGCTGCGCGGCCCCAATGGCGCGGGCAAGTCGAGCCTGATCCGCCTCACCGCGGGACTGCTGCGCCCAGCTGCCGGAACCGTCGAGCGCCGCGAGCGCATTGCACTGATCGACGAGGCATCGGCGCTCGACACCGAACTCCCGCTGCGCCGCGCGCTCGATTTCTGGGCGCGGGTCGATACCGTCGACGGCCACACGGTCGACCGCGCGATGGACGAGATGGCACTGGCGCCGCTCGCCGAGGTGCCGATATCGATGCTCTCGACCGGCCAGCGCAAGCGCGCCGCGATGGTGCGTGTGATCGCGAGCGGCGCGCCGATCTGGCTGCTCGACGAGCCCGCGAACGGGATGGACGATGCGGCGCAGGCACGGCTGGTCGCCGCGATTGCAAAGCACCGCAGTAACGGCGGTGCGGTGCTGCTCGCGTCGCACTTTGCACTCAGCATCCCCGATCTGGCGGAACTCGACATGGGCGCGCTCGCATGACCGCGCTGATCGCCCTTTTTTGGCGCGACCTCCGCCGCGCATGGGGCAGCGGGGCGTTGTGGTTGCCGGTGCTGTTCTTCCTTCTCGTTGCGACCGCCTTCCCGTTCGCCGTTGGCCCCGACGCGCCGTTGCTGCGGCGTGCCGGCGGCGGGATGGTCTGGGTCGCGGCGCTGCTCGCGGCGCTGCTGCCGATCGACCGGCTCGTGCGACCCGACAAGGATGCGGGCGTGCTCGATCAACTTGCGGTGCGCGGCTTTGCCGACGAGGTGATCGCAGCGGTGAAGATCGGCGCGCATGCCATCGGCTTCGGTCTGCCGCTGATGATCGCCCTGTTCCCTGCGTCGGCGCTGCTGGCGCAGGACGCGCCCCGCGTCGAACTGCTCGCGACCGGGATCGCCATCGCCATTCCGGCGCTCGCCTCGCTGGCGGTACTGAGTGCCGCGCTGACCGCGAACCACAAAGGCGGCAGCGCGATCGGCGGACTGCTCGTTCTTCCGCTCGCGGTGCCGATGCTGATCTTTGGCGCGGGCATGCTCGACCCGTCGGGGCGCGGCGCGATCAAGCTACTCGCGGCGACGAGCCTGCTCCTCACCATGGTCGGGCCATTCGCGGCGGGCGCGGCGCTGCGCGGCCTCCGCGAATGACCCGCCAATCGCTCGCGCATATCGCGCTCGTTGTGCGCGATTATGACGAGGCGATCGATTTTTACGTCGGGACCTTGGGCTTCACGCTCGTCGCCGACGACTATCAACCGGCGCAGGACAAGCGATGGGTGCTCGTCGCGCCGCCGGGCAATCCGCCGGGCGGCGCGACGATCCTGCTGGCGCGTGCAGCCAGTGAAGATCAGGCGAAGTTCATCGGCGACCAGTCGGGCGGCCGCGTCTTCCTGTTCCTGCAAACCGACGATTTTTGGCGCGATTATCAGCATCTGCTCGAAAAGGGCGTGCGGATCGAGCGCGAGCCGCTGGAGGCCGACTATGGCACGGTCGCGGTGTTTCTCGACCTCTACGGCAACAAGTGGGACCTGATCGAGTTTCGCCGATCTCAATGACCGCTAACGACCGATTGCGGACGTAGGCCTCATGGCCTTATGTGGGACCATGGACATCGCCACTCGCACATCGCGGAAGACGCTTCCGCTCCCGGCGGAACGGGAGTCAATAGAGCTCGGACTATTGTTCTCAGATGATGAGGCCGAGCGGATAAAACGCGGCCACATTCCAAAGGACATGGACGATAAATGGTTCATTTTCTTCGAGGAGGGCTGGCTCTATTTCCATCGATCATGGACCGGTCACTGCATATATGGCGTTCGGCTCGATGGCTCACCAAGCGGTGTTCGTATCATTGAAGCGTGGGCTAGTCGCAACAAGGATGAATACAATTCGCCCGGCGTTGAAACCGACTTGCGAATGATCGAGCAATTGATAGCAACCCGCCTTCTTGCGTAATCGAACGGCGGCTCCCCACCCCATACCCGCCCATAAGAAAAGGGCCGGAGTTTCCCCCGGCCCTTCCCTAATTCAGTGCGTGCCGATCAGGCGCCGGTCACGTCGGCCGTATCGACCTTCACGCCGGGACCCATCGACGACGACAGCGCGATCTTGCGGACGTACTTGCCCTTCGCGCCGGCCGGCTTGGCCTTGACGATCGCGTCGACGAACGCGTCGAAGTTCTGGCGGAGCTTTTCCTCGCCGAACGACAGCTTGCCGAGGCCGGCGTGAATGATGCCGACCTTTTCGACGCGGAATTCGATCTGACCGCCCTTGGCGGCCTTCACGGCTTCCGCGACGTTCGGGGTCACGGTGCCCAGCTTCGGGTTCGGCATCAGGCCCTTCGGACCCAGCGTCTTGCCGAGGCGGCCGACGATGCCCATCATGTCCGGCGTCGCGATGACGCGGCCATAGTCGAGGTTGCCCGCGAGCATGTCTTCCATCAGGTCTTCGGCACCGACCTTGTCGGCGCCGGCGGCCAGCGCCTTGTCGGCGTTGTCGCCGCGCGCGAACACGGCAACCTTGACGTCCTTGCCGGTGCCGGCGGGCAGCGTCACGACGCCGCGGACCATCTGGTCGGCGTGGCGCGGGTCGACACCGAGGTTGATCGCGACTTCGAGCGTTTCGTCGAACTTGGCCGAGGCCAGCTCGCGAACGGTCTTCAGCGCTTCGTCGACGGTGTGCAGCTTCAGCGCATCAACCTTGCCCTCGAGGGCCTTCTGCTTCTTGGTCAGCTTTGCCATCGGTTCAGCCCTCCGTCACTTCGAGGCCCATCGAGCGCGCGCTGCCCTCGATGATCTTCGTTGCCTGTTCGATGTCGTTCGCGTTGAGATCCTTCATCTTGATCTCGGCGATTTCGGCGAGCTTCGAGCGCGCGATCTTGCCGCCGCTGATCTTGCCCGGCTCCTTCGAACCCGACTTGAGGTTCGCGGCCTTCTTGATCAGGTAGGTTGCCGGCGGCGTCTTCGTGACGAACGAAAAGCTCTTGTCGGCGAACACGGTGATGATGGTCGGGGTCGGCGTACCCTTTTCCATACCGTCGGTCGCGGCGTTGAACGCCTTGCAGAATTCCATGATGTTGACGCCGCGCTGACCCAATGCCGGCCCAAGCGGCGGCGACGGGTTGGCGGTGCCGGCGGGCACCTGCAGCTTGATGTAGCCGCTAATCTTCTTAGCCATGATGGCCTCCTGTCTTTCTGTCGGCCCGCCGTTTCCAGCGAACCTCAAAATTAGCGGTCGAACAGAAGGGCATCACCCCTTCCTCCCGCGCGGAATCACGCCCTTATCTGACGCGAAGCGGCGCCCCTACTCCGGCGTGGGCAAAAATGCAAGGGCGACAGCCAGTCGATTCGAGAATTCGGCGGAAAACTGCCTAACTTCACTCGCAAATCGCTTTTCGGCTCGCCTGCATCACCATCATCGAAGCATAGCGGCGCAAAGTAGGACAGCGATTATTCGGCCGAGGGGTCGTAGCGAATCAGCCCTTCCTGCACCGCCGAAGCGATCAGCGTGCCGTCGCGGCGATAGATACGCCCGCGGTTGATCCCGCGCCCGCCGCCGCTCCAGTCGCTGTCCATGACATAGACGAACCATTCGTCGACGCGGATCTCATCGTGGAACCACATCGCATGGTCGAGGCTGGTCGAAAAAACGCCCGGCGTGTCCCACGTCAGCCCGTGCGGCATCATCGTCGTCGAGAGCAGCCCCATGTCCGAGGCATAGGCGAGCAGCGCGCGGTGGATCAGCGGGTCGTCGCCGACGGGCGCCGAAATGCGGAACCATTCATATTGCATCGTCGCCTTTTCGGACGGCGGCGGGCGGAAAGCGCGAACCTCGAACGGGTGCATGCGCGCCATATGCTCGATGCGCCGGTCGCTGATCTTGGGATCGACGGCGATGAAATCGGCAAAGTCCCAGCATTCCTCGGGCGGCAGGATGCCCGTCATCGGGATCTGGTGCGACAGGCCCTTTTCGGGCGCCTGGAACGAGGCGGTGAGATTGAAGATCACCTTGCCGTCCTGGCGCACGACGACGCGGCGGTTGGCGAAGCTGCGCCCGTCGAAGTCGCGGTGGACGCGGAAGTGCAGCGGCTTTGCCTCGTCGCCGCCGCGCAGGAAATAGGCGTGGAGCGAATGAACGCTCTTGCCGGGATCGACGGTGCGCGCTGCGGCGACCATCGCCTGCGCGATTACCTGTCCGCCGAAAATGCGTTGGCGGCGCGGCTTGGTGAAGGCGGGATAGGTGAATTCGTCGGGCTCATCCGCAGCTTCGAGATCGAAGAGGTGGACGATATGCCGGACGAGCCGCTCGCGATCGACGCTGGCGTAGATTTCGCGCGCATGGTCAGCACGAGCCTGCATCTCTTCGGGAGTGAGGCTCATAGCGGGTTCCATTCAGCGGATTTCACGCGCGCCCCAAAAGGCGCGCCGCGATGTTATTTGAAGCGTTCGACCTGTTCGAAGTCGAGCTCGACCGGGGTGGCGCGACCGAAGATCGACACCGACACCTTGACGCGCGCCTTTTCGAAATCGAGTTCCTCGACCAGCCCGTTGAAGCTGGCGAAGGGACCGTCGAGCACCTTGACCTGATCGCCGATTTCGTAATCGACGCGGATTTCCTGCTTCGGACGGGCCGCGGCCTCTTCCTTGCTGTTCAGGATGCGCGCGGCTTCGGCTTCGCTGATCGCCTGCGGCTTGCCCATCGAACCGAGGAAGCCGGTGACCTTCGGCGTGTTCTTGACGAGGTGATAGACATCGTCGGTCATCGTCAGCTTGGCGAGGACGTAGCCTGGGAAGAACTTACGTTCGGCCTGGACCTTCTTGCCGCGCTTCACCTCGGTGACGGTTTCGACCGGCACTTCGACCGCTTCGACGAAATCGGTCAGGCCCATGCGCTCGGCTTCGGAAAGCACCGAATCGCGAACCTTGTTCTCGAAACCCGAATAGGCGTGAATGATGTACCAGCGCGCCATGTGTATCCGTATCCTGTCCCTGTAACCGCGGGCGTTAGCGCGCGAGCGACGTCAGCCAGCTGACGATCGCGTTGAAAACCGTGTCGACGCCGAAAAAGAACAGCGAAAGGATCGTCGTCATGATGATCACCATGATCGTCGTCTGCACCGTTTCGCGGCTGGTCGGCCACACGATCTTGCGGGCTTCGGCGCGTACCTGATTGATGAACTCAGCCGGGCTGGTCTTCGCCATGTCGATCGTCCTGTCTTTTTACGTCAATGATCCGGGCCAGATGGGTTGCCGCCCCCCACGCGTCAAGCGCGCTTGGGGCAATAGTCCGCCCACCCTCCCCGAGCGTGTCGGCGAAAGGCGGAAGGAAAACGGCGCATCTGTCCGAATGAAAGCGGCCTTTACTTGGGCGCTGCGGCGATTGCAAGTCAAAGGCGGGACAGCGCGCGCTGCATCCCGAGCAGCAGCCCCGCCATGACAATCCAGCTGAGTGTCGGTTGTAGCGCGAAGAGCAGGTGCAGTTCGCGAGCCGCGGCCTCACCGTTCTGCGGATCGAAGCCGACGAGGTCGAGCAAGAGATAGCTGACCGCGATCGCGGCGGCGACGCCGAATTTCTGCATCAGGTTGAGCAGCGCGAAGAGAAAGGCCGAGCGGTTGCGGCCGCAGCGGCGGGCATCCTGCGGGATCAGGTCGGCGAGCATCGAGTAAGTGAAGAGCAATCCGACGAACCCCGTCCCGAGCATCAGCGAGAAGCCGACGGCCTGCGCAAGACCACTGGGCTGCTGGAACAAGGTCGCAACAAGCAGGCTGGATATCAGGAGCCCCATCGCGATCATCATCGGCGGCTTGCCGAAGCGGCGCGCAAGGAAGGTCCAGACGGGCGACGCGAAGGCCCCGCCGACGAAACTCGCGAACAGCAACACCGCGCTCTGCGCGTCGAGATCGAGCACCGCGGCGGCGAAGAAGACGAACAGCGAAGTCAGCGATCCAAAGGCGAAGCTGTTGAGGAACTGCACGCCAAGCAGCAGCATCAGCGGCGGGAAGGACAAGGACGCGCGGATCTCGTGCCGCCAGCCGATACCCGCTTCCGCCACCACGGCACGCGGCGGGACGAGACGGATCGCAAAGAGCGCGACCGGCGCCATGAGCAGGAAAAGGCTGGCATAGGCCATGATCCGCCCCTGCAGACTGAGCCCCGGGATCAGGAGCTGCGCCGCCGCGGGCGCGGCAAAGGCGCAGATCAGCGCGATCTTCGCGAACCAGTCGCGCATGCCGTAAAGGAGCGCGCTATCGGCGGGCGTGCGCACCAGCGCCGACCCCCACGACAATTGCGCGACCTCGTAGAGGCTGTAGCTCGAATAAAAGAATATCATCATCAGGAAGAGCGCTGCGAAGGGCAGCCGGTCGCCGACGGTCACCAGCGCGAGCAGCAGCAGCGCCAGCGGCACGATCGCGAGCAGCATCCAGCGCCGGTGTGCGCCGAGCCCGGTGCGCACGCGGTCGACCATCGTGCCGATCAGCGGGTCGACGACGCCGTCCCATATCGTCGTGAGCGAGAAGAGCAGCCCGACCAGCGCGACCGAAATGACGCCGCCCTCGGCGATATAGGGCGGCAAGTAGACGCTGAATGGCAAGCCCAGCATGACCGTCGGCCCTGCCGTCGCGGCATAGGCGGCGACCGTCCGTGGCCGCAATGCCGGGGTTTCGTCGGCGCGGGCGGCCGAAGGCAGGGCGGTACTGGCCAAGGCGCGATGCTCCCGAAACAGGAGCCGGCACGCTTTCAGTTATTGACAGCCATGTCAACAGATCGCCGCTGCCCGCTGGGCGGCGCTAGCGGATATTGAAATGGGACAGGAACGGCTGGAGCCGCCAGTCAATCTCTTCCGGGTCGAGCCATTCGTCCTCGATCCCCATCAGCGTGCTCAGCATCGAATCGCCGACGACGATATCGAAAAAGAGGCGCGCGGCTGCTTCCGGGCGGTCGATGTCGGCCTTGCCGGTCGCCGCCCATTCCGCGAACAGCTCGATCAGTTCCTCGAGCGCGGGCACGTGCAGGTCGCGGTAGATCTGCATCGCGAATTCATGGTCGCGCAAGCTCTCGGATATCAGCATGCGCATCAGCGCGACGGCGTGCGGCGATTCCATCAACTCGCTTTGGCGATGCGCGTAACTCTTCAGAATTTCGACGGTCGACAATCCCCGGGTCGTGTCGTCGTCGAGCGACCGCAGCATCGCTTCGTCGCACCAGCGCGTTGCGATCGCGCGAAGCAGCCCCTGCTTGTTGCCGAACAATTCATAGAGCGTCGCGAGCGAACCGCCCGAACGCTTGACGATTTCGGCGAGACTCGTGCGCTCATACCCCTGTTCGAGGAACAGCGCCTCGGCGGCATCGAGGATCGCATTCTGCCGCCGTTCGCGTGGCGATAGCCTATCCATTTGACATAAGGCCGATTCCGACATGCTCAAAATTTCCCCCCTCCCTTGCGCTTTTTTGTAATTTAAATTACAGGGCGTCCCAACGCAAGCTTTTGCGTATAAACAAATCCCGCACAACTGCGATTTTTTCAGGGGTCCCTATGAGTCGCTTTCGTCCTCTCAGCTGCGCCGCCGGCGCTGCGCTGGCCCTGTTGCTGGCTTCCTGCTCGTCCGAGGCGCCGCCCGCGCCGCCGCCGCCCGAGGTCAATATCGTGACGGTCCGCACGCAGGCCGTACCGAATGTGATCGAATTGCCTGGCCGCGTTCAGGCGTATCGCACGTCCGAAGTCCGCGCGCGGGTCGACGGCATCGTCGAACGCCGGCTGTTCAACGAAGGCAGCTTCGTGCAAGCCGGTACGGCCCTGTTCCGCATCGACCCGCGCCAGCTGACCGCCACGGCCAACGCGGCGCGTGCGCAGCTCGCCCGAGCGCAGGCGACCGCCGCCAATGCGCGGCAGGTCGTCGGCCGCTATCAGCCGCTGCTCGCCGACCAGGCGATCGGCAAGCAGGAATATGACGCCGCGGTCGCCGCGCAGCGTACCGCCGAGGCCGACGTCGCGGCGGCACAGGCCAATCTGGAATCGGCGCGGCTCAATCTTGGCTATTCGATGGTCACCGCACCGATTTCGGGCCGCGCGCGGCGCGCCGAAGTGACCGAGGGCGCACTCGTCAGCGCGGGTGCGGGCACCCTGCTGACGACGATCGAACAGATCGACCGCGTCTATGTCAATTTCGGCCAGTCGAGTTCGGACCTGCTCGCGACGCGCCGCGAGATGGGGTCGGGCAAGGTCAGCGTGCCGCAGCTCGAGCGCGTCGAAGTCCAGCTGATCCTTGAGGACGGCACGGCCTTTCCGGTCGTCGGCCATCTCGACTTCCTCGACCTGTCGATCGACGAGGCGACGGGCACCGCGGCGCTGCGCGCCGAATTCCCGAACCCGAACGCGGCGCTGCTGCCCGGCCAGTTCGTTCGCGCGCGCATCTTTGCGGGCGACCGTGCCGGCGGCGTTCTGATCCCCCAGCGCGCGGTCAAGCTGGCCGCCGACAATGCCAGCGTCATGGTGCTCGATGCCAAGAATATCGCGACCCCGCGCCCGGTGAAGCTGGGCACGATGGTCGCGGGCCAGTGGGCGATCCTCGACGGGCTGAAACCCGGCGACCGGGTGATCGTCGACGGGCTGCAAAAGGTGCAGCCGGGCCAGCCGGTGCGCGTTGCACCGGCAAAAGGGGCGCAGTCCGCGCCGACGACGAAGCGCTGACCTGATATGACACCCCGCTTCTTCATCGACCGGCCCATCTTTTCGTGGGTCATCGCTATCGGCATCCTGTTGTCGGGCATCATCGCGCTGCGCGGGCTTCCCGTGGAACAATATCCGTCGGTGGCGCCGCCATCGCTGACGATCGGCGTCACCTATCCGGGTGCCGACGCCAAGACGCTCGAGCAGAATGTCACGCAGGTCATCGAGCAGGAACTGAACGGGGTCGAGGGCTTCCTCTACATGGCCTCGACCAGCGAATCGAACGGCACCGCATCGATCAACCTGACCTTCGAGGCGGGGACCGACATCGATAATGCGCAGATGGAGGTGCAGAACCGCCTGCGCCGCGTCGAGCAGCGTTTGCCCGAAGATGTGCGCCGCCAGGGCATTTCGGTCACCGAGGCCAATTCGGGCTTCCTGCTGATCGTCGCGATCACCTCGAAGAGCGGCAACACCGACCCGATGGAGGTCAACAACTTCGCGAATACGCGCGTGCTCGACGAGCTGCGGCGTGTAAACGGCGTCGGCAACGTCCAGGCCTTTGCGCCCGAATATGCGATGCGCATCTGGCTGGATCCGCAAAAGCTTGCCTCCTACAATCTGTCGGCGGCTGAGGCGCTCGGCGCGGTGCAGGAACAGAATAGCCAGACCCCTGGCGGTCAGCTTGGCGATCAACCTATCGCCAAGGGCGCGCAGCTCAACGCCGTGATCACGACGCAGGGCCGCTTTACCAAGCCCGAGCAATTCGAGAGCATCATCCTGCGCGCGAACCCCGACGGGTCGGCGGTCACGCTCGGCGATGTCGGCCGCGTCGAACTGGGCGCGGCGAGCTATCTCTTTTCGTCCGAACTCAACGGCAAGCCGATGGCGGGCCTCGCGGTCCAGCTGACCCCAGGAGCCAACGCCCTGTCGACCGCCCAGGGCATTCGCGACCGGATGGACGAGCTGTCGAAGGGCTTCCCGCCCGACATCACCTGGTCGATCCCCTACGACACGACACCCTTCATCAGCCTGTCGATCGAAGAGGTGGTGAAGACGCTGGGCGAAGCGATGCTGCTCGTCTTCCTCGTGATGTTCCTGTTCCTCCAGAACTGGCGCGCGACCGTCATCCCCACCGTCGTCGTTCCCATCGCACTCGCGGGCGCATGCCTCGGCCTCTGGATGTTCGGTTTCTCGATCAACGTGCTGACCCTGTTCGGCATGGTGCTCGCGATCGGCATCCTCGTCGATGACGCGATCGTCGTGATCGAGAATGTCGAGCGCATTATGAACGAGGAGCATCTGTCGCCCTATGACGCGACGGTGAAGGCGATGAGCCAGATCACCTCGGCGATCGTCGGCATCACGCTGGTACTGATCGCGGTGTTCATTCCGATGGCGTTCTTCCCCGGGTCGACCGGCGGCATCTATCGCCAATTCTCGATGACGCTCGCGATCTCGATCGCCTTCTCGGCGCTGCTTGCGCTGACGCTGACGCCTGCGCTGTGCGCGACGCTGCTGAAGCCGCACGACAAGACCGAGCGCAAGGGCCGTATCGGCGCATTCTTCGACCGCTTTTTTGGCCGTTTCAACGAATGGTTCGGGCGCACGACCGACCGTTATCAGGGCGGCGTCGGCAAGATGCTGGCGACGCCGCTGCGCTGGCTCGGCGTGTTCGTCGCGATGGTCGCGATCACCGCATTGCTCTTCACGCGCCTGCCGGGCTCGTTCCTGCCGCAGGAAGACCAGGGCTATCTGGTGACCGTCATCCAGGCCCCCCCGGGCGCGACGACGCAGCGCACCAACGAGGCGACCAAGCAGGTGAAGGCCTTCTTCGCCGAGCAGCCGCAGGTCGCCAATGTCGTGACGGTCAACGGCTTCAGCTTCTTTGGGCAGGGACAGGCGAACGCGATCATGTTCACGCCGCTCAAGCCTTGGGAAGAACGCAAGGGCGAAGGCGACAGCGCCGACGCGATTGCGGGCAAGGCGATGGGCACCTATGCGAACATCAAGGAAGCCTTTGCATTCTCGCTGAGCCCGCCGTCGATCCCCGAACTCGGCACGTCGAGCGGGTTCACCTTCAAGCTGCAGGACCGCGGCGGCAACGGGCGCGACGCGCTGATCGCCGCGCGCAACCAGATGCTGGGCGGCGCGATGCAGAGCAAGCTGCTCGCCAACGTCCGTCCCGAGGGACAGGAGGATGCGCCCGTGCTGAAGGTCGACATCGACCGCATTCAGGCACGCGCGCTCGGCCTGTCGATCGGCGACGTCAACGCGACGCTCGCGATCAGCTTCGGCAGCGCCTACGCCAACGACTTCACCCGCGAAGGCCGCGTGCTACGCGTGCTGCTCCAGGCCGATGCCGCGAGCCGCATGACCCCGCAGGACGTCCTCGACCTGCGCGTGCGCAGCGCGAACGGCGACATGGTGCCTTTCGGATCGTTCAGCACCGCCGAATGGTCGGCCGAAGCCCCGCAGCTCCAGCGCTATAACGGCTATCCCGCGATGACGATTTCGGGCGAACCCGCACCCGGCCAGTCGACCGGCGAAGCGATGGCCGAAATGGAGCGGCTCGCGCAGCAGCTCCCGGCGGGCTTCTCCTTCGAATGGACGGGCATCTCGTACGAAGAAAAGCAGTCGGCGGGCCAGATCGGCATGCTGCTCGGCCTGTCGCTCGTCGTCGTCTTCCTGCTGCTCGCCGCGCTTTATGAAAGCTGGTCGGTGCCCGTCGCGGTGCTGCTGGTGGTGCCGCTCGGCGTGCTCGGCGCGGTGCTCTTCTCGATGCTACGCGGGCTGTCGGCGGACATCTACTTCAACGTCGGCCTGATCACGATCATCGGGCTGGCCGCGAAGAATGCTATCCTGATCGTCGAATTCGCAATCGAGCAGGAGGCCGAAGGCAAATCGACGCTCGACGCGGTGATGGAAGCGGTGAAGCTGCGCCTCAGGCCGATCATAATGACCAGCCTCGCCTTCATTCTGGGCATGGTGCCGCTCGTCATCGCGAGCGGAGCCGGCGCCGCCAGCCGCATCGCGGTCGGGTCGGGCGTGATGGGCGGGATGATCGCGGCCACCTTGCTGGGCATCTTCTTCATCCCGCTCTTCTATCTCTCGGTACGCAAGTGGATCAGCCGCAAGCGGCCGCCCGCACCCGCCGAAAAAGGACATCATGAGGAACCCGGTCATGCGTAACCTGATCGCGCTGCTCGCAGCGACGACGCTCGCCGGATGCGTCAATATGGCGCCGAAGCACGAGCGCCCGGCGCTACCCACCGCGCCCGCCTATCCGGCCGAGTTCGGGGGCGATGTGACGCTGGGGCAGCGGGCGACCGAAGTGTCGTGGCAGGACTTCTTTGCCGATCCGCAGCTCGAAGTGCTGATCGCGCAGGCGATCGAGCGCAATCGTGACCTCGCTGTCGCGGTCGCGCAAATCGAGGAAGCGCGCGGCCTCTATCGCATCCAGGACGCCGACCGCCTGCCGACCGTGGGCGCCAGCGCCGCCGCGACACGCACGCGTGGCGCCTCGCTGACCGGCCCCGGCACCGACACGTCCAATCGCTATTCGGTCGGTGTGGGCGTGACCTCGTTCGAGCTCGATTTCTGGGGCCGCGTCAAGAATCTCTCCGAAGCCGCGCGCAGCCAGTATCTCGCGACCGAGGCGGCCGAACGCGCCTTCCGTCTCGCGCTCGTCCGCGACGTCGCCTCCTCCTATTTCGCGTCGCGCGGCGCCGAGGAGCAGATCAAGCTCGCCGAAGCCACGGTGACGAGCCGCAAGGAAGGGCTGCGGATCGCAAAGCGCCGCCTCGACGCGGGAGTCACCTCGGCGCTCGACTATCGCCAGTCGGAGACGCTGCTGACGCAGGCCGAAACGCAACTTGCCAGCCTGAAGCTCGGCAAGGCGCAGGCCGACAATTTCCTCGCCGTGCTGACCGGCGGACCGGTGACCGGCCCCCTGCCCGCGCCGCTGCCGCTCGTCGCGCAGAGCCAGTCGCCGACGCTGACCGCTGGTCTGCCGTCGGACCTGCTCGTCGCGCGGCCCGATGTGGTGGCGGCCGAAGAGCGGCTGCGTGCCGCGCGCGCCAATGTCGGCGCCGCGCGCGCCGCCTTCTTCCCGTCGATCTCGCTGACCGGCAATTTCGGTTTCGCCTCGGGCTCGCTCGACAATCTGTTTAGCGACAACGGTATGACGTGGAGCTTTGGCCCCTCGATCAGCCTGCCGATTTTCGATTTCGGGCGCAACAAGGGCAATCTTACGGTTGCCGAGGCGCGCGAGAATATCGCAGTCGCGACCTATGAACGCACCGTGCAAGGCGCGTTCCGCGAAGTTGCCGACGCGCTGGCCGGACGCCGCTATCTGGCGGATCAGGTCGAAGCGCAGGAACGCGGCACGCTCGCGACCCGGCAAATCGCTGATCTTGCGCGCAAACGCTATCGCGAGGGGGTTTCGACCTATCTCGAAGTGCTCGACGCCGAACGCAATCTGTTCGCCGCCGAACAGGCGCTGATCGAGCTGCGGCGGGCGCAGGTCGACAATCTGGTGACGCTGTATGTCGCGCTGGGTGGCGGGCTGGTCGAGCGTCGCTAGGGCGCCGGGGCCAAAGCCGCATGTCGAACGACGCCGCACCTCCCGCCCTGCTTAAGGATATTCTGGGCCCGCAAGCGCTCGAGACGATCGGCAATGCGGGGGTGGCGGCGTCGCGACATTTCGATCGGGCCGCCTTTTTGTCCGCGGCGTCGGACGGGCTCGATGCGCTGTCGATCATGGAACGCGTGCGCCATATCGCCGACGCGCTCCATGCGGCGCTGCCCGATGATTATGCGGCGGCGCTCGATGTCGTCCGCGCGATGGCGCCGCGGCTCACCCACGCTTTTCAGGCGATGGCGGTCACCGAATATGTCGCGCGCCATGGCCTCGATGATTTCGACCCGTCGATGGACGCCCTCGCCGACTTGACGCGCTTCGGCTCGGCCGAATTTGCGATCCGCCCGTTTCTTGCCGCGGATACGCGCCGCGCGCTGACCGTCATGGCGCGATGGGCCGGCAACGAGAACGAGCATGTCCGCCGGCTCGCAAGTGAAGGCGCGCGGCCGCGCTTGCCGTGGGCGGCGCGCGTGCCCGCGCTGAAAGCCGATCCCACGCTGGCGGCGCCGATCCTCGAAATGCTGAAGGCGGATCCCAGCCTGTATGTTCGCAAGTCGGTAGCGAACCATCTGAACGATATCGCCAAGGACCGGCCCGACTGGTTGCTGGATCGCCTTGCGGGGTGGCCGCAGGATGATGCGCGCACCGTCTGGATTATCCGCCATGCGCTGCGCACGCTGATCAAGAAAGGCGATCCCGCGGCGTTGGCTCTCATCGGGGTCGGCCATGGCGCCGCGGTAAGCGTGCGCGATTTCAGCATTGCCCCGTCGGCCGTCCATCTTGGCGACCGGATTGCCATCACGGCCAGCCTCGCCTCGGATTCATCCGAAAATCAGCGGCTGGTGGTCGATTATCGCGTCCATTATGCGCGCGCGGGCGGCAAGAGCGCCGCCAAAGTGTTCAAGCTGAAGACCTTCGAACTTGCGGCGGGCGATACCGCGTCGCTCGGCATCAGCCAGACAATCCGCGACTTCAGCACCCGTCGCCATCATCCGGGGCGGCACGAAGTCGAGTTGATCGTCAACGGGCAGACGATGGCGACCGCAGCGTTCGAGATCCTGTCGGCCGCCTGATCCCGGCGATGAGTTGGCTTACCCCGATGGCGGCGCGGTGGCCGCCTCGGGCGGCGGGCGCCCTTCCTGGATCGTCGGGCGCCCCTCCGGCATCGGCAGGCGCAGGTCGATCCGGCTGCCGTTGATTTCGGTCGAGATGACGGCATTGTCACCCTCGATGCCGATGCGCGTCCGGTCGCCGATCGGGATGTCGCCGATATCGGGAATATCGAGCGGCTCGACGGGCCCGGTCGGATCGACCACCTTCTTCGGCCGCGGCGCCGCCTTTTTGCCCGACGCCTCGGTCATAAAGTCGCGCCAGATGCGTGCCGGCAGCCCGCCGCCCGAAATGCCCTGAAGCGGCGTATTGTCGTCGTTGCCGATCCACACACCAACGACGAGCCCGTTGGCGTAACCGACGAACAGCGCGTCGCGATTGTCCTGGCTGGTGCCGGTCTTGCCGAAATTGGCCTGCGGCAGTCGCGCGGCGCGGCCGGTGCCGCGATTGACCGCGGCGCGGAGCATTTGTTCGATATCCTCATGCTCGCGCGACCCGAAGCTCGACGGGCCCGAGATCAGATTTTCGAACCAGCCCTTTTCCTCGGCCTCGAACGCGTGCGGTTCGACCGGATAGCTGTTCGCCGCAACCGCGGCATAGGCAGCGGTGAGTTCGAGCAAGGTCATGCTCGACGTGCCGAGCGCGAGGCTGGGATCGCCCTTGGCCATCGGCGCGGTGACGCCGAGGTCGCGCGCCATGTCGATGACCTTGTCGTCGCCGACCTCGCGGAGCAGGCGCACCGCGGCGACATTGCTCGACGAGGCGAAGGCGTCTTCGAGGCTGATTTCCTTCGAATAGGCGCCGCCCGAATTTTTGGGGCGATAGGAGCCGGTCTCGATCGCGCTGTTGTCGATCATGTCGTCGGGGTCCCAGCCGGCGCGGAGCGCGGCGAGATAGACGAAGAGCTTGAAGGTCGAACCGGGCTGGCGCCGCGCCTGCGTCGCGCGGTTGAAGGGCGATGCGGCATAATCCTTGCCGCCGATCATCGCGACGACCTCGCCATTCGGGCGCATCGCGACGAGCGCGACTTGCGCTTTGCCGAGTCCCGCGCGCCCCGTCACGCGGCGCGCGGCGCCCTGCAACCGTGCATCGAGCGTCGTCGCGATTGTCTGGCGCGAATAGCCGACGTCGCTCAATTTGCGCGCCGCGGGCAGCGCCCAGTCGGCGAAATAGGTGCCCGTCGGCAGCGTATTGCGGCTGCGCACGTCGATGCGCGGGGTGCGCAGCGCTTTCCGCTCCTGCTCGGTGAGATAGCCCGTCGTGACCATCGCGTTCAGCACCAGCTTCATGCGCTTTTCGGCGAGGTCGGGGTTCTTGGTCGGCGCGAGGCGCGACGGTGCCTGGACCAGCCCCGCGAGCATCGCCGCCTGCGCCGGGGTCAATTTCTCGGGCTGGCGATAGAAATAATGGAGCGAGGCGGCGCGCAGGCCATAGGTGTTGTCACCGAAATAGGCGTTCGAGAGATAGCGTTCGAGAATCTCGTCCTTGCTCAGCCACGCTTCGAGCCAGAAGGCGATCAGCGCCTCGCGCGCCTTGCGACCGAGCGTGCGTTTGGGCGTCAGGAAGGTGAATTTCGCGAGCTGCTGCGTGATCGTGCTGCCGCCCTGCGTGCGCCCGCCGGTGACATTGCTCCACACCGCGCGCGCGATGCTGCGCGGGTCGACGCCCCAATGGGTGTAGAAGCGCCGGTCCTCGATCGCAAGGAAGGCGCCGGTCACATGTTTGGGCAGGTCCGCCGCCTTCACGGGCGTATCGACGATCGCCCCGATGCGCGCGATCGGGGTGCCGTCAGATGCGAGCAAGGTGATCTGCGGCGGCGCGATCGGCTCGAGCGATTTCGAGAGCGGTGCGGTGAGCGCGAGCCAGCCGACGAGCAGGATGAAAGCCACGGCGAAGATCGCAAAGCCGCGCGAGATGCGGCGCACCCATTTGCGCCCGCGTGTCTCGGGTTCAATGGGCGGCGGCGGGGCTGCTATATCGGCGAACGGACCACCCGGCGTCGCGGCGAGGGTGGGATCGGGGCCTTCGGGTTTACGGAACCATTTCATGCGCAGCGCCCGTATTACAGCCCCAACACAGCATAAGCAATTGGGTTATCTGGTGCGCCCGATCGGTCCTATTCATCAAGAAGGACAGCGACTTGACTGGCGCGCCGGGGTAATAAGGGAAAAAGCCCGCCCATCCGGAGAGCGATGACATGAGCCAAACAGCCACCCGCTATTGCGACCTGGTGATGAAGGGCGGCATCACGAGCGGGATCGTCTATCCCAACGCCGTGCTGGCGCTCGCCCGCGATTTCCGGTTCAAGAATATCGGTGGGACGTCGGCCGGCGCGATCGCCGCGGCTGCCACCGCGGCGGCGGCGCTGGGCGACCGCAAGCGTGTCGCATCGGGATCGACGGCACCCTGCCCCCCGACGCTCGGCTTTGCCGGTCTTGAGCGCGTAGCGGTGCAGCTTTCGTCACAGGGCTTCATCTTCGGCCTCTTCCAGCCCGCGCGTGGCGGGCGGAACGCCTATCGCCTGATCGTTACCCTCGCGGGGAATGCGAGCATACTGCGCAAAGCCTTGGCGGCTGCGGTAGCCGTGGTGGCAATCGCGCCGCTCGAAGCGCTGCTTCTGCTCGGCCTGTTCCTCGTGACCGGTTACTGGCTTGCGGGCGCGCCCGGAATTGCCGCGGTGCTATTGCCGTCGGCGATCTGCGCCTATCTCGGCGCCGCGATTGCTGCCGTTTTGCGCGTTGCGCGCGTCACGCGGCGCAATCTGCTCGGGCTTTGTTCGGGCCTGGGCGTGCGGAAGGATGGCAAGCCGGCTCTGACCGAATGGCTGCACGAAGTCCTGCAATCCTTGTCGGGCAAGGACATCATGGAACCGCTGCTGTTCGACGATCTGTGGGACGCGCCGCGCTACCCCGGTGAGCCGAACACCGAAACGGCGATCTCGCTCCAGATGATCACGACGGGGGTGTCGCATCACGAGCCGCGGACACTGCCCTTTACCGACGCATCCTTCTGGTTCCTGCGCGAGGAGTTCGACCTGCTGTTCCCCAAGCCAGTCGTGGACGCGATGGTGGCGATGGCGGGGTCGCCCGATCGGGTCGGGGAAAAGGATTATTACCGCCTGCCCGGCAGGGGCCGGATGCCCGTGCTGGTGGCAATGCGAATGAGCCTCAGCTTTCCGCTGCTGATCAGCGCGGTGCCACTCCACGAGCCCATCGGGAGGCGAACGCTTCGCGGCGAGACCGAGGGAGATGCACCCGACGACGACGGGGACGCCAAGGAGGCGACGCTGAGCCAGAGCACCGACAGTCTCGCGACCGGCGGCGAGGCCTCGCTCTCCTCGATCGAAGGTTTCCGCATCTGCTGGTTTTCGGATGGCGGGGTTTCGAGCAATTTTCCGCTCCACCTGTTCGATGCGCCGCTGCCGCGCTGGCCGACATTTGCGATCAACCTTGTCTATCCGCAAAGCAGCGACGATCCGCAGGTCGAGAATCCCGAACCCCGGAATCCGCGAGACGAGGCCGAGGCGGCCGTGTGGCTTCCGCTACACAACAACCGGGGCTGGCAACGCAGCTACAGCTCGATCGCCCGGTCGCTCGCGCTGGCCGAAGTGTCCGGCTTTGTGTTCGGCATCATCAGCACGATGCAGAACTGGCGCGACCTGTTGCAATCGCGTGCGCCCGGCCAACGCGACCGGATCGTCCACGTCGCGCTCGACAAGGTCGAGGGGGGCATGAACCTCGACATGTCGCAGGACATATTGGACAGCATTTCATTGAAAGGCACGGTCGCCGGCGAACGCCTCTA
Organism: Sphingopyxis sp. CCNWLW2; assembly: GCF_037095755.1. Lineage (NCBI taxonomy): Bacteria > Pseudomonadati > Pseudomonadota > Alphaproteobacteria > Sphingomonadales > Sphingopyxidaceae > Sphingopyxis > Sphingopyxis sp. CCNWLW2. The sequence goes on from NZ_JBAWKJ010000002.1 coordinate 977,668, forward strand.
CCAATTCTCGTTCGACAATCATTATTGGGTGCGATGGCGGAATGTCGCCTCGGGACTGCAGCGTTATACGATCCGGATTGCGGCGAGCGCGAAAGTCGTGCCCCCGATCCCGGCCTATGAGGCGGCCTTTGCGACGGTCCGCACGGGAACGCCGCCACCGGTTTCGTATAAATTCCGGTCGGCCGAAGCCCAGAGCGCCGCGCAGGCACTGTTCGCCGACCTGGTAGCACGCGGCGAGGAATGGGACGACCTTGGCCCCAACCTCGGCGACGGGACGCCGCGGCCGCTTCCGCAAATGCAGATCACCCCGATCTATTAGTTCGCGGGGTCCTCGCGATCCTGCTGCGGCGACGCGCCGTCTTCCTTCTTGATGAAGCTCATCTTGCCCTGCGGCTCGAGGATCGCCCATGCGACATCGGCCATCCGCCCAATCCCCGCGAGCCGCATTTCGGACAATATCTCGTCGCGCGTCAGCCGGTCGCGGCGCAGATTTTCGGTCACGATCTCGCCGTCGCGCACGATCACGCGCGGCGCGCCTTCGAGCAAATCCTTGGCGCGCGGAAACAGATAGGCGGTCCAGCTGAGCACCAGCGCCCAGAAGGCGAAGGTACAGATGGCGAGCGTCGCGCCAGTCAGGCTGAAGTCGTTGTGCGTCACCCCCTGCTGGATCAGGTCGCCGAGGACGACGAGCACGACGAATTCGAACGGCGTCATCTGGCCGAGCTCGCGCTTTCCGAGCAGCCGGATCAGCAGGAACAGGATGAAGAACATCACCGTGGCGCGAAGGACGATATCCATCAGGGCAGCACCTTGATCGAAAGCGGCATCGCGCCGATGCGCCGGCTTCCGTCGAAGACCGCGATATCGCCGCGGGTCCCCGCGAAGAGCGGCGGGTTGATCTGGCCGTCGATCTTGATGTGGAGGCTGTCGCCGGCGTCCAGCGGGCCATAAGAGAAATGAAAGCGGCCGTCCTCGAAGCTCTCCTCGGCGGGGGCCGGGATCATCGTGTTGACGGTCATGTCGTGCCAGAGCGCAGGAGTCACCGCCACCACCGCGTCATCGAGCGGAGCGTCCGCGGTCAAAGTGATGTCGGTTTCGAAAAACTCGCCGTTGCGGATAGTCGTCGGCGTTTTCACCGTCAGGCGCGCATCGCCGAAATCGACGGTACGCGGCGGGCTTGGCTGCCCACCGGCGAGGCCTAGGCCCGCGGCCAGCAACAGGCCGCCAAGGACGAGGATCGAGATCGGGCTTGCGTGCCGATCCCACAGACGTTGGTGCGATGGCTTGGCGTCGAGTCCTTCCAGCGCCTGCATCCAATCCTCCGGCCTGATCGCAAATGTCCTGCGGCCGCGACAGCCGAGGACGCCCGCCTGCAATCGGCAAACGAGCGCCTATTGGACGCTTGGAGCGGCGGTTCGTTCCGCCAGCCTGGCTATGCCCCGCGAAGGCGTTGCCCGGGTTTCCTGCGAGGATTATAATAGGGAGGCGGAGCGCGTCCGCTCCTGCCGCGCGTCGGCGACGGCCCAGATGCTCAGCAATGCCGTCAGAATCGCGGGCAAGGTGACCCCCGCGAAATCGCGCGCGAGGGCCGAAGGACCGCAGATGCCGACCGCGACCTCCCAGAAGTGAAAGAGCGCGTGGCCGCAGAGCCAGAGCGTCGCACTCGTCCACAGCAGCACGCGATAGTGCGGGCGAAAGGCGCCGACGAGGAGCGCCGTGCCGACGAAGAGATAGATGAGCCCGATGTCGCGGATGAAATGCTGATTGAACGGGCCAGTCGTCGTGACGCCCGGGACCGCGAGATACCAGTCGGCGGGCGACCAGAGCATGAAAAGCGCGTTCGCGTCGGCGCCGATGCCGAGGATGACGGCGGTCCAGATACAAATCGACTTGAGCATTGCAGTCTCCCCCTTGGATCGCTGACGGCTGTTTCTTCAGCGGCGCGCGACGTTTTGAGCCACCGGCCGAAGCGTGTAGAGCCGAGCTTGCCATCGGAACCGGGGATGGGCGAGTCATCCTTCGACCGCGGCACGAAACGAAGGTCTCGGCAAACCCCCTCGCCCACCGGCTAATTGGCGGCCGAGGGGCTTGCCGAGCCCCCGCTTTCCTGAAACCCGGTTATCCGTTCGCGAGCGTATCGCGCGCGACGCGTTGGAGCGCGGCGGCCTGGGCGTCCGAAAGCCCCAGTTCGTCGGCGCCCTTTTCCTTGTCGCCGAGCATCGTCGGATCGACGCCCGTGATCGCACCGAAGGTCACGAGCGCCGAGAGGTAATAGCCCGCGACGCTGGCGTGATAATGATCGTATGCCCACAGGTCGAGCCGGCCATAGCCGATCCCGTCATAGGGATTGGGATCGGCGACGCCGTCCGCCATCGCGCGGTTCCATGCCTGGCCGACCGGCACGACACCCGCCACGGACGGTGTGGCGGATCGTGCGCGGTCGGCCGCGGCGCGGAGGTCATCGGCCATCGCCGTTACCGGCTTTCCGTACCAATGGCCCCCGGGTTTGTATGTCTGGTCGGCCCGCGTCCATGTGGATGCGAGGCGGATATCGACCGCGGGATTGCGCGCCTTGAACAGCGCGGCGAGCCGGTCGACATTGCGCATATAGTCGGCGGGATCGCCGGGCTTTGCGCGGTCGAGCGTGCTGAATTCCTGCAGCACGACGATGTCCCACGGCCGGTCGAAAAGCTGGCGCCGTTCGTCATAGTGGAAGCCCAAGGACTTGCCGCCCTGCGTTTCGAGGCTCACGCGATAGTCGAGCCCCGCCTGCTCGGCGAAGAGCTTGAACAGCGCGGGCACGCCGCCATAGCCCGCGTTGTTAAGGTCGGTGACCGTCCCCGCGCGCCAGTTGCGCGCCGCCGAATGTGCGCCCTGCGTGAAGCTGTTGCCGATGAACAGGATCGTCTTCGGCGCAGCCTTTGCGGGAGCGGAGGAAGTCGCGCCGGCGGCGGTCGGCGCGGGCGCGCTCTCCTTTGCCGTTGCCGCCGGCGCGACGACGAGCGCGGCAGCGCCGATCAGGAACCAGATGCCGTGCCCGTTTTGCATATCAGAACTCCGTGGTGACCGAGGTGTACCAATAGCGGCCATAGGGGCTGTAGAGCGACCCCAGATAGCCCTCGGAGGACAACGGCGGCTTTTCGTTCGTGATGTTGCGTACCCCGACGCGCCAGCGCATGTCGCCGCCGAGGCCGCCGGCATCCTTGATCCGCACCTGCGCATACAGATTGCCGGTGACCTGCGACTTGACGCGCCACGGGTTGCCATCGGCATCGACGAACGCGGTTTCGTCGACCGCGCCGGTGTAGCGCGCGAAGGCGCCGACCTGAAACTGCCCGAGCGACCATGTGAGCGACGCGGTGCCGCGCCATTTCGGGCGGCCGTTCGCCTCGATCAGATTCTGGGTCTCGGGCAGCGGCGTCGCGGCGTTGATGTCGCCGGCTTCGCGCGCGGCGACGAGCTGGTCGACGGCGTCGCCCGGTGCGCGCGAGAATTTGAGCAGCCGCGTCGCGTTGACCGAGAAATCGAACTTGCCGACATCGGTCTTCGGCGATTGCCAGTAGAAGGCGAAATCGAGCCCGCGGACGGTCTGCGGCTGCAGGTTGATGAACTGGTCACGCACCGTCGTGATCCGGCCCACCGGCGTGATGCCCGTGCCCGCGAAATTGGCGATATCGTCGGCATTGGCGGCATCGCGAATGACGTTCGGGTTCGACGATCCCTGAAGGCGAAGCAGATAGTCGAGCGCCACCGCGGTGTCGTTGCCGAGGATGCCAACGATGCCCTTCTGCTTGATCGACCAATAGTCTACGGTGAAGGTGATGCGGCCGAGGTCGGCCGGAATGAAGGTCGGTTCGAACACCGCGCCGAGGTTATAGTTTGTGCTCTTTTCGGGCTTGAGCTCGGGATTGCCCGAGACGCGGCGCGAATAGCCGACATTGTTGCCGCACTGGGTGAAATTGGCGATCCGGCCGGCGCGCAGGTCCACCTCGCAGCGGAGGAAATCCTGGCTGGTGGCGAGGCGCGCATATTCGACGGCATTGACCTGTTCGAGGTTCGGGGCGCGGAAGCCCTGCGAGAAGGAGCCGCGGAAACGAATGCCGTCGACCACGTCCCACGCCGCCGCGATCTTCGGCCGCGCGACGCTGCCGAAATCGCTGTAATGTTCGTAGCGCCCCGCAAGCTGCACGTCGAAACGGCGGACGAGCGGGATATTCATCTCCTCGGACACCAAAGGCACCGCGAGTTCGGCATAGCCGGCCGCGACCGTCCTTTTGCCATAGGTATCGGGGTTGTCGCTGACCGCCGCGGCGTCGCTGATCGTCACCGCGCCCGATACGGCATCGATGAAGGGGCTCGACCCGTCGACGGCGGAATCGCGGTCGTCGCGCTGGGTCTCGCGCCGCACTTCAAGACCGAAGGCAACGCCGACGTCGCCGCCGGGCAAGGCGAACAGGTCGGCGCGCGAGGCGCGGAAGTCGCCCATCGTCAGCGTGGTTTTCGAGGCGCGGCGAAGCTGGAAGGTGATCGCATCGATCGCCGCCCGCGAGCTGGGGGTACAATCGCCCGAGCTGAGGCTGTCGATGCAGCCGCCGTTGAACGGGTTGTACGCATCAGGAGTCGCGAGCGCGAGGCTCCGCTGGAGCGCAGAGCTGCGCACCGCAAGGCTGCTGTCGACCGCCGAGGCTTCGGAATAGACGAAGGCGCTGTCCCATTTGAAGCCTGCAGCCTCGCCGCGCACACCGATCAGGCCGCGCAGCTGCTCGCCCGAGACCTTCACCGCCTGCGGCCCGGTATCGACGAAGCGATAGGTGGTGAGCAGCACCGGCAGGCCCGCGGCGGGCACGTTGACGAGCCCCGGGATGCGGTTGGGATTGGGCTGGCCGCCCACCGTCATCGCGCCGAACGGGTTGTAATAGTTCGACGCCGGGATCCAGATCTGGTTGAGGTTGATCACCGGCGGCTGGATGCGTGTCGTGTTCGAGTGGTAATAGCCGAACTCGCCGAACAAAGTCAGATCGTCGGTCACGTCGTAGTGGCCGTTGATGAAGGCGTTGTAGCGCTTCACGCTCGGCATCACCGTCGTTCCGGCCGCCGTGTCGTAGCGCAGGTCGCGGAAGGCGTTGTTCGTCGCGAGCGCGGTGTTCACGAGGCAGAGGTCGGCGGTCAGCGCCTGCGTGCATCCGCCGAGGCGCGTCGGGCGGACGGTGAAGGAGCCCGCGGCGGTGGTGAGGTTCGTCGTGCCGCGGCGCGGCCGGCCGCCCGTTACTGGGACCTGGAGCGCGGGCCAAGCGCCACGCGTTGCGCGCGCATCGGGGGTCTGCGAGTCGGCGAAATCGGGATAATCAGCGAACAGCGGGCGGAGGTTGGCCGAGGCGGTGAAATCCTGATCCTCGGCACGCAACGCCGTGCGGTCGGTATATTCGAACGAGAGAGTGATATTGCCGCGGTCGAAGCTCTTGCCGGCAAGGATATTGCCCTGGAATTCGCGCAGGTGCGTGCCTTCGGCGGCGCCGTATTGCGCCTGCATCCTGAGGCCGTCGTAATTGTCCTTGAGCACCGTGTTGACGACGCCCGCGACGGCATCTGAGCCGTAGAGCGCGGCGGCGCCATCGAGCAACACTTCGAGCCGCTGCAGTCCCGTCGTCGGGATTGCGTTCGAGTTATAGCTCAGTACCGGCACGGTGCCCGTGTCCGACAGGCCCTGGCTCGCAGGGTGGGTGACGATGCGGCGGCCGTTGAGCAGCACCAGCGTGTTGCCGACGCCTAATGAGCGGAGGTTGACCGAACCGACGTCGCCGCGCGCGGCATTGCTGGTCTGCGCATTGTTGCCGGGGTTGAAGCTGACGTCGCCCATTTGCGGGATGTTGCGGATCAGTTCGTCGCCGCTGACCGCGCCGATCGCGTCGAGCTTGTCCTGATTGACCACGACCACCGGCAGCGCCTCGGTGACGCGCGCGCCTTCGATGCGCGTGCCGACGACAACGATATCGCCGGCGGTTTCGCCGTCGGGCTGCGGATCATTGGCTTCGGCGGCATCGGCCGCCGGATCGGCTGCGGCCGTCTGCGCCTGCGCGGGTGCGCCCGCGAGAAGGCAGATCGCCGTGCTCGCCAGAAGCATTGTTCCAAAACTGCGCCTCATCATCATTCTCCCCAATTTTATTGTCTGAATTTCTGTGTCTCGTTTGTCTCAATCGCTGTCGGTCTCGACCGGCGGCGCCGCGAGCGGTGCGGGCTCGCCGCTGAGCGCGCGATCGAGCGCATCGCGGTCGAGCGCATTTTCCCACATCGCGACGACGATCGCGGCGAGCGCGTTGCCGATGAAGTTGGTTAGCGCGCGGCACTCGCTCATAAAGCGGTCGATGCCGAGGATCAGCGCGAGCCCCGCGACGGGCACGGTCGGCACCGCGGTCAGCGTCGCGGCGAGCGTGATGAAGCCCGCGCCGGTAACCCCCGCCGCGCCCTTCGAACTCACCATCGCGACGAGCAGCAGCGCGACCTGATCGCCGAGGCTGAGGTCGATGCCCGTCGCCTGCGCGACGAACAGCGCCGCGAGCGTCATATAGATGTTCGTGCCGTCGAGGTTGAAGCTGTAGCCCGTCGGCACGACCATGCCGACGACGGATTTGGCACAGCCCGCTTTCTCGAGCTTTTCCATCAGGCTAGGCAGCGCGGCCTCGGACGACGAGGTGCCGAGCACGAGCAGCAGTTCGGCTTTGAGATAGGCGATCAGCCGGAAGATCGAAAAGCCGCAGAGCCGCGCCATGCCGCCGAGGACGACGACCACGAACAGGATCGAGGTCAGATAGAAGGTCGCGATCAGCGCGCCGAGATTGACGAGCGATTCGACGCCATATTCGCCGATGGTGAAGGCCATCGCGCCGAACGCGCCGATCGGCGCGAAGCGCATCAGCATGCCCACGAGGGTGAAGAACACGCTCGAAAGCTTTTCGAGCATCCCAAGCACCTGCGCGCCGGCGGCGCCGGTGTGCGACAGCGCGATGCCGAAAAGGATCGCCGCGAACAGCGCCTGCAGGATCGAGCCCGAGGTCAGCGCCGAGACGAAGGTCGTGGGAATGATCGCGAGCAGGAAACCGACGAGCGAGGTATCGTGCGCCTTCGCATCATATTCGGCGATCTTGGCGACGGCGTTCGGATCGAGCGTGCTCGGGTCGATATTCATCCCCGCGCCCGGTTGCACCACATTGGCGACGATCAGCCCGATGATCAGCGCGAGCGTCGAGAAGAAGAGGAAATAGGCGAAGGTCTTGGCCGTCAGGCGGCCGAGCGTCTTGCCGCTGCCGACCGATGCGATGCCCGTCGACACGGTGAGGAAGATCACCGGCGCGATGATCATCTTGACGAGGTCGATGAAGCCCTTGCCGAGCGGCTGGAGCTGGACGCCGACGTCGGGCCAGAAATGGCCGAGCAGCACGCCGCCGGCGATCGCCGCGAGCACCTGTACATAGAGATGCGACCACCACGGCCCGGATTTGGCCGGCACGTGCACCGCATTCATGTCGATCGTGGCTGCCACCAGCCTCTCCCTATATTTTGCGTCCGGCTCGACGCGGACCGAGGTGTTTCCCGGCCTTTGGCTAAAAATAGGGGCAGGATGGAATCATCGTCAAACACCACAAGAAACTTAGCAAAGCCACTGTTATTATTATTGTTTTTACGAAAAATCTCGTCACGTCTCTTCACGTTTGTGCAAAATACCGCATACGTTCCCAAACATTTGTGCAATAATCCGCACATGCCTGTGCAGAGCGAGTCGTCCCCGATCCGTCCCCACGCCCACCGCCGACGCCTGTTCGTCGCCGTGGCGGTTGGGCTCGCGATCCTGCTCGTCGCGGGGTTCGGCCTCGCACAGTGGGCCGCGGGTCGCGCCGGCGCGCAGGCCGACGCCGAGGCGCGGCAGAATGCACGCGCGCATGCAAGCCTGCTCGAAAGCGAGCTGCAGAAATTCCGCCTGCTGCCGCGCGTGCTCACCGAATTTCCAGACGTCCGCGCCGCGCTCGCCGACAAGAGCGATGCGGCCTCGCGGCGGCTCGATCGCGAACTCGAACAGCTCGCGGCGCGCACCGACGCGACCGTGATCTATGTGATCGACGCGGGCGGCACGACGATCGCGGCGAGCAACTGGCGCGCGCCGACAAGCTTCGTCGGCGAGAATTACCGCTTCCGCCCTTATTTCCAGGGAGCGATGCGCAGCGGCGCGGCCGAACTGTTCGCACTGGGAACGGTCAGCGGGCGCCCCGGGCTCTATCTTGCTCGCCGCGTCGATGTCGGCGGGCGCCAGCTTGGCGTGATCGTGCTCAAGGTCGAGTTCGACAAACTGGAATCGCGGTGGGCGGATTCGGCGGCAGCAACGCTTGTAACCGATGCCGCGGGGATCATCGTGATGAGCAGCGAGCCCCGCTGGCGCTTCCGCTCCTTCGCTCCGATTTCGGCGGCGACGCAGCAGCGGCTTCGCGCGACGCGCAGCTATGGCGATGCGCGGCTCGATCCGCTGCTGGTCGACCGCGTCGATGGCGGCGTTCGTGTCGGCACGGACCTGTTCCGCGAGGCCGACGAGCGCGTCTCCTTCCCCGGCGGCACGCTCCGCCTGCTCCAGCCCGCCGAGCCTGCCCGCGCCAGCGCCAATGCCACCGCGCGCGTCGCCTTCCTCGTCCTGCTGATCCTTGTCGGCGCGGCGATCATCACGCTGCTCCGCGTCGTCGAACGGCAGACGCTACGCCAGGCCGCGCACGAGGCGCTCGAACGCGAGGTCGCCGCACGCACGCGCGACCTGCGCACCGCGAACGACGAACTGCGCCTCGCGTCCGAGCGGCAGACCGAGACCGACCGCCGCTATCGCGCCGCGCGCGAAGAACTGGCGCAGGCGAGCCGCCTCGGATCGATCGGCCAGATCACCGCCGGCGTCGCGCACGAGATCAACCAGCCGATCGCGGCGATCCGCACCTTTGCCGAAAACAGCCTGCGCTATCTCGAGCGCGCGCAACCCGATAAGGCCCGCGGCAACCTCGACACCATCGTCGAACTGACGGCGCGCGTCGGTGCGATCACCAACGAACTGCGCAATTTTGCTCGCCGCAAGCCCACCCCGCTCGGCCCCGTCGCGGTGCAATCGGCGGTCGACGGGACGCTGCTCCTGATCGGCGATCGGCTGCGCGCACAAGGTATCGCGCTCGACGTCGAAATCGAAAATCCAGCTGCGTCGGTGCACGCCGACCGCGTTCGGCTCGAGCAGGTGCTCGTCAACCTGCTGCAAAATGCGGTCGAGGCGGTGCAAGGCGTGAAAGATGCACGCATTGCGCTGTGGACGCATGGCGGCGACCCGGTCCATATCGACGTCTGCGACAACGGCCCCGGTGTTCCCGCCGAGCTGTTGCCGCAGCTCTTCACCCCCTTCGTCACCGGGCGGCCCGACGGGCTCGGGCTGGGGCTGGCGATCGCGAGCGATATCATGGCCGAATTCGGCGGCACGCTGACCCTGATCCCCTCCCCGCTCGGCGGCGCGGGGTTCCGCCTGACGTTGAGGCCAGCATGAGCTTTTTCACCGGCGAGCAGACGATCTTCTTCGTCGACGACGATGCGGCGCTGCGCGAGGCAAATGTCCAGACGCTCGACCTCGCGGGGCTGGCGGTCGAAGCCTTTCCCGACGCGCAGAGCGTGCTGCCACGCATCGAAGCGGGCTTCTCGGGGATCGTCGTCACCGACATCCGCATGCCGGGGATGGACGGGCTCGAATTGCGCGCAGCGATCCATGCGATCGATCCTGATATCCCCGTCATCCTGATCACCGGCCACGCCGATGTCGCGATGGCGGTGCGCGCGCTCCACGACGGCGCGTTCGACTTCCTCGCCAAGCCCTTTGCCGCCGACCACCTCGTCGGCATCGCGCGCCGCGCGCTCGCGCACCGTGCGCTGATCCTCGACAATAGGCGGCTGACCGCGGCGGCGGCGGCGATCGACAGCCCGCTGATCGGCGAAAGCCCGGCGATGGTCCGGCTGCGCGAAACGATTACGCAGCTCGCGCAGGCGGACATCGATGTGCTGATCGAAGGCGAAACTGGCACCGGCAAGGAGTTGGTCGCGCATATGCTCCACCGCCAGAGCCGACGGAGCGCGGCGTCATTGGTCGCGGTGAACTGCGCCGCGCTTCCCCACGAGCTGGCCGAGGCCGAATTGTTCGGCAGCGACCTGATCGACCGGAGCAGCGGCAAACTCGGCCAGGCGGGGCGCATTCGCAGCGCGCACCGCGGCACATTGTTCCTCGACGAGATCGATACGATGCATCCCTCGGTGCAGGCGAAGCTGCTGCGCGTGATCGAGGAGCGCGAGGTCCAGCCGATCGGCGCCAGCGCGCCCGAGCCCGTCGACCTGCGCGTCGTCGCGGCGACCAAAACCGACCTGATGGACGCGGTGCGCAGCGGCGATTTCCGCGAGGATCTCTATTACCGGCTGCATGTCGTGAAGCTGCGCATCCCACCCTTGCGCGAACGCCGGTCGGACATTCCGCAAACCTTCGCCTTCTTCCTCGACGAAGCCGCGGCGAAGATGGGGATGGCGGGGTTCCGGATCGACGACGGCATCCGCCGCCACCTCGTCGAGCATGACTGGCCGGGCAACGTCCGCGAGCTCAAGAATTTCGCCTATAGCGTCGTTCTCGACCTGCCGTCCGATCCCGGCCTGTCGGCGATGCCCGCCGACGCCCCGCTCGCCGAGCGCGTGCGCCGGTTCGAGGCAACGATCATCCACGACACGATGGCGCAGACCCGCGGCAATATCGCCGAAACGATGGCGCGACTGGGGCTTCCGCGAAAGACGCTCTACGACAAGATGGCGAAGCTGGGGATCGACCCCAAAAGCTTCCGCGCCTAGCGCGCCGCGGGTTTCCCCTGCGCCGCGAGGACGCGGAGGATATTGCCGCTCCACATCTTCTCGATGTCGGCGTCCGAATAGCCCGCGGCCTTCAGCCGCTCGGTGACCTTGGGCAGCGCCGAAATATCCTCGATGCCCGGCAGGCCGCCGCCGCCGTCCCAGTCGGCTCCGAAGCAGATATGATCGACACCGCCGACCTCGATCGCGCGCAGCACCATCTTCATATAGGCGTCGAAATCGGCCGCCCATAATGCCTCGGTCTTGTCGAGTTCGCGCCACTGGCGGTTGAGATCGGCCTGCTCGGCGGGCGTGATCTGCCCAATCCGCTCATATTTGCCGAACAGTTCGGCGCGCGCGGGCGACATGTTCATTTCCGACATGAAAATCGTCGAGATGCACATCGCGCCGCCCTTCGCGGCGAGGGCCTTCAGCCGCCCTTCGTCGAGGTTGCGCGGATGGTCGTAGGCCGAGCGCAGGCTCGAGTGCGAGAGCAGGATCGGATATTTCGACAGCGCCAATATCTGGTCAAACGCCGCGTCGGACGAATGGCTCGCGTCGATGACGATACCGAGACGGTTCATCTCGGCGACCCATTGCTTGCCGAGCGGGCTCAGCCCCTTCCAGCGTCCCTCGCCCGTCGCGCTGTCGGCGAACTGATTGTCTTTCGAATGCACCGGACCCGCGAGACGCAGTCCCTTGCTGTAGAACTCCTGAAGCAGCGACAGGTCTTCGCCGAGCGGATAGCTGTTCTCCATCGACTTGAAGGCGATCAGCTTGCCTTCCTTGTTGAGCCGCAGCGCATCGGCCGTGGTGAGCGCGGGCGCGATCGCATCCGGATATTTCGCAATGGTGCGATCGATCAGGTCCGACCGCTTCCGCGCAAACGCGAGCGCGTCGGCATAGCCCTTCGGCGTTAGCGGCCCCTGGTCGGTGTAGATGGCGAAGAAGCCGCCATCGAGATTGCCGTCCTTCATCCGCGGGATATCGAGCTGCGCCATGTCTTCGGCGAGCGCGTGACGGTCGGCGAAGCTCCAGCCCGCACGCTCGAAATGGAGCGGGGTGTCGAGGTGGGTGTCGAGCACGAGCATGCGGCTGTGGAGCGGCGCTTCAGCCGTTTTGGGTTTGTCACCGCCCGGCGAACAGGCGGTGAGCGCGGTTGCGGTCAGCAGGATGGCGAAACGGTTCACTTCTTGTCCTCCACGGGCTTCAGGTCGAGATCATGATAATCCCAGCTGAAGTCGGCGATCTTGCTCACCGCCTTCATCGTCACCCCGGTGATCTTGCCCTCGGCGTCGAGCGCAAAGGTCACATAGGCGGGCTCGATCGCGGGGTCGTCGAAATCGGTGACGAAGCTGTCATATTGCCAATGCTTGAGCCGCCCCGCCATCTGCGGCGTCGAGGTGAAATCGATCGTCAGGCCCTTCGCACTCGATCCGACGACGATGTCGCCATACCAGGGGTCGCGATAACGCCCGGCGTAGCCCGCGAGCGCGAGCGACGGTCCCGACTTCGCGGGCGACGCCTTGGACTGTTTCAGAAACTCGACCCCGCCCGCGAGCCGCGACTGATACCAATCCTCCCATTTCTGGATCCAGCCATAGTCGGGCTGATCCAGATAATGGTCGAGCAAATCATAGGTGAGGCCGAGCAGCATGCCGCTGTCCTCGCTGTTCATCATGATCGCGAAGCCGACATTTTTGTCGGGGATCATCACGACACGCGTGATCGAACCGAAGACCCCGCCGCCATGCTGGATGATGCGGTGGCCGCGATAATCCTGCACCTGCCAGCCGAGCGCATAGGCCTGCTGCGTCGGCTGCGCGGGCTTGAGCTGGTCGGGAAGCGGTGAGATCGGCATCGGCGTGACGGGCGCCCACATTTCGGCCGCCTGCTTCTCGCTGAACAGGCGTTTGCCATTGGGGAGAGCGCCATGCGCGAGCTGGATCTTGAGCCACGCCGCCATGTCGTCGGCGCTGAGCGCGAGCCCGCCCGCCGGCGCGCCGTTGCGGCCGAGTTCGTCGCGTTCGTTCAGCGCCTGTTGGTCGCCGAGCCCTCGCAGCGGACCGTTCAGTCGCGCGTGCGGCCACGACCGGTTGGGAATGCGGAAGCGGTCTTCGCTGTCGCTCGTCGCATTCTTCATGTCGCCCGCGCGGAGCACGCGCGCACGGATGAAGTCCTCCCATGTCTGCCCGGTGACTTCCTCGATCAGCTGGCCGGCAACGGCATAGAGGATATTGTCATAGGCATAGGCCGAGCGGAAACTCGTCTGCGGCTTGAGATAAGCTACGCGTTCGACCGTCTGCTTGCGCGTGAGGTGTGTGCGCGGCACGAACATCAGGTCGCCCTGCCCCAGCCCGAGCCCGCTGCGGTGGACGAGCAGGTCGCGGATCGTGATTTCGCGCGTCACCCACGCATCATACATGCGGAACCATGGCATATGCTTGATGACGGGATCGTCCCACGCGATCTTGCCCTCGTCGACGAGGATCGCGAGCGCAGCGGCGGTCATCGCCTTGCCGGTCGAGCCGGTCTGAAAGATCGTCTGCTCGTCGACCGGCGCCTTGTCGCCGATCTTGCGCACGCCCCAACCGCGCGACAGCGTCGTCTTGCCGTCCTCGACGATCGCGATCGACACGCCCGCCGCACCGACCTTCTTGCGCAGCGTCTCAACGCTTTCGCCGATATCGGCGGGCGGTTCGGCCCATGCGGGCACAGCGACCGACAGCATCAGCGACAGGGCAAGCAGGCGTTTCATGGCAAAGCCTCCATATGGGGAGCGATGGACGGACGCAGCAGGCGCCACGTCCCGATGGTGATAAGCGGCAGGACGAACACCGCCAGGAACAGCCAGGCGAGGAAGCGGTATCCGCTCGCGATCAGGTCAACGAGGCCGATCTCGCCCGCGACGAACATGCAGCCGGTGAGGATGACCGCGCCGATGATCGCGCGCGCTCCAGTCGAGAGCGGTGGCCTCCCGCGGCTCTCGATCGCGCCCGAAATGCGCTCGTTGATCGCATGGACCGAACCCGCACCGCTTTCGAGCAGCGCAGCGAAGATCATCACCTGAAACAGGACATGGAAACCCGGCACCGTCATCTGGCGGAGCAGGAAGTCCGAAGGCAAAGTCTCGTCGCCGATCGCGGGATAGAAGGCCATCATCGCGACGAAGAAGAGGATCGCGGGCAGCATCGACAACGGCCCCGCGATCAGCCCGGCCACCACCGCATCGCGCTGATGCCGGAGGTGGCGCAGCACGGGCAGAATCACCACCGCGCCGACGATATTATAGCTCGCGTAAGTGAGTCCGCCCGCCATCCAGTTACCCGACGGCGGCGGCGCGTTCGCGAACCCCTGCCCGATCAGCCCGCCGAAGCTGGCGAGCGCGAGGATCAGGAAGAGTCCGTAGACCGCGTAAAGCAGGATCGAGACATATTTGAACATCTGCTCGACCGCGCCGGTGCCCCAGGCGGTGACCGCAACGATCGATACCGCGAGCAGCACCACGCCCGCGAGTTCGGGCCAGCCGAAAGTCGCGGCGCCAATCGCCCCCGCCGCAGCGCCGAACACCGCAAGGATCAGGACGACGAAGATGATGTAGGCGACCTCGAACGCGACCCAGGCAGGACCAAGAAGCCCTTTGAAAAAGCTGCGATAATCATAGGCACCGAGTTTGAGCGCGAGCGCGAAGGTCAGCGCCGCGACGACGCTCCAGACCAGCGTCGCGAGCAGCATCGCGGACAGCCCGCCCCACGGCCCCGACGGCACGAAATATTCGGCCAGTTCGCGCCCCGTCGCATAGCCGCCGCCGATGATGACGGCCTTCAGCGCAAATCCGGGCAGCAGGTAGCGCTGGAACCAGCTCGACCCGCTGCCCGTCTCGCCCACACTCACGCGAGAACGCTTTCGACGAGCGCGTCAAAGGCGCCGCCGCCACGGATCGGATCGGCGACCGGAAGCCCGAGGCGGGTACGTTCGGCCGCCATCAGCGCTTCGGCCGCGTCGGCCCCATAGCTCGACGTGTTGAAGCTCACGCCGCCGCAACGGATCGCGGGATTGGTACGGCTGCCGAGGCGGATCGTCATGTCGATGACATCCTCGACCGACGGCAAGGCAAAGCTTTCCATGCCGAGAATCACGCTGCGCGTCGGGTCGTGACAGACGACGAACACATCCGGCTGGCTGCCGTGGAGCAGGCCTAGCGACACCGGGGCATAGGCCGGATTGAAGATCGACCCCTGCCCCTCGATCACGTCCCAATGGTCTGCGGACGCATCGGGACTGAGCATTTCGGCCGCGCCCGCCTCGAAGTCCGAGATCACCGCGTCCATCGGCATGCCGCCGCCCGCGATCATAATGCCCGTCTGGCCGGTCGCACGAAAATCGGCATCGAGGCCACGCTGGGCGAACGCCCGGTGCAGCGCGAGCGCGGTATATTTCTTGCCGAGCGCGCAGTCGGTGCCGACGGTCAGCAGCCGCTTGCCGGTGCGCTTGCGCCCCGTCCCCACCGGTATCGCGGGCGGCGGGGTGCGGATATCGATGAGCCGCTGCCCCGTGCGCGCAGCCGCCTCGACGAGCGCGGGAACACTCGTCAGCTTGGTATGAAGCCCGCTGATAATGTCGAGCCCCGCTTCCATCGCCTCGACGAGCACGGCGACCCAGGATGCGCCGATGATGCCGCCCTGATTAGCGACGCCGATCACCAGCGACCGCGCGCCTGCTGCCCGCGCGTCGGCGGGCGACAGGCGCGGCAGGCCGGTCGAAACGGTGCAGCCGTCGATTGCCCATTCGCCTGTGCAGCGATCGCCCGCCCAGTCGGCGAGACCAAAGGCGGTCTTGGCATAGCTCGCATTGGTCGTGTCACCGAGGAACAGCAAATAAGGCTGCGGCAGGGTCAGGCTGCCCTCCAGCCTGCCGATAGGCGCGTTCATCTTGTCCAACTCCAATTCGCTCAGAAGGCCATGTCGAGCGCAACGCCGATCGTCCGCGGCTGCAACGGCGAGATCGCGAGGAAGCTCGGCCGGTTGAGCCCGTCGGCCATCGTCGACCGCGCCATCTCCCCCTTATTGTCGAGCAGATTGCGGGCATATGCGCGCACTGTCCAGTGATCGCCCAGGGTCACCGACGCGTTGAGGTCGACCGACGTATAGGCTTTGGCGCGCGCGACGAGCGGATCGCTTTCAACCAGCGACAGGCGGCTGCTCGCGTGGCGGACGCCGACGCCAAAGCTGCCCTTGTTGTCGCCGCCAAGTTCGAATTCATAATCGGCGCGCAGCGCACCGCTGAACTTCGGCACCGCAGGCAGACGGTCGCCGTCGACCCCGCTGATGTCTGGCACATCTTCGCTGAGCACCGCGTCGGTGTAGCTGCCCGTCGCGCTGATCGTCAGGCCGGGCGTCGGACGCAGCGCGAAGCTGCCTTCGATGCCCTTGCTCCGCGCCTTGCCGCCGTTGGCGCCGCCCGACACGCCGCCAAAGGAACGCACGACCTGAATATCGGTCCAGTCCATCAAGAAGAGCGCGACATCGACCGAGACCATGCGATCGGCGAAATCGGCCTTCAGTCCGACCTCATAGTTTTTCATTCGGTCGGCATCGACCGTCGGCGGGACATTGGGAACGATGACGTTCGGGCCGCCCGGGCGATAGCCGGTGGCAAGACGCGCATAGAGCATCGCGTCTTCGTTGATGTGGAACTGCGGACTGATCGAATAGGTGAAGACATCCTCGGACGATGTGCCCGGATCGTCGGCCTGCGGCACGATCGCGCCCGAGCTGATCTGGCGGAAGGTCTGTTCGTTACGCGCCCAGCGCACGCCGCCGGTGATCTCGAACTGCTCGCTGAGCTTGAAGGTCGCGTTGCCGAATACTGCATATTCCTTGTAGGTCGCGGGCAAGCCGACGGTGGCGAGCGGGTCGAGCGGTGCGATCGGGTTGCCGGCCATGTCGAACGAGCGGACAAGCTGCGAATTGCTCGTCTTCTCGTCGGTGAAGAAACCCCCGATCAGCCATTCGAAACGTCCGCCGCTCGGCGAGGCGAGCCGCACCTCCTGCGTCCATTTCTTGAGCCCGAGGTCGAGCGCAAAGGGCGTGATACCGGGCGGAATCGCGCCGCCGGTGAGCAGCGGGAAGAGCACGCCAAAAGCATAGCTCGCGTCCTGCACCTGCGCGCTCTGCGTCTTGCTGTATGTCGTTGCCGAGGTCAGCGTCGCGGCGCCGAAATCATAGTCGATCGTCGCCGAATAATAATCGAGATCGACGTCGAAGGATTCGGGCACATAATTGTTGTACGAACGCCCGTCGCCGAGCCGCCGGCCGGTGAGGTCGGCGGCATAGAGACCATTGCCCTCGGAATCGAGCGACTGCCAGATGCCCGCCAGCTTCACGCTGAGATCGGACGTCGGCGTCCACAACAGGGCGACGCGGCCGCCGCGCTGTTCATAATTATTCTGGTCCTTCAGCGCGGCATTGTTGACGCTGTCGACCCAACCCGGCGTGCTGCGCCAGGCAAAGCTGCCGCTGACCGCGAGCTTGTCCTGAACGATCGGCACATTGACCATCGCCTGCGCGCCCCAGCCGAGCCCGTCGCCGCCCTTGATCGCGAAACCTTCGACGCCCGCCTTGACGCTGAACCTGTTCGTGTCGGGCTGGACGGTGACATATTTCACCAGGCCGCCGATCGAGCTCGCGCCATAGAGCGTGCCCTGCGGTCCCTTGAGCACTTCGATCCGTTGCAGATCATAGGGCATGAGGTCGATCGTGAAGGCCCCGGCGCGGTTATAGATCGCGCTCGACCCCACTGGCGCGTCGTCGAGATAGATGCCGACGGTCTGGCTGTTGTTGAGCGGCGCGACGCCGCGCAGCGTGATCGTCGTCTGTCCCGGCGTGCCGCTGTTGCTGACATTCATGCCGGGAACATAGCCGGCATAATCGACTAGCGAAGCCGAACCCTGTTCCTGCAGTTCGTCGCCGCTGACGACGGCGATCGAGATCGGCACATCCTGTACATTCTGCGTGCGCTTCTGTGCGGTCACGACGATTTCGCCGCTCGTTTCGACGGCGGCAGCGTCCTGCGCCTGCGCCGGCATAGCGGCGACGACCGCGGCGATGCTGGCTGCAATAAAGAGTCCCTGTTTCATCGTCTTACCCCCAGACTTGGGCGAGCAGGCGGCGGAAATTGCCACCGAGCACGGCCCGGATGTTTTCGTTGGAATAGCCCCGGCGAATGAGTTCTTCGGTGAGATCGAAGGTCTTGAGCGGATGGTCGAAACCGTCGATGTCGATCTTGTCGCGGAAGGCGTAGCTGCCCTTGTAGCTGCCCTTGAGCAGGGCGTATTCGTCGGGCTTCATATCGTCATAGCCATGGAGGTCCGCGTCCGATCCGATGCCGACATGGTCGATCCCCACCAGTTTGGCGACATGGTCGATATGGTCGGCCATATGCCCGACATTGGTCGGGTCGCTCGTGCGGACGAACATGCGCACCCCGGTGATCCCCATCACCCCGCCCTTCGCCGCGAGCGCCTTGATCGCCGCATCGGTCTTGACGCGCGGGTGGTCGACAAGCGCGCGGGCGTTGCTGTGCGTGATCGCGATCGGCCCCTTGGCGATTTCGATGGCGTCGAGAGTCGTCTTGTCGCCGCAATGCGAGACGTCGATGAGCATCTTCTGCTTTTCCATCTCGGCGATGATCGCGGCGCCATAGTCGCTGACCCCGCCATCGACGCGTTCGGTGCTGCCCGATCCAATCAGGTTTTGCGTGTTATAGGTGAGCTGCGCGCAGCGCAGGCCGAGGCGGCGAAACAGCGCGACATCCTCGATCTTCTCGAAATGCTCGGCATTCTGGATCCCCATGATCACCGCGCATTTCTTGTCCGCCTTGGCGCGGTCGAGGTCCTGCACCGTATCCACAAGCGTGAAGACATGGCTGTTGCGCCCGGCGAACCCCTGCCAGCCCGCGAGGAATTCGAGCGCCTGCACCTTTGCGTCCGGGCCGCCGAGGCCATAAGCGTTGTGAAAACCGGTGATGCCGGACGCCTTGAACTCGGCAGCTTCGGCATCGGTCAGCCGATGCGCGACATAATTCGCGTCCAGCGTGATCTTGAGCGGCGCGAGCATGTCGATGACGAGCGACGAGGCGACCAGATCGACCGCGCGACGCGAGTAGCTCTTCCCCGGAGCCGCGGCAAAGGCATAGGCACCCTTGTTGATCATCGGCACCGACACAGCAGCACCCACCACGCCCGCGAGTGCCGCGCGGCGCGTAATCTGGAACGACGCCGTCATCCCAACCTCCCTCTTTTATAGTTTCAATCTAGACTATTGTCCTAATCAGAAAATTGTCAACCCATTTAGGACATATATTTGTCATCATCCCCAGATTTCGGGCGGGCAATGGATCAGGCCGTCGCGATAGGCGACGCCCGGATCGCGATCGCGCGCGAGAAAGGTCGGCCCGTCGAGGTCGACGATGTCGCAAAGCTGGCCGACGAGATAGGAGGGCGCCATCGACAGGCTGGTGCCCATCATATTGCCGACCATGACGTCGAGCCCGAGCTTCTTCGCCTGCCGCGCGATCGCCAGCCCCTCGGTCAGCCCGCCGCATTTATCGAGCTTGATATTCACCACGTCGAACCGCCCGACGAGCGAGGCGGTGTCGGCGAGCGACAGCGCGCTTTCATCGGCGACGAACGGCAAGGGGCGCTTCAATCCGTCGAGATCGGCCTCGCGTCCGCGCTTCAGCGGTTGTTCGAGCTGCGCGACGCGCGCCGAGACGAGCACGGGCAGCAATTCGGCGAGCGTCGCGACGTCATAGCCCTGATTGGCATCGACCCCGATCCACGCGTGCGGCCGCGCGGTGCGGATCGCAACGACGCGCGCGATATCGTCGGCAAGGTCGCCGGTCAGCTTGACCTTGACCGGCGCCTCGGGATCGATCGCAAGCGCGGCTTTCGCCATCGCCTCCGCGCGGTCGGCACCAAGCGTAAGCGTCGAGCGCAGCGCCTTGGGCGGGTTCAGCCCGGCAAGCTTCCAGACCGGAGTTTCCATCTGCCTGGCCTCAAGATCCCAGAAGGCGCAGTCGAGCGCGTTGCGCGCGCCGCCCGGGGGGAGAAGCTGTTGCAGATCGTCACGCGTCGCGCCGTCTTCGATCGCGCCGCGCACGCGCGTCGCCTCGGCCAGCATATGGTCGATATCGTCGCCGAGATAATAGACCCCGGCGCCCTCCCCGCGCCCGACATGCGTCCCGTCCGAAAGCTCGGCGACGAGCAATGCGGTTTCGGTGAAGACATGCCCCGAAATGCGGAACGGCTGGTGATAGGGAAAACGCTCGACCCGAAGGTCGAGCGTCAATTCCTTTATGCGTTGCGTCGCCATCAATAGACCATTCCGAAGCCGTAGAGATGGAAGGCGAGCGTCACCCAGACGAGGACCAGTGCGGCAAGGATCAGCAACACCGCGCCGAGCTTCATCGTCCAGCGGCGCTTGTCCTTGATGCTGAGCCACAGGTGCCAGGCCGCCGTCGCGAGCAGCCCGAAGGCAGCGAGCGGCGTCAGAATGCGCAGCAGGTGGATCAGCCAGTCGAGCGGGCCGCCGAGGCTGCCGATATCGGCCGAGAAGGCCGCGATCAGCCCGATCCAGCCGGCGAGCGCGCCGAGCGCGAGCCAGGCGAAGACCCGCGACAGGCGGTAGGCGCGCCGCGCCTTGCCCTCGAGCGCGAAGTCCGCCTTGAAGCTGCGGCGTACCAGCGCCCGCACCGGCCACGCCAGCGCCGCGAGCAGGATGATGCCGAAAGCGAAGATCAGCGCCGGATTGAGCCATGCCGCATTGACACTCGCCGGGGCGGGTTCGAACACCATGAAGGGCGAACCGCCGTCGACGCTCCAGCGCACGACGCGGCCGTCCTTGACCTCGGCGGCGACGCGCTCGCCGGTGCCGGTGTCGCGCCATACGAAGGGCTCGACCTCGACCCAGTCGCGTGCGCCGGCACCAAGGCCGTCGAGCGCCGGCAGCGTGATCTTGCCGTCCTCGGTCAGCGAGATCGTCAACTGGCCGAGCAGGCCGAACAGGCTCGCAAAATTGGTGAAGCTGCCGCGGCTGCTGACATAATGGCCGACCATCATTTGCGCATGTTCTTTGGCGGTCTTCGCATCGACCTGCCCCGGCTTGTCGGCACCCGGCAGATAACGATCGGCGAATTTGTGGAACAGCGCGCTGCGGATCGCGCCCGCATCGCCCTGCGTCCCGGCGCTGTTCATCGAGATATAGACGCCGATGTCGGCGTCGGGGAACAGCCATAGATAGCTATGGAACCAGACGGTGTCGCCGCCATGCGCGATCGCGCGGTGGCCGTTGACCCATTGTTCGTAAAAACCGAGCGCCATGCTGTTGAGCGGCCCGACACCGGGCGCCTTGAAATCATGCATCTGCTTCGCGGTTTCGGGCTTCAGGAGGCCTGCGCCGTCATTCAGATGCGCGATCATAAATTTGCCCATGTCAGCGCCGCTCGCCGACAGGCTGCCCGCGGGTGCCGGGACGACGATCTCGAACGGCTTCGCCTTTTGCGTGACGTCGGGATAGCCCTTTGCCATATGCGGCGCGAGATTGGCGGGCAGCGGCTGGCGGAAGGTCGAATGCGCCATGCCCAGCGGCTTGAAGATATGATTGTCGACATAATCGTCGAAATCCTGGCCGCTCACCCGCTCGACGATATAACCCGCGAGTGCGGTCGCATAGTTCGAGTAGGCGGGCGTCGTACCGGGCGCGAAGACGCGGTCGGGCAGCGCGAGCGGCATCTGCTGCTTCAGCGTCATCACCGCTTTGGGATCACTGCTGATCAGATGGCGGATCGATTCCTGGAAACCCGCGGTGTGCGTCATGATGTTGCGCATCGTCACCGGCTTGCCCTCAAAGGGCGGAATCTTGAAATCGAGATAGGCGTTGACGTCCTTGTCGAGGTCGATCTTGCCCGCCTCGACCTGCTGCATCACCGCGGTCCAGGTGAGGAGTTTCGACACCGATCCGGGCCGGAACAGCGTCGTCTCAGGCAGGACCGGCGCGCGCTTGGCGACGTCGGAAAAGCCATAGCCTTTTTGGAGCACGACCTGATTGCCGCGCACGACGACGACGACCGCGCCCGGAATGCGCGCGCGTTCGAGCGCGTAGGGCAGATAGCCGTCAAGCCAGGCCTCAAGATCCTTGGCGTCGAGCGCGACCGGCGCTGTGGCGGTTCTTGCAGCCGGAACCGCGGCAGCTTCGGCTTTCTTTACGGTCGGTGCAGGCACAGGCCCCTGCGCCGCCAGCGGCAGCGCGGCAAAAGCCGCCAGCCCGATCATCGCCTTTCGGATGAAACGCATCGCTTTCCCCTTTTCATTGTCGTGGCCTGTCACATCTTGCAGCAAGCCGCGCGACCCCTTACCAAGGGACCAACATCTGTTGGCCCGATAGGGACATAATGATCCTGATTGGAAAATTGTCAAATATGGAATGGAAAAATTAATGGCTGATCGCGGAGCCCCGCCAACGCTCGGCACGGTGATGAAGAGCATTCGCTCGCGAAACGGCTGGACGCTCAAGGAAATGAGCGCGAAATCGGGCATCCCGGTCTCGACATTGTCGAAGGTCGAGCACGACCGGCTGACGCTGAGCTATGACAAGCTCCAGCAGCTCAGCCAGCGACTCAACATCCGCATGTCGGACCTGTTCGCCGAAGACGAAGGCGACAGTTCGCCGCGCGTGACCGGCCGTCGCAGCATCGGCACGATCGACCAGGCCGTGCGCGTCACCACCGACAATTACGACTATCATTATCTCTGCACCGACCTCCGGCAAAAGCGAATGATCCCGATCATCACGCGGATTCGCGCGCACAGCGCCCGCGAATTCGGCGATCTCGTCCGCCATCAGGGTGAGGAATTCATCTTCGTGCTCGAAGGCGAGGTCGAAATTCACACCGAATTCTATGACCCGGTCGCGCTCAAGACCGGTCAGGGCATCTATCTCGATTCGTCGATGGGCCACGCCTATGTCGTTGCCGAGGGATATGAAGAGGCGCTGGTCCTCGGCGTCTGTTCGAGCGCCGACGACGGGCTGATGGACAGCTTGATGAGCCTGCACGGCTGACACCCCAGGTCACGGAGAAATTGATGGCATCGCACCGGCGCTTCGCACCTTCCTTCATGCTGCTTTGCAGTTCGATGCTCGTATCCGCGTCGGTGGCCGCACAGGCGCCCGCCTACGACCTCATCATCCGCGGCGGGACGATCTACGACGGATCGGGCAAAGCGCCGGTGGTCGGCGATGTCGCGATCAAGGACGACCGGATCGTCGCCGTCGGCAAGGTCGACGGCACCGCAAAGAGCGAGGTCACAGCCAAGGGCATGGCGGTCGCGCCGGGCTTCATCAACATGCTGAGCTGGGCGACCGAGTCGCTGATCGCCGACCCGAAGAGCCAGAGCGACATCCGCCAGGGCGTGACGCTCGAGGTGATGGGCGAAGGCTGGTCGATGGGGCCGGTGAACGCGACGATGAAGGCGCTGGAAACCGAACGACAGGGCGACATCAAATTTCCGATCGAGTGGACGAGCCTCGGCGATTATCTTGGCTGGCTCGAAAAGCGCGGCGTCTCGACCAATGTCGCGAGCTTCGTCGGCGCCGCGACGGTTCGCGTGCATGAGCTGGGCGAAGGCGATGTCGACCCGACGCCCGAGCAGCTTACCCGCATGCGTGCGCTGGTGAAGCAGGCGATGAACGAGGGCGCGATGGGGGTCGGCAGTTCGATCATCTATGCCCCCGGTTCCTATGCCGAAACCGACGAGCTTGTCGCGCTGACGAGCGAAGCGGCGAAATGCGGCGGCATGTATATCAGCCATATGCGTTCCGAAGGCGACCGGATCGAGGAAGCCGTCGACGAGCTGATCGACATCTCGCGCCGCTCGGGCGCGCCCGCCGAGATCTATCATCTCAAGATGGCGGGGCGCAGCAACTGGGGCAAGCTCGACACGATCGTGAAAAAGATCGAGGACGCGCGGGCCGAAGGACTTAAGATCACGACCGACATGTACACTTACACCGCCGGCGCGACGGGGCTCGATGCCGCGATGCCGACGTGGGTGCAGGCAGGCGGACTCGAGGAGTGGATCAAGCGGCTGAAAGACTCCGCGATCCGCGCGCGCGTCGCCGAAGAAATGAAGAAGCCCGGCAGCAATTGGGAAAATCTCTATTTCGGCGCGGGCGCCGACAAGATGATCCTATCGGGGTTCAAAAATGACGCGCTCAAGCCGCTGACCGGCAAGACGCTCGCCGAGGTTGCGGCGATGCGCGGCAAAAGCCCCGAAGAAACCGCGATGGACCTCGTCGTCGAGGATGGCTCGCGCGTCGGCACCGTCTATTTCCTGATGTCCGAGGACAATGTGCGCAAGCAGGTGCAGCTGCCATGGATGAGCTTCGGGTCGGACGCCGCGTCGCAGGCGACCGAAGGCGTCTTCCTGAAATCGGGCGCACACCCGCGCACCTATGGCAACTTTGCGCGCCTACTCGGCCGCTATGTCCGCGACGAGAAGCTGATCCCGCTCGAACAGGCGGTGTACCGGCTCACCACCCTGCCCGCGACCAATCTGGGCATCAAGGATCGCGGGGCGCTGAGGCCCGGCTATTATGCCGATGTCGTGGTGTTCGACCCGGCGACGATCGGCGACCGCTCGACCTTCGAGAAGCCGCACCAATATTCGGTCGGGATGCGCGATGTCTTCGTCAACGGCGTGGGCGTGTTGCGGAACGGCGAGCATAGCGGCGCGACGCCTGGGCGTGCGGTACGCGGTGCGGGCTGGAACCGCTGTTCCTAAGCGGCAGCGAGCAAGCGCCGCTGTTCGGCGGGTGACTTGAACAGGAAATCATAAGGCAAGCCGAGCCGGACGCTCGCCTGACAATGCGGCGCCGTGCGATCGACGTGACGGTCGGCAAGCCGGCCGGCGATCCGTAATGCGGTGCGGTCGAGCCGCGTCAGATCATAGCGCGGGCCGAGTTCCAGCTTGCGCCGGATATGCCCGGGAAGCAGCGACACCGACGCGCGCGCGATCGCACGATGCAGGAATCGCGGCACGCCCGGCGCCGCGCGGCCCGACTGGATAATGTCGAGGAATTCGAAGATGATCGGATGCGGTTCGAAGCGCGGTTCGAGTTCGTCCATCATCGCCATGAACGCGCCCACCGTCGGCGGCGTATGCCGCGCCCCGAACTCGCGCCCGATCGCATCACCGTCGGCCATGAAGCGATCCTTGTCGGCGTCGCTGAGCGGACGGACGAAGCGGTCATAGGCCATCAGGAAGCCATAGGAAGCGGTCGCCGCGACCCAATCGAGCAGCAGCGGATCGAGCGCCCGATATTTCGTGCCGTCGGGTGTCTCCCCCTTCACTTTGCCGTGCATCCGGTTGACCTGCCCGATCACAGCTTTTGCGCTACTCGCCGGTCCATAGCAGGCGAGCATCGCAACGAGTCCGGTGCGGCGCGAACGCCCGATCGGGTCGGCCTTGTAGGTCGAATGGTCCCACACCCCCGACCGGATGCGCGGCTCGGCAAATTCGAGCAGCACCGCGGCGATGCCGCCGATGCCGAGCGCGATCGGGTTCTTGTAGATGCGCCACTGGACGCTGTCGGGCGCGAGCAGCGCGGGTTCGCCGACGGGGGCGGCGAAGTCGATCGCCGTCCCCAGATATTCATCCTGCATCGGCAAACGCGCCACGCTGTCCGTCTCCTTCTAGAAATCGTAACCCAGCGTCAGGCCAAAGGTTCGCGGCTGGTTGGCGAACCGGACCACGACGTTGGCGTTACTGGCGACCGCCGACCAATAATATTTGTTGAACAAGTTTTTCGACCAGAGCGACAGCGACCAGCCGCTTTCGTCCTTGAGACCAAGGCTCGCGTTGACGACGGCATAGGAAGCCACCTCATAGAGCGGATCGTCCTCGAAAATCGTGTTCGCCTTGCCCTGGTAACGCAGGCTGACCGCACCGTTGAGCGCCAGCGTATCGGTGATCGGCGCGTCATAGGCCGCGACGATGCTACCCTGGAAACGCGGGCTGTAAATGAACTCGGCACCATCGAAATTCTCGGGCTGGCCGGCGGCGTTGGTACCGACATAGTCGATCACCTTCGTCTTCAGCCACAGGCCGTTGGCGGCGATCGTCAAGCCTTCGGCGGGACGCAGGGTCAACTCGCCCTCGAGACCATAGGCCTTCGACTTGGGCACATTGTCGAGGCGTGACAGCGCAGTGTAGATCGGATCGGCGAAATAGGTGCTGATCTGCTTGTCCTTATAGTCGTAATAGAAGGCCGCGAAATTGGCCTGTAGCAGCCGGTCCGCCAGCGTTGCCTTCACGCCGAGTTCGTAGGCGGTCAGCTTTTCCTGCGTCACCGGTGCATTCTGGCGCGCCTTGCTCGCCGCGTTGACCGGCGAGGTCCCCGACTTGTAGCCGCGCGACACCGACGCATAGACGAGCGTATCGTCGTTCGGCGACCAGTCGAGCGCGGCGCGCCAGGCAAGGTTGTTCTCGTCGAGCGTCGAGACCACCGGCCCGAAGCTGTTCGTCGCGTCGTTGAAGGTGTTGCACTGCCCTTCGGAGATCGGCGCCGGGATCGGCCGCGTACCGCCCGCCGAGAACAGGAAACGGTTCACGACGTTGACGTTCGGCAGCATGCTGCCCTTAAAGTCGCGCGAACAGCCGACATAATCCTGCTTGTCTTCGGTATAGCGCAGACCGACCGTCAGCTTGAGCTGGTCGGTCAGTTCGGCATCGGCATTGCCGAAGACGCTCCATGTCTTCGTGGTCATCGTGCCGATGTCTTCATAGGTGCGGAACGCGGTCGCCATGTCGGCGGCGGTGTAGCCGCCCGAATTGAACGGCGTATTGAGCAGGTTGACGCCCGGTACGATGATGAACGGCACCGCGCGGATGAAGCGCGCGTTCGCATTTTCGCCGAGCAAAGTGCGGTTGCTGTCGACGATCTTGTCGTGACCATAATAGCCCCCGACCAGCCAGTTGACCCGGCCGGCCTCGCCCTCGAAATGCACTTCCTGGGCAAAGCTCTTGATCCGGCCATCGGCCTTTTGCAGCAGGACTTCGAACGGCGCACCGCTCCAGTCGGACAATGCCTTGCGCTGGAAGTCATTGTAGCTGGTCAGGCTGACGAACTTCGCGGTGTCACCGATTTCCTGGTCGATGCGTGCCTTCATGCCCCAAAAACGGTTGTTTTCTGCAAGGTCGCCAGACAGACCCTCGCCGCGTCCGATATTGGCAGAACGTCCTGCCTCGGGCGCCCAATCGGCCTGGCTCGCCTTGGTCGGAAAATTGCTCGCCAGATAGGTCGCAAGCCCCGGAGCGTTGAACAGGCGCGAATTGCTGGTGCCCGAAACCGGGTTGGTCGCGGGCGTGAAGCCGATGCCCTGGCCGGCAACGGTGTCCGACTTGTTCTGCCACCAGGTCACCGACAGGTCGATGCTCGTTCCCGGACCCGGATCGATCGCCAGCGAGCCGCGGATGCCCAGCTTGTCGACCTTGCCGAGGCGTTCGTCGGGGCGCGCATTGCTGATCTGCCAGCCTTTGTCGCTGTTTTCGCTGCGCACCGCGATGCGCGCCGCTATGCCCTCGCCGAACGGACCCGAGATATGACCCTCGAAATTATAGGTCTGGTAATTGCCGAGCTCCGCCTTGACGCCGCCCTCGAACGTGTCGGTGGGCTTCGCTGTGATGAAGTTGATCAGGCCGGCGGTGGTGTTGCGGCCATAGAGCGTGCCCTGCGGCCCCTTGAGCACTTCGACGCGCTCGAGGTCGTACACCGGCCCCGTGTTCATGATCGGATAGGCGTAAGCGACCTCGTCGACATAGGTGCCGACGGTGGAGGTGGCCGAGAGGTTGATCGTGTTGAAGCCGATACCGCGCAGCGTATAGGTCGGCACGCCTTGATAGCTTTGCGAGACGGTGAAGCTTGGCGCCACCGTTGTCAGGTCGCGCATGTCGGTGACGCGTAGGTTTTCGAGCGTCGCGCCATCGACCGCCTGGATCGCCATGCCGACGTCGTTCATCGATTCGGCGCGGCGCTGCGCGGTGACGATGATGTCGCCTTCGGCCGCGGCCGTGTCGGCGGCGGTTTCCTCGGCTGCGAAGACCGGCGCTGCAATAACCAGACCGATCGCCGTGCCCGCACCCAAGAAAATACGCATTGCTTTCATCATCCATCCTCCCTCAAACAGCTTGTCGCCGAACTCGTCTTTGTGCGAGCGTCGCGCGAAGCCGGACCGTGCCAGAACATAGAATTGCGGCCGGGCGGACAAGCTGACACCTGTGTCAGGATGTGGAGGGAAAAGCGGGTCATGGATCATCAGCGCGAATGCTGGGCCGAAATGCCGGCGCTGATCGCGGCGGTGCAGGCGGCGGGCGACGCGATCGGCCTGCCCTTCGTCGCGGCACAGGCCGACCTTGGCGATCCCGAGCCGATGAGCGACGCCGAAGGCCGTCCCTATGCCGAAACCAGCTTTCGCTGGGTCGACCCGAACTATGCCTATTGGCGCGACCGCAAGCTGGCGTTGCAGCTGGCCTTTCTGACCGCCGCGCGGCTCGTCGCCGAACCCTTTTATTACAGCGACGGCCGTCTCGGCACATGGCGGTCGACGCGCCTACTTGACGAGGTCGACTGCTCGCAGGCGAAAAACACGCCCAATTTTGGCGAAGCGATCATCGCGCCGGTCCATCTGCCGCGCGGACTGGTCGGCGCCGTCTTCTGGTGCTCACGCGAACCCGTCGGGGTCGAGGCGCTGTTCGCAAAACACGCCGGCGACTTGCACAATCTCGCGCTGAAACTCGTCGCCACGCACAATGAAGCGCGCGACCGCCCGCGCAACGCCACCGTGCCGCAGACGCTGACCCGCCGCGAGGTTCAGTGCCTGCGCTGGGCGGCGGCGGGCAAGACCGACGGCGAGATCGGGATCATCCTGTCGCTGTCGGTGTCGACGGTGCGGTTCCACCTTCGCAACGCCGCGGCCAAGCTCGGCGCGACCGGACGGGCGCAGTCGATCCAGATCGCCGCGGGACTCGGCTTCGTCGGCGCGCGCGCGGCCTGATGCAGGTGCCAGCTTGGCCTCGCCTCGCCGCTGCGTACAAGCCGGGCGCATGGACATGCTGAACGACCCGGCGCTGACCGCCTTTCGCGAAGAGGTTCGCGCCTTCCTGAGCGCGAATTTGCCCGAGGATATCCGCCGGGGCGCCGCGCGCGCGACGAGCGTCTTTATCGACCCCGATGTGTCGCTGCCCTGGCAGCGCATCCTGCACGAAAAAGGTTGGGCAGCGCCCGACTGGCCCGCCGAATTCGGCGGCCCGGGCTGGAGCGAAATCGAGCGCTATATCTTCGCCGCCGAATGCGCGCACGCGGGCGCACCGAATTTGGCGCCGATGGGCCTCAAGATGGTCGCGCCGGTGATCATGCATTATGGCAGCCCCGAACAGCGTGCCCATTATCTGCCGCGCATATTGTCGGGCGAGGATTATTGGTGCCAGGGCTTTTCGGAGCCCGGCGCGGGGTCCGATCTGGCCGCGTTGCAACTGCGCGCGGTTCCTGATGGCAGCGATTATATCCTGAACGGGTCGAAGATCTGGACCACCCACGCGCATTTCGCGAACCGTATGTTCGCGCTCGTTCGCACCTCGAACGAAGGCAAGCCGCAGGCGGGAATCAGCTTCCTGCTGCTCGACATGGACTTGCCGGGCATCACCGTCGAGCCGATCCGGACGCTTGCCGGCGACCATGAATTCAACCAGGTGTTCTTCGACGACGTCCGCGTCCCGCAAGCAAACCGGCTCGGCGATGAAAACGAAGGCTGGTCGGTCGCGAAGCATCTGCTGACCTTCGAGCGCGGCGGCAAATATGCGCCAGGCCTGATCGGGCGGCTCGAACAGCTTCGTGCGCGCGACGACATCGAACCGGTGCTGCGCGCGCAGCTCGACCGCGAGGCGGTGACGCTGAAGGCGCTGCAGGCGCTCGAAGTCAAGGCGATGCGCGGCGTTGGCGGCAGCGCGGCGCTCTATGCCTCGGCGCTCAAGATACTGGGCACCGAAACCGCGCAGCGTATCGACACATTGGCGTGCGAAATCGCGGGTCACGCCGCCTGGGCCGATGCCGACGGACAGACGCCCGCCGAGCTGGCGGTCGCGGTGCCGCGCTATCTCAACGACCGCGCAGCGACCATTTACGCCGGATCGAACGAGATCCAGCGCGACCTGATCGCAAGGACCATGCTGGGTTAGGCAGCCGCCTCGGCAAAGCGCGCAAGATGACCGGCGCGCGGCCCGAATGCCGCCGCAATCGCGAGCGCGCGCTTGAAATGCCCGCCGAGGCGGAGCTCTTCGGTGAGCCCCATCGCGCCGTGAATCTGCACCGCGCTTTCGCCGACGACGCGCACCGCGTCGCCGACTTCGATGCAGGCGGCGCTGACCGCCTGTGCGCGGTCGGCGCGGTCCCGATCGACCGCGAGGATCGCTTCCTCGGTCAGCGCCGCCGCCTTCATCGCCGCAAGTTGCATGTCGGCCGCGCGGTGGCGCAGCGACTGGAAACGCCCGATCGCCGTGCCGAACTGCTTGCGTTGGCCGAGATAATCGATGCTGTCGGCGATCATGCGTTGCATCAGCCCGGCCGCTTCGGCGCAGCGCGCCGCGAGGATCAGGTCGTTCGCATAGTCGGCCCACAGGCGCGCGGCGTCACCGCTCGCGAGCGAAGTGGTGTCGCCGGGCTTGAGCGTGAAGGCGAGATCGGCCGAGACGCTGCCGTCGTGCATGATGCGATGCCGCTGCTCGACCTTGTCGCGATCTGCGGGGATGAGCAGTAACGCCTCGTCGCTCGCGAGGAGCAGAAAATCGGCTTCGGCTGCCCCTGCAACCAGTGCCGCGCTGCCGCGCGCCAGCTCGCCGTCGACGACGGGCATCGCCGCGGTCGAAGCCGTGCAGACGATGGCGATCCGGCGGCTGCCCACCGCGAGATCAGCCAGCGCCGGATGATCGGGCACGACCCGCGCCAGCAGCGCGGTCGCCGCGACGTGCGAAAGCCAGTCGGCACCCGCGAGTGCCGGCCCCAGCTCGGCCATGACGACGGCGATGTCGATCGGACCGCCGCCGAAACCGCCGGCGCTTTCGGGCAGCGCGAGGCCCGCTAGCCCGAGCGACTCCGAAAGCTCGCGCCAGCCGGGGCGCACATTGTCGGCGAGGAAGCGCTGGATGCTATCGCGCAACATTTGTTGCTCGTCCGAAAGCGGCAAGTCGAGTTCGGCCATGTCAGTTCGCCGGCCCGGCGGTATATATGTGCGTCATTTGCTCTCCCGCACCTGTCCTGCAACTTGCCGCGCCGCGGGTCTAGCTGATTGGCGTAACAGGTCGAGGACAGCGAGCTGCGTGCCATATACTTAGCAATAAAACTATTGCATGGGGCCGCATGCACAGTGCGATACGAGTCGAAGATCAAATGCACGGGCGGTGGGCGGGATGAATCCGATCTGGCTTCCCGCGTCGCTGCTCGGCGGCCTGTTCCAGGCGTGGCGTACCGCGTTGCAGCAACGCCTGCGCGCCGAGCTCAGCATCAGCGGCGCGGGGCTGGTGCGCTATCTGTACGGCCTTCCCTTCGCGCTGGTTTTCGCCGCGATCTGGCTGACGATCCAGCACGATGTAATCCCGGAATTCGGCACCGCTTTCGCCGGTTTCGCGGCCGCCGGGGCGATCACCCAAATGGCGGGGACGATCCTGCTCATCATGGCGTTCGGGCATCGCGGGTTCGTCGTCGGCACCGCCTTTTCGAAGACCGAAGCGGTGCAGGCTGCGCTCGTCACCGCGCTGTTCCTCGGCGAGCGGCTGCCGCTGCTCGCGTGGATCGGGATCGTTGCGGGGGTTGCTGGCGTGCTGGTGCTCGCGCTGGCCGGACGCGGCGTGTCTGGGCGAGAGATCTGGCGCGCACTGGGCCAGCCGGCCGCGCTTTGCGGGCTCGGCGCCGGGTCGATGTTTGCGCTCGCCGCGATCGCGGTGAAGCTCGCGACCGCCGAGCTTGATGGCGTCGACCTGATCGGTTCGGCACTCGTCACGCTCGTTGTCGTGATGGCGATCCAGACCGCGCTGCACCTCGCGTGGGTTTTGCTGCGTGACCGTGATACCGCGCGCGCAGCTTGCCGCACATGGCGGAACTCGAGCCAGGTCGGCCTGCTGTCGGCGCTCGGCTCGGCCTGCTGGTATATCGGCTTTGCCGCGGCGCCTGCCGCGCTGGTGCGGATCGTCGGGCAGGTCGAGGTCGTGTTCACGATCGGCTTCGCGCATTTCTATCTGCGCGAGCCAGTGCGCTGGCACGAGATCGCGGGGCTGCTGCTCGTCGTCGGCGGGGTCGTGATGGCGCTGCTCGCGACCTTCTAGGGAAAGGCGGGCGCCTTGCTGACCATCGCGGGCAAGGGCCGTCCCATCACCCCGGTCAGCCATCCCGCAGCGTCGACCACCTGCGGCAACGCCACACCGGTTTGGATGCCGCTGTTTTCGAGCAGGTAGATGACATCCTCGGTCGCCACATTGCCTGCCGCGCCCGGTGCGAAGGGACAGCCGCCGAGCCCGCCGAGCGAGGCGTCGACCGTCGCCGCGCCTGCATTCACCGCCGCCCAGACATTGGCGATGCCGGTGCCGCGCGTGTTGTGGAAGTGAACGCGCACGGGCAGGTCGCCGACCGCCTCGCGCACGCGGCCCACCATTTCCGACACTTGCGCCGGAACGCCGACACCAATCGTATCGGCGAGCGCGATTTCGCGCGGGTTCGCGTCAGCGGCGCGCTTCGCCATTTCGACGACGCGGTCGATCGCGACGCGCCCCTCGAACGGGCAGCCAAAGGCGGTCGCGATGGTGATCTGGCCGCTGCGCCCCGCTTCTTTCGCGAGCGCGATAATCTCCATCGCGGCGGCGAGCGATTCGTCCGAGCTTTGCCCTTGATTGCGGATGCCGAAACTGTCGCTCGTCACGCACACCGCGCCGAGTTCGTCGATCCGCCCGGTTGCCAGCGCGCGCTCGGCGCCGCGACGATTGAGCACCAGGCCAATCCACGTCACATCGTCGCGGTCGGGCAGCATCGCGACCAGCTCAGCGGCGTCGGCGAGCTGCGGCACCTTCTTCGGATTGACGAAGCTCGTCACCTCGATACGGCGGACGCCATAGTCCAGTGCGCGGCGGATCAGCTCCAGCTTGTCGGCGGTCGGCACGATCGCCGCTTCATTCTGAAGCCCGTCGCGCGGGCCGACCTCGACCAGTTCCACAGCATGATTTTTCAACATCTTACGTCCCGACTATCCCGAGTCATTTAGCAGGTTGAAAATTACATAGCATTCTAAGTATACAAAGGCCATGGGCGAGGCAGGTCGTCTTACCAGAGTCGGCCGCGAAAGGAACGATATGAGCGAGACATGCAGCGGGGGCGCGCTGGAAGGCATCAGGGTGGTCGAGATGGGGCAGCTGATCGCGGGCCCCTTCTGCGGCCAGCTGCTCGGCGACATGGGAGCCGAGATCGTCAAGCTCGAACCGCCGGAGACCGGCGACCAGATGCGCAACTGGGGCCAGGGCGACAAGCCGAGCTGGTGGCGCGTGATCGCGCGCAACAAATATTCGGTCGCGGTCGATTTGCGGTCGAAGGAAGGTCAGGCACTCGCGCGCGAGCTGATCGCCAAGGCCGATATCCTCATCGAGAATTTCCGTCCCGGGACGCTCGAAAAATGGAACCTTGATCCCGCTGACCTCCGCAAGACCAACCCCGGGCTGATCGTCGTGCGCGTGTCGGGCTATGGCCAGACCGGTCCTTACTCCGCGCGCGCGGGTTTCGGCGGCATTGGCGAGGCGATGGGCGGCTGGCGCGGCATCGTCGGCTATCCCGACCTGCCGCCCGCGCGCATGGGGGTGTCGATCGGCGACACGCTCGCCGCGACATATGGCTGCATGGGCGCGCTCGCCGCGCTCCACCACCGCAGCAAGACTGGTGAAGGCCAGATCGTCGATTCGGCGCTTTATGAAGCGGTGCTGCAGGTGATGGAATCGACCGTGTCCGACTATTCGGCGAGCGGCACCAAGCGCCGCCGCACCGGATCGACGCTGCCCGCGATCGCGCCGTCGAATGTCTATCCGTGCAAGGATGGCGAATATCTGATCGGCGCCAATCAGGACGGGGTTTTCGCGCGCCTCGCCGCCGCGATGGGGCGCCCCGAACTCGCCAGCGACGAGCGTTATGCGACGCACCGCGCGCGGGGCGTGCGGCAGGAGGAGCTCGACGCGCTGATCGGCGAATGGACGAGCACGCTGACGATCGCCGAACTCGAAGCGAAGATGGTCGAAGCGGGGGTTCCCGCTGGCCGCGTGTTCGATGCCGAGGACATGATGAGCGATCCGCATTTCGCCGCGCGCGATGCGCTGGTGACGGTTGAGGATGCCGAGTTCGGCGAAGTCACGATGCAAGGCGTGTTCCCGAAACTGTCGGCGACGCCGGGCAGCGTGCGTCGCCCTGCTCCGTTGACGGTCGGGCAGGACAGCGCCGATGTGCTGAAACGCTGGCTCGGACGGGAGGCCTGACGCGATGATTACGCTCTATGGTGGCCCCACCCCCAACGCGCGCAAGATCGCGATCGCACTTCTCGAAATGGGACTCGAATGGCGGCTCGAATATATCGACATCCTCGCGGGCGATCAGCTGACCCCCGAGTTCCTCGCGCTCAACCCGAACAACAAGACGCCGGTGATCGTCGATGACGAAGGTCCCGGCGGCAAGCAGTTCGTGCTGTGGGAAACCGGCGCGATCCTTCTCTATCTCGCCGAAAAGAGCGGGCGCTTCATGCCGGCCGATCCGGTGAAGCGCGCGATCTGCTGGCAATGGCTGATGTTCCAGGTGTCAGGGGTCGGCCCAATGTTCGGGCAGGAAGTGCATTTCTCGCACTACGCCAAGGATCGGCACGAATATGCGATCGAGCGCTACAGCCGCGAGGTCGACCGGCTGATGATGGTGCTCGACAAGCGCCTCGGCGAGGCCGCGTGGCTCGCGGGCGACGATTATACGATCGCCGATATGGCGACGCTGCCCTATCTGCGCCGCCAGCTGATCGAAAAGGCCGGGCGTTTCCCCAATGTCGATCGCTGGGGCGCCGCGATGCTCGAACGCCCCGCGGTCGCCGAAGGCATGACCGTCGGCGTCGCACGCGCCGAGACGATCGAGGGCGGGCTCACCGGTTTCACCGACGAGCATCGCGCGATCCTGTGGGGCGACCGCCAGCACGCAAAGCGCTGACGTTCAGTCCTTCGCAACCGCCGCATGGTTCGCGGCACCGAACATGTTCGACCATTCCTTGTCGTCGAGCTTTTGGTGGCGGCCGACATATTTGGCCGGCGCCTTCAGATCCTCGCGCGCCATCGCACGCGCGACCGCCGGGCGTCCGCGGATCCGTTCGAACCAGCCATGCATCGCGGGCCATTCGTCGAGGCCCATGCCCATCACGAATGCGGAAGCGCGACCCGGCCAGATCGCCATGTCTGCGATGCCATACGCCTCGCCCGCGACATAGGCGCTCTTTTCCAGCCGCTTTTCGAGCACAGTGAGCAGACGCGTCACTTCCTTCGTGTAGCGTTCGACCGCATAGTCCTGCCCCGCGGGCGCATAGCGCAGGAAATGGCTCGCCTGTCCGCCCATCGGCCCGAGTGCCGCCACCTGCCAGGTCAGCCATGACAAGGTCGCCGCGCGCGCCGCGCCCGACGCGGGAAGGAAGCGCCCGCTTTTCTCGGCCAGATATTGCAGGATCGCGCCCGACTCGAACACGGTGATCGGATCGCCTCGACCTGCCGGATCCTGATCGACGATCGCGGGCAATTTGTGGTTCGGGTTGATGCGCCCGAACGCGGCGGTCAGCTGGTCGCCGTCGAAAATGTCATAGGAAATGACGCGGTAGGGTTCGCCGATTTCCTCGAGCATGATCGCGATCTTCTGGCCGTTCGGGGTCGCCGAATAATGGAAGTCGATCATTTCACAGCACCTCGTGGATCGCATGGCGCACCCCGAAATCGGTACGCTCGCCGACGCCGACCGCGAGCACGCCGTTCAGCCAGCCATATTTGACGCTCGCAGTTTCGAACACCGGCGCGATTCGCAGATAGTATCGCGACGGATCGGCGTCGGGGACAGCGGGATCGATGAAGGTCGCGCGCACATCGTCGGGAATGATGTTGCGGCCGGTGTAGCTGAGGTAAATGAGCTCGCCGTCGTCGGTCTGCCACACCGCACGTGCATCGAAGGTGCCGACCGAAGCATCGTCGCCCAGCCGCCCGCTGCGCGACCAGTTGCCGCCACCGGGGAGTACTATGCCATTGATACGCGGACCGAAAAAGCGGCCGCCGCTGATATAGCCGAGCCGCTGATCGCCGAACGGCGACGCGCCGATGCCGATGATCCCGCCTCCCACCTCGAACTCGACGGTGCACAGATGGCGCGTCGCGAGTGCGACCGGGGTGATCTGCGTATTTTCTTCGTTCATAATGCGAATCCTCTTCCTGCCTATGGACAAGCATAAAACCATTAGTATACTAAGGGTCAATCAGATTGACGGATCGGAAGGCTTTCCGGGACCGCGACGATAAGCTCTATGGGAGGGTGAAGATGAAGGCGCATAACCAGTTCCTGCTGTCCGGCGTGGCGGCGATCGCAATGCTTGCCAATGCCGCACCGGCGATGGCGCAGGCCGCCCCTGCCGACACGGCGGACGTCGACGACAGCAACGCAAACGAGATCATCGTCACCGCGCAGAAGCGCGAACAAAATTTGCAGAACGTGCCGATTTCGATGGAAGTCGTCAGCGGCGCCAAGCTCGCCGAGTTCAACACCAGCGATATCAAGGCGGTGATGAACTACACGCCGAACGTGTTCGTCCAGTCGACCGCGGGCAACGACGTCATCTATATTCGCGGCTTCGGTTCGCCGCCGGCGAACTTCGCCTTCGACCAGTCGGTTTCGCTCTATGTCGACGGCATCTATGCCGGCCGCAACCGCCAGGCGCAGGCCCCCTTCTTCGACCTCGCACGCGTCGAAGTGCTGCGCGGGCCGCAGGGCGCGCTGTTCGGCAAGAACACCGCGGCGGGCGCGGTCAGCGTCGTGTCGGCGGGTCCGACGAAGGATTTCGAAGGCGCGATCACCGGCCTTTACAACTTCGATCACAAGGGCACCGACTTCTCGGGCTATCTGTCAGGGCCGATCAGCGACACGCTCGGCGCGCGCTTCGCGTACAAGATCGTCAACCAGGACGGCTATATCTATAACCGCGCGACCGATCACGACGACCCCGAAATCAAGTCGCAGCTGCTGCGCCTGACCGTGAAGTGGGAACCGTCGAACAATTTCGACTACACCGCGAAGATCGAGTACGGAAACCGCGAGGTCATCGGCGGAATCACCGTATCGAGCCCGTTAACCAGCGGCCAGGACCCGCAGACCACGCGCTATCTCGAGCGCTCGGCGCTCGGCGACGAGGGGAACAACAACAAGTCGGTGATGATCTCGGGCGTCGGCAACCTCGCGCTCGGCGATTTCACGCTGACCTCGGTCACCGGCTACAGCTGGTTCAAGTCAAAGATCGTCAACGGCTTCGACCAGACGATCCCGAACAGCGGCGGTGCGTTTACGGCCAATTCGGTCTACAACGCCTTCCCCGAACGTTTCGACCAGATTTCGCAGGAAATCCGCATCCTGTCGCCGACGGGCAAGACTTTCGAATTCATCGCGGGCGCCTATTACGACAAGTCCGATTACACGCTGGAGCAATTTCAGGGCTTCAACATCGCGGCGCTCAACTATTTCGGCCGCATCGACAGCCTTTTCCGGCAAAAGGCTGAATCCTGGTCGGTCTTTGGCCAGGCGACGTTCAACATCAGCGATGCCTTCCGCGCGATCGGCAGCCTGCGTTACAGCCACACGAAGAAGGACGGCAGTTTCGCCTCGCGGCTCGTCTATGGCCCCTTCGCGCTGCGCCCGATCTCGAGCGCGACGGGTTCGATCAGCGAAGGCAATGTCGATCCGTCGGTGACGCTGCAGTACGACATCGCGCCGCGCATCATGGTCTACGCGACGTGGGGCCGCGGCTCGAAATCGGGCGGCTTCGTCTCGAACACGCTCGGCACGACAAGCGCGACCTTCTCGTTCGAGCCCGAACAGTCCGAGAATTTCGAGGCCGGCATCAAATCGACGCTGTTCGACGGCAAGGTCGTCGCGAACGTCTCGGCCTATCATACCAAGTTCAAGGATTTGCAGGTTTCGGTCTATCAGCCCGCGATCTCGAGCTACCTGACCGGCAATGCCGCCGCGGCAACGTCGAAGGGCGTCGAAGGATCGCTCAGCATCTTCCCGATCCCCAATTTCGACATCAGCGCGTCGGCCGCCTATTCGGATATCAAATATGACGACTATCCCGGCGCGGCCTGCCTCGCCAGCCAGCCGTTGTCGGTTTGCAATCCCGCACAGACCGATCGGACGCAACCGAACCACGTCGCGAACAATAACCTGGCCGGTTACCCCGTTGCCTATTCGTCGAAGTTCACGGGTAGCGTCACGGCACACGCGCGGTTCGACCTGTCGAGCGATCTGAAATTCGACATCACCGGCGTCGCGTCGGCTCGGTCGAAATATTTCAATTCGGACAACCAGAGCCCGATCTTCGGTGTCCAGCGCGGCTATGCGAAGCTCGATCTTCGCGTTCAGCTGGCCGATCAGGACGACCGCTGGCACGTCGCACTCGTCGGCAAGAATCTGACGAACGAAAAGACGATCGGCAGCGCGTTCAACCTGCCGGCGCCGATCACCGCGGCGCCGCGCGCGATCCTCTATCTCGAACCCACCCGCAACATTTCGGTCGAGGCCGGGGTCAAGTTCTAGGTTCGAATATGATGTCCCAGGGATCGGCCGCGATCGAAGCTTCCTCGACGGGGAAGCGGCGATCGCGGTCGTGACCTGTATGAAGGGGTGAAGCGCGATGATCGACGTCTATTTCACACCCACGCCGAACGGCCACAAGGTTTCGATCATGCTCGAAGAGATCGGGCTGCCGCACCGATTGCTCGTGATGAACATGCTCGAGGGCGATCATCTCACCCCCGAATATCGCCGCATCAACCCCAACGGCCGCCTGCCCGCGATCGTCGACCATGATCCGATCGGCGGCGGCGCGCCGTTGCCCATATTCGAATCCGGCGCGATCCTGCTCTATCTCGCCGAGAAGAGCGGGCAATTGCTTCCCGAAAGCCCGCGCCGCAGATCGCAGGCGCAGCAATGGCTGATGTGGCAAATGGCGAGCTTCGGCCCAATGCAGGGACAGGCGCACCACTTCATCCGCTATGCGCCCGAGGGGCAGACCTATCCGGTCGAACGCTATCGCAACGAGACGTTGCGGCTGCTGCATGTGCTCAACGGGCGGCTGAGCGAGGCCGATTATCTGGCGGAAGAATATTCGATCGCCGACATCGCGGCGTGGCCGTGGACGCGCGCGATCCGCGCGATCGGGCTGACGCTCGACGACTATCCCGCAGTCGCCGACTGGTTCGCGCGCATCGGCGAGCGCCCCGCCGTGATGGCAGGGACCGACGTCAAGAACGCCGCCAACCTGTCGAGCGCGCGCCCGGTGCTAACCGAGGAGCAATGGTCGAACCTGTTCGGGAAGAATATGCTCGAGGCGCCGAGGCGGTGAACCTTACTCCCCTCCCGCTTGCGGGAGGGGTTGGGGGTGGGCCAGCGACGCGCGGCATGCCCACCCCGCTGCGACTAGCAAACAAGTTTGCAAGTCTCGCTGCCCCTCCCACTTGCGGGAGGGGATTACACGGTATCCGCATGCCCCCACTGATATTCGACCTTGCCGTCCAGCCGCCGCACCGCGACCCAGTCGCCGCCCGCGAGGCTGTCATCCTCGATCAGCGCCGCAACACCTTCCGCGATATCCTCGGGCCGGCACGCCTCGTTGTTCGCAAGCACCGTCTTCATCCATTCGGACTTGCCGCCCGCCCCGGTCGTGTCGAGGATCGGGGTGTCGACCAGCCCCGGCAACATGCCCGCGACACGCACATTGCACTCGTCCTTCAGCGGCGCGCAGCAGCGCGTGAACATCATCACCGCCGCCTTGGTCGTCGCATACATCGCGTCGTAGAAGCCGGTGCCGAGCGCGACGGTCGACACGGTGTTGATAATCACCCCGCCGCCGCGCTCACGCATCGCCTGCACCGCGATCTGCGTCGCCGCGACGAGCGAGGTGATGTTGACGTCGATGATCCAGCGGATGCGCGCGGCGTCGACGTCGGGAAATTGCGGCAGGCCCGACACGACCCCGGCGTTGTTGTGCAATATGTCGACGTCGCCGTGCGCACGAAACCAGGCTTCGGTCGCGGGAATGTCCGACAGGTCGAGTATGTGGACGCTCGCCCGCGCGCCCTCGGCCTCGACCAGCCGCGCGGTCTCGGCGAGCCCCGCTTCGTTGACGTCGACGAGCGCGATCTCCGCCGCGCCGCGGCTGGCCAGCATCACCGCGGTCGCGCGGCCGATGCCGCCCGCCGAGCCCGTCACGATGGCGGTCTTGCCGTTGATATCCATCTCTTCTCTCCCGTCGATCTTGTCGTTACCGTAAAGCACATTGACAGATAAACTTAAATACCTAAGTATTTTTGGAACGAGAAGACTCGTGCGTTTTTGGAGAGTGTGATGACAGAGGCGACAGCCCTCGATGGAGGCGCCATAGCGTCCGACCGCGGCCTTGCCGTGCGCCGCAATGTCGCGCTCGCGATGCTGTTCGTGGTCGGCACGATCAACTTCGTCGACCGCCAGCTTCTGTCGGTGCTCGTCGAACCGATCCGCGCCGAGATGGATTTCAGCGATACGCAGTTCGGTCTGCTCACCGGCCTTGCCTTCGCGCTTTTCTATGCCGCAATGGGGGTTCCCGTCGCGATGATCGCCGACCGCTGGAACCGCGTGAAGCTGATCGGCATTGCGTGCGTCGTGTGGAGCGGGTTCACCGCCGCGTGCGGCTTCGCATCGAATTTCTGGCAACTCGCGCTCATGCGCTTTGGCGTCGGTGCGGGCGAAGCGGGCGGCACCGCGCCGTCGCTGTCGGTCATCGCCGACTATTATCCGCCCGCACAGCGCCCGCTCGCGATCGGCATCTTCACGCTCAACGGTCCGTTCGGGGTGTTCGTCGGCGCGACCTTTGGCGCTTGGGCGGCCGCGAACATCGGATGGCGCAACGCGTTCATCCTGATCGGCATCGTCGGCGTGATCGTCGCCCCGGTCCTGATCTGGCTCGTCCGCGAGCCCGCGCGTGGGCAGATGGATACGCAAAAGGCGACCGACGCCGCCCTGCCCTTCAGCCAGAGCCTTGCGATGTTCTGGCGCCGCCCGTCGCTGCGCATGGTGATGATCGGCAGCGGCCTCGCTGCATTTACCAGCTATGGCATGCTCAACTGGATTCCGGCCTTCCTGATGCGGACGCAGAAAATGCCGCTCGACGCCATGGCGACCTATTTCGGCCCGGCGGCGGGCATCACCTTCGGCATCGGCATCCTCGGCGGCGGCTGGCTGGTCAGCCACCGCGCGAAAGTGTCCGCGCGCGCCTATGGCACAATTCCGGCGCTCGCGACCGCCGTGCTGATCCCGACCTTCATCGCCGCGCTGCTCGTCGACAGCTGGCAGCTCTCGCTCGCGCTCATGCTGATCCCGATGGCGGCGTGCACCGCCTATGTCGCCCCGGCGCTCGCATTGGTGCAAAATCTGACCCCGCCGCGCAGCCGCGCGACCGCCGCGGCGGTACTGATGCTGATGTTCAACATCATCGGCCTTGGGCTCGGCCCGCTATTCGCGGGGATCATCAGCGATAGCCTGAAGCCCGATTATGGCGACGAAAGCCTGCGCTGGGCGCTGATGGCGCTCATGCCCTTCGCCGCCGCTGCCGGGATCGCGCAGTTCCGCATGACGCGTTACCTCGAGAAGGATTTCGCCGAATGACCGATGTCGCGGGGAAGACCGCCTTCATCACCGGCGGCGCGAGCGGAATTGGGCTTGCCACCGCCAGGGCGCTCGCCGCCAAAGGCGCGTCGGTGATCCTCGCCGATATCGACGGTGCGGGCGCCGATAGCGCGGCCGAAACCCTGCGCGCGGAAGGCGCGAACGCCCTCGGCCTCCAGCTCGACGTGACCAGGGAGGAAAGCTGGGCCGCCGCGGGCGAACAGGCGCGCGCGTTCGGCCCCGTGCGCATCCTGTTCAGCAACGCCGGGGTCGGCGGCGGATCGGGGCCGTTCGAGCAATACGACACCGACGTCTGGCGCTGGAACTATGCCGTCAACGCGCACGCGCATCTCTATGCCTGCCGCACCTTCCTCGGCGACATGAAGGCGAGCGGCGAGCCAAGCCACCTCGTCATCACCTCGTCGATGGTCGCGATCGTGCCGCCGCCGATCTCGGTCGCCTATATCAGCTCCAAATATGCGACGCTGGGTATCGCGATGGCGCTACGCAACGAGCTGGCCGGAACCTGCGTCGATATTTCGGTGCTGATGCCCGGCATGTCGGCAACGCGGATCGTCGAGACGACGCGCGACCTCCGCCCCGCCCAAATCGAGATCGGCAAGGCGGCGGCGACGAGCCAGGCGATGCAGGGCGTGCTCGCGGGCGGCATGGCGCCGGACAAGATCGGCGCCCGCGTTGTCGAAGCGATCGAGGCCGGCGAATATTGGATTTTCACCCATCCCGAATGGAAGGCGATGGCCGAACTGGTGACGCAGCATATGCTGGCGTCCTTCGGCCCCTCGGCCGATCCCGCATACAAAGGCGACGACATCGACGGGCTGATCGCCGCGAACGGCGGCCGCATGTTCGGCGCGAAGGTTTAAGGAGAGCATCATGGCAGAGCAGGACGACATCCGCGCAATGGCGCAGCACTTTTTCGACGCGATCGAAGCTGGCGACATCGAGACGATGCAGAACAGCTTCACCCCCGATGCCGAGATCTGGCACAACACCGACGAGCTGATCGTCACCCCGGCGCAGACCGCGCAGACGCTCACCGGCATGGTCGCGCGGATCAAGGACCGCGAATATGCCGACCGCCGGCTGACCACCTTCCCCGGCGGCTTCGTTCAGCAGCATGTGCTGAAGGGCAAGCGCGTCCACGACGACGGCGCGGTCCGTCTCCCCTGCGCGATCATCTGCCAGGTCGAAGGCGGCAAGATTACGCGCCTCGACGAGTATTTCGACAGCGCGCATGTTGCCGAATTTCGCAAATTCGCGAACGCCTGAGGAGTTAGCCATGCCCGTCCTGCGCCAGGTTCCCCGCTCGGAAGTCACCGACGAGACCGTCCTTGCCTATTACAACCGGCTGTTCGGCGACCGCGACCCCGTCGCCGAGCCCGGCACCGCGACCGGCACGCCCGGCGACTGGTGGACGGTCTTCGCGCTGTCGCCCGACATCTTCGAACATGCGGTCAAAGGTTTCGCCGTCTATCGCAACCCGGCGCGCACGATCGATCCGGTGCTGCGCGAACTCGGCCAGACGCGCGCGGGCTGGGTCAAGGGCAGCCAGTTTGTCTTCTCGCAGCATTGCAAGTCGCTTCGCGGCCTCGGCGTCAGCGAGGAGAAGATCGCCGGCATCGCCTATTGGCAGGTTGCCGATTGCTACAATGAGCAGGAGCGCACCGTCCTCGCCTATGCCGACTGCCTTGCACAGGCGAGCGGGCGCGTTCCGCTCGAGGTGTTCGACAAGCTCAAGACCTTCTGGAACGACGAGCAAATTTTCGAATTCACCTACATCACCTGCCTCTATGACATGCATGCGGTGATCACCCGCGCGCTGCGCATGGAATATGACGCGCGCGAGGATCCGATCGTCGAAGTCGCGGCGCCCGAAGGCTTCAACGCCGCCGACTTCCTCAGCGCCCCGCGCCCGGCGAACGGATGAACGGCTTCGGCGCACCCGAGGTCGTCGCGACGGGACTTCGCTTTCCCGAAGGCCCGGTGCCGATGGCGGACGGGTCGGTGCTGCTCGTCGAGATCGCGCGCGGCACGCTGACCCGCGTCACAGTCGA
Organism: Sphingopyxis sp. CCNWLW2; assembly: GCF_037095755.1. NCBI lineage: Bacteria > Pseudomonadati > Pseudomonadota > Alphaproteobacteria > Sphingomonadales > Sphingopyxidaceae > Sphingopyxis > Sphingopyxis sp. CCNWLW2. The sequence goes on from NZ_JBAWKJ010000002.1 coordinate 1,021,676, forward strand.
TGGCGAACTTTCGGTCGTTGCCGAACTCGGTGGCGGTCCGAACGGCCTCGCGATCGGGCCCGACGGCGCGGCCTATGTGTGCAACAATGGCGGCTTCGAATGGATCGAGGCGGGCGGCCTGCTGTTCCCCGGTCACGCCGCGCATGCCGAAGCCTGCGGGTCGATCCAGCGCGTCGACCTGACCACCGGCGCAGTGACGACGCTTTACGACAGGTTCGAGGGCGAGCGGCTCAAGGGACCGAACGATATCGTCTTCGATGCCGACGGGGGTTTCTGGTTCACCGACCATGGCCAGGTACGCGACACCGGCCGCGACCATGGCGCGATTTATCATGCCGCCGCCGACGGGTCGAAGATAAGCCGCCAGCGCGCCGACATGATGGGGCCGAACGGCATCGGCCTCTCCCCTGATGGCAGTACGCTGTACGTCAGCGAGACGATGACCGCGCGTGTCTGGGCGATGGACATCGTGGCGCCCGGCGAACTCGCCCCGCCCCCACCGTGGGCGCCCGGGCGCTTCGTCGGCGCCCCGCCCGCCTTCCGCCTGCTCGACAGCATGGCGATCGAGGAGAGCGGGCGCATCTGCGTCGGCACGATGGTCGAGGGCGGGGTCACGATTTTCGACCCCGATGGCGGCGGCTCGGAATTCGTGCCGCTACCCGATGTCGGGATCACCAACATCGCCTTTGGCGGCGCCGATCGGCGCGATGCTTATATTACGGCATCGACGACGGGGACGCTGTATCGTGTCCGCTGGCCGCGCCCCGGGTTAATCGTCAACTAAGTTGACGATTAACCCGCAAGATGATAAAGAGACGGGGAGAGGATAAGATGAAATTCTATAACAGCGTTGGCCCCAACCCGCGCGTCGTGAAGCTTTTCATGGCAGAAAAGGGTATCGAAATCGCCGAGGTCAGCGTCGACCTGCGCGGCGGCGAGAACCGGCGCGCGCCGTATAATGTCGATGTGAACCCCGCCGGTCAGACCCCCGCGCTCGAACTCGACGACGGCAGCTTCATCTGCGAAGTCACCGCGATCTGCGAATATCTCGACGAGCGTTTTCCCGAGCCGACGCTGATCGGATCGACGCCCGAAGAGCGCGCCAAGACGCGCATGTGGACGCGCCGCGTCGACCTCAAGATTTGCGAGCCGCTGACCAATGGCTTCCGCTTTGCCGAGGGCCTGCCGCTGTTTGAATCGCGGCTGCGCTGCCTGCCCGAGGCCGCGCCGGGGCTGAAAGCAACCGCACAGGACGGGATCGAATGGCTCGACGGGCAGATCGCGGGGCGCGAATTCATCGCGGGCGACGCGATCAGCCTCGCCGACATCATGCTGTTCGCGTTCCTCGATTTCGGCGCGACGGTCGGCCAGCCGATCGATCCCGCATTCACCAACATCGTGCGCTGGTACGAGCGGATGAAAAGCCGCCCCAGCGTCAACGCAAACTGAACCACAAGGAGACGGATCATGGCTGCAGCAAATAGCGAATTCGAATTCTGCGGGGTCAATCACCTCGCGCTCGTGTGCAAGGATATGGCAAGGACGGTCGAATTCTACCGCGACACGCTCGGCATGCCGCTGGTCAAAACGCTCGACCTGCCCGGCGGGCGCGGCCAGCATTTCTTCTTCGACATCGGCAATGGCGACAGCCTCGCCTTCTTCTGGTTCCCGAACGCACCCGAAGCGGTTCCCGGCATTTCGGCGCCCGAGGCGCTGCCGACACGGGGCAATTTCATGTCGGCGCACGGATCGATGAACCACCTCGCGATCAACGTCCGTGCCGAAAAATTCGACGAATATTACCAGAGGCTGGTCGACAAGGGCGTCGAGGTCACCCCGATCCTGAACCACGACAATTCGCCGACGCAGTCGTCGCCCGAGATGAACGACGACGTCTATGTCCGCTCGGTCTATTTCTTCGACCCCGACGGCGTCTGCCTCGAATTTGCGGCGTGGACGAAGGTGTTCGACGAAAGCGATGTCGCGCACGACCCGGTGCAGGCCGACGGCACCAAGCGCGAAGGCTTCATCACCGGCCGCAACCCGGTGCCCGCCGAATAGACATTCCCAAAAGTACACTGGGAACTCCTCCTGGACCCGGCCTTTGGCCGGGTTCTTTTTTGTGGAGGTTGGCGGGCTGGCCGTTATCGACCGATGGTAGCCATTCTATATCTTACTTCGTCATCCCCGCGAAAGCGGGGACCCAGCGAGCCGACACTGCTACTGGATTCCCGCTTTCGCGGGAATGACGAGTTGGGGGGATGGCAACCGGAAAGCTACCCTACCGCCCTGTCACGCCCCTCCCAATAGGGCGCGCGCAATTCGCGGCGCAGCACCTTGCCCGACGGGTTGCGCGGCAAGGTCTCGATAAACTCGATGCTCTTGGGAATTTTATACGCCGCGATCCGCTCGCGCGCCCAAGCGACGACATCGGCGGGGTCGAGCGTCGCGCCCGCCGTGGGCACGATCAGCGCCTTGACGCTCTCCCCCCATTTTTCGTCGGGCACGCCGATCACCGCGACATCGGCGACGCCGGGGCAGCCCATGATCGCGCTCTCGACCTCGGCCGGATAGACATTCTCGCCGCCCGATACGATCATGTCCTTGATGCGATCGTGGACGTAGTAGAATCCGTCGGCGTCGCGATAGCCGACGTCGCCGGTGTGGAGCCAGCCGCCCGCGAGCGTCTCTTCGGTCGCCGCGGCGCGGTTCCAATATTCCTTCATCACGATGCCGCCACGGATCGCAATCTCGCCGATCTCGCCCTCGCCGAGCTCGCGGCCATCGCCGCCCAGGATCGCCATCGCGGCGCCCGGCCAAGGCTTGCCGCACGAGGTGAGCTTGCCCGGCAGATCATGCGCGCTCGGCGACAGATAGGAGCCGCCGCCGGCCGACTCGGTCATGCCGTAAAATTGCACGAAGTCGCAGCCGAAGGTCGCGCGCGCGCGGCGCAGCACATCCTCGGCGATCGGCGACGCGCCATAGGCGATCGACTTGAGCGCGGGATAGGCGCCGCTGTTCGCATCGGGCTGGAGCAGCATCATCTGGATCATCGCGGGCGCGAGGAAGGCGTGCGCGACATTTTCCTCGCGCATCATGCGCACCGCGTCGGCCGCGGTGAAATCCTTGACGAGCACGAGCCGCCCGCCCTGCGCGAGCCCCGAGAAGCTGACGTTGGTGCCCGCAACGTGGAACAGCGGCATGACGATCATCACCGTCTCGTCCTCGCCATAAGCAAAGCCGTCGACCTCGGTCGCCGCCTCGAGGAAGGTGCGGTAATTGGCGTTGGTGAGCACGACACCCTTCGGCAGGCCAGTCGTGCCGCTGGTGTAGAGCTGGAGCACATCGTCGGTGAGCTCAGGCGGATCGGCGAGCGGTGCTTCGGATGCATCGCCGAGCCATGCATCAAACGGCTCGAACGCGGGATGTTCGCCATAAAGCGCGATCAGTCTTGGCGGTGTCGCGAGGTCGGCGACCGCGGCGAGCGCGCAGTCGAAGAAATCCTCGCCGACGAATAACAGTTTCGGCCCGGCATCGCCCAGGATGAAGCCGATCTCGGCCGGCGCGAGGCGGCAGTTGATCGGCGCGAAACAGGCGCGTGCCCGCGCGGTGCCGAAGAAGAGCGGATACCAGCCGTCATGATTCTTGGTCAGCGCCGAGACGCGGTCGCCCGGCGCCACGCCCGCCGCGATCAACGCGTGTCCGACGCGGTTAGAGCGCGCATCGAGCGCGGCAAAGCTCGTCTCGCGCGTCCCGAACTTTACCGCGGTCGCCTGCCCCCGCACGCGCGCCTGCGCCGCCGGAATATCCGCCAGCGTCCGGATGGCCTCCAGATCGATCATTTTGCTCTCCCAATCGTCGTTTCGACTTGAATTAGATAGAATACTAAGCAAATGCTTGGCCAGCCCAAAAATGAGAGGAATGGCCTTGTTCGACCACCCCATCCTGCCGACAACGATCGTCGGAAGCTACCCCCAGCCTGACTGGCTGATCGACCGCGAGCGGCTGAAGGCCAGCCTGCCACCGCGCGTGCGCGCCGAAACGCTGTGGCGTGTCCCCGAACCCTGGCTCGCCGACGCACAGGAAGCCGCCACCCTGATGGCGATCCGCGATCAGGAAGAGGTCGGGATCGACATCGTCGGCGACGGCGAAATGCGCCGCGAAAGCTATTCGAACCGCCTCGCGACCGCGCTGTCGGGGATCGACCGGGAAAAGCATGGCTCCGCGATCGACCGCACGGGCAACGCGAACCCTGTGCCGCTCGTTTCGGGTCCGATCCGCCGTGTCGCGCCGATCGAAGCGCAGGACGCGAACTTCCTCCGCCGTCATTCGACAAAGCCGGTAAAGCTCACCCTGCCCGGCCCATTCACGATGACGCAGCAGGCCGAGAATGGCTATTATCCGGACGCGCGGTCGCTCGCGATGGACTATGCCGACGCGGTCAATGCCGAGGTCAAGGATCTGTTCGCGGCGGGTGTCGATGTCGTCCAGCTCGACGAACCCTATCTGCAGGCGCGCGCCGCCGAAGCGAACAGCTATGCGATCGAGGCGATCAACCGCGCGCTCGACGGCGTCGGCGGCACGACCGCGCTCCATATCTGCTTCGGCTATGCGATGGTGCACCATGGCGCGGGCGCGACGGGGCCCAAGCCCAAAGCCTATGATTTCCTCGCCGAACTCGAGGCGTCGGCGATCGACGTCATCTCGATCGAGGCAGCGCAGCCCGGGCTCGACCCCGCGATCCTCGCCGAGCTGCCAACCAAGACGATCATGTACGGCGTGCTCGACCTGTCGATCCCCGAGGTCGAAACGCCCGAGGTCGTCGCGGGGCGCATCCGCGAGGCGCTGCGCTATGTTGACGCCGAACGGCTTTGGATCGCGCCCGATTGCGGGATGAAATATCACAGCCGCGAGCATTCGCAGGCCAAGCTGAAGGCGATGGTCGACGGGACCGCGATGGTACGGGCGGAGCTGAAATAGGGTTTTGAGGTGTTCCCCGGCGAAAGCCGGGGCCCATAGCGGGGCCGACTGGACCCCGGCTTTCGCCGGGGAACACATATGTCAGCCGTCGACGAATTCCGTCAACAACGGCACCACCACCTCGGGCGCCTCGACCGTCGGCAGATGCCCTGCCCCTGCCACGACTTCGAGCCGCGCCCCCGGGACCGCCCCCAGAATCTCGTCATGGTGCGCGCGGCTGGTGATGCCGTCCTTCTCGCCCCAGATCAGCAAGGTCGGCACCGCGATCTCGCCGAGCCGCGGACGGCTGTCGATGCGTGCCATGATCGCGCGCTGCTGCGCGAGGAAGGTATCAGCGCCGGTATCGGCCGCCATCGCCCGCGCGATACCGAGCAGGCGCGCATCGCTGCGCTTCTCCTCGGGGAAGAGGATCGGGATGCGTTCCTCGACAACCTGGTCGAACCGGCCGCTTTCGACGAGATCGATATAGCCCTGCCGCCGCGCGGTCTGCGCCGGGCCATCGGCCGAGGCGAGCGTCGAGATCAGCGCGAGCTTCTCGACGCGATCGGGCGCGCGCCGCATCACCTCGAACGCGACGAAGCCGCCCATCGCGTGCGCGACCAGCGCGAACCGCGGCGGCGCATTGTCGAGCAGGCGCTGCGCGAAACCCTCGATGGTGTCGTCGCTCCGGTTATCGGCAACGATCACTTCGCGATCGCCCCACGCATCGGTCAGCGGCTGCCAAACGGCGTCAGTCAAAAGCTGACCGGTTATCAAAACAATAGGAAGAGACATTAGACCACCTGATGAAGAAGATTTTCGTTGGCCGCGAGCCGACGGCAATTTTCCTGTGCGACCGTCAGGCTGCGCACGAGCGTTTCGGGCGTGAGCCATGCGATATGCGGCGCGAGCACGACGCTCGGCAAGCCGAGCAGCGGATTGCCGCGCGGCAAGGGTTCTTCGGCGAAAACATCGAGCCCGGCGCCGCACAGATGGCCCGTGGTCAGCGCCTCGACCAGCCGCGCCTGATCGACCAGTTCGCCGCGCGCGGTGTTGACGAGCACCGCCCCCTTCTTCATCGCGAACGGATCGACGCTCGCGCGTGTCTCGTCGGTGAGCGGCATGTGGAGCGAAACGATATCGGCTTCGGCGATCAAGTTGTTGAAAGGGCGATATTCATACGCGCAGTCACGGCGATGGCGCGCGGTATAGACGACGTTCGCCCCGAGCGCCGCCAGCACCGGCGCGAGCAGCTGCGCCGAATGGCCGAAGCCCACCAGCCCGACGGTCCGGCCCGCAATCTCCCCGACACTGTCGAGTTCGGACGGATCGGCGGTCCACCCCTCGCCGGCGCGGGTGCGCCCATCGAAGAAGCAAGTCCGGCGCAGTACCGCCATCATCAGCGACAGCGCCATTTCGGCAACCGCCTGGCTGTTGGTGCCGGGCATGTTGCAGACGGCTACTCCATGGTCACGGGCGGCATCGAGCGCGATCGTATTCACCCCGACACCGAGCTTCTGGATCAGCTTCAATTTCGGCGCCGACGCGATGAATTCGGGTGTCACGGGGGTCAGCACGTGGAGCAGCGCGGTGATATCCGGCGCAACCGCATCGAGTGGTGCCGCCTCGTCGACATGAGTCACCACACCGGGGCCGAAGATCGCATCGACGGCTTCGCGGAAGCCGGGACTCGGGCGAGCGTGGAGGACGATCATGCCGCGACCCGGCCGATCGATCCAGCGAAGGCAGAGAAGCCCGCGAACGCCGCGTCGCCGCCCATCGCTTCCTCGATCCGCAGCATCTCGTTCCACTTCGCCATGCGTTCCGACCGTGTGAAGCTGCCGACCTTCAATTGCCCGGCGTCCCATCCGGTCGCGAGATGGGCGATGGTGACATCCTCGCTCTCGCCCGAGCGCGCCGAGACGATCGCGCCCCAACCGCGCGCCACGGCAGCGTCGAGCGCAGCCTTTGCCTCGGTGACGGTGCCGACCTGATTGACCTTGATCAGCGCGGCGTTGCACACCCCCGCATCGCCCGCCCGTTCGACACGCGCGGCATTGGTGACGAGCACATCGTCGCCGATGATCTGGACGCGGTCGCCGATCGCGGAAGTGACGGCGGCCATCGCCGTCCAGTCGTCCTGCCCCGCGGGGTCCTCGATCGACAGGATCGGATAGCGACCCGCCCATTCGACGATACGCGCGGCCATCGCTTCGCTCGTCAGACGTCCATCGTCGAGCGCGAGGCTGTAGCCCGAGGCGTCGCCGAGCTCGTTCGCGGCGATATCGAGCGAGATGAACACCTCCTCACCCGCGCGGTGACCGCTCGCCTCGATCGCCTTGGTGAGCGTGTCGAGCGCATCCTCGTTCGACGCGAAATTCGGCCACCAGCCGCCCTCGTCGGCGACCCCCGACAAGGGCCCCTTCGCCTCCATCAGCTTGCCCGCCGCGCGGTAAACATCGTCGGTGATCTCGAGTGCGCGACGGAAGCTGCCTGCCTTCGGGCACATCACCATGAAATCCTGCACGTCGGTGCGACGTCCCGCGTGCGCCCCGCCGCCGAAAATCTGGATTTCGGGCAGCGGCACGCGCACCTTGCGATCCCCGGCGAGATAGCGCCAGAGCGGTTCGCGCGCGTCCGCCGCGGCGGCGTGGAGCACCGCCATCGACACCGCGACAACCGCGTTCGCGCCGAGCCGCGCCTTGTTCGGCGAGCCGTCGAGGTCGCAAAGCGCCGCGTCGACCGACGCCTGCTCGCGCGCATCCATGCCTGCGATCGCCTGCGCAATCTCCGAGCCGACCCCCGCAACCGCGCGATTGACGCCAAAACCGCCGAACGCTTCGCCGCCATCGCGCAGGTCGATTGCCTCATGCGCCCCGCGCGAGGCGCCCGCGGGAGCGATCGCGCGCCCGACCGCGCCCGATTCAAGCACGACTTCGGCCTCGACGGTGGGCCGGCCGCGCGAATCCCAAAGCTGGCGGCCGGTGACGGAGGCGATACGCGAGGTCATGCAAAAGTCCTTTTCCAGTTGGCGACGAGCACGTCGATCAGCGACGGCGCGACAATCAGCCCCCGCGCCTGATCGCGCACGACGCGCTTATGTTCGGGGTCGGTGAGATAGGGTGCAGGCGACTTGCCCTCGACGCGCGCGAGGAGCAGCGCCGCGGTGAGCTTGCCCGCGCGGAGCAGCAGATCGTCGGCATCCTCCCAATCGGTACCCGCGCGATAGGCGGAGACCAGCACGGCGGCCGCCTCATTCAATTGCACATCGCCTGACCAGACCGCCTTGAGCAGCAAGTGCGTCGTGCAGAAAGCGAGGTCGAAGGCCGGGTCGCCATAGACGGCGCATTCGGCGTCGAGGAACACCGGGCCATCCGCGCTGACGAGGATGTTTTTCGGACTGACGTCGCCATGGACGAGCGCGATCTTGCGCGAGGACAGATCGTCGGCAAGCGCCGTCAGCGCGAGCGCCAACTCGCTATCCTGCCGGGCAACATGGAGCAAGAAGGGATCGACGCGGAGCGCGCGAAACATGTCGTCATTGGGGAAGTCGGCGCGGTCGGCGTCGTTAAACGCGGTCGCGGCATGGACGGCGGCAATCCCCTGCCCCACCTGCGCGGCAAAACCGGCGTCGATGCGGCCCGCCATCAGTTCGTCCTTCCACACCGGGCAGCCGGGCAGAAAGCGCATGGCGAAGGCGTGGCCGGGCAGTTCGGCGAGCACCTCCGGCACAATCCGCGGATCGACGCCGCGCGCGCGTTTGAGCCAGCGCACCTCGCTCGTCCCGCGCTCGACGGGGGCGAGCCATTCGGCGGCGACGCGCAGTTGCGGCAGCGGCCGCTTGACGACGATCGGCCCCGAGGGCGTCTCGACCTTCCACACGTCGCACGACACGCCGCCGGTCAGCGGTTCGAGAACGATATCGCCCTCGCCCACCAGCCCGGCGTCGCGCAATCCGTCGATGATGTCGGCGTCGGCCGTCACGTCACAGCTTCTCCCGGATCCACGCGCCGACGAGGTCGGCGGCGTTCTGCCGTTCTTCGATCGAGTCCTCGAAATAATGCGCGCCGGGGATCAATTCGAGCTTCTTGTCGCTGCTCCCGAGGAAATCGAAGATCTTGCGCGCGTCGCTCGGAAAAACGCCCGTGTCGGCGGTTCCCTGCACGACGAGCGCGGGCGTGTCGTGTTTGGCGAGGTGCGGCTGCCCCTGACAGGGCGAGGTTTCGAGGCTCCACATATTGAGCCAGGTCTTGATCGTGTTCGCGCGCCCGATGCTCGGCGTACGGTTCGCGGTCGCAGGGTCGCCGCGATAGCACCAGTTGGGCTTGCGATCCGACGGATCGATCGACGGGTCGACGCAGCGGATATCGCCCCAGCACCGGAACATCGGAAAGATGCGGTCGGGAATGCCCGCCGCGTTGAGCCGTGCGAGCTCGGCCTTCGCCCAGTCGGTGATGCGCTGGTTGCGCGCGCGCTGGCCGGCGCGATATTTCGCGATGAATTCGTCCGAATAGGGCGGGCCGTTGTCGGGGTTGAACGGGTCGAGCTCGGGGTCGGTGAGGGTCGGATCATTCTCGTCGATCACCGACGCGTCCATCCAGTCGGTGAGCACTTCGGGACGCCCCTGGTGCGCGTTGAAGCTGATATAGAGATCGCCCTTGATCAGCTGCGCCAGCGCGTCCTGCCCGACCGAAGGCAGGCGGTCGGTCAAGGTCGGCGCGATCGCTTCGGCCTGATAGGCGCCCATCAGCGAGCCGCCGCCCGAGTTGCCGAGGATGACGATCTGCTCGACGCCCGCCTCTTCTTTGAGCCACTTTATTCCGACGCCGATGTCGAGGATCGCATGTTCGAGCAGGAACTGGTCCTCGAACCCGCGATAGCGCGTGTTCCAGCCGAGGAAGCCGAAACCCTGCCGCGCGAAATAGGGCGCGATATAATGTTCCTTGAAATCGACATTATAATGGGTGGCGATGATCGCGACCTTCGGCCGCTTGCCCGCCTCGGTCCAATAAATGCCCTGGCACGGATGCCCGCCCGCCTGAATACGCGGCGCGGTCGGCGACGCCAGCCCTACGAATTGCGCGTCCAGTCCTTCGATCCCGTTCGGGTCCATCATCGTCTCTCCTGTTTATGATTATGTCAGCGGGTGACTTCAAAGGGCAGCTCGTACCCCTCAAGCCCCGCGCGGATCGCTTTCTTGTCGATCTTGCCCGTCGGCCCCAGCGGGATTTCCGCAACGAACAATATGTCGTCGGGCATCCACCATTTGGCGATCTTGCCGTCGAGAAAGGATTTGAGATCGTCGGCGGAGGCGCTGGCGCCGGGCTTCAACTGGCACAGCAGGATCGGCCGCTCGTCCCATTTCGGATGCGCGATCCCGACAACGGCGGCGTTGGCGACCGCCTCATGCCCCATCGCGATATTCTCGATCTCGATCGAGCTGATCCACTCGCCGCCCGACTTCACGACATCCTTCGCGCGGTCGGTGATCTGCATATAGCCTTCGCCATCGATCGTGCTGACGTCGCCGGTGTCGAAGAAGCCTTCGGCGTCGAGCACGTCGCCACCCTCGCCGCCATAATAGCCGCCCGCGATCGTCGGCCCCTTGACCATCAGCCGCCCCGGCGTCTTGCCGTCGTGCGGCAGGCGGTTGCCCGCATCGTCGACCAGCTTCATCTCGAGTCCGCAGAGCAGCCGGCCCTGCTTGAGCTTATACGCCATCTGCTCGGCGTCGGATTTCGCCGCGACCGCGGCACTGGGCACCGACACCGTGCCGAGCGGCGAGGTTTCGGTCATGCCCCAGCCCTGGATGACGTCGACACCATAATCGTCGCGGAACGTCCGGATGATCGATTCGGGGCACGCCGATCCGCCGATCGTGACGCGCTCCAGCGTCGTGAAGCGCTTTCCATTTTCCTGCATATATTGCAGCAACATCTGCCACACTGTTGGCACGGCCGCCGAATAGGTCACGCCCTCCTCTTCGATCAGATTATAGATCGATTCGCCGTCCATTCGTTGCCCGGGCAAGACCAGCTTCGCGCCGACCGCGGGCGCCGAATAGACGACGCCCCACGCATTGGCATGATACATGGGCACGACGAGCAGCACCGTATCGCGCGCCGACAGGCCGAGTGCGTCGCGCTGCAAGGTCATCAGCGCATGGATATAGTTAGACCGATGCGAATAGAGCACGCCCTTGGGATTCCCCGTCGTGCCGCTGGTATAGCAAAGCCCGCACGCCGCATTTTCGTCGAACCCGCCCCAGACATATTCGGCGGGTTGCCCGGCAATCCAGTCGTCGAAGGCGGTCGCGGCAAAGCTGGTTTGCGGCATCGACGCAGCGTCGCAGAAAAAGATCACCTTCTCGATCGACGGCACCTGCGGCAGCAATTGCTCGACGAGCTCTGCGGTCGCCGGGTCGGCGATCAGCAGCCGATCGCCCGCGTGGTTCGCGATATAGGCGATCTGTTCGGGAAAGAGCCGCGGGTTGAGCGTATGGAGCACCGCCCCCATCCCCGCCGCACCGTACCAGGCGGCGAGGTGCCGCGCGCCGTTCCACGCCATCGTCGCGACACGGTCGCCGGGCTTAATCCCCTCGGCGGCGAGCGCGTTCGACACGCGCTTCGCATCGGCATGGACGTCGGCCCAGGTCGAGCGGGTGACGCGCCCTTCGGCATCGCGCGACACGATCTCGCGCGCGCCGTGCCAGTTCGCCGCATGATCGATGATCCGGTCGACCGTCAGCGGCACATTCTGCATCAACCCGTCCATGCGACTCTCTCTCCATTCTCGTTACAATAGATAGTATGCTAAGTATTTTACCTTTGCAACGCCGCTCTGCCTTGCTTCGCTCGCTCCGCTCTTCTAGCTTGCTGACGTCGGCACCCCGCCGGCAACAGGGGCATATCATAGCGTCCATGCGCACCAACCAGCTTATCATCGCGCTTTTCCAGCGCTTCTGCTGGCTCGACGAAGGGCTTCAAGCGCGGCTCCACGACCATGGCTGGCCCGACGTCAACCGCCCGCAATCGATGGTGATGACGAATATCGTCAGCGGTATCGTGCGCCCGTCGGACATCGCGCGCAATCTGGGCATATCGCGGCAGGCGATCCACAGCACGATTAGCCAGATGGTGAAGCTCGGCATCGTGCAGATGGAAGTCGATCCCGCCGACCGCCGCCACATGATCGTGTCGCTGACTGACCTTGGCGCGCGCATGCGCAAGGACGCGCAGCGCTCGATGGACGAGCTTACTGCACAAATCGCGGCCAAGCTGGGACAGGACAAGTTCGACGCCCTGTTCGCGGCGCTCGAGGCCGACTGGGGCGACAATATCGACCGCCCCGCCGCCGCCCCGCGCCGTTAGGTCAGGACCTAGGCCGACAGCGCCTTCGCGACCGCGATCAGCCGTCCGGCGGTCATTTCGACCAGCGACGCCGGCAGCGGCTCCTTCAAGCTGCCATCCTCGGCAAAGGCGGCGTGCGCATTCGGCACCAGCACCTGTTCGGGAATCACCAGCATCTGGATCGTCGAGAGTATCTGGCGCAGATGCATCAACCCGCGGAGCCCGCCGAACGGACTGATCGACGCCGACATGATCGCCGCCGCCTTGCCGCGATAGGCGGTCAGCGCAACCATACCCTCGTCCCCGGTCGGGCGGGAGGCCCAGTCGATGGCGTTTTTGAGCAACGGTGTGAGCGAGCCATTATATTCGGGGGAGATGAAGAGCAGGCCGTCCTGCGCGACGAAAAGCGCCTTAAGCTTCAGCGCGTCGGACGGAAAATCGTTCGCCTCGCGCGCCGCCGAATAGAGCGGCAGGTCGAACGCTGCGAGATAGACCCGCGTCACGGTTGCGCCCTGCGCTTCGAGACTCGCCGCGGCGACCTCGCCCAATGCGCGGTTGAACGATCCCTCGCGGGTGCTGCCGACGATGACGGCGATGCTGGTCATTTTCCCTCCCGGACATATAGTTAGAATGCTAACTTATTGTCCGGGTGCACGGCAAATGCAAGCGGTCAGGCCTTGATGTCGGAAAGCACCGCGAGCTTGCGCGTTTCATCGCCAAGATTGTCGATGACGCGGCGCATCAGCCCCTGCAGCACCTCGACCTCTTCGTCGGTCATCCCCTTGGTGGCGATCTCGTGAATCTCGGCGTTCATCGGCGCGAGGATCAGTTCGAGCTTCTTCGCATGCGGGGTCAGGTGAATGAAGGTCTTGCGGCGGTCGTCGGCGGTCTTCTTGCGCGTGATCAGCCCGGCCTTTTCCAGTCCCTTGAGCGCAACGACCGTCGTCGGTTCGCGCATGCCGACGCGTTCGCTGAGTTCGCGCTGGGTGATGCCGTCCTCGCGCCATAGCTGGCGCAGGAAACGCCACTGTCCCGCCGACACGTCGTGCGTCAGCGTGCGGCGCTCGAGCAACCGCGAGAAAGACCGGAAAACGACGCGCGCCAGATAGCCGATGCTGTTTTCCGGATCGGTATAATATTCGGCTGGATGCCGGTAATCCTGTGTTTTCTTTGCCAAAACCCTGCTCCCCTGTCGCGGTCCCCGGCGCCCGGCGCCGGTCCGCGCGAGCGCGAACCTTAGGACGCGAAGATTCGCGCGGCAACTGTCTTCATCGCCGTCCTGCATCGCATGGTGCGGCCAACTCCGCGATAATGTTGGACAAGATCGGTCAATCCATTTACTTAGAATACTAAGTTAATGGAGGCGATGTGCAAAAATTTACCCGGACGAAAGCAGTCGCGGCCCCGCTGCCACTCGCCAATGTCGACACCGACATGATCATCCCCGCGCAATATATGAAATCGCTGACCCGCTCGGGGCTTGGTAAACATCTGTTTCGCGAGCTTCGCTTTGCGGCGGACGGGAGCGAGCGTAGCGATTTCATCCTGAATCAGCCGACATGCCGTAGTGCGCAGGTGGTCGTCGCCGACCGCAATTTCGGCTGCGGGTCGTCACGCGAGCATGCGGTGTGGGCGCTCACCGACTTCGGCATTCGCTGCGTCATCGCGCCAAGCTTCGGCGATATCTTTGCTGGGAACGCCCGCAAGAATGGCCTGCTGCTGATCCGCCTGCCCGACGCAACATGCGCGCGGCTGCGCGACGAAATCGCGCTCGCCCAATATGCGCCGGTCGAGGTCGATCTGGATGCACAGCAGATACGGCTCGCGTCGGGCGAGGCGATCGATTTCGCGATCGATCCCGATGATCGCCGGATCCTGATGGATGGGCTCGACGACATCGCCCGCACGCTGCGCCACGCCGATGCGATCGCGCGGTTCGAAGCGACGCTCTAGAGTCTGACCCTAGCCGGGCACTTCGGGCACCGCGATGCAGCCCGCAATCGCACTCGCCGCCGCGAGAGCCGGGCTCATCAAATGGGTGCGCCCGCCGCGCCCTTGCCGGTTCTCGAAATTACGGTTCGACGTCGCGGCACAGCGCTCGCCGGGCAGCAGCCGATCGGCGTTCATGCCGACGCACATCGAGCAGCCGGGCTCGCGCCAGTCGAACCCCGCGTCGCGCAGGATGCGGTCGATCCCCTCTTCCTCGGCCTGCCTTTTGACCAGCCCCGACCCCGGCACGACCATCGCGCGAACATGCGGCGCGACGCGGCGGCCGCGCACGACCTCTGCGACGACGCGCAAATCCTCGATCCGGCTGTTGGTGCAGCTGCCGATGAACACGCGGTCGAGCCGCAATCCGGCGATCGGTGCGCCCGGCGTCAGGTCCATATAGGCAAGCGCACGTGTCGCTGCCGAACAGGCTTCGGCGTTCGTCAACGCAGCCGGATCGGGAACCAGTCCGTCGATCGCGGCAACCTGCGAGGGGTTCGTGCCCCAGCTTACCATCGGCCGGACATCGCGCGCGTCGACGCGTATCTCGCGATCGAATAGCGCCCCATCGTCACTTGCGAGGGTCGCCCAGCGCGCTTGCGCTATATCCCACGCCCTCCCTCCGGGCGCCGCGGGCCGACCCGCCAAATAGGCGAAGGTTGTCGCATCGGGTGCGACCAGTCCCGCGCGCGCGCCCATTTCTATGCTGAGATTGCAGAGCGTCATTCGCGCCTCCATCGACAGCGCGCGAACGGCTTCGCCGGCATATTCGACGACATGCCCTCCCGCACCGTCGACGCCGATCACGCCGAGCAGGTGGAGCGCGAGATCCTTGGCGTGGACGTGCGGCGCGAGCACGCCATCGACCGTCACGCGCATGTTGCGCGACCGCCGCTGGCGGATCGTCTGCGTCGCCAGCACATGCTCGACCTCCGACGTGCCGATGCCGAACGCCAGCGCGCCGAAGGCGCCATGGGTCGAGGTGTGGCTGTCGCCGCAGACGATCGTCATTCCCGGCTGCGAGCGCCCCTGTTCGGGGCCGACGACATGGACGATGCCGCCGCGCGGGTCACCCATCGGGAAATTCTCGATCCCGAAATGGCGTGTATTGCTGACCAGCGCTTCGAGTTGCGCGCGCGCTTCGGCATCGGCAACCCCGGCGGGGCCCGCCGCCTGACCCGCGGTCGGCACATTATGATCGGACAGCGCGAGCGCGAGCTCGGGACGCCGCACCGCCCGACCTGCCGCCGCCAGCCCCGCGAAGGCTTGCGGCGAGGTCACCTCATGGAGCAGGTGCAGGTCGATATAGAGCAAAGTTTCGCCGTCATCCTCGGCGACGGCGTGCGCATCCCATATCTTGTCGTAAAGCGTGCGGGGCCGGTTCACAGTTTCCCGATCGTTTCGCGCCGCGGCCCCATAAATCCGAACAGATAGGCTGCGACCTTTCGCATTTGTATTTCCTCGGCGCCTTCGGTGATGCGGTAGCGGCGGTGGTGGCGGTAGATATGTTCGAACGGCTTGTGGCGTGAGTAGCCGATGCCGCCATGGACCTGCATCGCGCGGTCGGCGGCTTCGCAGACGAGCCGGTTCGCCCAGTAGTTGCACATGCTGACCTTGTCGGAGAGCGTGCGCTCGACCTCCTTGTGCGGGGTATTGTCCATGTCCCACGCGGTCTTGCGAATGAGCAGGCGCAGCATCTCGGCCTGCGTCGCCAGCTCGACGAGCGGGAACTGGATCGCCTGGTTCTTCGCCAGCGCCTCGCCGAACGGCTTGCGGGTCCGGGCGTATTTCACGCTTTCCTCGATGCAATAGACCGCGGCGCCGAGCGACGATGCCGCCTGCCGGATGCGGTTCTGGTGGACGAAGCTCTGCGCGATCGCGAGGGCGCCGCCCTCGGGGCCGAGCCGCGCGCTGTCGGGAACCCACACATCGCTGAACGTCATCCTTGGATGGTCGGTCGGCATGTTGAACGTCCACAGATACTCATCGACCGTCATGCCCGGCGTGCCGGTCGGCACGAGCAGGCAGGTGATGCCCTTCGCATCGCCGTCCTCGCCGCTGGTGCGGCAGAAGGTCGCGCAGTGCGTCGCGCTGTGCATGCCGGTGATCCACATCTTGCGCCCGTCGATCCGCCAGCCGTCGATGCCGTCGCGGGTCTCCTTGACCGCGCGCGTCTCCATATGCGTTGCGTCGCTGCCATGGTCGGGCTCGGTCAGCCCGAACGCAGTGCGGCGCTTGCCTTCGAACCCGCCGAGGATAAATTCCTGCTTCTGCTCCTCGCTCGTCGCGAACTGCTCGAACATCTCGACGAAGGGGAAGTTGCCGACGATGCTGTGCTCGTTCTGGAGGTCGTTGTGGAGGCCAAGGCCCTTCGCCGCGAAGTGCTCGCGGATCACCGCCATCGCGAGGTTCGAGCCGTCCTTGCCGCCGTATTTCTTCGGCGCCGAGAAGCGCCAGTGGCCCGCGGCGTCGGCCTTGCGGGTGGCTTGGCGTAGCAGCGCTTCCCACTCGTGGCGCGGCAGCCCCTGATTGTCCCAGTCGGTGCGTGCATGCTCGCGCCGATGGTCGAAGAAGCGGATATTGTCGTCCGCCAGTTCGAGCGGCCTGATCTCGGCCTCGATAAACGCGTCGAGCTCGTCGAGATACGCCTGCAAGGCGGCGGGCATCGCAAAGTCCATGTCTCTCTCCCTGTTATCTCTATCCGCGCCAGTCGGCGCGCGCCGCGGCGAGCGCGGCATATTTGGGGCTGTCGATCGCGCATTTATCGAGCACATCGCGCCGCAGCTTCGCGAGCAGGCCGGGTTCGGCGAGCGTCGTGGTTCCTGACAGCAAGGCCTCCGACAGCGCCTTGTCCTCGGCGCGCACGCCCGCACCCAGGTCACGCAGCACGATGCTGAGCGCGTTCATCGCGACCACCGCCTCGAACTTTGCATGCCCCTCGGCGCCCGGCTTGATCGATCCCTCGATCCAGTCGCGCACCGCCTGCACGATCTCGCGGTTCGTCGGCTCGCCGGTCGGCGCCGGTGCAGCGCCGGGAGACGCGGGCAGCGCCCTTCCCCGCTCGGCCTCGGGCACCTCGTCCTCGAGCAAGCGAACGAGGTCGAGCTCCTGCTCCGCCGTCCGCCGGCCGATGACGACGCGCTCGACCGTCGGGTCGGCGCCGCTCCGCCACATCTGCCCCATCTGCAGGCAGCCGAGCGCCCACCAGAGCGTCCGGTAGATCAGCCAGAAGCGGAAGCGGCCGCGATCGACCTTCGTCCCGCCCGCCGCCTCATAGGCCGCAAAATACTCCTCGAGGCTGCCGACCCCGAACGCCGGTTTATCGAGCATGCCGAAGCGCCAGACGGTCATGCAGCCGAACGCCAGATCCTCATGCGCGTCGCCGCGGTGCGCGAGTTCCCAGTCGAGCACCGCCGCCAGACCGTCGGCGCCCACCATCACATTGCCCATGCGGTAATCACCGTGGACGAGCACCGGCGGCGCCGGTTCGGGCAGATGCTCCTCGCACCAGCGGATCGCCAGCGCGATCACCGGGCGGTCGCCGCCGTACGACAGAAAGCGCGAGCGCAGCTCCGCCAGCGCCGCCGCCGTGTCCATCAGCGGGATCGCAGCGGGCACGCGGTCCAGTGGGATACGGTGGATCCGTGCCAGCTCGCGGCCGAGATCCTCCAGCAGCGACGGCGGCGGACCCGCCAAGATCATCGCCGGCGACACCTCCGCCCGCACCCGCCGCATCACATAACCCGTGCCCAGCCCGTCGCCCGGCTCCAGCACCCCGACGACCTCGGGCGCCTTCACCCCCGCATCAAACGCCGCCATCACCAGCGCCGCCTCGTCGACATGCCCGAACGGGCGGTCCGCCATATAATCCGCCGACGGCGCGCGCCGCAGCACATAGCCCGACGTCCCGCCCGCACCCGCCCAATCGAACGCGAAGCTCTCCATGTTCGCACCGCCCGACAAACGCGTCAGACCCGACAAAACGCCAGAACCGACAATCCGGGTCATCAAGGCTGGGAGTAGGGCCGCAACGTCGGTCATGCGAACGGCATCCCGCGCACGGATAATCTGAACATATTTGGCATTCCACCCCGCATCGCCGGCGCCTTCTCGCATGGTTGTTTTGCTTAGTATACTAACTATATGCGATGAATCTTTTGGCGGCAAGTAACCTTGAGCGCGTCGACGGCGAAACTCTCCGCAAGCACCCGGAAGCAACATCCCGACCACCCAAAGGAGGCCGATTATGACCCGACACATCCGCACCCTGTTCACCGCCGCACTCCTGCTCGCGAGTCCCGCCATCGCGGCGATGCCCGCGCCCGAAGGCCTCAGCCGGACCGACCTTCAGCGCCACGACCTCTCAGCGCCCGGCCGCGAGACGATCCAGGCGCGCATCGATATCGCGCCGGGCGTGGTCGCGCCGTGGCATCGCCACCCCGGCGAGGAGGTGATCTACATCATCGAAGGAACGCTCGAATATCAGCTCGAAGGACAGGCGCCGGTAACGCTGAAAGCCGGCGAAGTGCTGTTCGTGCCGGCGGGTGTCGCCCACAAGGCACGCAATCGCACGGCCGTGAACGGCGCCGAACTCGCAACCTATATCGTTGAAAAGGGTAAGCCATTACTTGTTCCGGCCGAAGTAATCGAGGCGCGCTAACGCCCCCACCGACCATCCGATAAGGCAATATTTAGAATTGGGAGGTAAAAGGACGACGGGGACCAGGGAGGGAATGCATGTTCAGCGTCCTCGAATGCGTCGTTTATCAGCACGATCTGCGATTCGTCCTGATTGCAGCGCTCGTCTGCATCCTCGGGAATATCAGCCTTTTTGTCGTCCTGGGCCGCTCGACGCACTGCGTCGACGCGCGCCGACGTCACTGGCTCATGGTCGCGGCGGTGGCCGAAGGCGTCGGCGTGTGGGCGACGCATTTCGTCGCCATGCTCGCCTATCGCGGATCGATGCCGATCCGTTTCGACGTCGGCCTCACCATCCTGTCGGTTGCAATCGCGATCGGTTTCTTCTGGTGCAGCTTTCGATTGCTCGGCAAAGCGCCCAGCGCCGGACGCTGCGCCGCCGCTGCCGCAGGCGCGGCCGTCGGCGTAGCGGCGATGCATTTCACAGGCATGGCATCGATCATCGCACCGGCCCGCGTGACCTATGACCTGGTTCCGATCATCGTCTCGCTGCTGCTATCGGGGCTGTGCTTTTTCGCCGCCTTCCTGGCATTCGCACGAACGAAGGGCTGGACGAAGGTCGCCCTGCCCGCGGGTTTCGCGGTCCTCGCGATCGTCATCCTGCACTTCACCGCGATGTCGGCCACCACGCTCGTCCCCGATCCGACGCGCGGCGACATATTGGGAACGGCGAACAGCCGCGACTGGCTCGTCCCGGCGATCGTGATTGCCAATGTCGCGCTGGTCGCGCTGGCGCTCACCGGTTCGCTCGTCGACCGCTGGCTCACCGACGCGCACGGGCTGGCCGATGCAACGCTCGAGGCGCTCGCGATCACGTATGACGGACGGATCGTCGAGGTGAACGCGCGGCTTTGCGCCCTGCTTGGCGTCAGCAGCGGCGCGATCGTCGGCAGTACGCCCTCCGACTGGTTCGTCGCGAGCGACGGCAGCTCGTTCGAGGCGCCCGACGGCCATTCCGCCGAGGCGCGCCTCCGCAACAGCTTCGACGAAGACCATATCCTGGAAATTGCGACTCAGACGATCGAATATCGCGGGCGAAGCTGCCAGGTTCTTGCGATCCGCGACTTGTCCGACCGGAAACGCGCGCAACGGGCGATCGAACATCTGGCATCCCACGACCCGCTGACGGATCTGTCGAACCGTGCCCACTTTGGGCGCGCACTCGACGCGGCGATCGACGCGAAAAAGCCCTTTTCCCTGCTCGCGCTCGACCTTGACCGGTTCAAGGCGGTGAACGACATCTTCGGCCATGGTGCGGGCGACGAAATCCTGTGCCGGATCGCCGACATTCTCCGCTCCGTCGTGCGCGCCGACGACATTGTCGCGCGCATCGGCGGCGACGAATTCCTCATCCTCCAGACCGGCGTGTCGGAACCCGACGAAGCACGCAAACTTTCGGCGCGCATCCTCGATACGCTGGCGATCGAAATGGACGTCGCGCGCGATCCGATGGCGGTCGGGGTCAGCATCGGCGTCGCGCTCTTTCCGCAGGACGGAACCGACGCCGAGGTGCTGCAACGCAACGCCGATACGGCGCTCTATCGCGCGAAGAATAACGGAAGGGGCAACGCCGCCTTCTTCGATCAGGAGATGGACGAGCTCGCGCAGGAACGCCGCGCGCTCGAACATGACCTGCGACACGCGATCGCCCGCGATCAGCTTTATGTCGTGTACCAGCCGCTCGTCGCGACCGCCTTCGCCTCGGTGATCGGTTATGAGGCGCTGCTCCGCTGGAATCATCCCGAACGGGGCGAGATCGCGCCCGACGATTTCATCCCTGTTGCCGAGGAAATCGGTGCCATCGTTGCGATCGGCGAATGGGTGCTGCGCGAAGCCTGCCAGGCGGCGGCGGCCTGGCCCAAGAATGTATCGGTGGCCGTCAATGTGTCGACGATCCAGTTCCAGGTGCCAAACCTGCCCGCCGTCGTTCGCGACGCGCTGTCGCAATCGGGGCTGGAGGCGCATCGGCTCGAACTCGAAATCACCGAGACCGCTTTTCTGCGCAACAAGCACAGCGCGCTGAAGGCGCTCCACGAAATCCGCGCGCTCGGCGTCCGGATCGCGATGGACGATTTCGGCACCGGCTATTCGTCGCTGAGCAATCTCAAGGCCTTCCCGTTCGACAAGATTAAGATCGACAAGAGCTTTGTTGCCTCGATTTCGGACGACGAAGCTGCGCGGTCGATCGTGCGCGCGATCATCGGGCTCGGCCGCAGTTTCAACATGCCGATCGTCGCCGAAGGGGTCGAAACGCCGGAACAGCGCCAGATGCTGCTCGACGAGGGCTGCCCGCAAGCGCAAGGCTATTATTTCGGCCGCCCGGCTGCCGATCCCTTTCAGGCAGAACCTTGGCCCGATTTGGAAAAGCGCGACGCTGAGGGCTGAAGCCCCGAAGTCAACGATAGCCTTCGCGCGGCGAATGGGGCACAAGCCTTGCGATGGCAGGATATGGGGGATCGATTTGGCCGGTGCGGGACCTTCGGTCCGCCGGCGAGCCTGATTCCACTGCCGAATGCCGTCGGCGCGCAGCGCGCCTGCCGGGCTGACGCATGGCCGACGCCGAAGAACCCGATATTCTTGCAGCCGCGATCGCGGGCGACCGCGACGCTTTCGAAGCCTTGTTGCGACGCCACTATGACCGCATCCACGGCCTCGCGTGGCAATTGACCGGATCGCGCGCCGATGCCGACGACATCGCGCAGGATGTCTGCTGTATCCTCGCGGAGAAGCTCTCCGCCTTTCGCGGCGACGCCAAATTCACGACCTGGCTGTGCAGCGTCGTCTATAATGCCTGCCGCGATTTCCACCGGCGGCGGTCGGCCTTTACGCGGTTCACCGGGCGGCTGAGTATCATGGCGGGGCTGGCGCGGGGTCCCGACGGCCGCGACCTGTACGACGCGGTTTGGATTGAAAGCGCGATCGCGCGGCTGAAACCCGAGCTTCGCGATACCGCGGTGCTGATTGCCGGGCAGCAGCTGTCGCATGCCGAAGCCGCGCAAATCCTGGGGATCGCCGAAGCGACGGTGTCCTGGCGAATGCACGAGATCCGGCGTCAGCTCGCGGCGAATCCCAGCCCCGACGACTGACCGCGCGGCGCACCGGAATTTTTTTCGCAAAGGCCGCCAAGGATTTCCCGCGCCCGCGCGTCCCAGGGACATGCGGGCGATTGTGCGCCGCTGTTGCCAGGGAGACATGTCATGTCCCGTTTCTATCTGACGCTTACCGCGGGCCTCTCGATCACGCTCGTCACCGCCTGCTCGCAATCGAACGAAGCCGATATTGCGTCGCCGTCGTCGGAGGCGACCGCGCCGGCCCCAAAGGCCGAGCTCGAAGAGCATGCCTCGGACATCGTCGTCACCGGACAGCGGGTCGCCCCGCACGTGATGGACGCGCCGGTGGCGATGTCGGTGATCGGTTCGCAACACATCGCATCGCCCCCGCCCCCGCCGGCACAGGCCCGCAAACTGGTCGTGACGGGCAGCGCCATTCGCGCCCCCTATCCCGATCGGATGATGCCCTGGTATCAGGATGTCGGCCGCGACAAGTTCACCTCGACGCAGGAGAATGCGTTCAAGATCGCGCGCGACGAACCCGTGTCGACCTTTTCGATCGACGTCGACACCGCCTCCTATTCCTTTGTCCGCACGTCGCTGAACAACAATGCGCTGCCGCAGCCCGCCGCGGTGCGGACCGAGGAGCTGGTCAATTATTTCCCCTATGATTATGCGGCGCCGCGCAGCGCGCAACAGCCTTTCTCCTCGAATATCGCGGTCTTCCCCAGCCCGTTCACAGCGGGCCGCAAGCTCGTTCGCATCGGGATCAAGGGCTATGCGATCGAACGCGCAACGCGGTCACGCGCGAACCTCGTCTTCCTGATCGACACGTCGGGATCGATGAACGCGCCGAACAGGCTGCCGCTGGTCAAGAAATCGCTCGGCTTGCTCCTCGATCAGCTCGATCGCAACGACCGCGTATCGATCGTGACCTATGCCGGCAATGCGGGCACCGCGCTCGAGCCGACGCCGGCGAGCCTGAAAGGCAAGATCCTCGCGGTGATCGACCAGCTCGGCGCGGGCGGCAGCACCGCGGGCGCCGAGGGCATCCGCCAGGCCTATGCGCTCGCCGAGCGCAATCTCGACCCCAACGGCGTCAACCGCGTCGTCCTCGCGACCGACGGCGACTTCAACGTCGGCATCACCAATCAGGACGAGCTGAAGGGATATATCGAGCGTGAGCGCGGCAAGGGTATCTTCCTCTCGGTCCTCGGCTTTGGCATGGGCAATTACAACGACGCGCTGATGCAGACGCTCGCCCAGAACGGCAACGGCGCCGCCGCCTATATCGACACGCTCGGCGAAGCGCGCAAAACTTTGGTCGACGAGGCCACCTCGACGCTGTTCCCAATCGCGAAGGATGTGAAGATCCAGGTCGAGTTCAACCCCGCGACCGTCGCCGAATATCGGTTGATCGGCTATGAAACGCGGATGCTGAACCGCGATGATTTCGACAATGACAAGGTCGACGCGGGCGATGTCGGTTCGGGGCAGACGGTCACCGCGATCTACGAGATCGTTCCCGTTGGCGGACCGCGCACGATGGGCGACCTCAGATACAGCAAGCCCGCGCGGCGTACCGTAGCCGCGCCGTCGAGCGAATATGGCTTTGTGAAGATCCGCTACAAATTGCCGAAATCGGATCGCCGCCAGCTGATTTCGACCCCGATCGATCGGCGCGTCGAATTCGCCCGCTTCGCCGATGCGCCGCAGGACGCTCGCTTCGCGACCGGGGTCGCGGCCTTTGCCGAACTGCTCCGCGGCGGACGCTACAGCGGATCGATGACCTATGACGATGTGCTGCAGATCGTCGGCGCCGCGCGCGGCACCGACGATTTCGGATATCGCATGGAGCTGGTCCAGATGGTCCGCGCCGCCAAGACGGCGGGATCGATGGCGAAGCTGGAACGCTGATCATGGTGTGGCGGCGTTTCGACGAGGCGCCGCCGCATTCGCGCCGCCCGTTTCGGCTGGTCGATCGAGATATTCGACCGCCGCGATATTGTGCGTATAAGGCCAGACGATGCTCATGCCCCTTCTCTCGCGCGCGCTGTCTCGACACGGTTCGAAATTGCGCCAGAACGCGCCGGAGGCAACGTGGCCATGACGGGCGATGACGAGCTGAAAGCGTTCCTGCCCGAACCGCCGCCGCCCGCCCCGAAGCGGCGCGAGGCGGCGATTGCCGACGCACTTGCCCGCTTCGACGGCGCCCCCGCACCTGAGGTCGCGCTTCGACCGGCGAGAGCATCCTGGTGGGCCAATCTTTGGCGCCCGCAGGCCGGGCTGTTCGCGACCGCCGCGCTGGTCGCCACGATCAGCCTGCCCTTCGCATGGACGGCATTGGATCCGGGCGCGCCGGCCGCCGACGAACAGATTGCGCGCGAGACGGGCGAGCCGGCACCAACGGTTGTGGACAACCAGGCCGAAGTGCCCGCTCCCGTCGCGATCGCGGCACCGCCGTCCGCAAAGAGCAGCCCTGCCGCCGAGCAAGTTGCGGCGGCGCCACCCGCCGTTTCCGCGCCAGCGCCGAAGCGCGTCGAACTCGCGCAGGCGCCCCCCGCCGCGTCGGCAGCAAAAGCCGAGGAACGGGAGGCGATCACCGTCTTGGCGCAACGCGTGGCGCGTCCGGTCCAGGATGCGCCGTCCGCCATTTCGGCCTATTCATCGAGCGAAGTCGCCGAGGATTCGGCCGTCGTCACGGGATCGCGCATCGCGGCGCGCGGCGCCGCAAGGCGCGGCGACTGGAACGCCTGCACGGTGAACGATCCAAGTCAGGCGCTGTCGCGGTGCAAAAAGCTGGCAAACAGGGGTGCGAAAGCCGTTCGGGCGCAAGCCGATGCGCATCTTGCCGACGGGCTGAAGCAGGCGTGGGAGGGCGATATCGACGGCGCGATCACCGCCTTCGACCAGGCGATTGCCGTCGCGCCCGACCTGTCGGTCGCCTACCTCAATCGCGGCCTCGCCTACGACCGCCAGGGCGAAAGCGCGCGCGCGATCGCCGATCTCGACCGCGCGGTCCGCCATGCCCCGCAATCGGCGCGCGCCTATTATAATCGCAGCCTTCTGCTGCGAAAGCAGGGCGATACGAAGCGCGCCGAGGTCGACGAACAGCGCGCGATCAACCTCGACTCCCGGTATCAGGCGGTACGGCAGCCGCGCGAACGCGATTAAACGGGACCGGTCGAATAGATCCCGGAAAAATGCGCGTCATCCACGCCCTCGGGTGCGGACGCGCCACCGAGCCGGTGATAATCCTGTACAATCTGCGACAGCGCCGACAGCGCCAGCGTCGCCGGATCGCGCGTCGCCGGGATGAGTCCCACCGATGTGCGAAGCTTTTCCTGAAGATCCTCGCGCACGCCGGCATCGCGCAAGGCGTTCCGCCGGACATCCTGCGTCCGCTCGCTCCCGATCGCCCCGATGTAAAAGGAACGAAGCTGGAGCGCGCGCGGCAGCAACTCCTCTTCCCAGTCGCGATCGTGAAAGACCGAAATGATCGCGGTCCATGGATCGGTGACGAGCGGCGGCAAGTTCGTGCGCGAAGTCAGGCGGACGGTGTCGAAACCTTCGGCATCCAGATCGGCAAGCGCCCGTTCGTCGGGGGAAAGCACGCTGACCTCAGCGCCGAAGGCGGCGGCGAGACGCGCCAGCGCGGTGAGTTCTTCGCCCTGCCCCATCGCGACGATATGAAGCTTCGGCGTATAGCCGAGGCGGAAGCTCCCATCCTCCCAGCCGGCGATCGCGCGCGCACCAGTGATCGTGTCGAAATGCACGCCGTCGTCGTCCAGCCGCAGCGCCGCCAACTCCCGGCGATCATGCTGCGCCAGCGCCTGTGCGATCGCATGCGGATCGGGTCGCGGATTGAACAACAGGTCGATCCCGCCGCCGCACGGAAGCCGGATGTCGAGATAGGGCGACCCCGCGCCGAAGCGCACGAGCTTTGCGCGGCCGTCGGATAGCGTTCCGATCGCTTCGGCGACGACCGCCGCCTCGATGCAGCCGC
The DNA here is from genome assembly GCF_037095755.1 of Sphingopyxis sp. CCNWLW2. Taxonomy (NCBI): domain Bacteria; kingdom Pseudomonadati; phylum Pseudomonadota; class Alphaproteobacteria; order Sphingomonadales; family Sphingopyxidaceae; genus Sphingopyxis; species Sphingopyxis sp. CCNWLW2. Next base: position 1,047,727 of record NZ_JBAWKJ010000002.1, read on the forward strand.
CCGAGAAGGAACCGAGGTATCGTCCGTCCTCGGCGACCGCCATCTGGGCGCCGATCGCCCGCGGCGACGATCCCTCGATCGCGGTGAGCGTGACGAGGATCGTCCCGACGCCCTCTTCCGCACGGGCTAGGACAAAGCGCAATATGTCGGCCGGCGTGGTTGCTATCATCTGCGATTTGCTTTGAAGTCAGCCGGCGCGCAAAGCGCGCATGAAGGAACGAGAGCAATGGTCGAAGCCGCGAACATCGCCGTCATCCTGCTTGCCGCGGGAACATCGCAGCGGTTCGGGACCGACGACAAGCTGCTGGCGCCGCTCGCGGGCGAACCGCTGGCGCTGCACGCGGCCGGGCACATCGCCCAGCTTGCGCCGCGGCGCCGCATCGCCGTGTGCCGCGACGACCATGACGCGCTCGCACGGTTGCTGGCGTCGCACGGCTTCGAAATCATCGCCAATCCGAACCCCGAGCAGGGACTCTCGCGATCGCTGTCGTGCGGCATTGCCGAAGCGGCGCGGGGGCCGGACGCCGCGGCGATGGTCTGCCTCGCCGACATGCCGTTCGTCGGCGCCGGCCATCTGCGCAAACTCATCGCGCGCTTCGATCCGTTGGCGGCGCCCGTGGTGGCATCGACGAATGGCGATGCGGCGATGCCCCCCGCGCTGTTCGCCCGCGCGCTGTTCGATACGCTGCGCAGCGGCGAAGGCGACCGGGGCGGCAAGGCCTTGCTGGCCGATGCCGCACTCGTCCCCGCCCCTGCCGGCGAGCTGGTGGACATCGACCTGCCGGACGATTTGCACAAATGAAATCCCCCTCTCACGCTGGCGATCACACCATGTCCGGCAGCTTGCCCAGCAGCTTGTCGAGCGTGATCGGGTAGTTGCGGACGCGCACGCCGGTCGCGTTGTAGACCGCGTTGGCGACCGCCGCCGCGACGCCGCAAATGCCGAGTTCGCCGACGCCCTTCGCCTTCATCGGCGAGGTGGTCGGATCGGCCTCGTCGAGGAAAATTACCTCCTGATGCGGAATGTCGGCGTGGACGGGGACTTCATAGCCGGCGAGATCGTGGTTGACGAAAAAGCCGAAGCGCTTGTCGACCGCAAGCTCCTCCATCAGCGCCGCCCCCGCGCCCATCGTCATCGCGCCGATCACCTGGCTGCGCGCCGCCTTGGGATTGAGGATGCGCCCGGCGGCACAGACCGCGAGCATGCGGCGGACGCGGATTTCGCCCGTCATCGCATCGACGCCGACCTCGACGAAATGCGCGCCAAAGGTCGATTGCTGGAATTTCTCGGCGAGGTCGCCATATTCCATATTGTCCTCGGCGACGAGTTCACCGTCGGCGGCGGCATCGCCGAGCGCGACGCTGCGCCGTCCGGCCTTGACCTTGCCGTCCGCAAAGACCGCATCGGACGCGAGGCCGAGTTTCTGCACCACCGCCTCGCGCAGCTTGACGCATGCGGCATAGACGCCCGCGGTCGAGCTGTTCGCACCCCACTGCCCGCCCGAACCCGCCGAAACCGGAAACGCCGAATCGCCGAGCTTCACCACGACCTTGTCGAGCGGCACACCCATCATTTCGGCGGCGGTCTGCGCGATGATCGTATAGGTGCCGGTGCCGATGTCGGTCATGTCGGTCTCGACCGTCACGATCCCCGATTTGGCGAGGCGAACGCGCGCCGCCGAGGGCCCGTTGAGGTTGTTGCGGAACGCCGCGGCGACCCCCATCCCGACCAGCCAGCGCCCGTCGCGCGTGACACCGGGCTTGGCGCGCTTGCTCCAGCCGAACTTGTCGGCGCCGGTCTCGAGGCATTTGTTGAGCTGGCGCTGCGAAAAGGGCCGGCTCGGTTTTTGGGGGTCGACCTGCGTATCGTTGAGGACGCGCAGCGCGACCGGGTCCATGCCCAGCTTCTCGGCCAGCTCGTCGACCGCGATCTCGAGCGCCATCAGCCCCGGCGCCTCGCCGGGCGCCCGCATCGCATTGCCTTCGGGCAGGTCGAGCACCGCAAGGCGCATCGCGGTCATGCGATTTTCGCCGGCATAGAGCAGGCGCGTCTGCGCCACCGCGGTTTCGGGGCCGCCGCCGGGCAGGTCGCCCGACCAGCTTTCGTGGCCGATCGCCGTTAGCTTGCCGTCGGCGGTCGCGCCCAAGCGGACGCGCTGGATGGTCGCCGGGCGGTGCGTCGTGTTGTTGATCATCAGCGGCCGGGGCAGCGCGACCTTGACCGGCCGCTTCGCCGCCTTCGCCCCCAGCGCGGCCAGCAGCACATCGGCGCGATTGAACAATTTCCCGCCAAAACCGCCGCCGATATAGGGCGAGTCGAAGCGGATATTCTCCTTTGGAATGCCGAGCGTCTTCGCCATATCGCCGACCGACCAGGCGATCATCTGGTTCGACGTCCAGACGGTCAGCTTGTCACCCTCCCACGCGGCGATCGTCGCGTGCGGCTCCATCATCGCGTGGCTGTGATCGGGGGTCGTATAGCGCGCATCGAGCTGCACCGGCGCTGCGGCGAAGGCGGCGGCGAAATTGCCGACGGCGCTGTCGGGTTCGGTGCCGAAAGAGGCTTTCGGCTTGATCGCGGTGTCGATCGCGGCGGCGAGGTCGTAAGCGCCCTTGCCGCGCGCATATTCGACGCGGACGAGCGAGGCGGCGGCGCGCGCCTGTTCGAAACTGTCGGCGACGACGAGCGCGATCGCCTGATGATAATGTTCGATATCGGGGCCGCCGAGCAATTTTGCGGTGTTGAAATCGCCCTTCGCCAGCTTGCCCGCATTGTCCGCGGTGACGATCGCGATGACGCCGGGCGCAGCTCGGGCGTCGTCGAGGTTCATCGACGCGATCCGTCCCTTGGCGATCGCCGATCCGACGACATAGCCATAGGCCTGGTTCGCCGCGACATCGTGCCGTTCATAGGCATAGGGCGCGGTGCCCGTCGTCTTGAGCGGCCCGTCGATGCGGTTGGTGGGTTTGCCGACGATCTTCATCTGATCGATCGGGTTGGTCCTCGCGGGCGTGTCGAATTTCATGGCTCAGCCCTTCGCTTGCGCCAGCACCCCGGCGAGCGTGCGCTCGACGAGGGGCAGCTTATAGGCGTTTTCGTGGGTGGTCTTGGCGCCCGCGAGCAGGCCGTCGGCGACGGGCGTCGCGCCGCGCGGCAGCGCCGCCTCGGCGGCTTCGACGCGCCACGGCTTATAGCCGACCCCGCCAAGCGCCACACGGCCAGTGCCATCGCGCTGGACGATCGCGCCCACCGCGATCAGCGCAAAGGCATAGGAGGCGCGGTCGCGGACCTTGTGATAGATATGCGTCCCGCCGACGGGCTTCGGCAGCGTGACCGCGGTGATCAGCTCGCCTGGCGCCAACACCGTCTCCAGATGCGGAGTCTTGCCCGGCGCGCGATAGAAATCGGCGATAGGGATTGCGCGCGCCTTGCCAGCCGCGTCGACCGTCTCGATCGCGGCATCAAGCGCGCGCATCGCCACCGCCATGTCGCTGGGATGCGTCGCGATACACGCGTCGCTCGCGCCGACGACCGCGTGCAGCCGGTTGAAACCGCCGATCGCGGCGCAGCCGCTGCCGGGCTGGCGCTTGTTGCACGGCTGGTTGGTGTCGTAGAAATAGGGGCAGCGCGTCCGCTGGAGCAGATTGCCCGCGGTCGTCGCCTTGTTGCGAAGCTGCCCCGATGCGCCCGCGACCAGCGCGCGGGTCAACAGGGCATAGTCGCGCCGCACGCGCGCGTCGCTCGCAAGGTCGGTGTTGCGAACCATCGCGCCGATGCGGAGGCCGCCTTCGGGCGTCGCCTCGATCTTGTCGAGCGCGAGGCGGCTGACGTCGATGAGGTGGCTCGGCGTTTCGATCTCGAGCTTCATCAGGTCGAGCAGGTTGGTGCCGCCCGCGATGAAGCGCGCACCGGGCGTCCGGGCAAAAGCCGCGGTCGCCGCCGCCGCGCTGTCGACGCGTTCGTAGGTGAAGCTTTTCATGCCTTCACTCCCGCCACATCGGTGATCGCATCGATGATGTTCGAATAGGCGCCGCAGCGGCAGATATTGCCGCTCATCCGCTCGCGCAGTTCGACCTTCGTCACCGCCGGGGCGGCGGCGAGGTCGGCGGTGACATGGCTCGGAACTCCGGCCTTGATCTCGTCGAGCACCGCGACCGCCGAACAAATCTGACCCGGCGTGCAATAGCCGCATTGATAGCCGTCGTGCGTCACGAACGCGTCCTGCATCGCATGCATCTTGTCGGGGGTGCCGAGGCCTTCGATCGTTGTGATCTTCTCGCCCTCGTGCATCACCGCCAAGGTCAGGCAGCTGTTGATCCGCCGCCCGTCGACGATCACGGTGCAGGCCCCGCACTGGCCGTGGTCGCAGCCCTTCTTGGTCCCGGTCAGATGCAGATGCTCGCGCAGCGCGTCGAGCAGCGACGTTCGCGTGTCGAGCTCGAGCTCGCGCGCCGTACCGTTCACCTCGAAGGCCACTTTGGCGGTCGGCAGAGATTTGGCAGCAGGCGTGGCGGCCGTCGCCGTCCCGATCGGGACCAGCGTCACCGTCGCGACCGAGGCCGCACCGCCCACCAGCACACCGCGCCGGGACAGCTCATATTCTTCTGGGGTCTGCATCGCGTTCGTCCGTTTCTGTTCTGTTTGCCAATGGGCGCGAATACCCACGGGAAGGTTCAGGCAGTCGATACCGCGCGGCTTATAAGGACCGCGTCGGCACAGAAAATTCGGATTCCTGATACACCGGTATCATAGTGTGGGACCGGGGAACAGACGCTGGTCCATGCGATCGCGTGGCAAGTCGATTGCGGACCTGAAATGAGGGCGCTAGCGACGAGCCATGACATCGGTTCGTTTACGCCCGCCGGCGCTCGGCGCTGCCCTTCGCTCGCTTGGCCTCGCCGCATCGCTGATGGCGGCGGCGCCGTCGTACGCGGCCGAACAGGCGCTTTACACCAATGTGTCGGTGATCGACGGCACCGGCGGTCCCGCGCAAACCGGGCAGGATATTTTGATCGACGGCGAGCGGATCGTCGCGGTCGGCGCGCACGGCACGCTGGCATCGCGCGCGGCGACGGCGCGCCGGGTCGACCTCTCCGGCCGCTTCGTCATCCCGGGGCTTATCGACAGCCACGTCCACCTCGCCACCCCGCCGAACCGGGTGCGCGCCGAGGCGATCCTCCGCCGCCAGCTTTATGGCGGCGTCACCGCGGTGCGCGACATGGCCGACGATCTGCGCGCGGTGGGCGAGCTTTCGCGCGCGTCGCTCGTCGGCGAGATTCCCGCGCCCGACATCTATTATGCGGCATTGATGGCGGGGCCGTCCTTTTTCGAAGACCCCCGCGTCCTCGCGGTCAGCAGCGGCTTCACGCCGGGCACCGCGCCGTGGATGCAGGCGATCGACAAAAAGACCGACCTCCGCACCGCGGTCACGCTGGCGCGCGGCACGTCGGCGAGCGCGATCAAGATTTACGCCAACCTGCCCGCTGAGCGCGTGAAAGCGATCACCGCCGAGGCGCACCGCCAGAAATTGATGATCTGGGCGCACAGCGCGGTCTTCCCTGCCCGTCCCGTCGAGGTGATCGCGGCGGGCGTCGATTCGGTCAGCCATGTCTGTTATCTCGGCTACGAAGCGCAGCCCGAAATGCTCGCCTCCTATCAGGACCGCACCCCGGTGGACGAGGCACGCCTTGCACCGACCGGCGACGATCCGGTCGTCGCGCGCCTCTTCGACGCGATGCGGAAGCGCGGCACGATCCTCGACGCGACCGGCAGCCTGTTCGTCAAATTCGAGGCCGCGCGCAAAGCCGGCCCAGGGGCCAAGCCGCTGCGTTGCGGCGGCGCCCGCACGATCCGCCTGACCCAGCAGGCATGGCGCGCGGGGTTGCCGATTTCGACCGGCACCGACTTCGTCAATCCCGCCGGCGACGCCTGGCCCGAAGTCCACGCCGAGCTTCGCTATCTGGCGAAGGACGTTGGCATGCCGCCGCTCGCGGTCATCCATTCGGCGACGCTCGTCGGCGCGCGCGCTGCGGGGCAGGACAAGGATATGGGATCGATCGAGCCCGGCAAGCTCGCGAACTTCGTCGTGCTGGCGGCGGACCCGCTCGCCGACATCGGCAATATCGAACGTATCGAAATGACGGTGAAGCGCGGCCGCGAATATCGGCGCGCCGACTATATCGCGCCGACCGCGAAGGAGCTTGGGAATGACGATTGACCGGCGCGCGATGCTTGCGGGTGCGGCGGGACTGGCTGCAACCTCGCTGCTGCCGGGAACTACCCACGCCGCCGCCCCTGACGGCCGCAAATGGGTGATCGTCAATGCGCTCGGCGGTCTTGCCGATCCGAATATACGTGACGCACCCGATCCCTTTTCGCCGCGTGTGCTGGCTGAGGCGCATGCATCGGGCGTCACCGCGATCAACTGCACGCTCGGCTATGTCGCGGGCCCGGCCGAACCGTTCGAAAAGAGCGTCGCCGACGTCGCCGAGATGGATATGCTGCTGCGCCGCTATCCGCGCGACCTTATCAAGATTTTGAGCGCGGCCGATATCCGCCGCGCCAAGGCCGAAAAGAAGATCGGGATCATCTACGGCTTCCAGAACGGCGCGATGATGGGCAAGGACGCGGGCCGCGTCGACATCTTCGCCAACATGGGCGTGCGCATATTCCAGCTCACCTATAATCCGGCGAACCAGCTGGGCGACGGATCGATGGCGCCGGGCAATCGCGGGCTGACGCCGTTCGGGCGCGAAGTCATCGAGCGGCTCAATGCGCAGAAGATGATCGTCGATCTGTCGCACAGCGGCGAGCAAACCTGCCTCGAAGCCGCGCGCGCATCGAAGGTGCCGATCTCGATCAACCACACCGGTTGCCGCGCGGTCACCGACCTGCCGCGCAACAAGAGCGACGCCGAATTGCGGCTGGTCGCCGAAAAGGGCGGCTTCGTCGGCATCTATTTCATGCCCTTCCTGAACGTCTCGGGCCACGCCCGCGCCGAGGATGTCGTCGCGCATATCGACCATGCGGTGAACATCTGCGGCGAGGATCATGTCGGGATCGGCACCGACGGCACCGTCGGCCAGATCGACGATCTTCAAGCATACGAAGCCGTGCTCGCCAAGGAGATCGCCGAGCGCCGCGCGGCGGGGATCAGCGCGGCGGGCGAGCGGCCCGACACCTATCCTTTCGTCGTCGACCTGCGCGGGCCTGACCAGTTTCGCAAGCTGATCGGCCTGCTCGCCGCGCGCGGCTATTCGAGCCGCCCGATCGAGAAGATCATGGGGCTCAATTTCCTGCGCCACGCCGAAAGCGTCTGGGGTGGCTGATCCGATCCGCTTCATCGACGCGGCCGAGGTCCGGCAGCGGCTCGACCACCGGACGTGCATCGACCTGATGCGCCACGCGATGATCGCGCTCGCCGAAGGGCGGAGCCGGCAATTGCTGCGCGGCATCATCGACCTCGACGGGGGCGACATGTTCGGCGTGATGCCCGGCGCGCTCGACGGCGCGGGCTTTGGCGCGAAGATCATCAGCATCTTCCCGGCCGCCGCCGCGCATGGCAGCTCGCATCAGGGCGTCATCATCCTGTTCGACCGCACGAGCGGGGCGCCGGTGTGCGTGATCGACGCCAGCGAGGTCACCGCGATCCGTACCGCCGCCGCATCGGCAGCGGCAACCGACGCACTCGCACGGCCCGAAGCGCGCCGTCTCGTGATCATGGGGACCGGCGAGCAGGCATGGCACCATGTCGCCGCCATCCGCCATGTGCGGCCGCTTGACGACGTGCGAATTTGGGGCCGGTCGCCCGAAAAGGCGGAGGAGCTTGCCGGCCGGATCGCCGACGATTTCGGCCTTCCCGCCCAGACGGCGGCGTCGGTCGCCGACGCCGCGGAGGGCGCCGACATCATCTGCACGCTGACCGGCGCGGCCGAGCCCTTCCTGCTCGACGCGCATGTCGCCGACGGGACGCATATCAACGCCGTCGGCTCCAGCCGCGCCGGCCCGTCGGAAATCGACGAAGCGCTTGTCGCACGGGCGCGTTTCGTGCCCGATCATCGCGAGGGCGTGCTGGCACAAGGCGCCGAATATCTGCGCGCACGCGAGGCGGGGCTCGTCACCGAAGCGCATATCCTGCCCGAGATCGGGCACGTCTTTTCAGGCTCCAGTCCCGGCCGCCTCGCGGCATCGGACGTCACCATCTATAAATCGCTGGGCTCGATCGTACAGGATCTCGCCTGCGCGGCCTGGCTTTGGAAGATGGACCTCGATCGCGTATCCGGGGCATAACCGGCCGCCTCTATGCCCGCGTCATGGAATTCCTATTCCTCCGAATAGGCTGCATGCGCCGCGGCGATGCGGTAAGGAAAATCATGATTATCGAACCGACTCGCCCCTCTCGTGGCGCGTCCATGACCACGAAGCCGGCCTGACCCGCCATGGCGGACTATGTCTTCAAGCCCCACGAGCGGCCGACCCTGCCGGGATCGCCCGCCAATCCCGATCATCCGACCGCGCGCATGGTGCGCCATTTCCTGATCGGCTGCCTGATCGGGATCACCGGCGGCCTCGGCAACGCGCTGGTCACGGTCAACCTCAACTTCGCGCAGGGGACGTTGGGGCTCAACAGCGACGAAGCCGCCTGGCTGACCGCCGCCTATTTCATGACCAACGTCACCGCGAACCTGCTGCTCGTCAAATATCGCCAGCAGTTCGGGCTTCAGCCATTCATCCGCTACACGCTCGCCGCCTATGCCGTGACGACCCTGATGCACCTGTTCATCCACGATTTCTGGACCTCGGTCGCGGTGCGCGCGATGAGCGGGATAGCGGCAAGCGGCCTCTCGACGCTCACTATCCTTTATTTCTTCCAGTCGCTTCCGGCATCGAAGCGGCTTGCCGCGGTGATGATCGGCATCGGCATTCCGCAGATCGCGACACCGCTCGCGCGCGTGCTCTCGCCCGGGCTGCTGGTCTGGGGCGACTGGCACAATCTCTACTGGTTCGAATTCGGGCTGGCGCTGGCGACGCTCGCCGCGGTGATGGCGCAGCCGCTGCCGCCGAGCGAGCGCGAAAAAGTATTCGAGCCGCTCGATTTCCTGACCTTCGGCCTGTTGGCGCCGGGGTTGTGGCTGCTGATCGCGGTGCTCTCGCAAGGGCGAATCCAATGGTGGACCGAACGGCCGTGGATCGGCTGGTCGCTGGCGGCGAGCGTCGCGCTGATCGCCGCCGCAGTGCTCGTCGAACATCACCGCAAGAATCCGCTGATCAACACGCGCTGGCTCGGCACCCGCGAGATGCTCCGGCTGATCGCGGTGGCCGCATCGGTCCGCATCCTGCTGTCCGAACAGGCGTTCGGGTCGGTCGGTTTTCTGAGCACCGTCGGCATGATCAACGACCAGATGGTCACGCTGAACCTGATCATCATCATCGCCTCGATCGCCGGCCTGGCCACCGCCGTGCTGAGCTTTCGTCCGGCCCATCTTTCGCAACCGATCATCTTCGCGCTTGTGCTGATCGTGATCGCATCGTTCATGGATGCCCATACGACCAACCTCACCCGGCCAAGCCATTTCTACCTCAGCCAGGCACTGATCGGCTTTGCTTCACTGCTCTTTCTTGCGCAGGCGATGGTGATCGGCATCGCGCGCACCCTGCTCGCGGGCGGCAAGAATTTCATCAGCTTTGTCGTGATCTTCAGCATGAGCCAGAGCATTGGCGGGCTCGCCGGCGGCACCCTGCTCGGGACCTTCCAGACGGTTCGCGAGAAATATCATTCGCACGAACTGGTCCAGAACATCGTCGCGACCGACCCGCTGGTCGCGGCACGGCTGGGTGCGGGTAGCCGCGCGGTTGCGGGGACGGTCGGCGACCCCACGCTGCGCAATGCCGAAGGCGCGGCGCTGCTCAGCCAGCAAGTCACGCGCGAGGCGCATATCCTCGCGTATAATGATGTTTTCCTGCTGGTCGGCGTGCTCGCGATCCTGATGACGATCTGGGGCTTTATGATCAGCCGTTCGATCCGTCGACGAAACGAGCCGTCGCCGGTAATATTATTGGTACAGCGCGCGCAGTCACAGGCACAGGCACAGGCACAGGCTCAACAGGAACAATGACATGAGCGACGAGAAAGTCGACGCCCCGAAACCCGAACCGGAAATCCCGGCGCCGGCGCCCGAAGCGCAGGCCGCCGCGCCCGCATCCGCCGCTCCGGCCGATCCGCAGGTCGATCCGCCGTCGTCCTGGCGGCCGCCCGACAAGTCACCCACGGCCGTGATCGCGATTGTCACGGTCGCCGTGCTCGCGATCCTCGCGATCCTCTACGCATGGAATCTTCCGCCGTTCTCCGGCTGGTCGGAAGAGACCGACAACGCTTATGTCCGCGGGCGGGTGACGATCATCAGTCCGCAGGTCAGCGGCTATGTCACGCGCGTGCCCGTGCAGGATTTCGCCGAGGTCAAGGCGGGCCAGATCCTTGCGACGATCGACGACCGCATCTATCGCGCGCGCGTCGCGCAGGCCGAGGCCAATGTCGCAGCGCAGCAGGCCGCGCTCGCCAATTCGGCGCAGGCGCAGCGCTCGCGCGAGGTCGCGACCGACAGCCAGAATGCCGGGATCGCCAATGCGCAGGCGCAACTGACCAGGGCCGACGCCGATATGCGCCGCGCTCGCGCGCTGGTCGCCGACGGTTCGATCTCGACGCGCGAATATGACCAGACGCGCGCGGCGCTGCTCGCGGCGCAGGCGGCAGTGCAGCAGGCGCGCGCCAGCCGCGCGATCGGGACGCAGGACGTCCGTACCGTGGTGGTCGGACGCGCCGGGCTCGAAGCCGCGGTCGAATCGGCGAAGGCGCAGCTTCGCCTCGCGCAGATCGACCTCGATAACACGATCATCCGCGCGCCCGCCGACGGCCAGCTGTCCGAAATCGGCGTGCGCGTGGGTGCCTATGTCACCGCCGGCACGCAATTGCTGTCGGTCGTCCCGCACCATGTCTGGGTCATCGCGAACTTCAAGGAAGCCCAGACCGGCAACATGGCGATCGGCCAGCGCGCGCGCTTCAGCGTCGATGCTTTGGGCGGCGCCGAACTGACCGGACGGATCGAAAATCTTTCGCCGGCGGCGGGGTCCGAATTCGCGGTGCTCAAGGCCGACAATGCCACGGGTAATTTCGTCAAGGTCGCGCAGCGCATCGCGGTGCGGATCAAGATCGACGACAAGCAACCGGTGGCTGCGCGGCTGCGGCCCGGCATGTCGGTCGAGGTCCGTATCGACACAAGCGGCGGATCGAAGCGATGAAGGCGCGGCTCGCGCTGACGGCCGGGCTGGCGGCTGCGCTCGCGGCCTGCGCCGGCCCGAACGTCAGGGCGACGAGCGTGGCGCCCGTCGCGCCGCCGGTGGCATGGCGAACCGATGCCGATCCGGCCGCGCCGCTTCAGCGCGACTGGTGGCGCTCGTTCGGCGATCCGACGCTGGTCGCGCTGGTCGACAAGGCGCTGGCCAACAACAGCGACATCGGCGTAGCGGCGGCGCGCATGCGCGAAGCGCGCGCCAATTTCGCGCTCGCGCGGGCGCAGACGTTGCCGACGATCGATGCGGCGATCAGCGGCGGGCGGTCGCGCTCGGTCAGCGCGTTCGGCCAGCCCTCCGAACAGAATTTCGCGCAGCCGCAAATCCAGGTCGCTTATGAAGTCGATCTGTTCGGCCGCCTTGCCGACCAGAAATCGGCGGCACGCGATAGCTGGTTCGCGAGCGAAGCGGCGCGCGATGCCGTGCAACTGTCGATCGCCGCCGCGGTGGCGAACAACTATGTCACGCTGCGCAGCCTCGATGCGCGGCTGGAGGTCGCGCGCGATACGGTGCGCGCGCGATCGGAATCGCTGCGCATTGCGAAATCGCGCGTCGGGCAAGGCTATTCGCCCAAGCTCGAGCTTCAGCAGGCGCAAGCCGAATATGACGCGACCGCGCAGATCGTGCCGCAGATCGAACTCGCCATCGCGCGAACCGAGGATGGTTTGAGCGTGCTGGTCGGCGACACACCCCGCGCGATCGACCGCGGCACGACCCTCGACAGCCTCGCCGTTCCCGCGGTCCCGGGCGGCTTGCCGTCCGAACTGCTGCGCCGCCGGCCCGATGTCGCGCAGGCCGAATATCAGCTCGCCGCGTCGGACAAGAATCTCGCCGCGGCGCGCAAGCGTTTCCTGCCGCAGGTGCGCTTGACCTCGGCGGCGGGCGCGGCCTTCTCGACCCTGATCGGCGACCCGATTTCGATCTGGTCGGTCGGCGGCAGCATCCTTGCCCCGATCTTTCAGGGCGGCAGGCTGACGGCGCAGGCCGAAGCCGCGGGCGCGCAGCGCGATCAGGCGGCTTTCGCCTATCGCCGCACCGCGCTGACCGCCTTCCGCGAAGTCGAGGATGCGCTCGCGGCGGTCAGCCGGATCGACGCGCAGATCGCATTCGCCCAGTCGCAGCGCGATGCGCTCGCCGAGGGGCTGCGGCTCGCGACCAACCGCTATCGCGAAGGCTATTCGCCCTATCTCGAACAGCTCGACGCCCAGCGCGGGCTGCTCGGCGCCGAACTGTCGCTGATCCAGCTCCGCGCCGATGCACTCGCCGCGCGCATCCAGCTGTTTCAGGCGATGGGTGGCGGTTGGACGAACTGCAGGGCGTCCGAATCCCCCTGCGCGCCGGCGCCCTGACGCCCCGCCTCGTTTAGACCGGAACGGCCGCTGACCGCCGCGCGCTGGGCAGCGGCTCGGCCTCCGCCGCTCGCCCGAATGGGATTACTCAGCGAAATCGGACCGTCCAGATCCGAAAAGATGCCGGTTGAAGAATCCGGATTTTTGAAACATGGCTTTTGGCGTAAAAACACTTTGATTCATGGGATTATCGGCCCAAGTCGCTCGACTTCTCCACAACATATTTTCTATAATTGAAAATTATGTCTTGATCGGGGTTGATTTTTCCAAAATTTCCGACTTTATAGAAAATCGCAAACCCGAGGATCGCAGGAGCCTCGCGGTAAAAAACATAAGCGAGCACCGGACAGCTACATGCCGTCCACAGGCGAAGGGGATAATTATGAAGTTCGTTCAATCCGGCTTGTATGCGGGCACCGCCCTGTCGATGCTGGTCAGCCTGAACCCGGCCTATGCGCAGTCCGCCGACACCGCGACCGACGTGGCTTCAAACGAGGAAATCGTGGTCAGCGGCTCGCGCATTCAGCGCGAAGGCTTTGACGCGCCGACCCCGACGACGGTGATCGGCGAGGCCGAGCTGGCGCTGGGCAACCGCCCGAGCATCGCGCAGGTGCTGAACGACACCCCCCAGTTCCGCGCAACTTCGACGCCGTCGACGACGCCCGGTAACACCAGCAGTGGCGTCTCGACCGCCGACATGCGCGGCCTGGGATCGGTTCGCACCCTCACCCTGCTCAACGGGCACCGCTTTGCCGGCGCCAACGACCTCAACATCGTGCCGCAAAGCCTGGTCAAGCGCATCGACGTCGTCACCGGCGGCGCGTCGGCGGCATGGGGTTCGGGCGCGGTCGCGGGCGTGGTCAACATCATTCTCGACGATGATTTCACCGGCTGGCGCATGGGCGTCCAGAGCGGCATCTCGTCGCGCGGCGATATGGCGCGCTACGGCGCCGACATCGCGTGGGGCACCGACTTCGCCGGCGGCCGCGGCCATTTCATGGTCGCGGGCGAATATATGAACGAACGCGGCGCGCTCAGCCGCGACGACCGCCCCAATCTGGAGGCGGGCCTGTTCCAACGCGCCGACAACAAGCTGGAACTGGTGCGCGACCCCAATTCGACCCAGCTTTACAACGGCGGCTCGATCCTCGGCCTCAACGGCGCGCCCCGCAATCTGGTGTTCAATCCCGACGGCAACATCGGCGCCTTCCCGCTCGGCAGCGTCACAAACGGCGTCACGACGATCGGCGGCGGCGGTCAGAATATCTTCGACTATGTCGCGGTCAGCACGCCCTATGAGCGCATCAACGCTTTTGCCCGCGCGAGCTATGACCTCACCGACACGCTGAAAATCTGGGCCAATTTCAGCTTCCACCGCATGTCGGCGGACTATAACTTCTTTCCCGAGACAGTGGCGGGCGTGAACACCATCATCAGGCCCGACAATGCCTTCCTGACCCAGGCGAACCGCAACCAGCTCGCCGCGGCCGGCGTCGTCGGCCCCTTCATTCTGGGCCGTGTAATGGACGATGTCGGCGCCTCGGGCGTGATGACGTTCAAGTACAGCCGTCGCAATCTCGAGGGCGCGATCGGGCTCGAAGGCAGCTTCGGCGACGGCTGGAAATATGACGCCTATTATAACCATGGCGAAATCCGGCTCAACCAGCGGCTCAACAACCAGCGGATCAAATCGCGCTTCGACAATGGCGTTGATTCGGTCCTGGTGAACGGCACGCCGACGTGCCGTATCAACGCCGACGCCTCGACGACCAACAACGACCCCAATTGCGTGCCGATCAACCTGTTCGGCAATGGCAGCATTTCGGACGCGGCGGCGGCATGGGCGTTCGGCGGTTCGCATCTGATCTACACGATCAAGCTCGATGCGGCGGGCGCCAGCGTTTCGGGCCAGCCTTTCTCGACCTGGGCCGGCCCCGTCGACATCGCCTTCGGCACCGACGTCCGCTGGGAAAAACAGGTCACCAACTTTGTCGACCCGCTGTCGCTCGCCAACGCGCTCGGCACGCTCAATTCGTCGGCGACGAACGGCAGCTTCAACGTCAAGGAAGCCTTCGCCGAAGTGAACGTGCCGCTGCTCGACATCACCGACACGCTGAAGCTCGAAATCAACGGCGCTGCGCGCTATTCGGATTACAGCACCAGCGGCGGGATCTGGTCGTGGAAGACCGGCGGCACGCTGCGCGTCGTCAACGACCTGCTATTCCGCGCCGTCTATTCGCGCGACATCCGTTCGCCGAACATCACCGAATATTTCCTCAACCGCTCGACCAACATCGGCACTGTCCTCGATCCCTTCCGGGGCCAGAACGGCACCGTGCAAAACAATGTGTTCGTTTATGGCGGCGGCAACGCCAATCTGACGCCCGAAATCTCGCATACGCTGACCCTCGGCGGCTCTTACTCGCCGTCGTTTGCGTCGGGCCTGCGTCTGTCGGTCGATTATTATGACATCGACATCGACAATGTGATCACGTCGGTCACCGCGAACGACCTGCTCAAACAGTGCGCCGCTACTGCGCCGAACGACCCCACTTGCGGCGGCATCATCGTCCGTGAAGCCGATGGCTCGATCGGGTCGATCACGAACATCTTTCGCAACCTCGCCAACTACCGCACGCAGGGCCTCGACATCGAGGCGTCGTACCGCATGCCGCTGGGCGACGGGACCCTGTCGTTCCGCGCGCTGGCCAATCATGTCTTCAACCTGAAGATCAACGGCGCGGAGGTGTCGGGTTACGTCGGCGGCGACACCGCCTTCTCGACCCCGAAATGGCGCGGAACGGGCACGATCGCCTTTGACAACGACAGCTTCGGCGCGAACCTGCGTGTCCGCTACGTCGACGGCGGGCTCGACCGCCCGCTGACGGTCGTGAACGGCGTTCCGGTGGAGATCGTGAACAACAAGGTGGGCAGCCGCACCTATGTCGATCTGGGCGCCCAGTTCAAAGCGGGACCGTTCACGCTGTTCGGCAACGTCAACAACCTGTTCGACCGCGATCCGCCGATCACGACCTATACCAGTCCCAATTTCGACGTGATCGGCCGCTATATTTCGGGGGGCGTGAAGCTGAGCTTCTGATCCTTCTCAACAGTTAGTCCCGGGGGCAGCGGTATCGACGATACCGCTGCCCTTTTTGTTGACGGCGGGATGGCTGCTGCGAGGCGATGCTTTGACCTTGGGCGAGAGGCGTTATCCGGATCACCCACCTCTTAAAGCCACAAAGGCCCCGCACGCACACATCGATTTAGTGTTCTTTGTGGCCTTAAGGACTGGGCTTAAAGCGACAAAGGATACGCATGTGCGCATCGAAATTGTCTCCTTTGTCGCTTTTACCGCCGTTTGCGGAAAGCCACGATTTCAAAGAGCGGGCCCCAGGCTGGCATAGTGCCATAAAGTAGGACAGCGTTTTTTCCGCTCAGCCTATGTCCGCCTTGGGGTGGAAAGCCGACGTCCTCTACCGTGAAACTAGACCATCCATCCAACTGGTTTCGATCAAGCGGTGTGAACAGTCTTCGACGCTGATTGTTGTCGGGCTCGGCGATATGATGGGCTCGTCCTCGGTGGACAAACACACGAGCGCTTCCCCATCATATCCATAATGAACGCTACGGCAGCTCACGAGGGAGCGTATCGACATCCATTTCCCGCTGTTTGGGTCGCCATTATCACGCAGTATCTGACGTAGCATTTGTAGATCGCTGATCCTGATCGCTTCCACATGACCGTATCGCAAGTCCGGAGGGATGGAAGGATCGGACACCTCGTTTACATTTCTCATAGCGAACAATGCCGGATCGACCGACACGTGATGTTCGATAAGGCCGGCTATAGGATCAATACACTTCTGAATGCGTGCATCGATTGCTGCCTCGTCGATGTTGGCAGCGATCACAGGTGCGATGAGGTAGAGCTTCATTTGATTGGCATAGACCGATAGGGAAAGTCCGCAACCGGTCGTTTCCTGCCGCTCGAGAGCGCAGCGTCGCGGACGGGCGATATGGGATGGGGAGCCGCCGTTCCCTTCTTCGTCATCCCGGACTTGATCCGGGACCCACCGCGGTGCTGGAAATCGTGGACCCCGGATCAAGTCCGGAGTGACGATGATGGAAATATCCTCCCCGTCGCGCAACGATGGGGAGATGGCAGCGCCTTTCGACTGCCTTGCGGGCGGCGCAGCGCAGACGGAGAGGCCCCGGTCGAGCCCCTCCGTCTTCAGGGAGAGTGTCAGTAATTCACCGTCATCGCGATCAGGCCGAAGGTCCATGCGACATAGAGCGGCATGATCGTCGCGAAGAGCAGCAGCAGCGCCCAGAGGGTGCGGAACCAGCCGCGCTTTTCCTGACGGACGATACGAAGATTCCATGCCGCGAGCAGGGCGCTGCCGACGAGGACGATCAGCCCGGCGATCTGGAGGAACCAGAGCCACGGATCATAGGAGGGCAGCGCCTTCAGTTTCGACATGCTGATCACCCACGCGGCGACCAGCGCGAGCACCAGCCCCGCCGCAGCACGGACGCCGCGATAGACGCGCAGCGAACGGCGTTCGAGCGTCAGCGGTGCCTTGTAGTGGCGGCGGATCAGCGCCGCGATCGGCCACTGGAGCAAGGTGATCAGCAAGACGCCGAGGCTGATGTACATCGCGGGCATGATCCACGCCGCCGATTTCGACGCCGGCGCGCGGTCGAACACCATGAAGGGCGAGATGCCGTCGATGCTCCAGCGCACGGCCTTGCCGTCAACCACCTGCGCGGCAAGCCGGCCGTGGCCGTCGGCGTTGTGCCAGACGAAGGGCGCGGTCTCGACCCATTTCGCGGGTTTTCCGTTGAGGTCGCGCGCGGCGGGGACGACGAGTTCGCCCTTGGGACCGACGCTGATCTTCACTTGCCCGAGCAGCGAGGCGATCGCGTAGAAATTCGTCTCGGCGCGGCGGCTGTTGAGCCAGTTGCCGGCGAGCATCCTCGCATGTTCGGCCGACGTCTTCGCATCGACGCGCGTCGCGGGCATTTCGTTGCCTGGCAGATAGCGATCGGCGAAATCCTCGAACAAAGCGCGGCGCACGGGACCGACCGACGCTTGCTCGCCCGTCGCGTTGAACGACATATAGAGGCCGATATTCTCGTTGGTGAAGAGGTGGAGCGCGGTGTGGAACAGCTGCGTGTCGCCGAGATGCGCGATCACCTGCCGCCCGTTGATGTTGGTTTCGAAAAAGCCGAGCTCCATGCGGTTGAGCGGCGGCAGGATCGTCAGCGGCGTGTCGTGCATCATCCGCGCGGTTTCAGGCTTCATCAGCCCCGCGCCCCGGTTCAGATGCGCGATCATGAATTTCGCCATATCGGCGCCGGTCGATGAGAGACCGCCCGCGGGCGACGGACCGACGATCTCGAACTTCGAAGGGCCCGCCGAAAGCTGGCGATAGCCCGTCGCCATCCACGGCGCGAACGCCTTGGGAAGCGGCTGGCGGAAGGTCGACTGTGCCATGCCCAGCGGCTGGAAAATGCGCCGTTCTACATAATCGTCGAACGACATTTTCGTCACGCGTTCGACGATATAGCCCGCGAGCGCGGTGCCATAGTTCGAATAGGAGGGCGTCGTGCCCGGCGTGTAGATGCGGTTCGGGATACCGCCCTTCACAAGATCACCGAGCGGAATCTGGAACTTCTTGTCCTCGAACATGGTGAGCTTGCCATGTTCCTCGAACCCCGCGGTGTGCGTCATCAATTGGCGCATCGTGACGGGCTTGCCGTCTTTCAGCGGAATCTTGAAATCGAGGTAGGTATTGACGTCGGCGTCGAGGTTGATCCTGCCCGCCTCGACCTGTTGCATCACCGCGGTCCAGGTAAAGAGCTTCGACACCGATCCGGGGCGGAACAGCGTGCGCGCGGGATCGACCGAGGTGCGCTTCGCGGCGTCGGCATAGCCGAACCCGCGCTGTGTCAGCACCTGCCCGTCCTTGACCACGACGATCACCGCGCCTGCGAGGTCGCCGCGCTTGAGCGCGAACGGGACAAAGCCGTCGAGCCAGCTGTCGACGTCCTGCTTGGTCAGCGTCGCTGAGGGTGCGAGCGGGGTCGTTACGGGCGGCGCTGCCTTTTGTTCTGCTACCGCCGGTTTCGGCGCGAGAGCCGGCGCCAGCGGCGTTGCAGGCTTTGTCGCCGCGGTGCCGAGCATCATGGCGAGCGGCAGCAGCGCGAACAGTTTCATCGAGCGCATCGTCATTCTCCCGCTGCCCGCACCACGACGCCGCGCGCCATGACGAAGCCCATGGTTTCGAGGCTGCGCACGTCGGTCAGCGGATCGCCCTTCACCGCGACGATGTCGGCCGATTTGCCTGCCGCGAGCGTGCCGATTTCAGCCTCAAGCCCGGCATGCGTTGCCGCCCACACAGTTGCAGACTTGATCGTCTCGAGCGGGGTCAGCCCCGCCTTCACCATCAGCGCGAATTCGCGGGCATTCTCGCCATGTTTCGACACCGCGCTATCGGTCCCGAACGCGATGCGCACACCGCCTTCGTGCGCGCGGCGGAGGGCGTCGACCATAAGCGGGCCGACGGTGCGCGCCTTGGCGCGAACCGGGGCGGGCATCCAGTCAGCGGTTTCGGCCTGCCGCGCGACGGTATCGCCGGCGAGCAAGGTGGGGACCAGATAGCTTCCCTTTGCCTTGAACAGCCGGATCGATTCCGCATCGAGGTAGGTGCCATGTTCGACCGAATCGACGCCGGCGCGGAGCGCAGCATTGACGCCGTCGGTACCATGCGCGTGCGCCGCGACCTTGCGGCCGAGCCGGTGCGCGGTGTCGACGATCGCGACGAGTTCGGCGTCGCTCATCTGCTGGCCGAGGCCGGCGGCGGTGTTCGACATCACGCCGCCGGTCGAGGCGGTCTTGATGACGTCGGCGCCCTGCTGCACCGCCAGCCGCACCGCGCGCGCGCAATCGTCTGCGCCCGAGCAGAGCGTCGGCGAGCGGAACAGGTCGATGATTTCCTGACGATAGCCATGGACATCGCCGTGCCCGCCATGCGCGGCGACGCCGCCCGCGGCGATGATGCGCGGCCCCACGACCTTGCCCGTCGCGGTCGCATCGCGCAGCGCGTTGATCGCCTGCGGGTCGGCGCCGAGATCGACCACGGTCGTGAACCCGGCGCGCACGGTGCGCTTGGCGAAGACGACGCCGTCGAATGCCTGATCGACCGTCGACTTGGTCACCGCGTCGAGGCGGCTTGTCGGGCTCGATTCAAAGGTCAGGTGGACGTGGCTGTCGATAAAGCCCGGCATGACGAACTGGTCGCTGAGGTCGACGATCTTGCCCTCGCCGACGAAGCCATCGCGGATTTCGGCGACCTTTCCGGCGGTGACGACAATCGTCTTGTTTGTTTCGACGCGGCCGCTCGCCGGATCGGCCAGCAAACGCCCGGCGTGGATATAGGTGGTCGCCGGCGTGTCCTGCGCCGCGGCGGGCTGAACCAGCGCCACGAGCGCGAGGCCGGCGAAGATCGTCTTTTTCATCATGCTTCTCCCTGTTCCGTTATCGCGCTCAGCCGATTTCGCGGCCCCAGATAGCCTCGCCGCACCATGCGTTGCCGCCCTCATATTCGATCGAGGGCGTGCGATCGTCGGCGAGGAAGATCGGGCCGTCGAGATCGACGATGTCGCACAGCTGTCCGACGACGAACGCCGGCGCCATCGCGAGGCTGGAGCCGACCATATTGCCGACCATCACACCCAGCCCGAGTTCGCGCGCGCGCTTGGCGATCGCCAGCCCCTCGGTCAGCCCGCCGCATTTATCGAGCTTGATGTTCACGACGTCGAAGCGGCCGACGAGCCCCTCGACATCGCCGAGCGTCAGCGCGCTTTCGTCGGCGGCGATCGGAATCGGGCATTGGTAGCCGGTGAGGTCGGCCTCGCGGCCGCGCGCCAGCGGCTGTTCGAGCAGCTTGACGTCGGCGGCGACCAGCGCCGCGACGAGCGCGTCGAGATCGCCGATCGCGAAACCCTGGTTGGCATCGACCCCGATCCAGCATTCGGGCCGCGCCGCGCGCACCGCCTGCACGCGGGCGATGTCGACTTCGAGGTCACCGGTGAGCTTGAGCTTGAGCGCGCGCGCCTGTGCATAGTGCCGCGCGCCGTCGGCCATCACATCGGGATCGTCGGCGCCGAGCGTGAAGGTGGTGCGGAGCGGGCGCGGTTCGGCGAGGCCAGCGAGTTCCCAGAGCGAGACGCCGCTGCGGCGCGCCTCGAGTTCCCACAGCGCGCAGTCGAGTGCATTGCGCGCACCGCCCGCAGGGAGCAGCGCCTGCAACTGCTCGCGCGTCACTCCGGCCTCGACCACGCCGCGCACGCCCTCGATGGCGGCCGCCATCGCGGGCACATCGTCGCCGAGATAATAGACCCCCGACGCCTCGCCGCGCCCGCTGTGCGCGCCGTCCGAAAGCGTGACGAGCACCACGGGCGTGTCGGTGAAGACATGTCCGGAGATGCGGAACGGCTTGGCGAGCGGGAGCGATTCAATCGCGAGGTCGAGCGAGAGGGGGGTAGGCGTCGTCATCGAAATTGTCCTTCGGTCGGTTCAGGGCGCAGGGACGGCGGGCGCCAGCGCCGCCGCGATCTGCGAGAGATATTTGTTCCAGTCGAATGCATGCCCCTCGGGCGTCCACCCGAGGCGGACGATCACCGCATCCTGCGACGGGATCGCCGCGACGATCTGGAAACTATGCCCGCGCGCCATCACGGTATCTTCGGGCAGACCCGGGTAAAGCTTGCGGCGCTCGCCTTCGGCTTCGGGCTGGTTCAGCCAGAGCTGCGCGCCATAGACGGGGCGCGGCGCGGCCTTGGTCGGCGTGACGGCAAAATCGAGCCATTGCTTCGAGAGCAATTGCTTGCCGCCCACCCTGCCCTTGTTGAGATGCAGCAACCCGTAGCGCGCCCAGTCGCGCGCGGTGGCATAGGCGTAGGAGCTGCCGACCTGCACGCCCGCTTCGTCGGGTTCGATCAGCGCGCTCGTCATGCCCGTCGGCTCGAACAGCCGCTTTTGCGCAAAGCGCGTCATGCCTTCGAGCGTTCCGCCGGTCGCGTCGAACACGATGCGCGAGAGGATATTCGTCGTCCCCGACGAATAGCTCCAGTTCGTACCGGGCGCGTCCTTCAGCGGCTTTGCCGCCGCCATCGCGCCCATGTCGCCCGCCTCGAACAACATTTTGATCGAGTCATTGCCGGGGACATAGCTTTCGCTGAAGGTCAGGCCGCTCGACATCGTCAGCAACTGGCGCAGCGTGATCTTCGCGCGCGGATCGCCCTCGCCTTGCCACTCGGGAACCGGCGCGGGATCGTCGAGCTTGAGTTTGCCGTCATCGACGAGCAGGCCGACGAGCGTTCCCATGATGCTCTTCGACGCCGACCAGCCGAGCAGTTCGGTGTTTTGGTCGAAGCCCGGCGCATAGCGTTCGGCGACGATCGCCCCGCCCTGCACGACGACGATCGCGCGCGTGTCGGGATAGCCGCCCTTATTCTGTTCGTCGAACGCGGCGCTCACCGCCTTGTCGAGTGCAGCGCGGTCGAGCCTGGCTTCGGCAGCCGCCGCAAGCCTGGCCACCGGGGCATCCCCGACCGGCCAGGGCTTTGCGGCATTCCCGCGCGTCGGCTTGAGCTTCGCCGCCTGTGCATCGAGCGTGGCGGTCGAAACATCGCCGGTCAGCAGCGTGCACCCCGCGACCGGGCGGAACAGCGCAGTGCGCGTCGCAGCGCCCGGTGCCGATGCGGTGACCGTCCGCGCTTTGCGGTCGACCGCCAGCGTCACCGCCTTCATAAACGGCGCAAACGCGTGGATGTCGTCGCGCAGCACATCGGCCTCCGCGCGCTCCGCGACGAAGATGCTGGCGCAGGCGATCTGTGCGGAAACCGCCGTACCCAGATCTTCCGGCTTCGAAATCGCCGGGGCGGCGGCAAGGGCTGGAGCCGAAGCGGCAAGCGCAAGGAAGAGGCTGGAAATGTACCGCGCCATATCCTCAGACGCCGCAGCTATGGCGCAGCACCGCGCCCGCCTTGGCGCCGGTATGCTTGCCGTTCGCGATCGTGACGACGCCGTTGACGATCACAGTCTCGATCCCCGTCGGCGACGCGGTGGGCTTTTCCCAGCTCGCGACATCGTCGAGCTTGCCAAGGTCGAACACGACGATGTCGGCGCGCATCCCGTCGCGGATCAGACCGCGGTCGGTCAGGCCCATGCGCTGCGCCGGCCAGCCGGTCATCTTGCGCACCGCATCCTCGAGCGACAGCACCGGACGGCGCTTCACATATTCGGCGATGATGCGCGGGAAGGTGCCATAGGCGCGCGGGTGCGGCAGACCGAGCGCGTCCATCTCGCCCGCCTTTTCCGACGCCGCGGCGTCGCTGCCGATGCTGACCCACGGCTGCTTGATCGCGGTTTCGATGTCCTGCTCGCTCATCATGAAATAGAGCGCGACCGAGCGGTTCGGCAGCCCTTCGAGCAGGATATCCCACGCCACATCGGCCGGATCGCGGTTCAGCGCCTTGCCGATCTCGGCGAGGCTCTTGCCATGATACGGCTTGTATTTTTCGCTGAAACCGTTCGCGAGCCGGACATTGGCAAAGCCGCCCGACGCGTGGACGAGGTTCGACCAGCCGGGCATCGAGCCCGCCGCGACTTCCTTTTTCATCCGCTCGCGGACCTTGGGATCGCGGAGCCGTTCGATCCCCTTCTGGACCCCGTCGGCCCACACCCAGCTCGGCGCGATGATCTCGAGCCCGGTGCCGCCCGCGGTATAGGGATAGAGGTCCGCCGCGACATCGACGCCCCGCGCGCGCGCCGCGTTGATCGTCGCCACCGCCTGCGGCATCAATTTGCCCCAACCGGGGGCATAGGCGGCCTTGAGGTGGAAGATCTCGACCTTCACCCCGCCCTTCTCGCCGATCTCGATCGCTTCCTCGATCGCCGTGACCAAGCCCTCGCTCTCGTCGCGCATGTGGGTGGCGTAGAAGCCGTCGCACTGCGCCGCGACCTTCGCCAGCGTGACGAGGTCCGACGTGGTCTGGAAGCTGCTCGGCGGATAGATCAGCGCGCTGGTGATGCCGAACGCGCCATTCTCCATCGCGATCTTCACCTCGCGGCCCATGGCTTCGAGCTGCGCCGGGGTCGGCGATCCGGCGCCATCGCCCATCACCTTCACGCGCGCCTGCGTCGCCGAATAATAGGTGCCGTAGTTGACCGAGATGTCCTGTTTTTCGAGCTGGCTGAAATGCGCCGGGATCTCGGCCGCCTCGGCCGGGGGTCCGCCCTCGCCGGCGATGACCGTGGTCACGCCCATCAGCAGCTTATTCTCGGCCGCGCCGTTCTTGACGAGGACGCGTCCGGACTGGTCCATCATGTCGATGAAGCCGGGCGAGACATAACGGCCCTTCGCGTCGATTTCCTTGGCGCCGCGCCCTGCAACGCGGCCGATGCGCACGACCCGGCCGTCCTTGACCGCGACATCGGCGCTGACCCACGGGCTGCCCGCGCCGTCGAGGACGCGGCCGCCGCGGATCACGATGTCATATTCGGGCGCCGAGGTGTTTGCGGTGAGCAGCAGCGGCAGCATCGACATCGCACCCAAGAGGATCTTACGCTTCATCATCATTCTCCCTGTCGGCGCGGGGGCGCCGTTGGTTCTCATTTTTTGCCGGCATCGGCGCGCACTTCGTCCACAACCTCGCGGACCGCGGCGATCACGACGTCCGGCCGGTCGATCTGGATATAATGGCCGGCATCGCCCACGACCTGCTGGCGCCCGCGCGTCGAAAGCGCGGCCTGTTCGGCGTTGAGCGCCTTCCATTCCTGCTTGAAGCGCGCGCCGTCCGACGCCTTCAGCGACAATCCCTTCAGCTCCTCGGGCTTAAGCGGCGCCATCGCGGTCAGCACGATCACCGGCCGGTTTCCGAAACTCTTGACCGCGCGCGCATCGTCCATCGTGTCATCGAAACCATCGAGTTCGGACGTCGCGCCGTGCACCGATTTGCTGGCGTAGGCCGCCATCCGCGCGGCCGCGTCCTTCGGCAATTTGCCTTGTCCGGCGTTCGCCATCGCGAACCGGACAAGCCCCGTCCACGACAGCGCGGTCGCGGTGTGCATGATCCATCCCGCCTGCCGCGGATGCGCGTCGACCTTCACCGCCTGCCCAAGCCGCGCGACCTGGTCGGGATGCGACGCGTCGACCATCACCAGCCCGGCGACCTGCTCGCCATATTTTCCGACATAGGTTCGCGTGTAGGGCCCGCCGATCGAATGGCCGACGAGCACCAGCGGACCGGTGATCCCCGCGCCCTTCAACAGCGCATGGAGATCGTCGGCGACCGCGGATGCACGCTGCGGCGTGTCCTTTGCGTCGCTCCACATGATCCCGGCGCGGTCATAGGCACAGGTGCGCGTGAAGCTGGCAATCTCGTCATGCACCAGCGTCCAGTCGATCGTCCCGCCTGTACCAAGGCCGGATTCGAAGACCACGGTCGGCGATCCGGTGCCGCGGCAATCGATGTGCATCTTTCGACCGCCGATATCGACGAGCTTTCCGGGGGGAGGATAGTTCGCCGCGGCATTCTTGCGCCCGAGCGCCTCATAGATCGCGCCCACCACGACGAGCAGGACCAACAGCAGCAGCAGCCCCAGCAACATACGCTTCCCCCAGCGCCGGACCCGCGCCCAGCCAGTCACCTTTGTCATTGGACATTCCCCTCGACGGCGGGTTGAAGCTCTTTTTCCGCGAGCACCGCGCGGCCGCGCAGCAGACGGAACAGCCCGATGGTCAGCAGCGGCGCGACATAGACCGCAAGGAACACCCACGAGAGCGCGCGGTAGCCGCTCGCGATCAGCGCCACGAGCCCGAAACGGTCGGCAAGGAACATGCAGCCGATCAGCAGCGCCGCCGCGATCGCACCGCGCGCCCGCTTGCCGAGCGGCGCACCGCCGCGCGCCCGGCGTGCCGCATCGACGCGCTCGTTGATCGCGTGCACCGAGCCAGCCCCGCTTTCGAGCAAAGCAGCAAAGATCATGAACTGGAACAATAGGTGAAACAGCGGCATTTCGAGCTGCCGCAGCATGAAGTCCGACGGCAGCGTCTCGTCCATGATGCCCGGATAAAAGGCGATCATCGCGACGAAGAAGAGGATGGCGGGCACCATCGCGAGCGGACCCGCGATCAGCCCGGCGGTCACGGCGTCGCGCTGGCTGGTCAAATGGCGGATCACCGGGAGGATCACCACCGCGCCGATGACATTGTATCCGGTATAGGTCAGCCCGCCGAGGATCCAGCCGTCCGACGGCGCCGGAATGGCAAAGCGCGCTGCGATCTCGTCACCGAAGCTGCCGAGCGCGAGCACCATGAACAGCGCGTAGACGCCGTAAAGCAGAAAGGAGACATATTTGAACAACCCCTCGACCGACGCATTGCCGAAGGTCACGAACAGCGCGATCGACGCCGCGAGGAATGCGGTCCCTGCAAGCGGCGGCCAGCCGAAGATCGACGCGCCGATCTCGCCCGCCGCGGCGCCGAAGACCGCGAGGACCAGCGTCACGAGGAGGACATAGCCGACCTCGAACAGGATCCACGCGCGGCCGAGAAGCCCTTCGAAAAAGCTGCGATAATCGAACGCGCCGATCGCCCGCGCGAACGCGAAAGTCGTGGCGCAGATGATGCTCCAGAGCACCATCGCCAGCACCATGGCGGCCAATCCGCCCCACGGCCCGCTCGGCAGGAAAAATTCCGCGAGCTCGCGGCCAGTGGCATAGCCACCACCGATCACCACGGCCTTGAAGGCGAAGCCCGGCAGCAGGAAACGCTGGAACCACGAGGATCCAGCCACGGCTGCCGGGGTGGCCGCTGCGCTCATGCGAGGCAGCTATCCACCAGACGGGCGAAGGCTTCGCCGCCGCGGATCGGATCGGCGACCGGGAGCCCGAGCCGTTCGCTTTCGGCCGCCATCAGCGCGACGGCGTCATCCTCCGTCATATGCGCCGTGTTGAAGGATACGCCCGCGCAGCGGATCGCCGGATTGGTCCGCGCGCCGAGCCGCAAGTTGAGGTCGATCGTTTCCTCGATGCTCGGCAAAAGATAGCCGGGGGAGCCCAATATCTCTTCGCGTCCGGGCTCGTGACAGACGACGATCACATCAGGCTGGCTGCCGTGGAGCAGGCCCAGCGATACCGCGGCATAGGCGGGGTGAAACAGCGACCCCTGCCCTTCGACGACATCCCAGTGATCGTCCGCCGCGTCGGGGCTCACCGTCTCCGCCGCACCCGCCTCGAAATCCGAGACCACCGCGTCCATCGGCACGCCGCCGCCGGCGATCATGATGCCCGTTTGCCCCGTCGCGCGGAAATCGGCGTCGACGCCGCGCTCGGCAAAAGCGCGCGCGAGGGCCAGCGCCGTATATTTCTTGCCCAGCGCGCAGTCGGTTCCGACGGTGAGCAGCCGCTTGCCGCTCCGCTTGCGCCCGGTGCCGACGGGCAAGCCCTTGGGCGGATGGCGAACGTCGATCAGCTGGCGACCGAGGCGCTGCGCCCGCGCGGCGAGTTCGGGCATATCGGTCAGCCGCATGTGCATCCCGCTGACAATATCGAGCCCGGCGTCGAGCGCTTCGAAGAGCGCGGGCATCCAGCTTTCGGGAATCACACCGCCGCTGTTCGCGACGCCGATGAGCAGCGAACGCGCCCCTCGTGCCTGCGCCACTGCCGGCGTAAGCTGCTCGAGCCCCGCGCTGACCGTCGCCCCCGGCAAAGCATATTCACCGACGCATTTCTCGGGCGCCCAGTCGCGAAGACCGAAGGCGGTCTTCGCATAGCCGCGCACCGTCGTGTCCCCAAGGAACAGCAAATAGGGCTGGGGCAATTGCAATGCGCCGGCGGCGATATCGAGGGAAGTTTGAATGTTCACGTCTTTCACCAAAAATCCGAAGCGGGGCAGAATCGGGCGCCGTCGTGGCGCCGATCCTGCATCTGCTCCTGTTGACCTATTTGAGACATTATTTTCAAATTTTGATAATTGCAATACGATTGGAGAAGTTTCTTTTGCTGACGGGCCGGCGTGCGGCTCGCCAGCCCCGATCAGAAGCGCGTTCCAAAGCCGATCAGGTGGAAACCGACGCCGATCCACAGGAGGACGACAGCACTCACCAACAGCACCAAGCTCCAGAATTTCGCGAAACGGCCACGTTTGGACGTCCAGACATGCTGGATATTCCAGATCGCGCCGGCGAGCAGGCCGAGGAAAATGACCGGCGTTGCGATCTGGAGCGTGACGAGCGCCCAGTCGAGTTCGCCGCTGAGCGACGAGAAATCGGCGAGCAGGCTGGATGCGAACCACAGCCATCCGGCCATCACCGCGACCGCCAGCGCCGCAAAGCCGCGCGTCAGCCGGTAGCTTTTGAGCGCGGCGGGCGCGAGGTCGGCCTTTACACCATAGCGACGACGCGCCAGCGCCGCGGCGGGCCAGGCGATCGCGGTGAGTAGGAGCGCGCCAAGGCTGACCAGCATCGCGGGCGTGAGCCAGGCGCTCGACAGATACCAGGGCACCCGATCGAACGCGATATAGGGCGACCCCGAATCGACGCTGAAACGCACGACGCGGCCCTTTTCCACCTTGGCGGCGAGGCGCATCTTGCCCCCCTGCTCGCGCCACACGAACGGCGCGATTTCCACCCATTTGCGCGGCTGACCGCCGATACCCGGCACGGCATTGAGCCGGATGCCGCCGTCGCCATCGAGCGAGACCTTCGTCTGCCCGGCGAGTTCCATCGCCTTCAGGAAGCTCGATTCAAGCCGGCGGGTCTTGTTGTATGTGCCGACCATCATGCGCGCATGCTCGCGCGCAGCGGCGGCATCGACGCGGCCGTCGCGCTGCTCGAACGGAAAGTAGCGGTCGGCGAAGGCTTCGAACAAATGGCTGCGGATCGGCCCCGACACATTTTGCGTGCCCGCGGCGTTCATCGACATATAGATGCCGACCTTCTCCTTGGGGAATATCCAGAGCTGGCTGTGGAAATTGAGACTGTCTCCCGCGTGCGACAGTGCTTTGCGGCCATTGATATTTTGTTCGTAGAAGCCGAGCGCCATGCCGTTGAGCGGCGGGATCAGCCGCAGGATCGTGTTGTGCATCTGCGCCGCGGTCGCGGGCTTCATGAGCGCCCCGCCATCGGCGAGGTGCGCGAGCATGAAACGCCCCATGTCGGCGCCCGACGCGGTCATCGCGCCCGATGGCGTGAGACTGCTGAGCTCGAACCGCCCCGGCTTGCCCGACCCCAGCATATAGCCGCTCGCCATCAATGGCCGAAGCGCCGCGGGAAGCGGCTGGCGGAAGCTCGACCGCGTCATGCCGGCGGGCGCAAAGATGCGCCGCTCGACATAATCGTCGTAGGAGAGCCCCGACACGCGTTCGACGATATAGCCCGCCAGCGAGGTGCCATAGTTCGAATAGGCCGGCGTCGTGCCGGGCGCGTAGATGCGGTGCGGCACCTGTCGCTTGAGCGCGTCGCCGAGCGACGGGATTTTCTTCGGATCATAGCTGTTGAGCCCGCGCTGCACTTCGTCGAAGCCGCCGGTGTGCGTCATCAGGTTGCGCATCGTAACCGGCTTGCCGGCGAAGGCCGGAATCTTGAAATCGAGATAGGCGTTGATGTCGCGGTCGAGATCGATCTTGCCCTGCTCGACGAGCTGCATCACCGCGGTCCAGGTGATCAGCTTCGATACCGAGGCCTGACGAAAGAGCGTGGTTTCGGGATCTACCGGCCGGCGCGTTCCGACATCGGCATAGCCGAAGCCGCGCTGCGTCAGGACCTTGCCATCCTTGACCACCACCACGACCGCACCCGCCGCGTCGCCGCGCGCCAGCGCATAGGGCATATAGCCGTCGAGCCACGCATCGACGTCGCTCTTCACCATATCGGGAGCCGGGAGCTGGTCCACACCACGCGCGCCGGCCACCGGCTTGGCCGTCGCTTGCGCCGCGGCCTCCGTCATCGGCAGCGCCATCAACCCGGCCAGCACCGCCGCAGCCAGTGCTGCGCATGAACCTATGAACCGCATTCATCCTCCCCTTCCGATTGGCCGACCGCATGGTCGCGTCACCGAAATTTCACTTTTTGAAATATTTTCAATTCTGGATATAGGCATCCTGAATGGAAATTTGTCAATGGGGGCGCGGCACCGCGCTCACAGCACGGGAGCGTGATTTCGAGATGGAAGGATTTTTTAGATGCGGCCGAGGCGGCCCATTGGTTCGGCGGGTCGATCCGCCGACGCTGGACGCTTATCCGGCGTCGACGGGATGAAGCGCCGACTTCAGGTCGGCATCATTTGCCGAACAGACCGACAGGATACGGCACGGCCCCTCGCCGACCGCCACATATCCATGCCCCATCGACGCGTCGAAATAGGCCGAATCGCCCGTTTTCAGGCGCGACGGCGCGTACATGTCGGTGTGAAATTCGCACTCGCCTTCCAGGACGAGGACATATTCTTCGCCCGAATGGCGCATCAACTCGCCGAAATCGTCGATCGAGCGCACCTTGATGTCGATGATCATCGGATTCAGCGTCTTGTTGAGCAGATCCGCCGACGGATAGGTGTAGTTATACGTCGCCGTCTTGATCGAGGGGCCCTCGCCGGCGGGGGTGATGCTGCGCCGGCCCGTGGCGGTATGCGTGGCGGCGGGAAGCGCCGCGGCGGCGGCGAACAGCTGCGTGATATCGATTTCGAGACCCTGGCTCAGCCGCAGCAGCTTTTCATAGCTGAGCGACATCTTGCCGGTTTCAATCTTTGACAAAGTTGAAACCGGAATGCGCGTGCGTTCGCTCACCTCGGCGAGCGTCCACCCCTTTTCGGTGCGTAGTTCCCGCAGGAATACGCCCGGATTGCCGTCGACGGCGGTCCGCCGGTCGCCGCTGGTCGGAATGGGCTGGCGCGTTGCCGGCATCGGTGTCCTTTCAATCGATTTTCTCATCTAGCACATATTTGCGCATTTATCGCATCGATCAAGCCGAACGGCACAATCCGTCAGAACAATCGGCAAAGAAAATTTGCGTATCGGATAGGACCAAGATGATTGCACATAGGCCATGCCGCCGCCACTGATGCCCCGATTCGCTGGGATGACAGGATGACAAACAAGCTATCCATTCGCATTTCTCCGGAGTTTACGAGCTTCGTCGGCCGTGGCCCCTGTGACGCCGCGTTCCTGCCGCCCGACGCGCTCATCTTCGGCTTTGGCGATATTGGCGAGCCCGCCGTCTCGATGCTCCTCCCCGGCGACATTGCGGGTCTCGCCGACGATCATCTGGTTGTATTCGCGATCAGCCGCGCCGCCTGCGACCGCCTGTTCGGGCACCGCCCCAAGGCGGATGGACGCTGGTATCTCCCTGCCAATCTTCGCGGTCTCGGCCGCGCGGTGGTCGCGGTCGAAGGCGACAGCGAAGTCGACGACATGTTGCGCGGCGCGCGCAGCCAGGAACTGCTCTGCCAGCTTTTCGCCGAACTCGCCGCCGACCGCATGGTCGAAGTCGGCGGCAGCACGTCGCTGAGCGAGCTCGACATCACCCGCGTCGCCGCCGCGCACCAGCTGGTCAACGAGAAGTGGCAGGAAAAGCTGACCGTCGGCAGCGTCGCACGCCGCTGCGGCCTCAGCAAAGCCAAGCTGACGCGGGGCTTTCGCGAGCTTTATCAATGTAGCGTCGCCGAGGCGGTGAGCGAACGGCGGCTGCAACGCGCGCGCCAGCTGCTCGCGCAGAGCGATCTTCCGATATCGAGTATCGGCTATAATTGCGGCTATATGAGCAACGCCAGCTTCACGCGCGCCTTCGCGCGCCGCTTTGGCATGGCGCCGACCAAGATGCGCGGGCGCGAAGCCACGGCCTGAGCGGAACGCCGCAAGGCAGCATCTGGCGCGCCGCTATTCGCCGCCTGCCGTCCGGAGATCGTTCGGGATGTCGGCGAGTGCGGTCCATTTGGCTTCGCCGGCGCTGTTTTCGATTACCGCTTCGACGAAGGCCATCGTCCGCAGGCCATCGACGATTCCCGGGAACCAATCGGCCGTGCCAGGCAGTGGCGGGATTGGGGCGCCCGCACGAAGGGCACGGCCGAAGCCGCGATAGAGGTTAGCAAACGCCTCGATATAGCCCTCGGGATGTCCCGCCGGGGTACGCAGCCGCGCCAGCGTCAACGCATCGAGATCGGGCCCGCCGGCGCGGATCACCTCGACCGGCCGGTCCAGCCAGCGGAGCGTCAGGCTGTTCGGCTCCATCTGCGACCATTCGAGCCCGCCTTCCTCGCCATGGACGCGCAGGCGCAGGCCGTTTTCGTCGCCCGCCGCGATCTGGCTGGCCTTCAGCACGCCGCGCGCGCCGCCTTCGAATCGCAGCAACGCCGCAACATCGTCGTCGAGGCGGCGGCCCGGAACATGCGTCGTCAGCTCCGCGCTGAGCGACCCGACCGCCAGCCCGGAGACATGTTCGGCAAGCTGGAAGGCGTGGGTCCCGATGTCGCCGAGGCAGCCACCCAGCCCCGCGCGGGCAGGATCGGTGCGCCATTCGGCCTGCTTGTTGCCGTCCTGATCGATCGGCCGGCTGAGCCAGCCTTGCGAATATTCGACCTGCACCAGCCGGATCTTGCCGAAATCGCCGCGCGCGACGCGCACGCGCGCCTCTTCGATCAGCGGGTAACCGCTATAGGTGAACGCCAGGCCATAGAGCTTGCCGCTGCGAGCCACGGCCGCGGCGATCGCCTTCGCCTCGGCGAGGTTCAGCGCCATCGGCTTTTCGGACAGGACGTGGAAACCGGCATCGAGCGCGGCGATCGCCATCGGGGCGTGTAGATGATTCGGGGTGACGATCGCCAGCGCCTCCATCCGCTGATCCTCGGGCAGCGCGGCCTCGCCCGCCAGCAGGGCATCGAGCGTCGCGTACGCGCGAGCGGGATCGATTCCGAGCGTGGCGGCGCTCCGACCATTACGCTCGGCGTCGCTGCTGAACGCACCGCACACCAGCGCAAACTCGCCGTCGAGCGCCGCGGCCATCCGGTGTACCGCGCCGATGAAAGCGCCTTCGCCGCCACCGACCATGCCATAGCGCGTTTTTGACGTCGTATTCGTATTCATCGCATTCCCTTGGTCCGAATTTCCAAAATTGTTTGCACAATAGGATTTCGAACGGTTACCTGATCGCGCCGGCTGTTGCCAGACGGGAGAGGATAATGAAATTTCTGTTCGCCCTGCCACCGGCAGGAGCAATTTTGATCGCGCTGATGTTCGCACCTTCACCCGAGGTGATTGCAGCCCCTGCCCAAGGTCCCGGCGCGCAGGCCTTCGCGGCATGCCGCGCCTGCCATACGCTGGAGGCCGGCGGCAAAAGCGTCATGGGCCCCAATCTGCACGGCCTGTTCGGCCGGCAAGCCGGCACCGTTGCCGGCTTCAACTACAGCCCGGCGCTCAAGGCATCGAAAATCCGCTGGAACGACAAGACGCTCGACGAATATCTCGCCGCGCCGACCAAAAAGGTCCCCGGCACGCGCATGGTCGTCAAAGTGGCCGACCCGGCGCGCCGCGCGGCTCTGATCGCCTTTCTCAAGACCGAAACCAAGTGACGCGAAAGGCAGTCGCATGAAGGGGCCGGCGATTTTCCTCGCGCAGTTCATGGGCGACGACGCGCCGTTCGACACTTTGCCCTCGGCGGCGCGCTGGATGGCGGATGCAGGCTATGTCGGCATCCAGATTCCGACGTGGGACAGCCGCTGCATCGACCTCGCCAAAGCCGCCGAAAGCCAGGACTATTGCGACGAACTCGCGGGCACCTGCCGCGAGGCGGGCGTCGAGATCACCGAATTGTCGACACATCTGCAGGGCCAGCTGGTCGCGGTGCATCCCGCCTATGACACCCAGTTCGACGGCTTCGCGCCCGACGCGCTGAAGGGCAAGCCCGCCGAGCGTCAGCAATGGGCGGTCGAGCAGCTCCACCTCGCCGCGAAGGCAAGCCGGCGGCTGGGCCTTAACGCCCATGCGACCTTTTCGGGCGCGCTCGCCTGGCCCTATCTCTATCCGTGGCCGCAGCGCCCCGCGGGACTGGTCGAGGAAGCGTTCGCCGAGCTTGCGAAACGCTGGCGGCCGATCCTCGATGCTTTCGACGAACAGGGCATCGACCTCGCCTATGAGATTCATCCGGGCGAGGATCTGCACGACGGCGTGACCTTCGAACGTTTTCTCGCGGGCGTCGACAATCACCCGCGCGCCAACATCCTCTACGATCCCAGCCATTATGTCCTGCAGGCGCTCGACTATCTGCAGTTCATCGACATTTATCACGAGCGGATCCGCATGTTCCACGTCAAGGACGCGGAACTGAATCCGACCGGCCGATCGGGGGTCTATGGCGGGTTTCAGGACTGGGTCGACCGGCCCGGGCGCTTCCGCTCGCTGGGCGATGGGCAGGTGGACTTCGGCGGTATCTTCTCGAAACTGACGCAATATGGCTACGCCGGCTGGGCGGTGCTCGAATGGGAATGCTGCCTGAAGCATCCCGAAGACGGCGCACGCGAAGGCGCGCCGTTCAT
Source organism: Sphingopyxis sp. CCNWLW2 (assembly GCF_037095755.1). Lineage (NCBI taxonomy): Bacteria > Pseudomonadati > Pseudomonadota > Alphaproteobacteria > Sphingomonadales > Sphingopyxidaceae > Sphingopyxis > Sphingopyxis sp. CCNWLW2. The sequence goes on from NZ_JBAWKJ010000002.1 coordinate 1,082,021, forward strand.
CGCCGCGCATATGATCCGCAAGGCCGACAAGGCGTTCGACGATTTCGCCGGGGGCAGCGACCCGGCGCTCAACCGCGCAATGCTGGGGCTGAGCTGACGACGCAGCAGACGAATTAAACGATAATAATCAAAGGGGACGCAGGATGACGACATTGCACAAGGGGCGCTTGTTCTGGCTGGGCGTGCTCGCGCTGTTCACCGCGGCGGCGAGCCTCGCCATCCGCGGTGCGATCGCCAGCGGGCTCAAGGCAGAATGGATCGACCCGATCGCCCCGTTGCAGGCGGGCGAGCTGATCGCCGCCGCACTGGGCGCGGCGTTCCTCAGCTTTTCGATCACCTTGTTCGTCGTCAGCGCGCTGCTCGACCAGATCGGCATGAAGCGGTGCCTCGCCGGAGCGGGGCTGTGCTTCATCGTCGGTCCGTTGATGATCGTCACCGCGGGCCATGTCGCGACCGGCATGACCATCTATTGGCTCGTCTGGACGGGCATGCTGCTCAGCGGCATCGGCTGGGGACTGACCGAAGCGGCAATCAATCCGCTGACCGCGCAGCTCTACCCCGACGACACCACCCACCGGCTAAACGTGCTCCACGCCTGGTTCCCCGGCGGCATCATCGTCGGCGGGCTCCTCGGCTTCTTCCTCTCGGCCGCCTTGCCGTGGCAGGGCATCATGGCGCTGGTGATGATCCCCGCCGCCGCGACCGTCGTGATCGCCCTGACCACGACCTTCCCGCCGCCGCTGCGTGAGCAAAGCGGTGTCAGCTTCGGCGCGATGATGGGCGAAGTGTTTCGCCGGCCGAGCTTCTTCATCTGGTTCGGCGCCATGTTCCTGACCGCGGCGTCCGAACTGGCGCCCGGCCAGTGGATCGACGTCGCGCTATCCAACCGCGTCGGCATGCGCGGCATCCTGCTGCTCGTCTATGTCAACGCGCTCATGTTCGTCTTCCGCCATTTCGCCGGGCGGCTCGCCAACAAAATCTCGAACCCCGGCCTGCTCTGGGTATCGAGCCTGCTCGCCGCGATCGGCCTGTTCATGCTGAGCCAGGCGCAGTCGCCCGTCGCCGCGATCGTCGCCGCCACTGTCTGGGGGCTCGGCGTCTGCGTGATGTGGCCGACGATGCTCGCCTCGGTCGCCGAACGCTATCCGCGCGGCGGATCTTGGGCGATGGGGCTCGTTGGATCGGCGGGCGCGCTCGCCAGCTTCTTCGTGCTGCCGCAGCTCGGCGCGATGTTCGATCGCGCCAAGATCGAGTTCGCCGGCGGCCCCGAAGCGTTCGCGGCGCTGACCGGCGCCGCGAAGCTGGCGGTCGAGGACGCCGCGGCGTCGCTGTCGTTCCAGCGGCTGGCGATCCTGCCGGTGATCCTGCTGGCGGTGTTCGGCTTCATCTGGCTGCGCGAGCGCGGCAAATCGCGCGCGGCGCTCGCGGGTCAGACGGCATGAACGTATCGCGCCGAGTGGTGCTGGCGGGGGGCGCCGTCGCGGCAGCCGCCGCGGCGACGGTGGCGAACGGCGCGGTGGCGCAGAACGCGGCACGCTTTTCGCTGAAATATGCCCCACATGAGGGAAGCTTCAAAAGCCGCGGCGATCGGCTCGAACAGATCGCCTTCGCCGCCGATCAGGGCTTCACCGCGTGGGAGGACAATGAGGCGGCCACGCGTTCGGTCGCCGACCAGACCGCGATGGCGCGCGCCTTGCAGCAGCGCGGCATGACGATGGGCGTGTTCGTCGCGAGCATGCCGCGATGGAGCGAGTTCCGGCCGCTGCTGGGCGGCAACGACGATAGCGATCGCGAGCGCTTCCTGGCCGACATAAGAGCGTCGGTCGACGTCGCCAAGCGGCTGAACTCTAAACATATGACGATCGTCACCGGCTTTATGGACCGCAAGCTGCCGGTCGATATCCAGACCGCGCGCGTGATCGACGTGCTGCGCCGCGCCGCCGAAATCTATGAACCGCACGGGCTGGTCATGGTGATGGAGCCGCTCAACACGCTGGTGAACCATCCCGGCGTTTTCATGTCGACCGTCCCGCAGGGCTATGCGATGGCGCGCGCGGTCGACAGCCCCGCGATCAAGGTGCTGGCGGACCTGTATCACGAGCAGATTCAGGCCGGGAACCTCATCAACACGCTGGACAGCTGCTGGAACGAGATCGCGTACGTCCAGTTCGGCGACAATCCCGGCCGCAAGGAGCCCGGAAGCGGCGAGATCAATTATCGCAACATCGTCCGCTGGCTGCGCGCGAGGAATTTCGCGGGCGTGATCGGAATGGAACATGGCAATTCGGTCGAGGGCCGCGCGGGCGAAGAGCGGCTGATCGCCGCCTATCGCGCGATCGACGCGGCATGAGGGAGACAGGCGTGAAGCATATCATCTGGGCCGCGGTAATCGCAGCGGCCATGGCCGCGGGCAGTCCTGCCGCTGCACAGGAAAAGCCCGGATTCAAGGACACGCCGATGTTGCCCGACGGCAAATGGCAGGTGCATGATTCCGACCGCCCCCATCCGACCGTCGTAACCCCGGGCACTGTTCCCGGCGCCCCGCCCTCCGACGCGGTGGTGCTGTTCGACGGCAAGTCGCTCGATGCGTGGCAGGCGAAGGCAAGGCCATGGATCGTCGAGGACGGCGCGATGACGTCGATCCCACCGCTCGGCGGCCGCGGCGAGAATGCGCTGATCAGCAAGACGAGCTTCGGCGACGTCCAGCTCCATCTCGAATTCCGCTCACCCAACCCGCCGACCCATAGCTCGCAGGATCGCGGCAACAGCGGCATTTGGTTCATGCAGCGTTACGAGATTCAGATCCTCGACGGCTATCAGAACCCGACCTATGCCGACGGCACCGTCGGCGCGATCTATGCCTGGAAGCCGCCGCTCGTGAACCCGTCGCGGGGGCCCGGCGAATGGCAGAGCTACGACATCGTCTTTGAACGCCCGCACTTCGGCCCCGACGGCAAGCTGCTGCGCCCGGCCTATATTACGGCCTTCCTGAACGGCGTGCTCGTCCAGAACCGCCAGCCTTGGCTGGGCAGCACCGTCTGGCGCAAAGTCGCGACGTACGAAGCGCATGGCGATGCGGCGCCGATCCAGCTCCAGGACCATAATTCGCCCGTTTCGTTCCGCAACATCTGGGTGCGCCCGCTGCCCGAAGCGGCGGCGAGCCATGACTTCGAAGGAGCTGTGAAATGATCATCGATCGCAGAGACGCGCTGGCCGGGATGGCCGCGATGTTCGGCGCGAGCCTGTTCGCGCCGATCGCGCGCGCCGCGGCAGCCGAAGCGCCCCCGATCATCAGCAGCGGCCCGCCCTCGTCGCCGGTGTTCACCGCGCAGCAGCGCGCGCTGATGACCGCGCTCAGCGAGCGCGTGATGCCGACCACCGACACCCCCGGCGCGATTACCGCCGGCGTCCCCGAATATATCGAAAAGCTGCTCGCCGATTGGGCCTCGCCCGACGATCGCAAACCGATCATCGCGGGGCTCGACGCGATCGAGGCGCGCAGCCGGACCGATTTCAAAATCGCCGCCGACAAGGCGACGCCCGCGCAGCAGGACGCGCTGCTGACGCTGGCGATGGAAGGCAAGCTGCCCGGCGGCGCGGACTTCTTCGACAAGTTCCGCCAGCTCGTGCTCACCGGATATTTCACGTCGGAAGTCGGCATCACGCAAGAGCGCGAATATCTGCCCGTCCCCGGCCGCTACGACGGCGCCTATCCCTATTCCGAGATCAAAAAGGTGTTTTCGTCATGATGATCAACAGGCGGCAATGGATGGCGGGCGGCGCCGCGCTCGGGGCAACACTCGCTGCGGGACCGCTCATGGCAAAGAGCCTCAAATCAAAGCCCATCGGCATCCAGCTCTATACCGTGCGCGAGCTCTTCTCGAAGGACCCGATGGGAACGCTCGAGAAGGTGGCGGCGATCGGTTATCGCGAAGTCGAATATGGCGGCGGCGGTTATGACAAGATGGACCATGCCGCGCTCCGCAAGACGATGGACCGGCTGGGCTTGACGTCGCCCTCGATCCATGTCGCCTATGAGGCGCTCGCCAGCAATTTCGACGGCGCGGTCGCGATGACCAGGGCGCTGGGCGCCGACACGCTGGTCGTTCCCTATATGGTCGACACGCACCGCAACGCCGAGGGCTGGAAGGCCGCGGTCGCCAATTTCAACCGCTATGCCGAACGGCTCAAAAAGGCCGGGCTGGGCTTTGCCTATCACAATCATGATTTCGAGTTCACGCTGAAGCCGGGCGGCACCAGCCTGTTCGACACGCTGATCGCCGACGCCGACCCGGCGCTGGTCCGACTTGAGCTCGACCTGTTCTGGGCGGTCGCCGCGGGCGAGGATCCCAAGGCGATCATCCGGCGCTTAGCCGGCCGCATCTATGCCTATCATGTCAAGGATCGCACCGCCGACGGCAAGATGACGAGCGTCGGCAAGGGCGTGATCGATTTCGCCGACATCTTCACGCTCAACGCCGTCGCCGGCGTCGAGCATTTCTATGTCGAGAATGATCAGTCGCCCGCGCCCTATCTTCCCGACATCCAGACCAGTTTCACCACGCTCAGCCGCCTTCGCGCGTAACCCGACATTCGAGGATTAGTTCATGGCAGTGACCGACAAGTTCGACGCAATCGTCATCGGCTCCGGAGTGAGCGGCGGATGGGCCGCGAAGGAATTGACCGAAAAGGGCCTCAAGGTCCTGATGCTCGACCGCGGGGTGATGGTCGAGCATGGCGAGGATTATGATTATGACGGCAAGCCGGCCTATGAGATCCCGGCACGCGACCGGATGCCCGCGGGGCTGGTCAAGAGCGACTATTTCATCGCCACGCATGGCTATGTCTCGCCGTCGAACCAGAAATTCTACAACAACGACCGGCTCAACCCCTATGCCTATGACGAGGGCGAGAAATTCTACTGGATCCGGCCCGCCGCGGTCGGCGGCAAGTCGCTGATCTGGGGACGCTGGAGCTTCCGCTGGTCGCCTGAGGATTTCGAGGCGAACAAGCGCGAGAATGTCGGGGGCGACTGGCCGATCCGCTATGACGACCTTGTTCCCTGGTATGATTATGTCGAGAAATATATCGGCGTGTCGGGATCGCGCGAGAATCTGCCGCAGCTGCCCGACAGCGCGTTTCAGCCGCCGATGCAGATGAACGTCGCCGAGAAATGGGTGAAGGAACGGCTCGAGACGACCTCGCCGGGCCGCAAGCTGATCAACACCCGCCTCTCGAACATGACCGAGGACAAGGAGGATCAGGGCCGCAGCAAATGCCAGTTCCGCAACCAGTGCGGGCGCGGCTGCTCGTTCGGATCCTATTTCTCGACGCAGGCGGTCACCCTGCCCGCGGCGCGCGCCACCGGACGGCTGACGCTGCGCTCCGACGCGGTGGTCTCCAATCTCGAATATGATCCGAAGACGAAGAAGGTCACCGGCGTGCGCGTGATCGATACGAAGACGAAGCAGGCGGAGGTGATCCCCGCGCGCCTCGTCTTCCTCTGCGCCTCGGCGATGGCCTCGACCCAGATCTTGATGAACTCGCGCATCCCGGGAACGGCCAAGAGCCATTTCGATTCCAGCGGCACGCTCGGCCGCTATGTGATGGACCATATCTTCCGCGTGAACATCTCGGGCGAGATACCCGGCATGACCGACTTTATCGAATATGGCCGCCGCCCGGGCGGCGTCTATATCCCGCGCTTCCGCAATGTCGGCGGCGAGGAAGGGATCGGCTTCAAGCGCGGCTATGGCTATCAGGGCAGCGCGCGGCGCGATCCGGCGAAGCCCGAGGGTTTCGGCGCGGCGATGAAGCATGGCATGCGCAGCTATGGCCCGTGGAAGTTCGGCATGGGCGCCTTCGGCGAATGCCTGCCTTATGAGGATAATCGCGTCAGCCTGCACGCCGACAAGGTCGACGGGTTCGGCATCCCGCTGATGCGCTTCGATGTCACCTTCCGCGAGAATGAGATTCGCATGATGGACGATGCGCGGACTGAGGGCGAGGCGATGCTGCGCAAGGCGGGGCTGCAGAACGTCACCAGCGAGCGCCGCGAACATGTCCCCGGCGACGCCATCCACGAAATGGGCGGCGCGCGCATGGGGGCCGATCCGCGGCAGTCGGTGCTCAACAAATGGGGACAGGCGCACGAGGCCGCCAATCTGTTCGTCACCGACGGCGCCCAGATGGCCTCGATATCGTGTGTCAATCCGTCGCTCACCTTCATGGCATTGACCGCGCGCGCCGCCGACCACGCGGTAAAGCTGCTCAAGGCCGGCGCCGTCTAGGAGACGCCAAAGGGATTATCCGCCGCTGGCCGCCCGGCCCAAGGTGCTGCGGTATTGCCCATAGGCCGCATAGAGGCCGAGCCCGATCAGGTTCCAGACGAGGCACCACAAGAGCGTTTCGGCGGGCAGGCTGAGGAACAGATAAAGGCATCCGCCGATCGTGCCGAGCCCGACCGGCCACGCCGCGCGCACGCGAAAGGGCCGGGGCGCATCGGGGGCGCGGCGGCGAAGGACGAGCAGGCAGACGCCGACCGCGATGAAGGCGATCAGCGTTCCGGCGTTGGCGAGCGCGGCGACCTTTCCGATCGGGAGCAGCCCGGCAAGGACCGCGACGATCGCCGCGGTCAGCAGCGTGATGCGCGTCGGGGTGCCGCGCCGTGAAATATGCGCGAGGCGCTGCGGCAGGAAACCGTCGCGTGCCATCGCGAGGAAGATCCGGCTTTGCCCATAGAGGAAGGCGAGCAACACGGTCGGCAGCGCGACAACGGCGGTCGTCGCCACGACTTGCGCGACGCCCCCCTGCCCGATCGAACGCAGGATGAGCGCGAGCGGCTCGGGACTGTCGGCGAAGGTCGTGAAAGGCGTCGCACCGACCGCGGTAGCGGCGACCAGCATGTAGATGAGCGTACAGACCGCCATCGAGCCGATGATCGCGATCGGCAGGTCGCGCGCCGGGCGTTTCGTTTCTTCCGCTGCGGTCGAAATCGCATCGAAGCCGTAGAAGGCGAAAAAGATGATCGCGGCGGCAGCCATGACGCCGCGCTGCACGCCGTCGCTGCCGACCTGCGCGGCATAGCCATAGGGCATGAACGGATCGAGGTGCGCGGCGTCGAAATAGGGCAATGTGTAACCGACGAAGAGCAGCAGCGTGACGATCTTCACGACGACGAGCACCGAATTGATCCGCGCACTCTCGCGCGTCCCCAGCAGCAGCAGGCCCGCGACGACCGCGATGATCGCGACCGCGGGCAGATTGATCAGCCCGCCGAGTTCGGGACCGCGCGTCAGTGCCTCGGGAAACCCGATCCCCATCAAAAGCGGCGATGCATAACCCGACCAGCCCACCGCGACGGTCGAGACGACGAGCGAATATTCGAGGATCAGGCTCCAGCCGACGATCCACGCAAACGCCTCGCCGAGCCCCGCGTAGGAATAGCTGTATGCGCTGCCCGCCGCGGGCATCATCGCCGACAGTTCGGCGTAGGCGAGCGCCGCGCAGGCGCAGACCGCGCCCGCGATCGCGAAGGAGATCAGCACCGCTGGGCCCGCGCGGTCGACGCCGACGCCGATCAGCGTCAGGATGCCGGTGCCGATGATCGCGCCGACGCCCATCGCCATCAGCTGCGGCCAGGACAGGCTGGGCGGCAGCGCGCCGGCGCTGCGTTCGCCGGGCGGCGTGATGGGTTTGCGGCGGGTCCAGTTCTTCACGATGCGTCTCCCAAATATCCGGCCCGATGGTTCGGGTCCGCCGCTCACCCCAGATGCGTCAGTTCGATGCGTCCCTTCAGGGCTTTTCGTTCGGGAACAGCAGCAGCCAGTCGGCCTCGGCCTGGATGCGCGCGAAGAAGCTCCAGCTGTTGACGGCGATCGAGCGCTTCAACCAGGGCTTCGCCTTTTCGGGCTCGCCGCGGAGGATATAATAGTTGGCGAGGCTGTAAGCGGTCGACGCGGCCACCCCGTCGGCGGTCGCGAAGGCGCGGCCGCTGTCCTTGTCGCTGAAGAAGCTGTCGGCGGCGCGGTTGCCCTTGAACAGCTGCAGCCCGTCGAAATAGGTGTCCGAGCCGCCCTTCGGGTGAACCTCGAACAAGGTCAGGTCATAATCGTCGAGCAGCTTCTGCGCCTCGCGGAGCTTCCCGGCGCGGGCGAGCGACAGATATTCCCAATAGCCGTTCGCGGTGCGTGCCTCGACGTCGTGCGTGAAGGCCGCGGACTCGGCCGACTTGGCAAACCATTTCGCCGCATTGTCGAAATCATGCTTGCCGAAATAGGCCTGCCCGAGGTGATAATAGAGATAATATTGCACGACATCGGGGTCGCCGGGGAAATAGTCGGGGCCCGGCTTTTCGCGTTCGAGCGGCTGGTTCTCGTAAAGCTTCGCGGCCTTCAGCCCGAGTTCGATCGACTTGTCGAATTCGCGCAGCGAAAAATGGCGATGCGCGCGGTGGCGAAGCAGCTTGCCCGAATTGGGGAAGCGCTTCAGCGCCTGATCGTAAACCGCCGCCGATTCCTTCGTATAGCCCTGATAGAAGAGGATGCGGCCGTACCAGGTCGCGCTGTCGACGGTCATATTGCTCTCGAACGCCGCCTTCGCATCGCGCGCGGCGCGCTCGAGCGTTTCGACCGACGCGACGTTCGCATTGCGCGCCGGAGCAGTGACCATCCGCTCGCCGAGCAGCGACATGCCCTGAAAGCTGCCTTCCTGCGCCATCGCCGTCACCGGCGCGGCGATCAGCAACAGGCCGGCCGACACCAGCAATTTCAAATGCCTGGGCTTCATCATAAATATCCTCTCCGAACTGATCTTGTGTCTTCAATCGATATCGAGATCGAACTTCACGCCCTGCGCGAGCGGGAGCGAGGTCGAGTAATTCACCGTCGCGGTAACGCGGCGCATATAATTCTTCCAGCTGTCGGACCCCGACACGCGCCCGCCGCCGGTCACCTTCTCGCCGCCGAACGCGCCGCCGATCTCGGCGCCGCTGGTCCCGATATTGACGTTGACGATGCCGCAGTCGCTGCCCTGCGCCGACTGGAATTTCTCGGCCTCGCGCACGTCGCCGGTGAAGACGCATGACGACAGCCCCTGCGGCACGCCGTTCTGTAGCGCGATGGCCTCGGCGAAATCGGTGTAGGACAGGACATAGAGGATCGGCGCGAAGGTTTCCTCGCGGACGATTTCGCTCTGCGCGGGCATTTCGACGATCGCCGGGCGGACATACCAGGCGTCCGGCCCCGCGACCTCGATCCGGTCGCCGCCATGGACGATCCCGCCGTCGCGGCGCGCCTGTTCGAGCGCGCGTTGCATCGCGTCGAAGGCGGCCTTGTCGATCAGCGGACCGACATGCGTCGCATCGTCGAGCGGGCTGCCGATGTTGAGGCTGCCGACCGCGGCGATCAGGCGCTTCACGAAATCGGCGCGGATGTCTTCGTGGACGATCAGGCGGCGCAAGGTCGTGCAGCGCTGGCCGCACGTCCCCGTCGCGGCGAAGATCGTCCCGCGCAGCGCAAGCCCGATATCGGCGCTCGGCGCGACGACCGCAGCGTTGTTGCCGCCGAGTTCGAGCACCGGGCGCCCGAAGCGGCGCTGGACGCGCACGCCGACGTCCTGCCCCATGCGAACGCTGCCCGTCGCGCTGACGATCGCGACGTCGGGATGATCGGCAAGCATCGTGCCGCACGCCGCATCGCCGATCGCTACCTGCGCCAGATGGTCAGGCGCGAGGTCATAGTCAGCCGCCGCCTTTTGCAGCAGCCCGGCGAAGGCGAGCGCGGTGAGCGGGGTCTTTTCGGACGGCTTCCAGATCGCGCTGTCGCCGCAGACGAGCGCGACAGTGGTGCCCCACGCCCAGACGGCGGCGGGGAAATTGAACGCCGAGATCAGCCCGAGCACGCCGAGCGGGTGCCAATATTCGGTCAGCCGGTGCTCGGCACGCTCCGACGCGATCGTCAGCCCGAAAAGCTGGCGCGACAGGCCGACGGCATATTCGCAGATGTCGATGACTTCCTGAACCTCGCCGCGCGCTTCGGTCAGGATCTTGCCATTCTCGATCGTCAGGAGCTGCGACAACGCCTCCTTATGCTCGCGCACGAGCAGGCCGTAGCGCCGGACAAGCTCGCCGCGGTGCGGCGCCGGGACGTCCTTCCATGCGGCAAAGGCGCCGCGCGCGTTCGCAACCATCGCGTCCATGTCGCCTGCCCTGTCGGTACGCAGGGCCGCGAGTTCCGACCCGTCGACCGGCGAAAAAACCTTGAGGTCCGAACCCCGGCTGGCATCGAGCGACAGCCCGAGCGCGCCGAATATATCGGTGACCGACTGCGCAAAACCGCCCTGCGCGCTGTAGCTGGCACCGGGAGAAATCATCTTATCAAGAGCGTTCATCAAATTGTCCGTTGAAAGGGGAAATGCAGGTTATTGTCAGGTTTTGGTCACGGGCTCGCGCGGTCATCGTGGACGATGACGCGCCCGTCCTTGATCACGGTGGAGACGCGCTCGGTCACCGTCACGTCGCGATAGGGATCGCCCGCGACCGCGATCATGTCGGCATATTTGCCGACCTCGATCGTGCCGATATTCTCCGACTGGCCCAGTAACGCGGCGGCATCGACGGTCGCCGACCGCAGCGCCGCCATCGGCGTCATCGGACCTTGTTCGACCATATGGCGAAACTGCCGCGCATTTTGCCCGTGCGGCGATACGCCGGCGTCGGTGCCGAACGCGAATTTGACCTTATGCTGGACCGCGAGCCGGATATTCCGCCCCGCGACGCGGCGCGCTTCGGCCATCTTCGCCTGCACGGCGGGGCTGGCGTCGCTTTCTTTCCGCGAGTCGAGCAGGCCGAGCGTAGGCACGAGCCAGGTGCCGCGCTTCGCCATCAGCTTCGCGGTTTCCTCGTCGAGATAGGTGCCATGCTCGATCGAATCGACGCCGGCGCGCACCGAGGCGGCAACGCCCTCCCCGCCATGCGCGTGCGCCGCGACCTTGAGGCCAAGACTGTGCGCAGTGGTGACGATCGAAGTCAGTTCCTCGTCGGTCAGATGCTGGCCCAGCCCGCGCGCCTGCTGCGACATGATGCCGCCGGTCGAGGTGATCTTGATCAGGTCGGCGCCATATTTGGCCGCTTCGCGGACACGCAGCGCACATTCGACCGCTCCGGTGCACGCACCGGTATAATCATAGGGATAGAGCGCCTCGGTCGTCTTGCGATTGAGCCCCGACATGTCGCCATGCCCGCCGACGATCGACAAGGACGTCCCCGACAGGAAGATGCGCGGGCCGACAAGGGTGCCTTCGTTGACCGCGTCGCGCAGCGCGTGGATCGAATAGCCATCGGAGCCGACGTCGCGGACCGTCGTGAACCCCGCCTCCAGCGTCTTTTTCGCATTGGAAAAAGCGAACAGCGCAACATCTTCGGGCGTATCGACCGCCGCCGCCCATAGTTTGGTTTCGGGCGAGAAGCTGAAATGGACATGCGCGTCGATCAGCCCGGGCAGCAGCGTCCGGTCCTTCAAGTCGATCACCTGCACGCCCGCGCGCTCCACATAGCCCGGCTGGATTTCGGCGATGCGCCCGCTGCGCACCACGATCGTGCTCGGCCCGAGCGGCTGTTCGCCCGGAATCGCAACGACCGCGCCCGCATGGATTACCAGCGTATCGGCAAGCTCGGCGCCAGCAGGCGCCGCGACGGCCATGCCCGAAAGCGACACGCCAATCGCAAGCGCCGCCCATTTCCCAATGCCGCTCAAGCGAAATTCTCCCGCCGACCCACGCCGCGAGGCCGCCCCTGCAGCACTCCCCATTTGCATAGGAAGTTTTTGCTAGTTGAGCAAGAATTTTTATGATAGGAAAATTCTGGAAATTACGACACATTGCGGAAATCAACGAATTTCCGGTGGGGAAACGGGTCCAAAAGGAGGGAAAAATGTCGAAGTTCGTGTCACGCCTGTTGTTGTCGTCGGCTCTCGCATTCGCGATCACGCCGATGGCGCATGCCCAGTCGGCTCCGCCCGAAGAAGAGGGTGCCGAAACCAGCGCAGGCGGCAGCGACATCGTCGTCATCGGTACGCGCCGCAAGGATCGCTCGATCACCGACAGCTCGGTCGCGATCGACGTCATCGCGCCCGAACAGATCGCGACGACCGGCTATTCGGACGTGAACGATGCGCTGCGTACGCTGGTGCCGGCATTCAACGCGCAGCGCCTTCAGGGCAACGACGGCTCCTCGTTCGTGCGCCCGGTCACGCTGCGCGGCTCGCCCGCCGATCATGTGCTGCTGCTGATGAACGGCAAGCGCCGCCACCGCGCCTCGATCGTGCAGATCGGCACCGGCCATGCCTCGACCTCGGGTTCGCAGGGTCAGGATTTCAACGTCATTCCGCCGATCGCGCTGTCGAGCGTCGAGGTGCTCCGCGACGGCGCGTCGGCGCAATATGGCTCGGACGCGATCGCCGGCGTGATCAACCTGGAGCTGAAAAAGGCCAGGAGCGGCGGCTCGATCATCGGTCAGGTCGGCGAATATTATACGTCCGGCGGCCGCACCTATGACATCCAGGGTCATCTGGCCGTCCCGGTCGGCGACAATGCCTATTTCAACATCGCCGCCCAATATACCGACCAGGCCAAGGCCTATGCGAAAAAGGCCACCCATTCGGGCGCCGAAGCGATGCGGGCGATGGGCATTCCCGGCATTCCCGAGCATCCCGAAGGCAATCTCGATCCGCGTTACATGGCGTTCAAGTCGGTGTGGAACGCCGGCATCGAACTCAGCGACGAACTCGAACTCTATAGCTTCGGCAACTATATGACGGGCAAGAGCTCGGTCACCTTCGGCCTGCGCCAGCCCATCACGGCGGGCGGCCTGAACCGCCATGGCACCTATGCCAATTCGGCGTTCGACCTGTCGCCCGCACACCCCGAATTGTTCAACTTGACCGCCATCTATCCGGGCGGCTTCACGCCCGAATTCCGCGGCCATCTCGAAGATTTCAGCGCTCTGGTCGGTCTCCGCGACCAGTCGGGCCCGCTGACCTGGGACCTGTCGGCGCGCTATGGCACCAACACCGTCGACTATTCGATCACCGGCACGATCAACGCGTCGATGGGGGTCAAGTCGCCGACCGCGTTCAAGCCCGGCTCGCTCACCCAGCGCGAAATCCAGTTCGACGCCGAAGTCTCCTATGAGCTGAGCAACGACATCCTCGTCTTTGCCGGGGCCAGCCATCGCAAGGAAACCTATGTCATCGGCGAGGGCGACGCTGCAAGCTACACCACGGGTCCGCTGCGGGACCTGCCCGCGGGCTCGAACGGTTTCCAGGGCTTCTCGCCCGAATTCGCCGGCAGCTTTGATTCGAACAGCTATGCCGTGTTCGGCGAAATCGATGCCGACATCACGCCCTGGTGGAACCTGTCGGCCGCCGCTCGCTACGAAGACTATGACCAGTTCGGCGACAATTTCAGCTACAAGGCCTCGACGCGCTTCGAGCTGAGCGATGCCTTTGCGCTGCGCGGTTCGGTCAGCACCGGCTTCCGCGCCCCGGCCGCAGGGCAGGTGTTCGGCACCAGCCTCACCTCGCAGCTCGACGGCGTCGGCGGCTTCATCCTCGATGCCGTGCTCGTTCCGGGGTCGCCCGCAGCGCGAGTCTTCGGCTCGGAGGCGCTGACGCCCGAAACCTCGTTCAACATGTCGGCGGGCGTCGTCTTCACCGGCCTCGACGGTTTCCTGACCACGCTCGATTTCTATCAGATCGACGTCGATGACCGCCTGCTTCTCACGCCGTCGCGGAACACCACCGCCGCCGAGCGCGCCGCGCTGGCCGCGATCAACTTCCCCAATGGCGCCGACATCCAGCAGGTGCGCTATTTCCAGAACGAGATGGACACGCGCGTTCGCGGTTTCGACCTGGTGAGCACCTATCGCCACAGCTGGTCGGACAATGCCTCGACCGATTTCAGCCTTGCCGTAAACTATAACGAACAGCATCTGCGCGGCGCCCCGCCCCCGGGCTTCAGCCCCGCGATCGTGACCGAGTTCGAACGCGGCACGCCGCGCTGGCGCGGCAATTTCTCGGCGACGACCAAGGTTGGCGATTTCGGCTTCATGGCGCGCGCGATCCATTATGGCGCGTGGCGCCGCCTCGACGGCGCGACCTTCCTGCCGCGCAAGGCGGTGACGCTGTTCGATGCCGAAGTGACCTATTCGGGCATCCAGGATGTCGAGCTGAGCGTCGGCGCACGCAACATCTTCAACATCTTCCCGCCGGGCCGCGGCCCCGCCCGCGCCCGCGCCGGCCTGATCTATGACAATCACAGTGTATTCGGGGTCGCCGGCGGCTTCTATTATTTGAATGCTAAGTATAAATTCTGATCTCGCCTGTTCGAGATCGGCCTCTATTTCCGGTGGGCAGATACGATATTGGCATAGCGGATATGCCAATATCGTAGCCTATCGGAAATTTGTGCTTTATAGATGGCGGCGGCTGATTGGCCGGACCTCTTTCCCCAGCCGTCCCCCATTGGCCGATGCCGTACGATCTCGAGCAAGTTAAGGATTGGAGACTTATGCCGCCCAGAAATGGAGACGAGCCGGAAGTTTTGGGTGCCGTTCGTACCGCGAGGCGGCCTCGATCCGAAGGCTTTCACCTGGGCGAGCGATTGCGCCAGTTGCGCAAGGAACGCGGGATGACGCTGGAGGATGCGGGACGGTTGACCGCGCTTGCGGCCTCGACATTGTCGAAGATCGAAAATGACCAGATGTCGCCGACATTCGACGTCGTGCAAAAACTCGCGACCGGCTTTGACATCGACATCACCGAACTCTTCGCGAGCAATTCGGGGCAGGATGCCGCGGGCCGGCGCAGCGTCACGATGGACGGCGCGGGCCGCCTGATGGAGACCGCGGTCTACCGTCACCGGCTGATCGCCGCTGAGCTCAAGAACAAGAAGATCCTGCCGTTCGTCACGACGATCAAGGCGCGCAGCCTCGAGGATTTCAAAAGCTGGTCGCAGCACAGCGGCGAGGAATTCCTCTATGTGCTCGAAGGCGAAATCTGCTTCCAGACCGAACATTATGAACCGGCGTTCCTCGGCGTCGGCGACAGCATCTATATCAACAGCAGCATGCAGCACGCCGCCTACTCGACGAGCGAGGAAGATGCCGTCGTGCTGTGGGTCAACACCGGCTGAGCGCCCGCCCGATCATCGGGCTTGCAATAATTTTCCGATACGCTAATTTCTTTCCAATAGAAAATTGGAGAGGGCAAAGCGATGGACAGACGGAATTTCATCCTGTCGGGGGCGGCCTTGTCGGCCGCGATGGCGTTCGCGCCCGCGGCGGCGGCACGGGCAAAGACGCGCCCCCTCACCTTCGACGCGATGGGCGAGGTGCGCTTCGAATATGACGCGGCGCTGATCGGCCAGATGCGCGCCAGCGGGCTCGACGCGATCACCGTCACGCTCTGCGATCCCAAGGTCTATGAGGGGCAGGCCTATGAAGAGGCCGTGCAGGCGGTGCTCGACCATGATGCGCATATCGCCAAGCATCCCGAACTGTTCCTGAAGGCAACGAAAACCAGCGACATCGATGTCGCGCGGGCGAACGGCCAGCTCGCGCTTTTCTACCTGTTCCAGAACAGCACCCAGTTCGGCCGCGACCTCGACAATGTCGACCTGTTCCACAAGCTCGGCGTGCGGTCGGCGCAGATCACCTATAACGACCAGAATTGGGCGGGTGCGGGGTGCAAGGAACTCGGCGCGAACGGCCTCACCCATTTCGGCCGCGACCTCGTCGGACGCATGAACGAACGCCGCATGCTGATCGACCTGTCGCATTCGAACATGCAGACGATGGCCGACACGATCGCCGCGTCGAAGGCCCCCGTGATCGTCTCGCACACCGCATGCATGGCGGTGCACAGCAATGTCCGCAACACGACCGACGCGAACCTGCGCCTGCTCGCCGACAAGGGCGGGGTCGCCGGCATCTGCCAGATGCGGCCGTTCCTCACGACGAAGCGCGACGACGCGCTGCCCGAATATTTCCGCCATATCGACCATGCGGTCAAAGTGATGGGCGCCGACCATGTCGCGATCGGCAGCGACCGCGACCACCGCGTCGTCGAGATGACCGACGCCTATATCGCCGAGCTGAAGCGCGAGGAGGGCACCAATTTCCACGAGCCCGACTGGCCGCTGTTCATCAACGAACTCAACGGCCCGCGGCGCATGGAAGTGGTGTGGGACGGCGTGCGCAAGCTCGGCTATCCCTCGGCCACGGTCGAAAAGATCATGGGGACCAATGTCCGCCGCATCTATCAGGAGGTGATCGGATGAGCCTCCGCATCTCCACCCTCACCCTTGCCTTGCTGCTGACGGCAGCCCCTGCGTCGGCGAACGTCCCTGGCGCCGACGCGGGGAATTGCGCGACCAGCCTGATCGGCACGCCACTGACGGTGCCGAAATATCCGGCTGCAACGCAAAAGATTCTCGACGAGGATATCGCGATCGCCGCGGCGGCGCTGCGCATCGCGCCGGACCGCGAGGACAGCCATATCTGGTACGGCCGCCGGCTCGACTATGCGGGACGCATCTGCGACGCGGTCGATGCCTTCAGCGCCGGGATCGAACAATTTCCGAACAGCTACAAGCTCTACCGCTTCCGCGCCCGCGACCTCACGCGCGCGCGCCGTTTCAAGGAAGCGCTCGCCGATTATAAGAAAGCACTGGAATTGATGGGCGATACGCCCGACAGTTTCGAACCCGACGGCATGCCCAACCCGATCGGCCTCACGATCAGCACTTATCGCGGCAACATCCTTTATTATCATGCACAGACCAGTTTCGCGACCGGCGACTATCCCGCAGTCGTCGACGGCATGGCCAAATCACTCGCCGTGATGCCCGACTTCACACGCGACGACATGCACATCGGAACCGCTTATTGGACCTATCTCGCGTATCGCAAGATGGGCCAGCACGACAAAGCGCGAGCCGCGATCAACGAGATCGAGCCGGGGCTCAAACTGATCGAGAATTTCACTTACTATCAGGCGGTCCAGATCATGCAGGGTCGCCTCGACCCCGCCGGTTTCAAGGACACGCGCGACAGCACGATCAAATTCGCGATCGCGATGGAACACCGCTTTGCCGGCGACGAGAGGGGCGCAAAGGCGCTGCTGACAGAGATCGTTCGGGAAAATCCGCAGGGCCATTGGCCTTCGGAAGCCGAATTGGCGCACCCGGATCGAAAAGCCCATTGATCCCTTCCTGTCCGGTCCAACGAGCCTGTTCATAAGGCGGAGGGGCTAGCTTTAGTCCGGTTGCGGTCACGCGCTCAACGCGCGATCTTCCCGGCTGGCAGGCTGCACTCTTGCAAATGGGTTGCAGTAGCGATCATTCGCGTCTAGCGGGCCTCCCATAGTGGAGGTTCGCGATGAAATATAAAATGATCAATGCTTTGCTGGTAACGGTGGCCTGGACGGGCGCAGCGCAGGCGCAGGAAAGCCAAACCAGCGCGGAGATCACCGTCACCGCCGACCGAGCCGTCACCGCGACCAAGAGCGACACGCCGCTCGTCGAAACCCCGCAGGCGATCAGCGTCGTCACCGAAGAGCTGTTCCGCGACCGCGGCGCGCTCAATCTGCAGGAAACGCTCCGCTATTCGGCCGGCGTCACCGGCGAGGCCTATGGCCTCGACACGCGCGGCGACGCGAGCGTCGTGCGCGGACTCGCGCCCGTCCAGTTCCTCGACGGGATGCGCAGCCTCTATACCTTCGCGCCCTTCGCGCGCGCCGCGGTCGACACGCTCTCGCGCGTCGAAGTGCTGCGCGGACCGTCCTCGGTCCTCTATGGGCAGGCATCCAACGGCGGCATCATCAACAGCGTCAGCAAGCGTCCCGAATTCGAAGCGGGCGGCAGCGCCCGGATCGAATATGGATCGTGGGACCGCAAGCAGGCGATGGTCGACCTGACCGGCCCGCTTGGCGGCGATACGCTGGCCGGCCGCATCGTCGCGGTCGTGCGCGACGCGGGCCAGCAGACGCGGCGGCTCGACGACAATCGCGTGCTCGTCCAGCCGTCGCTGAACTGGCGGCCGGGTCCCGACACCGAGGTGACGCTGATCGGCCTCTACCAGCGCGACCGCTCGGCATCGAGCCAGCAGTTTCTTCCCGTCGTGTCGGCGATCGGCGCGCCCAATGACGCACGGCGGCTCAGCAACCGCACCTTCCTTGGCGACGAGAATTACGACACGCTCCGCCAGCGCACGCTGTCGGCGACGCTCATCGTCGACCAGCGGGTTTCCGACCTGCTCAGCCTCAGCGCGCGCGCGCGTTACACCGACGCCAAGGCGACCTTCCGCGAGCTTTATCCCGACGTCTATTCGAACCCGGCCAATCCGTTCATCGACGGCACCGCCGAAACGGGCCGGACGCTGCATCGCTACGCCTATCAGACCAAGCCGCACGGCAAGATCTTTACGAGCGACACGAACGCGCGCCTGACCTTCGACACCGGACCGTTCAGCCACCAGCTCCTCGTCGGCCTCGACTACACCAATTATTTCGAGCAAACGCTCAGCGCTTCGGGCGGCAGCGCGTTCACGCCGGGCATCACGCCGGTCGACGCCTATAACCCGAACAACAGCGGCGTCGCGGCGGACGTGCTGCCCTATGCCGCGCTGCCCGACCAGCGCAACACGCAGCTCGGCGTCTATGTCCAGGACCAGATCCGCTATGCCGACCGCGTCACGCTGGTCGCGGGTGTGCGCCATGACCGCGCACGATCCAAGACCGAAGGCGCACCGGCGGTCGTCGATACGGCGTGGACCTTCAAGGTCGGCCTGATCGGCGAGATCGGCCATGGCCTGTCGCCCTACCTCAGCTATTCGGAGGCGTTCCAGCCGGTTTCGGGGATCAATCCGCGCACCGGCGAACCCTATGTTCCGACGCGCGGACGGCAGTATGAAGGCGGCGTCAAGTGGCAGCCGCAGCGCGGCATTCTCGTCACCGCGGCCTATTATGACATCGTCGAGCAGAACCGCCCGACCAACGATCCCGCCGATCCGATCAACGTCTTCCAGACCGGCGAAGTGACCTCGAAAGGGTTCGAAGTCGAGGGCGCGTTCGACCTGCCCGGCAATTTCCAGCTGACCGCCGCGTACAGCCACAACAATGCCCGCGTGTCCGAAAGCCTCTACACCTATGAAGAGGGGGCGCGCGTCAACGACGTGCCGCGCGACCAGGCGTCGCTCTGGGCGGTGAAATCGCTGCCGCTCGGTTCCGATGCGCTGCTGCGCGTCGGCGCGGGCGTGCGCCATATCGGCAACACCCGCTCGACCGGCCCGACGAGCGCGATCACGACGCCATCCTACACGCTCGTCGATGCGCTGGTGTCGGTCGACTGGAACCGCTGGACCGCCGCGGTCAACGCCTCGAATCTGTTCGACAAGAGCTATTTCACCGCCTGCCGCACCTTCGGCGACTGCTTCAGCGGCAATCGCCGCTATGTCGTCGCCTCGCTCGGCTACCGGTTCTGACGCGATGAAACGCAAGACCGTGCAGGCCTGGTATCTGGTCCATAAATGGACCAGCCTTGTCTGCACGGTCTTCCTGCTGCTTCTCTGCATCACCGGGCTGCCGCTGATCTTTGGCGAGGAGATCGCGCATCTCGCGGGCGCCGAGCCCGAATTGTCCGCGCCGCCGCCCGGCGCACAGCCGGCAAATCTCGACCGGCTGATCGAGGATGCCAAGGCGCAATATCCCGGCAACCGGCCGCTGTTCCTCGGCTGGTATCCCGACGAGCCTATCGTCTACGTCAACCTCGGCCCCACCGCCGACACCCCGCCGGCAGAGATGAAGACCGCGCTGTTCGATGCCTACACCGGTACGGCCGTTCCCGCGCCGCAGTTCAACGAAGGCGTCATGTTCTTCATCCTGCGGCTGCACACCGACATGTTCGCGGGGCTTCCCGGCAAGCTCTTCCTCGGCGTGATGGGCCTGCTTTTCGCCATCGCCACCATATCGGGCGTCGTGCTCTACCGCCCCTTCATGCGCAAGCTCGAGTTCGGGACGATACGCAAGGAGCGCAGCAAACGGCTGAAATGGCTCGACATCCACAATCTGCTGGGCATCGCGGCCACCGCCTGGCTGCTGGTCGTTGGGCTCACCGGCGTCATCAACACGCTCGACGAGCCGCTCTATGACCAGTGGCAGAAGGACCAGCTTGCCGAGCTGACCCGCGAATGGGCGGGCCGCCCCGCGCCCGCGCAATTCGGCCTGATCGAAAAGGCGGTCGCCGAGGCGAAAGCGGCGCGGCCGGAGCTCAAGCCCGCCTTCGTCAGCTATCCCGGGACGGGCTATAGCGGCGAGCATCATTATGGCGTGTTTATGATCGGCCAATCGCAGCTCGACCAGCGCAACTATCAACCCGTGCTCGTCGACGCCGCGACGTCGAAGCTGACCGGCGTCCCGACCTGGCCGCTCAGCCTCAGCGCCATGTATCTGTCGCAGCCGCTGCACTTCGGCGACTATGCGGGCCTGCCGCTCAAGATCGTCTGGGCGCTGCTCGACGTCATCGCGATCATCATCCTCGGCAGCGGCATCTATCTCTGGGTCGGGCATCGCGGCCAGTCGCTGCAACGGCGCGTCCACGAAGTCGTCGAAGGCGGAGAAGCAAGATGACCCGGCAGACCGTCCGCCGAACCTATGGCTGGCCGCTGGTGATGGGGATTGTCACGATCGCTTCGCTCGTGACCGGCCTGCTGGCGGTCGGCCTCCCTGACATTTTGGCCGTCATCGCCCTGGCGGCGGTCCCAGGTTATTGCCTGTTACGACTTTTCGCGCGCAAATAGGTCCGCCCCTTGGGGTATGATCATGCCGTCCTCGAACCGGCCGCTCGGTGTGCAAAAGCCCTCATGCCAATATGTTAAGCGCCGGGCAGGTTGCACCCCGGGCAGGCGGTCCATCGCGATAACCACTCCGATGATCAGCTTAATGCTGGCTTAACCATAGTGCAGTGCAGCATGGCGGCTTGGACGAGGTTAACCTCGCCGTAACAGCAAGGGGTCGTTCGCCATGCCAAGCCTGTACATCTCGCCTGCCGGTTCCGGGGACAAAAGTGGCAGCGATATCAACAACGCAGCGTCTATCGGTTCGCTCAATACCATGATCGGAAGGGCGGGACCGGGGGGCGAGGTGCTGCTGCTGGCCGACCAGGGCGACTATAACGTCACCGGCATCCTCGGCATCACCCGTGGCGGGACGGAGGGCCAGTCGGTGGTGGTGCGCGGCATCGATTCGGGCGGCAATGCCATGGCCGCGCATTTCACCGGCTCGCGCCCGGCCGACTGGCAGGCGGGCGATCCCTCGGGCAACGAACTGTTCAAACTCGGAACGGGCGCCGACAATCTCATATTCCGCGACTTGCAGATCGACAATGTCGGCACGGCCTTCCGCGTCACCGCCGATCTCGCCAATCTCCATATCGAGGATGTCGACGCGAACAATGTCCGCCGCTTCTTCGAGGATTATTCCAGTGCGCCTTCGGGCACCGCGACGATCACCGGGCTGACGATCCGCGACGTCGACATACAGGGCTTCTCCAGGGTCGCGATCCGCCTCCAGTACGACACCAACAATGTGGTGATCGACAATGTCACGGCGGACATGGCCGGGCAGACGGGCGACGACCTGCCCGCGGGCGTCCATCTCGACGGCACCGTCCACAATGTCACGCTCAGCCAGGTGGTGATGGAGAATATCCAGAGCACCGCCGGCGCCTATTTCAACGGCGACGGCTTCGCGAGCGAGCGCGGCGTCTATGACATACGCTTCATCGACACCGTCGCGCGCGGCAACAGCGACGGCGGCTATGACCTCAAGTCGAGCGGCACCTTGATCGTCCGCGCACTCAGCGAGGAGAATGGCCGCAACTACCGGCTCTGGGGCGAGGCGACGCTGATCGACTCGGTTGGCCTGAACCCGGTGCTGCGCGGCGGCATCTCCGAGCAGAACCAGCTCTGGCTCGACGACGACGCCGACGTCACTGTGATCGGCGGGCGCTTCGACGATGCCGGATCGCGCACCAAGGTGATCTCCTCGCACGGGCAGCTCACCTTGCGCGGCGTCGCGATCACCCGGTCCGAGCTCTCGACGCTCGCCACGCGCGATTCGCTCCCCGGTCTCGTCGGCATCGACACGATCCGCGAAACGCTGACCGTCGATCAGGGCGAGGCGTCGCCCGGCGCGACCGGCTATATCGCGCTGCTTCCCCTGCCCGCCACCGCCACGGCGGATGCGTTGCTGGGCACCGCGGGCGACGACATCTTCCTTGTCGACGACATCGGCGACCGGATCACCGAGGCCGCGGACGCCGGGTTCGACCGGGTCGAGACGACGCTGGACAGCTACACGCTCGCCGGCAATATCGAGGCACTGATCCGCCGCGGCGCCGCCGATTTTATCGGCAATGGCAACGCGCTCGCCAACGCGCTGATCGGCGGCGCGGGCAGCGACACGCTGGGCGGGCTCGGCGCCAGCGACGACATCGCGGGCAATTCGGGCGACGATATGCTCGTGGGTGGCAATGGCGAGGATCTGCTCCGGGGCCAGTCGGGTGCCGACATGCTGCTCGGTGGCTGGCAGTCGGACACGCTCTTCGGCGGCACGGGCGCGGACCGGCTGGTCGGCGACCAGGAATGGCTGAGCAGCCAGGGCGCCAACGACCGGCTCGACGGCGGCGACGATGCCGACCTGCTGATCGGCGATGCGACCAATGTCTATGGCAGCGGCAAGGGGGGCAGCGACCGGCTGACCGGCGGCGCGGGCGACGACATCCTGATCGGCGACGGGGATGTGATGATGGACAGCGCGAGGGGCGGCGCCGACACGCTGGAGGGCGGGGACGGCAATGACTGGCTTTATGGCGACGGCCGCGAGTCGGCGGCGACGGTGGCCGGCGGCGCCGACAAGCTTTATGGCGGCGACGGCCCCGATCACCTGATCGGCGGCGGCGGCAACGACCTGCTTGCGGGCGGCGCGGGCGCTGACTGGTTCGTTTTCGCGCCGGGCTCGGGTGCCGACGAGATCAGCGACTTCGCCGCGGGCGCGGACCATATCGATCTCAGCGCCTTCGACATCGCGTACGAGCAGCTCGGTTTCACATCGAGCGCCGACGGAACCCGCATCACCATGGGCACGGACAGCATCTTCGTCCGCGGCGCGCAGGCGTTGTCGCCCAATGACTTTGTCTTCGGCTGACGCGAGGTTCAGCCGAAGACAAAGTCCGCCTGATCGAGCGCGGTGACGCCGCGCACGAAGATCGTATCGGTGCCGCCCAGCTGGATCGTCACCCCCGCGCTGCTCGTGGTGAAGCGCAGCGCCTCATAGGCGATGTCGAAGGCGCTGAGGTCGATCCGGTCGGCCTCGGCGCCGCCGCGGGTGAAGTCGGTGATCTCGTCGGCGCCCGCCCCTCGGGCGAAGACGAAGCGGTCACCCCCGCCGCCACCGGTCAACTTGTCCGCGCCGCCGCGCGCGCCGGCCGCCATGTTCACCGCGTCGCCGTAGAGTATGTCGTTGCCGAGCCCGCCGATCAGCGTGTCCGCGCCGCCGACCCCGCTCGCCGTCATGTTCATTCCGTCGCCGATCAGTATGTCGTCGCCGTCGCCGCCATCGAGAGTGTCCCTGGCGGCCAGCGACGAGACCCATTCGGCATCGCCGACCAGAAGATCGTTGCCCGCGCCGCCATATAGCCGGTCGGTCTGCGACCCGCCGTACAACGTGTCGTCGCCGTCCTCGCCGGAGAGCATATCCTCGTTCTTGCCGCCATCGAGCCGGTCGGCGCCCATGCCTCCGCGCAGCGTATCGTTGCCGTCGTCGCCGGAGAGCGCATCGTCGCCTTCGCCGCCGGTGAGCACATTGGCGCCGACGCTGCCGAGCAGCACATCGGCAAAGGCCGAGCCCTGCGCATTCTCGATGCTGACCAGCCGGTCGCCCATGGCATCGCCGCCGGTCGCGGTCTGGGCGCGCAGGTTGACCAGCACGCCGCCGAGCGAACCGGCATATTCCACGGTGTCCGATCCCGCGCCACCGTCGAGTATATCGCCGCCCGCGCCGCCGCGCAGCACGTCCGCGCCGTCGCCGCCGCTCAGCCGATCCTCGCCGCCGCTGCCGACGACGAAATTGTCGAGCGCATTGCCGGTCATCGTCGCGCCGATCGTCCCGGTATAGACGAGCTCCTCGACATTGGCGCCGAGCGTGTAGCTGGTCGCGGCAGTGCGGATGCGATCGCGCCCCTCGCCCGCCGCCTCGATCACCTGATCGCCGGCTTCAAAGACAACATAGAGGTCGTTGCCGGTGCCGCCGCGCAGCAGGTCGTTGCCGCCGCCGCCGTCGAGCTGGTCGTCACCGGCCCCACCGAACAGGAGATCGTCGCCGCCCCGCCCATAGAGGATGTCACCGAGCAGCGGATCGTCGCCGCCAGTGATGCTGTCGGCATAGTTGGAGCCGATTACCGTCTCGATGCCGACCAGCCGGTCGCCCTCGGCCTCACCGCCGCGATTGACGTTGGTGACGAGGTTCACGGTGATCGCGGCGGACTTGGTGTAATCGACCTGGTCGCGGCCCGCCCCGCCGTCGAGCAGATCGGCGCCCGCGCCGCCCACCAGCTTGTCGTCGCCGTCGAGCCCGTAGAGCGCGTCGTTCAGCGCCTTGCCATAGAGGCTGTTGTCGAGCGCATTGCCGGTGCCGGCAAAGCCGCCGGTGCCGGTGTAGCTAAGGTCTTCGACCCCATCGGCGAGCGTCAGCGACGACAGGCCCGTGCGCACGATATCGAGCCCGCCGCCGACCGCCTCGGTCACCTGATCGCCGGCGTCGTCGACCACATAGCTATCGTCGTCCGCGCCGCCGATCATCACATCCGCGCCCGCGCCGCCGTCGAGCGTGTCGTTGCCCGCGCCGCCCTCGATCCGGTTAACGTTCGCGTCGCCCGTCAGCGTGTCGGCAAAGGCGCTGCCCACTACGCCCTCGATCCCGGCAATACTGTCGCCCTGCGCATCGCCGCCCGATACGGCGCCGGTGGCGAGGTTGACCTTCACGCCCACGGCGCTGCCCGAATAGACCATGGTGTCGAACCCGCCCGCACCGTCGATCCGGTCGCCGCCCGCACCGCCGACGAGGATCTGATCGTCGCCATCCCCGATCAGCGTATCAGCGAAGCCCGTACCGATAAAACGCTCGACGCCGTCGAACCGGTCGCCCTCGGCATCGCCGCCGCTGCTCGCACCGGTCTGGAGGTTGATCGAGACGGCACCCGCATTAGCGCTATAGTCGACCGTATCGATGCCGTCCCCGCCGATCAGCACATCGGCGCCCGCGCCGCCCTGGAGCAGATCATCACCGCCGCGCCCTTCGAGCCGGTCCGCGCCCGCGCCGCCGTACAACGTCTCGTCAGCCCCCACCCCGGCCAGCACATCGTCGAACGCCGAGCCGACCAGCGCCTCGATGCTCATCAGCCGGTCGCCCGCCGCATCGCCGGTGCCGCCCTGCACCGACAGGGCAAGATCGACCTGCACCGCCGCCGCCGAGCCCGAATAGTCGGCGGTATCGAGGCCGTCGCGCCCGTTGATCAGGTCCGCGCCCTTGCCCCCGACCAGCCGGTTGTCGCCCGCATCGCCGCTCAGTACATCGTCGAACGCCGTGCCGATCAGGCCCTCGATCGCGACGAGGCTCACTCCGCCCGAAGCGGTGCCCGCCGCAAGGTCCGCCGTCACCATGCTCGCGCTGGTCGAAAAGTCGGCAATATCGATACCCGCACCGCCGTCGAGCCGGTCCGCCCCGCCCTTGCCGGCCAGCCGGTCGTCCCCGGCGCCGCCCGACAGCGCATTGACCGCGCCATCGCCGGTCAGCACATCGCCAAAGCCCGAGCCGACCAGATTTTCGATCCCCGCGAGCGCATCGCCCTGGGCATCGCCGCCAATCCCGGTGCCGCCCAGCACCGCATTCACCGCCGCGGCGCTTGCTGAATAATCGGCAGTGTCGATCCCGGCGCCGCCGGTCAGCCGGTCCGCGCCGGCGCCGCCGATCAGCACGTTGGCGAAGCCGTCGCCGGTCAGCACATCGGCGAAGCCCGAGCCGATCAGCCGCTCGATCCCCTGGAGTCGGTCGCCCTGGGCATCGCCGCCAATCCCGGTGCCGGCGACCAAGTCGATCGTGACCGCACCGCCGCTGCCCGAATAATCCGCGCTGTCGAACCCGGCGGCGCCGATCAGCGTGTCGGCACCTGCGCCGCCGACGAGCAGATCGTCGCCGCCGCGGCCGTCGATCCGGTCGTCGCCCGCGCCGCCGCCGATCCAGTCCGCGCCCGCGGTGCCGGAGAGCGTGTCAGCAAAGGCCGAGCCTTCGATTCCCTCGATCCCGATCAGCCGGTCGCCCGCCGCTTCGCCGCCGCTCGCCGCGCCATCGGCGAGATCGACCACCACGCCCGCGCCGCTGCTGCCATAATCGACCCGA
Source organism: Sphingopyxis sp. CCNWLW2 (assembly GCF_037095755.1). Lineage (NCBI taxonomy): Bacteria > Pseudomonadati > Pseudomonadota > Alphaproteobacteria > Sphingomonadales > Sphingopyxidaceae > Sphingopyxis > Sphingopyxis sp. CCNWLW2. The sequence continues at coordinate 1,108,528 of NZ_JBAWKJ010000002.1, forward strand.
TCGATCCCGGCCCCGCCATCGAGCACGTCCGCGCCCGCACCGCCATCCAGCATGTCATCGCCGGCACCGCCCGAAAGCGCGTCGTCGCCCGCACCGCCGAACAACCGGTTCGCGCCTGCGTCGCCCGCCAGCACATCGGCAAAGGCCGAGCCCTCGACATCCTCGAACCCGTCGAACAGATCGCCTTCGGCATCACCGCCGCTGGCGGTAAGCCGTGTCAGGTCGGCCCGCACCGCGGCGCCGCTGCCTGCGTAACTGAGCAGATCGCGCCCGACGCCGCCGACCAATATGTCCGCGCCCGAACCGCCGGTCAGCACATCGTCGCCGCCATTGCCTACAATCATGTCATTGCCCGCACCGCCAGCCAACGCATCGGCGCCCGCCGTGCCGCCGATCAGGTCGTCGCCCGCGGTCCCCGCCGCAACCACCACGCGCTGCCCGTCCAGGGTCAGCACCGATCCCGTGCCCTTCTTCCAGGTCACCGTGCCCGCGCCGGTGGCAAGGCCATAATCGCGCACCGTCAGCGCGCCATTCCGCTCGGCGAGGTTGAACAAGGTCGGCGAGCCGGGGTCGGTGAAGAACGCCCCGTCGATCGTCGCGCTCGCGCCCTCGGCCAGCCAGATATGCTCGCGATTGCCACCCGCCAGCGGCGCACCCGCATCGAGGCTGACGATATTGCTCAGCTGCGCGCCCGTGCCCCACAGCCGGATGTTGCGGCCATTGCCCGACACGATCGCGCCGTCGACCACGATATTATCGCTCTTGAGGTCAAGCCCGCCATCGCTGTTGCCCGTGGCGATCACGTCGCGCAGCGTGATGTTATAGGTGCCGCGCTCGGTCGCGAAGCCGTCGCCGTTGCGATAGTCGTTCACCGTGTCGAGCGCGTTGCGCATGGCGACGCGATCGATCGTCACGTCGTGCGCGGTGCCGGTGATGTGGACACCGATCGCGAAATTGTCGCCGTCCTGAAACTGGCTGTCGCCGCGCACATCCTCGATCAGTATGTTATTGCTGTCATACTGGACGCGGATCGCGCCCTTGGAATAACCATCGACGGCGACGTCACGGATCGTCAGGCCGGTGATCGTCGCGCTAGCGTTGGCCCCCGACACCATATTGTCGAAGAAGCGCGAAACGTTCGCGGCGTCGACATGATCGATCGTGAGGTTGCGCACATCCGCGCCGACGCGAAAGGCCGTGCCGACATTCTCGAAGGCAAGATCGCTGAAGCGCAAATTGTTCGCGCCGCCGAGCAGCCGGAAGACTTCCTCACCCGAAGGGCTGGCCGGATCGAACGGCTCAGTCCGGGTGCCGGCGATCGTCGCCGCCATCGCATTGCCCGCGCTATCGACGCCGCGGATCGTCACGGGTGCGCTCGCCGTCCCGCCCGCGACGATCGCCAGCGCCCCGGTCGGCGCGGTATAGGCGCCTTGGTCGGCGAGCAGCAGCACTTGCCCGCCCGGCCCCGCCGCCGCGATCAGCTGCGGCAGGTCGTCCAGCGTCGCGGCGTTTGCGGCGCTCGATCCGTCGCCCGACCCGCTGCCGGTCGGTGAGATGTAGAGGGTGGGCATGGCAGGGCTCCCGTCATAAGCCTGAAAACATACCCCCCACTTGATCGCGACAGACAGCCCGCGACGGCACCCGGGTCAACCATATGCTGCACCTGCGAAAGCCGAGCCGCCCCTTTGCTCCGACGACCGGAGCCGCGGCGCCTTCGCTCGCCTGACTTTGGCCGCTACCAAGGTTCGTGCCGGACGATTCACGTTGCCGCACCCCGCAAATTTTCAACGCCTCAAGAATCCGATCGGAGACCCACCGTGCAGCAGGACCTGTCCCTCGGGACGTCGGAGCCGCCCGTGGACAGCGGGCTCGCCGCCTTCGCCCAGATCCTCGCAATGCACCGCATTGTCGCGGACCCGGTAGAGCTGCGCCACAGCCTCGGACATTCCGACCCCGTCACGGCGTCCGATCTGCTGCGCCTGGCAAAGCGCATCGAGGGTGTCCGCGCCCGCGCCACGACTGCCGATTTCGAACGGTTGAGACGCCTACCCATGCCGGTGATGGCGAGCGGCGCTGAGGGCTGGTTCGTCATCGGTCGCGTCGGCGAGGATGCCGTGGCGATCCAGCGCCCGGGTGCCGAAATCGAGCGCTGGGACCGCGCCACGCTTGAGGCCCGATGGTCGGGCGCGCTGCTCCTCGTCGCCACCCGTGACGCCGCACAGGTTGCCGCGCCCGCCTTCGACATGACCTGGTTCGTTCCCCAGATCGTCAAATATCGAAAGCTGATCGGCGAGGTGCTGCTGATCACCCTCGCGCTCAACCTGCTCGGCCTCGCCGCGCCGCTCTTTTTCCAGAATGTCGTCGACAAGGTGCTGGCACACAACAGCCTGGCAACGCTGCAGGTGCTCGCCATTGGGCTGGTGGCCGTCTCGCTCTGGGAAGTCGCTTTCGGCTGGCTGCGTACCCGGCTCTATTCGGAAACGAGCCAGAAACTGGATGTCGAACTGGGCAGCCGCCTCTTCCGCCACCTCCTCCGCCTGCCGCTCGCCTATTTCGAGAATCGCCGCGTCGGCGACACGGTGACCCGCGTCCGCGAGCTGGAGACGGTGCGCGAATTTATGACCAGCGCCTCGCTCACCGTACTCGTCGATCCGCTGTTCACGATCGTCTTCCTCGTCGCGATGTACCTCTATTCACCGCTCCTCTTCGCCATCGTCGCGCTCACCCTCCCCGCTTATGTGATCGTCTCGCTCGTCGTCACCGGCCCCTTGCGCCGTCGGCTCGACGAGAAGTTCGCGCGCGGCGCCGCCAACAACGCGCTGCTCGTCGAGAGCGTCTCAGGCATGCAGACGCTCAAAGCCGCGGCGGTCGAGCCGCAATGGCAGGACCGCTGGGAACGCCAGCTCGCCGCGTACAGCGCCGCCAACCAGCGCGTGATCAACCTCGGCAATTCGGGAAGCCAGGCGGTCCAGCTCATCTCGAAACTCAGCCTCGCCGCGATCCTGTTCTTCGGCGCGCAGCAGGTGATCGCCGGCGCGCTGACCATCGGCGGGCTGGTCGCGTTCAACATGTTCGCCCAGCGCGTCTCCGGCCCGGTGATCCGCATGGCGCAGCTGTGGCAGGACTTCCAGCAGGTCCGCCTCTCGGTCCAGCGGATCGGCGACATCCTCAATAGCGGCCCCGAGCCCGGCGCCGGATCGCGCACAACTTTGCCTGCGCTCACCGGCCATGTCCGCTTTGAGGCCGTCCGCTTCCGCTATGCCGCCGAAGGCCCGTGGACGCTCGACGACATCGACCTCGACCTGCCCGCCGGCGCCACGCTCGGCATCGCCGGCGCCTCGGGCTCGGGCAAGTCGACGCTCACCAAATTGCTCCAGCGCCTCTATCTGCCGGCCAGCGGCCGCGTGCTGATCGACGGCGTCGACATCGCCCAGATCGATCCCGCCTGGCTGCGCCGCCAGATCGGCGTGGTGTTGCAGGAGAATATCCTGTTCAACCGCTCGATCCGCGAAAATATCGCGCTCGCCGATCCCGTCACGCCGATCGAGCGGGTGATGACCGCCGCCCGCCTCGCCGGCGCGCACGACTTCATTCTGGAACTGCCGCGCGGCTATGACACGATCGTCGAGGAGCGCGGCGTCAATTTCTCGGGCGGCCAGCGCCAGCGCCTCGCCATCGCCCGCGCGCTGATCACCAATCCGCGCATCCTGATCCTCGACGAGGCGACCTCGGCGCTCGATGCCGAGAGCGAGGAGATCGTCCAGCGCAACCTCAAGGCGATCGCTGCCGGCCGCACCGTGCTGATCATCGCGCACCGCCTCTCGGCGATCCGCCAGTGCGACCGCATCCTGACGCTCGACAAGGGGCGGATCGTCGAAAGCGGCACGCATGACGAACTGCTCCGTCTCGGCGGCCGCTATGCCGCGCTCCATCACCGCCAGATCGGCGTTCAGGCGGGGGCCGCGGCATGAACGCGATCACGCGCCACTGGACCGCCGTTCGCGACGCGCTCGACAATGAGCGCGCGCGGTCGCGCGGGATATTGCGCACCGAGGAGACCGACTTCCTTCCCGCCGCGCTCGAAGTGGTCGAGCGCCCCGTGTCGCCGACCGCGCGGGTCACTTCCTGGCTATTGCTCGGCCTGTTCGCCGTCGCGTTGCTCTGGCTCGTCCTTGGCCGCGTCGACGTCGTCGCCTCGGCAACGGGCAAGCTGGTCCCCGCCGACGACGTCAAGCTGATCCAGCCCGGCGCGGCAGGGATCGTTCACGCCATATTGGTCCGCGACGGCCAGCGCGTCCGCGCCGGCCAGCCGCTGGTCGAGCTCGATCCCACCGTCTCGGATGCCGACACGGCGCAAGCCAGCAAAGCGCTCGAGACCGCCATGCTCGACGCCGCGCGGCTGCGCGCCATATTGTCCGCACTCGACGGCCAGGGTCTGCGCTTCACCCCACCCGCCGGCACCACGGCCGACGTCGCCGCCACCCAGATCGCGCTCGCCCGCGCCCAGCTCGCCGAGATCCGGGCGGGTAGCCAGACGCGTGCCGCCGACACCGAATCCGCGCGCGCCGCCCGCGCCGAAGCGGAAATCCAGGCCGCCAAGCTCAGCGAGACCCTGCCCCTGCTCGACGAACAGATCGCCGCCAACGAGACGCTGCTCGAGAAAGGCTATGTCTCGAAGCTGCGCGTGATCGAGATGCGCCGCCAGCGCCTCGTCGCCGCGCGCGACCGCGATGCCGCGCTCGCCACCGCACGCAAGGCGGAGGCGCAGATCGCGGTGGCCGGCGGCAATTCGAGCCAGTCCACCGCCGAGGCGCGCGCGCGCATCCTCGCCGATCTCGCCAAGGCCGAGAGCGACGCGCGGCTGCGCCAGGAAGAGCTGACCAAGGCGACGAAACGCAGCAGCCTCCAGCGCCTCGTCAGCCCGGTCGACGGCACGGTCACCCAGCTCGCCGTCCACACCGTCGGCGGCGTCGTCGAGGCGGCAAAGCCGATCATGGTGATCGTGCCCGCGCGCGGGAAGCTGGTCGCCGAAGTGGCGATCGCCAACAAGGATGTCGGCTTCGTCCGCGCCGGCCAGCCGGTCGCGCTCAAGGTCGAGGCCTTTTCCTTCACGCGCTACGGCGCGGTGCCGGGCAGGCTCGAGCAGATCAGCTCGGACGCGGTGCAGGACGAGAAGCGCGGGCTGATCTATACCGCGCGGGTGACGCTGGACCGCGCAACGATCGGGCGCGATGGTAGGGCGATCCCCCTCACCCCCGGCATGGCGGTCACCGCCGACATCCGTACCGGCCGCCGCTCGCTCGCCTCCTATCTGTTGAGCCCGATCGACGAGATCCGCACGACGGCGGCGCGGGAACGCTAACGCCTTCTCCCCCTCTGAAGAGAGGGCAACGCCGATGACGCACGGCATCATGGAGCCCGCACGTTAATGCGGGCCGGCCTGTTCCACGGGGGCCGATATTGGCCTGACCAAATACCCCGCATGCGCGATGACGGCCGCATATATGCGCGAAATCTGCGCATAATTCCCGTCATTCCGATAATTGGTAAGGCACTATTGCCAAATTGGACTGACAAGTCTATCCGGCAACAGGACACACGACGTCAAATCGGTCGCCCTGATCACAAAAGGGCGTCGGATCTTGGTGCAGGCCGAAGGGAGAGAAGAATGAGTCGCGAGAGCTGCAGCAGGCGCCACCTGCTTATTTCAACGAGTCTGATGAGCTTGCTGATCATGTCGCCGGCCCATGGCCAGACGGCTACGCAGACACCGGCCGAACAAACCAGCCCGACAGGCGAGAACACCGGATCCCCCCCAGCCGATACGCAAGAGATCATCGTCACCGGTTTCCGTGGCTCGCTAAATAGCGCGCTGAACCTGAAGCGGCAGGAAACCGCGGCGGTCGATAGCATCGTCGCCGAAGACATCGGCAAATTTCCCGATTCCAACCTCGCCGAATCGATGCAGCGCATTCCTGGCGTCGCCTTGTCGCGCGGCGATGGCGGCGAGGGGCGCAATATCTCGGTTCGCGGTCTCGGCGCACAATTCACCCGCGTGCGGATCAACTGGATGGAGGGCACATCGCAGGTCAGCGGCAGCGACATCCGCGGCGGCGTCGCCACGGGCCGCTCGTTCGACTTCGTGACCTTCCCGACCGAAATCTTCTCCGCGCTTTCGGTCCGCAAGACGACCTCCGCCGACGTTGAGGAAGGCTCGCTCGGCGCGACGGTCGACCTGCGCGCACCCAGGCCGTTCGACCAGAAGGAGGATTTCGTCTTCTCGGGCACGGCGCGCGGAATCTATAACGATATCAGCAAGAAGGCCGATCCGCGGCTGTCCGCGCTCGTGTCCAAGCAGTTCGGCGACACGTTCGGCGTGCTCGCCAGCCTCGCCTATTCGAAGCGCCACATCGACGAATATGCCTATTCGGCGGTCGACATCCTGCCGTCCTACGTCGCCGGGCAGCAGCAGCCGGGCGGCACCATCTTCCCCTTTTGCACGCCTGTCGGCTACACCTATGGCGGCGTACCGGTGAACAGCCCGGCGCCGGGCTATGCCAATAGCGGCACCCCGGTCGGCGCCGACGCCAACAACTGCAGCGCGGGCAATCCCCGCACCAGCACTAAGGCGGCCTACGACTATATTATGAGCCGCACGGGCGTGTCGGGCCGCCCCGGTGGCGGGGTGTTCCTGCCGCGCCTTCCCCGTCCGGTGAAGGGCAGCCAGAATCAGGAGCGTCTCGCGGGGTCGCTGACGCTGCAATGGAAACCCACCGACGACACCGATATCTCGTTCGACGGCCTGTATTCCCGCTTCAAGGTCAATCGCCTCGACACGATGCTCGATGCGCGCTCGATGGGCCGCACCGCCTCGAACAACGGCCAGCCTATGATGTCGATCCGCGACATCGAAGTCGACGATAACGGGTCGCTGATCCACGGCCTGTGGGACGGCGTCGACCTGCGATCGGAAATGCAGGACGAGCGTTTCACCTCGACCTTCCGCCAGGTGAACCTCAACTTCGACCATCGCTTCTCCGACACGTTCCGCGTCTTCGGCCTGGCCGGCATCAACGATTCCAAATTGAACGTCGACCGCCTCCAGGTCGCGATCGATTCGAACGATACCGATAATTTCTCGATCGACTTCCGCGACAATCCGGACGTCCCGAAGATCGGTTACGGCATCGACCTCACCAATCCGGCCAATTTCCTCTTTGGCCCGCCGCTGGCCGACGGCACCCAGCGGGGACAGATTTCGAACTTCGTCCGTAAAAACACGATCGTCAGCAAGACCTTCGAACTCAACGCGGAGTGGGAGGCGGCGCCGAACTTCACCGTTCAGGTGGGCGGCCAGTATCGCACCAACAAATACACCGCGCGCGAGCGGCAGCTGATCCCCGCTCAGTCGTTGCCGCAGGTACTTCCCGCAGGCGTGTCGCTCGCCGACATCACCTTCGTGACGAAAGGGATCGGCAAGAATCTGGACGGCCAGATGCAGGATTTCGTCGCGATCGATCCGGACAAGTTCCGCGAAGCGGTGAACTTCAGCAGCTATCAATATTGCAATCTGGAGTGCGCCAAGGGCACCTATGGCGGGGTCGAAGAGAAATATACCTCGGGCTATGCCATGGTGAAGTTCGACACCGAAGACGTCTTGCCGTTCGCGCTGCGCGGCGATGCCGGCGTCCGTTATGTCCGCACCAGCCTCGACACTTACGGGCCGATCCCCACCGCCGCGCCGGCCGGATCACCCTTTCCCACGCGATATGTGATCTCGACGGTGGAGCGTAGCTATGATGACTGGCTGCCGTCGATCAACCTCGCGCTCGACGTCACGCCCGACCTTATCGCGCGTTTCTCCGCGGCGCGCGTGATGTCGCGTCCGTCCTATGGGCAGCTCATCCCCAGCGGCAGCGCCAACATCGTGATCCGCACCGCCTCGATCACCAACCCCTATCTCGATCCGATCCGGGCCAACACGATCGACGCCGCGCTCGAATGGTATTTCGCGCCCGGTTCGCTGATATCGGTCGCCTATTTCTACAAGAATATCGAGACCTATATCCAGAATACCAGTCAGCTGGTGCCGTTCCGTGAGCTCGGGCTCCCGCTGTCGCTGCTCGAGGGCACGGGCACGGGTGTCACACCCGACGAACTCTTCAATGTAACGCGCAGCAACAACACCAACGGCGGGCCGCTGCGCGGGTTCGAGGCGAACCTTCAGCTGCCGTTCCGTTTCCTGCCGGGGGCGCTCAGCAATTTCGGCTTGCTCGCCAATTTCACGCGGGTGCGCTCGAACATCAATTACATCATCTCGCCGACGATTACGCGCAGGGCGCCGCTCGTCGGTCTCTCGCCGGAAACCGCCAGCGCCACGCTCTATTATGAGGACGACAAGTTCAGCGTCCGGTCGACGGTCAACTATCGCGCGGCGTTCCTCACCGGCATCCCGGGCCCGGTCGACAGCGACGCGAACGTCAATGCGAGCTCGATCTTCGTCGACGCCTCGGCCTCGTACAACATCAACGACAATATCAAGCTCATCGCCGAGGTGTCGAACATCACCAACGAGACCAACCGCCTCTACACCGACACCACGCGGAAAGATCCGCTCTACACCTCCTATTTCGGCCGCACGTTCAGCCTGGCAGTCAATTTCCAGTTCTGAGCTTGTCCCTATCGCCGCGAGCATCGGTCGGTTTTCCGACGATGCTCACGGCGATATGTTGCGGGCGGCGACCACTCTCGGTGCGTGCCGGAAACCAGGTTGAAACCGGTCCATTAATTGTCATAATTGGTATTACCAATTTTATTGAAAATGGTAAGGCAGATGCTATGAACAATGGGAGGAGCCGATTGGCACCCCGTAATGAGAACAGGAAAATAGCATGAAGATCCAGTCTGCCCGCGTCATCGTGACATGTCCGGGGCGCAATTTCGTGACCTTGAAAATCGAGACCGATCAGGGGGTTTTCGGAATCGGCGATGCGACGCTGAACGGGCGCGAACTCTCGGTCGTTTCCTATCTCGAAGACCATGTCATCCCTTGCCTGATCGGGATGGACCCGCGCCGGATCGAGGATATCTGGCAATATCTCTATCGCGGCGCCTACTGGCGGCGCGGCCCTGTCACCATGTCGGCGATCGCGGCGGTCGACACCGCGCTTTGGGATATCAAGGGCAAGATGGCGGGCATGCCGCTCTACGACCTGCTCGGCGGCAAGAGCCGCGACGGCGTGATGGTCTATGGCCATGCCAATGGCGCCGACATCGCCGAAACCGTCGACGCCGTCGGCCAATATATCGACCTCGGATATAAGGCCATTCGCGCGCAATCGGGGGTCCCGGGGATCAAGGACGCCTATGGTGTCGGCCGCGGCAAGCTCTTCTATGAACCCGCCGACGCCGCGCTGCCGTCGCTGACGATCTGGGATACGAAGAAATATCTCGATCACATCCCCAAATTGTTCGAAAAAATCCGCGATACCTATGGCTTCGAGCATCATCTTCTCCACGATGGCCATCATCGGATGACACCCATCGAGGCCGCCCAGCTCGGGAAAGCGCTGGAGCCCGCAAAGCTATTCTGGCTCGAAGATGCGACCCCGGCGGAGAACCAGGAAGCATTCAAGCTCATTCGCCAACATACGACGACCCCGCTGGCCGTCGGAGAGATTTTCAACACGATCTGGGACTGCAAGGAGCTGATCCAGAACCAGCTGATCGACTATATCCGCGCGACCGTGGTCCACGCCGGCGGGATCACGCATTTGCGGCGGATCGCCGACCTCGCCGCGATCTATCAGATCAAGACGGGCAGCCATGGCGCAACCGACCTGTCGCCCGTGTGCATGGGCGCGGCGCTCCACTTCGATAGCTGGGTCCCCAATTTCGGGATCCAGGAATATATGCGCCACACACCCGAGACCGACGAAGTCTTCCCCCACAGCTACCGTTTCGAGCAGGGATATATGTATGCGGGTGACGCACCGGGCCACGGTGTCGATATCGACGAGAAGCTGGCGGCAAAATATCCCTATCAGCCCGCCTATCTGCCCGTCGCCCGGCTCGAGGACGGAACGATGTTCAACTGGTGAGGTGCCGAAATGCGGGAGAGCCCGGGGGGCTGCTGGTTCCGGGTTCAACTCAACCCGTCATCCCGGCGAAGGCCGGGATCTCGACGGTGCGTCAGGTTGCGACGATGAGATCCCGGCCTTCGCCGGGATGACGGAGAGGGTTAGGTAGCAGAGGCCTCCGGCCGCCATTCGGACGCGATCAGGCCGCCCTTGTCGAACAGCCGCTCCATCGCATCAGGACCGGCCGCCGCTTCGCGCAGCTGGTCCGCAAGCGGGTCGTCGATCGAGTGATCGCTGCGTAGGAAGGCGATCCATGCAGCAATCGCCGTTTCCAGCGAGGAGCAACGTTGCCCACGGGCCTGATGCCAGGCGAGCGTTTCGAGCCAGCGTTGCGGGATCTTCTGGCTGCCATCCATCGCGATCTGGATCAGCCGGTGGTTCAACGCCGGATTGGCGAAACGGTCGAGCAAGGCATCGGCGTAGGCGGCGAGGTCCTGTCCCGGCGCGGCGTCGATCGTTGGCGCGGCTTCCTCGCGCATCAGCCGCTCGATCACTGGCCGGATCGCCGGGTCGACGATAGCCTGATGGACAAACGCGTGCCCTGTCCCAAGTCCGATATAGGCGAGCGCCGAATGCGCGCCGTTGAGCATGCGCAGCTTTGCGGTCTCATAGGGTGCGACATCGGCGACAAGCTCGGCGCCCACCTTTTCCCAGCGCGGGCGCGGGCCGGCAAAATCATCCTCGATGACCCATTGGCTGAACGCCTCGGTGACGACGGCGCCCTCATCGCGCACGCCGAGCGCAGCTTCGACCTCTGCGCGGTCGGCCTCGGTCGTCGCGGGGACGATGCGGTCGATCATCGTTGCGGGGCACGTGCATTCGCCGTCGAACCACGCTGAAAGGTCGGGGTGATACGCGGCGAGATAGGCGCGCATCAGGCCGTGCAGCACCGCGCCATTGTTCGCCAGATTGTCGCAGCTGAGCAGCGTCAGCCCCGGCAAGCCCGCGGCCTTGCGCGCCGCGAGCCCCGCCGCGACGAAGCGATAGAGACTGCGACTGCCGGCAGCCTCAGCAAGGTCCAGCGATCCGTCGGGACGCCGCAGATAGCCCTTCTCGGTGACGGTGAAGCTGACGATATGCGTCGTCGGTGCTGCGATCGCATCGACCACGGCCTGCGGATCGTCGGAGGCGACGAGCACGTGCCGGACCGCGCCAACCACACGCAATTCGCTTCCCGCGACGCTGCGCGCACTCACCGTGTAGACCCCATCCTGGGGATTCAGTTGCGCCGCGACGTCGCCCGAACGGAGCGACACGCCGATGATGCCCCAATCGCGGTCGCCTGCTCGCATCGCATCGTCGGTGTAGACCGCCTGATGCGCGCGGTGGAACGCGCCGATGCCGATATGGACGATGCCGGCCGCCTGCGCGGCGCGGTCATAGGCCGGCGCCTGTATCGACGCCGGAAGCGGCGTTTGCGCGGACAGCCTCACAGCTTATACGCCGCCTTGGCGAGATTGTAGCTCAGGTCGACGGCGAGTTCGGCGGCTTCCCACTCTTCCATGCGATGCTCGGCGACGAGCTGCGCGAGGAAGCCGCAGTCGATGCGCCGCGCCACGTCGTGGCGCGCGGGGATCGACAGGAACGCGCGCGTGTCGTCGTTGAAACCGACGGTGTTGTAGAAGCCCGCGGTCTCGGTCGTGTGGCTGCGAAAGCGGCGCATCCCCTCGGGACTGTCGTGGAACCACCAGGCGGGACCAAGCTTCAGCGCAGGGTAATGGCCCGCAAGCGGCGCGAGTTCGCGCGCGTAAGAGGTCTCGTCGAGCGTGAAGAGGATGATCGTCAGCCCTGCCTCATTGCCATAGCGTCCAAGCAGCGGGCGCAGCGCATGGACATAGTCGGTGCTCGTGGGAATATCGGCGCCCTTATCGCGGCCATAATGCTCGAACAACCAAGGATTGTGGTTGCGGAAACTGCCCGGATGGATCTGCATGACAAGCCCGTCGTCGAGGCTCATCCCCGCCATCACCGTCAGCATATGCGCGCGGAACAGCTCGGCGTCGGCGGCGCTCGCGCTGTCCCCGGTGACGCGTGCGAACAGCGCTTCGGCTTGCGTCTCCGACAGGTCGGCGGTCGCCGCGGTCGGATGGCCGTGGTCGGTCGAGGTCGCGCCCATCTCTGCGAAAAAGGCGCGGCGATTGCGGTGCGCAGCGAGATAGCCAGCGTAGCTATAGGCGTCTTCGCCCGAGAGGTCGGAGAAGCGCGCCAGATTGTCGTGGAAACCCTCAAATTCGGGATCGACCACCGGGTCGGGCCGATAGGCGGTAACCACCCGCCCCGACCACTCGCCGCTTGCGTTGGCGCTGCGAATGGCCGCGTGGTGCTCGAGCGTATCGAGCGGGCTTTCGGTCGTCGCGATCACCTCGATCCCGTACCGGTCGTACAGCGCGCGGGGGCGGAAGGCATCGGTCGCGAGTTTCTCGGTGATCAGGTCGTAATAGAGGTCCGACGTCTCGCCCGCGAATTGCACATCGAAGCCGAAGGCCTCGGCGAATACCCAGTCCATCCACATCCGCGTCGGCGTGCCGCGGAAGAGATGGTAATTTTGGGCGAAGATCCGCCAGCTTTCGCGCGGGTCGGCGCCCTTGTTACGGCCCCCCAGCGCATCGAGCGAAATGCCCTGCGAATAGAGCATCCGGAACGCATAATGGTCGGGATGCAGCAGGAACTCGGCGGCATTGCCGAACGATGCGTTACCCGCAAACCACGCCGGATCGGTGTGCCCGTGCGGGCTGACGATCGGCAGGTTCGCGACCTCGGCATAAAGGCGCCGGCAAATATCGCGCTGCGCCGGGTCGGACGGAAACAGGCGGTCGGGATGAAGCTGAAACGGGCGGGTCATGCGGGGGTGCCTTCGCTTTCGACAGTGATAGGCGCGAGGCGCGGGCTGAGGAGATGGAGTGCCAGCACGGCGAGGAAATAAACCGTCGTGCACACGGCGAAGATAATCGTGTAATTGCCGTTTGTCGCGTCGAGCACCAGCCCGGTCGACTTGGCCATGATCATGCCGCCGATGCCGCCCATGAAGCCGCCGAGTCCGATCACCGACCCGACCGCGCGTTTGGGAAACATGTCGGGCGGGATCGACAGGATCGTCGACGAAAAGGCCTGATGCCCGGCGAGCGCGAGACCGATCAGGACGATGGCCAGCCACATATTGTCGAGGCCCGTGACGAACAACAGGGGCAGGACGAAACAACCGGCGATCACCATCGTCAGCTTGCGCGCGAAATTGGGGGTGCGTCCACGCTGGATCAGCTTCGAGGAGAGCCAGCCGCCCGCGATACTGCCGACGTCGGAAAGCAGGTACATGATGATCATCGGCAGCAGCACGACCTTGAGGTCGACATCATAGGTGCTGGCGAAATATTTGGGCAGCCAGAACAGCATCAGATACCAGACGGGGTCGATAAGGAATTTCGCGACCGCGAACGCCCATGCCTCGCGCTTGGTGACGATTTTCGACCAGCCGAGGCGCGAGACCTGCTCGGGCGGATCATGCTCGATCCACGCGAGTTCGGCATCGCTGACCTTCCCGCTCTCGCGCGGATTGCTGTAGAGCCACAGCCACAATATCAACAGGATGGCGCCAAATGCGCCGGTGTAGATGAAGGTCTGACGCCAGTCGAAACCCGCCCAGACCATGAACAGCCAGATCGTCGGCGCGGTCAGAATGACGCCGATCGTCGTCGCGCTGTTGACCCAGCCGATCGCGTAGGCGCGTTCCTTCTGCGGAAACCATTCGCTCGACGCGCGAACGACCGCGGGGAAATGCCCCGCCTCGCCGACGCCGAGGATGACGCGCGCGGCCATGAAGGAGGCAATCGACCCCGCGAAACCATGGGCGACATGGCCGATCGTCCAGATGGCGATCGCAATGCTGTAGCCGATCTTGGGACCGAAACGGTCGATCAGCCAGCCCATCAACAGGAAGCCGAGCGCATAGGCGGCCTGAAACGCCATGACGATGTTGCCATAGTCATTCTCGCTCCACCGCATCTCGTCGCCAAGGACGGGCGCCAGCAGGCCGAGCATCGTGCGGTCGATATAGTTGACCGTCGTTGCGGCGAACAGCAGCGCGACGATCAGCCAGCGATAGCGCCCCGTCCTGGGCACCGGCGGCGCCGATCCCGCTGTTATGGCCTGCGTCATATGTCTCTCCCGTGGCACCAGAAAAATGCCGGGATCCGTCCGAACGAACCCCGGCAAGGCTGGGGATGGCTAGAAGGTCTGTTCGCGTTTCTGCGCAGTACGGATGATCTCGCCCGCCGTCGCGTCGGGCGCGCCCTGGGCCGGAGCGAGCGCGCCGGAGGCTACCGCAAGCAGCAAGGCCCCGCCAAATGGCCGCGCCAATGCGCTATCGAAAATGAAGGCCCGCATCACATTCTCCGCAACAGTCCGGACGCTTTCCGCGCCCCTCTCTGCAGCCTCCATAGATATTGGTCAGACCGATTGCAACAGGTGGTTTGTCATACATTTGCCGGGGATGCCAAACGGGCCTTATGGATCGTCCCTACAGTCGAAACTTACCAATCATGGCGAAATTTGCTGGCAAAGGAGAGAATTTTTCGATGGCCGAGTTGGCCATTCTGAATGGGAAACGAGCATTTCGGGATTTCGCGTAGCCCTGACCACAAAGCGATAAAAAAGCGATTGTCAAAATTGGCCATACCAAATAGGCTTGCACATGCTCCGAACCGACTGGCCGGAAGAAGCAGGTCGAACTTGGAGAGGATGATAGAGCGGACCGGCACCCGCCGGGACGATGCCCGGCGCGGCCGGGATTCCGACCGAAAGGAACTGACCAACATGGGACGCTTTGTCGCCTTTGGCGAAATCCTGCTGCGCATGTCGCCCCCGGGGCGCAAACTCCTGCTCCAGACGCCGCGGCTCGACGTCTGGATCGGCGGCGCCGAGGCCAATGTCGCGGTCGCGCTCGCGCGGCTCGGCCACGACACGGCGATCGTCAGCGCCGTCCCCGACGATCCGCTCGGCGACGCGGCCGTCTCAGCGCTGCGCGGGCACGGCGTCGATTGTTCGGCCGTCGCGCGGCGGCCCGGGCGGATGGGGGTCTATTATGCCGTGAGCGGCGCCGGTTTGCGCGCCACCAACATAATCTACGATCGCGCCCATTCCGCGTTCGCCGACGCCTCCGCGGCGGACTGGGACTGGGACCGGCTCCTCGCCGGCGCCGGCCGTCTGCACCTGTCGGGGATCACCCCGGCGCTGGGCCCCGGCGGAACGGCAGCGGCCTTCGCGGCGGCGGACGCCGCGACGCGGCTTGCTATTCCGATCTCGTTCGACGGCAATTATCGTGCGCGCCTGTGGGAAAGCTGGGACGGCGATGCCAGGGCCATCCTGTCCCGGCTGGTCGGCCTGGCGGATATCCTGTTCGGCAATCATCGCGACATCGCGCTCCTGCTCGGCCGCGATTTCGGCGATGACGGGCCGGCGCGACGACGGACTGCGGCGGACGCGGCATTTGATGCCTTTCCCAGGCTGGCGCTGATCGCCTCGACCGCGCGCCATGTCGAGGATGTGGACCATCATCGCCTCGCCGCGCGGATCGATACGCGCGACGGCTTTGCCCAGACCGAGGAGATCAGGGTTGCCGGTATCGTCGACCGCATCGGCACCGGCGACGCATTCGCTGCGGGCGTGTTCGATGCGCTGCTGCGCGATCAATCCATCGCTGTCGCGGCGCAGACCGGGCTGGCCCTCGCCGTGCTGAAGCATTCGCTTCCCGGCGATGCGAGCCTGTTCGGGCGATCCGATATCGAAGCCTTCCTGAGCGAGGGTTTCGATGTCAGGCGATAGGGATATGCAAAGGGTATGGCCCGATTACTGGGCGTAGCGGCTCCGTTCGTCAGCGACCCGCTTTCGGGCCAGTTCGACCTCGTGCACCTCGGTTGCCTCCAGCAGCGCCTCGAGCGCGCGGCCCAGATGCTTTTGCATCGCTGCGCGCGCCGCCGCCGGGTCGCGCGCTTCCAGCGCGAGGACAATGTCCTCATGCTCGGCAACGCTCGGGGTCACCCCCGCGATATGCGCCTTGCTGCTGAGCAGGCGATAGAGCGAAGAGCGGGCGCGCATGTCCCACAGCGATTCCACGACCGCGACGAAGGCGCTGTTCAGGCTCGCGCTGGCGATCAGTTCGTGGAACTGGCGGTCGGCCACCTCGGCGCGCGCGCTGTCGCCGCCGGCATCGCCCATCGCTTTTACGAGCGTACGGAGCTCCGCAAGCTGGTCGTCGGTGATCCGTCCGGCCGCGAGCGCGGCAACCTCCCCCTCGATCTGACGGCGCGCTTCGAGCAGCTCGAAGGGACCGACGTCGGCGGAGGGGCCGTCAACATCGGCATGCGATATCGCCGTCACATAGACGCCCGATCCTTTGCGTACTTCGACCATCCCGTCGACCTCGAGCGCGATGATCGCCTCGCGAACCGTCGGCCGCGATACGTCATAGGACTGGGCGAGTTGCCGCTCCGACGGCAACCGCGCACCGATCGGATATTCCCCCGCCTCGATCTTGGCCGCGATATCGGTGGATACGCGTTCGTAGAGCCGTTTTGATTCCATGCCATTCCCCATCAGGAAACCGCTATCTTGTTGGCCTATGCGTTACAAGGTCGCTTGTTGCCGCGCGGGCTTGGCATGCGCCTGCGCCGTCAACACCAGTTCAGCGGCGAGCAACGCCCCCTCCTGGTCTTGCGCCACCGATGTCCCTTCGACGATGTCGGTGACGAACTGCGGGCCAAATGGCAGAGGCACTTTGGAACAGTCCAGATAACGAACACCCTTCCGGTCGGCGATCAGCAGGTGATTTCCGCCGGGCCGGCCGGCGATATCGACATATTTCCGGAGCTCGATAGTGCCCTCGGTGCCGAGAATGAAGAGACGGCCATCGCCCCAGGTCGGCAAACCGTCCGGCGTGAACCAATCGACGCGGACATAGCCCGTGCCGCCGTCGCCGGTCAGCACCATATCGCCGAAGTCCTCGAACGCCGGATGTTCGGGATGCGCGAAATTGCCGGTCTGCGATGCGACGACATGCGCCCGCTTGCTGCCCGTCAGATAGACGAACTGATCGGCCTGATGGCTGCCGATATCGGTCAGGATCCCGCCATTGCGCGCCGTGTCCCAGAACCAGCCGGGCCGGGATGTCGCGGCCAGTCGATGCGGGGCGAGGTTGACGGTCTGAATGACGCGCCCGATTGCGCCGTCATGGACAAGCTGCCCCGCCATGACCGCCGCGGGCACTTCGAGCCGTTCGGAATACATGATCGCAAATTTGCGGCCGGTCTCCTTGATCGCGCGGCGAACGTCGGCAAGCTGCTTCAGCGAGGTAATCGCCGCCTTGTCGCTGAGATAATCCTTGCCCGCGCGCATGACGCGGATGCCCAGCGGCGCTCGCAGCCCGGGGATGGCTGCGCTGCAGACCAGCTTGATCGCGGGATTGCCCAGAATCTCGTCTTCCGAACGCGCCAGCGCGATATCGCCGTATCGCGCGCGGAACATCGCAATCTGCTTGGGATCGGTCGCATGAAAGGTCGTGAGAACGCCGCCACCCCGGATCACGGCGTCGGTGATGCCATAGATGTGATTATGATCGAGCCCGATCACCGCGAATGGCACGCGATATTTCGCCTCGGGCGCCGGGCGTGCGAGTGCGCCCTCGGTCGGCGCATCGCCGCGCGCCGCGGACTGCGCCAGCGCGTCGGCCGCGAAGCCCGCGGCCAGCCCTGCGGTGAGGCCAAGCCCCAGAAGATCGCGCCGGTTGGTATCGGTCATGGCCTGTTCCTTTTCAGATAGCGACCAGCGACGTCGGCCAGGCCATCACCTGACCGCTATCCATCGCCTGTTCGCCAAGCAGCGAGGCGACGCTCGCGTGATAGGCCTGCGACAGCAGGCCGGGCAGCGGCTTGCCGGTCCGCACCGCCTCGCCAAAGCCCTCGAACTGCAGCATCGTCTCGTCATATTCGCCCCAGCCAAGCGGCTCCCCGGGGGTCGTGACGGGAAGCTCGGCGAACCAGGTTGCGCCGCCGATCGGGACCGCTCGTTTTTTCCCGCTCGCGACGTCGGCCTGCATCCGCAGCAGCGCCAGTTCCTTCGGCGGCAGTTCCTTATAGATGCGACCGAGTTCGGGTTCGATCGTCCCCTTGCTGCCCTGAATCTGCTCTTCGCAGCCATAACGCGCGTTGTTCAGCAGCGAGGTGTAGATCAGTTTGCGGCCCCCCGCATATTCATAGATCAGCGCGACATGGTCATAGACCTCGCGCCCGTCCTTCCAGAAACAGATGCTGCCCGATCCCATCACGCGGGTCGGTACGGCGTCGAAGAACAGGTTGCTGACCTGAATCTGGTGCGTCGCCAGTTCGGTCATCAACCCCGCCGAACTGTCGCGATACAGGCGCCAGTTGATCTGGCGGTCGGTGGCCCCGGCGGGAACGGGCCGGCGCCAGCTGCTTTGACGATGCCAGCTGGCGCGGATCTGCGTCAGCGATCCGATTTCACCCTCCTTCGCGCGGCGGACCGCGTTCAGATAGGTGGGTTTGAACATGCGCTGATGGCCGATCTGCAGCACCTTGCCGCTGTCCTGCGACCGTTTCACCATCGCGCTGCAATCGTCGATCGTGCGCGCCATCGCCTTTTCGCACCACACATGGAGCCCGGCGTCGAACGCATCGAAGCTCTGCTGCTTGTGAAGGTCGAGCGGGGTCGCGATCACCACCGCATCGAGACCGCCCGCATCGAGCATCGCGCGGTGATCGGTGAAGGCACGCGTCGACGCATCGACCAGCGCGCGCCCCTTTGCCAGATGCAGCTCGAAATTGTCGCAGATCGCCGCCACGGTGCAGTTGCGGGTCTTGGCGATATTCTGGATCAATCCCCGGCCGCGATCGCCCGTGCCGATCACCCCCAGCCGTACGCGATCGCTCTTTGCCACCGGTGCTGCGCCGACCGCCGCACTTGCCCAGGGCGTCGCTGCGGCCATCCCCGCGCCAGCCGTCGCCATCAGCACGCGGTCGATGAACGATCGCCGTGACAGGTCAAAATCTTTGTCAGTCATTAAAACTCATCCTGGCAGATTGATCGGGGATCGCCGCTCCCCGGGGGAAATCGAATAGAAAACGGCGCGTCCGGTCGCCGTTCAGCAAACGCTCCGCCCGATTTTCATCGGCGACGAGCAAAGCGGTACTCATCGCCTCGGCATGCGCGCCAAGCCGGTCAACCGCAACCGTGCAGCGCGGCGCAGACACGATCGTCGCATCGGTCGGGCGGATCATCGCGGCGCGTTCCGGCGCGTTCGTCCCCGCACCGACGGTCGACGAGATCGATACCGATTCGTCGGTGAGTTCGAGTTCGACCAGAATCTCGTTGGGGCGCAGCGGGTGGGAAATCGCGAACGGCCAGCCGCCGCCAAGCGGGTGTTCGCCGACGACGGCAATCGAACTCTCCCCGGCCGACAGGCACGCCGATACGACACCCTTTTCACGCAAGACGGCGCAGGCGCGATCGAGCGCGAAGCCCTTGCCGAACCCGCCGAAATCGAGCGCGACGGGATGCGATATCTCGATCCGCGCGGCGGCGCGATCGAATGCGATGGCGCCCCATCCCGCCGACACGAACCGGCGATCGGCCGCGGGATCGAACAGCCCGAGCGTCGAGGCGTGCAATTCCTCGATCGTGACCAGCGCATCGAACAGGAGCGCATCGTCGATGGCAGCCCCCTGCCCCGCCATCAGGCGTTCGTTGAGCGCGGTCGTTGCCGACGGGCGGTGGATCGTGAGCGCATCGTCGACCGCCTCGATCGCGCGCTGCGCCGCCGTCAACGCGTCGTCGTCACCCGCACCGAACCGATGCAGTTCGACGCGCGTCCCCATCGAAGCAAAGCGCACAACGTCGGCCATGATCGTCCCAGGGGTCAGCCCTTGACCTCCCAGCCCGGCTCATAATCGACCGACCACAGCTTCATGGCATCGGCATTGGCCGGTTTGCCGGTCGCCGGATCGATCGTCAGCGCGCCGCTCGTGCGATAGGCGATATTGCCGAGGTGGCAGAGCGCGGTGCTGATATGCCCTTCGGCAATCGGCGATGCGAGCGCGCTGGCGCGGCCGCGGATGACATCGACCAAATTGCCGGCATGAAGGATGTCGAGCGCGCCCTCGCCGACCGTTCCGGTGGTTTCCGAACTGGCCGGGGCCTTCACCTCCCGAGTCAATTTGCCTTCCAGATCGTACAGCTCGAACCCGTTGCGATCGACGATGGCCGACCCCTTGGTGCCGAGCAGCAACACGCCGCGGCCACGCCCATAGGTCTTGATGCCATTGCAGCTCTGCCCGTTCCAGCGGATCGCGCGGCCATCGTCGTAAATCAGGTCGAGCGCGAGCGAATCATACATTTCCCAATCGTCGCCGCGGTGGAAATGCCGTCCGCCCTGCGTCGACACGCTGGTCGGATAGGTAAGGCCCATCGCCCAGCGGGCAATGTCGAGCTCGTGCATCGCATTGTTGCAAATCTCACCCGTCCCATATTTCCAGAACCAGTGCCAATTATAGTGCACGAGGTTCGACCGGTACGGCCCGCGCGGGCGCGGTCCCTGCCACAAATCCCAGTTCAGATTGGCCGGCGGCGCGATTTCCTGCCCCTTGCCGATCGACCCGCGATTATTCGCATACCAGGTCTGCGCCTCATAAACTTCGCCGAGTTCGCCTGCGCGGACCATGTCGACAAGCTGCCGTGTCTCCACGCTCGAGCGTTGCTGGTTGCCGACCTGCAACTGACGCCCGGTGCGGCGCTGTGCCGCGATCAGCGCTTCGCCCTCGGCGGGCGCGATGCCGATCGGCTTTTCCAGATAGACGTGGCGTCCCGCATTCATCGAATCGATCGCGAGCTTTGCGTGCCAATGATCGGGCGTTGCGACGCTGACGATGTCGACGTCCTTGCTGTCGAGCAGGCGGCGATAGTCACCCACGATCTTGGGGGCCGGGTGGCCCTTGGCGGCAAATTCGCCCGCGCGCTTTGCGAGGATGGCCGAATCCACATCGACGAAATGGGTGACGGTAACGTTCGGCAGCTTCGCGAAAGCGCTCATATGCGCCTGCCCGCGGCCGTTCACGCCGACCACCGCCACCCGCAGGCGATCGTTCGCACCCTTGATCTGCGCATAGCTGCGCGCGCTCATCGTGGCGCCCAGCGTCGCTGCTGCGCCCTTCAACATCGTACGGCGGTCAATCATGTCCTGTCCCCTTAGAATTCGCGCAGCTTGATCGACCGAAAGTCGACCCGGTCGCCATGATCCTGGAGCAGGATCGGTCCCTGCTCCCACTCGCCGAAGTTCGGCCATTTCGCATATTTGCTGCGCGCGACAAGTTCCCGGAAGGCGGGCGATCCACGTTCATATTCGACGACCTTGAACCCGTTCAGCCAATGTTCGACATGCTTGCCGCGCACGACGATGACCGCCCGATTCCACTCGCCCGGCGCGTTGACGCGCTTGCCCGGGCTGTCGGGGTCGGAGAGGTTGCGCGCGGTGATCAGATCGTAAAGCGAGCCGATCGTCCGATTGCCATCGCGGCCCATCTTCGCATCGGGATGGCGCTCATCGTCGAGCAATTGAAATTCCAGGCCGATCGCCGATCCGTCGCCCTTGAGCAGGTTCGGATCGACGAAATATTTGATCCCGCTGTTGGCGCCCGGCGTCAGCCGGAAATCGACCGACAGCTCGAAGCTCTTGTAATCGCGGGTGGTGATGATATCGCCGCCATTGGTCGCTTCGGCGCCGCCCGATTTTTCGACCGACAAGATGCCGTCGGTGATCGACCAGCCCTTCTTCGGAAAAGCCGGGCCCTTGGCGCTCCGCCAGCCCTGCGTCGTCTTGCCGTCCCACAGCAGCTTCCAGCCAGCGCCGCGCTCGGCCTCGGTCAGGCGATTGGCCAGCCATCCCTGCTGCTCGACCTTGGTCGCGGCCGAGGCAAAGCGGGCGGGCGCGTCGGTGATGATCCGCACGTTGCGGAAACGCGCCTCGGGCTTCTTCGCCGCGACCGCATCGGCAACCGAGTGCACCTGGAAAGCGATGAAGCCGCGCGCGTCCACATCGTCGACAACGTCGGCGGCCGGCACGCCATTGATCCAGGTGCGCAGGCGCGTACCGATCGCTTCGACACGATAGTGATTCCAGTCGCCCGAGCGGAAGGCCTGCCGCGCCGCATCGTTGCGGCCGAGTGTATAGAGCCATTGACGGCGTTGCTCGTCATAGATGCCGGCGCTCCAGCGCCGCGACGAGGGATCGATCTCCATCTGATAGCCGTGAACCACGCCCTTTCGATAATCGGGCCGGCTCTGGCCACGGATCATCACGCCCGAATTCAGCGTCGGATCGGTCTTGGAATCGAACTCGAGGATGAAATCGCCGTAAAGCGTGTCGGATACCAGCCAGCTGTTCGCCGAATTCGGCACGGCGCTGCCAATGACCTCGCCGCCCACAACGCTATAGGGCGCCTGTCCCCCGGCGCTGTGCCAGCCGACGAGTCCGGCGCGTGGCGTTATATCCTGCCACGGAGCCTGCTGCTGATCCTGCGCGGCCGAAACGGGCGCCAGCGCCGTCAGCGGCGCCGTCGTCAAGGCGAGAAATGCGATCCTTCGAAACATCATGGCTCCTCTCAATTTTTTATTGCGAGGGCATCCCGAACACGCTTCATTCCCCGACGCGCCAGGCTCTCGCATTATATCGCCGCTAGCGTGAACACGCGAACACAGCCTATGCCTGCCGACCACTAATATGTGGTCAGGCCACTTGCAATAGATATGTCAGACCGATTGAAGTTTGCGGAACGATGAGCGGCCTGGAGCGGCCAAGATCGACGGTTGGAAGCAAATCAGGGTCTCGCAGATATGCCGCCGCAAACTCGGGCGCTATATCGCCGATGATGTCGTCCTGCCGCTGGCGCAGTGCGTCGCGGCGCGGCTCGGCGATCTCGGCCGTTCGCCCTTTGAATATCCCGTCGGGCCGATCGCCCCGCTGCGCGAATTTGCAGCAAAGGGCCCGATCGAGCTCGGCTATGGCCGGTTCACCGTCGTCGACCCCGCCGCGCTAGACCACTTCGCCGGCCTCGCGCTGCCCGACGATTGAGAGTGCGTGATCGCTCCATATACTCCGCACCCGTCCCTACCAGCTCCGCGCGATGACGAGGTTTCCTTCGGCGGCGCCGACAACCACCACGCCCTCGCCGTCGACCGGAAGCGTACCGACGGAACCAATGCCCTGCCCGCCTGTTCCAACACCCAATGGGACCGATTTTCGATCGACCGCAATCATTTATGGGGCAACACTCACTTCGCGTCATCCATCGCCTTGGCTGGCTGGCCTGCATCCTGATGACGGTGCAGCCTGCGTCCCTGCAGGCGCAAATAGCATCCGCGGCGAGGCCGGGCGACACAGCTACTCAATCGCTCATCGATGCCGAAGCGAAGATGTCGGCCGATCGCGAACGCACCGCGAGACAACGTCGCAAGGTCGATGCGGTCGCCGACGCGACAGGCCGCGACAGTGTCGAAACCGCGCGCGAACGTTATTTGCTGTCGCTCTATCTGGCGCTGCAGGGCGAAATCGCAGAGGCCGAAACGACCGCGGAACAGGCCTATGCGATCCAGGCTCGCATGCTCGGGCGCGATCACGCCGACACCCGCGCGTCGCTCTACCAGCTTGCCACGCTCCTCCGCCGCGGTACGCAGGCGCGCGCTCCCGCCAATGAACAGCAAGGCGATTCAGCGCCGCCAGACCCGGCGAGCATCGCCATGGCAGGCGATACCGAAAAAGAGATCCGCGAACTCATCGATGGCGGCAAGTTCGTCGAGGCCGAAGCCGCGGTTCGGGCACGGATGGCCCGTCGATCAGCCGGGGACCGATCGCCGGGCGCGGCAACCGACATGGAGACGCTCGCGAACATTCTCTATCTGACCGGCCGTGCCGGCACCGCCGAAACGCTGATGCGGAATGCCGTCGGCATTCGCGAGCGGCTCGGCGACCGCGCCGCGCACGCCGCGGCGTTGCGGCGGATCGCGCTCGTCCAGAGTGTACGCGGCCGCTATGCGGAGGCCGAAGCCAGCGCGCGCCGCGCGATCGAACTGCTCACGCCACCGGATGGGGAAACGCGATCATTGTCGGCGGCGTGGGGCACCCTGGGCGAAGTGCTCGCCGGGCAGCGCCGCCGGCCGGAAGCCTCGACGGCGATCCAGAAGGCGATCGAATATGGCAGGCTGGCGCTGGGCGCCGAGGATCCTTTCGTCCTCGAGGAATATAATGATTTTGCGTTGAACGTCGAGGAAATGGGCGACCTGCCGGGCGCCGAGGCGATCTATCGCCGTAATCTCGACATCCTCGTCCGCACGAAGGGGCGCGAAAGCCTTGCGTCCGCGCGAACGCTCGCCTTGCTGTCGACCAACCTCGACCGTCAAGGGCAGGAGCTGGAAGCCGAAGTGCGGCTGCGCCAGGCGATCGCGATCCGCGAGCGGCACCTGGGAACGGGCAATCCCGACACGCTCCGCTCGCTCGGCAATCTCGTCGGCCTGCTGATCAAGAGCGCGAAATATGACGATGCCAGCACGCTTCAGGCACGCGTCATCGCCTTGCGCTCCGCGCTTCCTGAGAGCAGCCTGGAAGAGAATATCGCCGACCTCGGCCGAATGGGCGCGATCCTTGCCAAGCAGGGTAAGGCCGACGCTGCGATCGATTATCAACGGCGCGCGCTGGCGCTCGCGACCGGCTCGCTCGATCCCGGTCACCGCTATGTCGCGATCGCGTCGATGGCACTGGCCCGATCGATCGCACGCCAGGATCCCGCTTCGCCCGAATATGTCAGCCTTATGCGCGGTGCGGTCGCGCGCGCGCGCGCGGAACGGACGCGCGTGCTGTCGGCGCGGGATGTGGCGGGGGCGAGCGCGGGTGAGCGCGCGGTCGCCGCCGCCGTCAGCGAAGGCGGCTGGTCCGACGCCTCGGGGGCCGGCGCCTTCGCGCTGGCGCTCACCCTCAACGCCAATCGGGCGACGCAGGTCCGGAGCGAGGAAGCAAAGCTGCGATCCGAATCCTTCCGCATTGCGCAGGATTTGACATCGAGCGCATCGACCCGCGCGCTGGCCGGTATCGTCGCCCGCGAAGCGCTGGGCGATACCCCGCTCGCCCGGCTGGTGCGACGCCAGCAGGATCTGGCGTCGGAAATCCGTGACCTCAATCACACCCTTGGCACGGCGATGATCGGCGCGCCCGACGCCGCCGGGAATTTGAAGGACAGGATCGGGACGCTGGGCCGGGAACTTGGTGAAATCGATGCCCGGCTGCGTCGTTCCTACCCCGATTACGCGCGCCTCGCACTGCCCCAGCCCCTGAGCGAAGACGAGGTGCGTCGCCGCCTGCGTCCGGGCGAGGCGCTGCTTCTCGTCACCGAGGGCGAACTTTATGATTTCACTTTTGTCGTGACGACCAAGGGGGCGAGCTGGCACGCGGTGCCGCGGCTGCAATCCTTCCTGCGCGGCACCATCGAAGCGTTTCGCTGCGAGGTCGATCCCCAGACTTGCAGCGGCATCTGGACCGCGTCGCCGCTGTTCGAGCGCCGCTACGCCTGGGATCTCTATCGCTTCCTCGTCAAGCCGCATGAGCCGCTGCTCCAGGATGTAAAGACCCTCTATGTGACGACTTCGGGTGCGCTCGCCGACCTTCCCTTCGCCGCCTTCATCACCGCCGAACCCAAAGGCCCCGACACCGAGAAGGCGATCGCCGCCACCCCCTGGCTCGGTGATCGATTCGCGATCGTCAACCTGCCGTCGGTCGAATCCTTGCGGACGGGAAAGCGGCGGCCGGCCGGGCGAAACACACGCCCCTTCATCGGTTATGGTGCACCGGTGCTGGCCAAAGCGGGGAGCAAACGGGCCGCGACCGCAGGACTGTCGCCACAAACCGGAGCGATCGGCGCCGCGCTCGCCGATCCCGAACGCCTACGCACGCTTCCTTCGCTTCCCGGCACCGAGGTCGAGCTGAACGCGATGGCGCGCGCGCTCGACGCCGATGTCGACGCGGTCCACCTCGGTCCCGATGCCACCGAGACCGCCGTCCGAACGAACAGGCGATTGCGCGATGCGCGCATCGTCGCCTTTGCCACGCACGGGATTTTGCCCGGCGAGATCGAAGGCTTCGCTGAGCCCGGTCTGATCTTCACACCGCCCGGCCAGGCGACATCCGCCGACGACGGTATATTGACCGCCGCCGAAGCCGCAGAACTCGACCTCTCGGCCGAGTGGGTCATTCTGTCGGCCTGCAACACGGGAACGACCGAAGGGCCTGGCGGAGCCGACGCCCTATCGGCGCTGGCACGTTCATTCCTCTATGCCGGCACCGACGCACTGCTCGCGAGCCGCTGGCGCGTCGGCGACAGGGTCACGGCTGCGCTCACGGTCGAAACACTCGTCAACGCGCTGCGGAAGCCGAAAGCGGGCAAGGCGGCGGCCTTCCAGTCGGCCATGCGCGCGATCCGATCGGGCAGGCGCGAAGACGGCACCGTGGTGGAAGGCTGGACCAGCGACTGGGCGCATCCCGCCGCCTGGGCGCCATTCACCCTGATTGCGGCAGACAATTGACACAGTGCAGTATCACCGAGCCCGAGCGTCCGCTTTACAGAGCCGGACGCAAACACGGCGACTATTGCGGCACCCCCGCCAGCAAGGTCGCGCGAAGCCGGTCGATCGCGGCATCGTCCAGGCCAAGCCCCTCGCGAATATAGCGGTCGAACGAGCCATAGCGTTTATCGACTTCAGCGAAGGCCGCCTCAATATAGGCGGCGCGAACGGTCAACACCGGCTCGAGATTTTCCGGCGCGATCGGCGTCGGCAATTTACCGAGCATGGCGATCGTCGCGTCGTTCTTGGCGCGCAGATAGTCGTTGCTGGCCAGATAATCGGCCATCACCGTTTCGCGCGGGACGCCAAGGATCGTCAGGATCACCGCGCTCGCCCAGCCCGTGCGGTCCTTGCCGGAGGTGCAGTGATACAGCGTCGGCCCGGCACCTTCTGCGCCGATGCGGGAGAGCAGCGTGCGATAGGCACTGCGCGCGCTGTCCAAGGAGACGAAATCGCGGTTGGCTTCGGTCAGCATCTCCGCGCCCTTGCCAGCCGCGATCGTTGCCATCGCCTGGCGCATATCGCCGCCGACGCTGCCCTTGCTGTCCGCGACGACGTCGAGCAACAGGTGCTCGGCGCCGGCGGGCAGGCGATCGGGCTCATGGCTGCGTTCGCTTGCCGTGCGCAGGTCCGCGACGAGCGCGAGGCCAAGATCGCCCATCGCGCCGAGGTCGCTATCACTCAGCCGGTCGAGCTGATCCGAACGGTAGATCATTCCCATCTTCACCCAGCGGCCGTCGGTCGTGCGATAACCACCGACATCGCGCAAATTGGGTATCGTCCCCAGGTGAAGCCCGCGGTCCGCGATGACCAGCGGCGCGCCCCGATCGGGAACGAGCGCAAAAAACCAGCGCTTGCCGGGGGCAAGGCCGGAAATCCGGATGCTGCCCGTTGCATCCCCCTGCCCCACCGGTTTCGTCCGGTCGCTCACCACGGAATCGGCGCCCGCATAAATCGTCACCCGGCCTGCGCCCGGCGCCGACCAGCTGATCGTGCTATCCGCCGATACGCTGGCGGCGGTGAAGGGAATGACGCCCGGCTGCTCGGCAACCGCGCCGGCGACCGGCCGCTGGTCGACCGTCGCACATGCTGGCAGCGTCAGGACCAATGTGGCTGCAAGGGCTACCCGCCACATCCGATGATCGTCATTCCGCATTTTGAGATACCTTCCTGCGCTCAGCCGCGCTGCGACGAGATATTGCCGCCGTCGACGACGAGTTCGGCGGCGGTGATGTAGCTCGCTTCGTTCGAGAGCAAGAAGCGGACGACGCGTCCGATTTCCTCGGGCACGCCGATGCGTTCGAGCAGGATGCGCTTCTCGAAAAAGCCCTCAGGCAGATTGTCGACCGCGGGCTTCATCATCGGGGTCATGATCTGGCCCGGCGAGAAACAGCTTCACCGGATGCTCGGGCCGCCTGTCGAGTTCGACGTCCCCCGAGGCGACGGGCGCCGTCCACAAGCGATAGGCGAGATACACAAGATAGGCGATGCCCGCCCATTTGATGGCGACGAAAACACCATAAAAATTATGCGCCAGCGCGGCCAGGCCAACAATGGCAAAGGATAGCCAGATGACGTCGCCGAATGTCATCCCGGCGGTAAATGCCACGGCGCCATTGGGGCCGCGCCCGAGAACGCGCGCGACGATCGCGGCAATTCCGGGCCCGGGAGAAACTGCGGCGACCAGCAAGGCGATCGCAAACACGATAATTCCGGCCAGATCCATGACATTTCTCCAACTTCGCGGATGAAGGATTTCGTCGTCAGCCAAGGGAATAGCGGAGCGAAGTCCTCGTTCGCAAGTGGCGACGCTAAAGAAGACCCCGCCAATCGAGAAAAAAAAGGCGGTCCAGCTTATCGGGACAGGTTGCAAAGAAGTTGAGAAGTGGCTGATTCACGCCATCGACTCGCACCGAATAGATCCAGCACCCCTTTTTCGCGCAACGAGGGCAATATCGAGATCGGCCCCGGTCGTGCCTATCCGATCAGCTATGACGCGATCGTGCAGAAGAAGCGCGAAGCCGCGAACCTGCTGGTGCCGGTCGCGCTGTCGGCGTCGCATATCGCGTATGGCTCGATCCGAATGGAGCCGGTGTTCATGATCCTTGGCCAGTCCGCGGCGGCAGCCTCATCGATCGCGATCGACGACCAGATCGCCGTGCAAGACGTCGACTAATGACAAGCTTCGCGCAAGACTGACGTCGGAAGGGCAGATCCTCGAACTTGCGCACTGACAGGAACCCAGGACGCTAAACGCGTTCCGCTCGGCAATGGATCCCGCCGCCTAGTTCCCAGAAGCGGCTGCTTTCAGGCGCAAGTCCATCGCGGTGCGAACGTCATGGATCAGGCGCTAAGCCGCCCTTACATGAGGGGGCAAATGATACCCCCAAATTCCAGCATTGAATCGCAGATTTCAGCCAAAGGCGGAAATCCACTCTCATAATTTCAATGGGTTAGAGTTCATCAGGCTAATAGCGCGGCAGCCAAGATCGCCAAAAATATGTAAATATTTCAATGACTTAGATAGATTGGTAGCGGAGGAGGGACTCGAACCCCCGACACGCGGATTATGATTCCGCTGCTCTAACCAGCTGAGCTACTCCGCCCCGAAAGGCCGCCGCGACGGGCGAGCAGCGCCTATAGGCAGGGCGTTGGCGCTGGTCAATATCATGCACGCACGCCGCGAAAATTTCGCGCGAAGGCCGGCTGCCACGGCCCGCCAAGATAGTGATGCGCCGCGAGCCCCGCGATCGTCAGCGCACGCGGCCGGAAACCGGCGGCGAGTTCGGCGAGGAGCGCGCGCGCCTCGGCGGGCTCCACCTTGTTCTGGACGGTGATGTGGAGCCGCGGCGTTCCCTGGTCCTGCAGCGTCAGCATGCCGGTGAAATGCTCGGCGATACGCTCGCGAATCGTCAGCAGGTCGGGACTGTCGATGCGAAAGGCGACGCCGCCGCCGAGCGAATAGATCTCGCGCAAGCTGGCAGCGGGAGGCGGCGTGTCGGCGGCGATGCGGCGAATCAGCCGGTCGAGTTCATCGAGGCACGACGGCGGCAGCTGATGAAACAGCGTGATATGCGCCGCGAGATGGTTGCGGTCGGGCGGATAATGCGCCGCGCGCAGATTGTTGAAGTGAAGCTGGTCCGCCGCACCCATCGTCGCGGTCACGATGATGGGTACGGCGCCAGCGGCCCGGACGGGAGGGGGGGATGCCGGGCCGCTTATCGGTTTAAGCCGCCTGCGACAGCTTGCCCTGGTACGGGTTCGCCTTCACCCACTCGAGCGCCTTTTCGGGGGTCGATTCGACATAGGGATCGCTGTCGGTGCCGACGTCGTTGATGCCGGGTTCGACGAACATCTGAACCACGACGCCGTCATCGACGATCGCGGTGTAGCGCCAGCTGCGCATGCCGAAGCCGAGGTGATCCTTGTTGATCAGCATGCCCATGCGGCGCGTGAAGGCGCCCGAGCCATCGGGAACCATCTTCACATTTTCAACGCCGAGGTTCTTGCCCCAGTTGTACATGACAAAGGCATCGTTGACGCTGATGCAATGAATGTCGGCGACGCCTTCGGCAGCGAAGTCACCGTGGAGGCGTTCGAAGCCCGGGCACTGTTCGTTCGAGCAGGTCGGGGTGTAGGCGCCGGGCAGGCCGAACAGGATGTGGCGGCCTTCGCCGAACAGCTCGCCGGTGTCGACATCCTGCCAGCGGAACGGGTTCGGGCCGTCAACGGTTTCATCGCGAACGCGGGTCTTGAGCGTCACGGCGGGAACGGGCTGATTGATCATGGGAGAGCCTTTCTCTTGTTGGTTTCGTGCGCCTAAGCGCATGAAAGGCTGCTGCGGTCCAATCGATAAATTGGCAAAGGTTGATCGGATTTATCGATTAACTCCGATTGCAGAAATTCGAATGCCGAAATCGGCCGCGGGGCTATAGGCTGGCCCAGAATCGGCGCAGCGCGGCGACGACCTCGGCGGGCCGTTCGGCGATCGCCCAATGCCCTGCCCCCTCGATCACCGTCAGCGGTGTGCCCGTGTTCGCCGCAAAGCGCTGCGCGACCGACAGCTCGACATAGGGATCGCCCTCGCCCCAGATCAGCACGCCATTCGCGGGCAGCTTGCCGATATCGCGCGCCCAGTCATGCTCGAAACTGAGCCCCTTGGCCGAGCGATAGAGCTTCAGGATCGCGCGGCGCTTGTCCTTGTTCGCCCATTGCGCCGCCTCTTCGCGCGCGATGTCTGCGGGCATGCCCTGCGCCGCCAGCCCCGCGGCGAGCTTGGCGGGCTTGCTGAGCGCCATGAAGATTTCGCCGAGCAGCGGCGTGTTCCAGATGCGCGCGATCCGGTGGCCGCGATAGTCGGGATCGATCACCGCGTTCGAAACCGCCCAGCTGCGGATCAGGTCGGGGCGCAGCATCGCGACGCGCTGTGCGATGAGCGCGCCCCAGTCGTGGCCGACGATGTCGATCGGGCCGTGCGCCGCGAACAGGGCCTCAGCCTCTCCGACCGCCCAGTCGGCATAGGCTTCCTTGGTTGCAGGAAAACCGGCGGGAAGCGGAGCCGTGAAACCGGGAAGCGCGGGAACCGCGACCGGCGTGTCGCCGGGGTCGAGCGCGGCGAGCAGCGGACGCCAGATGGCAGGGCTGTCGGGGACGCCGTGAAGGAAGAGTTTTGCGGTCACTATCGGTCCCCCTATCGGCTGTGCGGCGGCTACTCCATCTCCCCGCGGTCGCGGCGCAGCTGATACCATTTCTGCACATTGGCATTATGCTCCGCGAGCGTGCGTGCGAAGATGTGGCCGCCGTCGCCCTTGGCGACGAAGAAGAGATAGTCGTTCGCCTCGGGATCGAGCACCGCGGCGATCGATGCCTTGCCCGGGTTGGCGATCGGCCCCTGCGGCAGGCCGATCATGCTGTAGGTGTTGTACCCGTTCACCGCCTGGATTTCGGAGCGCAGGATACGCCGCCCGAGCGGCTTGCCCTTGGTGATCGGATAGATGATCGTGGGATCAGCCTGAAGCCGCATGCCGACGCCGAGGCGGTTGGTATAGACCCCCGCGACGGTCCGGCGCTCGGCGGCAACGCCGGTTTCCTTTTCGACGATCGACGCCAGCGTCATCGCCTGATTGCGGTCCTTGACCGCGGTGCGCGGCGTGCGCTTGGCCCAAAGCTCGTTGAACGTCTTGTCCATCGCCGCCTGCATGCGCTTCACGACCGCAGCGCGACTCTCGCCGGTGGTGAAGGCATAGCTGTCGGGAAGGATGCTGCCCTCGGCGGGCACCGGGATTTCACCCTTCAGGCGTTTTTCGGCCATCAGCCGTTCCCACACCATGATCGAGGGCATGCCCTCGGGGATCATCACCATGCGCTGGATCGTCTTGCCCGACTGGAACAGTTCGAGGATGTCGCCCGCGTCCATCCCCTTTTCGATCTTGTATTCGCCGGGCTTGATCGGGTCGTCCGAGCCGAAGAAGCGCGCCTCGTTGCGAAAGCTCGACGCCGAGACGAGCCCGGCGTCCTCGAGGATCTGCCCCGCTTTCGCGATGCTCGCGCCCGGCGGGATCACAACCTCGGCCTCCTTCGGCGCGCCGCCCGAACAGGCGGCGAGCAGCAATGCCAGGATCGCGATCGTCAGCCAGCGGAACGGATGCACGATATTCTCCCTATTCGGCGCTTAAAGCGACAAAAGATACGGACACGCACGTCCAAAATGTCTCCTTTGTCGCTTTAGGCCGTAGCCTGGCGACGAGGGTGATAGAGCATGGCAAGGCAATGTAGGAAAGGGGTTTTAACTGCACACCCTGCCCTCGTCATTCCCGCGAAAGCGGGAACCCAGTTGTGACGTCGGCTCGCTGGGTCCCCGCTTTCGCGGGAATGACGAATATTGGGAATGTCGCTTAATCGATCGCCTTGACGATGACGCTGGCGTTGGTGCCGCCGAAGCCGAAGCTGTTGTTGAGCGCGGCCTTCACTTCGCGCTTCTTCGCCTTGTGCGGGACGAGGTCGACGCCGTCGGTGCCTTCGTCGGGATTGTCGAGGTTGAGCGTCGGGGGGACGATCTGATCGCGGATCGCGAGGATGCAGAAGATCGTCTCGACCGCGCCGGCGCCGCCGAGCAGATGGCCGATGGCGGACTTGGTCGAGCTCATCGACACATTGGCGATTTCATTGCCGAACAGGCGCTTGACCGCGCCGAGCTCGATCGTGTCGGCCATCGTCGAGGTGCCGTGCGCGTTGATATAGTCGATGTCGGCGACGGTCATGCCCGCCTTTTTCAGCGCCATTTCCATCGAACGGAACGCGCCCGAACCGTCGGGATGCGGCGCCGTCACATGATAGGCGTCGCCCGACAGGCCGTAGCCGACGACCTCGGCATAAATCTTCGCGCCGCGTGCCTTGGCATGCTCATATTCCTCGAGCACGACGACGCCCGCGCCCTCGCCCATCACAAAGCCGTCGCGGTCCTTGTCATAGGGGCGGCTCGCCTGTTCCGGGCGGTCGTTATAGCTCATGTTGAGCGCGCGCGCCTGCGCGAAGCCCGCGATGCCGATCGGACAGATCGTCGCCTCGGCGCCGCCCGCGAGCATGATGTCGGCATCGTCGTCGCGGATCATCCGCGCCGCGTCGCCGATCGAATGCGCGCCGGTCGAGCAGGCGGTGACGACCGCATGGTTCGGGCCCTGCAGCCCATATTTGATGCTGACCTGGCCCGAGATCAGGTTGATCAGGCGGCCGTGGACGAAATGTGGGCTGACGCGCCCCGGGCCCTTTTCGGCGAGCAGCAGGCTTTCGCTTTCGATGCCCGGCAGACCGCCGATGCCCGAACCGATCGAGCAGCCGGCACGCAGCTTCATTTCCTCGGGCATATCCTCGAGGCCCGCGTCCTCGATCGCCTGCCCCGCGGCGTCGATGCCATAGATGATGAAGGGATCGACCTGGCGCTGGACCTTGTGATCGACGCGCTTGCCGGGGTCGAAGCCATATTCATGGTCGGGGCCCTTCACTTCGCATGCGATGGTACATTTCTGGTCCGACGCATCGAAATGGGTGATCGTCCCGGCGCCCGATTTGCCCGCGAGCAGATTGGCCCATGTGGTTTCCA
Organism: Sphingopyxis sp. CCNWLW2; assembly: GCF_037095755.1. Taxonomy (NCBI): domain Bacteria; kingdom Pseudomonadati; phylum Pseudomonadota; class Alphaproteobacteria; order Sphingomonadales; family Sphingopyxidaceae; genus Sphingopyxis; species Sphingopyxis sp. CCNWLW2. The sequence continues at coordinate 1,142,431 of NZ_JBAWKJ010000002.1, forward strand.
CATCGGCGCCCAGCGGCGTCACCAAACCCAAACCCGTCACCACAACCCGGCGCATAGTCATTCCTTTCATCGGCCCCTGCCCCCGCAGGGCGCCGCGTCATTCAAGAAAACGCATATCCATAAAAAAAGCTTCCCGGCCTCTGCGCGCGAACGCTCGGGACCGGGAAGCCGGAAACGCGTGGGCGGCTCCGGCAGGGCCGGACCGCAGGGGCTTAGCCCTTGTTCGCTTCGATATAGTCGATCGCGTCCTTGACGGTGGCGATCTTTTCCGCCGCATCGTCGGGGATTTCGACGCCGAATTCTTCTTCGAACGCCATCACCAGCTCGACGATGTCGAGGCTGTCGGCGCCCAGATCGTCGATGAAGCTCGCTTCTTCGGTGACCTTGTCGGCTTCGACGCCCAGATGTTCGACGACGATCTTCTTAACCTTTTCGGCCGAATCGCTCATGCACAGTTCCTTTTTTCTGACTATGTCGTGAATGTTGAAAATTGCCCTAGTGCCCGTGGGCGGGGCTGGCAAGAGGGCTGGCATCGGCCGTGTGGCGAAGCGCCGCGTCGACCAAGACTTCCTCTGCAGCGCTGTAAGCCGACCGTGTCCCTTTCTGCCCCTCCGGCACCTGCGTGACGAAATAGGCAATGCCATCGCCGCCTTCAAGGTCGAACCAGAGCCCCGAACGCAATCCATAGGCATCGCCCGAATGACCGAGGCGCAAACGGCCGTCGCCGAACAGGTCGTCGCGGCATGCGGGGTCACGAAGCGCTGGACCGCCCGTGCTGTGCATAGCTATGCCATATTCGCAGAAAAAGCCGCCCGTCCCCTCGCCGCTCGTCGGATGCACGCGCGCCATCGCTTCGAGCCGCGCGAGGCTTTCGGGTTTCAAAAAGCTCTCGCCGCGGCGCAGCAGCATGATGCCGATGCGCGCGAGGCCGTTTGCCGAGATGCGAACCCCGCCCTGCGGGCTGAACCCCGCGCCATGGCGGGCGAGACGATAGGCGCCGAGGTCGCAGCTGCCGTTCGCTGCCGGCACGACCGGACAGGCCGGCCGCGCGCCCTTCATATCGTCGCGCACGACATTGCCCTCGGCATCGTGCAGCACGACGGCACGCGCGACCGCCGCGTCGCTGCACGTAGGCCAGTTGAAACAGGCATCGAGGCCGAGCGGACGAAAAACGAGCCGCGTCATCGCCTGATCGAACCGCTCGCCGGTTGCGCCCTCGATCGCAGCGGCAACGACCGGATAATTGAAATTGGCATAAGCGAAGGCGCCGCCGGGCGCGCGCGCCTTGTCCCAGGCAGCGGGATTGCCGAGCGCGGTTTCGAGATCGGCGTCCAGCGGCAATGCATAGTCGGTATCGTCGTTGAGCCCCGAACGATGCCCCAGCAACTGCGCCAGGCTGATCGGCCGGTCGGGATAAGCGGGATGGCGCAGCCGCCAGCCGAGATAGTCCGACACATCGCGGTCGAGATCCAGCTTCTCCGCCTCGACCAGCCGCAGCACGCCGAGCGCGACGATCAGCTTCGAAACCGAGGCGACGCGCACCGGATCATCGGGCGTGATCGCGCGGCCGCTCGTTCGGTCGGCCTGCCCTTGGACGACGCGCGTCTCGACCTGTCCTTCGCGGTCGAAACGCACCGCCACCGCGGCCGGGATTGGGGCGGGAGCGGGCGATGCGACCGAGGTCAGCAGGGCTAGAAGCGAGAGCATAGCGCCACTCTGCGCAGCACTCGGCCTAGCGTCAAGGCGCCGCTTTAACCGGGACGACACCCGAATCGCGGAGCGCGGCCGAGGCGCGCTGGATCACCACCGGGGTGATGATGAACCGGCCCAGCACCCGTTCGGGCGTCGCGTCGGCGGGCTGGCGCGTGTAGGCGAGCAGCCGCTGCCATTGCGCGCGCGCCGCCGCCACCTGCCCCTGCCGCGCCTGCACGATCGCGCGCACCATCATATATTGCGGCTCCATATTGCTCGGCGACGGCATGTGATCGAGGATCCGGCGCGCCTCATCCTGTTCGCCGCGTTCCGACAGGGTGAAGGCGAGCGTGACCGCCGGAACGCCGGGATAGGAGGAATCGAGCTGGAGCGACCGCCGGAGCAACAGCTCGCCCTCGGGCCCCATCCCGCACGTCAGTTTGAACAGGCCGAGAAACCCTGCCATGTCGGCATCATAGGGATTGAGCGCGATCGCGGCGTCGCCCATCGCATTACCGCCCGCGCAATTGCCCGTATAGAAATTGGCGCGCGCCATCGCGAACATGCCCGCGGCAGAATTGGGGCTGCTTTCATAGGAGCGCTGCGCCAGCGCCCGAGCTTCGGCAAACGCCTCGCGCCCCGCCGGCGTCATCCGCTGCGGCTGCCAATCGCCATAGCGCACGAGCGACAGTGCGGTGAGCGTCACGGGATCGCGCGGGTTCGCCTTCAGCGTCGCGCGCAGACAGGCGTCAACCTGTTTCACGTTCGTGGTATTGCGCATCTGGCGCACCCGGTTGAACTGCGCGAGGCACGGGAAGCCGGGCGAGAAATTGTCGGGCTGGCGCTGGACCTGGTCGCGCACGATCACGCCATAATCGCCGGCAAGCTGCGCGATCAGCGGCTCGATGGCGGTAAATTCGGGCGTTTCATCCTGTGTCAGGCGCAATTGCTGCGACCAGATGGCGCGCTGGTCCGCGACGCGGTTGAGAACGAGCGTGACGTCGGTATTGCCCTCGACCGTGCGGACGAGCGATGTGTCCAGCCGGTAGTCGCTTTTGCCGGGGGTGGCACTGCCGGGCGTCTTCGAACTCAAAAGGTCGACGAGATCGAAGCGCCGAAGCCCGTCGCGCAGCTTGCCGTCGAGGGCGCGGGCGAGGGCGCGCGATTCGGGCGAATTGCCCGCGGCCGGCGCGCTGACTTCGAGCAAGGGGACCGGCACCGGATCGCCGGCGAACAGCTGGTCGGATCCGCCGCGGAGCGTCCACAGCGTGAAGAGGGCAAGCGCGAGGAGGATGAGAACGACGATCCAGCGGCCAAAGTGGGCGCCGCGATCGGGCGCGCGCCGGACGCCGCCGCCGCGCCCCGTCGGCCGCCCCGCGGCGCCTGCGGTCTTGACGTCATCATCGCTCGCCAGGTCGTCGGCCGATCGCGCCGACGGCGGCGCCGCGCGATACTGGACGACGACTTCATAACTGCCCTGCGGGACGCGCAGCCGGTGGATCCACGGCGTATCGGCATAATAGCGGTCGAGAAGGCTGCGCAGACGCCCCACCATGACGCGCGGATAGCTGTCGACCGCCGGATCGAAATCTTCGCTGCGCCCGAGCGCCTCGGTCGCGATGGCATAGGCCTTGGGCGAGCTGCGCCCGCCACGAAGACGATGTTCGACAAGGAATTGGAGCAGCCGCGACAGCACCGGCGAGCGCGTGAACATCGGGGAATCGAGCAGCCTCTCGAGTTCTTCCGCGATGATCCGATCGACCTCGGCGGGGTCCTGTGTCTCGTTCGTTTTCGCCTGGTCCATGCTACCCTCAAATACCCCTGGCGGGCGGTGCGGGTGATACGCCAATCAACAAGCGCGGCCACCCATTGTTACTTCGACGTAACGGTAACAAGGCGGCCGCACGCCATATCAGAAGAAAAGCCCCTCGCCAATCTGCGAGGAAAAACGCGAAAACGGGTTAAGGATTGGTTATCAAATGGCAACATAGCGGCATGTGACCCCTTGTAACTGCCACAGTTTCGAAACTGTGGCATCCTTTGGGCATCGCGGCATTCCTACGATGACGCGGTGTTGAGGCCAAAAGGCGAAAGGTGCGAGCTGGTCCCTGGCACCCTTCGATCCCCCTCAGGCCTCATTTCAAGACTTCGCCGGGCGGCCCGACAGCCCCACCTGTTCTGTCGCCCGGCAAGTCGACATCCCTCGCTCTCCCCTCAACGCGCCGTGCCGGCAACAGGCGCAGGGCAAGCGCTGCCACCATGACGCTACCAAAGACGACGCCGACCAGCTGCTTGCCCGGATCGGCGCCAAAGGCTCGCCCGGCGTAGCTCGCGGTAAAAATGAACCAGATATAATAGATGCCGAACCGGTGCAGGCGTCCCCACCATTGGCCCAGCCGTCGCTGCCACCCGTCGGTCGAGGTCAGCGCCATCAGATAGAGCATCACATAGGCGAGGCCGCCGCCGATCAGCGACTGCCAGGTCCGCCCCGGCGCATAGACGATGACGTTGATGCCCAACGCGACGAGATGGATCGTATGGGCGAGCGCGAAGCCCAGCCCCCATTGCCGCCGCCGGCGAAGCAGCGCGCGCGTTGTCGCCCCCGGCCAGCGGCGCACCAGCGTCGATGCGAGAAATGCGACAAGGAACAGCGGCAGGCCGGCGCGCGCGGTCCATCGCGCAGCAAGCCCCGCGCGCTCGGCGGCATCGCCACCCGTAAGCAACCCCGCCGCCACCGCGAGCAGCCCGGCGGCGAGGCCGAGCCAGAGCGGGGTCCCGCGGCGGTCGAGCCAGCCGGTCAAATTCACGTGGCTTCGATGCGCAAGGCGCGCATGCACGCACATGTCGGCTCGTCGGCGCCCAACGTCACATAACCAGACATATTAGCGACCCCCATATTTCCTCTGTATATACGAAAGGGGCGCCGGTTTCCACCGACGCCCCATCGTTTTTCGTCAAAAAGATGCAGGACTTAGGTTGTGGCGGGTGCCTTGCACGGACCAGTGTGGGTGCTGGTCATCTGCATGACCATTTCCATGTCGCCGCCGGTCGGAACCTTGCCCTTCGTCGTGATGGTGACGTCGGTCTTCTTGGCTTCCATCGTGCCGGCCATCGCCATGTCGACCGTCTGGCCGTTCGCCGTGCAGGTGCCCGCGACGTCGATCTTGCCGCCCGCAACGTCCTTCTTCGACCATTTGCACTCGCCGCCGTTGCCCGGCCCCTTGGCGAGTTCGGCCGCGACATCTTCCTTGTCGACCTGCTCCTGCGTGAAGCACTGGTCCATGCCGCTGGCGCCTTCCATCATCTTCGTCATCTGGTCTTTCGCTTCCGCCGGCATGCCGGGGACTTCGAATTTCACCAGCTTGACGTCGGTTTTCCAGTTACCGGCTTCGCGCTTCACCGGACCGCTGGTCGCAGCGGTCTCGCTCTTGCCGCAACCCGACACCGCGATGAGGGCGCCGATCGCGGCGACCGTCAGAAATTTCTTCATACCCTGTCTCCTGTGACTGTCCGTTTGGGGGTTCTGTTTTGATTCATTGCGATTGTGGACCCGCCCCATCGATACCATATTGGCGGCAATGGCAATTCAGATTCGTACATCGCTCGATGAAATCGACACGGCGGAGGGCTATGTCCCGCATCGCCCGGCGCGCCCCGACAAGGTCGAAGGCGGCAAGCGATTCGAGCTAGTTAGCGACTATGAGCCCGCGGGCGACCAGCCAACCGCGATCAAGGAACTCGTCTCCACCGCGCTCGACGGCGAGCGCGATCAGGTGCTGCTCGGCGTCACGGGGTCGGGCAAGACCTTCACGATGGCGAAAGTCATCGACGAATTGCAGCGTCCCGCCCTCATCCTCGCACCGAACAAGATCCTCGCGGCGCAGCTTTATGGCGAGTTCAAGAGCTTCTTTCCGAACAATGCGGTCGAATATTTCGTCAGCTATTACGACTATTACCAGCCCGAGGCCTATGTGCCGCGGTCGGACACCTACATCGAGAAAGAGTCGAGCGTAAACGAGGCGATCGACCGCATGCGCCACTCGGCGACGCGCGCGCTGCTCGAACGCGACGATGTGATCATCGTCGCGTCGGTATCGTGCCTCTACGGCATCGGCTCGGTCGAAACTTACTCCGCGATGATCTTCGACCTCAAAAAGGGCCAGGTCGCCGACAATCGCGAGATCATCCGCAAGCTCGTCGCGCTCCAGTACAAGCGCAACGACCAGGCCTTCGCGCGCGGCAATTTCCGCGTACGCGGCGACAGCCTCGAAATCTTCCCGTCGCACTATGAGGACATGGCGTGGCGCGTCAGCTTCTTCGGCGACGAGATCGAGGAGATCACCGAGTTCGACCCGCTGACGGGCAAGAAGATCGCGACCCTCAACTATGTCCGCGTCTTCGCCAACTCGCACTATGTGACCCCGGGGCCGACGTTGAAGCAGGCGAGCGAGGCGATCCGGCACGAGCTGACCGAGCGGCTTAAGGAACTCGAGACCGAAGGGCGCCTGCTCGAGGCGCAGCGGCTCGAGCAGCGCACCAATTTCGACCTCGAGATGATCGCCGCGACGGGAAGCTGCGCCGGGATCGAGAATTACAGCCGCTTCCTCACCGGCCGCCTGCCCGGCGAGCCGCCGCCGACCCTGTTCGAATATCTTCCCGACAACGCATTGCTCTTCGTCGACGAGAGCCACCAGACGATCCCGCAGATCGGCGCGATGTCGAAGGGCGATCACCGCCGCAAGATCACCCTCGCCGAATATGGCTTCCGCCTGCCGAGTTGCATCGACAACCGCCCGCTGCGCTTCGCCGAATGGGACATGATGCGCCCGCAGACGGTCAGCGTGTCGGCGACTCCGGGCACGTGGGAAATGGACCGTACGCAGGGCGTCTTCGCCGAACAGGTGATCCGCCCCACCGGCCTGATCGACCCGCCGGTCGAGATCAAGCCGGTCGAGGAACAGGTCGACGACCTGATCGTCGAGGCGAAGAAGACCGCCGCCGCGGGCTATCGCACCCTCGTCACGACGCTGACCAAGCGCATGGCCGAAGACCTCACCGAATTCCTCCACGAAGCGGGGCTGAAGGTCCGCTACATGCACTCCGACGTCGAGACGCTCGAGCGCATCGAGATCATCCGCGACCTCCGCCTTGGGGTGTTCGACGTGCTCATCGGCATCAACCTGCTGCGCGAAGGGCTCGATATTCCCGAATGCGGGCTCGTCGCGATCCTCGACGCCGACAAGGAGGGTTTCCTGCGCAGCGAGACCAGCCTCGTCCAGACGATCGGCCGCGCCGCGCGCAACGTCGACGGCCGCGTCATCCTCTACGCCGACCGCATCACCGGCAGCATGGAACGCGCGATGCGCGAAACCGACCGCCGCCGCGAAAAGCAGGAAGCCTATAACGCCGAGCACGGCATCACCCCGACGACGATCAAGCGCAACATCGGCGACATCATCGCCCACGTCGCGTCGAAGGATCAGGTCACGATCGACATCGGCGAGGACAAGCCCGCGCACATGGTCGGGCATAACCTCCGCGCCTATATCCAGGACCTGGAAAAGAAGATGCGCGACGCCGCCGCCGACCTCGAGTTCGAGGAAGCCGGGCGGCTCCGCGACGAGATCCGTAAACTGGAGGCCGACGAACTTGGCCTGCCCGTCGATCAACAAGTCGCGCCGCGCGTCGGGCGCTCGAACGAGGGTAAGCCGGGGACGCGCAAGGGGCGGTTCGGGAAGCAGAGCAAGACGAAGTGGGGGCGGTGAGGCCCGCTTCGACAAAACGTATACGTTTTCCGATGAGCGTCCTTGCTCCCGTCGCTTCGCCTGCCTAGGGTCCGCCCCGCAACGGGGAGAACCATCAATGAAAACAGGTCTGTCGCTTATCGCCCTGGCGCTTGCCGCCACCACGCCTGCCGCGCTTTACGCGCAGGACAAGCCCGCTGACGAGAAGGCGAAAGCCGAGAAATCCGTCGATTATGAGCCGCAAGTCCGCACGACAAAGCTGTCGGGCACCTTCGGCGGCCAGCGGATCAACTATGCCGCGACGATCGGCGAGACGATCATCAAGAACAAGGATGGCGTTCCCGAAGTCGCGGTCGTCACCACCTCCTACGTCAAGGAGCCGCGTGATCCGAGCCGGCCGATCACCTTCCTGTTCAACGGCGGCCCCGGATCGGGCACCGTCTGGCTGATGATGGGGGCGTTCGGGCCGAAGCGTGTCGCGATCCCCGGCACCGGCGTCGACGACGGCGCGCCGCCCTATCCGATCGTCGACAATCCCGATGCGCTGCTCGATGTGACCGATGTGGTCTTCATCGATCCGCCGGGCACGGGTTTCTCGCACCTGATCGGCAAGGCCGACCCCAAGGATTATTACGGCGTCACGCAGGACGCGAAGCTCGTCGCCGAGGTGATCCGCCGCTGGCTCAACGACAACGGCCGCTGGAACAGCCCGAAATATCTCGGCGGCGAGAGCTATGGCACGACGCGTTCGGCCGCGGTCGCGAACCAGCTGATGAACGAGACGTACAACGACGTCGCGCTGAACGGCATCATCCTGATTTCGACCGTGCTCGATTTCGCGGCGGGCGCGGACACACCGGGCAACGAGCTGTCGCCGATCACCAATCTGCCGTCGATGGCGGTCACCGCGCTCTATCATGGCAAGGCGACCGCCGCGTCGCCCGAAGCCTTTGCCGAGGAAGCGCGGCAATGGGCGATCGGCCCGTATGCGACCGCCCTCCTCAAGGGCCAGAAATTGCAGGGTGAGGAGCGCGCCGCGATCCGCCGCGAGCTGTCGCGCTTCACCGGGCTATCGGAAACCTATCTCGAAAGCGCCGACCTCCGCGTCACGCCGAACCGTTTCTACAAGGAACTGCTCCGCGACCGTGGGCTCACCGTCGGCCGCCTCGACAGCCGCTACACCGGCAAGGATTATGACAGCGCGGGCGAAGGCCCCGACAACGACCCGAGCTTCTATGGCATCGACGCGAGCTATACCGCCGCGATCAACAGCTGGAGCCGCGACGGGCTGGGGTTCAAGACCGACCGCGAATATCAGTCGATCGGCCGCATCGGCGGGCAATGGGACTGGCGTATCGGCGATCGCGACAGCAATAGCTATCTGAATGTCGCACCCTATATCGGCCAGGCGCTACGCGAAAATTCGGGGCTGAAGGTGCTCGTCGCGCAGGGCTATTATGATTTCGCGACGCCCTTTTTCGCTGCCGAATATGCGCTGTCACGCACCGGCATCCCACAGGATCGCATCAGCTACACCTATTATGGCGCGGGCCACATGATGTATATTCGCGACGAGGACCGGCACAAATTATCGGCCGATATCCGCGCCTTCATCCGCGCGCGATAGGAACGATCAGGGGCGCCGCGGGGGGCGCCCCTTTTTCGTTTCAGCGCAGCACGCCCGCCGCGGCCTGCCGCCGCGCGTAGAAGAAGAGCGCGATCAGGATCACCCAGATCACGATGGCGAAATACATCGGGCCCGGACCGAAAAGCCCCGTGAACTCCTCCTTCTTCAGCACGAATTGATAGAGGGTCATCAACAGCAGCCCCGCCGCCGAGACGAGGAACGCGCTGACCGCATGCCGGCTGCGCATCAGCAGCAACAGCGACCCGGCAAAGCTTCCCCAGACGCCGAGCGCCCAGCCGATGTTGGCCCACATCGGGAAGTCGCCAAACCAGGCGATCTGCTCGGGCGTAAAGCCGCCCATCTCCTTCATATACCAGTCGCTCTTCATCTTTGCGAAGGTGTAGTCGGTCACCGCCATCAGATTCCACAGCAGGCCGAATATCCCGACCACCCACAGGTGCCAGGGCGTTTTGCGCACTTCGGTCATCATATGTCTTCCCCTCCAGAAAGTCAGGCGAAGCTATCATCCTTTGCCGTCGCCATCAACGTGGTGATATAGTCACGCAATACAGCAATGTTGCGGTCGAAATAGCCGATGTCGCGGTAAGTGCGTGCCTGCATCACCGCGCCCTCCATCACCGTCAGCACGAATTCGCCGAGCGCCTTGCGGTCGACGTCCTTCGGCAGCCGGTCGGCGGCGGCATCGAAGCAACCCGCGATCGCGGTCGACCAATTGCTGAAGTTCGCCGCCATCAAATCGCGCACCACCGGGTCGGGCTCATGGATTTCGAGCGCGAGGCTGCCGATCGGGCAACCATAGGTGCAATCGGTGACGATCAGGTGCGTGCGATAGCCTGCGAGCAGCGCGAATATCTTGTCGATCGGATCGTCGACCCCCTCCCAGTTCGGCGCGAGCAGCATCTCGTCGATCCCGTCGCGATAGAGTTCGAGCACCCCGACGAGCACATCCTGCTTGCCCGGAAAGAAATGATAGAGGCTGCCCGAATGGACCTGGCTGCGCGAGAGGATGTCGGCGACCGAGGTCGAGAGATAGCCCTTCTCCCAGAACAGCTCCATCGCGGTCATCAGGATGCGCTGGCGGGTGTCGGCGGCGTTCAATGGCCTTCCCCTATCCGGCGCGATCATAGGCGGCGCGGAGCCAGCCCGCCACATCGTCGCCTGCGTTTTCACCTGCGGCGATGCGCACGCGGTGCGAGACCATCGCATTCCAGCTCCCCGCGGCTTCGAGCTTGCCTGCGGGCTCATCGCCCTTCAGCGCAAGGCCGATGTCGAAGCGGTCCTTGGTCGACGGCTGGAGCAGCGCGAACTGCTTCTTGCGGCGCAGACTGACATAGCCTTTCTTCGGCGCCAGTTCGACGTCGTCGCCGAAGCCCTTCACCAACAGGATCAGCCGGTCATAGAGCGGCCGCCAATGCGCCCTGGCGCCGTCGAACGCCGCCGCGACCAAGGCATCGCCATCTTGCGACAGCGAAGATGATTCGTTGGCGGCATGCACGATCATATTGGCATAGCCGTGGCCGAGCCCATGTTCCGATTTCAGGTGGTTCACCAGCGCCATGTGCCCGGAAATGCCGGTCGCGCGCGCCGCGGCGACCCATTCATCGAGCGCCTTGCCGGTCTTGGCCCGGAGGCTTTCGCCCATCTTCTCGAATTCGTCGGCCATCGCCGTCCTCCCTCGTCAAGATGAGTTGATTGAACATTCAATCAAGAAATTTGTCAAGATGCTTGGCAAGCGGTTGGCGAGCCCCGATATGCACTGGCATGTGTGTCGTTGCCCTTGCTCACAAAGCCCATCCCGACTGGCCCCTCATCCTCATCGGCAATCGCGACGAGTTTCACGCGCGTCCTGCTGCACCACTCGCCGAATGGGATGACGGCAGCGGCATCGTCGCCGGCCGCGACCTGCAAGCCGGGGGAACCTGGCTCGGCTTGCATCGGCCCAGCGGACGCATCGTCGTGGTGACCAATGTCCGCGGTGCCTTGCCCGATCCCGCAAAGGAATCGCGCGGCGCGCTGGTGGTCGACCTGCTGCGCGGCCACGGGCGCTTCGCTCAACCGGCAGAGGCCGATCTCGATAGCTTCAACGCATTTAATCTGTTCGCGATCGATGGAACGCCGCGCCTGTTGACAAACCGGCCACAGCCCCTTGTCGCATCGCTGGGGACGGGCGTCCACGCGCTTGCCAACGAACCGGTGGACCGGCCGTGCGATCGTGCGGAACGGCTGCGCACCGCTCTCATGGCGACCATGGAGCAGGTAGGCGATCCGGTCGCACTACTCGATCTGCTTGCGGCCGACGACGAGCCCGCGCTGTTCCTGCGCGGCCCAGTCTATGGCACACGGTGCAGCAGCGTCGTCGCGCTGGACAACAACGGGACCTGTGTAATCGCCGAACGGTCCTTCGACAAGAGCGGCACAGTAACGGGACAGATATCTTTCAGAATTGACGCATTAAAAACAGCCGATTAGACTAAATGGATGGGGAAAAAATTCCACGCTGCGGCGCTTTCCGTCCTTTCGGGCATCTTGCTTTCGAGTTGCGGCGATGGTGGTGGCGATCCGCCGGTGGTCATCCCGCCCAACCAGCCACCGACGCTCACGTCGGCGACTTCGGTTTCCACGGTTGAGAATGCAACGCTGGCCTTTCAGGCGACGGCGACCGACCCCGATGGCAATACGCTGACCTTTTCGATCGGGGGCACCGATGCGACGCGCTTTTCGATCACCGCAAGCGGGCTTCTGAATTTCCTCTCCGCGCCCGATTTCGACAACCCCGCCGACGAGAATGGCGATAATATCTATCTGATACAAATCTCGGTAAGCGACGGAAGGACCAGCGTATCACAGCCTCTGGCTGTCACGGTGACGAACAGCCGCGAAGGCATAGTGGTCAATCGCATCTTCGCCGGCCTCGAACAGACTGTCACAATGTCGGCGATACCGGGCGATTCACGCCTTTTCGTGGCCGAGGGCGACGGCTCGATCTATTATTTCGATCCGGCGGCGAGAACACGAACATTATATACCCGCGTCATAAGCAAGAGCGGATTCAGATCGGCCGGCCTGTTGAACATGGCTGCATCGCCCGATTATGCGAACGATGGCCTGCTGTATGTCTCGCTCCAGACCCCGACCGAAACCTCGGTCTATGCACTGGACCGCGCGAAGGCCGATCCGGGCTCGGCAAGCAATTCCATCGAAGTCGCCACCTTCCCTCAACAGGTCCTCCCGATCACGCAGGCCGGCTGGCTGGGCTTCGCGCCCAACGGCGACCTATATTATGGCCGGGGCGCCGCGCGTTATACCAACAATGACGAAGGCGCGCACGCCGACGACACCTACCGCGGCAAGCTCATCCGCATCCGCCGCAACGCCTCCCCCGGAGCGCCATCGCAATATAGCTATGACCTGGCTGCGAAGGGTCTATTCGGACCGGCAAGCGGCACCTTCGTCGGAAACACGCTCCTGATTGGCGATACCGGCCTCAAGGTGACAGGGGAAATCGATCGTTTCGATATCAACGGACCGGTCGTTAGTTTCGGATATCCTTACCGCGAGGGCAATACCGCCGTATTTCCCCCCGAGCCGGCTGGCCTGATCGCGCCCGTGCTGGAGATCGCCTTCGGCGCAGGATTAAAACAGAGCGGCGGCATCATCTTGGGACCCGTGTATAACGGGCCGATTACTTCGCTTCGCGGGCAATTGATCTTCGCCGATGCCCAACTGCTCAACGGCAATAGCATGGGGAGCATCTGGACGATCGACGCCAGTCAACTGCTCGGCGCGACGACAACGCTTCCGTCTGCCGCCTACTCCTTACGCAAGGCGGATTTCACGCCCAATAGCGGGGGGATGTCTGCAGTCAGGAGCTTTGCCGCGACCGCCGACGGGAAGCTGTTCATTCTCGACCGCGGCGGCTCGATCTATGAAGTCGTCGCCGGAAGCTAGGAACAGCCTTCGCCGAAGGCCGTTCCCCACAAAATTGCCTGCGGCTATTTCGGCGCGATGACCATCAGCATCTGGCGGCCTTCGGTGCGCGGATGCGCCTCGACCTTCGCGATTTCCGACGTCAATTCGGCAACGCGCTGGAGCACGTTGAGGCCGAGCTGCGTGTGGCTCATTTCGCGGCCGCGGAAACGCATGGTCATCTTGACCTTGTCGCCTTCCTCGAGGAAGTCGAAGACCTTCTTCATCTTCACATCGAAATCATGATCGTCGATATTCGGACGCATCTTGATCTCTTTGATTTCCTGCGTCTTCTGGCTCTTGCGTGCGAGGTTCGCCTTTTTCTGCGCCTCATATTTGAACTTGCCGACGTCGAGGAACTTGCACACCGGCGGATCGGCGTTCGGGGATACTTCCACCAGGTCGAGACCAACCTCGGCCGCCTGCTCGATCGCTTCGGCCGTCAGCATCACGCCCAGATTTTCGCCTTCCTCGTCGATCACGCGGACTTTGGGGGAGGCGATAAATTCGTTGTAACGCGGGCCGTTTTTCGGCGGCATCGGTGCCATTGGGCGACGGGTCATGGGCGGTGGTATAGCTGTATCTCCTGGAACATTTAAAATAGGCGTGCAGCATCGACGCAAAAACACGCGTGGTGGTCATATAGTGATCAAAGCGCCGTCGTAAAGGCCGCCGCACTCACCTTATAACGCTTTTCGGACCGACTGTGGCCGGTCTGCCACTGTCAGCGGACGACTACCATTTGGTCGGCGCGGGATCGACGACGCGGAAGCCGCCCGCACCGATTTCGCTGACCTCGAGCGCGCGCTCGGCGATACCCCTGTTACTGAAGCGGAAGATGCCGTCGATGCCGCCGAAACCGTCGGCGGCGAGCAGGCGGTTCGCGGGAAAATTGGTCCCCGGCTTCCAGTCGCGCGCGATGCGCACCGTCAGCAACACCGAGTCATAGCCCAGGCTGGCGAGCCGGTACGGCGCCTTCCCGAAACGCGTGCGATATTTGGTCGCAAGCTGGCCGTAGAGGCCGTCCGACACGCTGGCGAACCACGACCCGCGCATCACCGCGCTGCTGCCGAGCGCGGCATCGGTATTCCACAGTTCGGTGCCGAGGATCTGCTTGTTCCCCGTCGTCTTGATCACGGGCACCGCGCGAATGGCGTTGCCGCCGCTGTCGGCGATCAGCACCGCGTCCATCGCACCCGCATTGGCGATCCGCCTCGCCGCACCCGTCAGCGCGGTCGCGCTGCGGTCATAGCTTTCGACCGCGACGAGCGTGCCGCCCGCTTCGGCCACCGCGGCGCGGAACGCCGCCGCCGAACGGTCGCCATAGACATTCTTGGGCACGAGCGCGCCGAAGCGCTGATGACCCTTGGCGCGCGAAAAGGCGACGACGCGTTCGACCGACTGACCGGGGACGAAGCCCATGATGAAGACGCCATTGCCCGCAACGCTACTGTCGTTCGAGAAGCTCAGCACCGGCACCTTCGCCCCGCGCGCGATCGGCGCCACCGCGGTGACATCCTCGCTGAGCAGCGGGCCGAGGATCAGCTTGTTGCCGTCGGCCACCGCCTGCCGCGCCGCCGCCGCCGCACCGAGCGCGGTGTCATAGGTGGTGATGCGGACACGTTCGGTGCGCGAATCGAGCAGCGCGAGCGTCGTCGCATTGGCGATTGCGGTACCGACGTCGGCGTTCGGGCCCGTCTGCGGCACGAGCAGTGCAACGCGGTGGCGATCGGTATCGGTCGGCAGACCGGGGCCGACATTGTCGTCGGGGTTCGTCGGCGGCGGCGGGGTCGCCGGGCCGTTGGACTTGGGCACGACCTGACATGCCGCGAGCAGACCCGCCATCGCCATCACGCCGAGCCCGCGCAGCATCTGACGACGCGGCGATGCTTTGTTTTGGCGCTGGTCGGCAGTTTCTGCCATTTTCGGCGTCATGCCAGATTCGAACATCTCAGATTCTCCCTTGCCCGGTCTCTATATCGTCGCGACGCCCATCGGCAACCTTGGCGACATCAGCGCGCGCGCGGCGACGACGCTCGCCTCCGCCGGCGTGATCGCCGCGGAGGACACGCGTGTGACCGCGAAATTGCTGTCGCATCTGGGATTGCGTGTGCCGATGACCCCCTATCATGATCATAGCGACGAACGCACCCGCGCCGCGCTGGTTGCGCGGATGAGCCAAGAAGTTGTCGTTTTGGTGTCGGATGCCGGCACCCCGCTGATTTCGGACCCGGGATACAAGCTGGTGCGCGACGCACGCGCGGCGGGGCGCCACGTTACCACCCTGCCCGGCCCCTGCGCCGCGATCGCCGCGATCACCCTGTCGGGGCTGCCGAGCGACCGTTTCCTCTTCGCGGGCTTCCTGCCGAACAAGACGAAGGCGCGCGCCGACACGCTCGCCGAATTCGCCGGGCTGCGCGCGACTTTGGTCTTCTACGAAAGCGGGCCGCGGCTGTCGGCGTCGCTGGCGGCGATGGCCGAAGCGCTCGGCGACCGCGAGGCGGCGGTCGCGCGCGAGATCAGCAAGATGTTCGAGGAATGCGTCACCGGCACGCTGACCGAGCTTTCCGCGCGCTACGCCGACGCGCCGCCCAAGGGCGAGATCGTCGTCATCGTCGGCCCGCCCGGCGAAGCGGCTACCGAGGAAGCCGACGATGCAACGCTCGACGCGGCGCTCCGCGAAGCGATGGCCGACAAACCCGTCGCGCAGGCGGCGAAGGCGGTCGCCAAACGCTTCGGCCTCGACCGCCATGACGTCTATGCGCGTGCGCTGACGCTGAAAGAGCAGGCTTGAACCGCGCCGCCGCCGAAGCCCGCGGCCGCAAGGCCGAACGCCGCGCCGCCTGGTGGCTGCGCCTCCACGGCTGGCGCATCATCGGCGAGCGGCTGCGCGTCCCCGTCGGCGAAGTCGACCTTGTCGCGCGGCGCGGGCGCACGATCGCCTTCATCGAGGTCAAATGGCGCGACCGCGCTGCCGATCTCGACCTTGCCATCGACCAATATCGCCTGCGCCGCGTCGCCGCCGCCGCCGAAATGCTGCGCCCGCGCTTCGCCGGCCCGCGCGACGACATCAGGATCGACGTGATGCTCCTTGCGCCAAGGCGCCTGCCACGCCATCTGGTCCACGTCTGGCAACCCTGAGGAAGAAATAATGACCCTGCGCGCCGCGGTACAAATGGACCCGATGGACAATATCAACATCGGGGGCGACAGCAGTTTTGCGTTGATCCTGAAGGCGCTCGAACGCGGCTACGAGCTCTATCATTACGATGTGCGCGGCCTGACGTGGGAAGCCGGACGGCTCACGACGAAGGCGCACCGCATCCTCGAAGCAAAGCGTGAACCGGGCGCGCACTATAAATTCGGCGATGAAGTGCTGATCGACCTCGGCCGCGACGTCGACGTCGTGCTGATGCGGCAGGATCCGCCCTTCGACCTCGGCTATCTCACCGGCACATGGCTGCTCGAGCGCATCGCCAATGAAACGCTCGTCGTGAACGACCCCGTTTCGGTCCGCAACGCGCCAGAAAAGGTGTTCGTGCTCGATTTCCCCGAGTTCATGCCGCCGACGATGGTCACGCGCAGCCTCGACGCGGTGAAGGATTTTCAGGCGCGCCATGGCGCCGTTGTAATCAAGCCGCTCCACGGCAATGGCGGCAAGGCGGTATTCCGCATCGACGCCGACGGCAGCAATTTGGGCGCGCTCGTCGAGCTGTTCGGACAGGTTTGGCCCGAACCCTTCATGGTCCAGCAATTCCTGCCGAGCGTATCGAAGGGCGACAAGCGCATCGTGCTTGTTGACGGCGAGGTCGCGGGCGCGATCAACCGCAAGCCCGGCGAAGGCGAATTCCGCTCGAACCTTGCGGTCGGCGGCTTTGCCGAAGCCACCGAGCTGACCCCACGCGAACAAGAGATTTGCGACGTGCTCGGCCCGCAGCTGCGCGAACGTGGGCTCGTCTTCGTCGGCATCGACGTGATCGGCGGCGAATGGCTCACCGAAATCAACGTCACTTCGCCCACCGGGATCGTCGCGATCGATCGGTTCAACAACAGCGATACGGCGGGAATGATCTGGGACGCGATCAAGCGACGGATCGGCTGAGCCGCCCGCGCGTTTTCCCGCCATGACCGATTTCATCCTGAATCTGATCCAGAGCTGGGGCTATGTGGGGATTTTCGCCCTCATGTTCCTCGAGAACGTCTTTCCGCCGATCCCGTCCGAAGTGATCATGGGCCTCGGCGGGATCGCGGTCGCGCAGGGCCGCTTCGATTTCTGGACGCTCGTTGCGGTCGCGGTCGCAGGGACTACGGCGGGCAACTGGATCTGGTACGCGATCGGGAGATGGATCGGCTATGAGCGGCTCAGACCCTTCGTCGATCGCCACGGCCGCTGGCTGACGCTCGACTGGGACGAGGTCGAACGGCTGCACAATTTCTTCCTGAAATATGGCCCCGCGATCGTCTTCATCGCGCGCTTCATGCCCGTTGCGCGGACGATGGTGTCGCTGCCCGCGGGAATGGTGGGGATGAACCAGCTCAAATTCCTGATCTGGACCGCCGCCGGCTCGACGATCTGGATCGCCGCGCTCGCCGGCGCAGGCAATTGGTTCGGCAAGCAGTTCGCGAACCTCGACGCGTTCGTCGGCCCACTCGCCCTCGTCGCCATCGGCTCGCTCCTCGTCGTCTATATCTACCGGGTCATCACATGGAAGGCGAAGCGGATCGACTAAGCGCGGGGATGCGCGCTCCGGTAGATGTCGAGCAGGTGGGCGGCATCGACCGCTGTGTAGACCTGCGTCGAGGCGAGGCTCGCATGACCGAGCAATTCCTGCAGACTGCGCAGATCTGCGCCGCCCGCGAGCAGATGCGTCGCGAAACTGTGGCGCAGGGCGTGCGGCGTCGTGCGTTCGGGAAGGCCCAGCGCGCGCCGCGCCGAGCGCACGCTCGCGCGCACCACGCCGGGCTGGAGCGGTCCGCCCCGCGCGCCGAGGAAGATCGGTGTCTCTTTGGCAATCGGATAAGGGCAAGCTTCGACATAGCGTGACACCGCGCTCGCGACCGCGGGCAAGATCGGCACGATCCGCGTCTTGCCGCGTTTGCCCGTCACGCGCAGCGTCTCGCCGAGCGGCAACACCGCGCCGGTCAGCGACAGCGCCTCACCGATGCGCAGACCGGCGCCATAGAGCAGCAAGAGCAGCGCAAAATCGCGCGCGCCGACCCAGCCCTCGCGGGCATTATCCTCGACATCCTGCGCCAGCGCGAGAGCCTCGGCGGGCGAGACCGGGCGCGGCAGGCCCTTCTTGACGCGCGGCCCGCGCATCTGCGGCACGCTCGCACCCGACCCGCCGACAAAGCGTAGGAACCCGCGCAGCGCCGAAAGCTCGCGCGCCGCCGACGCATTGCCCAGCCCCTCGGCACGCCGGTCGGCCAGATAGGCGCGGAGGTCGTTTGGAGTCAGTGCCTTCAAAATGCCCGCATCGACGGCGCCGCCGCGATGGCGCGACAGGAAGGCGCAAAACCGCTCCGCGGTCGCGATATAGGCGCGGCGCGTATGCTCCGACCGACGCTTCTCGTGCGCCAGATGGGCATCCCAGTCGCGGATCAAATCTTGCGCCAAACCAACTCCTGTACCCCCGCTCGTGACGAGCGAAGTCGAGACACCCATCGGCGTCGCGCGAGCCCGAGGGGCATCTCGACTTCGCTCGATGCGAACGGGTTTTAAGAGTCTAGCCGGTCCGAACCACCTCGGAAAGGATCGAGTCCAGCAGGAGGATGCCGTCATCGGTGACCGCCAGCCGGTCGCCGTTCTGGGTCATCAACCCCTGCCGCGCCAACCGCGCCACCGCGCCGTCATCGACGAAAGCTTCGCGCGCCAGCCCGCTGCGTAACTCGATCCGCGCCAGATCGATCCCTTCGGTCAACCGCAGCCCCATTAGCATCGCCTCCGTCGCGCGCTCGTGCGCCGGCAGGTCGGTTTCGACCTTCAACCCGTGGCCGTTACGTTCGACGGCCGCGACGAAATTCTCGGGCTTCTTGTGCCGCTCGGTCGCCTGCCCCAGTCGCCGCCCGTGCGCTCCGGGGCCGATGCCCGCATAATCGGCGTAGCGCCAGTAAGCGAGATTGTGGCGGCTCTCCTGCCCGACGCGCGCGTGGTTCGACACTTCGTAGCGCGGCAGCCCCGCGGCGCGCGTCATCGCCTGCGTCGCGTCGAACAGGTCGGCGGCGGCGTCGCCGTCGGGGATGGTGAGGTCGCCCTTCGCCGCAAGCGTCGCGAAGCGCGTGCCGGGCTCTATGGTAAGCTGATAAAGCGAAAGATGGTCGGTGCCGAAGGCGAGTGCGCCCGCCAGTTCGCTTTCCCACGCCGCCATCGACTGGCCGGGCCGCGCGTAGATCAGGTCGAAGCTGACGCGCGCGAAATGTTCCTGCGCGGTGGCGATGGCGCGGCGTGCCTCATCCTCGCTGTGCGCGCGGCCAAGAAATTCAAGCACTTCCGAATCGAAGCTCTGGACGCCTATCGAAACGCGATTGACCCCAGCGGCGGCGAGGTCAGCGAAATTGGCGACCTCGACCGAATTGGGGTTCGCCTCCAGCGTGATCTCGACATCGCTCGTTAAACCCCAAGCTTCCTCAGCGGCGGCGATCACCGCCGCGACGGTCGCGGGCGGCATCAGGCTTGGCGTACCGCCGCCAAAGAAGATCGAGCCGACCGTGCGCTCCGGCAGCAACGCGGCCTCATGCCGCAAATCGGCCAGCAACGCATCGCGCCACCCCGCCTGATCAACGCTTTCGCGCACATGGCTGTTGAAGTCGCAATAGGGGCATTTCGACACGCAAAACGGCCAATGGACATAAAGGGCGAGCGGTTCGGCCATGGGCGCCATATAGGCGATGCGCCGCAGATGTCAGCTAGCGGCCCAAAAGATGCCCGATATGATGGCGGATATCCTCGGGCCAGCCGGCGATCAGTCCGGCAAAAGCCGCATCATCGTCGCGGTAAAGCGCACGAAGCGCCTCCTCATAGCCGGGGCGGTCGCCGCAAAGGTGGCACATGAAGTTATACGCGGTGTCGCGCCGCTGCTTTGCGCTGGGGGCGCCCTTGCTCGCACTTTCGACCAGCCGGCGCAGTGCTGCCGACGCACCGCCCGGCTGCGCGGCGAGCCAATCCCAGTGCCGCGGCAACAGCGTGACCTCGCGCGCCTTGACGCCAAGCCGCGGACGCCCCGCGGATGGCGGCGCGGGTGCGGTCTTGGCGGCATCCCAATAATCGAGGTCGGTCAACCGCCCGGTCGCGTCGTCGAAGACAAGGATCGCGCCAAGGTCGGCGGGATAGCGATCTTCGAGCGTACGAGTGACGGTTTCGCGGCTTCCCGAGGCGAGTTGCGCATCGCCGAGAAAGGCAGTGACGGTTTCATGTTCCTGAGTCATGCAGGCCCATTATACCCGGATAAAATAAAAGTCAATTTACCCGGGTAAAATGCTTCATCTATTCGAAAACGTTGGCCACCAATTTCGCGAACGCATCGGCCCTGTGGCTGACCGCATGCTTTTCCGCCGGATCGATTTCGGCATAAGTCAGCGTGTTACCAGTCGGAACGAAGACCGGATCATAACCGAAACCGAGTTTCCCGCGCGGCGGCCAGGTCAGGCTGCCCTCGGCGCGGCCCTCGAAGACTTCGGCATGGCCGTCGGGCCAGGCGAGCGCGAGGGTGCAGACGAAACGCGCGCTGCGGTCGACGTCGGGGCCCTGCTCCGCGAGCAGGCCTTCGACCTTGCCCATCGCCATGTACCAGTCGCGGCCCGGATTGCCCTCGAACCATTGCCGTTCGGCCCAGTCGGCGGTGTAGACACCGGGCCGACCGCAGAGCGCCGCGACCTCGAGCCCGCTGTCGTCGGCGAGCGCGGGCAACCCCGACGCCGACGCGCTCGCATGCGCTTTCAGCAGCGCATTCTCGCGAAAGCTCGTCCCCGTCTCCTCGGGCTCGGGCAGGCCAAGGTCGCCCGCCGACACCGGCTCGATCCCGAAGGGTTCGAGCAGCGCGCGGATTTCGCGCACCTTGCCTGCATTATGGCTGGCGATCACCAGCTTGCCGGGGGCGAGCCTCCGCGTCATCTCAGCGACCCGTGGCCTTGTCCTGCGCCGCGAAAATCTCGCCGCAGCCGATGCGTGCGAGACGCAGCAGGCGGAGCAAGCCTTCCTCGTCATAGGTGGCGCCCTCGGCGCTCGCCTGCACTTCGACGATCTGGCCTTTGCCGGTCAGCACGAAATTGCCGTCGGCCTCGGCGACCGAATCCTCGTCATAATCGAGGTCGAGCACCGGCGTGCCCCGATAAATGCCGCACGAGATCGCGCCGACCTTGTCTTCGATCGGATCCTCGGCGATCGTCTTCGCCGCGAGCAGCTTGTCGACCGCGAGGCGGAGCGCGACCCACGCGCCCGAGATCGACGCGGTGCGCGTGCCGCCATCGGCCTGGATCACGTCGCAGTCGATGATGATCTGGCGCTCGCCGAGCTTCTTCATATCCACGACGGCGCGCAAAGACCGCCCGATAAGACGCTGGATTTCCTGCGTCCGCCCGGACTGCTTGCCCTTTGCGGCTTCGCGGCTACCGCGCGTATGGGTCGCGCGGGGCAGCATGCCATATTCGGCGGTGACCCAGCCCGCGCCCTTGCCGCGCATCCATGACGGCACCTTTTCGTCGACGCTGGCGGTCACCAGCACCTTGGTGTTGCCGAAGCTGACGAGCACGCTGCCCTCGGCGTGGATGGTGAATTCGGTTTCGATGACGATGGGACGCATCTGGTCGGGCGCGCGGCCGGAAGGGCGCATGAAATTTCCTTTCGATTGGTGATTGCGGTGGCCCTTAGGCCGCCGGCCTCATTCGCTCAACCGCATCTTGAAGAAATCGAGGATTTCGTCGCGCGCCTGCACCGTCGGCTGGCCCGCCTCATCGATCAGGTGGATCGTGACGACGCTGTGCGGGTTCTTCATCGGACTGTCGGGATTGGCCGCGCTGTCGGGCAACACCTTGCCGATAAAGCGGTCCCCAAGCGCATCCTCATAGGCGGCGAAACGCGCCGCCTTGCAATATTTGTCGCCCTCGAAGCGGTAGGCGAGCACGGTGAGGTCCTCGGCCTCCATCCGCGCCCTCACCGCCGCGAGTTCGCCCGGCGCAATGTGCATGCCCGCCGCGTCGTTGAGCGGCAGCGACGGCTGCGCGAGGACCGGCGCGAGCACCGCGGGCTCGAGCATCATCGACAGCGCGAAATTGCCGGTGAAGCACATGCCGATCGCGCCGACGCCCATGCCGCCGCATTCCTTATGCGCCTGTGCCGCGAGCGCGCGCAGCCATAGCGTCGCGGGTGAGCTCTCGTTCGCCTCGAACGCCCGGAACTGGCGGCTGATGCACCCGCCGATCATCGTGAACAACATGCGAGGCGCCCGCGGCACCGCGCCGTCCTTGCCGAAGATATGCGGCATATAGACGGTAAAGCCCGCATCGCGGACCCAGCGGGCGAAGCGCGTGACGTGCGGGCTGATGCCGGGCATTTCGGTCATCACGATGACGGCAGGGCCGCGGCCCATCGTGTAGACGCGATGCGTGCGGCCGAGCAGGACGATGTCGCGGTGCTCGAAATCGTCGAGCGGGTCGTCCTGGGTAAGCGGGTGTGTTGGCATGACTTTCTCCCCCGGGGCGGGAGGCTATGCAGAAGGCCCGCCAATTGCACCTCCTTTTCTTGGATGGGCCGCGAAGCACCGCGCTTGCCCCTTCCCCTCCCCATCCCTAAATCCCCCATATGACCACTCCGCCGATCACCGAACTCACCACGCGCGCGCGCGACGTGTTCCGGCTGGTCGTCGATGCGTATCTGGAGACCGGCCAGCCGGTCGGGTCGCGCACGCTGTCGAAGCTCGCGGCGCTCAACCTCTCGCCCGCGTCGATCCGCAACGTCATGCAGGATCTTGAGGAATTCGGCCTGCTCGCCAGCCCGCACACCAGCGCCGGCCGCCTGCCGACCGAACAGGGCCTCCGCCTCTTCGTGGACGGCATGATGCAGGTCGCCGAACCCTCCGCCGAAGACCGCGCGCAGATCGAGGCGAGCCTGTCCGACGCCGGCCCGATCGAAAGCGCGCTCGCGCAGGCGACCTCGGCGCTGTCGGGACTGTCAGCGTGCGCCGGGCTCGTGCTTGTGCCCAAGCATGAGCGCGTACTCAAACAGCTCGCCTTCGTACCGCTGTCGGCGAACCAGTCGCTCGTCGTGCTCGTCGCGGGCGACGGGGCGGTCGAGAATCGCGTCATCGACATTCCGGCGGGGCTCAATCCCTCGGCGCTCGTCGAAGCGGGCAATTATATCTCGGCGATGCTCGCCGGCCTGACGCTGACCGAGGCGATGGCGCGCGTGCGTCACGAGATCGAGGCCGAGCGCATCGCAATCGACCGCGCCGCGCAGGACCTCGTCAGCCGCGGCCTCGCTATCTGGTCGTCCGACGGCGCCGACCGTCCGGTGCTGATCGTCCGCGGCCAGGCGAATCTGCTCGACGAGAGCGCGGTCGGCGACCTCGACCGCGTGCGGCAATTGCTCGACGAACTCGAAACGAAGCAGGATATCGCGCAACTGCTCGACAGCGCGCGCGAGGGCAGCGCAACCCGGATTTTCATCGGCTCGGAGAATAAATTATTCTCGCTTTCGGGCTCGTCCGTGATAGCGGCGCCCTATCGCGGATCGGACGGGCGCGTGGTCGGCGTGGTCGGGGTCATCGGCCCCACACGCTTGAACTATGCCCGGATCGTTCCCATGGTGGATTTCACCGCACAATCGCTCTCCAGACTGATACGATAAGGCTTATGACGAACAATGAAAACGACACGCCGGTCGACGACGGCGCGAACCCCGAAGTTGAAACCGCCGAAGGCAATGAAGAGCTGGCGCAGCTCGCCGAACAGCTCGCCGCGGTACAGCAGGACCTGCTCTACGCACGCGCCGAGACGCAGAATGTCCGCCGCCGCGCGGAGAAGGAAGTCGCCGACGCGCACGCCTATGCCGCGACGAAGTTCGCACGCGACATCCTGTCGGTCGCCGACAACCTCGGCCGCGCACTCGCCGCGCTCAGCGACGAACAGCGCGCCGACGAGGCGATGAAGCCGATGATTACCGGCCTCGAGGCCACCGAGCGCGAATTGCTCAGCGTCTTCGAACGCAACGGCATCACGCGCATCGCCGCGATCGGCCTGCCGCTCGACCCGAACCAGCATCAGGCGATGCTCGAAATCCCGAGCGACAAGACGCCGGGCACGATCGTGCAGGAAATGCAGGCGGGCTATATGCTGAAGGATCGCCTGCTGCGCCCCGCGATGGTGGGCGTCGCAAAGGCGGGGTAAGCCGCCGCGATATCGCAGACAAAAAGAAACCCCGGTGGAAGCCGGGGTTTCTTTTTGTCGGTTATTGGCCGGTCACGCCGCCTTGCGCAGCTTCGCGAGCTTCTTCAGCACCATTTCGCGCTTCAGCCGCGACAGATGGTCGATGAAGAGAATGCCTTCCAGATGGTCGTGCTCATGCTGGATGCACGTCGCCATCAGGCCGGTCATGCGTTCCTGATGATGCTTGCCGTCCTCATCCTGCCAGTCGACGGTCACCTCGGCGGGGCGCGTCACATCGGCATATTGCTCGGGGACCGACAGGCAGCCCTCCTGATAGACGCTATGCTCCTCGCTCTCGTCGGAAAAGACGGGGTTGATGAACACGCGCGGCTCGCGGATCACCTTCTTGCCCTCTTCGTCGTCGGGATCGGGTTCCTGCAGGTCGATGACGAGGATGCGCTTCGGCACCGCGACCTGGATCGCGGCGAGTCCGATGCCGGGGGCGTCGTACATCGTCTCGAACATGTCGGCGACCAGCTGCTTCAGCTCGGCGTCGAATTTTTCGACGGGCTTGGAAATGACGCGCAGCCGGGGATCCGGGGTCTCTATGATAGGGAGTAAGGCCATGGCGTGCAGGTATGAACTCGGACGCCCGACGTCAACCCACCGGCCGCCGAGCACGAAGCGCCTGCGCGAGTGTCCCCTCGTCGAGATAATCGAGTTCGCCGCCCACCGGCAAACCATGTGCAAGCTGGGTCAGCCGCACCGGATAGCCCTCGAGCCGCTCGGCGAGATAATGCGCGGTCGTCTGCCCTTCCAGCGTCGCGTTCATGGCGAGGACGACCTCGTCGATGCCGCCCGCCGCGACGCGATTGACCAGCGCGTCGATCGCCAAATCCTGCGGGCGGATGCCCTCCAGCGCCGAGAGCCGGCCGCCGAGCACATGATATTTGCCGGGGAAGAGCCGCGACTTGTCGAGCGCCCAGAGGTCCGACACCTCCTCGACGACGCACAGGCTTCGCGCATCGCGGCGCGGGTCGGCGCAGATCGCGCACGGATCGCGCGTGTCGACATTGCCGCAAATCCCACAGGTGACGAGCCGTTCGGACACGGTCTGCAGCGCCGCGAGCAGCGGCACAAATGCGCTCTCGCGCTTCTTCATCAGGTGCAGCACCGCGCGCCGCGCCGAGCGCGGGCCGAGGCCCGGCAGGCGGGCGAGTTGCTGGACGAGCGCTTCAATCTCTTGCGATGCCATGACGGATGGTCTTAAGCGGCGCGCAAGAAATGACAATGCGCATCGCCTTCATGGGAACGCCGCCCTTTGCGGTGCCGACGCTCGCCGCGCTTCATGCCGCGGGGCACGAGGTCGTGGCCGTCTATACGCAGCCGCCGCGCCCCGCGCAGCGCGGCAAGAAGCTACAGCAAAGCGCGGTGCACCTCTGGGCCGAGGAACACGGCCTGCCCGTCCGCACGCCAAAGAGCCTGAAGAGCGAAGAGGCACAGGCCGAATTCGCGGCGCTCGACCTCGATGTCGCGGTGGTTGCGGCCTATGGCCTGATCCTGCCGCAAGCGATCCTCGATGCGCCGCGCCACGGCTGCCTCAACGTCCATGGCTCGATCCTGCCCCGCTGGCGCGGCGCCGCGCCGGTGCAGCGCGCGATCCTCGCGGGCGATGCCGAAACGGGTGTGACGATCATGCAGATGGATGTCGGCCTCGACACCGGCGCAATGCGGCTGATCGGGCGGACGCCGACGAGCGGCAAGACCGCGGGCGAATTGACCGACGAGCTGGCGGCGATGGGCGCCGACCTGATGGTCAAGGTGCTGTGCGACCTCCACGCGTTTGCCCCCGAAGCGCAGCCCGACGACGGCGTCACTTACGCCGCGAAGATCGACAAGAGCGAAGCGCGGCTCGATTTCCTGACCAGCGCGGTGCAGGTCGAACGGCAAATCCGCGCGTTCAATCCGATGCCCGGCGCCTTTTTCGAACTCGACGGCGAACGCTACAAGATTTTGGCCGCCGAGGTCGCGCACCCGGCCGATACGGTCGCGGGCGCCACTCCCGGCGTCACGCTCGACGATGCGCTGACTGTCGCCTGCAACCCCGGCGCAATCCGCGCGGTGCGTGTCCAGCGCGCCGGCAAGCCCGCGATGGACGCCGGCGAACTGCTGCGCGGCCGCGCGATAGCGGCGGGCACGCGCCTCGCATGACCCGCTTCGCCCTCACCATCGAATTTGACGGCCGCCCCTATATGGGCTGGCAGCGGCAGGCGCACGGCCCGAGCGTCCAGCAGGCGATCGAGGAAGCGATCCACCGCTTCACTGCCGAGAATGTGCAGGTGTTCAGTGCCGGGCGCACCGATGCGGGGGTCCATGCGATCGCGATGCGCGCACATGTCGACATCCAAAAGCCGCTGACCCCGTTCAAGCTGACCGAGGCATTGAACGCGCAGCTTCGCCCCGCGCCGGTCGCGGTGGTGGCGTGCGAGATCGTCCCCGACGACTGGCACGCGCGCTTCGCCTGCATCGGACGCGCCTATGAGTATCGCATCGTCAACCGCCGCGCGCCGCTGACGTGGGACAAGGGGCTGTCGTGGCAGGTCGCCCGGCCATTGGATGCGGGCGCGATGCACGCGGCGGCGCAGCAGTTGATCGGCCTGCACGACTTCACCACCTTTCGTTCGGCGCATTGCCAGTCGCAAAGCCCGGTGAAGACGCTCGATAAGCTGACCGTCAGCCGCCACGGCGAGGAGATCATCGTCGAGGCAGCGGCGCGCAGCTTCCTCCACCATCAGGTGCGCTCGATGGTCGGTTGCCTCGCGCTCGTCGGCTATGGCAAATGGTCGGCGCGCGACCTGAAGGCCGCGCTCGATGCCGCCGACCGCAACGCGCTGGGGCTGAATGCGCCCCCCGACGGGCTCTATTTCGTGAGCGCGACTTATCCCTGAATCAAAAAGGGCGGCCCTCCCGGACCGCCCTTTTTGTTATCGCCGGGCTGCGAGCTTACACCTTTTCGGCGTAGTACAGCGGCGCATGCTCGTTGAGGATCTGGAGGATCTTCGCCTGCGCGGTCTTTTCGTCGCTTTCTTCCATCGCGCCGAGTTCGCGCGCGAGGCGGCTCGATGCCGCTTCGAAGATCTGGCGTTCCGAATAGCTCTGCTCGGGCTGGTCGTCGGCGCGGAACAGGTCGCGGGTCACTTCGGCGATCGACACGAGGTCGCCCGAATTGATCTTCGCTTCATATTCCTGGGCGCGGCGCGACCACATGGTGCGCTTCACCTTGGGCTTGGTGGTCAGGACCTGCAACGCTTCCTTCAGCGTCTTGTCCGACGACAGCTTGCGCATGCCCACGCCTTCGGCCTTGTTCGTCGGCACGCGAAGCGTCATTTTTTCCTTTTCGAAGCGCAGGACATAAAGTTCGAGCTGCATGCCGGCGATTTCCGACCGCTGCAGTTCGATGACGCGCCCCACGCCATGCTTGGGATAAACAACATAATCGCCGACTTCGAACAAGAGCGTGTTCACGGACATGCAAATTCCTTTCTGTGCCTTGACCCTGACCGGAAACTGCGACAACACCGGGACATCCGACCCTCCGTATTGAGGGGGATGAGCATTCGGGCGGCGCTAGCCAGTCAGAGTGACAAGGGATATGGCTCCATCGGAAACGCCGAATGTGCCCCAGCCCGAGCGGCGGGAAGAGGCGGGATGTCGGCGTGTTGATATTTATTATAACAGATTCGCAACAAAATTGCCACCCCTGCGCGGAAATGCGTCGGTCGGCACCTTGACGGCTCCTCAGACCCGTTTCAGGTTGAAACGAAATCAATAGATAGGGAGCCGGTATGCAGGGTCAAATCTGGTGGATCACGGGCGCGTCCTCGGGCATCGGCGCGGCTCTCTCGCGCGCGCTCTCGGCACGCGGCGCGAAGCTGATCCTGTCGGGGCGCAACGTCGCGGCGTTGGAGGCCGTCGCCGCCGACTGCGCCACCGAAACGCTGATCCTCCCTTTCGAGGCGACCGATTATGCCGCCCTCCCCGCCACCGCCGAGCAGGCATGGAGCTGGCAGGGCCGCATCGACGGGCTCGTCAACAACGCCGGCATCTCGCAGCGCAGCCTTGCGATCGAGACCGATTTTTCGGTTTATCAGCAGATCATCGGCGTCGATCTGCTCGCCCCGATTGCGCTCACGCAGCAATTGCTGCCGCGCATGGTCGGCGCGGGAGGCGGACAGATCATCGCGATCTCCAGCGTCGCGGGCATCGCGGGCGTGCCGCTGCGCAGCGCGTACTCGGCGGCCAAACATGGCCTGATCGGCTATCACGACAGCGTGCGCGCCGAGAATGAGCATCTGGGGCTGAAGATACTCGTCGTCGCGCCGGGATCGGTGCGGACGAACGTCAGCCGCAACGCGCTGAACGCCGACGGCAGCGTGCGCGGGGAAAGCGACGCCGCGATCGACAACGGCCTGTCGCCCGACGACGCAGCGGCGCAGATGCTCGCGGCGGTCGATGCCGGAACGCGCGAACTGGTCGTCGCCGAGGGCGCCGAGGCGATGATCGCGGGTTTACGCCGCAGCGATCCCGATGCGCTGTTCGACCGGATGAGCGCGATGGTGCAGGCTGGCTATGCGCAGCAGATGAAGGCGCAGCGCTAACCCTCACAACACAGACAAGAAAAGCCCCGCCGGATCGCTCCGGCGGGGCCTTTCTTTGCCCGCGGGCAGCGCAGCCTACGCCGCGCCGTGCGCTAGCGCCGCGAGGAGCAGGATCGCCACGATGTTGGTGATCTTGATCATCGGGTTGACCGCCGGACCCGCGGTATCCTTGTACGGATCGCCGACGGTGTCGCCGGTCACCGCAGCCTTATGCGCCTCGCTGCCCTTGCCGCCGTGGTTGCCGTCTTCGATATACTTCTTGGCATTGTCCCATGCGCCGCCGCCCGAGGTCATCGAGATGGCAACGAACAGCCCGCCGACGATCACCCCGAGCAGGAGTGCGCCGAGTGCTTCCAATGCCGCGGCCGGACCCGCAACCGCACGGATCACGAAGAACACGACGATCGGCGCGAGCACCGGGAGCAGCGACGGGATGATCATTTCCTTGATCGCCGCCTTGGTGACGAGGTCGACCGTGCGCGCATAGTCGGGCTTCGATTCATAGGTCATAATGCCCGGGTTGTTCTTGAACTGGTCGCGAACATCCTTGACCACCTCGCCCGCGGCGCGGCCGACCGCGGTCATGCCCATCGCACCGAACAGGTACGGCAGAAGCGCGCCGAGCAGCAGCCCGACGATGACATAGGGCGACGACAGCGAGAAAGTCAGCGGCTCGGTCAGCCCGAGCTTCGCCGAATATTCGGTGATGTCGGCCGTATATGTACCGAACAGCACCAGCGCCGCGAGACCCGCCGAGCCGATGGCATAGCCCTTGGTCACCGCCTTGGTCGTGTTGCCCACGGCGTCGAGCAGGTCGGTCTTTTCACGGACCGAATCGTCGAGGCCCGCCATTTCGGCGATGCCGCCGGCGTTGTCGGTGACCGGACCATAAGCGTCGAGCGCGACGACCATGCCGGCGAGCGCCAGCATCGCGGTGGCGGCAAAGGCGATGCCGACGATGCCCGCGGTCTGAAAGGTGACGACAATGCCGACGCAGATCACGAGCGTCGGCAGCGCGGTCGATTCAAGGCTGACCGCGAGACCCTGGATCACGTTGGTGCCGTGGCCCGTTTCCGAAGCCTTCGCGATCGAGCGCACCGGACGAAAATTGGTGCCGGTGTAATATTCGGTGATCCAGATGATCAGCCCGGTGATGACGAGGCCGAGCAGCGAGCAATAGAAAAGGTCGCTGCCGTTGAAACTCGTCCCCGCGATGTCGGTCGCCATGTCGCCCTTCAGCACATAGCTGGTCGCGAACCAGATCGCCGGGATCGAGAGGACCGCGGTGACGAGGAAGCCCTTGTACATCGCGCCCATGACATTCTTCCCGCCGCCGAGGCGCACGAAATAGGTGCCGATGATCGAGGTGATGATGCACACGCCGCCCATCAGGAGCGGCAAGGTCATCAGCGGGAGCAACATATCGCCCGTGCCCTTGAGCAGCAGCGCGATCAGCACCATCGTGGCGCCGACAGTGACGACATAGGTTTCGAACAGATCGGCGGCCATGCCGGCGCAGTCGCCGACATTGTCGCCGACGTTATCGGCGATCACCGCGGGGTTGCGCGGATCGTCCTCGGGAATTCCGGCCTCGACCTTGCCGACCAGGTCGGCGCCGACGTCGGCAGCCTTGGTGAAGATACCGCCGCCAAGGCGCGCGAAGATCGAGATCAGCGAAGCGCCGAAAGCGAGCGCGACAAGCGCATCGACGACGGTGCGATCCTCACCGCCAACGGTGAAGCCGCCCGGGCCGATCAGATACCAAAAGAAGACCGAGATCGCGAGCAAAGCGAGGCCCGCCACGAGCAGCCCGGTGATCGCGCCGGCGCGGAACGCCATGGTGAGGCCCGCCTGCAATCCGGTTTGCGCCGCGGCCGCGGTGCGGACGTTGGCTTTCACCGAAATGTTCATGCCGACGAAGCCGGCGACGCCCGACAGGATAGCGCCGATCAGAAAGCCCGTTGCCGAAATCGGGCCAAGAAAATAGCCGACAAGGATGGCGACGACGACGCCGACGATGGCGATGGTGCGATATTGGCGGCCCAGATAGGCCTTGGCGCCTTCCTGGATGGCGCCTGCGATTTCCTGCATCTTCTCGTTACCCGCCGAGGCGCCGAGCACCTGCCGCGAAGTAATAAAGCCATAGAGTACGGCCACCAGGCCGCACGCTATCGCGATCAAAACCGGATCCATGCGTGACTATTCCTTCCCATTGAGAAGGGCGACGCAGAAGATATCAGTCGAGCACGTCCGACTTATTGATGCCGGTTCGCTCTCTCCCCTGATGCGACCGCCCCAAATTTGGACGCCGATTTATGGGAAGAAAGAAAGCCAAGGGCAAGCCCGGTAATTTTGGCGCTTTTCCGTGTTTTCGTGTCAGTGCATGAAACCGAGACGCTCGGGCAGCGCGATCCGCTGCGCCCGATGCGTCAGCATGATTCCCTCGCCGACCCCGACGTGACCAAGGGGCGTGACGACGGCATTCAGCCTCGCCGCAATCTCGCGGATCGCCGCGGCGGCCGAGGGATCGGCGGTGAACAGCAACTGATAATCGTCGCCCGCACTCGCCGCCGCGAGCCGCGTGTCGAGCACGTCGGGGCGCACCGCGAGCAACGCCGCCGAGAGCGGGATCGTCTCCAGCATGATGCCCAACTGACACCCACTCGCCTCGGCCATGCGCTGCGCGTCGATCAGCAGGCCGTCGGACACGTCCATCATCGCATGGACGTGCGGCGCCACCACTTGCCCAAAGGCCAGCTGGGGCTCGGGGCGGCCATAGGCGGCGAGGCAGGTCTCGTTCGGATCGACCTGCCCGAGCCGCATCGCGAGGCCCAGCCCGGCATTGCCGATCGTGCCGGTGACCCAGATCTGGTCGCCGGGCTTGGCGCCGCTCCGCGCCGGCGCGCCCGTCGCTGGCGCCTTGCCGATGGCGGTGAGCCCGAATGTGCGCGGCGCGCCGGCGGGAATGCCCACCGTATCGCCGCCGAGCAGGGGCACGTCATACCGGCGCAGCACCTCGCCCAGCCCGCGGACGAAGGCCGCGTCCCAAAACTCGTCGCCAGTCAGGCTGTACCCGACGAGCACGCCGAGCGGCGCCGCGCCCTTCGCCGCGAGGTCGGAAAGGTTCACCGCAACGAGCTTCCACGCGACATCCTGCGGCCGCTCGTCAGGGAGGAAATGGATGCCCTCGACGATCATGTCGTGGGTGAGGACAAGGTCGCCGAGCACCGCGGCGTCGTCGGCCAGCCCGCGCGCGGCGGGATCGGTCGCGATGGCACGCAGGCGGGCGATGAAATCGGCTTCGCTCATATTACCCTCTCGTCCGATGAGGGGTGACTTCCGTTCGTGTCGAGCGAAGTCGAGACACCCATCGCGATGTCGCCAAGCCGAGGGGCATCTCGACTTCGCTCGATGCGAACGGATATCTTATGCGCGGGTTCCGCGCACATCCTTGCCGATCGCATCGAGCAGCCCGTTCGCGAACCCCGCTTCGCGCGTATCGAAGAATGCCTTCGCGACATCGACATATTCGCTGACCACCGCGCCGACGGGCACGTCGCCGCGCGCCATCAGCTCATAGGAACCCGCGCGCAGGATCGCCTTCATCGTCCGGTCGAGCCGCTCCATCGACCAGCCGCTCGCCAGCCGTGCGACGATCGCCACGTCGATCTCGTCGATGCGCGCGAGCGTGCCCTTGACGATGTCGTCGAAGAAGGCGGTGTCGGCGTCGGCATATTCCTCGTCCTCGATCGTCGCGCCGATGCGGTGCTGATGGAATTCGTGGATCAGCTTGGGCACGGGCGTGCCCTCCATCTCATGCTGATAGAGCGCCTGGACGGCGGCGAGACGGGCGGCGGAGCGGGACTGGGAACGCTTGTTCATGACTCTTTTCTTAGCTGAGACGCTGGCTGACCGAAAGCGCGTGGGCGGGAAGCCCCTCGGCGCCCGCGAGCGCGACCGCGGCCGGACCGATTGCGGCAAGGCTCGCTTCGTCGAGCGCGAGGAAGCTAGTGCGCTTCATAAAATCGCTCACCGACAGTCCGCTCGAAAAACGCGCGCGGCGACCGGTCGGCAGCACATGGTTGGGACCGGCGACATAATCGCCGATCGCTTCGGGGGTCTGGCGGCCTAGGAAAACCGAGCCGGCGTGGCGCACCTTGGCGAAGAGCGCGTCGGCCTCGGCCGGATCGACCGCGAGTTCGAGATGTTCGGGCGCGAGCCGGTCGCAGAGCGGGATCGCGTCGGCGAGGCTCGGCACGATGATCGCCGCGCCATTGTCAGCCCAGCTTTCCTGCATCGTCGATGCGGTGGACAGCGTCGGGATGATATGCGCGACCGCCGCCGCGACTGCGTCGGCAAAGTCGGCGTCGTCGGTGAACAGGATCGACTGGCTCGTCGGGTCATGCTCGGCCTGGCTCAAGAGATCGGCGGCGATGATATGCGGCGCGTTCCGATTGTCGGCAACGACGACGATCTCGCTCGGCCCCGCGACCATGTCGATCCCGACGACACCATAGACTTGCCGCTTCGCCTCCGCGACCCAAGCATTGCCCGGGCCGGTGACGACGTCGACCGGCGCGATCCTGTCGGTGCCATAAGCGAGCGCCGCGACGGCTTGCGCCCCGCCGATGCGCCAGATCTCGTCGACCCCGCCGATATGCGCCGCAGCCATTACGACCGGGTTGGTCTCGCCGCCCGGCGTCGGGGTCATCATCACGATCCGTCCGACCCCCGCGACTTTCGCGGGGAGGATGTTCATCAAGACCGACGACGGATAGGCGGCACGCCCGCCTGGGACATAGACTCCCGCCGCATCGACCGCATTCCAGCGCGCGCCGAGCCGCGCACCCGTGGCGTCGCGATAGTCGCGATTCTCGGGGAGCTGCGCGGCGTGATAGGCACGGATGCGGTCGGCGGCGAGGTTCAGCGCATCGCGAAGTTCGGGCGCCAACGCCTCGTAAGCGGCTGCGCATTCCTCTTTCGAAATGCTCCACCCGCTCGCGCCCAAATCGAAGCGATCGAACTTCGCGGTATAGTCGGCGAGCGCGGCGTCGCCCTCGGCCTTCACGCGCGCGATGATCGCGGCGACGTCGGCGGAAACGTCGGAATCGCTCTCGCGCCGATCGTTGACCAGCGCGTCGAACTCGGCGGCGAAGCCGGGTTCGGAAGCATCAAGCCGCCGCATCGCCCTGCCCTACAGCCTGACGGAATTTCTCGACCAGCGCCGGCACTTCGGCCGAGCGCAGCTTGAACGCCGCGCGATTGACGATCAGCCGGGCCGAAACCTCGCTGATGATCTTCTGTTCGGCGAGCGCATTTTCGACCAGCGTACGTCCGGTCGAAACCAGATCGACGATGTGCGAGGCAAGCCCCAGCTTCGGCGCGATTTCCATTGCGCCATTGAGCTTGATGCATTCGGCCTGGATGCCCTGCGCCTCGAACCAGCGGCGCGTCGTTCCGGGATATTTGGTCGCAACACGAATATGGCTTTCGCCCAGCCCCGGCGGCGCGCTGCCCTCGGGCCCGGCGAGCGACAGGCGGCAATGGCCGATGCCAAGGTCGACCGGCGCATAAAGCTCGCTATAATCGAACTCGTCGACGACGTCCGATCCGACGATGCCGAGCTGCGCCGCGCCATGCGCGACGAAGGTCGCGACGTCGAACGCGCGCACGCGGATCAGCGAGATGTGTGGCTGATTTGTCCCAAAAACTAACGCTCTGCTTTTCTTATCGAAAAACTCGCCCGACGGCTCTATCCCGACGCGCGCAAGCAGGGGCAGCGCCTCGTCGAGGATGCGCCCCTTCGGGATGGCAAAGATGATCGGTTCGGGCATAAGCTTGCGCGCCCATAAGCGGCGAGAGGAAAAAGGGCAATGAGCGAGCGCTACGAGTTCATCGACATGGCCGAGACCGGGCCGAAGGCCGTCCGCACCGCTTTCGCCAACCAGGTTGCCTATTGCCGCGCCAACGACGCGCGCGTCACCGCCCGCGTCGTCGCGGCGCTGGCAACATTGCTCGACAAGCCGACGAGTGAATTTGCGCGCCGTATCGCCGGCTGGCAGGGCGCGCCGCTCGCCGACGCGCTGCCGCTGCGCGCCGCCGGCGGCATCCACGCGCTGCACCTGTCGGGAACCGCGCACGAACTCGCGCCCATCTATGCCGATTCGGAGGATATCAACGACGCCACGATCATCGCCGGGGTCGTCGCGCGGCACGAGGCGGCGCTGCTCCCCTGGCTCGACGGCCCACCGCAGACCAACGAGGCGGGACGCTCGTCGAACTTCATCGCGGCGATGCTCTGGCTTGCCGACAAGGGCCTGCCCCCGCGTTTCGACTGCCTCGAAATCGGGTCGAGCGGCGGGATCAACCTGATGATCGACCGCTATCATTACGACCTTGGCGGCGTGCATGTCGGGCCAAAGCCCGGCGCAATCGCCTTCACCCCTCAATGGCGCGGCGACCATCCGCCGCAGCATGCGATCGAGATTGCCGGCCTCAAAGGCTGCGACGTCGCCCCCATCGACCTGACCGATCCCGAGCAGGCGCTGCGGCTGAAAGCCTATATCTGGCCCGAGCACCATATCCGCTTCGCGCGCATCGCGGCGGCGATCGCCGCCGCGACCGAGGAGCCGCCGCAGCTGATCCGCGCGACCGCCGCCGATTTCGTCGAGGCCGAACTCGCGCGCCCGCAAGCCGAAGGGACGACGCGCGTGCTGATGCATTCGATCGTCTGGCAATATGTGCCCGCCGACCAGCAGGCGCGGGTGACCGCGGCAATGGAGGAAGCCGGCGCGCGTGCGACCGCCGACCGGCCGCTGGCGTGGGTGGCGCTCGAGGCGAACCGGACGGTGCATCATCACGAAATGGTCGTGCGCTATTGGCCGGGCGGAGAGACGCCGAGGAAAATTGCCCAAGCGCACGCGCACGGTGCATGGATCGAGTGGCTGGGCTAGCTCTCTGTTCTTCGTCATTCCGGCGGAAGCGGGAACCCAGTGCGGCGTTAGCCGACGCATGCTCCGGGTCCCCGCTTTCGCGGGGATCACGAACGTGGGATTAAAGCCGCGCCTCCAGCCGCGCCAGCAATTGCTGCACCGGCGTCACCGCCGGCGCTTCCCAGCCAGCCTCCAGCATCGAGATCCGTTCGAACAATCGCTCGCTCGCCGCAATAATCCGGCGCACCGACACATCGAAGCTCTCGCATATCGCCCAGTCGGCCGCGACCGCCTCGCCGATCCGCGCCGCGCTGTCGTGCGGCCCCGCCCCCGGGTCACCCGCGAACATCGCGCGGCGGTGGAGCAGCCAGGCGATGACGTTCATCAGCCGCGTCGTTGTCTTCAGCGATTCGCACGCAAGCCCGATCTGCGCCGCCGCATCGCCGGCGGCCCGCCCGAGATCGCGCTGCGCCGCAAAGGCGGCGTGCGCCTCGTCGGCGAGCAGCATCGCCTCGACATAGAGATTTTCGACCTGTGCGCGCTGCACCGGCACATCGATTGCCATCATGTTCGTTCGCCCACCGACCATGACGCGGGAGATGCCATGCTCACTATCGGGTCCGCAACGTCGGTAACCATGAAATTACGTGCGCCGGCCGTCCCGTTTTGATTCAGGCGTTCAGGATCGGTCGACATTTGGTTCAGGCCGAGTCGAAAATGGTGATTTTTCCGGACCCGGAGCGCAGCGTACTTCAGTACGTGAGCACCGGAAGTACGGGAAATCGCCATTTGCAGGCCGGCTTGGGCCGAATGTCGGCCGATCCTAGGCGATGATGTCGGGAAGCAGCTGATCCTCGCACCAGGAGATCTCGTCGCGCAGGCGCAGCTTGCGTTTCTTGAGGCGCGCAAGCTGCAGCTGGTCGGGAACCGCCGCAGTGCCGAGCGCAATGATCGCGGCATCGAGGTCGCGATGCTCGATGCGAAGCAGTTCCAGGCGCTGAGTAATTTCCTCGGGGTTCACATCGCTTCCCTGCCACGTTCACCACTGGTCCGCAACGGGGACCGCTTGGCCGAATCGGCACGACATCGGGGCGGTTTCGTGATTTAATTCGCCTTGCCCATCGAGTCGAAAAGGAGAATGCCAATGAGCACGTCGCACCTTTCCACCCTGAAGTCCCGTCACGCGGACCTCGATGCGAAAATTGCGAATGAAGAGCGCCGTCCCGCCCCCGATACCGGAGTCGTCGCGCAGCTCAAGAAGCAGAAGCTGAAACTCAAGGAAGAGATGCTCGCGATCGCCTGACCGCCAGCGCTATCGCCCCGCTGATGCCACCCCGTGAGGGACGCATCAGCGCCGGCGATAGAGGGGCCCTTTCTCAAGGCCCGTGCGCCGAAGATGCGGCGGCAAATCGGACTCTGAAACCACCTGACGACGTACCGCCTGCGGGTCGACCGGACGGTCGAACGCAATAC
The DNA here is from genome assembly GCF_037095755.1 of Sphingopyxis sp. CCNWLW2. NCBI lineage: Bacteria > Pseudomonadati > Pseudomonadota > Alphaproteobacteria > Sphingomonadales > Sphingopyxidaceae > Sphingopyxis > Sphingopyxis sp. CCNWLW2. The sequence goes on from NZ_JBAWKJ010000002.1 coordinate 1,179,902, forward strand.
CGAACTTGCCCTCGCCTACCCAGATCACGCGGCCCGCGACCGGGCCGACATTGCGCAGGTTGACCTCGACCGCCGCGCCCTGCGCGACCTTGACGTTCGCCTCGGCCAGCATGCCGCCGGGCGACAGGTTGCGCACGCGCACGGTGACGGGGTCCGGGCTGCCGGGCAGGATCAGCCCGGCCTGCAGGAACAGGCTGTCGCGATCGGCACCGCGCGACAGCGCCGCGACTTCCTCGTCCACCGATCTGGGTCCTAGTGAATCCATTGCGCCCCGTTCCTCTTGTGATTGAGGAGCGGAATCTAGGGCCGGGTCGTTGCGGAAACGTAAATGGGACCGATGTCCCTGGCGACTAATCTTCGCGCGAAATCCGTTCGTTGCGCTCGTGGCGCTCCTGCGCCTCCAGCGTCATCGTCGCGATCGGGCGGGCTTGCAGGCGCGCGAGCGAAATCGGCTCGCCGGTCACCTGGCAATAGCCATATTCGCCTTCGTCGATGCGGCGGATCGCCGAATCGATCTTGGCGATCAGCTTGCGCTGGCGGTCGCGGGTTCGAAGTTCGATCGCCCAGTCGGTCTCGCTCGACGCGCGGTCGGCGAGGTCGGGTTCGCGCAGCGGGCCGTCCTGAAGATGCGCCAGCGTCGATTCGGATTCGGAGAGGATCGATTTCTTCCATGCGCGCAGCAGGCCGCGGAAATAATCCTGCTGCCGCTCGTTCATAAACTCTTCGTCGTCGCCGGGGACATAATCCGAATCGAGATTGGATTTGGCTTCGCGAAGCGCGTCAGCGCCAACGTCGGCAATCTTGGTCGGCATGAGGGGCTCTCGCGTCCTTTCCTGTCACCTTACGGGCTGTTAAACAGCACGGGGAGTGGCGCGCCTATACCCAGCCGCTGGCGACGATACAAGCGCCAAGCTGCCGATAGCGACGGTCCGTGAAGCAGCGATGAACCGGCATGGCGTCGGGGGCGATTCTGCCGACCGATGGCAACCCGCCGGACGCCATCGCACGGCGCGATTTAGGTCCGAAGGTTAACCAATTGCATAGAATTATTGCATAATCCGTTCTGTTTTGGGACAGATGCTGGGATTTTGATTGATTCCGCGTGGCATTTCCCGCTCTCGGACAGGTGAACGCGGTTAACGCAATTGCCGCGTTCATAAAGCTTTGGCCTTTTGCGTTATAGCGAAGGTGACGGGGGTGCTGGTCGATGGCGCTTCGTACCTGCAACGGGAAAGAAAGAAAAACCTATGTCTGTCCGAATGGCCCTTGCCAAGCTTTGCGCCTGCACCTGCGGCGGGGCAATCATCGGTAGCGGCGCGATGCAGATCGCGGACGTCCCGAAGGCGCGCGCGCAGTCGGTCCAGTCCTGCAAGCCCTGCGTCGGCAAGAAGGTCGTGCGCAAACGTCATGCGGCGCGCAAGCCCGTGAAGCGCGTGCGCCGCGTCGTGACGACGAAGCGCATCATCCGCACCGCGACCCCGCAACAGCAAGTCGTGACGCAGACGATCCCGCTGCCCCCCATCCCCTATGCGCCTTTCCCGCGCGGCGGTTTTGAGGGCGGCAGCAGCGGCGGCGGCGTGACGGTGATCGGCGGCGGCTTTGGCGGCGGTTTCGGCGGCGGCTTCTTTGGCGGCTTCTTCGGCGGCAGCAGCGGCGGCGGCAGCAGCGGCAGCATCGTCGTCACCTCGACGACCACCGGCGGCCTCAGCACGACGTCCAGCACCTCGTCGGGTGTTTCGACCTCGACCGGCGGCGTCTCGACGTCCACCGGCGGTGTGTCGACCTCGACTGGTGGTGTCTCGACATCCACCGGCGGCGTGTCGACTTCGACGGGCGGCGTTTCAACTTCAACCTCGACGGGCGGCGTCTCGACCTCGACCGGCAGCGTCAGCACCTCGACCTCGTCGGGCAATGTTTCGACCTCTTCGGGCAACGTCAGCACCTCCTCGTCGAGCAGCAGCTCGTCGTCGAGCTCATCCTCATCGTCTTCCTCCTCGTCGTCGAGCTCGTCCTCGTCGGGCGGCAGCTCTTCGAAGGGCAGCTCGGGTTGGGGCAGTTCGTCGCACGGCAGTTCGTCACACGGCAGCTCGGGCGGCTCCAGCAGCTCGTCGTCGAGCTCGTCTTCGTCGTCCTCGTCGAGCAGCAGCACATCGAGCGGCGCGACCGGCGGCAGCAGCAGCTTCGGTTCGACCGGCAGCACCAGCTCGTCGTCGTCCTCCTCGTCGAGCAGCAGCTCCTCGTCGTCCTCGTCGAGCTCGGGCGGCAGCACCAGCAGCTCCTCGGGCGATCCGACCCCTGTTCCCGCCCCGCCGATGATGCTATTGTTCGGCGCTGCAGCCGCTGCGCTTGTTGTGCGGCGCCGCGCGGCGAACCGCAACGACGACGACGCCAGCGCGGCTTGAGAGATCCACTGGCGGTCGGGGGGCTAACCCAGACCACCGAACTAAGGGCTGCCCTTCGGGGCGGCCCTTTTTTATGTGCGGCGAGAATCAGTTTGCCATATGGAAAACTATTTATATAGTTCGCCATATGGTGAACCAACAAGCCGCGCTCGATTCGCTCTTCCACGCGCTCGCCGACCCGACGCGCCGCGCGGTCGTCAGCCGGCTGCTCAAAGGCGCCGCACCGGTAAAGCAGCTATCCGAACCCTTCGAGATGGGCCTCCCCGCCTTCCTCAAACATCTGTCGGTGCTCGAGGCGTCGGGGCTGATCCACACCGAAAAGCACGGCCGCGTCCGCACCTGCCGCGTCGATGCCGAGCGGCTCGCGGCGGCAGAAGGCTGGCTCTCGCAGCAACGCGCGATCTGGCAGGGCCGCGCCGACCGCCTCGCCGACTTCGTCGAATCGCAAAATCCTCCGGAGCAAAACGCATGAGCAAAAGCGAACTCACCATTTCCCGCCATATCGCCGCCCCGCCGTCGGCGGTGTGGGACGCCTGGAGCGATCCGACGAAACTCGCCCGATGGTGGATCCCGGCGCCCATCGAATGCCGCGTGGTCACGCTCGACCTCCGCCCCGGCGGCGGCTTTGTGACGCAAATGCGCGACGAGGGGGGCGATTTCCAGCCGCATGTCGACGGCTGCTTCCTCGAAGCGACCCCCGAACAGCGCCTCGTCTTTACCACCGTGCTGACCGAAGGCTGGCAGCCCGCCGAACCCTGGCTCGCGATGACGGCGATCCTGACCTTCGAGGCCCGCGACGGCGGCACCCTCTATTCGGCGCGCGTCCTGCACAAGAATACCGAGGATAGTGCGAAGCATGAGGAAATGGGTTTCCGCGAAGGTTGGGGCACGGTGCTCGGCCAGTTGGCGGCGTTACTGGAGCGCTAAGACGGCTTGCGCGGCGCGGGCGGCAACGCCATAGCGCGGCGCATGCACGATATCCGCCTGATCCGGGAAAATCCCGAAGCGTTCGACGCCGGCCTCGCGCGCCGTGGTCTCGAACCCCTGTCCGCCCAGATCGTGGCGGCCGACGCGTCGCTGCGCGCGCTGCAGACCGAGATCCAGGGCTCGCTGGCGCGCCGCAACGAAGCGTCGAAGTTGATCGGCCAGGCGATGGCCAGTGGCGACAAGGACAAGGCCGAGGCGCTGAAGGCCGAGGTCGCCGACCTCAAGACCGCGCTTCCCGCGAAAGAAGACGCCGAGCGCGAACAGCTTGCCGCGTTGCAGGACATTCTCGCCGCGATCCCGAACATCCCGCTCGCCGACGTCCCCGTGGGCGAGGACGAGGAAGGCAATGTCGAGATCGCGCGCTGGGGCACGCCCCGCACGTTCGATTTCACGCCGCAGGAGCATGCCGATTTCGCCCCCGCGCTCGGCCTCGACTTCGAGACCGCGGCGAAGATGTCGGGCGCGCGTTTCGCTTTCCTGAAAGGCCAGATGGCGCGGCTCGAACGCGCGCTCGGCCAGTTCATGCTCGACAAGCAGACCAATGAGGCGGGCTATACCGAGTGCGCGACCCCGCTGATGGTCCGCGATGAGGCCGCATACGGCACGACGCAGCTCCCGAAGTTTCGCGAGGATCTGTTCCAGACGACCGACGGCCGCTGGCTCATCTCGACGTCGGAGATGAGCCTGACCAACGCGGTGCGCGAGGAAATCCTGCCCGAGGCCGAGCTGCCGATCCGCATGACCGCGCTCACCCCCTGCTTCCGTTCCGAAGCCGGATCGGCGGGGCGCGACACGCGCGGCTATATCCGCCAGCACCAGTTCTGGAAGGTTGAGCTCGTCTCGATCGTCCGCCCCGAGGACAGCGACGCCGAGCTTGAACGCAAGACACGCGCGGCCGAAACGATCCTTGAGGCGCTCGAGCTCCCATACCGCAAGATGCTGCTGTGCAGCGGCGACATGGGCTTTGCCGCGCGCAAGACCTATGACCTCGAAGTGTGGCTCCCGGGCCAGAACGCCTATCGCGAGATTTCGAGCTGTTCGAACTGCGGCGACTTCCAGGCGCGGCGCATGAACACGCGCTTCCGCCGCGAGGACGTAAAGGGCAACGAGTTCGTCCACACGCTCAACGGCTCGGGCCTCGCGGTCGGGCGCACCCTCGTCGCGATCCTCGAAAATTACCAGCAGGCCGACGGCAGCGTCGATATTCCGAAGGCGCTGCTTCCCTACATGGGTGGGATCGTCAAGCTCACGCCCGCCGGCTAACCACCCATCGTCACCCCGGACTTGATCCGGGGCCTGCCTTCCTTCGCGAAGAAAAGGCGGGTGCCGGGTCAAGCCGGGCATGACGAAACAGAAACGGAAAGACCAAAAACGTGCGCATCCTCCTCACCAACGACGACGGCTATCACGCCCCCGGCATGGCGGTGCTGGAGGCGATCGCGCGCCAGCTTTCGGACGACATCTGGGTCTGCGCCCCCGCCGAGGAACAGTCGGGCGCCGGCCACTCGCTCACCCTGTCGCGCCCGGTGCGTATCCGCCAGCACGAAGAGCGCCGCTGGTCGTGCAGCGGCACGCCTACCGATTCGGTGATGATGGCGATCGGCAAGCTGATGCCCGAAAAACCCGACCTGATCCTGTCAGGGGTCAACCGCGGCGCCAATCTCGGCGACGACATCACTTACTCGGGCACCGTATCGGCGGCGATCGAGGGCGCATTGGCCGGCATCCCGGCAATCGCGCTCAGCCAGGTTTATGCCAAGGAAGGCATGGGCGACAGCGTGCCGTTCGAGGCGGCCGAAGCCTGGGGCGCGAAAGTGCTGCGCCCGCTCCTCGACATGGAGATGGCGCCGCGCACGCTGATCAACATCAACTTCCCCGCGATCCCCGCCGCCGAGGTGCAGGGCATCCGCGTCACGCGTCAGGGCTTCCATGATTATGGCCGCGGCTCGATCGTCGAGGGCACCGACCCGCGCGGCTATCGCTATTATTGGTTCGGCCTCCACGGGATCGAGCACAGCCTCGGCCACGACAGCGACCTAGAGGCGATCGATGACAATTATATCTCGGTCACCCCGCTCCAGCTCGACCTGACCCACGACGCGTCGCTCGCGGCGCTGCGCGGTGCCTACGGCGGCTGATAGGCTCAACTCCCCCGGCCCTCGGGAAATTCCGTGTCGTAACGAGACAGAAATGTAGCCACCGCCGCTTTGCTTTGGCAAAGGGAGCGCATGGGGGATTTCAGACATCATATCGCGGCCTTTTTGTGCGCCGCATCGCTCGCCGGTTGCATTCCGGCGACACCCGCACCGCCATCGCGGCCCGCTCCGGCGCCGGACTTCGAACGCCGCTCGCTCGGCGAAGCCTTGGACGTCTATGAACGCCCGACCTGGACGCTCAAATCGGTCACAACCAACGCGGTCCGCGTGAACGCGGGCGTCTATTCGGTCCGCCCCAGCGACACGCTCCGCGCGGTCGGTGAGATGACCGGCGCGGGGTCCGAGGCGCTCGCGATCGAGAACGACCTCGCGCCGCCCTATACGCTCCGCTTCGGGCAGGAACTCCGCGTCCCCGCCGGCCTTTATCACCGCGTCGGCGCGGGCGAGACGGGGATCGGCATTGCCGCGGCCTATGGCGTCGATTGGGGCGAGATCATCACGATCAACGCCCTCACCGACCCCTATATATTGCGCGTCGGCCAGCGCCTGCGCCTGCCCTCCGACGCGCGTCCCGTTCCGCGCGGTCCGGTCGATATCGACGCGCGCGCCGCCGCCTTCCGCCTCAACATCGACGACATCCTCACCGGCAGCCAGCCCGCGCTCGCCGAGGCAGCTCGACCGACCGCTGGCAGCGCCGCCCCGCGCCCGCCGGTCACCACCGCGATCGCCGAGCCCGCCTATTTCGCCGGCCGCTTCGAATGGCCGCTCAATGGGCCGATCCTCGCGCGCTTCGGTCCGATCGCGCCGGGCAGGGTCAGCGACGGCATCAACATCGCCGCCGCGGCGGGCACCCCCATCCGCGCGACCGCAGGCGGCGTCGTCGCCTATGCCGGCGACCAGGTCGGCATCTATGGCGGGCTGATCCTGATCAACCATGGCGGCGGCTGGGTCAGCGCCTATGGCCATGCGGGCCGGATCGACGTCAAGCGCGGCCAGAGCGTTCGCATGGGGGACGTCATCGGCCGCGCCGGCGCGACCGGACAGGTCCAGACGTCGCAACTCCATTTCCAGCTGCGCAAAAATCGCATACCAGTCGATCCGATGAAGCAGTTGCCGCCCCGATGAGCCGTCGGCCTTCCGACAAGCTGAAAATGCCGCACATCTTTCGCCCGCTGAAGCGCGCGAGCAACTGGCCGATCTGGGCCGATGTCATCACGCGGCTCGGCGTCGCCTTCCTCCTGATCGCGATCGTCGTGCTCGTCCACTGGGTCGACCGCGCGGGGCTGAAGGACAGCCACGACGGCCACATCAGCTTCCTCGACGTCGTCTATTTCACGATGATCTCGGTCACCACGACGGGCTTTGGCGATATCGCACCGGTGTCCGACCGCTCGCGCCTGATCGAGGCGGTGATCGTCACCCCGATCCGCATCATGGTGCTCTTCATTTTCGTCGGCACCGCCTATAATTTCGTCCTCAAGCGCACATGGGAAAAATGGCGTATGGCCCGCATCCAGGCAAAGCTCACCGATCATTATGTCGTGCTCGGTTACGGCACCAGCGGCGCCGAGGCGGTCCGCGAACTCATCGCGCGCGGCACCGACCCCGCGTGCATCGTCGTGATCGACCAGTCGGGCCCGCGCATCCAGGCGGCCGAGGCGGCGGGTTGCAACGTGCTCCAGGGTGACGCGTCGAACGACGACACGCTGATCGACGTCCAGATCGCGAAGGCGCACACGGTCCTTGTTTCGGCGGGACGCGACGACAGTTCGATCCTCATCGTGCTCACCGTCCGTCATCTCGCCCCGAATGTGCCGATCAGCGTCGTCATCCGCGCGCAGGACAATGAGCTGCTCGCGCGGCAGGCGGGTGCAACGAACGTCATCAACCCCGTCAGCTTCACCGGCCTGCTCCTCGCCGGATCGGCACAGGGCGAGCATGTCGCCGACTATATGGCCGACCTCGCCGCGATCGGCGGCAAGGTTCAGCTGCGCGAACGCCCGGTCCGCGGCGAGGAAATCGGCGGCAGCCTCGACCGGCTCGCGAGCGGCGGGCGCGGCCTGCGCATCTATCGCGGCGGCAAGCCTTATGGCTTCTGGGAAGACGAAGCGAGCAAGCTGCAGGCGGGCGACATGATCGTCGAGGTCGTCAACTGCGAGACGTGCGAAGCCGGTTAACCGCGCCAGTAAAGCCAGCCGGCCCAGAGCCAGCCGATGATCAGCAGCGTTCCGCCGATCGGCGTTACGGCGCCGAGCCACCGCGGCCCGCCGAGCGCCATCGCATAGAGGGTGGCGGCGAACAGCGCCGCGCCGACGAGCAGCATGATCGCCGGCCCGCGCGCGACGCCCATGATCGCGATTGCCGCAACCGCATGGATCAGCTGATACAGCCCGCCGGTACGCAGCCATTCGGCCTCCTGCGGCCCTGATGCGCCATGCGCGCCGAACGCGCCCGCCGCCACCGCCACTGCCGCCGAAATCGCCGCGAATACGCCAATCATGCTTCACCACCCTTGCAATGCCGTGCCGATGCGGCGAGCTATAGGGCGGCAGGAGGGAGAAGGCGATGCCCCGCGACACCCCGCTTCCCGAGGGACTAAAGCCGCCGAGCCGGCTTGCGACGCTCGGCGAGCTCGCGCTGCCGCTCGACATGCTGCGCTACGGCCTGTCGGGCTATCACCTGATCGGCGCACCGCGCGGCGACGGCCGGCCGGTCGCCCTCCTCCCCGGCTATGGCGCGAGCGAACTCTCGATGCGGCCCCTGGAGGCGTATCTCCGCCACCTCGGCTATCATGTCCGCGACTGGGGCATGGGCCGCAACCAGGGCCGCGTCGCCGCCGACGTCGAACGCTTCGCCGCCCAAGCCGCCGAGTGGGTCAAGGCCGACGGCCCCCCGCTCACCCTCATCGGCTGGAGCCTCGGCGGCGTCATCGCCCGCGAAACCGCGCGCGCCTATCCGGAGCTCATTGGCGAAATCATCACCATGGGCACGCCGATCATCGGCGGCCCCAAATATACCGCGCTCGCGCAGCGCTTCGCGGGCCGCGACTTCGACGCGATCGAACGCGAAATCCACGCCCGCAACCTCAAGGGGCTGACCCAGCCGCTCACCGTCATCTACTCCGACCGCGACGGCATCGTCGGCCCCGACATCGCGGTCGACATCTACAATCCGCAGGCGCGGAACATCAAAGTCGACAGCACGCATCTGGGGCTCGGAATCAACCCGCGGGTGTGGCGAATCGTGGCGGACACATTGGCAGGCGTGACAAACCCCGAAAAATAGACTAGGGGCGCCGCCAATCATGACAGTCAAAACCCTCCCCACCCAGCCGAAGGTCGGCATGGTTTCGCTCGGCTGCCCCAAGGCACTCGTCGACAGCGAACGGATTCTGACCAAGCTCCGCGCCGATGGCTACGGCCTGTCGCCCGATTATGCGGGCGCCGACGTCGTGCTCGTCAACACCTGCGGTTTCCTCGACTCGGCGAAGGAAGAAAGCCTCGAGGCGATCGGCGAAGCGATGGCCGAGAATGGCCGCGTCATCGTCACCGGCTGCATGGGCAATGAGGCCGAGGTCATCCGCGCGCGCTTCCCGAACGTGCTCGCAGTCACCGGCGCGCATCAGTATGAGCAGGTCGTCGACGCCGTCCACGACGCCGCGCCGCCGACGCAGGGCCCGTTCGTCGACCTCGTCCCCGAAGGCGGGCTGAAGCTCACGCCGCGGCATTACAGCTATCTGAAGATCAGCGAAGGCTGCAACCACAGCTGCTCCTTCTGCATCATCCCCGATCTGCGCGGCAAACTCGTCAGCCGCCGCATCGACGCGGTGCTGCGCGAAGCCGAAAAGCTCGTCGCCGCGGGGACGAAGGAACTGCTGGTGATCAGCCAGGACACCTCGGCGTACGGCGTCGACATCCGCCACGATCCGCGCCAGTGGCATGGTCGCGAAGTCCGCGCGCACATGACCGACCTCGCGCGCGAACTCGGGCAGCTCAAGACAAGCGAAGGCCGCGCCCCGTGGGTGCGCCTCCACTATGTCTACCCCTATCCGCACGTCGATGCGGTGATCCCGCTGATGGCCGACGGGCTGCTCACGCCTTATCTCGACATCCCCTTCCAGCACGCGGCGCCGAGCGTTCTCAAGCGCATGAAGCGCCCCGCGAACGAAGCGAAAGTGCTCGAACGGCTGAAGAGCTGGCGCGCCATCGCTCCCGACATTTCGATCCGCTCGAGCTTCGTCGTCGGCTTCCCCGGCGAGACCGAGGCCGACTTCCAATATCTCCTCGACTGGCTCGACGAAGCCCAGCTCGACCGCGTCGGCGCCTTCCGCTTCGAACCCGTCGCGGGGGCGCAGGCGAATGCGCTCGACGATCAGGTGCCCGAAGAAGTCAAGGAAGAGCGCTACCAGCGCATCATGGCGAAAACCGCCGCGATCAGCGCCGCCAAGCTCGAAGCCAAGATCGGCCGCACCCTCCCCGTGATCATCGACGAAGTCGGTGAGGCAGACGAAGACGGCAGCATCGGCGCGACCGGCCGCTCACAGGCCGACGCGCCCGAGATCGACGGTCATGTGTATCTGCGTGACGTCGCGGCCACATTGAAGGCCGGCGACATCGTCGACGTCGAGATCGAGGACGCCGACGAGCATGACCTGTTCGGGGCGGTCGCGGGCTAAAGCATAATATTGGAACGGTATTTACCGTTCGATGTTACCTAAAGGGCATCGAACAGGGGCCGTACCATGCACGCCAAGGCATTCGCCGCACTGCTGTTGATCGGATCGCTCACCGCTTGCGATCGCCAGACCGAGGTCGCGCCGCCCCCTCGCGCCTCGGACAAGGCCCCCTCGCCGACACAAAAATCGCTGATCGCCGTTCCGATCAACGCCAATACCGCCTCGCTGAAGCAAGCGCTCGAACGCGCGGTTCCACGGACATTGTGGACGATCAACCAGCGTGGGCGCGCCTGCGTCCAGCCGCAGCGCGTCAAGGTCTTTGGCAAGAAGGTCAAGGTCACCCCGCCCATCGCCTGCACGATCGTCGGACAGGTGACACGCGGGCCGCTGCGGCTGCGCGGGGAAGGCGCCGAGATCGTCGTCGACGTACCGCTCCATGCAAAGATCGCCGCACGCGACGTCGGCGGGGTGCTGAAGGGCGAGACCGCGACGGGCGCGGCGATGGCACACGCGCGCATCCGCATCGAACTCACCCCCGACTGGCGCACGCAGGGCAAGGCGCGCATCACCTATGGCTGGACGCAGGCGCCGGGCATCGATTTCCTCGGGCGCCGGATCACCTTCACCGACGAGGCCGATGCGAAGCTGAAGCCCGTCGTGGCGAGCGTCGAGCGCGAGGTGACCCGCGAGATCGCGAAGATCGACATCCGCAAACAGGCGGCCGACGTGTGGCGGCAGAGTTTCACATCGCTCGAACTCAACCGCGAGAATCCGCCGGTGTGGATGCGCGTGACGCCGCAGCGCATTCTCTATGGCGGCTACCAGGTCGAGGGGCAGCGGATGAACCTCAATCTAGGACTCGAGGCGATCACCGAGACATTTGTCTCGGGGCGGCCCGCCGACTCCGCACCTACCCTGCTGCCGCGGTTGGTCCGCGAAATCCCCAAACCGCATCTCGACGTGCGCGTGCCGGTGATCGCCGACTATGCGCAGCTCCAGCCCGTCGTCGACCGCGCGCTCGCCAAGCGGTCGAAGCGGCCGTTCGTGCTGCCGAAACTCGGCTCGATGATGGTCAAATTCGGCAAGTCGACGATCTACGGCGCGGAGGGTGGCCGGATCGCGGTGGGCGTCGACGTGGAGGCGAAGCTGGAGATGCGATCGGGCGCGCCGACGCGCGGGCGCATCTGGATGACCGCCATCTCGGCCAACAAGCCGGGCTCGGCCGAGGTTCATTTCACCGACCTCGTCATCAACGGCGACACCGACGGGGTCGGCGGCGACCTGCTCATCCTTCTCGGCCGCAGCGAGGGTTTCGCGCCATTGATCGCCGACGCGTTGACGCAGAATTTCACGAACGACCTCGGCAAGCTGCAAGGCAAGATCAAGCGCGCGGTCGACCAGCGGCGCGAAGGCGCTTTCGTTATCCGCACCCGCGTCGACCGCTTCGAAACCGGCGAGATCAAAGCCTATGGCAACGGCCTCTACCTGCCGGTGCGGATGGTCGGCGGGGCCAGCGTCGATTACCGTCCGGTGCGGTGAGCGGTCAGCGGCGGGTAAAATCCATCGTCCAGTTCACTTCCCAGCTTTCACCGCCGTCGGCCGACATCGCCTGCTCCCAGCGCGGGGTCGCGGTGTCGGTGCGGCTCCAGATGAAGCGCAACCGGATCGGCCGTTCGCCGAGCATGTCGTCGGCATAGAAGTGGCCGACGCCGTCCTCGAACCGGCCGATCACCGGAACGTCGAGGGCATGCGGGCTGCGCGCATCGAGCCACCAGATCGCCCATCTGCCTTGCGCCGGGTCATAGGATCGCAGCGCGATCGCGCGGTAGGTTCCGCCGGGGATATGGAGGACATTGTCCTCGACATTGCCGTCGCCGCCCAGAATCGGCCGCATGTCCGAAGTTCCGTCGAACTCTTCCCAATCGTCGCAACCGGCAAGCCGCTCTTTCAGCCGGCGGTGCTTCACCTGCCAGCTGCCAATCTGGAAATCGAAATCAGCGGCCATCGTGCGCGCTCCCCATTGTCACCGAGAGAGTGTTCTTATTACGTTCTCATCCGAACGCAACCCCGCCCAATTCAGAACAGGCGGGTGATCGCATAGAAGACCGCCGCCACCGCCGCGCTTGCCGGGATGGTGATGAACCACGCCGCGACGACATTGCCCGCGACGCCCCATCGCACCGCGCTCGTCCGGCGCGCCACGCCTGCGCCGATGATGCTGCCGGTGATCGTGTGCGTCGTCGACACCGGGATGCCGAGCAGGCTGGCGGTGAACACCATGATCGACCCGCCGGTCGACGCGGCAAAGCCCTGATGATGCGACAGCTTGGTGATGCGGCCGCCCATCGTCTCGATGATCTTCCACCCGCCCGACAGCGTGCCGAGCGCGATCGCGATGTAGCAGCTGAACGCGACCCAGTGCGGCACATGGAATTCGCCGCCGAGATAGCCGGTCGAATAGAGGAGGACGGTGATGATCCCCATTGTCTTTTGCGCGTCGTTCAGCCCGTGGCTGATCGAATAGGCGGCGGACGAAAAGAGGTGGAGGTGCCGGAAGGTCTTTTCGGCGAAACCGGCGGTCGCGCGGCGGAGCGCCCAGCTGCTGACCAGCATCACCAGCATCGCGAGCATCATGCCGAGCAAAGGCGACAGGAAGATCGCGATCACCGTCTTGTTGAGACCGGTCCACTCGATCCCCTCGAACCCGGCATGCGCGACGCCCGCGCCGACGATGCCGCCGACAAGCGCGTGGCTCGACGAGGAGGGAATGCCCTTCAGCCAGGTGACGACGTTCCAGAACATCGCGCCGACGAGCGCGCCGAACACGACCGCGGGGGTCACCAGATCCTTGTCGATAATCCCCTTGCCGATCGTTTCGGCGACCTTGTGCAGCTCGGGAAAGATGACCGACAGAAAATAAGCGGCAAAGTTGAAGAAGGCAGCGAACAGCACCGCCTGCACCGGCCGCAGCAACCTCGTCGCGACGACGGTCGCGATGCTGTTCGCGGCGTCGTGCAGGCCGTTGAGAAAGTCGAACGCCAGCGCGAGGATGACGAGGCCGACGAGGAGCGGGAAAGCGAGTTCGTGCATGGTGGACGTCCCCGCTTATGCGTGGTCGATGACCAGGCCGTCGATTTCGTTCGCGACATCCTCGAAGCTGTCGGTGACGCGCTCGAGATGGCGGAAGAGTTCGCGCGTGATCAGGAAGCGGGTCGGGTTCGATTCGCCATGCTCGCGGAACAGGCGCTTGAGCCCGGCAGCATGGATTTCGTCGGCATGACCTTCCATCCGCACCAGCCGCTCGGTGAGCTCGTGGAGCCGCGGACCGTTGGCGCCGATGTTGCGAAGCAGCGGCAGCGCTTCCGCCGTCAGCCGAGCGGCGTCGACGATGATCCCGGCGATGTCGCGCATCTCGGGCTCGAACTCGGTGACGTCATACAGGTCGACCGCACCCGCGGTCTTCTGCATCTCGTCGATCGCATCGTCCATCGAGGCGATCAGGTCGGTGATCGCGCTGCGGTCGAACGGGGTCAGGAAAGTGCGGCGGACGGTCTGGAGCACTTCGCGGGTGATCGCGTCGGCGTCATGCTCGCGCTCGATGATTTCCTGGACATGGTCGGCCATGCCCTCGCCGCCCTGCAACATGCGCGACAGCGCGTTCGCCCCGGCGACGAGCGTCGCGGCGTGGCTTTCGAACAATTCAAAGAAATTTCCCTGTCGCGGCAGCAAACGCTGAAACCATGCGAACATCCAGCTAACCCCTGTCTTGTCTGCTACATTTTCGACGACCCCGCGCGGCTGGGCGACGGCGCGGAAACCGCCATCACCGAACGAGCGGATGAGCGCCTGCAAATCGGGTTCCTCGACCGCCGAGGCGGCGTCGCGGAACGAAAACCATTTGCGGTCGCGTTCGTCCATTTCCTTCCAGTCGTCGAGCTCGTTCGTCACGGCGAGCGGGAAGACTTCGACATCATATTTGATCGACGCGCCGTTAGCGCGGCGCTTCCGATATTCATAGCTGCCGATCGGCGTCGGACACACCGCGCCGATCACCCCCGCCTCTTCTTCCGCCTCGATCGCGGCGGCGGCGTGACGCGTGATGCCGGTCAGCGGATTGCCCTTCGGCACCACCCAGCGCTTCGTCTCGCGCGACGTGATCAGCAGGATTTCGGTCGGCCCGTCCTGCGCGGGTCCGCCGAATCGATAGGGAAGGACGGCGATCTGACGCATGAGGCTTTCATCCTTTCCGGCGGTTTCGGGCGCGCGAGGCCATGGGTGACAAACAGGTTACGCCCCTATGACAATAATGTGACAGCGACAAGGACGCTTCATCGCCGCGGTACTTTCCGTAAACGTCAATTCGATTGCAAAATGAAACGCGGTGCGTAATCTACCCATCAAACATAGTCGGGAGACAGGATGATGGCAGGCACGGCGACGACGGAACGCCCCGCGGACGCGAAAGCTGCACCGGTCGATCAGGATGTGCTGATCGTCGGCGCGGGGATTTCGGGCATCGGCATGGCCGTGCATTTGCAGATGAATTCTCCCGACCGCAGCTTCGCCCTCGTCGAGCGCCGCGAACAGCTTGGCGGAACCTGGGATCTGTTCCGTTACCCCGGCATCCGTTCGGACAGCGACATGCACACGCTGGGTTTCGTCTTCGAACCGTGGAAGCATGAAAAATCGATCGCCGACGGCCCCTCGATCCTCGACTATCTCAATCGCATCGTCGATGAACGCCATATTCGCGAGCGCATCCGCTTCGACAGCAAGGTCGTCGGCGCAGACTGGGACAGCAATGCCGCGCGCTGGACGGTAACGATGGAGGACAGCAAGGGCGCAAGGTCGACCACGACCGCGCGCTGGCTCTATCTCGGCTCGGGCTATTACGACTATGACGAGCCCTTCGACGCGCAGTTTACGGGCCGCGAGGATTTCCAGGGGCAGATCATCCACCCGCAATTCTGGCCGAAGGACCTCGATTACAAGGGCAAGAAAGTCGTCGTGATCGGATCGGGTGCGACCGCAGTCACCATCGTCCCGTCGCTGAAAGAAGCCGCGCACGTCACGATGCTCCAGCGCACGCCGACCTGGTATTTTATCCGGCCTGCCAAGGACGCGTTCGCCAACTTCCTCCGCAAATTCCTGCCCGAAACGCTCGCGTACAAGATCACGCGCTTCAAGAATGTGCGATTGCAGGACATTGCCTTCCGCCGCGCGCGCGAGAAGCCCGAGAAGGTCAAGGAGTTCCTGACCAAGAAGCTGCAGGAAAGCCTTGGCGACCGCTACGACGCCGAAGCTTTCACGCCGCCCTATAACCCATGGGACCAGCGTCTCTGCCTCGTCCCCGATGCCGACTTCTTCGAGGCGATGAAGGCCGACAAGGCGTCGGTCGTGACCGATCATATCGAGAAATTCGACGCGACCGGCATCCAGCTGAAATCGGGCAAGCACCTCGACGCCGACATCATCGTCACCGCGACGGGTCTGAAGCTCGCGGTCGCCGGCAAGATCCCGGTGCGTGTCGACGGCGCGCCCGTCGATTGGCATGACCATTTCTATTACAAGGCGTGCATGTTCTCGAACGTGCCGAACTTCTCGGCCGTGTTCGGTTATCTCAACGCAAGCTGGACGCTGCGCGCCGACATCGTGTCCGAATATGTCTGCCGCGTGCTCAACCATATGCGCGACACCGGGACCACGGTCGCGACCCCCGCGCTCGCCGACCCGTCGAGCCTCGAAGAGGAAAATGTCTTCGACTTCTCGTCGGGCTATATCCAGCGCTCGCTGCACATCATGCCGAAGAGCACGGTCGCGCTGCCCTGGCGGCTCAGCCAGAATTATGTGCAGGACCGGATCGACATGCGCACCGGCGCGATCGCCGACGGGGTCCTGACCTTCTCCAAAGCGCAAGCGAAGGCGGCGGCGGCTCCGGCGGAACTCGAAGCCGCGGAGTAACCTCTAGTCGACGTGTTCAGGCTTGCCCTTGGCCGAGCCCTTGGCGAAATCCTCGAGCTGCTTTTCAGTCATGCTCTCGGCCATCTCTTTCGATGCGCCTTTGAGCTTCGACTTCGGCGTATCGCCGCGCTTGGCGCTGAGCGCGGCTCCGGCGGCTTTCTGCTGGGCTTTCGATTTGGCTGGCATGGTAATTCTCCTTGCCCGCCCCGCTAGCCATTAACGATCGTACCGCCGTTGGGATGCAGCACTTGGCCCGACATATAGCTGCTGTCGTCGCACGCGAGGAACAGGAAGCAGGGCGCAACCTCATTGGGCTCGCCCGGGCGTTTCATCGGTGTGCTCTCGCCGAAGGTCGCGACTTTCTCAGCGGGCGCGCCGCCGCGCGGGTTCAGCGGGGTCCAGATCGGCCCCGGCGCGACGCCGTTTACACGAATGCCCTTCTCCACCAGATTTTCGCTGAGCGAGCGGGTGAAGGCGGTGATCGCGCCCTTGGTAGCGCTGTAGTCGAGCAGGCCCTTTGAGCCCTGATACATGGTGACGCTGGTGCAATTGATGACCGCCGCGCCTTTTTTGAGGTGCGGCAACGCCGCCTGCACCAGATAGAACATGCCGAAGATATTGGTGGCGAAGGTGCGTTCGATCTGCTCGGCGCTGATATCGCGGATATCCTCGGCGGGATGCTGCTCGCCGGCATTGTTGACGAGGATGTCAAGGCGGCCGAGTTTCTCGACCGTCTGCGCGACGATCTTTTCACCCGCCTTGGGTTTTCCGACATCGGCCTTGATAGCAATCGCGCGGCCTCCTTCGGCCTCGACGATCGCCGCGGTCTCGACCGCGTCGGCCCTGTTCTCGAGATAGACGATCGCGATATCGGCGCCCTCGCGCGCGAACAGCGCGCAGACCGCCCGGCCGATGCCGCTGTCGCCGCCGGTGACGATCGCGACCTTGCCGTCGAGGCGGCCCGAGCCCGGATAGCGCGGCTCCCATTGGGGAGCGCGGTCGAGATCGGTTTCGCGATCCGACGGCGGCCTGGCGATCGTCTTGCCCGACCCGACCGCGCGGCGCAGCTTGGCCGCGGCGCTGCGCTTGCCCTTCTTTTCCCTCGCGCTTTCGCCAACCTTGCCGGGTTTGGGCCGCTTCGCCATGGCCTTGTCCTTCGGTTCAGTTGATGGGGAGGAAGTCGCGCGCATATTCGGCCTTCACGGCTTTGACGAGCACCCCCGTCACCGGCACGTTGATCTTGTAGCTCCCCTCGGCATAGGGGCCGACTTCATAGGGCGCGATCGCGATCGTCATGCGGTCGAGGTAGCGGCCGTCCGAAGAGCCGAGCCACACCGTCTGCGCCGATGCGGGCGGGCATTTGGCGAACGGGCTGTCGGGCGCCTCGTCGGCCGTGATCCCCTTCGCGACCTTCGCGCGCTTGATCCCGGCGCAGAAGGAATCGCGGATCGCGGCGTCGAACGCCTCGCCGCTCTGGAACAGGTCGAGCGGCTTCAGCTGCGTGCGCCGGTTGCGGTCCCAGATCAGCGTGTCGAAGGTCTGCATCCCGTGCGCGCCGCCGGTATAGGTCTCGATCTCGGCCGACAGGCTGAGGAAGCGCGGCGTGCTCGTCACACGTTGCCAGGTCTGTCGATAGCTATGCGCACGATAGGGAAATTCGCCCTTTTCGGCCGCCGCCTTGTCGCGCCGCGCGGCGGCGACCAACGCCTCGCGCTTCGTCGCCCGGTCGCTGTCGAGCGCCTCGGCGAGTTCGGGGATTTGGGCGGCTTCCTTGGGATAAGCGTAGACGAATTCGATCAGATCGTTGCTTTCGGCGACGTTCGACGCTGGCGCATCCTTCGCCGCTTCGTCGGCGGCGCCGCCTGACGGCGCGCCGGGCACCGACGCGGCGGCCACTTTTTCCGCCTTCGTCGGCTTGTCGTCGGAACAGCCCGCCAGCAGCAGCGCGCCGGCAAGAACGGGAGTGGCATTTCGCCAGAGTGTTTCAGTCGTCATGCCGACATAACGCCGGGAATCGACAAAATATCCCGAGCGGCCTAGCACCGCTTGCATGACCGACTATTCCGACCTGGTCCAGCCCGACAAGGGGCAGGACGCGCGCCCGATCCATCTCGTCGACAAGAAGGGCTATGATGAATGGCTGAAGGGCCGCAGCGCCCGCGAACGCGCGCATCTTGCCGCAGTCGGCTTCAAGCCCGACGCCTTCGTCCACGCGATCCTGCCGGGGGACGATCCCGAAAAATGGGCGGTCGTCACCACGGTCGCGAAGGTCGACAGCCTGTCCGCCTGGTGCCTCGCCAAACTCGGGCAAATCCTGCCCGAGGGCCGCTACCGCGTTGAAGGCCAGCAGCCGGGCAAGGCCCTGTTCGGATGGATGAGCGCGCAATATCGCTTCGACACCTATAAATCGAACCCGTCGACTAAAGGCCCGCGCGTGCTACTGACGACCGATGTCGGTGCGATCGCGCCGATGGTTGCGGAAATGCGCGCGACCGCGCTCGTCCGCGACCTCGTCAACACGCCCGCTGCCGATATGGGGCCCGCGGCGATCGAAAAGGCGGCCGAACGCATCGCCAAGGCGCACGGCGGCAAGCTGACCGTCACCAAGGGCGAGGCGCTCGAACAGGGCTATCCGATGATCCATGCGGTCGGGCGTGCTGCGGCGAAGCATCACGCACCGCGCCTGATCGAGATCGAATGGGGCAAGGACGATCATCCGCGCGTCGCGCTCGTCGGCAAGGGAATCAGCTTCGACAGCGGCGGGCTCGACATCAAGCCCGCGGCGGGCATGCGGTTGATGAAGAAGGATATGGGCGGCGCCGCGCACGTTCTCGCGCTCGCCGAGCTGGTGATGGCGAGCGGGCTGCCGGTGCGGCTCCACTGCCTTGTCGCCGCAGCCGAAAACGCGATTTCGGCCGATGCCTTCCGCCCGGGCGATGTGTTGAAGAGCCGCCTCGGCCTGACGGTCGAGATCGGCAACACCGACGCCGAAGGACGGTTGGTGCTCGGCGATGCGCTTGCGAAGGCGGGCGAAGGCAAGCCCGAGCTGATCGTCGATTTCGCGACGCTGACCGGCGCCGCGCGCGTTGCGCTCGGTCCCGACCTGCCGCCGCTCTTTGCCAATGACGACGCGCTTGCCGAAGCGATGCTGGCGGGTGGGATCGACCGCGACGATCCCCTGTGGCGGATGCCGCTGTGGGATGGCTACGCCGACCTGCTCGAAACCGACATCGCCGACCTTGGCAATGCGGGCAGTTCGGCCTTTGCCGGGACGATCACCGCGGCGCTGTTCCTGAAGCGCTTCATCCCCGAGGGCGTCCTATGGGCGCATCTCGACACCTTCGCCTGGCGCCCTTCGGCGAAGCCAGGGCGTCCGAAAGGCGGCGCCGCGCTGGGCCTCCGCGCGGCGTGGGCGATGCTGCAGGCGCGTTACGACCGGCGCGGGAAAGCCTGAACATTCTTGATCAAGAGGGTCCTGCTGGTCTAATGGCGCGCGATTGTCCGCGGCGCGCGGAACCCAGCTTTTTACAGGACGGCAAGTGACATCAGAAAGTGGCGATAATTCAGCGGCAAACCGCGTGCGCATGGGGCGTCCCGGCGCCGCGGGCGCGGGCCGCGATCGCTTTGGCCTGACCGGCACGTCGCAGGGCTTCGACCCGCGCGTCGTCGCGATCCGTCCCGACCTGGCCGATATCGCGGTCGCGGGAACGCATTTCGCGCCGCATTACGCCGCGCCGATGATGCGCAGCGGCGTGCTGCCCGCCGCATCGCTGCGCGCATCGCCGTCGGTCGACGCCGACCAGACGAGCGAGCTGCTGTTCGGCGAAGGCTTTGCCCTGCTCGACCTTACCGGCGGCTGGGCGTGGGGTTATTGCCTTGCCGACCATTATGTCGGCTATCTCGCCGCCGAGGCGCTCGCCGCGCCGATCGCGCCGACGCACCGCGTCGCGATGATCGAGGCGATGCTACACAGCGCGCCCGATGCCGCGAGCGGCGGCCCCGCCGTCCTGCCGCGCGGCGCGCTTGTGATGGGCGAGCCCGAGGGTGAATGGCTCGCAACCTCGCACGGCTATCTGCCGCTCGCTTCGCTTGTCGAAGTCGGCACGGAAGACAACGACCCTGCCGAACTCGCCGAACAGATGATCGGCACACCTTATGTGTGGGGCGGCCGCACCGCGAAGGGCATCGACTGTTCAGGCCTCGTCCAGATCGTATGGACTGCCGCCGGGATCCAGCTGCCGCGCGACAGTGACCTGCAGCTCGCTGCGCTCGGCGCCGACAAGGATGTCGATCCGGCGGCGCTCGCGCGCGGCGACCTCGTCTTCTTCCCCGGCCACGTCGGCATCATGGCGGACAGCCAGACGATCATTCACGCTAGCCGACGATGGATGGCGGTGAACAGCGAACCGCTGGCCGACGTCATCGCGCGATCGGCCGCAAAGGATCATGATCCGCCGGTGAGCGGATATAAAAGACTGCGATAACATTATGACGAAAACGGTTTTCATCGACGGCGCGGCGGGTACGACGGGCCTCGAAATCGCCGAACGCCTTGCGGGGCGGAACGAGTTCACGATGATCGCGCTCGACGATGCGCGCCGCAAGGATGCCGCGGCGCGGCGCGAGGCGCTGAATGATGCGGATTTCGTGATCCTCTGCCTTCCCGACGATGCGGCGCGCGAGGCGGTCGCGATGATCGGCAATGATCGCACCCGCGTCATCGACGCATCGACCGCGCATCGTGTCGCGCCGGGCTGGGTCTATGGCTTCCCCGAAGTCAGCGGACACGACGCCGTGGCCGAAGCCGCGCGCGTGTCGAACCCGGGCTGCTATTCGACGGGCTTTATCGCGCTGGTCGCACCGCTCGTGCAGGCGGGCCTGCTTCCCGCCGACTGGCCCTATGTCTGTCATGCGGTCAGCGGCTATTCGGGCGGCGGCAAGGCGCTGATCGAACGCTTCGAGGAAGATTCCGACATCGCCTGGCGCGGCTATGCGCTGGCGCTCGGTCATAAGCATGTGCCTGAAATGCAGGCACGGTGCGGGCTTGCAATCGGTCCACTCTTTTCGCCCGCCGTGATCGCCGCGCATCGCGGGATGGTGGTCGAGGTCCCGTTGCCGCTGATTGCCATGCCGGCCGCCGCGTCGCCCGACGCGCTGCGCGCGGCGCTCGCCGATTTCTATGGCGCGAGCCCGATCGTCGTCATGGGCGAGGCGCCGGCGGACGGCGAAATGCTCCTTCGCGCGTCGGATGCGGGCGATGACCGGATCGAATTGTCCGTCTTCGCCAATGCCGATGCCAGCCAGGCGCGCCTCGTCGCGCGGCTCGACAATCTGGGCAAGGGCGCGAGCGGCGCGTGCGTCCAGAATCTCAACATCATGGCTGGATTGCCCGAAACCGCGGGCCTTCGAATCTAGCCGCTCAATGCACCGTGTCGAGGATGTCCTCGATCGACAAATAGGTGATGAGCCGCTCGATCTGGCGCCAGCGCGCGAAATGGACGTGGTTGCCTAGCACGCGATACTGTTCGGCTCGCGCCGCCGCGGCGAAGCCTGCTTCTTCGCCATGCATGCTGATCAGCGCATGGGCATCCTCGACCGCATCGTGGTCGGTGAGAAAGGGTGCTGGCAGGTGCATCGAATTCCTGGTCCGTTTAGGGTGAGCGCCGTCCTACGCCCCGCCCCTCACCGCGGCGTTCCTAACCGTGATGAACGATTGGGTAAGGTTAATCGCCGGCCCTCACCGGTTAACCCTTCGCATGCCGATGCAACCCCTTTGACGCCGCGCTTTGCCCGTGTAGACAGGCGCCATGCGCAAGACCCTGAAATATGCCGCCCTCGCCCTGTTGCTGCTGTTGATCGTCGGCGGCATCACATTATACGTCATGTCGCGCCCCGATGTCGCGCGCTTCTCGACCGCCGAGCTGAGCGGGCGGGTGCCGGTGATGGCGTCGCAAAAAACCGAGACATTCCCGACGGTGAATGTGCCCGAGGCGACGAGCTGGCCCGCAGGTCAGGCGCCGCGCGCCGCGCAGGGGCTTAGCGTCGCACGCTTCGCCGAAGGGCTCGATCATCCGCGCACCATATTGGTGCTACCCAACGGCGACGTCCTCGTCGCGGAATCGCAGAGCCCGCCGCGCAAGGATGGCGGCGTGCAAGGCGCGGTGATGAAAAATCTGATGGGCAAGGGCGGCACCGGCCGCAAGCCGTCGGCGAACCGCATCACCCTGCTCCGTGATGCCGATGGCGACGGCAAGGCCGAGGTCAAGACGGCCTATATCACGGGCCTCAACTCACCCTATGGCATGGCGCTCGTCGGCAGCACGCTATACGTCGCGAACACTGATGCGCTGCTCGCCTTCCCCTATGTGGCGGGCGAGACGAAGATGAGCGGCAAGCCGGCCAAGCTCGTCGACCTGCCTGCAAAGGGCACCAACCGCCACTGGACCAAGAGCCTCGCCGTAGCACCCAACGGCTGGCTCTACATCGGCGTCGGCGCCGACAGCAATATCGGCGAAGCGGGCATGAACCGCGAGTTCCGCCGCGCCAGCGTGCTCGAGGTGCGGCCCGAGAACAAATATATGCGCACCTTCGCCGCGGGCATCCGCAACCCCGTCGGGCTCAATTTCTATCCCGGCAGCGACCGGCTGTGGACGGTGGTCAACGAGCGAGACATGCTCGGCAGCGATCTGGTTCCCGATTATCTGACCGACGTGACCGAAGGCGATTTCTATGGCTGGCCCTGGTATTATTGGGGCGGCTACATCGACCCGCGCGTCGAGCCCGAAGCCGAGGATCGCCGGCAATATGTCAAGCGACCCGAATATGGGCTGGGGGCGCATACCGCACCGCTTGGCTTCACCTTCACCCAGGGCCTCGACCTTGGCGATCGCTGGGCGAATGGCGCGCTGATCGCGCTGCACGGGTCTTGGAACCGCGAGCCGGTGGCTGGGTACAGCGTCGTGTTCGTCAAGTTCGGCGCCAATGGCAAGCCGGTCGACGCGCTGCCTGTCACGCTGCTCGACCAGTTCCTCGGCAAGGACGGCAAGACCACCCGCGGCCGGCCGGCCGACGTGAAGGTCGCCAAGGACGGCAGCGCGCTCGTCGCCGACGACACCGGCGGGGTGATCTGGCGGGTCGCGAAGGCCGGATAAGAAAAGGCCCCGCAAGCGCGGGGCCTTTTTCGTTTCGGGTTTATCGGGCCACTACACCCGCATCGGCATCAGTACGTAGAGCGCCGGGCTCTTCTCGCTTTCGCGGATCAGCGTCGGCGCATTCGCATCGGCTAGGTGGAGTTCGACGGTGTCGCCGTCGACCTGGCCGAGGATGTCGCTGAGATAACGGGCGTTGAAACCGATCTCCATCGCGTCGCTGTCATAGGCGGCCGCGACCTCTTCGGCGGCGGTGCCGTTTTCGGGGCTGGTCACGCTGAGCGTGATGCGGTCCTTGTCGAGGCCGACCTTGACCGCGCGGGTCTTTTCGCTGGCGATCGTCGAGACGCGGTCGACGCCCTGATACAGGCTCTTCGGATCGACCTTGAGCAGCTTGTCGTTCGCGGTCGGAATGACGCGGCTGTAGTCGGGGAAGGTGCCGTCGATCAGCTTCGAGGTCAGGATCGCGTTGCCGAGCTGGAAGCGGACCTTCGACGCCGACAGGCTGATTTCGACATTGCCTTCGGCTTCGTCGAGCAGCTTGCGGATTTCGGTGACGCATTTGCGCGGCACGATGACGTCGGGCATCGACGAGGCGCCATCGGGGCGCGTGACGGTGTAGCGCGCGAGGCGGTGGCCGTCGGTCGCCGCGGCCTTCAGCACCGGACCCGACGCATCCTCGGCGACGTGCAGGAAGATGCCGTTGAGATAGTAGCGCGTTTCCTCGGTCGAGATCGCAAAGCGCGTCTTGTCGATGATCTGGATCAGCTCGGCGACGGGCAGCTCGAAATTGGTCGGCAGGTCGCCCTCGGCGATCACCGGGAAATCGTCGCGCGGCAGCGTCGGCAGGTTGAAGTTCGACCGGCCGGCCTTGACCTGCATCTTACCCTCGGCGGCGGCGAGGCTGACCTCGGCGCCCTCGGGCAGCTTGCGGGCGATTTCGAAAAGCGTGTGCGCCGACACGGTGGTCGTGCCCGGCGTCTCGACCTTGGCCGCGATCGTTTCGACGACCTGCAGGTCGAGGTCGGTCGCCATCAATTTCAGCTGGCCCGACGCGTCGGCTTCGATCAGCACGTTCGAGAGGATCGGGATGGTATTGCGCCGTTCGACCACCGACTGGACGTGGCCGAGGCTTTTCAACAACACTGCGCGTTCGATCGTCGCTTTCATTCTAAATCCGCCATCCCTGTGTTTCGCGGGAAAAGTCCCTTGGGGACAGACCATCGGAGGCGATTCGCACCCCGATTCCGGCCCCTGAAAATGTCCACCTTCCTTAACGTACGCATCGCGGCGTGCAAGCCATGCTTGCAAAGCATCCCCAATCGCGCAAACGAGGGCCGATGCGGCGCTGGGCCTCCCTTTTTCTGATAGCGGCGGCGATGCCCGCGGTGGCGCTGGCCGCCAGCCCCACGGCGCTCGGGATTTTCGATGGCTGGGGTGCGTTCCGCGATCCCGCGACGCCGCGCTGCTACGCCCTCGCCGCGCCGTCGGCGACGATCGGGACGCCGAAGGTCAAAGCCTATGCGAGCGTCGGTTACTGGCCGAAGTCGCGCATCCGCGGGCAATTTTACGTCCGCCTGTCGAAAGAGCGCGCACCCGACCGCGAACTGCGCCTGACAATCGGCAGCCGCCGTTTCATCCTGACGGGCAACGGTGCGCACGGCTGGGCGAGCGATACGCGGATGGACGCGGCGATCGTCGCCGCGATGCGATCGGCGCCAAGCATGAGCATCGAGAGCGGCACCGCGACGGGCGGCACGATCGCCGACACCTACCGGCTGCGCGGCGCCGCGACCGCGATCGACGCGGCGGCGCTGGGGTGCGCGAAGCTGCGTTGAGGCGGTTTGGCGAAGTGGCGGAATTCTGCGCAACTTCACTCGCGATTCGCATTTCGGTTTCCCTTTCGTCACCGCGGACCCTTCGACTTCGCTCAGGACAGGCTTGACCCGGGATCCATGTGACGCATCGAGAGAAGCTGGACCCCGGGTCAAGTCCGGAGTGACGAAGAAAGAGTGAAAGGCGTTTTCGCGAAGTGGCGGAAAACTGCGTAACTTCACTCGCAAATCGCTTTTCATCGCGCGCGTTGAAGGGCGCGGAAGGGTGGCTGTAGCGGTCAGGAGGAAAGCTGCGTCGCAGGTCATCGCCCGGCACGCTAAATCGGCGAGATATTGTAGGACAGCGATTTCTGGACGGAGTGGACGCGATGAAGACAATCGGCCTGATCGGCGGTTTGAGCTGGGAAAGCTCAGCCCAATATTACCGGCTGCTCAACGAAGGCGTGCGGGCGCGGCTCGGCGGGTTGCATTCGGCACGCGTCCTGCTGCTGTCGCTCGATTTCGCGCCCATCGGCGAGTTGCAAGCGAGCGGCGACTGGGATGTGCTCGATCGCCAGATGGCGGACGCCGCTCGATCCTTGACGGCGGGCGGCGCCGAACTGCTTTTGATCTGCGCGAATACGATGCACCTGTGCGCCGAGGCGGTCGAGGCGGCGACGCCGGTGCCGCTGCTCCACATCGCCGACCCCGCCATCGCGGCCGTCCAGGCGGCGGGCCTTTCACGCGTCGGGTTGC
The DNA here is from genome assembly GCF_037095755.1 of Sphingopyxis sp. CCNWLW2. Lineage (NCBI taxonomy): Bacteria > Pseudomonadati > Pseudomonadota > Alphaproteobacteria > Sphingomonadales > Sphingopyxidaceae > Sphingopyxis > Sphingopyxis sp. CCNWLW2. Next base: position 1,205,801 of record NZ_JBAWKJ010000002.1, read on the forward strand.
TCGGCACGGCCTTCACGATGGAAAAGCCCTTCTATACCGCGCGCATGGCGGCGGCGGGAATCGAGGCGATGATTCCCGGCGACGCCGATCGCGCGATCATCCACGGCATCATCTATGATGAGCTGGTGCAGGGCGTCGTTAGCGACGCATCGCGCGCCGAATATCGGCGGATCATCGCCGCGCTGATCGCCGACGGCGCCGAGGCGATCGTCCTGGGCTGTACCGAAATCATGCTGCTGGTCGGCGAGGAGGATAGCGCGGTGCCGTTGTTCGACACGCTGGCGCTGCACGTTGAGGCGGCAGTGGAGGCGGCGCTGGCCCCCTGATATTTACGATATATCAATGTCGTGATTGGCTATCATGTCCAGCTCTGCGGCCATGATCGGAAATGTGCATGCGACAATCGACCACTGTCCTTTCGGCGTTTTGGACGGCCACGTTGCTGCTGTCGCCAATCGCTGCTGCAGCGGCAGACACACGCTATGAAGCTCGCGAGGATGCCGTCATCCTCGCTTTTCTGAAAAACCGGCTGGCGGAGGCGGGGCATCCCATCTGCTTCAAGCCCGGCCTGCTTGCCGTTCATCCCGACAGCATCCCCTATCTGCAAAAGCTCCGGCCCGAGCCTTCGACGCCGGCAAGCCGTGCCTATGCGCATGATGTCGTGATCTGGAAAGATGTGTCGCTCCGAATCCTCGGGCAGGAACGTCAAATTTCAATCGATGGCATAGCGTGGCAGGCGCTGCACCCACGGCCGGCGACCTATGGTGAGTGTGCGGGCACGCAGATCACGCTACGCCGCGTCGCAATCGCGCGATCGACCGCCATGATTTACGGTTCTCAGGGGAACAGATGCGGTTCGTCGACCTTCGGCACCAATGTCCGAAGCATCGACAATCGATGGACCCCGATCCACTGGAAAGGCTATTATGCGATGTTCGGCCCGCCCGGCTGTGGGCAGCTGCCAACGGCACCAGAACTGGCTGCGATGCCGGGCTATGTGATGATCGGCGAAAAACGCTAGCCGCTTATTGACGCGCGAGCTTCGTCAGTTCGGCGGCGAGGAAGTCGAGGACCAGCCGCACGCGCGGGACGTGGCGCAGCCGTTCGTGGGTCAGCAGCCACAGCCCCGTGGTGTCCTCGGTCTTCGGAGGGATGCAGCGGATCAGGTCGGGTTCGCGATCGGCGATGAAAGCGGGCAATATGGTGAGCCCCATGCCCGAGCGTACGCCCGCAAGCAGGCCCGACCCTGTGTCATATTGCATCACCACCGACTCCTCGAGCCCATGTTGGCGCAGCCACGCCTGATAGGGTTCCCAGACGCCGCCGCCGCCGCCGATGAACGGATGCGTCGCAAGCTCGGCACGCCCGTGCGGAATGCCGTGCAGATCGGCATAGGCGCGGCTGCAATAGACGGTCCAGGGATTGTCGGCGATACGCCGCCCGACGAGGCCTGCGCCCGCGGGCTGTTTGCTGCTGCGGATCGCGATGTCCGCCGCGCCGGCGGCGAGGTCGCGCGGCTCGTCCGACGTGTCGAGATGGATATGGATGCCCGGATGCGCGGCGCGAAGGTCACGCAGGATCGGCGGCAGGACGGTGACCGCAAAGATTTCCATCGTCGTCAGGCTGACCGTGCCGCCCGCATCGCGCGAGCGCGCGCCCGCCGCATCGCCGAAGCGGTCGGCGGCATCGCGGACCGCGACGGCGCTTGCCACCATCGCTTCGCCCACCGGGGTCAGCGCGTAACCCGCCTGCCGCCGCTCGAACAGGTTGAGGCCGGTCGCCTCCTCGAGCGCAGCGATGCGCCGGGCGACGGTCGTCTGGCTGACACGCATCGACTGCGCCGCCGACAGCGTGCTGCCGGTCTCGGCAACGGCCAGAAAGGCCTTCAGGTCGTTCCAATCATACATGACGCTTTGTGCGACATAATCCCCCCGCCCTCATTCTGCAATTTTGCAGAATGGCTGCGCAACATCGTTGCTCCTTTCGCCTCCATCGATCGATTATTTCTGCCTCACCGGCTTCCTCCCCTCCTCCCCAGCCGGCCGATGGAGACTCAAGATGCAAAAGCTTCTGATCCTCGCCGCCCTCGCTGCCGTATCGATCGGCCAGCCCGTATCGGCGCAAACCGTCCCTGCGAACCCGAGCGTCGCCGTGGCGCACAAAGACCTCGACCTTCGGACTGCAGCCGGCACCAAGGCGCTCGACCGCCGTATCTGGCGCGCCGTCGTCGAAGTGTGCGGCACCGCCCCCGATTTCGATATCGCGGGCAAGAATGACGTGCGGCAATGCCGCCGCGACACAAAGCGCGTCGCCTCGGTGCAGGCCGATGTGGTGGTCGCCAATGCGTCGCGCAGCGAGCCAATCCAGGTCAGCTCGATCCGCAACTGATCGGCGGACCCAAGTTGCAGGGCCCGTCAAAGCCGGGGCCATGATTCGGGCACGATCATGGTTCCGGTTTGCTATTGGATTCCGCCGCCCGAAGGTCGGAAGGTCTGTTCGTGACGGAACGGCGGCTTTGGGATGGTTAGCGGACAAACCAAAAGGGCTGGTCCGTCCCAAGTTTCCAATACTCTTCAAACTCTCCGCTATCTATTTTCTCTGGGGTTGCGTTCCCGAAACCTTCTTCCAGCGAGCAGTCAATCAGCGATGGGCAATCATCGCCGTCGCGCTGCTCGATCTCAATGCTGTTGCGGGTGATTCGTCCATCTGGATAGATTTCGACGGTTCTGAGAACGGCATCCAGTTCATAACTGATTTCGTACAGACACCATTGCCACTCGCCGTCGGGAATCCGTTCGTCGGGCCAACGATCACGAAAATAAGTCAAAGGCTGAGTCATAGCGTGTTTATAGCGACCGATTTGATGGATGGAATGTCCGCAACGGGTCTTTTCCTGCCTTCGTCATCCCGGACTTGATCCGGGATCCATAGCTGCACCGTCGTCATGGACCCCGGACCAAGTCCGGGGTGACGATGAAAGAGAAGGCCGCTTCCGGTCGTTTCCGGCGATCACAAACTTGCCTGAACCTCACCCCTGCGCGTCGAACGCCATCCGCGCCCTAGCCACCTTTTCCAGATTGGCCTCCGCCCAGACCCACACGCCGCAAAAGGCTTCACCGAGACTGTGGCCGAGGTCGGTCAGGCAATATTCGACCTTCGGCGGGACGACCGGATGCACCGTCCGCACCACCAGCCCGTCGCGCTCCATCTGGCGCAACGTTTGCGTCAGCATCTTCTGGCTGATGCCGGGAACGCGGCGCGACAATTCGGTGAAGCGGCAGGTTCCATGATCCTCCAGCTCCTCGAGAACGAGTAGAGTCCATTTGTCGGCGACTCGGCCGATGAGTTCGTTGACGAGCGTTTCGACGCGCGGATCGACCGGCGCGTTCGGATCATAGGCAATTTTTTCGGGCGTGGGCATGGCGGAAAATCCAAATCTCTCTTTTGGGTAACTATGGCACTTTCGGGTGCCTACTTTCTTGTGGAGAGTATAGGGATATCTGGGCCTTCTCACCACCCCCAAAGGAGGCATTCCATGAAGACCACAGGCAACACCATCCTCGTCACCGGCGGGGGTTCGGGCATCGGACTGGCGCTCGCGCAGCGCTGGCACGACGCGGGCAACAAGGTCATCGTCACCGGACGCAATGCCGCGAAGCTCGAAGCGGCGATCGCGGGGCGGCCGAACATGTCGGCGGTCGCGCTCGACGTCACCGATGCCGGGACGATCGCGACTTTCGCGAAGGATATCGTAGCGAAATTCCCGAGCCTCAATGTGCTGGTCAACAACGCCGGGATCATGAATGCCGAGGATGCAAGCACGAAGCGCGACTTGTCGCAGGCCGAGGCGACGGTCGTGACCAACATCCTCGGTCCGATCCGGCTGATCGACGCGCTGGTCGATCATCTGGCGGCGCAGGCGGACAGCGCGATCGTCAATGTGACGTCGGGGCTGGCGTTCGTCCCCTTCCCCAAGGCGCCGACCTATTCGGCGACCAAGGCGGCGATCCACAGCTACTCGGTCGCGCTGCGCATCCAGCTGGCGGGCAAGGTCGAGGTGATCGAGCTGGCGCCGCCCGCGGTGCGCACCGACCTGACCCCCGGCCAGTCGACGCGCGAGGGTTATATGCCGCTCGATGAGTTTGCCGATGAGGTTATGGCGCTGTTCGCGGTGGAACCCACGCCCGAAGAAATCCTGGTGCAGAATGTCCTGCCGCTGCGCAATGCCGAGGCGAGCGGGACGGTGCCGCAGGTGCTGGGGATGCTGGCGTCGTTGTAATTGCGACGAAAAAGGGCCGTTTGTCGCCGGGACTGGCGCAAGCGGCCCTTTGCCCCTATATGGCCGCCCATCATGCAGATTCCCGGCCATATCGACCCCGTCACGACGGGCACCGTTCCCTTGCGCGGCGGCAACCGCATCGACCTGATCGGGCTGACGCGCGACGCGATCGGCGGCGTGCTGGTCGAGGCAGGCCTCGACGCCAAGGCCGCGAAGCTGCGCGCCAAGCAGATCTGGCACTGGATGTACCACCGCGGGGTCACCGATTTCGAGGCGATGACCGACATCGCGAAGGCGATGCGCCCTTGGCTGACCGACCGCTTCATCATCGGCCGCCCGACGGTGCGCGAGGCGCAGGTGTCGAGCGACGGCACGCGCAAATGGCTGCTCGCCGCCGCCGACGGCCAGGAATATGAAATGGTCTTCATCCCCGACGCCGATCGGGGAACCTTGTGCGTGTCGAGCCAGGTCGGCTGCACATTGAACTGCCGTTTCTGCCATACGGGCACGATGCGCCTCGTCCGCAACCTCGCCGCGGGCGAGATCGTCGGGCAGGTGATGCTGGCACGCGACGAACTTGGCGAATGGCCCAAGGGGACGATGGCGGGCTTCGGCCCCGACCCCGAGGACGACGACGAGGATGAAGGCGGCAATTACACTGCCGACGGCCGCATCCTGACCAACATCGTGATGATGGGCATGGGCGAGCCGCTGTATAATTTCGACGAGGTCAAGGGCGCGCTCAAGATCGTCATGGATGGCGACGGACTTGCGCTGTCGCGGCGCCGCATCACGCTGTCGACGAGCGGCGTCGTGCCGATGATGGCGCGTGCGGGCGAAGAGATCGGGGTCAACCTCGCGGTCTCGCTGCACGCGGTGTCGAAGGAAATCCGCGACGAGATCGTGCCGCTCAACCGCAAATATGGCATCGACGAACTGTTGAAAGCGTGCGCCGATTATCCGGGTGCCGGCAATTCGCGGCGCATCACCTTTGAATATGTGATGCTGAAGGACAAGAACGACAGCGACGACGATGCGCGCGAGCTTGTCCGGCTGATCCGCGAATATGGCTTGCACGCGAAGGTCAATCTGATCCCCTTCAACCCCTGGCCCGGCGCAATCTATGAATGTTCGTCGCCCGAGCGCGTGCGCGCATTCAGCAACCTGATTTTCAAGGCCGGGATTTCGGCGCCGGTGCGCACTCCGCGCGGGCGCGACATCATGGCGGCGTGCGGACAATTGAAGAGTGCGGCGACCAAGCCGACGCGCGCCCAACTCGACCGGATCGCCGAGGAAAAGCAGGCCGCGCTCGGCTGAAGACGCCCCCAGGGGCTCCTTTCCCATCTTCGTAAACGTCAGAAACCCGCGGATATGCGGGATTGCGACCGCATACCTATTCCATACCGTGTGGTAAAAATAACACAGGTAAGAAAATTGTCACATTCTGAACGATCCGTTCATTGCAGCGACAGCCGCGAGCCCCATTTAGGGGGCGTCGCGACCCAAAGGGCGTGACCGATTAAAAGCAGAAGGAAAAGAACATGAAGAAATTCGCAGTTGCAGCCGCTCTCCTGACGGCCATCGTTGCAACCCCCGCCATGGCCCAGGGTGAAGCCCGCGTCGAAGTGCGCGGCGGCTATGTCACGGGCAGCGGCCTCGACGACGCCACGCTTGGCGCCGCGGCCGGCTATGATTTCGACCTCGGCTCGACGGCATTTGCCGGCGCCGAAATCGCGGGCGACAAGGTGCTGATCGACGGCGCCAAGGTCCAGTTCTCGTCGGGCGCGCGTCTCGGTGCCAAGGTCGGCGCCAACGGCAAGGCCTATGTCAACGGCGGCTACACCTTCGGTCAGATCGACGATCCCTATGTCGGTGCCGGCTACCAGCACAAGCTGACCCAGAACGTCTACGCCAAGGCCGAATATCGCCACCAGTTCATCGAGAACTTCAGCGACTTCGACACCTTCGCGGTCGGCGTCGGCTTCGCTTTCTGATCCTTTCGGACAGCGAATGACAAAGAAGGGGCGGCCCGCGGGTCGCCCCTTTTCTTTTGCGCGGCGTGCGGCCACGGTGGGCCGATGACGGCATTGGCATATATCGGTGCAGCGCTGGCCGAAATCGCGGGCTGCTTCGCCTTCTGGGCGTGGCTGCGGATGGACAAATCGGTGTGGTGGATATTGCCCGGCATCGCGTCGCTGGCGCTGTTCGCCTGGCTGCTCACGCTCGTCGACGCCGAACATGCTGGACGGACTTACGCCGCCTATGGCAGCGTCTACATCGTGTCGGCGCTGATCTGGCTGTGGGCGGTCGAGGGCGCGAAGCCCGACCGCTGGGACCTGGTCGGCGCCGCCGTGTGCCTCGGCGGTGCGGCGATCATCCTGTTCGGGCCGCGGGCGAGTTAGCCCGCGTTCGGCAGCGCCTGTTCGACCAGCGGCGCCAGTCCCGCGGCCACGACCGTCACCCCCTTAGCATTGGGATGCATATTGTCGCCGAGCATCAGTGCCTTGTCGGTGACGACATTGTCGAGGATGAAGGGGTAGAAGCTCACATCATATTTCGACGCGAGTTCGGGATAGATGGGGTTGAACTTCTTCGCATAGTCGCTGCCGAGGTTCGGCGCGGCCATCATGCCGGTGAGCAACACCGGGATCTCGCGCTTTTTCAGTTCGGCGAGCATCGCGTCGAGATTGGCGCGCGTCTGGTCGGGGCCGATCCCGCGCAGCATGTCGTTGCCGCCGAGCCCGAGCACGACGAGCGCGGGCTTCGCCTTCGCATTGTCAAGCACATAGGTGAGGCGCTGGCGCCCCGCGGCGGTGGTGTCGCCCGACACGCCCGCATTCTGGACGCGCGCGACGACACCATCGTCGGCGAGTGCGGCCTGTAATTGCGGCGCGAGGCCTTCCTTCGGACCGAGCTGGTAGCCCGCATACAGGGAGTCACCGAAGGCGATCACGAGCGGCGCGTCGGCGGGAATCGCAGGCGCCGTTTTCGCCGCGCCCTTGTCGTTGGTCGAAGCCGACGGGTTTTCTGCCGATCCGCATGCGGCGAGTGGTTGGCAAAGAATTGCGACACAACCATATATAAGAGCAGAGCGCCATCCGGCCGTTCTCATTTCAAAGGGTCCTCTTCTTGCCCGACGCCCAACGACAATCGCCCGACGTGGCGATCGCCGCCCACAATGTGACGCTGACGCTTGGAAGCGACAAGGCCCCTGTCGAAATTTTGCGCGGCGTCGATCTGGAGGTTCCCGCGGGCGCCTCGGTCGCGCTGCTGGGACCGTCGGGGTCGGGGAAAAGCTCGCTGATGGCGGTGCTGGCCGGCCTCGAACGCGCGAACGGCGGCAGCATCCGCGTCGCGGGGCTCGATTTCGGGGCGATGGACGAGGATGATCTGGCGCGCGCAAGGCGCGGGCGGATCGGCATTGTGTTGCAGGCGTTTCACCTGCTCCCGACGATGACCGCGCTCGAAAATGTCGCGGTGCCGCTGGAATTGGCCGGGATCGCCGATCCGTTCAGGCGCGCCGCGGCCGAGCTTGAAGCCGTCGGCCTCGGCCACCGCCTGACCCACTATCCCGCGCAGCTGTCGGGCGGCGAGCAGCAGCGCGTCGCGATCGCACGCGCGATGGCGAGCGAGCCCGCGATCATCTTTGCCGATGAACCGACGGGCAATCTCGACACCGCAACCGGCCATGCGATCATCGACCTGATCTTTGCGCGCCGCGCCGCATTGGGCGCGACCTTGCTGATCATCACCCACGACCCCGAACTCGCCGGGCATTGCGACCGCGTCGTCGTGATGCACGACGGGAAAATCGAAGAGCGGGCCGCCTAGGTGCTACCGCTCGCCACGCTCTGGCGCATCGCGCGCCGCGACCTTGCGACGCGCATTCGCGGGCTGCGCCTCCTCGCGGTCTGCCTGTTCCTCGGCGTCGCGACGCTCGCGGCGATCGGCAGCCTGACGCGCGGCATCACGTCCGAGCTTGAAGTCCGCGGACAGACGATCCTCGGCGGCGATGTCGAGTTCAGCCTGCCGCAGCGCGAGGCTACACCTGCGGAAATGGCGGGTTTCCGCCGCGTCGGCACGCCCTCAGCCACCGTGAGGCTGCGTGCGATGGCGAACGATCCCGACGGCGAGGCTTTGCTGTCCGAATTGAAGGCGGTCGACGGCGCCTACCCCCTCTATGGCACCATGCGGCTGGACAGCGGCGCGCGCCAAGGTCCGCCGCCGCGGGGGGGTATCTGGATCGGCAAGGATCTCGTCTCGCGGCTGGGCCTGAAGGTCGGCGAGCGCGTGAAGTTCGGCGAAAAAAGCTTCCTGATCGACGGCGTGATCGCCGAGGAGCCCGACCGGCTCGGCGAAGGCTTTACGCTCGGCCCCGTCGCGATCATCCGCCTGGCCGACCTGCCCGCGACGCAGCTGATCCAGCCGGGCAGCCTTTATGAGAGCAAATATCGCGTCCGCCTGCCCGCAAGCGCGAACCCCGAAGCGGTCGGCAAGGCGCTGACCGCCGAGTTCCCCGACGCGGGCTGGGATATCACCGACAGCAGCAACGGCGCGCCCGGCACGCGGCGCTTTATCGAGCGCATGGGGCAGTTCCTGTCGCTCGTCGGCCTTGCGGCGCTGGTGATCGCGGGGATCGGCGTCGGCAATGGCGTCGCTAGCTATCTTGCGGGCAAGCGCCCCGGCCTCGCGACGCTGAAGGTTCTCGGCGCCGACAGCGGCACGGTGGCGCGTATCTATGGATTGCAGATCCTCGCGGTCGCGGCGGTGTCGATCGTCGCGGGCCTGATCGTCGGCGCACTTGCGCCCGCCGCGATCGGCTGGATCGCCGGCGACGTGCTGCCCGTCAAACCCGGCGTTGCCATCTATCCGCTGCCGCTTGCCGTCAGCGCGGCCTATGGTCTGCTCATAGCCGTCGCCTTTGCCCTGCCCCCGCTCGCGGCGACGCGGCACGTTCCCGCCGCCGGGCTTTACCGCGCGACGGTGAGCGGCGCGGCGCGGGTCGACCGGCAGACGGTCGTCGCGGTCGCAGCGGCGCTGGCGGCGATCATCGCGCTCGCGGTCGGCACCGCGCGCGAGCCCTTGTTCGCGCTCGGTTTCATCGGGGCGGCGATCGGGCTGCTGCTCATCCTCGTCGGGCTCGGCTGGCTCGTGCGGCGCACCGCAAGCCGCCTGCCGCGTCCCAAGCGCCCGTTATTCCGCCTCGCACTCGCGAACCTCCATCGCCCCGGCGCCGCAACCGGCGCGCTGGTCGTCGCACTCGGGCTGGGCCTGACCTTGTTCGTCACGCTGGCGGCGATTCAGACGAGCATCACCGCCGAAATCCAGTCGACCGTGCCGCAGCGCGCGCCGAGCTTCTTCGTGCTCGACGTGCCGCGCACCGAAACCGCACGCTTCCAGACGATGGTGGCGGGGGCCGATCCCAAGGCCGAGATCAACATGATCCCCGCGCTGCGCGGCAGCGTCACCGAATTTGCCGGGCAGCGCGTCGACGAACTCGCCGAACTGCCCGAAGGCGCGTGGGTGCTACGCGGCGACCGCGGGCTGACGTACAGCCCGGTGCTGCCGAACGGCAGCGAGCTCGTCGGCGGCCAGTGGTGGGCCGCCGATTACAAGGGACCGCCGCTGGTCAGCGTCGAGCAGGAGGTCGCGACATCGCTCGGCCTCAAGATCGGCGATACGCTGTCGGTCAATGTGCTGGGGGTCGAAGTGCAGGCGAAGGTCGCCTCCTTCCGTACCGTCAACTGGGACAATTTCGGGCTGAACTATGTGCTCGTCTTCTCGCCCGGGACCTTCGACGCGGCGCCGCATAATATGGTCGCGACGGTGGCCGTGAGCCCCGAGGCCGAAACCGCTCTATCGCGTAGCATCCCGCGGGCCTTTCCGTCGGCGTCGCTGATCGCGGTGCGCGATGTGGTCTCGCAGGTGACAACGCTGCTGACGCAGATGAGCCAGGCGATCGCGGCGGCGGCGAGCATCGCGATCCTTGCGGGCATTGCCGTGCTGATCGGCGCGATTGCGGCGAGCCGCGAACGGCGCGTTTACGACAGCGTTATCCTGAAGCTGCTCGGCGCCACGCGCGGGCAGATTTTGGGCGCGCAGGGCATGGAATATGCGGTGCTCGCGGGCATCCTGGCGGTGCTCGCGCTCGGGCTGGGCCTTGCGGGCGCCTGGTATGTCGTGACGCAGCTGTTCGAGTTCGACTTCGCGCCCGATCCGCTGATCGTCGGGCTGACCCTGCTCGGCGGCGCCGGCTTGTCCTTCCTGATCGGGATTGCGGGAAGCTGGCCTCTGCTCTCGGCGAAGCCGGCGCAGGCTTTGCGGAGTCTTTAGTTCAAGAGCCGCACCACCGCCGACACCGCCGCGATGCCGAGGACGATCGCGACCATCGCCTGCCAGATATGCGGCGGGACCCGGCCGAAATGGCGCGCGCCGACATAATTCCCCAGCCACATCGGCACGAACAGGATCACCGCGAGCAGGAACAATCGCCACGTCGCGATCCCGACCCAGAGCGCGGCGAGCGTGCCCGCGATCGCGGTGCCAAAGAAGATCAGCAACATGGATGCGCGCGCGACCTTGGGCTCGAGATGACGACGAAGGTAGAAGGGCACGACCGGCGGTCCCGGCATCGCGGCAAAGCCGGTGAGGATGCCCGATGCGACCCCCGTCCCCGCAATCGCGCCGCGCCCCGGCCGGTGTCCCTCGGGCTGTTTGGGCAGCAGCACCGCGACAAAGGCGCCGACCGCGACGAGCGTGATCAGCAGCCGCGCGACGTCGGGCGTCGTCGCGTCGAGCGCGACCATGCCGACCGGCGTCGTCGCCATCGCGAGCAGCGCGATCGGCACCGCGGTCGCGCGGTCGGCGTCGGCCATGATGATCCCGATCCCGACCGGGCCGATCAGCAGTTGCAGCAATATGCCAAGCACCACCGCCTCGCCGGGTGCGATGATCAGGCCCAGGAGCGGCACGAGGATGATCGCCATGCCAAAGCCGGTGAGGCCGCGGACATAAGCGGCGGCGAAGGTCATCGCGGCGGCACCAACGAGCGTCAGCGGCGCGATGCCGACAAGCTGCGACAGGCCGGTCAAGCGGCGTGCGCCACGACGGACGGGCGGAAGGCGGGATGGAAGGACAGCGCTTGTTTCCCCGGCAGCGGATCGAACCGCCCGGCCGATACCGCAGGAACGCCGGGGCGGCTAGCCCCCGCCGTTCAAGCCAGCGGCCAAAGCTTGTCGACAGGGCGTTCGAGCACGTGCGCGGCGATGCTGTGCAATTTTTGCGGTACGAGGCGTCCGGTCCTTGCCGCGTCGGCAAGCCAGGTTTCGATCGATCCGCCGGTTTCGATCCATTTGTCCTGGCGCAGCATCCCGTAAAAGGCGCCCGCGAGAATATGGATGCCATCGTCCGATTTGCGCCAACGATCGGACGGATTGCGCGCGACCCCCAGTGCCTCGGCGATCAGCTGATCGAGTGCCTGCGCCAGATCCTCGTTCAGCAGGCCTTCGAGCGTCGTATAGCCCCATTTGGGATCATGCTCGGCGACGACGCGCGGGATCAGCGGGTCTTTGGCGAGGATGGCGAGCGCGGCCTTTGCCGCGGGGCCGTCCATCACCACCGGCGGGTGGAGCATTTCATGGCCCGCGTTGCGCACGGTGATCGCAGTGTTCCAGTCGGCGGCCTGCAGGAAGGTCTGCCCCTGCACCTTGATCCCGTGCGGCTTGCAGAATTGCAGCAGCACCACCTCGATCTGCGGGTCGAAGGTCCGGCCGGTCAGTTTTTCGTGAAGGCGGATCACGTCATAGGCACCCAGATCGGCCTGAAGCTGAATGATCCGTCCCTCCAGCGCGGCGATGCGTTCGGTGCGAAAGGCGGCGAAACCCGCATCACGCATCGCTTCGAGCACCGCTTTCACGCGCGGGGCATTCGCGGCGAACCACGCCCAGTCCTTTTCGTTCCAGTTGCTGCTCGCGCGATAGGCGGTGAGGAGGCGCGCCTCGGGCGCGGCGGCGGCGGCGATCAGCGCGGCAAGGCTGCTGTCGTCGCCGCCCGAAAAGATGAGCGACAAGACGGGGCCGAGCAGCCCGAAACCCGCATCATTGGCCTCGCGCGACAGCACCGGAATTTCGGCGCGCGCCGCAGCCGAAAGGCGCGGCGCGAAGGCGTCGACGTCGGCCTGATAATAGGGCAAATAAAGCTCTCCCCCCGCCAGCGGCCCCAGAAAGGCGAGCGCGTCGAAGCCTTCGGATGCGCGCACTTTCCATTGCGTGCGCATCGGCGGGCGCTGATTTTGCGCTGAGGCGATGGTGGGAACAGCGAGGGCGGCGGTGCCGAGCGAGGCGGCAATGAAGAAGCGGCGATCCATGAACCCTGCCTAGCGGGGATCGACGCCCCCGGCTTGAACGGACTTTGCCCGGTGCAGGATCGGCGGGGCGCCGGTCATCGCGGCGATCGACCGGGTCAGATGCGCCTGATCGGCGAACCCCTGGTCGGCGGCGAGATCGGCGAGACTGCCCTGCCAAGCGTCGATCGCGGTGAGCGCCCGCCGCGTCCGTGCCTCGAGCCGGAACCGCTTGGGGCTGACACCATAGGCTCGCGCGAAGCCGCGGCTGATCGACGCGGGGTTGAGCCCCATATGATCGGCCCAGTCGGCGAGCAATATGTCGGGATCGGCGGTGAGCGCCGCGGCGAGCAGGTCGGGCCAATCGTCGCGCCGCGCCGCGCCCGCGCGGAAATGATCGCGGACATAATCGGCGGCCGCCTGTGGATCGCGTTCGGCGAGGCGCACGGCGGTGTCGGGGTCGGCGATATGCCCCGCCCCCGGCGCGAGTCCCTTTGCCACCGGCAGATTGAGCACGTGCGCGCCGCGCGCGCCGAAACGATCCTGGTGCGCGGTCCAGTCGCCGTGCACGACGATCGTTCCCGGCCGCACCGCGATGCGCCCCTGATCGCCCGATTCTTCATAATCGCCACCGAGGACGAGCGCGGCATAACCAACGGCATGGCGATGACGCGGCAGGCATTCGCCCGCCGCATACCGGCCGATGCCGATCCTGCTCACGGCTCGCGCAAATCCGGCGGGGTCGCCTCGCCCTTCAGCATCGCGATCGCCTCGGCGAGCGGCATGATGCGCTGGCCGTCCTGCCCGAGGGTGCGGATCGCGACGGTGCCTTCCTCGGCTTCGCGATTGCCGACCACCAGCAGATAGGGGACTTTGGCGAGGCTGTGTTCGCGGACCTTGTAGTTGATCTTCTCGTTGCGAAGGTCGCTGTCGACGCGGATGCCCGCCGCGGTGAGCTGCGCCACCGCATCCTTGGCGTAAGCGTCGGCGTCCGACACGATCGTCGCGACGACCGCCTGCACCGGCGCGAGCCAGGTCGGGAAGCGGCCAGCGAAATGCTCGATCAATATGCCGATGAAGCGCTCGTACGTGCCGAGGATCGCGCGGTGGAGCATCACCGGGCGGTGGCGCTCTCCATCCTCGCCGATATAGCTCGCGTCGAGGCGTTCGGGCATCACGCGGTCGGACTGGATCGTCCCGCACTGCCAAGTGCGGCCGATCGCGTCGGTCAGGTGGAATTCGAGCTTGGGCGCATAGAAGGCGCCCTCGCCGGGCAGTTCTTCCCAGCCATATTCTTCGGTCGCCATGCCCGCGCGTTCGACAGCTTCGCGAAGCTCGGCCTCGGCCTTGTCCCACATCTCTTCGGTGCCGAAGCGCATGTCGGGGCGCAGCGCGAGCTTGACCGCATATTTCTCGAACCCGAGCTGCTTGTAGACGCGGTCGAGCAATGCGCAGAAGTCGCGCACTTCCTCGACGATCTGGTCCTCGCGGCAGAAGATATGGCCGTCGTCCTGCGTGAACTGGCGCACGCGCATGATGCCGTGCAGCGCGCCGTGCGGCTCGTTGCGGTGGCAGCAGCCCATTTCGGCCATGCGCAGCGGCAGGTCGCGATACGACTTCATGCCCTGACGGAAGATCAGGACGTGCGCGGGGCAGTTCATCGGCTTCAATGCCATCCACTCGGCGTCGTCCGACACCAGCGGGCCTTCACTCTCGATGTTCGGCACTTCGTCGGGGATGACGAACATATTTTCGCGATATTTGCCCCAGTGGCCCGACTGTTCCCACTGGCGCGCGTCCATCACCTGCGGGGTCTTGACCTCCTGATAGCCCGAACCGTCGATCGCGCGGCGCATATAGGCCTCGAGCTCGCGGTAGATGCGGTAGCCCTTGGGGTGCCAGAAGACGCTACCGTGCGCTTCTTCCTGCAGGTGGAACAGGTCCATCTCGCGCCCGATCTTGCGATGGTCGCGCTTCGCGGCTTCTTCCAGACGGACGAGATGTTCGGCGAGCTGCTTCTTGTTGAGCCAGCCGGTGCCGTAGATGCGGCTGAGCTGCGCATTCTTCTGGTCGCCGCGCCAATATGCGCCCGAGACGCGCGTCAGCTTGAACGCGGCGGGGTCTAGTTTGCCCGTCGAGGCGAGGTGCGGGCCGCGGCACATGTCCATCCAGCCGTCGCCGCTGCGATAGACCGTCAGCTCTTCGCCTTGCGGCAGTTCGGCAGCCCATTCGGCCTTGAAGGTCTCTCCCTCGGCCACCCATTTGGCGATCAGCTTGTCGCGCTCCCAAACCTCGCGCGTCAGCGGCAGGTCGGCGGCGATGATGCGGCGCATCTCCTCCTCGATCAGCGGCAGTTCGTCGTCGCGGAACGGGCCGCGATCGGCAGCGGGCGCGAAGTCGTAATAGAAGCCGTCGCCCGTCGAGGGGCCGAAGGTGATCTGCGTGCCCGGAAACAGCTTCTGCACCGCCTCGGCGAGGACGTGCGCATAGTCGTGGCGGAAGAGTTCGAGCGCGTCGGCCTCGTCGCGGCTCGTCACCAGCGACAGGTTCGTGTCTTCCTCCAGCGGGCGCATGATGTCGCGCAGCTCGCCGTCAATCTTCGCGGCGAGCGCGGCCTTCGCGAGGCCGGGTCCGATGTCGGCCGCGATCTGTGCCGCGGTAGTGCCGCGCACGACTTCACGGGCAGAGCCATCGGGAAGGGTGACGCGGATCATGTCGGACATCGAAAAATCGGCCTTTCTTGCGGGGTAGAACAGCGCCCCTTTGCCAGCATGCGATATGGGCGGCAAGGGGCGGATTCACAACAAAGCTTGCAATGATACAATGTATCATTATCTGGCGTCGGAACCCTCCCGCGAAAGAAACCCCATGTGCCTTCCCGCCGCGCGCCCGCGCCTTGCCGACCTGACGGGACTTGCCCTGTCGTTTACTTGCCTGCTCCACTGCCTTGCCCTGCCTTTGCTCCTGCTTCTGGCCCCCGCGTTCAGCCGCTGGATTGCGCTGCCCGAGGGGGTTCATGCGGCGATCCTGTTGCTGGCTTTGCCCGCTGCCGCGATCGCGATGCGCGATGGTTGGAGACGGCATCGGCGGGTTACGCCCACGATGCTCGCAGTTACCGGACTGGTCCTGCTTGCGCTTGGCCTGGCAGCGCACGAGGGGTGGATCGCCGCCGCCGATCCCGAGGCCGCCGACCGCCTGTTGACCTCGGCCGGCGCGCTCACGCTTGCCGCCGCGCATCTCGTCAACTGGCGCTGGCGTCATCGCGGCGGCGGGCATAAGTTGCGGGCATGACCGACGCCCCGCCGCTCCACAGCATCGCCGCGATCCTGCCGTGCACCGATCTCGATGCCAGCACCGCCTTCTACGAAAAGCTCGGCCTGTCGGTCGTCGGCGACTATGGCAGCTATCGCCTGCTCGAAGATGGCAAGGGGTGGCAGCTTCACCTGACGAACGAGTCGCCCGAGGGGTGGCTGGTGCCGGGGCAGAATCCGTTCGGCCTCTACCTCTATACCGAGCGCGTCGCAGAATTGGCCGAGCGCGTGCGCGACGCGATCCTCGAACGCGAAAAGGCGCCGACGCACAAACCGTGGGGCATGTACGAGTTCGCGCTCTCCGATCCCGACGAGACGCTGGTGCGCATCGGATGGCCAAGCGAGTTGATCGGCTAACCCTTACCTCACCTTTGTCATTCACGCGCGAAGGCGGGAACCCAGTTGCAACGCTGGCTCGCAGGGTTGCTTGGAGAGTCGCTTGCCGCTCCGCGCCTTTCGCGGGAATGACGAGAGGTGGATTGGCCTCCTTGTCACTTTGTCAATGTTACTTGACAATTTCGACTCATGATGTCAATCTTCCTTGTCCATCAGATAAGGAAGATTGACATGTCCCAGCAGGCCGCCAAAACCGAAACCGGCTTCTCGGGCCGCCACCCGGCCTTGTGGGCGCTCCCCTTCGCGGCGGCGCTGGGCGCCATCGCCTATTGCGAGCATCGCGGTTTTCTGGGCGGCTGGCGTTCGCTGCCATTTGTTGCAGCGGCGACGCTGCTTCTCGTTCCACTGACGAAGGCGGCGAACAATCGGCAAGCCGCTGCAGGCGCGCTGTCGCCGGCGACACGACGATATAATCGGCGCATGCTGATCTGGTCCTTTGGTTATGTCCTGTGCCTGGGGATAGCTATGACCGTTCGCAACTATCTCGACCCGCAAGGCGCCCTGCTGTGGGGGATCGCCGTCCTGCCATCGATGCCGATGATCTTCTTCGTGTGGACGCTGGCCCGTTATGTGGTCGAGGAAGAGGATGAATATCTGCGATATCGCCAGACCAGCGCCGCCCTGATCGGCCTCGCACTCGTCCTTCTGGCCGGAACGCTGTGGGGTTTTCTGGAAACTTTCGGCGTTGCCCCGCATGTGCCCGCCTGGTGGGTGGTTCCGGTCTGGGCGATCGGCTTGGGGCTGGGCCAGATGATCATGACGTCGGCCGAACGGCGCGCGGGCCGGACATGAAGAACCGCCTGAAAGTCCTGCGCGCCGAGCACGACTGGAGCCAGCAGGACCTCGCCGAGCGACTCGAGGTGTCGCGCCAGTCGGTCAACGCGATCGAGACCGGAAAATACGACCCGTCGCTTCCCCTCGCCTTTCGCATCGCTGACCTGTTCGACATGCGGATCGAAGAGATTTTTCTGCGCGACTGACCGGCAACCTTGCTCCCTCGCCCGTCCCCCGCTAGGGCGACGGCCAGCCGGAAAGGAGCCGTCCCCATGTTCAAGCGCCTGTTCGTCGACCATCCCAAGAGCGTCGATGAGAATTACATCGAGCATTTTGGCGTCGCGTCGAAATTCGGCGTGACGATGATCTATGGCGGCCTGTGCGCGCTCGTGCATGCCGTGGTTCCCGGCTGGTGTATCACCACGGGCAGCGACACGATCCAGCGGCTGAACCATATCATGGTCGAAAAGCGGCGCGCCAAGGGGCAGGCCGTGATGCAGATGAGCACGATCGACTGGGTCATCTGATCCCGGTGGACGCCCCACACGATTATCTCGACCGTTCGGGCCGTCCGCGGCTCGCCTATCGCTATACGGCCGGCACCAAGCCGACGATCGTCTTCCTGCCCGGTTACATGTCCGACATGGCGGGCGGAAAGGCGACCGCGCTGTTCGATTGGGCCGCGGCGGAGGGTCATGCCTGCCTGCTCCTCGACTATGCCGGATGCGGATTGTCGGACGGGTTGTTCGGCGACCAGACCCTGCTCGACTGGCGCGGCGACGTACTCGATCTGATCGATGCGAAGGCCGAGGGCCCGGTCGTCATCGTCGGATCGTCGATGGGCGGGTGGCTGATGTTGCTCACCGCATTGGCGCTCGTCCAGCGCGACGGGCCCGGCCGCGTGGCGGGACTCGTCGGCCTCGCCGCGGCGCCCGATTTCACCGACTGGGGCTTCAGCGACGCCGAGAAGGCAATCATCCTTGCCGAAGGCGAACTGCGCGAGGAAACGCCGTACAGCGACCAGCCCTATGTGACGACGCGCGGCTTTTTCCAGTCGGGCGAAGCGAACCGGCTGCTCGATACCGATATTCCCCTCGCCTGCCCGGTCCGCCTGCTCCACGGCGAAGAGGATGGCGATGTGCCGTCCGGCATCAGCCTGCGGCTTTCCGCGGCGCTTGCGAGCGCGGATGTGCAGGTGACGCTGGTCAAGGGCGGCGATCACCGCCTATCGCGCGACACCGACATCGCGCTGCTGATCGACACCGTCGCGCGTATCGCGACAAATTAGACACCGTCGCGCGGCTCGCGACGAACTAGAGGAACATCATGGCTCGCAGCGATTTCAAATTCAGCGTCAAAAAGCGCGTCCGCTATGCCGAGATCGACGCGCAGGCGGTGGTGTTCAACAGCCGCTATCTCGAATATTTCGACATCGGGATCACCGAATATTGGCGCGGCGTCGGCGTTTATGATCGCTGGCCGGCGCATAGCAGCCCCGAATTCCATGTCGCACGCGCCGAGGTCAATTATCGCGCGCCGATCCTGCTCGACGAGGAAATCGACATTTGCGTGCGCGCCGCGCGCGTCGGTACCAGTTCGATTACCTATTTGTTCGAACTGCACGGCGCGGGGAAAGACGATCTGCGCGCCGACGGCCAGCTGATCTATGTCCATGTCGCCGAGGCGCAAGGCGCGCCGGCACCGGTGCCCGACGAATTCCTATTCCTGTTCGAAGCGTTTGAAGAGCGGGCCCTTCGCGCCTAATATAGGCGGATGACCAAATATCTTCACACGATGATCCGCGTTTCGGATCCCGACGCCACCGTCGACTTCTTCAAGCTGATTGGGCTGGAGGAAACGCGCCGTTTCGACAATGAGGCCGGCCGCTTCACCCTCATCTTTCTCGCCGCCCCCGGACAGGGCGATGTGGCCGAGGTCGAGCTGACCTATAACTGGCCGCCCGCCGACGGCAGCGCGCCCGAGAAATATTCGGGCGGACGCAATTTCGGGCATCTCGCATACCGCGTCGACGATATCTATGCGACGTGCCAGCGACTGATGGACGCCGGGGTGACGATCAATCGCCCGCCGCGCGACGGCCATATGGCGTTCGTGCGCTCGCCCGACGGCATTTCGGTCGAGCTGCTGCAGGAAGGCACGCTCGACCCCGCCGAACCCTGGGCCTCGATGCCCAACACCGGCGCCTGGTAGGAGCCGCGCGATGCCGGGCCTGTTGATCAACATCGACGTGCCCGACCTCGCCGCTGCTGAGCGCTTCTATACGAGCGCCTTAGGACTGACCGCGGCCCGGCGGTTCGACGACGATATCGTCGAGCTGACCGGCTGCGAGGCGCCCATCTATCTGATCGTCAAGCCCGCGGGGTCGGCGATCGGCCCCCGCGGCGGCGACTTTCGCCGTTACAACCGGCATTGGACGCCGGTGCATCCCGATTTTTCTGTCGCTGACCTCGACGATGCGATCGCCCGCGCCATTGCCGCGGGCGCGAAACAGGAGGGCGAGACATTGGCGCTGCCCTATGGCAGACAGGCGATGTTCGCCGACCCGTTCGGCAATGGATTCTGCCTGATCGAGTTCAACGAGCGGGGCTATGACGCCCTTCTGAGCTGAGCAGGCGGATCAAGGTCCCGGCGTCCCCGCTCCGTCTTCAAGGGGTGAGACGCTGGAAAGGAGATATCATGGCTGCGCTGGACATCGTCCGTATTCCCGTCCTCAGCGACAATTATGTATGGCTGGTCCATGATCCCGTCAGCGAAGCAACGATGGTCGTCGACCCCGCAGTCGCCGAGCCCGTGCTCGAAGCCGCCGCCGCGCGCGGCTGGACGATTACCGATATCTGGAACACGCACTGGCATCCCGATCACACCGGCGGCAACGCCGCGATCAAGGAAGCGACCGGCTGCAAGATCACCGGTCCCGCGGCCGAATATGCGCGTATCCCGACGCTCGATGTGCAGGTGAAGGGGGGCGACGCGGTGCGGCTTGGCGAACATGTCGCCGATGTCTGGGATGTGCCCGCGCACACCGCGGGGCATATCGCCTATCATTTCGGCGGCGACGCCGCGATCTTCGTCGGCGATACGATGTTCGCGATGGGCTGCGGCCGCCTGTTCGAAGGCACCGCCGAGCAGATGTTCGCGAACATGCAGAAGCTCGGCACGCTCGACGATGCGACGCGCGTTTATTGCGCGCACGAATACACGCTGTCGAACGCGCGCTTTGCGGTGACGGTCGAGCCCGACAATGCCGCGCTGGCCGCGCGGCTCGCCGCGGTCGAATCCGCGCGCGCGGCGGGCGAGGCGACGGTGCCGACGAGCATCGGCGAAGAGCGCGCGACCAACCCCTTTTTACGCGCGCCGAGCGCGGCCGAACTCGGCCGTATCCGCGCGCTCAAGGATGCGGCATAATGCCGCTTCAGCGCGCATTCATCCGTCCGGGCCATAATGGCCGATCTCAAGGAGTAAATTCATGGCGAAGCTGAACCTGATGGCCGCCGCGCTGTTGACCGCGGCCGCGCCGCTGGTCGCAAGCTGCGCGCCCGCCGGTTCGGGCGAGCCCGGCGCCGCGGCGCTCACGCCCAAACAGGCCGAACGGCTCGACAAGCAGCTTGCGGGCAAGGTTCCGGGCGAGCCGGTGCGCTGCCTCCCCAATTATCGCAGCAACGACACGATCCGCGTGTCTGACAGCATCCTGCTTTATCGCTCGGGCGGCAATCTCGTCTATCGTAACGACTTGAAGAGCAGTTGCCCGGGCCTCGCGCGCGACAGCGACATCATGGTGGTCCGCCAGTTCGGGTCGTCGACCTGCGAAGGCGATTTCTTCCACCTGGTCGACCGGTCGAGCGGCATCCGCGGTCCGACATGTGTTTTTGGCGAGTTCGTCCCCTATCGCAAACCGGCGGGGGACAAAGGCTGAGCCTTGGGTTCAGTCGTAGGCGGGGTCCGGTTTGCGCCGAGCTCTTCGGGTCGCACCCCCGCCTGCTTATAGTCCCTTCCCCCTCGATGGGGGAAGGATACGCAGCCTTGTCGCGGAGCGGCTAGGCGAAGTTGGATGGGGGTGATGGTGCGTCATTGCACTGTCGCTTCAGGCCGAGACCGCACCCCCACCGCTGCGACTAGCCAGCAAGCTGGCAAGTTTCGCTGCCTCCCCCATCAAGGGGGAGGACTCAGGCTTTATACAGCGCCGCGATCTTGTCCTCGTAGACCTGTTTCAGGATATGGCGCCGGATCTTCATCGACGGCGTCATCTGCTCATTCTCGATCGTGAAGGGCTCGTCGGCGAAGTCGAATTTGCGGACCTTTTCGATCACCGAGAGCTGGCCGTTGACGCGGTCGACCGCGGCGCGCAGCGTGGCGCGGAATTTCTCATGCTCGCGGAGGCGCTCGAGATCCTTGGGCAAGCCTTCGGC
This sequence comes from Sphingopyxis sp. CCNWLW2, assembly GCF_037095755.1. NCBI lineage: Bacteria > Pseudomonadati > Pseudomonadota > Alphaproteobacteria > Sphingomonadales > Sphingopyxidaceae > Sphingopyxis > Sphingopyxis sp. CCNWLW2. The sequence continues at coordinate 1,227,329 of NZ_JBAWKJ010000002.1, forward strand.
CTCGGCCCATTCGGCCATCCATTCGGGATCGGGGACAAGGATGCCGACAAGATGCGGGCGCTTGTCGCCATAGACCATCGCCTGCAAAATCTCGGGCTGGAGCGTCAACATGCCCTCGACGCGCTGCGGCGAGACATTGTCGCCCTTGTCGTTGACGATCAGGTCCTTCTTGCGGTCGGTGATGACGATGCGGCCCTGCCCATCGATATGGCCGATATCGCCCGTGTGGAGCCAGCCATCAACGAGTACGCGTTCGGTCTCGGCCTTGTTGCGCCAATAACCCTTCATCACCAGCTCGCCGCGTACGAGGATTTCGCCGTCGTCAGCGATGCGCACTTCGGTGTTCATCAGCGGCGGGCCGACGGTGTCCATCTTGATCCCGGCGCTCGGGCGGTTGCAGCTGATCACCGGCCCCGCCTCGGTCTGGCCATAGCCTTGCAGCAAGGTCAGCCCGATCGAGTGGAAGAACACGCCGATTTCGGGGTTGAGCGGCGCGCCGCCCGACACGAGCGCCTTCATCCGGCCGCCGAAACGCTTGCCGATCTTGGGGCGGAACAATTTGTCGAGGATCAGGTCGACCGGGCGGTCGAGGATGCCCATCCGCCGCTCATAATCCTTTTCACCGACGCGCAGCGCCTGGTTCAGCATCCAGTTCGCGAGCTTGCCCTGTTTTTCGACCGACTTGATCATCCGTGCGCGGATCACCTCGAACAGGCGCGGGACGACGACCATGATCGTCGGGCGCGTCTCCTCGATGTTCGAGACGAGCTTTTCCAGCCCCTCGCTATAATAGATTTGCGCGCCGACCATGATCGGCAGGAACTGGCCGCCCGAATGTTCATAGGCGTGGCTGAGGGGCAGGAACGACAGGAACACTTCCTCGTCGCCGATGCCGAAATCACTGACCAGCACCTCGGCGGCGCCCGCGGCATTGTGCAGGATCGCGCCGTGATGCTGCATCACGCCGCGCGGCGCGCCGCCGGTGCCGCTGGTGTAGATGAGGCACGCGGTATCCTCGCGCTTCATCGCGGCGCCGCGCGCCTTCGTTTCTTCCACATACGCTTCGCCGCCCTCCACGAGCGGCCCCCAGTCGTGAACCGCAACCTCGCCGTGCTGGCCGACGCGCAGGCTCTCCATGCTGATCACGATGTGCGCTTCGGAGCGCATCACCGCGGGCATCAGCGTGCGTGCGAGCTTCGCGGTCGAGACGATCACCGCCTTCGCGCCGCTGTTGTCGAGGATGTGCTGATGGTCGCGTTCGGTGTTGGTCGTATAGGTCGGGACGGTGATGCAGCCCGCGGCCATGATGCCGAGGTCGGCGATGCACCATTCGGGCCGGTTCTCGCTGACCAACACCACCCGGTCGCCTTCCTTGAGCCCCAGTTCGCGCAAATTATGCGCGAGCGCCGACACCTGATTGGCGACCTGCCGCCAGCTCAGCGGATGCCAGGCGCGGTCGGCCTTGCGCCACAGGAAGGGATCTTCGCCGCCGCGCCCCGCACGGTCGAAGAACATCGCGACCAGACTCGAAAAATGGTCGAGATGGGGATTTTCAAGCTTCATTCTGCCTCTCTCCAGGGAGATTTCGTTGCTTCTGTTCTGTTATCGTTGATCAATTCTGCGCCGGCGCCCCGTCGATCGACGAGCTGCCGGGTCCGCGCGGGTCGGCGGCGCCGCGCCAGCCGGCGGTGGTGCGTTCGACCGCATTGAGCTTCGACCCGAGGCTGGTCGCGGTGAAGCTGTAGCCGAAAGGTTTCATCTTTGCGGCGATCGCCTTGCCCTCCTCGTTATTCTCGATCAGCACACCGTGGCGGCCGAAGAAAAGGTTGGGAAGCTCCATCGCCTGCTTCGCGTCGAGCCCCCAGTCGAGCACGCCGACGAGCACCTTGGTCACATGCATGATGATGCGCTTGCCGCCCGCCGAGCCGACCGCGAGCACGACCTTGCCGTCGGGGCCATAGACGACCGTCGGCGACATCGAGGAGAGCGGACGCTTGCCCGCTTCGACGCGGTTCGCGGTCGGCACCCCGCCCTCGCTCGGGGCGAGGTCGAAATCGGTGAGCTCATTGTTGAGGAAATAGCCGTTCGCCATCAGCTGGCTGCCGAAGATGCTCTCGATCGTCGAGGTCATCGACACGAGGTTACCGTCCTTGTCGGCGGTCACGAAATGCGTCGTCCCCTGCTCCTCGACCGGCGGCGCGGCGGCGCGCGGCGTGGCGCCCGGTGGGGTGCCGGGCTCATATTTGCCCGCGGCGCCATAAGGCGAGATGAGCTGGCGGCGCCCGGCAAGATAGCTCTTGTCGAGCAGCCCCTTCACCGGCACATCGACGAAATCGCCGTCGCCGAGATAGGCGGCGCGATCGGCGTAGGAAAGCTGCATCGCTTCCGCGAGCAGATGCCAGCTCATCGGATTGTCCTTTCCCATCGCCTTCATGTCCCAGCCCTCGATCATGCCGAGGATGCCAAAGACGGTGGTCGCACCCGACGAGGGCGGCCCCATTCCGCAGACCTTATAGATGCGGTAGGTGGTGCAGACCGCAGGGCGCTCTTTCGCCTTGTAGGCGGCGATGTCCTTGACCGTGAGCTGGCTCGGGTGGCGCGGCGCCTTGGCGACGGCATCGCTGATCGCCTTGGCGTTGGCGCCGGTGTAGAAGGCGTCAGGCCCGCGCGCCGCAATGTCGCGCAGCAGCTTGGCATAAGCGGGGTTCTTGATGCGCGTGCCGACCGGCGCGGGCTTGCCATCGACATAGTAGATCGCCTTGGGAGCGGGAAACTCCTTCCACATCGGCTCGAACTGGATGAGCCAGTTGTTGAGCGCGGGGGTGACGATAAAGCCTTCTTCGGCGAGCTTGATCGCGGGCTGGAACAACGCCTTCCATTCGAGCTTGCCCCATTTCTTGTGCGCCATTTCCATCAGGCGCACATTGCCCGGGACGCCGACCGACAGCCCGCCGGGGATCACATCCATATAGCCGCGCGCCTTGCCGTCGGGGCCGAGGAAACGCTCGGGCTTTGCCGCGGCGGGCGCCATTTCGCGGCCGTCGATCGTCGAGATGCTGCCGTCCTTGGCATTGTGGTGGACCATGAAGCCGCCGCCGCCGATCCCGCTCGACTGCGGCTCGACCAGCGTGAGAACCGCAACCATCGCGACCGCGGCGTCGGCAGCGGTGCCGCCCTGATGCAATATCTCGCGCCCCGCCTCGGTCGCGCGCGGATCGGCGGACGAGGTGACGCCCTGCGCGAGCGCGGGCGAGGAGACGGTGACGGAAAGAAGGGCGGCGAGCGGGAGGAATTTTTTGAGCATGGGCGCGACATTGGCGCGGAGGTCGAGGTAGCGCAACCCTTGTTCCCCTCCCGCTTGCGGGAGGGGTTAGGGGTGGGCCTGCAACGGTGCATCTGCCCACCCCGCTGCGACTAGCAAACAAGTTTGCAAGTCTCGCTGCCCCTCCCGCGAGCGGGAGGGGAGAACAGCTTATTCCCTACCCACCGCGTCCGACACGCGCGCGAAGCCGTCGCGGACGGCGAGCTTTTCGAGCCCATGTGCAATCCGGCCCGCGAGGCCCGGGCCTTCATAGACCATCGCCGAATATATCTGGACCAGGCTGGCGCCCGCACGGATGCGCTCCCATGCCTGTTCGGCGGACGCGATCCCGCCCGCCGCGACGAGCGGCAGCTTGCCGCCGCTCGCGCTGCGGAAATCCCGGACCCGCTGGAGCGCCAGCTCGGCGAGCGGCGCGCCCGAGAGACCGCCCGCTTCCTCGGCATGACGCGATGCGAGCGCCGGGCGCACGATCGTCGTGTTCGAGACGATGACCGCGGCGAGCCCCTTGCCGAACGCCACCGCGACGATGTCGTCGATGTCGGCGGGTTCGAGGTCGGGCGCGACCTTCAGGAACACCGGCTTCGCCGCGCCCGCGGGCTGCGCCGCGGCAACGCCGTCGAGCAGCGCTTCGAGCGCGCCCTTGTCCTGCAAGGCACGAAGCCCGGGCGTGTTCGGCGAGCTGATATTCACCGTCAGATAATCGGCAAGCGGCGCCATCGCCGCGGTGCCCTTCGCATAGTCGGCGATGCGGTCGGCGCTGTCCTTGTTCGCGCCGATGTTGATCCCGAGCGGCACCGGAAGGCCATAGCGGCGCAGGCACGCGATGCGCTCGGCCGCCTTCTCCTGACCGCCATTGTTGAAGCCCATGCGGTTGATCACCGCCTGATCCTCGACGAGGCGGAACAGGCGCGGGCGCGGGTTGCCCTCCTGCGGCAGCGGGGTCAGCGTCCCGACCTCGACGAAGCCGAAGCCGAAATGCGGCATCACATGCGCAACGCGCGCATCCTTGTCGAAGCCGGGGGCGAGGCCGACGGGGTTCGGGAATTTGAGGCCCGCGAGCTCGGTCGCGAGCGCCGGGCTGGTGAGCGCATGGCGCGCGCGCGGCAGCGGCTGGAGCGCGCTGAGCGTGAGGTTATGCGCCGCCTCGCCATCGGTGGCGTGGACGATCGGGCGAACAAGCGCATAGGCGCTATCGGTGAGCGAGGCAAAGAGCGACATGGCCCGCCATTGCGCCGAGCCGGGGCCTATGGCAAGCCCCGCCTCGACTATTGGCCGGACCAGCAAAGTCATCGGAAAAACCGGGAGAAATTCGTGTCGCACATTCGCATTATCGCTCGCCTGTCCACTGGGCTCGCCCTGCTCGCCGTTGCGGGCTGCGCCCCGGCCGCGGTACAGGAAGCACCCGCCACTGTAGCCGCGACGCCCGCTCCCGAAGCAGCCCCCGCCGGCGCGAACCTCGCGCAATTCTTCGAAAATTATGACGCGGCGCAGCTCTCGCTTGCCCCGCAGGGCAAGGCGTATCGCGGCATTCGCGATGCCGATTATGGCAAATGGAACGATGTCAGCGACGAAGCCGCGGTCGCGAACCAGAAGCTGCAACAAGCCACGGCAGAGGCGATGCGCGGCAGCTTCGATCCCACGACGATGTCGGCCGACGAGGCGCTGTCGTTCGAGCTGTTCAACGCGCAGGCCGCGCGCGCCGCGCGCCTGTTTCCGTATCGCAATCACGGCTATGTCTTCGACCAGATGAACGGCGCGCAAAGCCAGCTTCCCGCCTTCCTGATCAACATCCACCGCGTCGCCGATACCGCCGAGGCCGAAGCCTATATCGAACGCATCCGCGGCCTCGGCCCCGTCCTCGACGCGCTGTCGGCGCAGTCGGCCGAGCGCGCCAAGAACGGCATCCAGCCGCCGAAGTGGGTCTATGCCTATCTGATCTCCGACATCGGCAATTTACAGAAGCCGAACAATGCGGTGATCGAGGACTTCACCGCCAAGGTCGGAAAACTCGACATCGACGCCACCGAAAAGGCCCGACTGCTCGGCACCGCGAACGCCGCCTGGGCGGGAAGCGCCGGCCCCGCCTATAACCGCCTGCTGACCGAAATGAAGCGCCAGCAGGCGAGCGCGCCGACGCAGGACGGCGTGTGGCGCCTGCCCGACGGCAAAGCCTATTATGAGGCGCTGCTCGCCAATTACACGACGACCGACATGACCGCGACCCAGATCCACGACCTTGGCCTGTCCGAAGTCGCGCGCATCCACGGCGAGATGAAAAAGATCATGGCGAAGGTCGGCTTCAAGGGCACGCTGCAGCAATTCTTCGCGCATCTGCGCGACAGCCCGCAATATTATTACACTACTCGCGAAGCCTATCTGGCCGACGTCGACACCAAGGTGAAGGCGATGGAGGCGCGGCTGCCCGCCTTTTTCAACACGCTCCCCAAGGCGCATCTGCAGGTGAAGGCGGTCGAGGCGTTCCGCGAGAAATCGGCAGGCAAGGCCTTTTACCAGTCGCCCTCGCCCGACGGGTCGCGGCCGGGCACCTATTATGTGAACCTCTATGACCTGCGCGACATGTCGAAGACCGAGCTCGAGGCGCTCGCCTATCATGAGGGCGTTCCGGGGCACCACCTCCAGCGCGCGGTGCAGACCGAGCTGACCGGGCTGCCGCCCTTCCGCCGCTTCGGCGGCTTCACCGCCTATACCGAAGGCTGGGGCCTCTATACCGAGGAGCTCGCCAAGGACATGGGCTTCTACACCGATCCGTACAGCGATTTCGGGCGCCTCGGCATGGAGCTGTGGCGCGCGTGCCGCCTCGTCGTCGACACCGGCATCCACGACAAGCGCTGGACCCGCGAGCAGGCGATCCAGTATCTGAAGGACAACACGCCCAATCCGCAGGGCGACATCGAAAAGGCGATCGAGCGCTATATCGTCTACCCGGGTCAGGCGACCGCCTATCTGATCGGCAAGCTCAAGATCATGGAGCTGCGCGGCCGCGCGCAGGCGGCGCTCGGCGACAAGTTCGATTTCCGTACCTTCCACGACGTCGTGCTCGAATCGGGCCCGGTGCCGCTCGACGTGCTCGAACGGCGCGTCGACGTATGGATCGCGGCGCAGAAGGGTTAAGATAATTGACGATTGGCGCTTGACGCGCGGGGCCGAAACGCAAATGATTTGATCCAGAAAAATAAGGCAGCCGGGTCACGGTTGCCAAAGGTCTGGGTCTTCATGTCGGATATTACTTCCTCGCCCGCGGGCGTGGACGGCAGCGCGCCGTTCGAACTGCACTATTTCCCGCCCGATCCCGATCTGGCGGAGATGGTGTCGAGCTTTTATTTCGCGCGCGTCAACATGCCGCGTTTCGACGAATATGAGCGCGCCGACCGCCCGCAGTTCCGCTTCGTCACCGCCGCCGACGGCGAATATGTCTTCGCCGACGATCACCGCGCGCCGGTCTGCCGGGCCAATATCGTCGGACCGACGAGCGGGCGCGTGCGCGCGATCAGCAATTGCCCGACGCAGATGTTCGGATTCGGCATGCTGCCTGCGGGCTGGGCCGCGCTGATGGGCGACGACGCCGACAAGCTGACCGACCGCGCGATGGACGCCGCCGACCTGTTCGGCCCGTGGATCGACGAGGTCGCGACCACGCTGGAAACGGCGGCAAGCGTCGAGGACAAGCTGGTCATCGGCAATAATTTCGCGCGCGAGGTGCTGACGCGGGGCGAGACCGCGCCGATGTGGTTCATCCGCACCGTCGATGGATGGCTGACCGAATCGCCCTCGCCGCAGGTTCCCGAACTGGTCGAGGCGACGGGCATGTCGATCCGGTCGGTCGAGCGGATGACCAAACATTATTACGGACTGTCGCCGCGCATGCTCGCGCGCAAATATCGCGCGGTGCGCGCCGCGTCGGCGCTGGCACGCGGCGAAGGGCTCGATGCCGCGCAGCTTGGCGACGCCTTTTACGACCAGTCGCACCTGATCCGCGAGATCAAGCGCTTTGCCGGCGCCACGCCTGGCCAGCTCGGCAAGCCGACCAGCTATACCGAGGCAACGACCAAGGGCCGCAAGCAACTCGCCGGCCGGGTCAGCCCGCTCGTCTCCGAGACCTGACGCCGGAACCGGCGTTAACCTTCGAAAATTTTCTGTCCCGTCGTTTTGGCGTTTTCATCCAATCACGAATCGTCGCGCGGGCATAATCCCCCCTTGCGACCCAGAAGAGCTCATCCTCGGACGAGGACTTGAGACCTTCATCTTGGCACTCATTTGGCTTTGGCCGGATGGGTGCCTTTTTTTTCTTGGCGCCCAAATAGCGCCCGTTGGTTGCGCCGCACAAAAGCCGCGCCTATATAAGTGGAGTGATTTACTCCAGTTAAGAATCGTTCGCAACTGCGACGGAAAAGAACATGCGCCTGTCGAACCTTGCCGATTATGCCGTGGTGCTGATGAGCGCCGCCGCCCGCCAGTGCGGGTCGGTGCCGATTCACGCCGGCATGCTGGCCGAGCAGACGGGCATCCCCGGGCCGACCGCGCAGAAGCTGGTGAGCCAGCTCGCGCGCGCCGGGCTGCTCGTCGCGTCGCGCGGTAGCGGCGGCGGGGTGCGACTCGCGCGGCCCGCGGCGGCAATTAACGTTGCCGAGATCATCGAAGCGGTCGAAGGGCCGATCGCGCTGACCAGTTGCGTCGCCGAAGGGCGGCATGATTGCTCGCTCGAGGGCAGCTGCAAGGTGCAGCCGCACTGGGGCGTCGTGAACGGCGCGGTGCGCGGCGCGCTGGCGGAAATCAGTTTGGCGAGCCTTTCCGTCGTCCCAGCGAAAGCTGGGACCGCTATCGATGGAACCCGGCCGACCGCGACCCCAGCTTTCGCTGGGGTGACGGGTTAAAAGTTAGAGATATGACCGACAACACCGAACTCCCCGTAAAAGACCAGGCCGCGCATGACGCCGCGGCGAAGGTCGCCGATTATGAGCATGGCTGGTCCTCGACGATCGAGACCGACTTCGCGCCCAAGGGGCTGACCGAGGACACGGTCCGCTTCATCAGCGCAAAGAAGAACGAGCCCGAATGGATGCTCGACTGGCGGCTGAAGGCGTTTCGCCATTGGCAGACGATGGAGACGCCCGACTGGGCGAAGCTCAACGTCCCGCCGATCGACTACCAAGACGCGTACTATTACGCGGCGCCCAAGGCGAAGCCGAAGCTCTCCAGCCTCGACGAGGTGGATCCCGAGATTCTCGAAGTCTACAAGAAGCTCGGCATCCCGATCGAGGAGCAGAAGGTGCTCGCGGGCGTCGAAGGCGCGCGCAAGGTCGCGGTCGACGCGGTGTTCGACAGCGTCAGCGTCGCGACGACTTTCCGCGAGGAATTGAAGCGCGCCGGCGTGATCTTCCTCTCCATCTCCGAAGCGATCCGCGAATATCCCGAGCTGGTGAAAAAGTGGCTCGGCAAGGTCGTGCCGATGCACGACAATTATTTCGCGACGCTCAATTGCGCGGTCTTCTCCGACGGCACCTTCGTTTACGTGCCCGAGGGCGTGCGCTGTCCGATGGAACTCAGCACCTATTTCCGCATCAATGCCGAAAATACGGGGCAGTTCGAGCGGACGCTGATCATCGCCGACAAGGGCGCCTATGTGTCGTACCTCGAAGGCTGCACCGCGCCGATGCGCGACGAGAACCAGCTTCACGCCGCGGTGGTCGAACTCGTCGCACTCGACGATGCCGAGATCAAATATTCGACGGTGCAGAACTGGTATCCCGGCAACGCCGAGGGCCTCGGCGGCATCTATAATTTCGTGACCAAGCGCGCGCTGTGCCAGGGCAAGCGCAGCAAGGTGTCGTGGACGCAGGTCGAAACCGGCTCGGCGATCACGTGGAAATATCCGAGCTGCGTGCTCAACGGCGACGACAGCGTCGGCGAATTTTATTCGGTCGCGGTCACCAACAATTACCAGCAGGCCGACACCGGCACCAAGATGATCCACAATGGCAAGCGCACGCGCTCGACCATCGTCAGCAAGGGGATCAGCGCGGGCAAGTCGAACAACACCTATCGCGGGCTGGTGCGCGTCGCGCCGAATGCCGAGGGGGTGCGCAATTTTACCCAGTGCGACAGCCTGCTTCTGGGGTCGCTCAGCGGCGCGCACACCGTGCCGTACATCGAGATCCGCAACCCCTCGGCGCAGGTCGAGCATGAAGCGACGACGAGCAAGATCAGCGACGACCAGCTCTTCTACGCGATGCAGCGCGGGCTGGGGCAGGAAGAGGCGGTGGCGCTGATCGTCAACGGCTTTGCCAAGGAAGTACTGCAGCAGCTGCCGATGGAATTTGCGGTCGAGGCGCAGAAGCTGCTGGGGATTTCGCTTGAGGGGAGCGTGGGGTGAGCCTTGTGTTTTCAGTGCTTTTGTTGAGCGCGACGGCTGAGCCATCCGTATTCGAATGCGTCGATACGCCGCAATATGACTGTAAGACGGGCGTCTATTCCGGACCACCTGAGCAAAACCTATTCGCGCAGGATCGGGAGGCATTGACGACCATATATCGTGATTACTGGACGTGCCATTGGCAACATCTCAGTAGGCATGCTGACTTCGGCACGTCGGTTGGTAGCGCGGCAATAGCCGCGCTGGAGCAGTCACAAACCGCATGTAAGATGCAAGGTCTTGCTGCTGATCGTGGGATGGACGCTCTGTTGGCGAAACAGGCCCGCTATGGCGACGAGAAAAATCGCGAACGGTTGCGGGAAGAAAACCGAGGAATGGGCGGAGTCCTTTTCGCGTACAGATCAGCTGCAAGCCCAGAACAGAGGGCGAAATTGATGAAAACGCTCGAGGCAGCAACGGCACAGATCACGGAAAACAACAATGCTCAAAATTGAAAATCTCCACGCCAACGTCGCCGACAAGCCGATCCTGAAGGGCCTGTCGCTCAGCATCAATGCCGGCGAGATCCATGCGATCATGGGGCCCAATGGCGCGGGCAAGTCGACTTTGTCCTATGTGCTCGGCGGACGCCCCGGTTATGAGGTCACCGAGGGTTCGGCCCAATTCGAGGGTCAGGACCTGCTCGACATGGAGCCGCATGAGCGCGCCGCGGCGGGGCTGTTCCTGGGCTTCCAATATCCGGTCGAAATCCCCGGCGTGTCGAACGTCCAGTTCCTGCGCGAGGCGCTCAATGCGCAGCGCAAAGCGCGTGGGCAGGAACCGCTGTCGGGCGGCGATTTCCTGAAGCTGGCGCGCGAGAAGGCGGGGCTGCTCAAGATGGACATGGACATGCTCAAGCGCCCCGTGAACGTCGGCTTTTCAGGCGGCGAGAAGAAGCGCAACGAGATGGTGCAGATGGGGATCATCGACCCCCGGCTTGCGATCCTCGACGAGACGGACTCGGGCCTCGACATCGACGCGCTGCGCACCGTCGGCGACGGGATCAACGCGATCATGCGGCGCCCCGACAAGGCGGTGCTGCTGATCACCCACTATCAGCGCCTGCTCGACTATGTGCAGCCCGATTTCGTCCACGTTCTCGCCGCCGGGCGGATCGTGAAGTCGGGCGGCCCCGAACTCGCGCGCGAGCTGGAAGAACATGGCTATGCGGAGATCACGGCTTGACCACGAGCGCCCTCCCCTCGCGCCGTGACGAAGCATGGCGCTATAGCGACATCGACGCGGTGACTGCGGCGTGGCCGCTGCCCGCGCCCGAGAGCATCATCGTGCCCGCGGGCGGCGACTTCAAACGCGCGATCGTGCAGGACGAAGGCGCGATCCGCCAGATTGAGCTGGTGCTCGGCAAGGGCGCGGTGGCTTCGCTCCATGTGCTCAATATCGGCGGTTCCTATGGCCGTATCGAACTCAACGTGATCCTGCACGAAGGCGCCGACTTCCACCTCGGCGCGGCGCAGATCGGCGGGGGCGAGCAGAACCTCGAGATCGTCACCACCGTCACCCACGCCGAACCCGGCGCGACGTCGCGGCAGGTCGTGCGGTCGGTGCTCGGCGGCACCGCGACCGGCACCTATCTCGGCAAGGTCGCGGTCGCGCGCGATGCGCAGCAGACCGACAGCGAACAGGATGTGAAGGCGATGCTGCTCGACCGCAGCGCGACCGCCAACGCCAAGCCCGAGCTCGAAATCTTCGCCGACGATGTGAAATGCGCGCACGGCTGCGCGATTGGCGAGCTCGACCCGATGGGGCTCTATTACCTCCAGTCGCGCGGGCTGCCGCCGGGCGAGGCGAAAAAGCTGATGCTGCAGGCGTTCGTCGCGGGCGTGTTCGATGGCGCCGAGGATGAGGAGCAGCTGCGGGCGCTCGCGCTGGCGAAGCTGGGAGAGCTGGTGTGAGCACCACGACCGCCCTTCGCACCTTCCCTGACGTCCGTGCCGATTTCCCCGGCCTGACGCCCGGCTGGCACTATCTCGACACGGCGGCGACCGCGCAGAAGCCGCAAGCCGTAATCGACGCTACCGTCGCCGCGATGGGCCGCGATTATGCGACAGTGCATCGCGGCGTCTATGCGCGCTCGGCCGACATGACGCTCGCCTATGAGGCTGCGCGGCGGCGGATCGCGGCGTTTATCGGAGCGCGCGAGAGTGAGATCGCATTCGTTCGCGGCGCGACCGAGGCGATCAACCTTGTCGCCTATTCGCATCCGAAGAAGGGCCGCGTGCTGTTGTCGGTGCTCGAGCATCACAGCAATATCGTGCCGTGGCAGCTTGCCGGCTGGCAGGTCGATGTTTGCCCGCTGACCGAAGATGGCCGCATCGATCTCGACGCCGCCGAAAAGCTGCTCACCCCCGAGCACACGATGGTCGCCTTCGCGCATGTCTCAAATGTGCTCGGCAGCCCGCTCGATGTCGCACACGCCGCCGAACTCGCGCACCGCGTCGGCGCCGAACTGCTGATCGACGGCTGTCAGGCGGTGCCGCGCCTGCCCGTCGACGTCGCGGCGCTCGGCTGCGACTATTATGTCTTCTCGGGCCACAAGCTTTACGGGCCGACTGGCGTCGGCGTGCTGTGGAGCGACAAGCTCGACACCCTTCCGCCGTGGCAGGGTGGTGGGTCGATGATCGACCGCGTGACCTTTGCGAAGACGACCTACGCCCCCGCCCCGACGCGCTTCGAGGCGGGCACGCCCGCGATCATCGAGGCGATCGGACTCGCCGCGGCGGTCGATTATGTCGAAGCGATCGGGATCGACGCGATCCACGCGCATGAGGTGGCACTGGTCGGCACATTGCGCGCAGCACTCGCGCGCAAGAACAGCATCACTTTGTTCGGCCCCGAGAATAGCGCGGGAATCGTGAGTTTTGCGATGGCAGGGGTTCATCCGCACGACATCGGCACTATCTTGGACGAAAGCGGGGTCGCGATCCGCGCCGGGCACCATTGCGCACAGCCGCTGATGGAGCATCTGGGGGTGCCCGCGACCGCGCGCGCGAGTTTTGGCGTTTACAGCAATGACGACGATGTGGCGGCGCTGATCGACGGCCTCGCCCGCGTCGAGAGGATTTTCGGATGAGCGAGGACCGGATGATCAAGGTCGAAGAAGTGGAAAGCGTCGAAGCCCCGCCGAAAGCGCGCGTCGAGGATGTCGAAAGCGCGCCAGAGAAACTGGAACGCAAGCGCGACTATCTCGAAGGCTTTCTTGCCGCGAAGCCCGCTGCGGTCGATCCGCACGCGGTCGGCGGCGATCTGTACGAAGCCGTGATCAACGCGCTCAAGGACATCTACGACCCGGAAATCCCGGTGAATATCTATGACCTTGGCCTGATCTATAATGTCGAGATCAACGACGGCCATGCGCTCGTCACGATGACGCTGACGACGCCGCATTGCCCGGTCGCGGAGTCGATGCCCGCCGAGGTCGAACTGCGCGTCGGCGCGGTCCCCGGCGTCGGCGATGCCGAGGTCAATCTTGTCTGGGATCCGCCGTGGTCGCCGCAGAATATGAGCGACGAAGCGCGGCTCGAACTGGGAATGCTCTGATGACCGAGACCAAGACCCGCGCACGCCCTGCCGCCGTCGCCCTGACCGCCGGCGCCGAAGCGCGTATCGCGAAGCTGATGGCGGCTGCGCCCGAGGGCGCGATCGGCGTGCGCCTGTCGACGCCGCGCCGCGGCTGTTCGGGGCTCGCTTATTCGGTCGATTATGTCACCGAAGAGGTGAAGTTCGACGAGAAGATCGAGACCCCCGGCGGGGTCTTCTACATCGACGGCGCGTCGGTGCTGTACCTGATCGGCAGCATCATGGACTGGGTCGAGGATGATTTCGCCGCGGGCTTCGTCTTCGAGAATCCGAACGCCAAGGGCGCGTGCGGCTGCGGCGAGAGCTTCACCGTCTAGGCGCGCATTTCCGCGTAAAATCTGCTATAATGCCCCCGAAATAGCAGGGGCTGTCATGATGCGCGCGCTCTATTTGCTTTATGCCGCAGTGGCTTATGCGATCTTTTTCGCGACCTTTTTGTACCTGATCGCCTTTGTCGGCAATTTCTCGCTCGTTCCGGTGACGGTCGACTTCGCGCGCGTTGCGACGCCCCTAAAAGCCGTTCTGATCGATATGGCGCTGATCGCGCTGTTCGGCATCCAGCATAGCGTGATGGCGCGGCCGGGGTTCAAGGCGGGCTGGACGCGCATCGTCCCCGCGCCGATCGAGCGCAGCACCTATGTGCTGTTCGCCAGCATCGCGCTGATCATATTGATGGCCTTCTGGCATCAGCTGACGGCACCCGTGTGGACCATCACCCACGGCGTAGGCGCCGCGATCCTTTGGGTCCTGTTCGCGAGCGGCTGGGCGATCGTGCTGACCAGCACCTTCCTGATCAATCATTTCGAGCTGTTCGGGTTGCAGCAGGCCTGGTTCGCGCTGCGCGAAAAGGCGGCGGCGCCGCCGGTGCTGCGCCAGCCCTTCTTTTACAGATTCGTCCGCCACCCGCTCTATGCGGGTTTCTTCCTCGCCTTCTGGGCGACCCCCGCGATGACGATGGGGCATCTGCTGCTCGCGGCCGGCCTGTCGATCTATATGCTGATCGCGATCCGGTATGAGGAGCGCGACCTGATCGAGATTTTCGGCGAGGCCTATGTCGGCTATCGCAAGCGCGTCGGAATGCTCATCCCCCGCGTCGGCGGCCGCTAGCGGCAGACGGTCCAGCCCGCCGTCCGCGCCGCCATGTCGATATGGAAATGGTCGGCGTGCGCGCGATTATAGTCGGGCGACAGGATGGTGCTGAACAGGCCGCAGCTTTCGTTGCGGACCTCGTGCAGGAACTCGCTGCGCTTGTCGCCCGGCGCCCAGTCGTTGATCAGCGAGATGCGCGTGCCGTCGGCGAGGACGAAGGCCGAAATGTCGATCGCATTGGCGGTCGAATGCTGGCTCTGGTTTGGCTGCCCTGCGATCTTGCGGCAATTATAGCTGCCGAGATTTTCGAGCTCGACCACCTTTTGCCCGAAATGCTTGCGCGCGAGCGGCTGGACGACGTCGCGGTTCCATAGCGCCATCGCCGCGGTCACCGCGCAGCCCGGCGCGACATTCGCGGGGCGCATCGTCGGCACGAAACGGTCGCCGGTCAGGATCATGCGCTGGCTCGCGCGGCACGCGCCGGTGCCGATCGCCGGGCGTCGGAGGTAGCCGGCGCCGGCGCGGTCTAAGGCGGCGAAGCAGGCGGTATCGTCACCTGCCAGCGCCACCAGCTTGCGGTTCGTCGCCCAGCCCTGCGGATGCGCCAGTTCGAAGGGCGTGCCGGGGATATGCTCGGGATGATCGCGCACCCACTGCATGCCGAGGATCGCGCCGAGGGTCAGCAGCACCGCGACGGCGAACCAGATCAGATAGGGGCGGAGAGTCTTCATCGTGTCCGTTCTGCGTGCCGCAAATTACCGCTTGTTGAAAGCGCTTTGCGGCTCGATAGCGTTCCGGGTGGCAAAACGCTCGATCCTGATCGTCGGCGGCGGCACCGCGGGATGGCTCACCGCCGCCTACCTCGCGCGCTTTTTCGACCTGCCGCGCAATCCGCGGCTGTCGATCACCTTGCTGGCGTCGGACGAGATCGGCAGCATCGGGGTCGGCGAAGGTGCCTTTCCGACGATCCGCAACACGCTGCAATTCATCGGCATCGACGAAAGCGCGTTCGTGCGCGCGACCTCGGCGACGTTCAAGCAGGGCATCCGCTTCGACGACTGGGTGCGCACGCCCGCCGAGGGCCGGTCGAGACATTATCTGCACCCGTTCGAGGCGCCCTATCATGGCGATGGGTACAGCCTCGTCTCCTATTGGCTGCTCCAGAATGAGGCGACGCGGCGGCCGTTCGCCGAGGCGATGACGATCCAGAACCGCGTCGCCGAGGCGCAGCGCGCGCCGAAGCGTCCCGGCGAGGGCGAGTTCACCGGCCCGCTGAACTATGCCTATCATTTCGACGCCGCACGGCTCGCCGAGGTGCTGTCGGCGGAGGCGCGTGCGATGGGGGTCGAGCATCTCCGCGGCACGCTGACCGGGGTCGGGCTCGATCCCGAAACCGGCGCGATCGACCATGTCGTGACGGCCGAGCATGGGACGCTGGCCGCCGACCTCTATATCGACTGTTCGGGTTTCCGCGCCGAGCTGATCGGCGGCGCGCTGCAATCGCCGTTCAAGGGTGTGCGCGACCAGCTGTTCACCGACCGCGCGCTCGCGTGCAAGCTGCCCTATGACCGCCCCGACGTTCCGATCGAAAGCTATACGATCGCGGCTGCGCACGAGGCGGGGTGGACGTGGGACATCGGGCTGGCCGGCGCGCGCGGCATCGGCTGCGTCTATTCGAGCGATCATTTGAGCGACGAGCGCGCCGCAGACATCCTCGCGGCCTATACCGGCGGGCGCAGCCATGACGTCAATGTCCGCTCGATCCCGTTCGAGGCGGGGTATCGCCCCGCGTCATGGATCAAGAATTGCGTCGCGGTGGGATTGTCGGGCGGCTTCCTCGAACCGCTCGAATCGACGGGGCTCGTGATGATCGAGACCGCGGCGGCGATGATTGCCGAGATGTTCCCGCTGGCCGGCCCGGTCGGCGCGCCCGCGCGGCGCTTCAACGAGCTGATGGCGGCGCGTTACGACAATACGATCAATTTCCTGAAGCTCCATTATTGCCTGAGCCAGCGCAAAGAAGCCTTCTGGCGCGACAATGGCGACCCGGCGTCGATCCCCGACCGTTTGCGGGAATTGCTCGAGGAATGGCGCTATCGCCCGCCGGGGCGCTTCGACTTCATCCTCGACCTCGAAAGCTTCGCCTTCTTTAATTACCAGTACATCCTCTATGGCATGGAATATCGCACCGACCTGTCGCCGGTGCGCGAGGAGTTTCCCGACACCGCCGCGGCCGAACGCATCTTTGCGCGGATCAAAAGCTTTGGCGACCGCGCCGCGAGCGAGCTGCCCGCGCACCGCGCGATGATCGACCAGATCAACGCGGGCGCGGTCACGGCCTGACCTCACGCGGGCTTGGCGGCCAGCCGTTCGGCAGGTTGCGGCTCGTCGGGGCCGTCGGTGCCGAGCTGGCCGAGTTCGCCCGTCTCGCGCGCCTTGCGGCCATAGACGAATTCGAACAGCGGTCCCGCCATCACCGTGGTGACGATCGCCATCAGCACCATCATCGAAAAGAGCGTCGGGCCGATGATGCCTTTCTGAAGCCCGATGTTGATGATGATCAGCTCCATCAGCCCGCGCGCATTCATCAGCGCGCCGATGCCGAGCGCGGTGCGATTGTCCTCGCCCGCGATCCGCGCGGCGAACCAGCACGCGCCGAACTTCGCCGCGATCGAGACGAGCAGGATGCCGAGCGCGAGCGCGAGCAAGGTCAGGCTGTTCACCGTGTCGAGCCGCGTGTTGAGCCCCGAGTAGGTGAAGAAGACCGGAACGAGCAGGATGGTGATCGGGCTGATCTTGCGCTTGATCTCTTCGGTCAGCTTGCCGCGCGGCATGCACACGCCGAGGATGAAGCCGCCGAACACCGCGTGGATGCCCGCGGCGTCCATGACGAAGGCGCAGAGCGCGAAGAGCATCAGGACGATCGACAGCATCGTGTCGCTCATCTCGCCGCGTTCCTCGACGATCCGGCCGAGCGGGACGAGCAATTTGCGCCCGATGAAGAACATGAAGAGCGCGAAGCTGAGCCCGCCGATAATCGCGATCAGCGCGACGCCGGGGCCGCCGCCGAAGGTCGCGAGCACGATCGCGAGCACGCACCACGACACCGCATCGTCGAACGCGCCGGCGGTGAGCGTGAGCGTGCCGAGCGCGGTGTTCGCGAGGCCGCGTTCGTTGATAATGCGCGCGAGCATCGGGAAAGCGGTGAGCGCGATGCACGCGCCCATGAACAAGGTCGCGCTGCCCTGGCTCAGCCCTTCGGTAAAGAGGCCGGGGACGTCGAGCAGGAAGGGCGTGATCAGCGCGGCGAACAGGAAGGGCGCGACGATGCCCGCCGCCGACACGCCCATCGCGCTCTTCGCCTTCGACTGGAAATGGTCGAGGCGGAGCGTGGTGCCGACGAGGAACATGTACAGGCCCACCCCGACCTGCGCACAAACATAGAGGATGCTCCGCGTTTCCTTGGGGAAGAGCGCCGCCTGAAATTCGGGGAAGAAGAGGCCGAACAGCGAGGGGCCGATGAGGACGCCGGCGATCATTTCGCCCACGACCTGCGGCTGCCCCAGGAATTTATTCGCCGCCCAGCCGACAGCGCGGCAGACGATCAGGATCACCGCGATCTGGAGGAAGAAGTGGATGCTGAAATCGGTCGGCGTATAGCTCGCCGCGGAATTGACCGCCGGGCCGTGCGCACCGAGCACATCGCCGACCGCGCGGAGCAGTTCATCGAACATATTGGATACCAATTTCCCTCTCCCACCGGTGGCGTCTGCGATCTGATTTACGTCGCTGTTCGCCGGTTTCCGGCATCAGGAGACATGAAAGCGGCGCAAGCGCAATGGCGAGTCCGCGATTGGGCGCGCCCGTGACTGCCGATTTCGCGGCCCTCGATCATTTTTGTTGCGGGGCGGTAACAGTGTAGTAATGTACCTACATGTGAACGATCACAATATGCCTTAATTTTGCATCGGCGAGGGATGGTGATGAAGCGCGTCACGAGCCGCGAACTCAATCAGGATGTTAGCCGTGCGAAGCGATTCGCGCTCGTCGAACCGGTGTTCGTCACCGACCGTGGACGGCCCACGCATGTCCTGATCAGCATCGACGCCTGGCGCCAGCTCAGCGGCGAGCGGGAGAATATGGTGCAGTTGCTCGCCGCCCCGCCCGGTGACATCGCGCTTGATCGCGCGCTCCTGCGCAAGGCGCTGGACGGGCGCGGCTGATGTTCCTGCTCGACGCCGAAATATTGTTCGACCTGCGCCACGCCCGCGCCGACGGCGACGGCGCAGGGTTGGCGGGATGGGCGCAGCGCACCTCGCGGCAATCGATGTTCCTGTCGGCGCTCTCGCTCGTCGAGCTGGAAAATGCGGCCGCGCTCGCGGCGAAGCAAAGCAAGGCGGCGGGCGCCGCATGGCGCGACTGGATCGACGGGCAAGTGCTGCCCGCGTTCGAGGGCCGCGTCCTGCCGGTCGATGTGACCATCGCGCGCCGCCGCGCCGCGCTGCCGCTCGAAAGCGACCGCGACGCGCTCCTCGCCGCGACCGCGCTCGAACATGGGCTGACCTTCGTCACCTATCGCGGCGCGGCGTTTCGCGGCGCGCGGCTGAAACTGCTCGACCCCAGCCGCATCGCCGCCGATGCGGGCGAGGACGGCGACTGGCGCGAAGCGACGCGCGCGCGGTCACCGTGGATCCGGAGCCTGTTTATCCGGGGGTGAGAAGGGCTAGCGTTCGCGCTGGGCGATCCAAGGGAATGGCAGTTTTCGACCGTTTTCGGTCATCGCTTTGAACTGGCGGGATTGTTAGAAGTAGGCGCTCAAGATGATTTGAGTTGGAAGGAGCGACGATGATCGAGCACCACGGCAGCTGCCATTGCGGGCGGGTTCACTTGGTACTGCGCGACGAGCCAACCGAAGTCAGCGAATGCAATTGCTCGATTTGTCGGCGTACCGCCGGACTGTGGCACTATTGCCCGCCGAAATCGGTCACGGTCGAGGGGGAAGGAGTAGCTTACCAGCAGGGTGATCGCGCACTCGACACGTGGCACTGCCAAGCCTGTGGCTGTACGACACACTGGACGCCAACTGATCCCAATTACCAGCGCATGGGAGTCAATCTCAGGATGTTCGAACCTGATTTGTGGCGCGATTTGCCGCGTCGTCTTGTTGATGGCGCGTCTTACTGAAAGGATTTGAGCCATGTCGCTCACGGTCTTGGGTGAAGGGCGCGGGTTCCGCGTCGTCTGGCTACTGGAGGAAATGGGGTTGGCTTGTCGGCTAAGACCGGTCGACCTTCACGCCGGAGCTGGGTGCCTGCAAAGAAAAGAAAGCATGGGTCGCCTCTTTGGCTGATCAATGATCTCCAAGCGCAACGCGCTCTAGCAGGCACGGCAGCTTTTCTGCTTCGTAGTGTAAAAGCGGACTGTCGGCACCCCACCCCAAAGTCGCCACTAGCTGACGCTCAGGCCGCCATCCGCACCGGCCATGGGTCGTCGTCGTTGGCGGGGGCCTTATTCGCGTCGAGCCGGATCGGACGGTTTCGCCGCGCCCGCGTACGTAGGCGTCTGAAGGGCGCCAGCATCGCCGCCATCCGGACGGCGACCCAAGCCCTCATCGACCGGATGCGCGCAAAGGTCGATAGCGCCCATGTCGCGATCATCGCGTCGACATAAGCGGTCATGTCCCATGCCAGCGCTATCGCTAGTTCGGCCGGCAGCACCGCGGCATAAGCCTGGATGGCGAACAGGCCGACGATAAGGAAGAGGATATGCTTGCGCTCGAGCCGCTCGACGAGGCGGATCGGCTCCTCCACCGTGGTGCGGTGCAGCCAGCGCGCAGCGTCGGTGTCGGGCGCGCGCAGCATCACGGTGATCAAACCCGCCAGAAACAATGCAAAAACCATGTTTGCCCCTCCCTCCCCGAAAGTCTGGAGATAGGTCGCGCCGCCGCGCAAACAAGCTGCGCGCGGAGTCAGGTTACAACGGGATAAAGCTCACCGTCAGCCCGTCCTTCGGCCGCGGGATCGGCAGCACCTGCCATTCGGGCGCATAGCCGTCGGCGACGGTGATCCGGTGCGTCGTGATGACGTGGTGGAAGAAGATTTTCGCCTGCATGTAGGCGAAGTGCAGCCCGAGGCACATATGCGCGCCGCCGCCGAACGGCACCCACGCATATTTGTGCCGCTCGCGCGCGACTTCGGGCGAAAAGCGCATCGGGTCGAACTTTGCGGGCTCGGGCCAATGCTCCTCCATCATATGCGTGAAGGCGGGGCTGACGCCGACCGAGGTGCCCGCGGGGATGCGGTAGCCGCCATATTCGAAATCCTTGAGCGCGCGGCGCGGGAAGCTCGGCACCGGGGGCACGAGGCGGAGCGCTTCCTTGAACGCCCATTCGGTCATTTCGAGCTGGCCGAGGCTGTTGTGCCCAACCCCCTCGCCCGCCGGCGCGACCGCGAGCATTTCCTCGCGCAATTTGTCCTGCCATTCGGGGTTGCGCGCGAGTTCCCAGACGAGCGTCGTGATCGAGCTGGTGATCGTGTCGTGCGCCGCCATCATCAGGAAGTTCATATGGTCGACGATCGCCTCGACCGACATATATTCGCCGTCGTCGTCGCGCGTGCGGCAGATCTGGCTGAACATGTCCTCGCCCGTGCCGTCGCGGCGTTCGGGCACCATCTTGCCGAAATAATCGACCAGATAGGCGCGCCCCTTGGCGCCGCGGCCCATCGCGGTGAACGGCAAGGGCACGCGCACGACGCCGATCGACGCCTGCACCATGTCGACGAACGCCTTGTTGACCTTGTCGGCCTCGGGACCCCAGGGAATGCCAAGGAAGCTGGTGGCGGCGAGGTCGAGCGTCAGTTCCTTGATCGCCGGATAGAATTTGAAGGTCTTGCCACTCCACTGCCCGATGCGGCCCTTGATCCCCTCGTTCAGCGAATCGGCGTAGTGGCGCATCGGTTCGGGTTTGAACGCGACCGACAGCACTTTGCGGTCGGCGCGATGCTTCTCGAAATCCATCAGCATCAGCCCGCGCGGGAAGAGCAGGTTGAGCACCGGCCCCCAGCCCTGTTCGGACGAGAAGATCTTCTCGCGGTCGAACATGACCAGCTCGTTCGCCTCGGGCCCGTGGAGCGCGACGCTGCGCCCGCCGAAGCTGTTGCTCCGATAGACGCGGCCATATTTCGCGACCATGCGGTCCGCGAAACCCGGATAATCGCGCAATTGGTCGAGCGTGGTCCCAAGCACGGGCAAACCGTCCTCGCCGGGGATATGGTCGAGCGTCGAGCCGGGGTTGCGCGGCAGCCAGTGCTGCGTGTCGGGGCCGAAGCGCTTTTCGGACCATTGGGTAGGCGCAGGCTGGATATTCGTCGGCGCGTTCATCGGTCGAATCCTCGTCCATTATCGTTGGCGCCATGGGTAACGAACTACTGACACTGATGCAAGTAAGGCGTCAGGCGGTGCCTTTCACCATTCACCGCAAATTCAACTCGACTCGCGCAATTTGCGAACCAAGGTGACGGGTCGCATCCGTTAGACCCTAAAGGACAAAGCCATGGCGAAGAGTTTGAAGCGCCCCCTCTCCATCGCGCTCGGCGCGTTCGCGACGACGATGCTCGGCGGTTGCTATTATGGCGACGTCTATGGCGCGAGCTATGCGTCGGGCGGCGATTGCTCGTCGCGCTATGGCGACGCCTATTATGATTATGACGGCTATGCCTATGACGATGGCTATGGTTACGACTGCTACGATCGCGCCGACTATGGCAGCGGTTTCGCGCAGATCGGCTTCGGCGGCGGCTGGTACGACGATTATTACTATCCCGGCTATGGCATGTGGATGTTCGACAATTACCGCAACCGCTACCCGCTGCGCGACCGCTATCTGAACTATTGGGGCGGGCGCCGCGCGTGGTGGAAGCATCATGGCGGGCGAAATGACTGGAAGCCGGGGCGCCCCGGCGGCTGGCATCGTGGCGACCGCGACGGGCGTCCGGGCGATGGCCGCCCAGGCCGGGCCGGCGGCTGGAACCGCGGCGACCGCGACCATGACGGCCCGCGCGGCACGCGGCCGGGACGCGGCGACGGCAACCCGGCGACGCCGCCCGCCGCCGGCAATTCCGGATATCCCGACCGAGCCCCCGGTCGCCCCGGCCGCCCCGGCGGCTGGAGCCGCCCCGATCGCGACCACGACGGCCCGCGCGGCACACGCCCGGGACGCGGTCCCGGTGCGGGCGCCATCCCGGGCAATCCCGGACGCCCCGACCGGCCGGCACCGATCGCGCGGCCAGCCCCTGGCCCGGCACCGGCCGTACAGACCCCGCCACCCCCGCGCGCGGCACCGCCGGCCGGGCGCACGCGCATGAACGACGAACGACCGGATTAAGCTTTCGAGCCGGCGGGCGCCGAATCCTTCACCCCCGCCGACACCACCGTCGCGGCGACAAGATCGCCGATGACGTTCAGCGTCGTGCGGCACATGTCGAGGAAGCGGTCGACCCCGAGGATCAGCCCGATGCCTTCGGGCGGCACCCCGACCGAGGCGAGGATCAGCGCGATCACGGGGAGCGACCCCGCAGGCACCCCCGCGGTGCCAATGCCGCCCAATATGCACACGAGCATCACGACGATCTGCTGCTGAAGCGTCAAGTCGATGCCGAAGAATTGCGCGAGGAAGATCACCGTCACGCCCTCGAACATCGCGGTGCCATTCTGGTTCGCGGTCGCGCCGATAGTGAGCACGAAGCGCGCGACCTTGTCGGGCAGGCGGAGCTGGTCGCGCGCGACGCGAAGCGCCGTCGGCAATGTCGCGTTCGAAGAGGCGGTCGCGAACGCCATCACGAACGCCTCCTGCGTCTGGTGGAAAAAGGCGACCGGTGATTTCCCCGCCAGCGTCTTCAGCAGGATAGGGAAGACGATGAACATCTGGAGCGCAAGCGCGAGCAGCACGACGCCGACATAGGCCGACAGGCGGATGATGAGGTCCCAGCCGAACTGCGCGGCGAGGTTGAACATGAAACAGAAGACCGCGATCGGCGCGAGCTGGATGACGAGCCCGATCAGCTTCATCACCACCTCGAACACCCCCTCGATCGCCGTCTTGAGCGCCTCGGTCTGCGGGGTGCGGACGAGCATCAGACCGATGCCGAAGAAGAGCGCGAAGAACATCACCGCGAGCACGTCATTCTGGCCCATCGCGGCGAACAGATTGTCGGGGACGATCGCGACAACCGCGTCCATCCCGGTCTTCGCCTCGCCCGCGCGGTCGGCGATGGCCTTGGCGCCCTCCGCCCCCTCGGCGATCAGCGAGCGCGCGAGCGCGGGATCGACACCCCCGCCGGGCTGGATCAGATTGACGACGGCAAGGCTGACGACGACAGCAATCGTCGACACCGCGATCGTATAGATAAGCGTGCGCACGCCGACCGATTTCAGCGCGCGCATCTCGCCCATTTCGGCGACCCCGACGATCAGCGCCGAGGCGAGCAGCGGGATGACGAGCATGAACAGCAGGCGCAGGAAGATCTGCCCCAGCGGGCCGGTCACATAGGTGGTGACCGTCCCGACCCACGCCGCGTCCGGCGCGCCATAATGGACCGCCAGTCCGATGAGGAGGCCGGCAAGGAAGCCGACGAGCATGCGCCAGCGCAGCCGCCGCGCACGGGCATCGTCGCGCTCCGCTCGGTCGATCGCCGCTGCTTCGGCCATGGCTCAGCTCCTTGCTCGCCCCGTGGGGAGCGGCCCGAAGCGCGCGGGTTACGCGTTATCGGCCGCCGGCTTGTTTTCACCCTCCGCTATGTCATCACGAAGATCGAGCCCGCGGGTTCCATGATGCGCTGTATGCGCCGGGGCATGCGGCCGTTCGAGATCGGCCGGTTCGGGCACTTCGAGCATGCCCTCCCACTTGGTGATCACGCTCGTCGCCACCGCGTTGCCGACGACATTGGTCGCGGTGCGGCCCATGTCGAGGAACTGGTCGATCGCGAAAATCAGTGCAACGCCCTCGACGGGCAGGTCGAACATCGCAAGCGTCGCGGTGATCACCACCAGGCTGGCGCGCGGCACTGCGGCGATCCCCTTCGACGACACCATCAAGGTGAGCAGGATCAGGATCTGCTGCGTGATCGAGAGCTCGATGCCATAAGCCTGCGCGATGAAGAGCGTCGCAAAGCTCGCATACATCATCGAGCCGTCGAGGTTGAAGCTGTAGCCGAGCGGCAGCACGAAGCCCGAGATGCGGCGCGGCACGCCGAACCGGTCGAGCTGTTCGAACAGCTTGGGCATCGCGGCCTCCGACGAGGCGGTCGAGAAAGCGATCAGCAGCGGCTGGCGGATATAGCGGATCAGCGAGAAGATCCGGCGGCCGAGGAAGATCGCGCCCGCGCCGAGCAGGAGAACCCACAGCACGACGAGCGAGAGGTAGAATTCGGTGACCAGCTCGGCATAAGTGCCGAGGATGCCGAGGCCATATTTCGCGACGACCCCCGCAAGCGCACCGAACACCGCGATCGGTGCGAGGCGCATCACATAGCCGGTGATCTGCAGCATCAGTTCGGCGAGCGCCTCGGCGCCGCGAACCAGCGGCTTGCCCTTGTCGCCGATGGCCGTCAGGCCAACGCCCGCGAACAGCGCAAAAACGAGAATCTGGAGGACGTTGTTGTCCGCCATCGCCTGGAAGATATTCTTCGGGAAGACATGCTCGATAAACTCGAACAGGTCGAGCTTCTTGACCTCACCCACCTCGGCGATCGAATGCGCCCCGACGGTGAGATTGAGCCCCGCGCCGGGCTCGAAGAAATTGACCATGATGAGGCCGAGGCTGATCGAAATCAGGCTCGCGAGGATGAACCAGGCGATCGCGCGGGTCCCGATGCGGCCGAGCGCCGAGCTGTCGCCCATATGCGCGATCCCCGCGACGAGCGTGCCGAGAATCAACGGCGCGACGACCAGCTTGATCAGGTTGAGGAAGATCGTCGAAAGCGTGCTGAAGCTGCGCAGCCAGTAAGTGAAGGCTTCGCTGTCGGCAGGGACATAGACCCGCACCAGATAGCCGGTGATGACCCCGAGGATCATACCGATCAGAATATAAAACGTCAGGCGATGCCCCATAAATTACTCCCTGTTCCGCCCTGGGCGGATCTTTATGCGAGCGGAGGTAACAGGGTGATGCGCCGCGGGCAATCGCTGCCGGGCCTATCGCGGCGTCAAGGCGTCCAGAAGGCGAGCGCGGCGCAGCCCGCAATACCCGTGAGGATATTGAGCGGGACGCCGATGCGCACGAAATCCATAAAGCGATAATCGCCCGCGGCATATACGAGCGTGTTTGTCTGGTAACCGACCGGGGTCGCGAAACAGGCCGATGCACCAAGCATCAGCGCGATCAGCAGCGGCTGCGGCGCGACGCCGGTCGCCTGGGCGATGCCGATCACCAGCGGCCCCATCAGCGCGGCGACCGCATTGTTGCTGAGCAGTTCGGACAGCAATAGCGCGGAGAAATAGACGATCGCGATCACCGCCCATTGGGGTGCGCCCGCCAGGATCGGGTCGAGCGCGCCGACCATCAGCGCGACCGATCCCGATTGTTCGAGCGCCGCACCGACCGCGAGCATCGCGAAGATCAGGATCAACACATCGCCGTCGATGCTGCCCCACGCCTCCGACGCGTCGATGCAGCGCGTCAGCAGCACGATGGCGACGCCGATGAAGGCGGCGATGCCGATCGACATCACGTCGGTCGCCGAGAGCAGCACCGCGCTGGCCATCACGAGGATCGCGATCCACGCGCGGCGGCGGCGGAAGGCGGTGACCGACGCCATCGCGAGCCCGATCAGATTGGGATTATCGCGCAGCTGCGCGATATTCGCCTCGTCGGCGTCGATCAGCAGGCGGTCGGCGGCGCGAATGCGGTTTTCGGACAGCGTCGGCCCCGGAAGGTGGCGAAAGCGGGTGACGCCGAGGATGCGGACGCGCTGCCGCTGGAGAAAGGGGATTTCGGCGAGCGGCCGGTCGATCGAGCGGTGGCTTGGCGAAACCGTCACCTCGACCACGGTGGATTCGCGCTCGGGGCTATCGCCGATACCGATCGCAAAGCGCCCCTCGCTGCGCAGCGTCATCAGCGCCGCGCCGTCGAGCCGCGCGACGATCCGATTGCCTGCCGCGAGCCGGTGGTGCTGGGCATCGCCGCCGGTGATCAGCCGCCCATTCGCGACGACGCCGACGATCTGCGCCGGCGCTATGCCAAGACTGGCGGCATCGAGCGCCATGTCGATGGCAGGATCGTCGTCCCGAAGGCCAAGTTCGGTGAGATACAGCTGCTCCGCCCCATCGGCCTTTTCAGCGATCCGCGGATAGTCCGACGGCAGGAAGCGCGCCATTACGAGCAGACCCACGACCCCCGCCGCCGCGACCGCGAGTCCATAAGGCGTGATGTCGAACAGACCGAAGGGTTCGAGCCCCGCCTGTTCGGCGATGCCCGACACGACGAGATTGGTCGAGGTGCCGATCAGGGTCAGGCAGCCGCCGAGCACCGCGATCACCGACAGCGGCATCAGCAATTTCTTGGGCGAGACCCCAAGCGCCTCGGCAAGCCGGAAACAGACGGGCATCATCACGACGACGAAGGGCGTGCTGTTGATGAAGCCCGAGACGAGCAGCCCGCCGCCGAACACTTCGAGCACAGCGAGGCGCGGGTGCCGTTTGGCGCGATCGACGACATAATTGCCGACCTTGTCGATCACCCCGGTGCGGATCAGCGCTCCCGAGAGGATGAACATCGCGCCGACGGTGAGCGGCGCACTGTTCGAGAAAACGCCATAGGCGCCCTTTTCGTCGAGCAGCCCGAGCGCGAGCATCGTGCCCGCGCCGGCGACCGCGACGACCGAGGGCGAGAAGCGTTCCCAGACAAAGGCCGCGAACATACCCGCGAGCACAAACAGACCGATAACCGCCTTTTGCTCCGCGATGAAAGCGGCGACGGTTTCCATCAGGCCATCAGCCGTTTTGTGCCCTGTGCAGCAGCTTGTGATCGGCGAGGACGAGCGCCATCATCGCCTCGACCACCGGCGCACCTCGGATGCCGACGCACGGATCGTGGCGGCCCTTGGTGACGATATCGGTCGCCTCGCCTGCCTTGTTCACGGTCGGAACGGGGGTCAGGATCGAGCTGGTCGGCTTGAACGCGACGCGCACGACGACGGGCTGGCCGGTCGAGATGCCGCCCGCGATGCCGCCGGCGTTGTTCGAGAGGAAATCGGGGCGGTTGCTGCCGTCGGTCGCAGGGCGCATCGGATCGGCATTTTCCTCACCGCGCAGGCGCGCCGCGTGAAAACCGGCGCCAATCTCGACGCCTTTCACCGCATTGATGCCCATCATCGCGGCGGCGAGGTCGCTGTCGAGCTTGGCGTAGATCGGCGCGCCCCAGCCGGCGGGAACGCCGCTGGCGGCGCATTCGATCACCGCGCCGAGCGAGCTGCCCGATTTGCGCGCGGCGTCCATCAGCCCCTCCCAGCGCTGCGCCGCGGCGGGGTCGGGACAGAAAAAGGGATTGCGGCCGATTTCTTCTAGGTCGAAGTTCGCGGGGTCGATCGCATCGCCGCCGATTTCGGCGACCCAGGCGTGGATCTGCACCTCGGGGATCACAAGCCGCGCGACGCCGCCCGCGGCGACGCGCGCCGCGGTTTCGCGCGCGCTCGACCGGCCGCCGCCGCGATAATCGCGGATGCCATACTTAGCGTCATACGCGTAATCGGCGTGGCCGGGGCGATACGCCTGCGCGATCTCGCCATAATCCTTCGATCGCTGGTCGACATTCTCGATCATCAGGCTGATCGGCGTGCCCGTGGTCTTGCCCTCGAAAGTGCCCGAGAGGATGCGCACCTGGTCGGGTTCCTGCCGCTGCGTCGTGTGGCGCGACTGGCCCGGGCGGCGCTTGTCGAGGAAAGGCTGGATGTCGGCTTCGGACAGCGAGAGACGCGGCGGGCAGCCGTCGACCACCGCACCGAGCGCCGGGCCGTGGCTTTCGCCCCAGGTCGTGAAGCGAAGAACGCGTCCGAAGCTGTTGAAACTCATCGCCCTATCCCATCCGGCCAAATGCGGGAGCATAATCCGCGCGTCCGCCTAGCGGCCAAGCCGCGTCCGAGTCCAGCATCATCGCCATGAAATGCGGCCCCGCAAAGGGCGACGCGAAGCGCGCGGCCAGCTCGGGCGAATAGCCAAAGCGCGGGTAATAGGATTCGTGCCCAAGGACGAAGCTGATCGCGACGCCCTGCTCGCGCAGCGCGTCGAGTCCGGCGCGGATCAGCGCATCGCCGATGCCCTGCCCTTGGCTGCCGGGTACGACCGACACGGGCGCAAGGCCCGCACCCGGAAGCGCGGCGCCGTCGGCCTCGACGTCCATCCGACTGAACAGCACATGCCCGACGATCGCGCCGCCCTGTTCGGCGACGAGCGACACCAGCGTGTCGCCGTCCGCATCGATCATCCGCACCAGTTCGGCCTCGCCCTGATGACCGAAGTCGGTCCCGGCAAAGGCAGCGCGGATAATCGTATCGACCGCATCGGCATCCGCCGCCGTCGCGGCGCGGATGCCGATTTCGTCAGACAAGCGAGATATCCGGGGCGTCTTCCTGCTTCATACCGACGGTGTGGTAACCCGCATCGACATGATGCGTTTCGCCGGTGACGCCCGATGAGAGGTCACTGAGCAGGTAAAGCGCCGAACCGCCGACATCGTCGATCGTGACGTTGCGGCGCAGCGGCGCGTTATGCTCGTTCCATTTGAGGATCAGACGGAAATCGCCGATGCCCGACGCGGCCAGCGTCTTGATCGGGCCGGCCGAAATCGCATTCACGCGCACGCCCTGCGGGCCATAATCGTTCGCGAGATATTTGACGCTGGTTTCGAGCGCCGACTTCGCAACGCCCATGACGTTGTAATGCGGGATCACCTTTTCAGCGCCATAATAGCTCAGCGTCAGCAGCGAGCCGCCGCCGTTGCCCGTTTCGGGGTCGAACGGCGTCATCATCGATGCCGCGCGCTTGGCGACCGCGGTGAAGCTGTAGACGCTGATGTTCATCGTCATCAGGAAGTCGTCGAGCGTCACATCTGCATAAAGACCGCGCAGCGCTTCCTTGTTGGTAAAGCCGATCGCATGGACGACGAAGTCGATCGTCGGCCAGCGCGACGAGAGCGTCGCGAACGCCGCGTCGAGATTGTCCATGTCGGACACGTCGCAATCGATCAGGAAATCGCAGCCGAGTTCGTCGGCGAGCGGCTTCACCCGCTTCAGCATCACGTCGCCCTGGTACGAGATCGCCAGCTCGGCGCCGTGCGCGTGCAGCGCCTTCGCGATACCCCAAGCAAGCGACTTGTCGTTCGCGAGGCCCATGATCAGCCCGCGTTTGCCCTTCATCAGACCCGTCATTTTTCTACTCCAGCCCTAGGCCCTAAATCTGTCCTTTGCGCCTTCGAGGCGCCCAAATGGCGAAGATATCGGAACAAGCGGGCTGCCGCAGGTAGTGGTTCTACCCGCAAAGCCCGCTTGTTCCGAGATCGATGCCATTTGGGCGTCCCTGCGGGATTTGACCGATTTTGTCCATTGTCGCGTCGGCAAGCTTTGGAATATTGATATATACCAGCACCTTGCCTCCTAACACTGAACAAAATCGCTTCAAACCTCGAAGGCGCAAAGGACAGATTTAGGGCCTTTCGGCTTCAATAATCACATCGTCGACGCGCCCAATAGCGTCGTGGCCCAAATCCTCAACCTCTACCAATGCGGCATTGAGTTCGGCGCCCATCACCATACCCAATCCGACGAGGTAGAAGAAGAAGAGCGCGACCATCACACCCGCGAGGCTACCGTAGGTTGCGTCATAGCTGAGCAGGCTGGCGAGCAAGGGAGGCAGCGCGAGCGTGACGCCGATCCACCACAGCGTCGTGAACAGCGCGCCCGGCCATTTGGGGAATTGTTTGCGCCGGTATTTCGACGGCGTAAGGCTATAAAAGAGCATGTAAATTGCAAGGAACAGGCCGAAGCCCGACACGCCGCGCGAGATCGCGACGACGCCGACCGACTGATATTGTTCGGGCAGCACGCGCGTCACGAACTGTTCGATCCCCACGATCAGCACCTGCATGCTGAACGACAGCAGCATCAGCACGACCGCGCCGGTGATGATGCCGATCGACAGCAGGCGATAGTGGAAAAAGCCCTTGGAAAAATGCGTGCCATAGGCGCGGCGGAGGATGTCGCGCACCGTTTCGATCAGGCTGCCGACGGTCCACAGCGCGACGAGCGCGCCGAGCCAGAGGAAAATGCCGGTACGCGCGGTCATCACTTCGCGGATCGGGCCCGACAGCGCCTTGGCGACCGTCGGCGGCATCGTCGAGAAAACCGCCTCGATCGCCGCTTCGCCGCCGACGCTGCCGCCAAAGATCGACAAGGCGGCGGCGAGCAGGATGAAGAAGGGGAAGAGCGCGATCAGCGCCAGATAAGCGAGGTTGCCCGCATGGATGAAGCCGTCGGTATAGGTGCCCACGACGACACGGCGCGCGATGCGATAGGCGCGTGTGCCCGGCCCTAATTGCTCGCGGCTGCGGTCGATGATCCCCTGCGCTCGCGCGCGCAGCTTGATGCGCTTGGCGCGTTCGGCACGCGCCTCGGGCGAATGCGGCGAATGGCCCTCGGCCAGAAATTCCTTGCCGACCTCGTCGGCGACCTCGCGCTCGAGCGCGGCGACGATCTTTTTCTCGCTGGCGTCAGCCACGCATCACACGCCGAGCTCCGCCCGCACGTCGCGCGGATCGGTCCATTCGGTGAGCAGCTTGATCAGCGCCGCATCGTCGGCGGGCAGGTCGACCATCAGCCGCACGAGCTGGTCGCCGCGGCCACCGCTTTTCTGGCTGAAGCCCTTGCCCTTGAGGCGCATCACCTTGCCCGACGACGAGCCCGCGGGGATCGACAGCATCACCGGGCCGTCGACGGTCGGCACCTTGATCTTCGCGCCCTTGACCGCCTCGTTCAGCGTCACCGGCAGGTCGAGGCGGATGTTCGCGCCCTCGCGTTCGTAAAAGGGATGATCCTTGACCGTGATCGTCACGATGCCGTCGCCGGTGCCGCCCGGCCCCGCCTGCCCCTTGCCGGCGAGCCGCATCTGCGTGCCGGTTTCGACCCCGGCGGGCAGTTTCAGGTCGATCGTCGCGCCGTCGGCGAGCGCGATGCGCTGCGGCGCCTGCGTCGCGGCATCGATGAAGCTGACCGACAGGCGATAGGCGACGTTGGCGCCCTTTTGCGGCGGTGCGCTGCGTCCGCCGAAACCCCCGAACGGCCCGCCACCCGAACCGCCGCCGCGGCCGAACAGCCCTTCGAAAATATCGCCGAAATCGGAACTCTCGTTGCCGAAGCCGCTGAAACCGCCGGGACCGGTGCGCTGATCGCCGCGGAAGCCGCCGCCGCCATAACCGAACGGCATCGCGGGGTTGCCCTCGCCGTCGATCTCGCCGCGGTCGAACTGCGCGCGCTTCGTCTTGTCCGACAAGATGTCATACGCCTTGGTGACGTCGGAGAATTTTTCCGACGCCTTCGGGTTGTCCTTGTTCTTGTCGGGGTGCAATTCCTTGGCGAGCTTGCGGTACGCGGACTTGATTTCCGCTTCGCTTGCACTCTTCGCAACGCCCAGGGTGGAATAGGGATCGGCCATATTTGCTCCTGTAGCCCGATAAGTGACTGGGCGTGAAGCCCGATTGCGCGTCGATGTGGTAATGTCCCGCACAAGGTCAAGTTCCCTCCCAACCCGCCGTCATCCCGGCGAAGGCCGGGATCTCACCGGCGCGTCAGAAGGCGGGGTCGAGATCCCGGCCTTCGCCGGGATGACGATTAATAGAGGGGCGGCGCGTTTTGCTCGACCACCACCTCGCGGCGCATTATGACCGCGCGGATGAGCGACGATCCCTTTGCCCTGTTCGACAGCTGGTTCGCCGAAGCGCGGACCAGCGAACCCAATGACGCCAATGCGATGGCGCTCGCGACGACGACGCCCGACGGGCGTCCGTCGCTGCGCATGGTCTTGCTCAAGGGGCATGGGCCGGACGGCTTTGTCTTCTATACCAATCTCGACAGCCGCAAAGGCGGCGAGCTGGCGGCGAACCCGCATGTCGCGCTGCTTTTTCACTGGAAATCGCTGCGCCGGCAGATTCGCATCGAAGGCGCGGTGACGCCCGTCGACGACAGCGTCGCCGACGCCTATTTCGCGACGCGCAGCCGCGACAGCCAGCTTGGCGCCTGGGCGAGTGACCAGTCGCGCCCGCTGGACAGCCGCGAGACGTTCGAGGCGCGCTTCGAAGAAATGCAGGCGCGGTTCGAGGGACAGGACGTGCCGCGCCCGCCGCGCTGGTCGGGCTGGCGCGTTAATCCTTCGGCGATCGAGTTCTGGCAGGATCGCGCCCACCGGCTGCACGAGCGCACCGCCTTCACCCGCACCGGCACCGGCTGGTCCACAGGATTGCTTTATCCATGAGCGCACCCCGCCGCCTGCCGATCACCCAGGTCGATGCCTTTGCCGACCGCCCCTTTACGGGCAATCCCGCCGCGGTGATGCCGCTCGAGGAATGGCTCGACGACGCGACGCTGCAGGCGATCGCGGCCGAGAATAATCTCGCCGAAACCGCCTTTCTGGTGCCCGACGAAAGCGACGAAGCCGATTATGAGCTGCGCTGGTTCACCCCGGGAGTAGAAGTTGCTTTGTGCGGCCACGCGACGCTCGCGAGCGGGCACGTCCTGCTCACCGCAGCGCAGTGGCGGAGCGACATGACGTTCCGCACGCGCAAGGCCGGCATCCTGCGCGTCGCGCGAAACGGCGAGGACGACGGTTACAAAATGGCGCTGCCCGCCTATACGCCGGCGCCGAAGGCGATGCCCGACATCGTCCGCGCGCTCGGCGGCGATCCGGTCGAAACGATGTGGCACGATGGCGGCTATGCGCTGATCGCTTACCGCGACGCGGCGAGTGTCCGCGCGCTGACCCCCGACCTGCGCGCGCTGAAAGAGGGCGGCGACATCCTCTATATCGCAACCGCGCCGGGCGCCGGCGATCCGTCGGGCGCCGACGTCGTCAGCCGCGCCTTCGCGCCCGGCGCCGGGATCGACGAGGACCCGGTGACGGGGTCGGCGCACAGCGTCCTCACCCCCTATTGGACAGTGCGGCTGGGACGCGACAGCTTCGCGGCCTATCAGGCGAGCGCACGCGGCGGGCATGTCGGCTGCCGCCTCGACGGCGACATGGTCGAACTGACCGGAACCTGCGTCACGACGCTGGTCGGGGATTTCCTGCTATAACGCTGCGGTGAGGTCGGCGAGATGCCGGCGCAGTGCGGGGAACTGATCGTCGCTGGTGACGCCGAGCCGGACGATCGTCAGCCGCTGCGACGGCGAGACGATGATATATTGCCCCTGATGCCCGATGCAGGCGAACAGGTCGTTCGGGCCGCGGTCGGGCCATAGCGCCGGGGCGACACCCGCCGGACGCCGGCGGTTGAGCCAGATATGTCCGCCATAGCCCGCGTCGTTCGCCGAGGGGGTCAGCATGAAGCGCATCCAGGTTTCGGGGAGCAAGCGCTGGCCGTTTACGACGCCATGGTTGCGCAGGAATTCACCGAACTTCGCATAGTCGCGCGCGGTCGCGTGCATGATCGACCCGCCAATCATCGTGCCCTTCGCATCATATTCGGGGGTCAGGCTGGTCATGCCGAGCGGTTCGACGAGCCGCCCGCCGATGAAGTCGCGCATCGCATCGCGCCGTGCGTCGGGGTTTTGCGACGGGGTCAGCGTGTCGGCGAGGATGTCCGACAGGATGACGCTGGTCGCCGAGCTGTAGTTGAACACCTCATCGGGCTGCGCCGCCGCGGGCTTGGCCTCGGCGAAGCCCGCCATGTCGCCCGCCCCGCCGCCGAAGAGCATCGCAACGGTATCGCCCTGCCACACCGGATCGCCATTTTCGACATGCTCGAGTCCCGAGGACATGTGGAGCAGGCTCCGCAGCGTGATCGCGCCGCGCGGATCGCCGCTGCGCTGCCACGCCTCCACCGGCGCCGGCCCGTCGAGCGACAATTGCCCGTCGGCGACGAGAAAGCCGGTGAGCACCGCGGTGATGCTTTTCGCCATCGACCAGCTGATCAGCTTCGATTCGGGGCCGAAGCCCGCGGCATAGCGTTCATAGATCGGCTCGCCGTCGCGCAGCACGAGCAGCGCGCGCGTCTGCCCAACATCGTCGGCATCGGCGAACAGCGCGTCGGCGCGCGCGCGGATCGCGGCGGGCAGCGCGGGCAGCGGCCGCGGCGTCTCGACAGCGGCGACGCCATCGAGCGACGCGCCGAATTTCGGCGCGGGCGATGCGGGTGCCATATTGCCCTGCCCCGCCGCCTGCGCCAGCGACCAGACGCCGAGCACCCCGAGGGCGGCACTTGCCAGCAGCCGTTTTTTCGTGATCATGGCTTTGGTGAATAACATTAATCCGACCGGGCCGACAACGGGCGAGACGCCGGCCCCTGTACCAGCCTCTGGGCCGCCGCCCGCTAATCCCCCGCATCCTGCGAAAAAACCGAGCCGCTCGGGCGGTTGCCTGCCCTGGGTGATCGGGCTTGCGGTGCTGCTCGCGATCTTCGCGATCTGGAAATTCCCGTCGTTCAAGGCGCAGGCCGAGCTGGGTTCGGCCTATGCCGCGCGCGTCGGCTGTTCGTGCCGCTATGTGCAGGGACGCAGCCTCGAAAGTTGCCAGAGCGATTTCGAACCCGGCATGGAGATGGTATCGCTGAGCGAAGACCCCGCGACCCGAACGGTAACGGGAAGCGTGCCGCTACTCGCCTCGCGCAGCGCGCGCTATGCGGGGGCCAGCGGCTGTTTGCTGCGGCCCGACAACTAACGCCGGAAGCGGCGCACCAATAGCGCCAGCGCCGCGGGCATGCCGAAGACGACCAGCGCGATCCCCGCCTCCTCGGCCCAGCCGTAACCGGCATGGAGCACGCCGACGAGCAGATTGCCGATCGCGACAAGCAACCACAGGATGAGGAACAGCCGCGTCGCCCACGCCGCATCCCGGATCGTCAGGCGCAGCAGGATCAGCAGGACGAGCCCGGCCAGCAGCATGATGGTCGTGTGCGACATCGCTATTCCTCCCCTTCATCCGGCAGAATATCCGACCGATGTCTGCGGCGCCACTCGCCCGGCGACATGCCGATCTTGCGGCGAAAGATCGCGCACAGATGCGCGTGGCTCGAAAAGCCGGTCGCGAAGGCGATCTCGGCGATCGTCAGCGGGCGGTTCATCAGGAACCAGCAGGCGTGGCGCAGCCGCTGGTGCAGCACATATTGTGCCGGGGTGCGGCCAGTCGCGCGCGCGAAATGGACGATCAGGCTGTTCACCGACATCCCCGCCGCGGCCGCCATGTCCTCGACCGTCAGCGACACTTCGAGCTGGGTCTGGATGAAGGCCATCAGATCGTTGATGCGCTGGGCGATGGCGGGCGATTCGGGACGCCCGGCCATGGACTGAAGCGTCTTGGCGAGGATCGTGACGAGCGGATCGGCGGCGGCGGCATCGTTCGCGAGCAAGGCCCGGACAAGCGCGGCCAGCGCAAGGTCGTGATGCGCCGCGAGCGCACGTGTATCGGGGGCGATTGTCAACCGCGCGGCGGGAATCTCGACCTCGATCGTACGAACCGCGCCGCCCTTTGCCGTGCCGCGATATGTCTGACCGGCGGGTATCAACCACATTTCGCCGGGCAACGGATCGCCAAGCGACGTCCGCTGATCGTCCAGCCATGTTTCGAGCCAATGATAGCTTCCCGCCTCGTACAGGATCAGCACATGGACATCGCGTTCGATCGTCCAGTTCGATGGGCCATCGATCCGGTCAACGATCGAGGCGACCCTGAGTCCACCCACTTCCATCGCATGAATATGGCAAGAATGGGAAAATGTGAAAGCCTGCCATATTACGCAATAATATGGTTAAATCGCCCTACCCAAAGTCCTCGGCCCTAGTCGCAGCCGAGATAAAAGAGGCGTGGGCCAGGCTAATACGCGTGCCCCAGACACGCATGAACAGACCCCCCCGACGGCGGGCGGCGCAATCGCCGCCCGCCACTTTTTCCTGAACGAAACGATGGTCTTGTTTATTTTAGGGCGAGGAATTCATCCATCGCCCGATTGACTGCATCGGGCGCCTCCCACGGCACGAAGTGGCCGCAGTCGGGCACCTGAACGATCGTCACATCGGGGACGAGCTCCTCCATCCCGTCAAGATTACATGGCGGCAACGCGACATCGTCGAGCGCCCAGATCACCAGCGTCGGGATGGTGAGTTTCGGGAAGGGTATCGCGGGCGGCTCGGCATAGGGTTCGTCCATCGCGGGCACGTTGATCGTCGAGCCGCGATACCAGTTGATCATCCCGCGGCAGGCGTCGCGATCCTCCCAGTCCTTCAGCAATCGGCCGATCTCGTCGGCGGGCTGCAACCCGCCGCTCGGCACGCGCCCGGCAAAAGCATGGGCGAGGATGCCCGCGATGCCATGTTCCTCGATGATCGTGTCGCTCGCGGGGTCGCGAAAGGTGCGGATATATTGGCTCGCCGCGCGCTGATCTTCGTTGGTCGCGAGCAGACGCTGGAAAATAGCGGGATGCGGTGCGTTGGCGATCACCGCACGGGTGACCCGCCCCGCCCACGCCGGATGGAGCCCGCCCGGCTGGCCGCCGAGCGCGACGCCCCACGCGATCGCCCCGCCCCAATCATGGCCGACGATCGTGAATTCACCGACGTCCAGCGCGTCGGCGAGCGCGAAGATATCGGCGATCAGCTTGTCGGGGGTATAGGATTCGGCGTCCTGCGGTTTCGACGAGCCGCGATAGCCGCGCTGGTCGGGCGCGATGCAGCGAAAGCGGCCCGCGAAATGCGGCAGCTGATGACGCCAGGTGCGGTGCGATTCGGGAAAGCCGTGGAGAAAGATGAGGACGGGCGCGTCGCGCGGCCCCATGTCGACGACGTCGAGCTCGACGCCGGTCGAAAGCTCCACGCGCTGTTGTTCGAAATCGCCGATCATCGACATCGCTCCTTTGGTTTCTTTTCGAAACCAATCTGGCGAGGATTGTTGCGGCTGGCAAGCTGCAACAAATGGTGGGACCGTCGGGCGAAGGAGACAGGGAAGCCCGGCATGTCCGCTATGGGGTGGAAAGCGGACGCCGCCCCTTACTCGTCATCCCCGCGAAAGCGGGGACCCAGAGCGTCCGTCGGCTGGCCCATCCCTGGGTTCCCGCTTTCGCGGGAATGACGAAGCATTAGAAGCGGGACGGCGCCTTCCGGTCGAAACCTGACCTAAGGATAGCTCACCGTCTTCGGCACTTCGGGAATCGGGATGAACTCCTCGCTGTCGCCGGGGACGAGCGGGAATTTGCGGTCCTTCCAGTCGTGCTTCGCCTGGTTGATGCGGTCGCGGCTGGAGCTTACGAAATTCCAGAAGACATGGCGCGGCGTCTTGAACGCCTCGCCGCCGAGCAGCATCACGCGCGCGTCACTTGTCGCGCGCAGCGTCATCGCCTGTCCGGGCTTGAGGATATAGAGGCTATAACGGTCGAGCGCTTCGCCATCGAGGCTCGCGTCGCCGAGCGCGACCAGTACCGCGCGCTCGTCGGCCTCGGCATCGATCGGGATCGTCGCGCCGGCGTTCATCAAGATGTCGGCATAGATCGTCGCGGCATGCTGGGTGATCGGTGAGGTCGCGCCCCACAGGCTGCCCATGATGACGCGCGCCGACACGCCATTGTCCTCGATCAGCGGCAGGTCGTCCTTTGCGACATGCTCGAACGCCGCATCGATCTCTTCCTTGCCGTCGGGCAAAGCGAGCCAGGTCTGCATTCCCGAAATCGCCGATCCGGTCGCGCGTTCGGGCGCAGGGGTGCGCTCCGAGTGGACGATGCCGCGGCCCGCGGTCATCAGGTTGCACGCGCCGGGGCGGATCGTCGCGAAGGTGCCGAGGCTGTCGCGATGGTCGATCGCGCCCTCGAACAGGTAAGTGACCGTCGCGAGGTTGATGTGCGGGTGCGGGCGCACGTCCATACCGCGGCCGATGTCGAAATGCGCCGGGCCGAACTGGTCGACGAAAATGAAGGGACCGACCATCGTCCGCGCCTTGTTCGGCAGCGTGCGGCGCACTTCAAAGGCGCCGAGGTCATGGGTCGAGGGGGTGATGATGTCGAACATCAATCGAGCCTTTCCAATGTTTTGAGCGTCTTTTCGGTTTCGACATTGCCGGTGTTGAGGGTCGTACCGGGTTCGAGCAGGACGACATGGCATTCGCCGTCCAGCGCCTCGGGACAATGTTCGACGCCGTGCGGGACGATGATGAACTCGCCGGGCTCGACGATCACGTCGCGGTCGCGAAACGCCATCTTCATCCGGCCGGCGACGACGAGGAACAATTCATCCTCGACCTCATGGTGATGCCAGTCGAACTTGCCGTCGAGCTTGACCAGCTTGACCTGAAAATCATTGATGTCGCCCGCGACGCGCGGGTTCCACGCGTCGGGAATTTTCGCGAAGGCGTCCGCTAGGTTCACCTTGTCCGGCATCATCATTCTCCCGGCGCGGTCGCCTTGATCGCGAGCGCGTGGACGCGCTGTCCCGGCAGGTCACCGAGCGCCTTGTTCACGGCGCGCTGGCGCGCGACGCGGTTCTGCCCGGCAAAGCCCGCCCATTCGATGCTCAGGCTGAAATGCGACTCACCGCTGCCGTCGTCGCCCATATGGCCGTGGTGGCTGGCACTGTCGTTGCTCAGGATGAAATTGGCGTCGGGAAAGGCTGCGCTGAGCAGACTTTCCATCTCTTGCTGTACGGGGCCTTTGCTGCTCATGGGGTTGACCATAAGCGCTTCGTCGCCAAATTATAAGACCTC
Organism: Sphingopyxis sp. CCNWLW2; assembly: GCF_037095755.1. Classification (NCBI taxonomy): domain Bacteria; kingdom Pseudomonadati; phylum Pseudomonadota; class Alphaproteobacteria; order Sphingomonadales; family Sphingopyxidaceae; genus Sphingopyxis; species Sphingopyxis sp. CCNWLW2. The sequence goes on from NZ_JBAWKJ010000002.1 coordinate 1,266,703, forward strand.
CAACGCCTCTCGAAAGTCTGTTGTGCCTTCTTCTGCACGCCCTTCCCGTTTTCATGGCCGCGTCCCCCGCGAAGAGGCCTGCGCCGCGCCCGGATGCCGCGAACCCGGCGAGTTTCGCGCGCCGATGGCATGGACGCGCTCGCCCGACGGCCCGCCGCAATATCGCTGGCTGTGCCTCGACCATGTGCGCGAATTCAACGCGGGCTATAATTTCTTCGACGGCATGACCGCCGACCAGATCATGGAGGCGCAATCGCCGACCGCGGGCTGGGAGACCGAAAGCCGCACCTTCCGCCCCGCGGGCAGCGCCGACCTGCCGCCGCGCTGGGCCGATTTCAGGGACCCGATCGACGCGCTCGGCGCGCGCTTTCGCCAGCGGATGGACGAGGCGCGGCGCGAGGCGGCGAATCCCGGCCTGTCGCGCGAGGAGCATGCGGCGATGCAGTTGCTCGCGCTGCCCGCCGATGCCGACCGCGCGGCGCTGCGGCGGCGCTACAGCGAGCTGGTCCGCAAATATCATCCCGACCGCAATGGCGGCGATCGCAGTTTCGAAGCACGGCTGGGTGAGGTAGTCCGGGCGTATCAATTGCTGAGGAAGACCAAGGCTTTCGCATAGGGAGACGCACAATGACCGACCTCGACGAAGCACGGATCGAAGTGGTGCGCCGCCATATGGCGCTCGAGATCACGCACGATTGGGACGGCGTACTCGCGACCTTCGACCATCCGCGTTACGAATTGATGGGCCCCGGCACGATCTTCGACGGCGAAGCGGCGGTGCGATCCTATTTCGCGACGTCGCGCGAGCCCTTTCCCGATCAGGCGAACGAGGTCATCGCGATCGCCGCCGACGAAGGCACGAACACGGTGCTCGTCGAATTCTGGCTGACGGGCACGCATCTCGGTCCGCTGAAGCTCGGCCTGCGCACGATCGAGCCGACGGGCAAGGCGTTCCGTATCCGTATGGCGGCAAGCTTCGAATTCGCACCCGGCGGCGACAAGATCGTCTGCGAACGTCCCTATTACGACCAGTCGGCGGTGATGAAGGCGCTCGGCCTACTCTAGAATATCGCCACGAAAGGCGTTGCAAGCCGCAACCCATGGCGATACCGCGACGACGAAGCGCCGCCGCGCGGCGACTCTCCCCGTTTGCTTGCTGGACTTTGCCATGACCGATATCCCGAACAGCCTTCCCGATCACCACGGCTCGACGCTGCTTGCGGCGCCCGATACCGAGGTTGATGCGCGCGAGGTCTTCGGGGTCGATATCGACATGAAGGTGCCGGCATTCAGCGAAGCCGACGAGCGCGTCCCCGACCTCGATCCCGCCTATGTCTTCGACGGCGACACGACGCTCGCGATCCTCGCGGGCTTCAAATATAACCGCCGCGTGATGGTGCAGGGCTATCATGGCACCGGCAAGTCGACGCATATCGAACAGGTTGCGGCGCGGCTGAAATGGCCGTGCATCCGCGTCAACCTCGACGCGCATATCAGCCGTATCGATCTCGTCGGCCGCGATGCGATCGTGCTGCGCGACGGCCAACAGGTCACCGAATTCCGCGAAGGCCTGCTCCCCTGGGCGCTGCAGACGCCGACCGCGCTCGTCTTCGACGAATATGACGCCGGCCGTCCCGACGTGATGTTCGTGATCCAGCGCGTGCTCGAAACCGAGGGCAAGCTGACCCTGCTCGACCAGAATCGCGTGATCCGCCCGAACCCGCATTTTCGCCTCTTCTCGACCGCGAATACCGTCGGGCTCGGCGACACGAGCGGACTGTATCACGGGACGCAACAGATCAACCAGGGCCAGATGGACCGCTGGAACATCGTCGTCACGCTGAACTATCTGCCCGCGGCGACCGAAAGCGCGATCATCCTCGCCAAGGTGCCCGACACCGACGAGACGACCGTCGCGAATATGGTGAAGGTCGCCGACCTGACACGTCAGGGCTTCATCAACGGCGACATTTCGACCGTGATGTCGCCGCGCACGGTGATCAGCTGGGCGCAGAATACCGCGATCTTCAACAATATCGGCTTCGCCTTCCGTCTCTCCTTCCTCAACAAATGCGACGAGGCCGAACGGATGATCGTCGCCGAATATTATCAGCGCGTGTTCGGCGAGGATCTGCCCGAAAGCGTCGTCGGCAAGTGACGTCGGTGCGCCACCTGGCGGTGGCGTCCTGCGCCGCACTCGCGCTGTCGGGGTGCAGCATCGCGGCGGTCGACTATGGCAAGGTCCGGCATGCCGACTATGTCGCCGACCCGCGCTGCACCGCGCAGCCGGGCGCGGTGGTCGATGGCGAGGCCTTGCCCTATTTCTTCGCGACGAGCCGCTTGCCCGACTGCCGCACCCCCGATATCGAGCTGCTCCGCCACCGCGGCGACCATATGCGCTACGGCCGCTTCAACGCCCCGCGCGAGGTCGAGGTCGGCAAGAAGAAAAAGCTGCTCGCGCCGATCGCCTTCCAGACCTCGGCCGACTGGTGGCGCGCGCTGCAGGCCGAAACCGACCGCAAGCAGGGCCGCGTGCTGCTCTATGTTCACGGTTACCGCGAGAATTTCCCGACGACGTCGAAGGACGCGACGCAGATCGCGCGCATGACGGGCTTCGACGGCCCGATCATCGAATACAGCTGGCCGTCGCAGGGCAAGGTCCTGAGCTATGTCGTCGACGAGACGAACATGTACCACGACGTCCGCAATTTCCGGGACTTCCTGAAGTCGCTGGCCGAACAATCGTGGGTCAAGGAGATCGTGGTCGTCTCGCATTCGCTTGGCGCGCGGCTCGTCGTCCCCGCGATCTCTTATGTCGATCGCACGTCGAGCAGCGCGGACAGCAGCAATATCTCGAACGTCATCCTCGCCTCGCCCGACATCGACCGCGAGACGTTCGAGCGCGATATCGAGGAAGAGGTGCTGTCGGCACGGCGCGTCGCCAACAATCGCCGGATCACCGTCTATACGTCGCGCGCCGACAAGGCGCTTGCCGCGTCGCGCGCGATCCACGGCTATCCGCGGCTCGGCTCGCCCTATTGCTTCAACCCGTTCGAGGCGGCCGAGCTGAAGGCCAAGGGGCTGCCCGAGCGCTGCTATCCCGTGTCGCGCGCAGGCCTGACCGTGATCGACACCACCGACGTCTCACGCGGGTCGACGGGGCATAGCAATTTCCTGCGCAGCGCGGTCGTGTGCCGCGATTTCATCGACGTCGTCGCGAACAAGCGCACGCGGCCCGAGCGCGTCGCGACGATATGGGCGCATGTGTTCCGGCTGCTCCCCGACCCCGCGTTGCCGAAAGACGGCGACGACGCGATCTGTCACCGCACGCCCGAGGTCGAAGAGCCGCAGTAAGCGGCTAGAAGCCGCACATGATCGCGAAATTGGCGAGCCAGACGACCGGTCCCTCGCCGGTCCACAGCCACAGCCCGCCCGCCGCGATCAGGACGAAGAGCGCAAGCGCGATCCAGTCCTGCCGCGCGAGCTTCATGCCGGCTCCAGCCGTTTGACCGGCGCGTCGGCGATCGGCAGGTGGACGAGCCCGGCGAACAGCCCGAGCGCGATCGAGAAGCCCCACGCGATATTATAGCTGCCGGTGGCGTCGAAGATCAGCCCCGCCATCCACGCGCCGAAAAAGCTGCCGAGCTGGTGACTCAGAAACACGATGCCATAGAGCATCGAGAGGTAGCGGATGCCGAAGATGCGCCCGACGATGCCGCTGGTAAGCGGCACCGTGCCGAGCCACAGGAAGCCCATCGCGCCCGCAAAGACGAGCGCGCTCGCATGACTCAGGGGCAGGAAGAGGAAGAGCGCGATCACCGCCGAGCGCGCGGTATAGAGCGCCGACAGCACATATTTCTGGCGCATCAGGTCGCCCGCGCGGCCGAACACGTACGAACCGAGGATGTTGAACAACCCGACGAGTGCGAGCACCTGCGCACCGATCTCGATGCCGAGCCCCTTGTCGTCGAGATAGGCGGGCAGATGCGTCGCGATGAAGGCGATGTGGAAACCACAGACGAAGAAACCCGCATTGAGCAGCCAATAGCCGCGGTGAACGGCGGCCTCGCGCAGCGCTTCGCGCGCGGTCTGCTCCTCGGCCCGCAGCGTCCCGGGCGTGTCGGTACGACCCGCAACGCCGATTGCGAGCAGGCCGCACAGCGCGACGAGCCCCGCCATGATCCACAAAGTCTGGTGATAGCCGATGTCACCGAGCAGCATCGATGCCAGCGGCACGACGAGGAACTGGCCGAGCGAGCCGCCCGCGGTGACGATACCGAACGCGCTGCTGCGCTTTTCGGGGCTGACGACGCGGCCGACCGCGCCGAGCACGACGACGAAGGTCGTCGCCGACTGCGCCATGCCGATCAGCAGGCCGAAGCTGATGTGGAGCCCAATCGCGTCGGTCGCGAACGCCGCGCCGATCAGCCCGAGTGCATAGAGCAGCGCCCCGCCGAGCACGACGCGCCCCGCGCCATGCTTGTCGGCGAGCGCGCCGACGAAGGGCTGAACGAGACCGAAGAGCAGGTTCTGGAGCGCCATCGCGAGCCCGAAGTCGGATCGGCTGATCCCGATATCGACGCTCATCTGCGGCAGGAACAGGCCGAACGACTGGCGCACGCCCATCGCGAGCGTGACGATGAACGCCGCGCAGGCGATGACGACCCACGGGCGTTTCATGGGGGAGAGTGCGGGGGAGGACATAGGCCGCGGATGCTCCCCCGGCCGAGCGAGGTCAAGCGAGCATAGCTATGGCCGCGTTCATTCCCTCTTCGTCACCCCGGACTTGATCCGGGGTCCAAGGCTTCACCGGCGGAATGGACCCCGGATCAAGTCCGGGGTGACGATGAAAGGGATTTCCTTCGACACCCAAAGCTGGTTAGAGCCGACTCGAAATGTCCGCCCAATCTCCCCTCGACGATTTCAAGGCCGCGCTGTCGAGCGTCGCGCGCGCGGTGACGCGCGATGCCGAGGTCGAGGTCGGTTTCACCGCCGACGCACCCGCGCAGATCGGCAAGGCGATCAAGGTCCCGACGCCGTCGCGCACGCTGCCCGCCGATCAGGTCGCCGAGGCGCGGGGTTTTGCGGACAGCTATGCGCTGCGCATGAAGCACCATAGCGAGAAGCTGCACGCCGCGGCGCGCCCCGCCGATCCGATCGCCGCCGCCGCGTTCGATGCGATGGAGCGCGCGCGGATCGAAGCGCTCGGCGCGCGCCATATGAACGGCATGCGCAGCAACCTGTCGGCCAGCCTCGCGATGCGGATGCGCAGCGACCCGATCAGCCGCGCGCAAGGGCGCGAGGATGTGCCGATGTCGAGCGCGCTCGAGCTGATGCTGCGCGAGGCGCTGACCGGCGAGCAGGCGCCGCAGGGAACCGAGACCGGCCTGTCGCTGGTGCGCGAATGGATCACCAACGAGGCGGGCGGCGACCTCACCGCCTTGTCGATGCTGCTCGACGACCAGGCCGCCTTTGCCGAAACCGCGAAGCTCGCGCTCCGCCACCTCGACCTGATCCAGAGCGACGAGCCGCTCGAGGAAGGCGCCGAGGACGGCGGCGAGCAGGACGAAAGCGAAGCCGAGGAAAGCCAGGAAGAGCAGGAAAGCGAAGACGGCGGTGCCGGTGAAAGCCAAGTCGATGCGCGCGCCGAAATGGCGGGCGATCAGGCCGACGACGGCGACAGCGACCCAGACGCGCAAGAAATGGAAGCCGACGGCGAGCCCGAAATGGGCGGCGAAGGCGACGAGGGCATGTTGCCCGTGCGCCCCAACCGCCTGCCGAGCGACATCCCCGATTTCAACTATCTACGCTTCACCGAAAAGCATGACGAGATCATCCTCGCGACCGAGCTCTGCGACGCCGACGAACTGACGCGGCTGCGCGCCTATCTCGACCAGCAGATGACGCATCTGCAGGGCGCGGTGACCAAGCTTGCGAACCGCCTCCAGCGCCGCCTGATGGCGCAGCAGAACCGCGCGTGGGATTTCGACCAGGAGGAAGGCCAGCTCGACGCCGCGCGCCTCGCGCGCGTCATCGTCTCGCCCGGCCAGTCGCTGAGCTACAAGATCGAGCGCGATACCGACTTCCGCGACACGGTGGTGACCTTGCTGATCGACAATAGCGGATCGATGCGCGGGCGGCCGATCAGCATCGCCGCGATCAGCGCCGACATCCTCGCGCGCACGCTCGAACGCTGCGGTGTGAAGACCGAAATCCTCGGCTTCACGACGCGGACCTGGAAGGGCGGGCAGAGTCGCGAGGATTGGCTCGCCGCCGGACGCCCCGCGCATCCCGGCCGCCTCAATGATTTGCGCCACATCATCTACAAGCCCGCCGACGAGCCCTATCGCCGCGCGCGCAAGTCGCTCGGGCTGATGATGCGCGAAGGGCTGCTCAAAGAGAATATCGACGGCGAGGCGCTGACATGGGCGCACAGCCGCATCATTGGCCGCCCCGAAGAACGCAAGATATTGATGGTGATTTCGGACGGCGCGCCGGTCGACGACAGCACCTTGTCGGTGAACCACGGCGCCTATCTCGACCAGCATCTGCGCCAGGTGATCGACTGGATCGAGAACCGCTCGCCGGTCGAGCTCTGCGCGATCGGCATCGGGCACGATGTGACGCGCTATTACAGCCGCGCGGTGACGATCATGGACGCCGAGCAGCTGGGCGGCACGATGGTCGAACAGCTCGCGGGCCTGTTCGACATCGACTAGCTCGCTGCCCCGCCGGGGCCGGCGATATGACGCGTCAGGGCATCGGCCAGATGGTCAAAGACATGGTCGAAGCGACTTAGCGAACGCAGGTCGGGGTGCATGAGCAGCCACATCTCGACCTCGGGCGCGAAATCGGTGGGAAGCAGGCGCTCCAGCCCGCCCGACAGCGGCGCGTGGCAGACCCCGATCCCGCACCCCGCCCGAATCGCCGCGAGTTGCGCCATGTCGCTGTCGGACCGCAGCGCGAAGTCGTCGCGCGCGATGCGCTTCCCCGCGACGCGAAAAATATCGGTGTAAGCGAACGGGCGGTCGAACCCGATCAGCCGGTGCCCTCGCAGGTCTTCGGCCCGCTCCACCGCCCGCCGGCCGCGCATATAGGCGGGGTGCGCATAGAGGCCGAGCTCGAAGCCGCCGATCCGCGTCGCGACCAGCGCGTCCTGTCGCGGCGGTGCCATGCGCACCGCAATATCGGCGGCCCGGCGCATCACATCTTCGTCGCTGTTCGACACCGCGAGCTCGATGACGAGCCCCGGCCACCGGTCCATCATGGCGCGCACGATCGGCGGCAGAATCTCGGCCGCGGTCACTTCGCTTGCGGCGATCCGGATGCTTCCCTCCATGGCATCGCGGGCGCCCGACGCCGCCCGGGTCAGTGCCCCGGCGGCATCGGCCAGCGCCCGCGCATGCGGCATCAGCGCGAGCGCGGCGTCGGTCGGGGACAGCCCGTCGGGGGTGCGGAGGAAAAGGCTCTGGCCGAGCGCCGCTTCGAGCGTCCTGATATGACGGCCCATCGTCGGCTGGCTGATCCGCAACCGCCGGCCGGCGGCGGACAGCGACCCCGCCTCCATCACCGCGAGAAAGCTTCGGTAAAGCGACCAATCCACATCTCTGATCATTCATATATGAATGGCAGATATGGCGATTTATGCAATATCGTTGGCACCGGGGGCCGCCTAGGGCGAGCCATCAGGAGAAAATCATGCCCCCGAAATCGATCAATATCTTCACCCATGCGTGCGCCCCGCTTCCCGAACCGATCCGCGCGACCGGCCCCGCGGCCGAACGCTATGCCGTCGACGTCGCCATGGCGGGGGCGCTGCTCGGAATGGAGCGGCTCGGCTGCAACATCTTCGTTGTGCCGCCCGGCAAACGCGCCTTCCCCTTTCACAACCATCATGCGACCGAAGAGCTTTTCGTGATCCTCGAAGGCACCGGGTCGTTCCGGCAAGGGAAGGATTCCGTCCCGGTCGGGCCGGGAGACATGCTGGCCTGCCCCGCTGGCGGGGCCGACAGCGCGCACCAGATCGTCAACGACGGAACGCAGCCGCTGCGCTATCTGGCAATAAGCACCCGCCCCGAGCTCGACGTCATCGAATATCCCGACAGCGGCAAGACCCGGGTCATTGCCGGCGGCACGGGCTTCGACCTGCTGGTCGGCCGCGATGCCGCGACGCCGGGCTATTGGGACGGCGAATAGCGGTGAGGTTGTTCGACGTGGATTGAACGAGTGTCAGCTTATCTTGGCGGTTGCGACCAAAGCCCGATAATCTTCGATATTTCTGTCGAAGAAGTGAAGCTTGGGTGCATCGAAGGTCATCATGAAAAGCTTGCCATTTCGAAGCGCGGCTATTGCTTCACCCCGGCGCGTCAATTCGTCAGGGGTTACATATTCATATGTAAACTGGATTGCTGGCTCATTTAGGAACTTGGTCGGCTTCGAAGTTCCTACAGAAAAAACCGCGATGCCAAAATAGGCACGATAGGTTCCTTCGAGAAGCTCGGGGACGTCCGTCAGTAGACTATTCGATCGCAGCTTGGGCAATGGATCGTGTTTTTTGCTGCGTTCGCGCAACAACGGTTCGCCGGGAGCAATATCGGAATAGAAAGAAATATCATTGAGCCGCTCGCCATCCAGCGTCCACGTCTCGGCCTTTTTCCCCGGCCTCGCCGAAAGCTTGTTCCAGTCTCGGGGCGGCGTGATCGACAGCGTCGACTTCGCAACGGCCACGGTCTCGCCGCTCTTTATCAGATCATTTGCCGACAACACGGCAGGGGCGGTCAGGGCCGTGGCCGCTGAGATAAACAGCACGGGCTTCAACAATGATTTGAGCATTCCAAATTCTTTCATTGGGGTGCAACGAGCGAGCGGATCATGTCCGCATCGGGTGCACCGGGTTTGAGTTCCAGATAGCGGGAGAGCGAAGGGATCGCTTCGGCCTTTCGATCCATGCGCATCAGTGACAGTCCCATCCCGCGATAGGCGACGGGCAGATCGGCATTAAGTGCCAGCGCCTGACGATAGAAATCGACCGCATTGGGAAGGTCGCGCGGATTGGCCCGCAACCGATAGAGTTCGCCGCGCGCAAGCAGGAGCGGCGCCGTCCACTGTTCCGAGCCAAGGCGGGTAATCAGATATTCGGTCCCGGTGAAATCGTTGAGCTTGATCTGATCTTCGAGAAATTGATCGAGCCAGGGCGCCAGGGCCGCCTGATAGGCATTTCGCCCTTCATATTCGCCGCCCGGAACGCGGTTGGCCAAGGTGGAAAGATAATCTGCTCGCTCGAGGTTCGTGGGGTGTGACGCGAAAAAAGGCGTGCCGTCGTATCGCTTGCTCCGGGCCGCACGCCCGGTCAAAGTCGCGTCGGTCTCGTTCATCGCCGAACGCCAGACTTCCGCCGCCGCCGACGGCCGATATTGCGCGGCTGCCATATAGCCGAAACCCCGGAGATCCGCTTCTCTCTCTTGATCGCGATTGAACCGGGCGAGTGCCCCGTAAACCGAAACACGAAAATCGCCGTATGAGTGCCCGGCGCCGCTCCCATAGGTTACGGCGAGACTCCCGAGTACGGCTGTCCATGCCATGAGATCACTCGACGAGCGCCGGCGTCGAAAATCTTCGAGCGAATGCCGGAGTTCGAAATGGGCGAATTCATGACCAAGAATTGACGCAAGCTCGGCCTCGTTCCGCATACGCAGCAGCAAACCCGAGTAAATGCGCATCGTGCCGTTCGGGCTCATGCTCGCATTGAAGGCGGGCACACGCAGGATGTAGATGCGCACACCCTTACAGCGATCGTCGCCGACCGCGCGGCACAGGACCGACCGGACATAGCTGTTGAGCGCTTCGTCGCGGATGAGCACGCGCGAGTCCCGGGTGAGGCGTTCGCTTTCGTCGTCGACCATCCACATACCGCGCTCGTCGACGTTCTGCGGCTGGTAGGCGCCCGCATAGGGCGGCAGTCCGAAATCGCTTTCGGGGTTTGCGGCGGCAAGCGTCGACATGGCCGCGGCGGCGATTGCGAGCCGCATTGTCCGCCGCGTCATGCGACGGGCTCCGCTCCCACCGCGCTACCCGGAAATTCCTCAAGCAACTGGCGAATTCGCTTGTCGGCGCCTTCGGCTGTCCGAACGTCGCCGCCCATCTTTCCGTCGGCGTTCAGCCACAGCAATTCACCGGTCTTCAGATCGACTAGACCTGCATAGCCGCTGTGAACGCCCGACGAGACCCCGACGCCGCCGAGCATCGCAAAAGCCTGCAGAACTTTGCGGCCCGTGGATCCATATTGATCCTCGGTATAAATGAACAAACCATAGTCCGCATCGCTCGCGCCAGGAAGATTCGCGACTTGCGGGCCAAGCGTCCATTCGAACACGTCGTTCCGGTTATCGCGCTTTTTAGTGGGCAGCCGGTTTCCGACGAAAAACTGATAATTGATTACGGAATCCGATACGGCCGCAAAAAGCGCCATATGCTCGGCGATCAGCAAAGCTTGCTCGCCAACCGGATCGGGCGCTTCGATAACGCGGTTGCCAAGGCGATCCTGCAACTGCTTCAATGAAACGCCCATATGCTCACGGCTTTGCGCGGTCCAATCGGCGTTGGGTTCGAACATCCCGCCGGTCGATTGCGCTCCCACGCGAATTGTCGGCCGGAACAACAGGATGGTCTTGCCGCTCTTCGGCGGCAAAGTGAAACCTTGGCGAACGGCGGTGCGTTCTTGCGCCGTCGCCAAACCGGGTCCGGCGGACAAAAGCAACAATAGTGCCGCCGCAATAGTGCGCAAAAATTTCATGGCAATTCCCCCCTCGAGAGAGCAGGAAGCCCAATCGATGAAACGCGTCAAGCGGTTTTCCGGCATCGATACTATTTTTGCAATTGGCTACTTTTCGAAACCGCTCCGATTGCAAACGGCGGCCATTTTCGCGCTTGTGGGGCTTGAGGTCGCGTAGGGTGACAATGGCTTTTGCCCTCGTTACAACCGCTTCCCGGTGCAGCAGGGACTCGCGGCCTGACGACGAGAGCCACTGTATCAACATATGTGCTGAGGGGTCGCCGGCATGACTTGGGGCCGCATCGTCTTGGTGCGTGGCTGAGGGGGCGACTGACACATGAAAAAAGCATCCGACCTGTTCATCGAATGCCTGGAAGAAGAAGGCGTCGAATATATTTTCGGCGTTCCGGGCGAAGAGAATCTCGATTTCCTCGACAGCCTGTCGCGATCTAAGAAGATCAAGCTGATCCTGACCCGGCACGAACAGGGCGCGGGCTTCATGGCCGCAACTTACGGCCGTCATACCGGCAAGACCGGCGTCTGCCTCGCGACATTGGGGCCGGGCGCGACGAACTTCGTCACCGCCGCCGCTTATGCCCAGCTCGGCGGCATGCCGATGATGATGATCACCGGGCAAAAGCCGATCAAGAAATCGAAGCAGGGCCGCTTCCAGATCCTCGACGTCGTCGCGATGATGGGGCCAATCACCAAATATACGCACCAGATGGCGTCGTCGGACAATATCCCGAGCCGCGTGCGCGAAGCCTTTCGCCTTGCCGAAGAGGAAAAGCCCGGCGCGGTGCATATCGAATTGCCCGAGGATATCGCCGACGAGCATACCGACAGCCTGCCATTGAAGCGCAGCCACTCGCGGCGCCCGAACGCCGATGTGAAATCGATCCGCGAGGCGGTGAAGGCGCTCGAAAAGGCGACCTCGCCCGTGCTGGTCATCGGCGCCGGCGCGAACCGCACGATGACCGGCCGCATGTTGCTGCAATTCATCGAAAAGACCGGCATCCCCTTCCTGACCACACAGCTCGGCAAGGGCGTGATCGACGAGCGGCATCCGAAATTCCTCGGCTGCGCCGCGCTGTCATCGGGCGATTTCGTCCACCGTGCGGTCGAGGCGTCGGACTGCATCGTCAACCTCGGCCACGATGTGATCGAAAAGCCGCCCTTCTTCATGCAGCGCGGCGGCCCGACCGTCATCCATGTGTCGAGCAAGACCGCCGAGGTCGATCCGGTCTATTTCCCGAACATCGAGGTGATCGGCGATATCGCCAATGCGGTGTGGCAGATGAAGGAGGACATCGTCCCCAACGGCGGATGGAAATTCGATCATCTGCTCGCCTATCGCAAGGCCGAGGTCGACCATACGACGCCGCTGGCGAAGGACGAGCGCTTCCCGATCTTTCCGCCGCATCTGGTGCAGTCGATCCGCGACGCGATGCCCGACGACGGGATCATCTGCCTCGACAATGGCGTGTATAAGATCTGGTTCGCGCGGGGTTACACCGCGTGCAAGCCGAACACCGTGCTGCTCGACAATGCGCTCGCGACGATGGGCGCCGGCCTGCCGTCGGCGATGATGTCGGCGATGGTCTATCCGGGGCGCAAGGTCATGGCGATCTGCGGCGACGGCGGCTTTATGATGAACAGCCAGGAGATGGAGACCGCGGTGCGCCTGGGGCTCAACATCACCGTTCTGATATTGAACGACAACAGCTATGGCATGATCCGCTGGAAACAGGCGAACATGGGCTTCAAGGATTGGGGGCTGACCTATGGCAACCCCGATTTCGTCAAATATGCCGAAAGCTATGGCGCGCATGGGCACCGGGTCGAGAGCGCGGCGCATTTGAAGGAACTGCTCGCGCATACGCTGAGCACGCCCGGTGTGCATTTGATCGATTGTCCGGTCGACTATTCGGAGAATGACCAGATTTTGAACAACGACATCAAGAGGTTGTCGAAGGAATTGTAAAACCAGCTCCCCTCCCGCATGCGGGAGGGGCAGCGAGACTTGCGAGCTCGCTCGCTAGTCGCAGCGGGGTGGGCTACTTCACCGCCGCTGGCCCACCCGCGTTCAGAGTCACGTGCCTCTGAACGCCCCCTCCCGCCAGCGGGAGGATGGAGAAGCTGAATGAAACTCAAGACCGTCTACCCGCTCTACCTCAACAACAAGGCGGTGCAGCCGAACACCGACCTCGAGGTGATCGACAAGTTCACCGGCGAGGTCGCGTTCCGCACCGCGCTTGCGACCCCCGACATCATCGACGAGGCGATCGCCGGCGCGGTGCGCGCCGCCGAGCCGATGGCGCGGCTGGCGAGTTTCGAGAAACGCGATGTGCTGACGCATTGCGTCGGGCGGTTCCAGGAGCGCTTCGACGAATTGGCCTATGCGCTGTGCGTCGAGGCGGGGAAGCCGATCGCCGACAGCGAGGGCGAGGTCACGCGCCTGATCGACACCTTCCGCATCGCCGCCGAGGAAGCGACGCGCAATTATGGCGAGGTCCAGCCGCTCGACATTTCGGCGCGCGCCAAGGGCTATATGGGGATGTGGAAGCGGGTGCCGATCGGGCCGTGCAGTTTCATCTCGCCGTTCAACTTCCCGCTCAACCTCGCCGCGCACAAGATCGCGCCGGCGATCGCCATCGGCTGCCCGTTCGTGATGAAGCCCGCGTCGCTGACGCCGCTTGGCGCGATCATCATGGGCGAGGTCCTCGCCGAGTGCGACATATTGCCCGAGGGCGCGTTCAGCATCCTACCCGCGACGCGCTCCGGCGCCGACCTGTTCACCACCGATGAGCGGCTGAAATTGCTCAGCTTCACGGGCTCGCCGGGTGTCGGCTGGGATTTGAAGGCAAAGGCGGGCAAGAAGAAGGTCGTGCTCGAACTTGGCGGCAATGCGGCGGTGATCGTCGACAAGGACGCCGACCTCGACCATGCGCTCGCACGGATCATCTTCGGTGGATATTATCAGTCGGGGCAAAGCTGCATCCATGTGCAGCGCGTGATCATTCACGAGGATATCTACGACAGATTCCGCGACATGCTCAGCGCGAAGGTCAAGACGCTGAAATCGGGCGATCCGAAACTGCGCGATACCTTCATCGGCCCGATGATCTCGGTGAAGGAAGCGCAGCGGTTGAAAGGCTGGATCGACGATGCGGTCGCCGCGGGCGCGACGCTGCTCGCGGGCGGCGGGTGCGAGGGCAATATGCTGGAGGCCGCACTGCTCGAAAATGTGCCGACCGATACCGACGTCGTGCGCGAGGAAGCCTTTGGTCCCGTCGTCATCCTGTCGAAATTCACCGACTGGGAAGCCGCGCTCGCCGAGGTGAACGACAGCAAGTTCGGGCTGCAGGCCGGGCTGTTCACGCGCGACATCCACAAGGTGCTCGATGCGTGGGATCATCTCGACGTCGGCGGCATCGTCGTCAACGACGTATCCTCCTACCGCGTCGACAATATGCCCTATGGCGGGGTGAAGGACAGCGGATTGGGGCGCGAGGGTGTGCGCTTTGCCATGGAAGATATGAGCGAAATCAGGAATTTGGTGATCCGACGAACCTGATTGGATCATGGCTAACCCGATATGTGTCAAATAGGCAACGTCACCAAAACGCCTTCAAACTTTCTTCAAACTGTCGCGAGTTTGAGTCGCACGCTGTAACATTTCGCGTGTCTACGCCGGGGGCAGCTAGAGGCTGCTTCCGGAGTGCGACATGGCATCGATTTCCACCCTGCCGATCCCCGCCCGTTTCCCCGATCCCTTCACCACCGATCCGCATATCCCCGAGCGCGTGATCGGCGAACGGCGGAGCTATCGCACGGTGTGGGTCAGCGACATTCACCTCGGCACGCGCGGCTGCAACGCCGCGATGCTGATCGATTTCTTCGACCATGTCGATTGCGAGACGCTCTACCTCGTCGGCGACATCATCGACGGCTGGCGGCTCAAGAAGCGGCATTTCTGGCCGCCCGAACATAATGACGTCGTCTGGCGGGTGCTCAAGCGCGCGAAGCGCGGCACGCGCGTCGTCTATGTTCCCGGCAACCATGACGAGATGGTGAAGCCGTTCGACGGCTTCGATTTCGGCGGGGTCGAGATTCGCCGCGAGGCGATCCACGAAACCGCCGACGGCCGCAAATTGCTCGTCGTCCATGGCGACGAATTCGACGCGGTGATGCTGGCGCACCGCTGGCTCGCCTTCGTCGGCGACGCCGCCTACACCGCGCTGATGAAGTGCAATGTGGTCGTGAACCGCATCCGCAGCGCCTTCGGCCTGCCCTATTGGTCGCTGTCGATGGTCGCCAAGCACAAGGTCAAGAACGCGGTCCAGTTCATCGGCCGCTATGAGGAAGTCGTCGCGCACGCCGCGCGCTCGCGCGGGGTCGATGGCGTGGTGTGCGGTCATATCCACAGCGCCGAGATGCGCGAGATCGAGGGCACCGAATATTATAACGACGGCGACTGGGTCGAAGGCTGCACCGCGCTCGTCGAACATCACGACGGCACGATGGAAATCCTGCACTGGGCCGAAGAGGTCGCGAGCCGCACCGCGCCGACGCCGCTGAAACTGCCCGCTCCGGCGCGCGCTGCATGAGGATCCTGATCGTCACCGACGCCTGGGAGCCGCAGGTCAACGGCGTCGTCCGCACGCTGCAGGCGACGATCGGCGAACTGCGCAAGGCGGGGCATGAGGTCGGGGTCGTTTCGCCCGACCTGTTCCGCTCCTTTCCCTGCCCCTCCTATCCCGAAATCCGGCTCGCGCTGGCGGGCCGGCGCAAGGTTGCGCGGCATATTCGCGCCTTCGTTCCGCAGGCGATCCATATTTCGACCGAAGGGCCGCTGGGCATGGCGGCGCGGCGCTGGTGCCTGACGAATGGATTCCCCTTCACCACCGCCTATCACACGCGCTTTCCCGAATATGTCGCGGCGCGGCTGCCGGTCTCGCCGGCGTTCGTGTGGCGTTTCATCCGCTGGTTCCACCGTCCGGCGCGGCACATCATGGTCGCGACGCGGAGCCTGGCGCGCGAACTCGCCGACCAGAGCCTCGGACAGACGATGATGTGGGAGCGCGGGGTCGATCACGAGCTGTTCCGTCCCGATCGCGCACCGCACCCGGCCTATGCAGCGCTCGCGCGCCCGATCCAGCTTTATGTCGGGCGCGTCGCGGTCGAGAAGAATATCGGCGCCTTCCTCGCGGCCGACCGGCCGGGCACCAAAGTCGTCGTCGGCGAAGGCCCCGCGCTCGCCGAGTTGAAGGCGCAGCATCCGGGCGCCTTGTTCCTCGGCAAGCTGGGTGGCGAAGCGCTGGCATCGGCCTATTCGGGCGCCGACGTTTTCGTCTTTCCCAGCCGCACCGACACCTTCGGGCTCGTCATCATCGAGGCGATGAGCTGCGGAACCCCGGTGGCCGCCTATCCGGTGCCGGGCCCGGGCGACATCGTGACGGGCGGCGCGGGCGCGCTCGACGAGGATCTCGGCCGCGCGATCGACATGGCGCTCGCATGCGACCGCGCCGACGCCGAAGCGCTGGGCGCGCGGTACAGCTGGGCAAGCTGCACCGCACAATTCGCGAAGGCGCTGACCTTCGTGCCCTCCGAACCGCCGCGCGACGCCATCGCCGGTACGCGGGTCGCGGCCTAGAAGGTCTTGCGCCACTCCAGCTCGATATAGCGGCCCAAGGGGTCGATATAGCCCGGCTGGTAGTTGAGCGGCACGCGGCCGTTCGCGTCGGTGATCTTGCGCTGCGCATCGAAGATATTGTCGACCGCAAGACGCAGGCGCGATCCCTTGAGGAACGGCAGCTTCTCGGTGAGCTTTGGCTTCTGACCCAGATCGACGAAGAAGCGCAGGTTGAAGGTGGCAAGGTCGCCGAATTTCAGGTCGCCCGCGGTACCGCCAGTCACCGTGCTGCCGCTGTCATATTTGGCGCTGAGCCGCACGCCCATGCCCTTGTTGAACAGCCCGCCGTCGAGTTCGAACAGGTGGCGGTTGCTGCCGCCGCTGCTGCCGGTCGCCGACCCGTTCAATAGGTCGAGTTCGGGCACGCCCGGGCGGATCAGCACTTTGTCGGTCAGCTTGATCGTGTGGTAGAGCGACACCTGCCAGCGCCCGCCCTGCGGCCCGCCGAACATGCCGCCGGGACCGCCGCGGCCACCCATGCGCGGGCCACCGCCGCCGCCACGCCGACGCCCCTCACCGGCGCCCGGTCCACCACCCTCGCGAGCGCCCGCGCCTTCGGGACGTGCGCCAACGGGACCACCCGCGCCGCGGCCGCGCTGCTCCTGCTGGCCGAAACTCTTGCCGAAATTGAGTCCCCAGCGGATCTGCGAATTTTCGGACCGGTCGAAATTGACCGGCCGCTGGTCGAGCGCGAGCAAAACGCCGTTCGCGTCGCGCGTGACACGGTCGGGAAAGGCGGCCTCGATTTCGGGGGTCAGCAACGGAAAGCTGTTCGCCGTGTCATAGCTTTTGTTGCTGTTGTAATTGACCGAGACGTTCAGCCCTTCGAGCATCGGCGGCGACCAGTTGAGCCCGAGCTTCAAATCGCGGCGTTGTTCGGCGAGCAGGAAGGGGTTGCCGCCCGTCGTCGTCGTGATCTGCACCGTCTGACCGGTCGCGAAGTCGTAATAGGTGACCGCAGGCGTCACCAGCGGCGCGGCGCCGAGCTGCTGGATGCCGGGCGCGGCCTCGTCCTGGTTGAAGCTCGCGATCAGCGAGAGATTGTCGGTCACACCCCAATTGACGTTCGCGCCCCAGCTTTTGAGCGCGTCGAAGTCGCTGGGATTCTGCACCTGCCCGCTCAGCGTCAGCGAGACGCGGCCGATATTGCCGACCTCATATTCGGGATCGAGCAGCGGCACGGTCAGCGAGCCGAACACGCCCGGCAGGTCGCGCGCGAGGTCGGTCGTCGTGATGCCATTGGCATTGTCCGACCGGCTGTCGAAACGCAGCCCCGAATAGCTGCCTGTCATCGACAGGCGGATCGGCCCCGCCCAGCCGTCGGTCACCGTGCCCGACAGATTGGCGTTGCCGCCGAACGTCTGCTGGCTGCTTTCGAACCGATCGCGGGTTCCGCTGATGCGGTCGGTGAAGGTCAGTTGATCGGCGTCGGCATAATTGCTCGACAGCGACCAGCGCCAGTCGCCGAGCATGCCGTTGACGCTCGCGGTGGTGGTGAGGTTGCGTGCGCGGCTATCGCGTTCGAGCGGGTCGTCGATGCCGCCGACGCCGGGGCCGAGCAGCGACAGGCTGTCGGTCTGGTCGAACCGCACATTGATCGACGCGTCGGTCGTCTTGTTCAGGCTGCGCTGGATCGTCGCGTCGATCGAATATTCGTCCGAGGCACCGAGCAGGCTGCGCGCCGGGGCCTCGGCCGCTTGCGCCGGATCGTCATAATCGAGGTTCCGCTCGCTTTCGAGCAGCATCGATTTATGTTCCCAGCCGGCGTTGACGTTGAGGCGTCCGTTTTCGCCGATCGCGAGGAAGCTCGGCTGGATCTCGCTCTGGAAACGCCCGCCCTGCGTCGGAATGCCGCCCTCGCCTTCGACCGCGATCTGGCGGAAATTGGGCTTGAGCACCATGTTGACGACGCGCTCGTCGGCCGAATAGCCATATTGCAGCGCGACTTCCTCGGGGAAGACCTCGACTTTGGCGATCGCTTCGGGGGGCAGGTTGCGCACTTCGCCGAAGCCGCCGATGCGGCGGCCGTTGACGAGAATGATCGGCCGCCCGCCGCCGCGTCCACGGCCCGAGCGCGTCTGCGGCGCGAGCGCGTCGAGCAGTTCGGAAACGTTCGACACGCCATAGCTCGCGATCGCCGCTTCATCGAGTTCGGTCTCGGCCTTGATGTCGGTGTCGAGCTGGCCGGCGAGGCGCGGCGCGGTGACGACGATCTCGTCCTCGCTGTAGTCGTCATATGCATCCTCGACCGTCTCTTGCGCGGCGGGCGCGGCTTCGCCCGGCTGCTCGGCGACCGCGGCGGCGGCCGGCGGGCCGATCGGCGCCTCGGCCATCGCGGGCAGCGCGAACGAGGCGCCTGCGGCGAGCAGGGCGGCGCGTGCGGAAATGGTCAGGCGGATGTTATTCATGGGGAGAGCCTTTGTTTCTTTTCTGTCTTTGTTTTTTCTTTGCATGACGGGGCTTAACGCCTCCTGACGCCGCCCTTTGCTTGCGGTTCATCTATGTCGCGCAATTGTCGCAACAATGTGTCGATGCCCATGCCTGTTCGATAGGCCGTCTATATCGACCGCTGGACAGCATGGGCCTTCGCCCTTATCGGCCACCCATGCCGACTCCAGACTCCTCCGCACCGCCCGAATCCATCCTGATCGTCGATTTCGGCAGCCAGGTGACCCAGCTCATCGCCCGCCGCGTCCGCGAAGCCGGCGTGTATAGCGAGATCGTCCCGTTCAGCGCCGCCGAGGCCGCGCTCGAACGAATGAAGCCGAAGGGCGTGATCCTGTCGGGCTCGCCCGCCTCGGTCCCCGCGGCCGGCAGCCCGCGCGCGCCGCAATCGATCTTCGACAGCGGCCTCCCCATTCTTGGCATTTGCTACGGCCAGCAGGTGATGAGCCAGCAGCTTGGCGGCCAGGTCGAACCGGGCGGCGCCGATGGCGAACGCGACGGCGAATTCGGGCGCGCCTTCCTGACCGTCACCGAGCCCTGCGTGCTGTTCGACGGCCTGTGGGAAGTGGGCGAGCGCCATCAGGTGTGGATGAGCCACGGCGACCGCGTCACCCAATTCGCCCCGGGCTTCCGCATCGTCGCGATCAGCGACGGCGCCCCCTTTGCACTCATCGCCGACGACGAGCGCCGCTATTACGGCACGCAGTTCCACCCCGAGGTCGTCCACACGCCCGACGGCGCCAAGCTGATCGCGAACTTCGTCCGCCACGTCTGCGGCTGCAGCGGCGAATGGACGATGGCCGAATTCCGCGCGACCAAGATCGCCGAAATCCGCGCGCAGGTCGGCGACCAGCGCGTGCTGTGCGGCCTGTCGGGCGGGGTCGACAGCGCGGTCGCTGCGGTGCTGATCCACGAAGCGATCGGCGAGCAGCTGACCTGCGTCTTCGTCGACCACGGCCTGCTGCGCATGAACGAGCGCGAACAGGTCGAGCGCCTGTTCCGCGACCATTACAACATTCCGCTCGTCGTGGTGGACGCCGAGGAACGCTTCATGGCGGGCCTCGCGGGCGTCACCGACCCGGAAAAGAAGCGCAAGTTCATCGGCGCCGAGTTTATCAACGTGTTCGAGGAAGAAGCGAAGAAGATCGGCGGCGCCGATTTCCTGGCTCAAGGCACGCTTTATCCCGACGTCATCGAAAGCGTCAGCTTTACCGGCGGCCCGAGCGTCACGATCAAGAGCCACCACAATGTCGGCGGCCTTCCCGAGCGCATGAACATGAAGCTCGTCGAGCCGCTGCGCGAATTGTTCAAGGACGAAGTCCGCCTGCTCGGCAAAGAACTGGGTCTTCCCGACATCTTCGTCGGCCGCCACCCCTTCCCCGGCCCCGGCCTCGCGATCCGCATTCCCGGCGAAGTGTCGAAGGAACGTTGCGACATCCTCCGCAAGGCCGATGCGGTCTATCTCGAGGAAATCCGCAACGCGGGGCTCTATGACGCGATCTGGCAGGCGTTTGCCGTGTTGCTGCCCGTCAAGACCGTCGGCGTGATGGGGGACGGACGCACTTACGACCATGTCTGCGCGCTGCGCGCGGTGACCTCGACCGACGGCATGACGGCGGACATCTACCCGTTCGACGCGAGCTTCCTCAGCCGCTGCGCGACGCGCATCATCAACGAGGTCCAGGGCATCAACCGCGTGGTGTACGACTATACGTCGAAACCGCCGGGCACGATCGAGTGGGAATGATTCGGGGCACCAAAATGCCCCGGATTTCCATCGAACTTCAAATTCCAACTATTTGATAAAATTTATTTTTCCTGTCGATGGCATTTGGTGGCTATCGGTGGGTAGTCTTCCCGTTTGACGGCGCCATTGACGGCGTCGGCCGCTCTTGCCTCTCTCAAAAATCGCCGATACCGTCAGGGACACAACAGCCCCTGACGGTCTTTTTTGTTCGCTAACAATTGGAAAAGCAGTGCTTTTTCGAACGGGAGAACTGCGTTTTCGGGCTGACGGTGTTTTACGACTGGAGGCCTTGCGATGCTCACCGATTCCGAGCTCAAACATCTGAAACCCAAAGAGAAACCTTACAAGGTGACAGACCGGGACGGCATGTACGTTCTCGTCAGTTGTGGGGGCACCATCTCCTTCCGCCTCGACTACCGATTGAACGGGCGTCGAGAGACCGTCAACTTCGGCCGATATGCTCCGTCAGGCCTCTCGCTGGCGCTGGCACGCGAGCGATGCATCGACGCGAAGCGACTGATTGAAAGGGGCCAGTCTCCTGCTTTGGAGAAGCAACGGGCAAAGCGTCGGATCAAAGAAGCTAAGAGCTTTGGCCAGTTCGGCGAGAAGTGGCTCGCGTCCGCACCAATGGCGGATAGCACGCGAGCCATGCGACGCTCGATCTTCGAACGAGAAATGTTGCCCTTCTGGAAGAACCGCCTCCTGACGGAGATCACTCCCGGAGATTTGCGCGACCATTGCCTCAGGATCGTGGATCGGGGGGCGCCAGCGACTGCCATCCATGTGCGCGACATTCTGAAGCAGATCTATGGGTTCGCGAACCTTCACGGCGAGAAAGTCGCCAACCCCGCCGATGAGGTTGGCCCGGCTTCGATTGCCACCTTCGTGCCGAAGGATCGCTCGCTTTCGCCTTCCGAGATCCGGGTCCTGTTCAAGGTCATCGAAAAGGTGCCGACCTTGCCGACGATTCGGCTCGGTATGAAATTCTTCCTACTATCGATGGTGAGGAAGAGCGAACTCCAGGACGCAGTCTGGGACGAGGTCGACTTCGAGAATGCGGTCTGGTCGATACCTGCAGAGCGCATGAAGCGATCGCGGGCGCACAACGTCTATCTCTCCACCCAGATGCTCGACATCCTCATCGCCCTCAAAACCTGCGCCGGAAGCTCAAGATATCTGCTCCCGTCGCGTTATGATGCAGACGCGCCCATGTCGCGAGCGACGTTCAACCGCGTCACCTATTCGGTCGTCGAGCAGGCGAAGAAAGATGGACTGCCTCTCGCTGCGTTCACCGTGCACGATCTTCGCCGAACCGGTTCGACACTTCTCAACGAATTGGGGTTCAACAGCGACTGGGTTGAAAAGTGTCTTGCCCATGAGGACGGACGCTCGTCGCGGGGCGTCTATAACAAGGCAGAATATGAGCAGCAGCGCCGCCACATGATGCAGGAATGGTCAAATACCGTGGAAGCCTGGATCGACGGACGACGCTATGCGCCCACCGTTCTCCCACCGACCGCGCCGCTTCTCGAGCTCGACCCTAGCCTTTGACCGGACGGGCGCGGCGTTCGCGCACATCGGCATGTTGGCCTCGGACAATCGGCCGCGCCCGCCTGTCAGCCAACCAGGCCTCGACCTCGGCGAGATTCCAAACCACTGTCCTCGGCGACAAAGCGTAGCGACGCGGGAACTCGCCGCGCCGCTCCATTTCAAAGATCGTGCTGTCCGCGAGCGGGACCATCTCTTTCAGCTGGTGACGCCTGATCGTGCGCGTGTAGTCAGGCGGATCGCCCTTGGACATAGATCATTCTCCAACGCAGAGAACTTGAAACTGGCACTCTACAATGCACCGCACCGACGGCCGGCGGACATCGCACAGATGGGCGCGTCGCGGCTATTTCCGGCGTGTCCGAACGAAGCTTCGGTCGCTCTCCAGAAACATTTCGAGCATGTAAGGTACGAGGTCGGATATCCGCGCACGAAGTTGTGATTTCTCTGGCGTTCAATCCGTCGCAGTCGACGGTGAATTTTTGGTTGCCCCGAACATCCGACACTGTCGACTTTAGCGTGGCCAGCGCGCGCGCCGCATAATGGTCGTCTTCGCCGAACGCCCAGTAAATCTTCCGGTCAGCCAACCGCTCACACGACTTCTGCCTGTTCGACCAGCTTCGGTCTCCATCAGGACCGAGGTAGTGATACTGGACTGACACGCTGACTCCGATTGGCTGGAGGCGGCGCCCGCGAGTGCCATCCCATCTGCTGGAATATTGGAGCTGGACCACGTCGCGCTGGCATAGCCCCTCGACCGAGCCGGCGTATGGTTTAGTTGCTATCGCGGTTGGGGAAGATGGCCCGGTCAGTATCGAGTTCAGATCGTCAAGCACCGACTCTCGTCTGCGCGTCTCCGACATCTTCTCGCGTTCGGGATGCACCGGAGCAATGCGCGTGGCGGCATGGATAGCGCCGGGAATAGCAATTGCCGTGACCATGAGCCCAAGACACAGCGTCCGCATAAGGCCTCCTTACCCAATCCATTACGGGACATGAGGCAAAGCTCTTAAAAAACAACTGCTCGAGGTCTGGCCGTGACGTCTAGGCAGCGTGTGGCCGGTAGCCGACTGTCGGCTCTCCGCGGGCAATCTGGCAAAGCGGACCTTTCTACTTCACGCACTACTAACCACAAACAGCTTGCACCACCTTACCAGCGGGATTGATCGCGAGCGTGATACGATTCTCCCGGAGATCGTGCGTAACCGGGTCACCGGGTGTGATACGTCTGGTTAGTTTCGCGCCAGTGCGCTGTTTAATTTGCGCGTCATCCGGCGCCGCGTGGCCCACGAGCATCGCCGCCACATCCGAACGGCAAAGGCTCGTCGCGGGCGTGTCCTGCACCGTTGTCGAGCACGCTGTAAGTAGTCCGGCAAAGGCAAAAACAGCTATCTTGGTATTGAACATTTCGCCAGCTCCTGAGCCAATGAACGGGTAACGCCCCTACTCGTCTGTCGCGGCGCCGGGTCAGCAAAATGCTTGACCATATACACCGTCAGGCTTCTCTCCCCGCAATCGGCTACCTTTAGGCGTCACCCGTCGAACCCAAATGAGGTTCATCTCTCGACATATGCAGCGAGTTCGTCTGGCGTTCCTTTCGGGAAAGCCTCTTTAAGATGATCTAGAAACGCCGAGACGCGGGCGCTCAGCAACCGGCGCGTCGGGTAAAGCGTCCAGAGCGCGATATCGGGTCCTTCCACATCGCCCCAATGGACCATCGTCCCGGCAGACAGGTCATGACTGACGAGGGATATGGGCAGACGTGCCGCGCCCGCTCCTGCCCGGACCGCGTCGCGCACCATGACGAGCGACGACAGGCTCAGGACCGGGCTGACCGCGATCTCCGCTTGTCCCGTCGGGGTCGCCATAGTCCAGCTGACGTCCGGGCCTGCCGGTCCGCGCACGACCACCGGGACTGCGGACCCACTTTGCGGCCGCGGCAGGTCGGGACTCGCCACGACCACGAGGCGATCATGCAGGAAGATGCGTCCGACAAGGCTATCATCAGGCTTCGGGTTGACGCGGATCACTAGGTCATAGGCTTCCTCGATCATGTCGACCGGCCGGTCCTCGGTCGTGATCTCGAGCCGAACCTCCGGATATTTGAGCGCAAAGCCGGCCGCCAGTTTTCCCATCGCGATTTGCGAGAACAGCAGAGGCGAACTGATCCGCAACCGGCCACGCGGACTGTGTCCCCCCGAGGCGATGGCGGTGGCCGTCTCATCGAGCTCGGTCAGCAGTTGCCCCGTTCGCTCGAAAAGCGCCCTTCCCTCCTCCGTCAGTTTCAACGCGCGCGCGCCGCGCTCGAACAAGCGCAGGTCGAGGCTCGCCTCCAATTCCGACACGCGGCGGGACAGTGTCGCCTTGGGGCGTCCCGCAGCTCGGGCGGCTTTTCCAAAGCCGCCATGGCGAGCGACAAGGTTGAAGTCGGCGAGCGCGAGAAGGTCCATAAGTGTTCCATCAGTGAGACTGTCCGTCCAGATATAGTGGCTAGTGGCACGAATGTGGATCGCTAATTTGAGGCATCCACTCAGACAAGGAGCACCCAGATGATCTACTCGACCGCCACCGTACCGGTAAATCCGCAAGGCGAAACCAGGCTCACCCGCGAGCAGGTCTGGAAGGGCCTCGAACTCAAGGCGCGCGACGCGCGCCTGTTCCTTCCCCCGGGCCTCTGCACTCGCTGCGACGTCACGGAGGAAAGCCCGACGCACTTCGTCCGTGATGCGACGATTGCCGGCGCTGACCTCCGCGAAATCATCACGCTTGAGCCGCAGCACAAAGTCACCTTCTTCCAGGCGACCGGCCCGCGTGAAGGCGCGATCATCAATGAACTGTTCGAGGATGGCGCCGGCGAGCTGCAGCTGAAATTCTACTGCTATCTCGGGCTGCGCGACAAGGAACCGGGCGGCACCGAGGAACGGGCCGAGCAAGCGCAGTTCGACAGCGACGCAGGCTACAAGGCTGCCCTCCTGTCCACACTCAAGCGCACCCGCGAAATGCTCGCCGCGGGCGAGCTCTGATCCTCCGCCCCTCACCATATAGAAACAAGGAGAATTCCCATGACCGACATCTGGTCCCCCATAAAGCTTGGCACCCTGCAACTGCCGCATCGCCTCGCCATGGCGCCGATGACGCGCAGTCGCGCCAAAGCCGACGGCACGCCCGGCGACCTCGCCCCCGAATATTACGCCCAGCGCGCGACGATGGGCTTGCTCATCACCGAAGGCACCCAGCCTTCCGAGGATGGGCAAGGCTATATGAACACGCCGGGCATCTACACCGATGCGCATGTCGCCGGTTGGCACCAGGTGACCGACGCCGTTCACAAGGCCGATGGCCGGATCTTCGTCCAGCTCATGCATGTCGGCCGCAGGTCGCATCCGGACAATACCGCGCGTCATCGCCAGCCGGTCGCCCCCTCGGCGATCGCCCCTGGAGAGCAGATGTTCACGCCGCAAGGCATGCAGACAGTGCCTGAGCCACGCGCGCTCACGACCGCCGAAGTCCGGCAGACCATCGCCGACTTCGCGCATGGTGCAGCCCGCGCGATCGAGGCGGGCGCAGACGGCGTCGAGGTACACGGCGCGAACGGCTATCTGGTGCATCAGTTCCTCGCGCCGAATGCGAATGAGCGTAGCGATGAATATGGCGGCTCGCTCGAGAACCGCGCGCGGTTCGCGATCGAGGTCGTGCGGGCGATCGTCGCTGAGATCGGGCCTGACAAGACGGCGATCAGGCTGTCCCCCGGGCTGCCGACAGGCGGCATCGTCGAAGGGAACGAAAACGACGATCTCTACCGCTATCTGGCCGCGGAGTTCGGCAAGATCGGCATTGCCTATCTTCACGTCCTCCATATCGGCAATGAGGCCCTGCTCGCCGACATGCGCAAGGCGTTCGGCGGCGTCTTGATCGTCAACCGCCCGGGCCGTTCGCGCGAGCAGGTCGGGTCCGATGTAGCAGCCGGTGTCGCCGACATCGAAGCGCTGGGCTCGATGGCACTCGCCAATCCGGATCTCATTGCGCGCCTAAAAACGAACGCACCGCTGAATGAACCACGGGTTCCGCTGTTCTATGCCGGCGGTGGCGCTGAAGGCTACACTGACTACCCCGCTCTGCAGCAGGTCTGACGTTTCGTCGGAGCAGGAAGGCAGCATCCCTGCCGCCTCCTGCTCCGCCGGCGACCTGACCTCAACCGTCGGGTCGAGATCACATTGTCAGGAAACTCATCATGTCAGCCAATACCAATCGTCACAGCGCCTCACCGCTCGCGATCGCGGTCACGCGCGAAGCCGTGATCCCGCATGCCATGCAGCAGGACGTCTTCGATTTCGTGGCCGCCTAGGATGTGCTGTCAAAGATCCTGGGCCGCTACGGGCTAGTGCCCGCTGGTCGCGTTCGCCTCCGAGGTCCCAGGTCCGTGGGATCAGCCGGGTTTTCACCGGATCGTTCATCTCTCTGATGGCAGCATATTGACCGAGGATCTGACGCACCGGGATCGGCCTTCCACTTTTGCATACCAGGTCAGCAATCCTAGAGTTGCCTTGAAGCATCTCATGACCGAGACGCGCGGCCAATTCTGGCCGGTAGTTGACTCTCCGCTTTTCGCGACGCGTCGGGAAAACCGGACATCCCGAGTACCAGATCCTAGACCCCGTCCCCTTGCTCCTTCGCGAGCAACAGTTTGAGGTTCGCCTTGGTCACCTTTCCATAGGCCGAGCGAGGCAGTTCCGACCAAAAACGCACCTGCCGCGGAAGCTTGTAGGTCGCGATACGATCGCGGAGCCAGGACAATAGAGTCGATGCATCGAGGTATTGCTCGGGGGAAAGCACGCAAATCGCTACCCCGATCTCGCCCCACACTGGATCGGGCACACCAACGACGGCTGCCTCGGCGATTGCAGGATGAGCCCTGATCGCTTCCTCAATCTCGAGCGGATGAATATTCGATCCTCCCGAGATATACATGTCTGACGCGCGTCCCGTGATGAACAGGTCGCCGTCCTTGTCGAGATGTCCGAGATCACCGGTGCGGAACCAACCATCGCGAAAGGCGGCGGCATTCGCTTCCGGATTGTCGTGGTAGCCCGCGAAGACCGCAGGACCGCAAACACAAATTTCTCCCGTTTCGCCAGCTGGCAGCGACCGGCCCGCATCATCCTGGATCGACACCTGCATCCCCGTTCGCTCGCGCCCGCAGGTGCCGAGTTTGACGTCCGGCCCGTCGTCGGCGCAATGATCGCGGGAAGGAAGCACCGTTATCGCGCCAGTGACTTCGCCGAGCCCGAAATATTGGACAAGGACCGGACCCAGGCGTTCGAGTGCGAGCTTCTGGTCGGCCCGGTACATGGGCGCCCCCGCATAAATGACGTGACGAAGCGAGCTATGGTCTGCCGACAACGAGGCGGGATGCTCGACAAGCAGCTTGAGGATCGTCGGCACCGTGAACATGTTGGTGACCCGCCAGCGCTCGACGAGCGCCCAGACGTCGGCTGGATCGAAGCTGTAGCCCGCCGGAATGATCGTTTTGGCGGCGCGCGCGATCTGGGTCAGCAAATGAACGCCCGCGCCATGCGTCAGCGGCGCCACGACCAGCGATGCATCGTCCTCGGTGGTACCCGGCAGGAGGTCGCATAGATGGTTGACGATGACGAATGCCAGCTGGCCGTGGGTAAGGACAGCCGCCTTCGGCTTTCCGGTCGTGCCCGACGTGTAGAAGAACCAGCAGGGATCGTGATAGCGAACGGCGAGATCTTCGATCCGCGTTCCCTCGTGACGCGCGAGGCGCTCCTCATAATCGTCGAGGTCGTCCGATCCGATGAATATCGTCCTCTCGATCCCTGCAGCGGCGGCGTGATCCCGAAAAATGCTTTCGCAGATCATTGCGGCCGCGCCGCTCGATCGCGCGAGAGCCGCGACATCCTTCGGCGTCTGCCGGAAATTGGTCGGCACCCATATCGCGCCGATACGGAAACAGGCGAACATCGTTTCGATGAGCTGATTATTGTTGCGCGACTGGACGAGCACGCGGTCGCCGGCGCCGATGCCGACCTCAGCCAGCATCGCGGCTGCGGCATCGACGCGCCGATCGACATTCGCCCAGGTCCAGCTCTGGTCGCCCCAGACAATCGCAATGCGGTCGGGGTAGCGCCGCGCCGCCTGCCGGAGGAAATGGGCGATATTCATCACCCGATCGGAGGCGGGCGTCATGACCTGCGCTCCAGGACCGACACATAGTTGGTGACCGCGGCGCCCCCCATGTTGAACACGCCCGCGATACTGGCGCCGGGAACCTGCATGGCTTCGGCCTCGCCCGTCAACTGGATGCAAGCCATGACATGCTGCGATACGCCGGTGGCGCCGATCGGGTGTCCGCGAGACTTCAGCCCACCCGACGGATTGACGGGAAGCCTCCCATCGCGGGCGGTCGTTCCATCGCGTACCACGCGATATCCTTCGCCGGGCGCCGCGAGCCCCATGGCTTCATATTCGATAAGCTCGGCGACGGTGAAGCAGTCATGGGTCTCGACAAGATCGAGATCGCCGAGGCCGAGCGCAGCGTCGGACAGCGCCGTCGTCCAGGCGCGGCGCGCGCCCTCGAACGCGTGGGGATCGCGCCGCGAGAGCGGAAAATGATCGTTAACATGCGCTCGAGCGCGGAATCCGATCGCGCGCGCGAGTCCCGCCGCCGCGTCGGCAGAGGCGACGACGAGCGCCGCCGCGCCATCCGAGATGAGCGAGCAGTCGGTGCGGCGAAGCGGCGGCGCGACATAGGGATTGCGCTCGGAAACCAGATTGCAGAATTCGAAGCCGAGATCCTTGCGCATTTGGGCATAAGGATTGCCGACGCCATTGGCATGGTTCTTGGCGGCGATCATCGCCAGTTCCTCGCTCCGATCGTCATAGCGCTCGAAATAGCCCGCCGCGATTTTGCCGAATACACCGGCAAAGCCGCCCTCGATCGCTGCTTCTTCGGGCCGGTAGCAGGCGGACAGCAGAATATCGCCGACCTCGGCGGTCGGCGTCGCCGTCATTTTCTCGGCGCCGAGGACGAGCGCGATCCGGCCTCGTCCGCTGGCAATGAAGTCGAGGGCGCCATAAAGCGCAGCCGAACCCGTTGCGCAGGCATTCTCCAAGCGCGTCGCCGGGACATGGGCCAGTTCGGGAACCGCGAGCGATGCGAGCGCGGCCTCGAAACCCTGGCGCGCGAAGCCCGCATTGAAGACGCCGGTATAGATGGCGTCGACCGCGTGCGGCGGCACGCCGGCGTGATCGAGCGCGCTCGCCGACACGCGCGCGAGCAGATGCTCGACGTCCGGCTCCTCGAGCCGGCCGAAGGGCGTATGGGCCCAGCCGACGATGACGGGTTCGATCATGCATTTTCTCCTGAGAGCGGGGCGTCGCGCCAGTCGGCGCCGACGGCGGTCAATCCGATGCCGGGATTGAAACGGTTGGTTGGATCGAGATTTCGATAGAAGGCTTCGAGCGCGGGTTTCGCGCGATATTGACGCCCGACATTATGCTCGGCGGGATATTCGGCGCCGCGAGTTTCGAAGCCTGCGAGGAGCGACGCCTTGACCGTGGCCGGATCGAAACCCCGCGCCACCAGATAGTCGAGATGAAAGACGTGGCAGAAGAAATGCCCGTAGGCGAGGCGCGCCGCGACCGATCCGTGCGGGGGCGCCTCGTCGGAGCCATCCCAGGTCCGGGCGCTGCGCGGCAACGCCACGTCGAGCGAGACGAGACCCGCAAACCTCGCAGAGTCAATGGCGAGCCGACGCACCGCCGCGCTCGCGACCACGAAGCGGTGCAGCATCGCCTTCGCCGCCTCGGCGGGCGAACATTCGAACATGGCCCCCTCATGCGCCGCAAAAGCCTTCTCGATCGCCGATCGGGTCCCTGTCACCCCATCGGCTTCGACCCGGAGGATGAGGTGGTGTTCGAAGCGGTCGCGCCACAGGCGAAGCCGGCGCGGCAGGTGCGGCGGGAGAAGTCTGCCGAGCCGGTAGAGGATCCGGTCAGACAGCGCGTCAACACCGAGACGGCCGCCCAGCGCATCGACCGCAGCCTTGGCCGCATAGAGCGCAGGGAGCCGTTTCGTCCCGAGAGCGCGGATCGCGTAGAAAATGTCGCGGCCGTAGCGATCGGCGGTATCGAAGGCCTCGCGGTGGATATATTCGGCCAGTATCGGCAGCGCATCCGGCGCTGCAAGCATCGTACGGCGCAGATCGGTCAGCATCGCAGGATCGTTGGTGCCGACATAGAAGGTGGCGACACCCCGCGAACGCGCAAAGGTGTCGGTGCGGACAGCGAACACGGCTATCCGTCCAGCGCTTCCCGATGCCTCGTGCAAGCATCGCGGATCGGCGTTGAAGCGGGCCGGTCCCTGCTCGTCGATCGCGCGAACGCGCGCTTCATATCCGGTGTCCGAGGCGCGCGCCGTGGAATAGGCCGTGACGAAATCACCGCGTTCGAGGCGGTCCAGCATCTCGAGCGGTTCGCTGCCGAGGTCGACGCCGAGCCGGTTGACCAGCGAAAGCCGGCCTTCCTGATTCAGCCGCGCGTAGAGCGCCATCTCGGTATAGGCAGGTCCGCGGCGGATCAGAGCCCCCCCGGAATTGTTGCAGATGCCGCCCACCACCGAAGCGCCGAAGCAGGTCGAACCGATCACCGAGTGCGGCTCGCGATCGTGCGGAGCGAGACGGGCCTCGAGCTCGGAGAGGCTGGTGCCCCCGATCGAGATCGCCTGCCGGGCGTCGTCGAGCAGATGGATCCCGCGAATGCGCGCCGTGCTGATGATCACCACGGGCCGATCGATCCGCGCGTCGGGCGTCGAGCCACCAGTAAGACCGGTGTTCGCCGCCTGGACGATGATCGCGACATTCGCGCGAACCAGCAAGAGGAGCAGGCGCCACATCTGGGCCAGCGTCGCAGGCCGCGCCACCGCAAGAACATCACTCGCGGGGGTACGAAAGCCGCGGCGATAGCGCAGCGTGTCGTGATCGCGGGTGAGAAGGTGGCGGCGACCGACGACGGCACAAAGGTCGATCAGCAGGCTTCGGCTGGCGGTCACCCGCATTCTTCCAGTACGATCTCGAACGTCACGCCGACGGCATTCATGCCGCGAACGAAGCTGCCATGTTCGGCGCGCGTGTCGGGACGGCAGACATAGCCTGTCAACGTCGAGCCGCCCGCCGCCGCAATCTCGCCAGACAAGCCGGCGACCTCGAGGCCGGGCCCCGAGATCTTCACAAGCTTGCCGTCCCGTTCGAGTACGGCTTCTACGAGACTCCCGACCGCGCCACGGATGCGGGCACCGGCCATGTCAGCGTCGCGAACCGCGGCTTCAAGCGCTTCGGTTACGTCCTGATTGGGCTGCAGCTTGAGAATGATCATGCGGTGCATCATGCCGGCTCCGGATGGAAGATGATGAAGTTCGTCTCGTCGTCATGCCGGCGCGCGAACCGCGCGCCGTTCAACAGCGTCAAGTCGAGCATCATGCCCCCGGGACCGGCGATCGCCTTGCCGGCGATCAGGTGTCCGCCAACGGTCTGAAGCGAAGCGTCACAGAACACGGCATGACAATGTGTCGTTCGGCGCCCGTCCTCGTCGACGCCGACAATCCCCGCCCCGCCGACGACCCGAGCAGGCGCGGTGATTTCGAATGGGCCGTGAAATGTCATCGGGGTGTCGCTGCCGCGACCGCCCGTCATCAACGTCAACGACGCGAGCGTTCCCGACAGGAGCGTGAAGGTTCCGCCGAGCGCGCCTTCCGCGTCCAGCAAGGCATGGATCGCAGTGAAGATATCCTCCCCCTCGGCGAGATCGATCGACCGTCGGGTCGCGTCTGGAACCGCTGTCCACACCATGCGTGCCGCGTTGGGCGCACCGGGGTGCTCGACGACCAGCATGGGGCCCGCCATCGATCCCGTCGCGGTGGATATCATCATCTCTCCCTTCATCTTGTGGAGGAAATGCTAGGCGAGCGGGCTGCCGGCATGAATTCGCTTGCGCAGCGCGACCGGCATGTTGAACATATATTCAAACCTGAAGATCAATTATTGAACCGGGAGCGCAGAGATGGAAGGCGGATCGAAGACGATCGACCGGGTGGGCTCCATACTTCGCGCGTTCGAGAATGGTCCCGAGGGGGGCATGACGTCGCGCGAGGTCGCCGAGGCGACGACGTTCGACAAGGCGACGGCGTACCGCGCCCTCGTGTCCATGGCCCGCATCGGGCTGGTCGATCACGATCCCAAGAGCCGCAAGTACCGGCTTGGCGCCTATCTCTTCAGCCTCGGTGCGATCGCCGCGCGCCGTTTCTCGCTGCTGTCGCACGCCCGCGAGGTTATCGCCATGCTCGCGCGCGAGACCGGCGACACGGTATTCCTCTCTGTCCGCAACAAATATGACTCGGTCTGCATCGACTGCGCGATCGGAAGCTATCCGATCCGGGCGCAGACACTGTCTGTCGGCGAGAGCGTCCCGCTCGGCGTCAGCACCGCGGGCGTCGCGATGCTGTCGACAATGAGCGAGGAAGAGGTAAGGCATGCGATCCAGTATAATGCCGTCGCCATTTCGCGCTTCCGGACCGTCAAGCCCGACCAGATCTATGAGCATGTCAACCGGGCGCGCGAGCTCGGATATTCGCTTTATACCGGACAGATCATCGCCGGCATGGCGGGGCTCGGGCGCCCGATCCGCGACGTGCATGGGCGCGGTCTCGCGGTTATCAGCGTCACCGCCCTGATCGACCGGATGGGCGAGGGCCGGGTCAAGATGATCGACGGCCTGCTCAGCGAAGCCATTGCGGAGATCGAACAGCGCGCGCTTCTGATCGGGAACCGCCTCGAGACCTTTGCGTGATGCCGAAATTCGGCTCCGTTCAGGCCCGGCGCGACAATCCGCCGTCGACCACGAGCAGATGGCCGTTGATATAGCGGGCTTCCTCGGACGCGAGGAACACCGCAGCATGCGCGACGTCCCAGACATTGCCCTGCGAACCTGTCGGACTGCGGCGGTCGCGCGCCGCGACATCGTCCGCCGAGGCGAGGCTGCGACCCATTTCGGTGTCGAGCAGACCGGGTAGGATCGCGTTGGCACGAACGCCCCGCGCGGCATATTCGAGCGCGACGGAGACGGTGAGCTGGTCGAGTGCGGCCTTGGACGTATTGTAGATGGGGTAATTGATCCCGGTGTGACGGATCGAGGCGATACTCGATACGTTCACGATCGACCCTCGCGAGCGCAGCAGATGCTCCATCGCGATCCGCATCGTGGTCGCTGCGCCGATGCAATTGACCGCAAGGCCATGCGCCCAGTCGGTTGCGGAAAAGGACGTGAACTCGCCGGTCATCGGCACGCCGACATTATTGTGGAGGATATCGATCGATCCGAGAGCGCCCGATACCTCGGCAATCGCGTGCGCCACCGACGCTTCGTCGAGGATATTCGCGGTAATCGCGAGCGCACCGTCGATACGATCGGCGGTACGCTGGGCATTTTCCCGCCGCGCGTCGACGATGGCGACGCGAGCGCCAGCTGCGGCATAGGCAAGCGCCGCCGCCTGCCCGACCCCGGTTCCAACCTCGCCGCCGCCGCCGCCGAAGACGATCGCGCGCTTGCCGGCAAGCCGATCGCTTTGTCGCAAACAGGGAAAATTTCCGGCGTCAGCCATGCGCGCTGGCCGGCAGACCGGCAATCGTGAAACCGCCATCGACGCACAGCGTCTGCCCCGTCATGTAGCCCGACTTTGTTCCGTCCAGGAGGAACAGGATGACACTGGCCACTTCCGGCGGCAGCCCGTAGCGCCGCATCGGCACAAGCGAGGTCCATTGCCCTCGAACCGCATCTCCGTGAACCCGTGTCGCCAGCGGGGTCTCGATCGGTCCGGGAGCGACCGCGTTGACCCGGATCGCATGGTCGGCCCATTCCGCCGCCAGCACGCGGGTCAATGCATCGAGACCACCTTTCGAGGCGCCATAGGCGGCGCGCCCTGCGTTGCCGCGAATTCCCGATACCGAGGTGATATTGACGATCGATCCGCCGGCGCCGGCGGCCATTTGCCGGGCCGCCTCGCGTGCCACAACGAAATTTCCGACAAGATTGACCTCCAGTAGCTGGCGAAACGCCGACGCATCGGTGTCCATCGCCGAGAGATTGCGCCCCGTTCCGGCTGAATTGACGACGCCGCCGATCGGCCCGAGCGCCGCGATGCCGCGATCGATGACAGCCGCAACTTCCAGCTCGTCCGTCACATCGAGTAGCTCGCAGTGAAGGTGCGGCTCGCCTCGCGCACGCAGCATGGCAAGGGCACCTCCATCACGGTCCGCCGCGACGACCTTGTGGCCGCCCGCAAGGAGCGTCTCGACCGTCGCGAGACCAATTCCCGACGCGGCACCGGTGACCAACGTCGCCAATTCGAGCGTCATCGGCCGTCGCTCTCATTCAGGAAATCGCGGATGACATCGCTGAAAACTTCGGGCGCCTCGAGGAAAGGGAAATGCGCGCCTCCCTCGGCCTCCGAAAATTCACGATAGCACGCGCCCGCGATCCGGCTCTGGATGAAACGCTGCGAGCGGGGCGGAACATGACTGACCGTGCCTCCCGTCACCAGCGTCGGCCGATCAATGCGCGCCAGGGTATCGCGCCAGTCGTTGGTGCTGTGGCTGAGGAGAAGTCCGGCGGCGACCGAGCTCGGCGTCCTGCCATTCTCCGCCAGGATCCAGTCAAAGAGTTCGGGCGAAATGCCCGGCGTCACCATGCTGCGCACGAAGCCTGCGCGGCTCTCCTCGCCTGCCGGCGAGCGCAAGGCGGCGCACAGGTCGCCGAGACTGCCGGGGGTGAACAAAGCACCGCAATCGGCCACTTCGTCCTCGTCCATGTCCGGCATGGCGAGAAGCATCGACGGCTGATCGACGAAAATGAACTTGTCGACCAGCGCGGTGCCGAAGAGATCGACATAGGCCCATAGGACCGACGCACCCATGGACCAGCCGAGAAGGCTGAAGCGCGCTAGGCCGAGCTGGCCGACAAGTTCTTCGATATCCTTCGCAAGGCGCGCCATGCGGAGCCCCTTCCCCGGATCCGGTGACAGGCCGTGCCCGCGAACATCGGGCACGATCACGGTGAAGGCATCCGAGAGGCTATCCAGCTGATGCTGGAACATCGCTCCCGATTGCGACCAGCCATGAACCATGACGAGCGCCGGCCCCGTCCCTTTCGTCCGATAGGCAATCCTTGCCCCATCCGACAGGGTGATCCAGCCTGCTGGTTCGGATGGCAGGGGCGGCCCCTGGCGAGCGCTCGTCATATCTGTTCCCTCCCGGCGCGCGGCTTAGAAATTCACGGTGATTTCGGCACCGAATTCGCGCGGACGGCCATAATAGGCTTCGTACATCGAGAAGGTACTCGCGATATCGAGCCCCGAGACGATGTACTTCTTGTCGAACAGGTTGGTCGCGAACACGGCAAAGGTGACCTTCTCATTCGGGAGCGTGTAGGCGATCCGGCCGTTCACTACCGCATACCCCGGCTGCGCGATCGCCTCGACATTGTTCGGATCCTTGTAGGTTTTCGAACGGTAGGACACGTCGGCGCGGAGGTAGAGATCGCCTCCGCCGATGTCGGCATGCTGCTCGATCGATCCGTTGAGCGAGATCTTCGCCGTCTCGGGAAGCTTCGCGCTGAGCGGGAAGGATACGCCGGGATCGAGTTGGCGATATTCGCCATCGAGGTAGCTGAGCCCTCCCGCAACGCGCGTCCCGCTATCCAGCCGGATCGTGAGTTCGGCCTCGATACCGCGGATGCGTGCCGACCCGGCATTCTGGACGACCGGCTGCGGCGCCCCGCTGCTGTCCGCCTGGACGGATGTCAGCTGGAGGTTCGAATAATCACTCTGGAAAGCGTCGATATTGAAAGTGGCCCGGCGGTCGAAGAGGTTGGTCTTGAGTCCGATTTCATAGGCCTTGAGGCGCTCGGGCAGATAACGCTTCAGCGACTGCTGACTAAACAGGCGCGGCGTCCAGCCGCCGGTCTTGAAGCCGTCCGAATAGGAGGCATAGACCATGACGTCGTCGCTGATGTCGTAAGCCAGCGAAGCCATCGGCGTGAAGACATTGTCGGTGGATTTGCACTCGATGAAGACGCCCGTCACATCGACGCCCGGACAGGTATATTCGCGCGGCTGTTCGAGGAAGAACCAGCGATTGCGGAAGTTCCGCTTTTCCTTGCTGTACCGTCCGCCGACCGTGAGATGCAGCTCGGGCGTGATGTCGAACGTTCCCTGACCGAAGATCGCATAGCTGTCGCCCTTCAACCGCCCGAGCGAACGGGCGTTGAAGTCGATCGGGATCGAGGTGTTGATCAGGCCGTCCCAGAGCTTAGCGATGATCCGGTTCTCGAGATCCTGATGCATGTAATAGAGACCCGCGGTCCATTTGAACCGGTCGCCGAACGAGGAGCCGTTGAACTGGATTTCCTGAGAGAATTGACCGTTGTCGTCATAGCTCGTGGTCTCGACCAGCGCGTAGGGCGAACTGTCGC
The DNA here is from genome assembly GCF_037095755.1 of Sphingopyxis sp. CCNWLW2. Classification (NCBI taxonomy): domain Bacteria; kingdom Pseudomonadati; phylum Pseudomonadota; class Alphaproteobacteria; order Sphingomonadales; family Sphingopyxidaceae; genus Sphingopyxis; species Sphingopyxis sp. CCNWLW2. The sequence goes on from NZ_JBAWKJ010000002.1 coordinate 1,303,453, forward strand.
CGTCGCGCCCGGCAAAGCCCTTGACGCCGCGATAGGCGGTGATGGACTTGATCGAGATATCGGGCGTCACTTCGAAGGTCGCGACCCCGGCGACGCCCCAGACGTCATAATGGTCGGCATTTGGCCCGGTTGCGCCGACGGCACCCGGCGCCGTGGCCCAGCGCCCGTCGAACTGCGAGTTCGCCGGCAGGCCAAGTTGCGCATTGATCGTCGGATAATATTCGGCGTTGAGCGCATCGACCAGCGGGCTCGCGCCCGCCGCATAACCGATGTTGCCGCCATAACCCATATGCTGGCGGATGCGGGTATAGTCCGCCGAGAGCGTGATATCGACGCCGCCCGATGGCGCCCAGCGCAGCACGCCGCGCACGGCGTCCTGGTTGATATTGCCCTGCCCCTCGCCGTCCTGGTCGAGATAGCGTTTCTGAAGATCGTCGGTATTGCGGCTCGAAGCCGAGATGCGCAACGCAAGCGTATTCCCCAAGGGAATATTGGCGCTTCCCGCGATATCGAGGCGCTTGTACGAGCCGCCCGTGATCGAGAGCTTGCCCGAGAAATCCTCGAAATCGGGCTTGACCGTCGTGATGCGGATCGCGCCGCCGATCGTGTTCTTGCCGTAAAGCGTTCCCTGGGGTCCGCGAAGAACTTCGACCGACTGGGTGTCACCGAGCGAATTGAGGGCTCCGCTCGAGCTCGCGACATAAACATCGTCGACATAGAGCCCGACGCCGGGTTCGTTCGGCATCAGAAAGTCGTTCTGTCCGACGCCGCGAATGAATATCTGCGCCGTCGTTCCGCCGCCATCGGGCCGGCCGTTATTGATTTCGACGCCCGGAACAAATTTCGAGAAGTCCTTGAGGTCGCCCGCGCCCTGTGCCGCGAGCGTATCGCCGCTCACCGCCGTGATCGAGATGGGAACATCCTGCAGATTTTCGGCGCGGCGCCGCGCGGTGACCACGATTTCTCCGTCGGCGGAACTCGCCTCCATGGTCCCGTCCCGCACTTCCTCGGCCGGCGCATTTCCGGCCTCCTGCGCTTGCGCGATGGTACTCGCTGCAATCAGCCCTGCGCCGCATACGCCCACGGCGAGAATCGCCTTGATCGACATAATCCCTCTCCCTCCAATCGGCACTTCTGCGCCGTTACGTCATATCTAGAAAGCGGATCTCCCGATGCGGAGGGAGCAAAGGCGATTGCACCGAAAATGGTTCAAATAATGAAATAGCAATATCAAATTTTGATCGGGGCCGAGCGGCGCAGGGCGCTCGGGCCTCTGATTCTCGTGAGATGGCTCAACGGCGGCGCTGATCCTCGTCATTCTGTTCAAGATTCCATATGTCGGCCGCGTCTTTCGGGCGCTCTTCTCCTTCGCGTTGCTCGCCTTCGGCATCTTCCTCGTGCTCCAGCAGGCGCCCTTCGATCCCAATCTGTCGCGCATCACCGCGAGCCTCGGTCTCGACAAACAGGAGGTGGTCGGCGACGAAGTCCGCATCCCGATGGGACGAGACGGGCATTTCTGGGCGAAGGTTAAGCTCAACGGCACCGAGACGCGCATGCTCGTCGACAGCGGCGCGACAGTCACCGCCTTGTCCGAGGCCACCGCCGACGCCGCGGGCGTCAAGGCCGACGCGACGCTTGTGCCCTTGCTCATGAAGACGGCGAACGGCACTGTCCGCGCCGATGCCGGGACGGTCGAGCGGCTGACGATCGGCGGTATCGCCGCGCGAAAGCTGAAGGTCGTGATCTCGCCCGGCCTCGGCGACACCGACGTGCTCGGCATGAACTTCCTGTCCGAGCTCGAATCTTGGCGGGTCGAAGGCCGCACGTTGATCCTCACGCCCGAGGGCGAGACGAAAGCGGTTTGACGCCAAGCGGATCGAAAGGGGGCATTCGCGCGCCGCGGCGACATGTCGCGGGATCGGTGCGGGGATCGGCGCGGCGCGCGATTGGCATAGCACATGGCACCGGCAGACCAGACGATCTCCGCATGACCCGTGCGGCCGAGGAACCCCGGCAAACCGCAAAAGTTGCGCGCCGAACTGAAGATAAACCGTGAGGGATAAAGGCAACTTCAGTGCTGCCCAGCCGTTAATCCGAAACACTTCAATGGAGGTTCCAATGAGCGTTAAAGGTCAGATCAAGGAAGCTGCCGGCTATGTGAAGGAAGAAGCCTTCGAGAACGGCGACAGCCCCGAATCCAAGCGCAAGGCGCAGGAAGGCCGCGACCTTCGCAACGAAGGGCGCATCGAGGATGGCAAGCCGCCGAAGTCGGGTACGCCCGGCACCGAAAAGTAATCACCCCTACCTCATCCTGGCAACTCGGGTCCGCTTCGGCGGACCCTTTTTCATTCCGGCGCGGTCGCTTCCCTCGCTGCGCCGAGTCGCTTTAATGTCCGTTCGTCGCGCACGGCGCCGAACCAGCGCGTCAGCGCGGCGGTGAACAGCGGCCGCTCGCCGACCGCCTCGAACAGGGTCAGAGACGAACGCAGCTTCATCGCATCGACTTCGCCGAACACGGCCACCGGATCGCTCGCCGTCAGATCCTGCAGGGCCTCGACGCATTCGAGATAGCGAGCGCCGAGGGCGGGGTGCGCGAGGTAGGCGCGTGCTTCGTCGAGACCGGCAATGGCGTAGCGCTGGGCCATCGCGCTGCGTCCGAGCCCGGTGAGCTGCGGGAATATATACCACATCCAATGCGAGCGCTTGGCGCCGCGCCGAATTTCGTCGAGCGCGCGCGGCCAGACCTGCGCCTGCGCATCAACGAAACGGCCGGGGTCAAAATCGTCCGTCATAGTGCCAGCGCGCCCTGTGCCGGGCGTTTGCCGAAGACCTGCGTCGGCTTGAGGCTTCCCTCGGGTAGCCATTTGAGGACATCGGCGGCGGGAACGCGCGGGTCGAGCCAGGCCGCCCATTGATCGCGGGCGAGCGGAATGATCTGGCGATGATGATAGGGCGCGATGTCGGGACCGGCGTCCATCGTGAGCAGGGTAAAGGCTTCACCGTCCTCATATTCGCGCCAGATGCCGGCCATGCAGAACCAGCGATGATCCTTCATCGTGAAGAGCCACTTATCGAGACGCTTCTGGGCCTTGTCGGCGGGATCGGTGAATTCATAGAAGCCGTCGCACAGGACCAGACAGCGATGCGACGAGAAATCGCGCCCTTCCGAACGAAAGTTATAGACCGGTTTTCCCTTTGGCCCGGGCCAACTCCACCGCCGGTTGACGAGCTCGCCGCGCAATACCCCCTCGCTGCTCCGCACGATCGGTGCCATATCCGTGATGCGAACATCCTCGCGCGCCGGGACGTTCGGCGCGCCCTCGGGCATGTCGATCTTGATTTTCAGATCATCGAAATCTTCGGCAATCGAGGCGATGTCGACTTCCAGCCGGTAATCATTGCACATTCGCTTGGCGCCCCTCGCTCTTGCGACTCATCTTTGTTCCCATTATGTTCCATCCATGTCCATCGCGCCAACGCCTTTTGATCCCGATGCCCCCGACGGCGGCGTGACAGCGCTTGTGCGCCGCAATCCGGACAATATGGCCGAAGTCGAAATGGTCAAAGCGGTCTGGGGTTCCGATCCGCGCTTCTCGGACGGGGTCAATTACCGCTTCGTGCGCACCGAAGGCCGCGCCTTCCCGAACCGCCGCTGCCTGATTCCGGCATCGGAGTTCCGCATGGGCACCGGCGATCATAGATACCGGGTGACGCTCGACAGCGGCAATTTCTTCTATCTCGCCGCCGTCTGGGATCCGCCGCTCGCCGACTGGCCGCTCTCGTACCGCATCCTCACGATCCCGGCGGGCGCCGATGTGATACCCTATCAGTCGCGCCACGGGGTCATCGTCGAGCGCCGCAATGTGATGCACTGGCTCGACGGCACGCTGCCGAACGACGAGCTGTTCGCAGAGCCGCCGCGGCACAGCTTGTTTGTCGAACCGCTGCGGGCGCAAGCCTCGCTCGCGCTGTGACGCGCAGCGCCGCTGCGCGGGCGCCGCAGCCAGACCTCTTCGGTCCGGCCCTGCTTCCCGGCCTCGCCTATCGCGACGATGTCATCACCCCCGCCGAAGAGACCCAGCTGATCGCACGCATCGAGGCGGCAGAGCTGACGCCCTTCCAGTTCCAGCAGTGGGAAGGAAAAAGACTGACGCGATCGTTCGGCTGGACTTATGATTTCCAGACCGGCCGCTTCGCCCCCGGCGAAGCTATACCCGAATGGCTCGACACCATTCGCGACCGCGCCGCCCGATTTGCAGGGATCGATCCGGCCGCGCTCGAGCAGGCTCTCGTCATTCACTATGGGATCGGCGCAGGGATCGGCTGGCACAAGGACCGGCCGGTGTTCGAACATGTCGTCGGCGTCTCGCTCGGCGCACCTGCGACGATGCGCTTCCGCCGGCGATGCGAGAGCAAGTTCGAGCGTGCCACCGCCGAACTCCTTCCTCGCTCGATCTATCATATGCAGGGCGAGGTCCGCGACGATTGGGAATATAGCATCGCCGCGATGGACGTCCCACGCTGGTCGATAACCTTTCGCAGCCTGCGCTGAGGATGGCCAGGCCGCATCGAGACGCGACCCCAAGCCATCATGCCGAAGCCAAAGCAGGCGCGGCGCGTTCAGCCTCGACCGCCTCGATCATCATCGAAAGCGCCGCTACTATGGCGTGATCGAGCACGGCTTCACGTCCGATGTCGCCGAAATGACATTCTTGTCCGCAGCGCCGACCATCACGCGCGTGGCAGGCGAGATAGACCAGCCCAACTTCTTCCTCTTCCTCCTGCGGGCCGCAAAAGCCGGTCAGCGAAATGGCGAAATCGGCGTGACTGTTCGCGAGCGCGCCAGCGGCCATGGCCTCGGCGACCTCGCGGTTGACCGCATCGCAGCGCTCTGCGTCCGAGCGGTCAACGCCCAGTTGCTCGCATTTGGCATCGATCGAATAGACGACGAAGCCGCGCTCGAGATGCGAACCCAGGTCGACGTCTCGCGCCATAAGGGCGGCCAGTTGGCCGCCCGTACAGCTTTCGGCGGTCGCCCAGCGAAGCGCGCTCCCGCGGAGTGCCTCCGCCAGGCGGCGCACATGCATCGCGATGCCGCGCTGCGCCGACATGTCAGCGTTACATCGTGGTTGTTTCGGCGGGCGGCAGCCCAGCGGTTTCGGCCTGCGCCTTCAGCTCTTCCTTGCGGGCGAGCATCTTCTCGCCGAGCGCATCAAGATCGACGTCGGCGGCACGCGCTTGCTGGAACATGTTGTCGTGCTGCTTCTCTTCTTCCTTCACATGATGCTCGATCTCTTCCTTCAGCACGGTGACCTTGGAATCGAAAAATTCGTCATCGGGGCTCGATGCGACGATCTCGTTGATCAGAATCTTCGCGCCGTCATGCTCGACATAGGCTTCCTTGAGCAGGTCGTCGTCGATCTTGCCCTTGAGCGCCGGGTAGAAGACCTCTTCCTCGATCTGCGCATGGATTTTGAGTTCGGTGCAGATCTGGTCGGCAAGCTTGCCCTTGGCGCTGCTGCCGTTCGCCTTGTCGAACTCGGCAAACAATTTCTCGACGGTGCGATGATCGGCCGCGAGAATATGGGTCGCGTCGGTGTCGATCGGTTTCATCTCAGTCTCCTCATGTTGCTCTCCCCGCCGACAGGAAGGCAACGGTGGAGACAGGTGAAAGTTGCGGCCCCGATCAGCGCGCGCCACCCATTGATCGATCCGCCGCCGCGCCGGGAAGCAGCGCAAAACCGGGCGGTCAGCGTCCGCCGGCGCCTTCGCGGCCGGCGCGCGTGTCCTGTTCCTCGCCCACGCGCGTACCGCTTTCGGGATTATAGTTTGCCGGGATGCTGCCGCCGCTGTCGGGATCGCGCTTCGGATCGCGATCGAACGTATCGCTCGGGCGCCGCGCCGAGCCCTTCGGCTGGTTTTCGGTCGGTATGTTGGGATTGCGGGTTTTCTCGGTCGGCACGTCGCGGACTTTGCGATCGTCGGTCATGATACCTCCTTCTGCGGCAGCTGCCGCCGTTCATGCATCCGAGATCGTCTCGTCCTCGATCGCGGCGTGGATCATCCGGTCCCAGATATCGGCATCGCCGACCGCGAGCATGGCCGCGCTCGGCTCGCGCAACGTCCGCAGCACGGCGAGCGCGGCGGCGCTATATTCCGGCCAGAGCGCGTCGACCGCGTCGCCCGCCGAGGCCATGTCGCCTTCGGCATTCTTGCTGAGAGCATGGCCCGCGAGCGCGCGCGACACGCGTTCGACAGGCGACGTGAGCGCCCGATCGAGCTCCTGGGCCATCACTTGGCCTTCAGATAGTCGCGGACCTTGTCGGCACTGTTGCCGACGGCATCGACTGCTTCGCGCAGTTCGGCCTCGCTGACGCCAAGGCTGGCCGACCAGTCGCGCACTTCATAATCTTCGCTGAGGCTGATCCGATCGCGATCGGGCGAGCCCACGCTTTTCTTGTCGTCTGCCATGGCAACCTCCTTATGTCCTTCACGACCAACGTCCGCTGACCGCGCGAGTTGCACCGGGAGCGATCGCGGAACGAAAGGCTGGAAATCGCGTCTATTCGGCATGGCCGACCCGACCGTCACCGCGCTTCGCGAAGCCGCAAGTCACCGCGGCTTCCGTCTTGTCGCGTCACGCAAGCGCACGCCCGGAACCGGCGACTATGGCAAGTTCGGGCTGACCGACGGCAAGGGCAAGCCCCTGCTCGGCGTCGGTGACAACGGGCTTACCGCGAGCGCAAGTGAGATCGAGGACTATCTGCGCGGCGGCGAACTCGCGACCTGGAAAAAATCGGCGGCGGTCGCGCCCAATGCGCCGCGCGAAGCCAAACGCGCCGCGAGCCAGAAGGCGCCGGAACCGACGCCGCGTCCTGCCTCAGCCAAAGCCGGGTCTGGGCCAGACAAGAAGCCTCCCGACAAGCCAGCTCGCGCCCCGAGCAAAGGGGCCGCTCCGAAGAAGAGCAGCGAACCCCGCTGCTTCGCATTCGCAAGGCCACCCCGTCGGACACCGCCGCGATCACCAAACTCCTCACTAGCCCGAGCCGGGCGGCGAAGCAGGCCGCCGCGATCGCGGAGCGCATCATGCAGTTCGGCAAGCCGGGCAACGGCCTGTTGGTCGCGGAGCGGGACAAGCCGATTGCATGCCTCGCCTGGACCTTGACCCCCGCCCTCCATCGCCCCCTTTCCGGCCGCATCGCGACGATCATCGTCGACGAGAAGCACCGCCGCGAGGGTGTCGGCCGCGCGCTGATCGAGGCTGCGGCCGCGCTCATGGCCAAGGCCGGATGCGAAAGCGTCGAAGCGATGAGCGACATCGACATCCGCAGCGCGCATGGCTTCTTCCGCAAACTGGGCTTCGCGGAAACCAGCTACCGCTTCGCCAGATCGATCGCGGCAGCACGATGAAGATCGCGACCTATAATGTGAACGGGATCGGCGGCCGCTTACCCGTGTTGCTCAAATGGCTGGCGCTGGCCAAGCCCGACATCGTCGTCTTACAGGAATTAAAAGCGCCGCAAGAGGCGTTTCCCGAGACCGCGATTGAGGCCGCCGGCTATCAGTCGATCTGGCACGGCCAGAGCCGCTGGAACGGCGTCGCGCTGCTAAGCCGTGTCGGCGAGATCCACGAGACGCGTCGCGGCCTGCCCGGCGATCCGAGTGACGAACAGAGCCGCTATATCGAAGCGGCGGTCGACGGCGTGCTGATCGCCGGCCTATATCTTCCCAACGGCAATCCCCGTCCCGGACCCAAGTTCGCTTACAAGATGGCGTGGATGGCGCGCCTTCACGCCCATCTCGCAACGCTCGTCGATCTCAAAGCGCCGGTCGTCGTGCTCGGCGACTTCAACGTCATTCCGACCGACGAGGATGTTTATAAGCCCGAGCGCTGGAAGAATGACGCGCTCTTCGCGCCCGAGGCCAAGGCCGCCTATCAACATCTGCTCGACCAAGGCTGGACCGATGCAATCCGTCACCTTCACCCAAAGGAGACGATCTACACCTTCTGGCATTATTGGCGGAATTCGTTCGAGCGCAACGCCGGCATCCGCATCGATCATTTGCTTCTGAACAAGGCTGCCAAGAAACGGTTGAAGGCCGCCCAAGTCGACCTGCGCCCGCGAGGCTGGGAAAAGACGAGCGACCATACGCCGGTCTGGATCGAGCTTGGCGAACCCGCGAAACGGAAGCCAAAGGCGCCATCATGATCGAACCCGAGACCTTCATTCTCTACGAAAAAGGCTGGTGCCCGAACAACGCGCGCCTGCCCGTCCTCCTATATCGCGGCGCGGTCAAAGCTGAAGGCAAGACGGCCGCCGAACGCTTCGAGCAGCTCTTCGCCGACCATGGCTGGCCCCCGCAGTGGCGCGACACGATCTTCGATTATCATCATTATCATTCGACAGCGCACGAGGCGCTGGGCGTTTTCGCGGGCTTCGCGACGCTGATGCTCGGCGGACCCGGAGGCCGCATGGTCGAAGTCCAGGCTGGCGACGCGCTCGTCCTGCCGGTCGGCACCGGCCATTGCCGCATCGCGGCGAGCGAGGATTTTGAGGTCGTCGGCGCCTATCCGCGGAGGATGGAGTGGCACATTTGCACCGAGGCACCCGGCCCTGAGGCTCGCACGCGCATGCGAAACCTACCCGCGCCCCGCAGCGATCCCGTCACCGGTCGTCCCGGCTTTTTCGAAGCGCCGACCAACGACTGAGGCGACACCGCATGGCGGCACCATCCACAGGTGGGGCGCCTTCGCCGACATTTCGGCGAGCAAGTTGCCGCCATCCCACAGTTCGATGTCCGCGTCGCCGCTGCGTCCGTCGGCGAGATAGCGCGCGTGGTCGCGATCGTCGGCGTCGAGCTCGACGCGCTCGGGCGCGGCGCCGGGCGATTTGATCAAGAGATAGAAGCGGGCCATGCTCCTTGTCAGTTGCGACCGGGGCTGCCCCGCCGCGATTGGACCCGCGAACCTTGCGGCAGCGAGATTGATATTATGTAAAATCGGCCCCGCATTCAACCCGGTGCACCCGTCCACATCGCAGGTGGACGCAAGAAACAAAAAAGGTTCACCCCCGGCAAAGACCGCAGGAACAAAGGCGGGGGCATAGGCGTTTCACTAACCTGTCCAGACGAAAGGATGGTCAGATTTAAGTCCTGTCTTCGGACGGATATTAGGTAAGCCCCTCCGCAGAGATGCGGTGGGGCTTACCGCATTCGGCCTCCCCAATATCAATGTCGCCGGCTCGGAGAGCCCGAACAAACGCACTCTTGGCAGGCCCGCAGCCGGACGGCGTGCGATGCGCGCCAGTGCCTAGCGAGCCGAGTGCGCCGCGCGGCCCACCATCAGCGCGACCCCTGGCCGAACCTGCCGAGGCCATAGTGCGCCCATCAGATGCTGCGCTCAATTGCTAATCGTGGCCGAAAGCTGTCGCTTTGCGTCAGTAATAGCTCGAAAGCGGCCGCCGCCCATTTCTGAGCTTGGCCCCGACTTCTGACGCCTCGTCATCCAAGCTGCGCAATCGTTGCCATGCGAACCAGGTCCGACAGGGTCTTGGCGTGCATTTTCATCATCGCATTTGCGCGATAGACTTCGACGGTTCGCGCACTGATTCCCAAGTCGTAAGCGATCGCCTTGTTGGCCTTGCCCTCCACGAGCGCCTCCATCACTTCCCGCTCGCGAGCAGACAATGACGCGATCCGTTCCGTTAATTGCTGCTTCTGCGCCCGCCCGTCAGCGGTGCCCGACAGATCGCTGATCGCTTTACGGATCGCCGACATAATCAGTTCGTCGTCGAACGGCTTTTCGATGAAGTCGGCGGCGCCCGCTTTCATCGCTTGGATCGCAAGCGGCACGTCAGCGTGTCCGGTCATCACAATTACCGGAATCTCCCCGCCACGCCCCCGAAGCGTCGCCAGCAGTTCGATGCCGTTGGTCCCCGGCATGCGGACGTCGGTGACGAGGCATGCGCCATCGAGGGGAGGCGAAGCCGCGAGGAAGGCGTCGGCCGACGCGAAACCGCGAACGCGAAGACCCGCACAATCGAGCAGGAACTCCAGCGATCCGCGTGCGCTGTCGTCGTCATCGATGATGTAGACGATGGGATCACTCGCCACCTTCCAGCTCCTTCCTGTTCACAGTCTGCAGCGTAAAGCTGAAACGCGCGCCGACTGGCTCTGCCCCTTCGGCCCAAATCCTGCCGCCGTGCGCCTCGATGATCGTACGCGAAATCGACAGACCCACGCCCATACCGGTGCGCTTGGTCGTGATGAAGGGCTGAAACAGCCGATCCGCGATTTCGGGATCGATGCCCGGCCCATTGTCGGTCACGCTGACCTTCGCCACGTCCCCGTCCGGTTCAATGCGGACTTCAAGTTCTCTGGACGGACCGTCGAACGCAGCCAGCGAATCCACGCCATTGCGCACGAGATTAAGCACCACCTGCTGGACCTGAACCCGGTCGACAAGCACGAGATCGACGGCGGGATCGAATGCAAAATGGACGCGAATGCCGTGCTCCTTTGCGCCAACAAGCGCGAGGGCGCTTGCCTCTTCGACGAGCTTCGGCAGGCTTTCGACGCTGCGCTCGGTCTCCCCACGCGCAACGAAGTCGCGCAGACGCCGAATGATGTCACCGGCGCGGAGGGCCTCGACCGACGCGCGCTCGACCGCTTCGGCAACGCGCTCGTGCGGGACGACGTCGCGCTCAAGCAGCATCCGGCTGCCTTTCAGGTAATTGGTGATCGCGGAGAGGGGCTGATTGATCTCGTGCGCGAGCGCGGAGGCCATTTCGCCGAGGCTGGTGAACCGCGACACGTGCACAAGTTCATTTTGCAGTTCCTGCAGCCGCGCCTCGGCCTCCTGGCGTTCGGTCAGGTCGCGAATGAATCCGGTGAAATGGCGCTCGCCGGCAGCATGCATCTCTCCGACGGCGAGTTCCATCGGGAAGGTCGAGCCATCGCGGCGCTGGCCGACGACCACCCGCCCGTTGCCGATAATGCGCTTTTCCCCGGTCCGGTAATAGCGGGCGAGATAATCATCGTGCCCGCTGCGATAGGGTTCGGGCATGAGCATGCTCACATTGCGGCCGATCACGTCGCGGGCGGCCCAGCCGAACATGCGCTCGGCGGCGGAACTGAAATCGCGGATCAGTCCCTTCTCGTCGATCACGACCATGGCATCGGGAACCGTTTCGAGGATCGAGCGCAGGTGCGCCTCGCGCCGCGCGAGGCGCGAGGCGGCGGCTTCGGTCTCGATGCGGGCGTGCTGGAACCATTCGCCTCCGGTCGCGATCGCGAGCGCTATGACCACGAAGGCACCGGCGGCAATGAGACTGCCGTTTTCAATCGGCCCGGCCTGCGCATCGCACCACAGCCCCGCCGCCGCGCCAGTGAAGGCGGCGAGCGTGCCGGCGCGAACACCCGACAAAGCCCCCGCGACTACCACGCCCGGTACGAAGAAGATGAATGTGGCCCTTGCGCCGAGCGCCTCGGCGAACATCAGGCGAACGCCAATGCCGGCGGCGATGAAGAGCAGCGCAATGCCGAAGGCAGCCGGCGCCGAGAGGCGCGGCAGGAAGCGGCTCGCGAAGGAAGCGCGCGGCACCTCCGGTAAATCCCCTAGGGGAGGTGCGGTAGGGACATCATCCAAATTTCCGCGCTCCCAAGTTCATTCTAACCAGTCTCCATCGACGGCAAACTGAAGAGGCCGTCCAAACGGAGACCCCGCCATGACCGCACCTTTCATCGATCTTAGCGTTCACCACAAGCCCGCTGGCCTGTCCGACCGTGTCGCCTTCGGCTTTACCAAGGCGCTTCGTTGGAGCGCCGACACCTTCTTTGCCGAACGTTATGGTCACCGTGCCGTCGTGCTCGAAACCGTCGCTGCAGTGCCCGGCATGGTCGGTGCGACGATCAATCACCTCGCCTGCCTGCGCCGGATGTGCGACGATAAAGGCTGGATCAAGACGCTGATGGACGAAGCCGAAAATGAACGCATGCATCTCATGACGTTCATCGAAATCTCGAAGCCGACCTGGTTTGAGCGCGCGGTAATTATCGGCGTTCAATGGATCTTCTATATCTGCTTCTTCGCGCTCTACCTGGTGAGCTCCAAGACTGCGCACCGCGTCGTCGGCTATTTCGAGGAAGAGGCGGTGATCAGCTATACCCACTATCTCGCCGAGATCGACGAGGGCCGCAGCGCTAACGTCCCGGCACCCGAGATCGCCAAAAGCTACTGGGGTCTGCCCGCGGATGCAACGCTCCGCGACGTTGTTCTCGTCGTCCGCGCCGACGAAGCGCATCATCGCGACGTCAATCATGGCTTCGCCAACGAACTTGCGGGCTTGCCCGTGGGTCCCGTCGCCGAATGTCCGCCGCACGTCACGCTCGAGCCGAACTGGAAGCGGGCTGCCTGACGATAACGAGAACAGGAGAATGCGCATGGATCGCCCCGTCGTCATCGTCGCAAGCGACCCGGCGCTCCTGTCCTCGCTCCGTTTCGCCCTGTCGGTCGAGGGGTTCGACGTACGCGAAGCCGATGACATCGCTCATCCCGGGGCAAGTCTCGTCGTCGATCAGGACCGGGTGGGCGGTGGTCTGGCCCTTGTTGCCGCCCTGCGCGCTGCGGGCAACTCCGCTCCGGTCATTCTTCTCGTGACACATCCCGACCGGAACCTTCGAACGCGCGCAAAGCTGCTCGGCGTCGAGCTTCTCGAGAAACCCCTGCAACGCGACGACCTCAGCCGGCTTCTCGCGACCTCGCCCGATCCGCTCGCGCGGGCAGAGTGACCGAACTTAGGCGATTGGCGCGAGCGCAGTCTGGGCAATAATCTACAATCCAAAGGAACCAAGCATGCGCACCGCCTCAGCCCACGCCATGGAGATCGTTAAGGCGACGGCTCCCGCCCTCGAGAAACACGGTCTCGCTATTACGACGGCCATGTACGCACGGCTCTTCGAAAATGCCGAGGTCGAGGCCATGTTCGACCGCGCCGCCCAAAACAGCGGCGAGCAACCGCGTCGCCTCGCGGGCGCAATATTGGCCTACGCGCGCAACATCGATAAGCTGGCCAACCTCGGGCCGGCCGTAACCCGCATGGTTCAGCGCCACGTCGAGACCGGCGTTCGGCCCGAGCATTACCCCTATGTTGCCGACGCCTTGCTCCCAGCAATCCGCGATGTCCTGGGCGCGGAAATTGCGACCGACGAGGTTCTCGCAGCCTGGGCGGAGGCCTATTGGATGCTGGCCGACATCCTCATTTCTGCAGAGGCACAAGCCTATGAGAAAGCGGCGGTGGCGTGAAGAACTGTAACAGGCGACCGGCGCCAATCCCCTCGCCTGTCTTGCCGATGGCCAACCCGACAAACAAAGTGAGAAAACAGCCAAAATGACCGAGGCCATCCTCTCCGAGCAGGATCTCGCGCGCCTGATTCCGGCTTTCTACGCCCGGGTTCGAGGCGATGAGATTCTCGGTCCGATCTTCAACAAGGCCATCCATGACTGGCCACATCATCTCGAGAAACTGCAGGCCTTCTGGTCCTCGATCATGCTCACCAGCGGACGCTACAAGGGGCAGCCGATGGTCGCACATGTGCGCCATGCCGACGACATGACCGCCAGCAATTTCGAGCGTTGGCTCACGCTTTGGCGCCAGACGACGGAAGAGTTGCTGGACGCCGACACGGCGGCGGCGATGCAGACGAAGGCTGACCGGATTGCTGAAAGCCTCCAGCTCGGCATACAATTTTATCGCGACAGGAACCCGGTATCATGATCACCCCACTGCCCGTAGGCCTGACCGTTTATAAGCGGACGCCCACCTTTACCGAGGCGAGCGTTCCGCGCGGGTTGCTGGCCGATCATTCCGCGAAAGAAGGCGTGTGGGGCCTGATCCGGGTCGAAGAAGGCAGCTTGCGCTATGTCGTGACCGATCCCCGCCGGGATTTTGCCGAGCATATTCTGGCGCCCGGCGGCGAGCCTGGAGTGGTGGAGCCCACGATAGCCCATCGAGTGGAGCCGCTCGGCGCGGTGCACTTCTATGTCGAGTTTCTCCGCGCGCGCGCCGAAATCGACCAGGCGTAGGGTTTAATCTGGCCGATTGCGGTCAGACAGCTTGTAGATCTGAGATCGTGAAAGCGGACATTTCCGGATGCATGCATCCACACCGACCAGCCCATCAAGTCGGGCCTCCGCGAGGCAGTAGCGTACAATTGACAACGAAGGACAATTTCGCCACGACCCGAAGGCATGGCTCACGGAGAAAAACGCTCGACAAGCATTGACGTCGCCAAGCTGGCTCAAGTGTCACCTAAAAGCGTATCGCGCGTCTTCAATAATGAACCGCATATTTCGCCCGCGTTGCGTAGAAAGGTGCTCCGCGCCGCCAAAGAGCTTAACTACCACCCTAATGTTCTCGCGCAGGGCCTAGTCCGGAGACAATCATACCTCATCGGTTTGATCTATGAAAAGCCGAGTCCAAGCTATGTGGTCGAATTGCAGCGGGGCGCGCTCGAGAGATTGCATGGCGGACGCTATCGTCTGATCGTGCTGCCCGTGGAATCGGTAATGGACCGTCCGCTCGAAGTGGTCAGCCTCGTGCGCTCCGCAGCATTGGACGGCGTCATCCTCGCACCGCCGGCGTCGGACCATCCCGACATTCTCGATGGACTTTTGGATGCGCGCATTCCCTTCGCCCGGATCGCGCCCCAGTCCAAGCTTGATGTCGGCCTGTCGACGGCAATGGACGATGTTGCAGCCGCGCGCGAGATCGCCGAGCATGTCATCGGGCTTGGGCACCGGACGATCGCGATCATCCTAGGCGATCCGGTCCACGCCGCCAGTGCCCAGCGCCTGATCGGCTATCATCAGGCTTTCGACGCCAACGGCCTGCCGCCGCTTCCCGATCTGGTCGAAACCGGCGATTTCAGTTTTGAATCGGGATATGAAGCGACCAAGCGCCTCCTGTCACGCAAGCTGCGGCCGACCGCCATATTGGCACAGAATGACGATATGGCGGTTGGCGCCATGTCGGCGGCACGCGAATTGGGATTCGATGTTCCCGCCGATCTGACCGTCGTCGGGTTCGACGATTCCGAAATCGCCCGCGTCGTGTGGCCGCGTCTCACGACGATCCGCCAACCGGTCATGGAAATGGCCAAGACCGCGACTGACATGCTGCTGCGCGAACTGGCGGGCGATGATCCCGGCGGAATGGTCATCCATGCGCATCAATTCGTCGATCGGCTGACCGCCGCGCCGCCGCCGGCTCTATCATAGCCTACACCGCTTGATTGAGGTCGCGTTCGACGGACCTCGGCGCAACTTGCATATCGGAGAAAAAGGACAGCGGCCCTTCACGAGAAGAGCCGCCGCCATGTTTCAGCGGGCGCCGAAATCAGAAGTTGAATTTTACCCCGCCGTAAATCCGCCGCGAGCCCGATTCATAGCGGAAGGGCAGTTCTGGGAATTGCAGGTAGGTGCTGGCATTTGCCTTGGTGATGTTGATCGCCTCCGCAAAAACTTCGAAATTGTCGGTGATTTTGTAACTGATCTGGCCATCGAGCTGGCCATAGGATTTTTGGTAGATCCCCAGATTGCGCGTCGTAGCCCCGTCGGCGAACCCGAAATTCCCGAGATATTGCTTCGAGCGCCAGCTGTACGAAGCCCGCGCGGCAAAGCCATATTTCTCGAAATATATCTGGCCGTTCGCTGAATGCTTCGACACGCCCGGCAAAGGCAGCTTGTTGCTGAAATCGGTGCTGAAGTCGGTGCTGGTGTCCGAAAAGGTGTAGTTGGCGGTAAAGCCCAGACCGAAATCGAGGGCATATTGCGCCGCAAGTTCAAACCCTTTCACCCGGCCGCCCGATCCGTTCGCGGGCTGCGACACGGGCCCCAACCTGCCGCCGCCTTGGTCATTCACAAAAACGGCAACGGTTTCGTTGACGATGAAGCTGTCGACTTCCTTCCAGAATAGGCCGGCGGACAAAAGTCCTTGGTTGCCGAAATAATGCTCGAAGCCGAGGTCGAATTGATAGGCGCGGAACGGATCGAGCTCGGCGTTGCCGCGGCTTCCGTTGGTGAATTTGAACAGATCGTCGGCCGGGTCGCGTGTAAATTGGGTCGCAAAGCCCTGCCCCAGTGAAACAAGCGGCTGGCGGGCCACGACACGCGCTGCCGAAAACCGGACTTTATCGCCTTCGCTCAGGTTGAAGACCGCATTCACGCTGGGTAGGAAGTCCGTGTAGCGGCGAACGGTTCGGACCGTGGTGAAGTCGCGCAGCACGCCGTTCCAGCTGTCGGTTCCCCAATAGCTGGGATCCGCACTGGCCGGCTGGTTCTGATCGATCGTCAGGCTGGTGTTGACGATGCGAAGCCCGACGTTGACATGATAGGGATCGTCGAGCCCACCCAGGTCGGCCATCACATATCCCGACTTAGTCTCCTCCTTGACCCGATAAGTCTGCAAGGGATCGGCAAAAAAAGTGAACGGCGTGTCCGGGTAGAGCGATTGAATCCACTGCAGGGCATTGGTCATCTGCGACCGGTCAGCGACCAAGACCGTGTCGCCCGCAACATGGCCGCCGCCCGCGAAGTTCTTGATCGCCTCGACGCGCTCGGGGTTACTGGTCAGAGTCTGGTAGGGCGTGATCAATGCCGGCGAATTGCCGAAACGGGTACATCCGGCAAAGGCCGCCGGCTTGTTCGCCTCGGGCAGGTCGCAGATTTTGTAGCCGATCGCCCCATCTTGGAAATAACCATAGGGCGTCCAATTATAGGAGTAGCCCGGGACGCGCTCCGCGGCAGGGATCGCCGTCGCATCGAGTTCACCCTTGCCGCGATAGTCGGCGAGATAGCGGCCCGATGTGAAATCGACGGTGCGCTGACCATAACGAAAGCCTGCACTCAACGTGATCGTGTTCGTGTCGCTGTCGTCGACGTCATAGCCAAAGTCGGCGCGGATCGAATGCCCCTTGATGTCGGACCGGTCGCCAAAGGCCCAATGCGATTTGAAGAAGCCATAGGCCGGATTGCTGAACAGGTCCTGCGGGCTGCCCGGTGCGATGCCAAAGCTCGGAAAATCACCGTTCTTATAGGTGAAATCGAAGGTCGGCGGCGCCGCCGGATTGGGTATGAACCCCGGCTGCGGCCCCGACGTTCCCGGACCGCGGACGCCATATTCGGTGTAGCGCACGTCATTGTTCGCGACTTCGCGGCCCATCTTCGACGATGAATAGTCGGCCATGATCGATGCACGGAAGTTGGTGTCATTGTCCCAGTCGATCCCGAACTGGAGATTGTCCGATTTGATCTTCGAAACGTCGACGAACGAAATGGCCTCAGCCGATTGCGCGCGCACGGTTCCGTCGGTCAGGACGCCGTTCTCGTTGATGTTGTAGCTTCCCACCAAGCCCTGCGATTCGCCCTGCCCAAACGGAAATTTGACCGAAGCCTCGCGCGTGTCGATCTTCAGGTCCGAATGGAAATATTGCGCGCTGACCTCAAGCTCGTCGGTGGGCCTGAAGTTCACCCCGAGCGACGCGCCCCAACGCCGGCGATACTGGTCGCGGTCGGTGATATAGCGATATTCGGGTGCATAATAGTTGGTCGGGACGGTCGCGGTGTCGCGGCGCCCCCCGGCAAAGGCCCAGTTGCCGCGATTGTCACCGCCCAAAGCGTTGACGTGCGTGTTGGTCTGCTCATAGCTGAACGACGCGATGATCCCGAGACGATCGTCGAAATTGTAGCCCAGAACCGCCGCACCCGCAGGCTTCCATCCGCCGATCTCGCTGCCCTTGCTCATCTTGAAGTTGCCGGCGACCGTCAGGCCGTCCTGTAAATCGAGCGGATTGCGGGTTTTCAAATTAACGATGCCGCCGAGACCGCCTTCGAGCAGAGAGGCATTGGGCGACTTGAAAACCTCGATGCCGCCGATCAGCTCTGACGGCACGCCTTCGAGACTGTCGTTGCGGTTATAATTTCCCTCGCCAACCTTGTAGACTTCGAGTCCGCTGACAAAGAGCTCGCCGTTCAGCAATGTCACATTCTGCTCAAGGCCGCGGATCCGGACCTTTGAACCCTGTCCATTCTCGCGATCGATCTGGATGCCGGGAAGGCGTTGCAGGGACTCGGCAACATTCTGGTCGGGGAATTTCCCGATATCCTCTGCCGTCACCGATTCGATGATCAGGTTGGAATCGCGCTTTGCGTTCAAAGCATTCTCAAGCGATGCGCGAAAACCGGTGACGACGATTTCGCTTTCCGTACCTTCGCCGGCGACCTGTTCGGACTGCGCAAATGCAGGCGAAGCGGCGAATCCCAGTGCCAAGACCGAAGTCGCAGCAAACAGCATCCCCCGGTGGCTTAAAGTCCCGCTGATCATTTCCATCCCTCCCAAACCGCATCTTGGCGTGCGGACAGTGAACGTCTTTTCACACGGGGCGGAAGCGACTCAGCGAGACCCGACAAGCAGACTCGCGGGCCGCATAACCCTGCGCCCCATTTTTGTTGCATAGTCTTGTCAACGTTGTCAAATGATGTTTGGAAATTGCCGCCATATGGACGATTATCCAATCTATTCCTGTCAAGGTTGACAGATACATTGGACCGCAAAATGGCAAGAGCCGCGACGCACGGGAGAGGATTTTATGCCATTTAGAACAATGCTATATACTGCCGCGCTTTCGCTAGCCGCTGCCTCGACCCCGCAAGCGCTGGCGTCGCAGAACGACGCCACTTCCGTAAAACCGTCGGGCGCGGTCGATACCGGGCGATGGCCAGAAGTCGCCTATCCGCGGATCGTTACGGCCGACGGCGAAGCCCATGTCCAGGCGCTGCTGGCCAGAATGTCGGTGGAACAGAAGGTCGGGCAAATTATCCAGGCCGATATCGGCAGCGTGACGCCCGAAGATGTGCGTAAATTTCATCTGGGTTCGGTGCTCAATGGGGGAAACTCGGGGCCAGGCGGCAATGACCTTGCTCCCGCGCGCGACTGGCTCGCCTTGGCCGACGCCTTTTACGCGGCATCGATGGATCACGCGCCCGGCGCGCCGGCGATTCCGGTCATGTGGGGCACCGATGCCGTGCATGGGCATAGCAATATCGTCGGCGCCACTCTGTTTCCTCACAATGTCGGGCTGGGCGCCGCGCGCGATCCCGGGTTGATCGAGCGCATCGGCCGCATAACTGCGATAGAAATTCGCGTGACGGGTCAGGAATGGACCTTTGCGCCGACGGTCACCGTCCCGCAGGATTATCGCTGGGGACGCGCCTATGAAGGATATTCATCGGACCCCGCACTCGTCGCCTCCTACGTCGGAAGCATGATCCGCGGGTTGCAAGGACCGCCATCGACCACGCCCATTCTTACGGGACCGCATGTTGCCGCAAGCACCAAGCATTTCCTTGCCGACGGCGCCACCGTGGACGGCAAGGATCAGGGCGACGCGACCGTTTCGGAGCTCGAATTACGCCTCGTTCACGGAGCGCCCTATATTCCCGCAATGGAAAATGGCGTGGCCACCGTCATGACCAGCTTCTCGAGCTGGCAAGGCGTGAAGATTGCCGGAAACAAGGGGCTGGTCACCGACATATTGAAAGAACGGATGAACTTCGGCGGCTTTGTCGTCACCGACTGGAACGCGCACGGGCAGGTTGCGGGCTGCAGCAACGCCAGCTGTCCCGTTGCCGCCAACGCCGGGATCGACATGTTCATGGCTCCCGACAGCTGGCGCGCCCTTTACGCAAGCACGCTGGCCCAAGTGAAGGATGGCACGATTCCGATGGAACGGCTCGACGACGCCGTGGCGCGCATCTTGCGCGTCAAGCAGCGCCTGGGCCTGTTCGAGGCGGGCAAGCCATCCGCGCGCGCCTATTCGGGCCGCTACGACCTGCTCGGCGCACCAGAGCATCGGGCTGTGGCACGCGAAGCGGTTCGCAAGTCGCTCGTCCTTCTCAAAAACACCGGCGTGCTACCTCTCAAGCCGCAGGCGCATATCCTCGTCGCGGGCGACGGCGCCGACGACATCGCCCGCCAGTCAGGCGGCTGGACCTTGAGCTGGCAGGGCACGGGGCTGGACAACAGTGATTTTCCGGGGGCAACCTCGATATGGCACGGCATCGAGCAATATGTCGCGGCAACCGGGGGCAGCGCCGAACTCGCGCCCGACGGCAAATTCAAACGACGCCCCGATGCGGCGATCGTCATTTTGGGCGAAACGCCCTATGCCGAATTCCAGGGCGATATCCCGTCGCTCCAGCTGCGCCCCGATTTGCGCCGCCCGTTCGCGACGATGCGCAAGCTGAAGGCGGCGGGGATTCCGGTGGTCGCGGTCATGATCACCGGGCGGCCGCTATTTATCAACGAGGCGCTGAACGAGGCCGATGCCTTTGTTACCGCCTGGCTCCCGGGATCCGAAGGCGCCGGCGTCGCCGACCTGCTGTTCGCTGGCAAGGATGGCGCGACGACCTTCGACTTCCAGGGACGCCTGCCGACGGCTTGGCCGGCGACGGCAAAACATGGAGGGCCAACGCTGTTTCCCTTTGGCTACGGTCTGACCTACGCCGATGGCCCGCAGCCATGGAAAGCCCTTTCGCAAGACAGCCAGGTCGCCGGCGACGGTAGCGGCGCGGGTGTCTACTTCGACAAAGGCCTGGCAACGGCATCGTGGTCGCTAAACGTGTCGCAAGCCGATGGCGGCGATCCGTTGCGCGTGACGACGGTTCCCGCCACCGGTCTGTCGGGACGCGCGACGATCAACGCGGCCGATCACACCGTTCAGGAAGGCGCGCGGCAGTTTGTCATCGCTGCTGGCCCTGACGGAGCCGCGGTCGAGATCATGGCGCAAAACGCCGTCGACCTGTCGCGAGAGACCAACGGCGACGTCATGCTACTTGCAACCGTGCGCCTCGATGCGCCGCCCTCGGCGCCGGTTTTCATGTCGGTTCGCTGCGACGGCTCGGATTGCGGTCGTCCGCTTGTTTTCCCCGAATTTGCGGCACTCGTGCCCGGCCAGTGGCGCGTGTTGGGGGTGCCGCTGAAATGCTTCGCGGCGACCGGCGCTGATATGACGCGCATCACCGCGCCATTTCGTGTCGACACCCGTGGCAGCCTGAATATTAGCCTGTCACGGATCGCCTTAGGCAGCGGCGCGGAAGCCGACGTCGTCGCGAAATGCGCCTTGGACTGACCATATTTTGCCAATGATCCCAATCCTTTCGGTTGCCACGTGCCGCGCCCGCTCACGGAGGTAGATAATCAATGCGAGCGTAACAACGGACAACATCCCGGCGCATATCGATCTCCCGCGACAGCGTAATAGTCTGGCGCCGGATCTGGCCGTTTGCAGTCAGGCAGCTTTTTGGTACCAATCGCATATGGCGGCGATCCGCCGCTCGCGCGTCAATCCGCCTGAGCCGAGTCCGATCGCAGAAAAAATCTCTTGAAAGTGATTTTCGGCTTCCTAGCTTTTTATTGCCGGGTGCCGAGACCGGGCCCGGTGGGTCAAATGAGAGCGCCGGCTCTCTCCGGCGTTTCTCACGCCCAAATTGCTCAACTTTGGAGGATTTGGAAAATGAGAAGCAGTTTTGATTTTGCGCCCTATCGGCGCTCCACGGTCGGCTTCGACCGCCTGTTCGATCTCCTCGAGACCGATTTGCGCGGCGACGGCGGCGAAGGCTATCCGCCTTTCGATCTTTCGCGGCAGGGCGAGGACAGTTACCGCATTACGCTTGCGGTCGCCGGCTTCCGCCCCGGGGATATCGAGGTGGTCGCCCAGCAGAACCAACTCATCATCAGCGGCAAGCGCGGCGAGGACAAGGACGAGGGGCAGTATCTGCACCGCGGCATTGCGGCCCGCGCCTTCGAACGGCGCTTCCAGCTTGCCGACTATGTCGAAGTCGCCTCCGCCGACTTCGATAATGGTTTGCTGAAAATCGATCTGCGGCGGGTCGTCCCCGAGGCAATGAAGCCGCGCAAGATCGAGATCGGCGGCAGTTCCCCTGCCAATGATCGCTTGGACGCCCCGAAGAAGAAAGACCTCGAGGCGGCCTGATCGGGGCACCGGCTCGCCGCCCGCAGCGGCGGCGAGCCATGCTGAAACTCTCCAGCCAGAAAGGAGATGCTATCATGGCTATTCGTGATCTGATCCCCTGGAGCCGACAGGAGAACCGGCTCCCCGTTCCGGTCAGCGCCGAGCGCGATCGGGGCGATCATCCGCTTCTGTCGCTTCACCGCGACGTCAATCGCCTGTTCGACGATCTCTTCCGCGGGTTCGGTATGTCGTCGTTCGGCGGCCTC